>JAWKXJ010000004.1:0-370929 GCA_041397105.1 Paracoccaceae bacterium
GAGTAGAATGTCGTCTTCTGCATGGTTTATGGTGTAAAGAACCTGTTCTGGTGCCAGCCGGATGTTGACCGTGTGCAATGTGGCGCCGATCATCGGTACGGCGAAGAAGCATTCGAAGTAGCGGTGGCTGTCCCAGTCGAGCACCGCAACGACCTTCCCCGGACCCGCCCCAAGCGTCGTCAAGGCGCCCGCAAGCCGGGCGATTCGTTCGCCGAGATCGCGGTACCGATACCTCGCCACATCGCCATGGATGATCTCGCGGTCGGGCGCGGTTGCCAGCGGTGTATGCAAAAGCTCCTTGATCAGAAGCTGATAGGTCGGTGTCATGCTTGCGTACCCTGTCGCTTTCTGGCCCTGACCGGGTCCAAGGCCAGGGGTTGATGATGTTGGCGGTCGATTACCGGTCCTGCAACCATAGCATAGATGCGGGTATCGGGGCGGGCCTGTGGCGACAGGTTCAGTAGCAGATCAGATCAAATCAAAACACTGATCGCCAAAGATCGCTCTGGCGCGATAACAGCATGGTCAGGCACGTTTTTTGGGCAGGTCGAACCGGGAAAGGAAACCACAATGGCGGTCTGGATTGAGGCTTGCGGAACCGAAGATATCGGTGCCGAAGAGGTTATTCGCTTCGACCACGACGGTCGGACCTTCATCATTGCCCGCGATCACGAAAACCATTTCTATTGCTCCGATGGCCTTTGCACGCACGAGGAAATCCACCTCTCGGGCGGGCTTGTTGTTGAAAACACCATCGAATGCCCGAAGCATTCGTCGATCTTCAACCTGAGCACCGGAGAAGTTGAAACGCCGCCGGCCTGCGAGGACCTGCGCACCTATCCAACCCGGACGGAAAAGGGCCGGGTGTTTGTGGAGGTCTGAATATGGGGTTTCAGCTTGCGGCCTGCGCGGAAATGCTGTGGCTCGACAAGCCGATCCACTGGCGCGCCGCGCGCCTGACGGAGATGGGTTTTGGTGTCGGCCTCTGGAATTGGCCGGCTTGGGACATCGGCGCGCTCGAAAGAACAGGCGCAACCTTCACAATCATGAATGGCTACTTGCATGGGCGCCTTGCCGATGCGGAAGGCGCCGACATGCTTCTGGCCTCCGTCCGCGAGGCGATGCAGGTCGGCAAGCGTCTTGGCGTACAGCGATTGAACCTGCATGGCACAGGCCTGGGCGAACATGGGCTGCCGATCCCGCAAATGGGGCATGTGGCCCCCGGCATGTGGCTGCGCGCCCGCGATACGCTGCACCGCGTCTGCGATCTGGCCGAGGCCGAAGGCGTGACGTTCACCCTTGAGAATCTCAACCTAAGGGAACATCCCGGCTGTCCATTCAACAGCACTGCGGACGTTCTTTCGCTGGTGTCAGCCGTAAACCGGCCGCAACTCCGGATCAATCTTGATCTCTACCATACGCAGGTCGGCGAAGGCGACGTGATCCGTTGGGCTGAGGCCTGCCGGCCCTGGATCGGCGAGGTGCAGGTGGCTGACAATCCCGGCCGGTGCGAACCGGGAACCGGCGAGATGAACTGGCCGGTCATCGCGCGCGCTTTGCGCGACATGGGCTACGATGGTCCGGTCGGGCTTGAGGCTTTTGCAAGGTCGGGTGAGGAGGCGGCGCTTGCCGCCTTTCGCGCCGCCTTCACGGTTTGACCCGCCGGGGCATACGCTTCAGGTCGCCGATTTCAGTCCAGCTCGGACCGCGATCAACTCTGGGCTAGTTCCCCGGGATACGGTTGCTTGCGCCGAGCTGGCGGAGAATTTCGCGCGACCTTGAGATGATCGGAGGTTCCGTTGCCTTCAGAATGGCGATGCGGTCGAAGACCTCAGGGTCGGTCGCGAGGTAGGTGCGAAGCGCCTTGCCGAATGTCTGGCGCAGTTCTGTCCCGATGTTGAACTTGCAGATCGGCGTTTGTCGGGCAAGGTCCGTCCGCTGATCGGCCGGAACACCTGAGCCGCCGTGGATCACTAGCGGAACGGCGGAACCCGTCGCCTTGGCGATCGCCGCGATGTTCGCCTCGTTGAGCAGGCCTTTCGGGCCGGTTTGCAGATGCGTATTGCCGCAAGCGATGGCGAGCGCATCGACACCGGTTTCGCGAACGAATTCTGCGGCCTCAGCAGGATCAGTCAGGCCCGAGGCGATGCCGCCGTGGTAACCCACGATGCCAAGTTCGCCCTCTATCGAAACACCGCTATCCGCAGCCGTGCGGGCGATCTGGCGCGTCTGGCGGATGTTTTCCAAAAGCGGCAGGTCCGAGCCATCGAACATGACCGAGGTGAATCCTTCCGAGATTGCATCAACGATTTCGGCGCCGCTGCGACCGTGATCGAGATGCAGGACAACAGGCACCGGCACACTGTCCGCAAGAGCGCGGAACATCGCGCCAATGACGGAAATCGGGGTATGCGCCCGAAAACCGGGCCCGGCCTGAAGGATGACTGGCGCGTTTTCCGCGGTGGCTGCCGCGACAAAGGCGCGGGCATCTTCCCAGCCGAGGCAGACGAAACCGGGTACCGCATAACCATTGGCCAAAGCAGGGCGCAGCACTTCGCTGAGGTTTGCTCTGGTCATTTGAACTTGGCGACCATGTCCATGATACCGGGGATGGTCTTGAGTTGTTCGGCATGTGTGGGCTGAAAATACTGTCTGAGACTACGCTGGCTCAGCCCGCCGAGGATCGTGAAATAATACATCTCATAGCCCGGCAGGACGCAGCAAGGGTGGTACCCCTTGTCGATCAATACAGTGGACCCATTGACGATATGGTAGGCATCACCCGGTTCGTTGTCGTTGCGCTGAAGCATCTGAAGGCCCGAGCCGTAGTCGGGCCTGAAGCGGAAATTATAGGTTTCGTCATGGCGTGTTTCGTCCGGCAAGCGATCGGTATCGTGTTTGTGGCTCGGAAACCCTGACCAGCCGCCGGTGCCGACCGTGTAAAGCTCGCTCACAAGCAGCCGACCGACCCTTCCGTGATATTTCGTGCCCAGTATGTGCTTGATCTTACGGTGGGTCTTGGTGTCGTCGGAGCCGTATTGAACCGTGTCAAGTTCATCCGCTCGCACCGAAAACGGTTCGAGCGCCTCGTCAAATCTTGCGCCGGCAACGAAAACTTCCACCTGGTCTGACATGCAAGTCATGTGGGCCGGCTGGCCTGACGGGATGTAGACGCCTTCCGGCTCGCCGTCCCAGACGTTGGACTTGCGCTGACCTATGCCGTCGAACGTCTTGCCGCCGCAATCGACCTTGATTGTTCCAGTCGCCGGCACGATGCAGGTCTCGTAGCCGGGGACAACATAGTCGAACGCTTGCCCCACGCTGAGCTTCACGATGTTGAAGTAGTTCAGGGGGACCAGCGGGTGATCCGGCCCGACAATGGGCTCATTTCCGTTGTCACAGGGTGGAATGTGCATCTGAACCTCGGTCAATGGCGGGTTGGGGTGCATGTCGCATAAGTGCGTCAATCTCCGCATTCGTTGGGGAGGCCGGTGCGCAGCCAATGCGGGACACAACGATGGCTGCCGCGGCAGAACCCCGTAGAACGGCTGTTTGCAGATTTGATCCTTTGGCCAGCGCCGCAAGCAAGGCGCCGAGAAACGCGTCGCCTGCGCCGGTGGGTTTCAACGCCTTGGTCTGGTAGATGCTGGTGCGGAAAGAGCAGTCAGGGCAATATGTTATCGCGCCATTCTCACCCATTTTGTAAATGGCAAAGCGGGCGCCGTTGGTCACAATTTGTTGCGCAAAGGCCCGGCCATCGCCTTTGCGCCCGGCGAGAATGTCAAATTCCAGCTCATTACCGATAACACCATCGCAGAGTGCCGCCGCACCCGCGCAGGCGGCCTGCGCTTCATCTGTCGAGACCCAGGAATAGGGCCTGTAATCGACATCGAGAAGGCAGAAGCATCCTGACATCCGCGCCGCTCGTAGTGCGGCCATGGCCGCCGCCCTGGACCCGGCCTCAGCAAGCGCAGTTCCGGTCACAGCAAGGGTAGAAAACTGATTGAAATCGATATTTTCGACGTCGTTCTTTGACAAAGAAAAGTCCGCCGCACCGTTTCGGTAGATGATGGCCTGACAGTCCTCTGGCCGTGTCTCGACGACGGCGAGCGAGGTCCTGCGGCCGTTCCCGACCAGCGCGACATGGGTGCGGTCAATGCCGTAGCGGTCGAGTTCTGCCAGAACGAACCGGCCAACGGCGTCATCCGAAACACAAGTAATAAGTGCCGCCTCCGCACCCAGGCGGGCCAGGGCCGCAGCGATATTGCCGGCTGAGCCGCCAAGATGTGCCTCATAGGTTCGCGCTGTCTCAATCCGGGTGCCGACCGGGTCAGCGTAGAGGTCCATGCCGGCCCGGCCGAGAACGGCGAACTTTCCGGGCGATATCAAATGCTGGTCCTTCATTGGCCCCTGATCCCCTTGGCCGGGCTTGATGAGGGCGACCTTCGGTGCTCATATGAACCGAAAGTCGTTTCACGTTGCGGCTGGTTCGAAACCATCCTAAGAAATTTGCAACCGGTTGCAACGGGCGAGATTAGGTCAGGGGAGGGTAGCGCCGATGGGCGAGATCGGTATCGGGCTCGTCGGGGGCGGTTACATGGGCAAGGCCCATGCCGTTGCATTTTCCGCCGTTGGCGCCGTGTTCGACACGCCGCTGCGCCCCCGGTTGGAAATGATTGCTGCGAGCACAGCCGAAAGCGCGCTGCGCTACGCCAAAGCCTATGGTTTTTGCCATGCCACCGCGGACTGGCGAGAACTTGTCGCGGACAAGAATGTCGAGGCGGTGGTGATCGCCAGTCCCCAGGACACGCATCGCGCGATTGCCGAGGCTGCCTTCGCACTCGGCAAACCCGTCTTCTGCGAAAAGCCTTTGGGGGCGTCATTGGACGATGCCCGGGCCATGACGACCGCCGCACGGTCGTCTGGCGTGGCCAACATGATCGGTTTCAACTATGTGCGAACGCCGGCCACGCAATTTGCGCGCAAGCTGATCGCCGAAGGCGCGATTGGTGAAATCGTCTGGTTCAGGGGCGAACATACCGAGGATTTCCTAGCCAACCCGGCCCTGCCGTCGAACTGGCGCACTCGTGACGTTTCGGCGGGCGCTTTGGGCGATCTGGCACCGCATATGATCAACTGCGCCCTTGCGGTGGCCGGACCGATTGTAGGGCTGCAATGTATGGCCGAAACGGTCCATCCGGTTCGGCAGGGGCCGGCCGGGTCGGAAGAAGTGCGCAATGACGACCAAGCGCAGTTCATGTGCCGGTTCGCCAGTGGCGCAATGGGGCATCTTTTCTTCAGCCGCGTCGCGACGGGCCGAAAGATGGGATATGTCTACGAGGTTTTCGGCACAAAGGGTTCCATCCGCTTCGATCAGGAGGACCAGAACGCGATCTGGTTCTATCGGGCGGAAGGGCCAGAGGAGGAGCGGGGGTTTCGCAAGATTCTCGCAGGCCCGGCGCATCCGGATTTTCTGCCGTTTTGTCAGGGGCCGGGGCATGGCACCGGATATCAGGACCAGATCATCATCGAGGCCCGGGATTTCCTCCACGCGATTGATTCCGGCAAGCCGGTCTGGCCCACATTCGAAGACGGCCTTGAGGTCTGGAAGGTCGTCGATGCGGCGTTCCGGTCGTCCGCCGGCCGGTGCTGGGTTGAGATTGCGCCTGTTGCGTCCTGATAGCGGAGACCTGCCATGGCGAAACTGAACTGGGGGTTGGTCGGTGGCGGCGAAGGCAGCCAGATAGGCCCCGCGCATCGGCTGAGTGCGGCGCTCGACGGCGCCTACGCGTTTGTGGCGGGGGCGCTGGATCATCGCCCCGATGCGGGCCGCGACTATGGCCAACGGCTCGGCCTAGCCGCCGACCGCAGCTACGGCGACTGGCGAGAGATGCTGGAGGGCGAACGGAACCGGCCCGACCGGATCGACCTTGTCACTGTCGCGACGCCGAACGCGACCCATTACGAGATTGCGCGGGAATTTCTGAAGGCAGGCATACATGTCCTGTGCGAAAAGCCGATGACGATGCGGGTCGAGGAGGGCGAGGAGCTCGTCCGCCTCGCGAAAGAACGCGACCGGATCCTGGCGGTTAACTACGGATATACAGGCTACCCGCTCGTGCGCCATATGCGGGCAATGATCGCACGGGGCGATCTAGGTAAGGTCCGACTGGTGGTGGCGGAGTTTGCACATGGCCACCACGCCGATGCGGCGCAGGCCGACAACCCGCGCGTGCGCTGGCGCTATGATCCGGCGCAGGCGGGGATTTCGGCGCAGTTCGCCGATTGCGGCATCCATGCGATGCAGATGGCAAGCTATGTCACCGGGCAGGAGGTGGAGCGGCTTTCGGCAGATATTGTTTCCTGCATTCCGACGCGGCAGTTAGAAGATGACGCCATGGTCAGTTTCCGCATGTCCGGCGGCGCGGTCGGTCGGCTCTGGACATCCTCGGTCGCGATTGGCCGTCAGCACGGGCTGACGATCCAGGTCTTTGGAGAGACGGGCGGCCTGCGCTGGGCGCAGGAACAGCCCAACCAGCTTTCCTATATGCCGCTCGGCCAGCGCCTTCAGATTGTCGAGCGCGGCGAAGGAAATCTCTCGCCTGAGGCGGACCGTGCGAGCCGCGTAACGGTCGGCCACGCGGAAGGGATGCCGCTTGCCTTCGCGAATATCTACCGCGATCTGGCAGAGGCGATACACGCAAAGGCCGAAGGTCGGCCTGTCGATCCGGTCGCGGATCAATACCCCAAGGCGGAAGACGGGCTGCGTTCCATGGCGGCCGTATTTGCCGTCGTCGAATCCGGCAAAGCGATGGGCAAATGGGTCGACGCCCGCCCGCCGATGTTCCGCTAGTGTGCCGGACGCAGGGTCGCACGTTCGACGACGGAGCAGGCAAAAAGACGGGCAGTCGGCTCTTCGTGGGGTCGGGCCAGCATATCCGACATCCGGTCGATGCTGGCCTCGATGATTTCCGGAAAGGGTTGGCGGATCGTCGTCAGGTCGATTCCTGACCAGCCGGCCATCTGCATATCGTTGAAACCCAATACACCGACATCTTCTGGCACGAGCAGACCAGCATCCTTCAAGGCGCTCATCGCGCCGATTGAAAGGATGTCGTCGCCGCAGAAATAGGCCTCGGCCGGTTTGCCGGAACCGAGAAGCCGCGTCATTTCGGTTCGGCCACTCTCAAAACTATAGCTACGGGCGAAGCTGACGCCCCCAATAGCAAGGCCCGTATCGCGCAACCCTTCTCGAAAACCCGAGAGGCGATCCTGGGTAGAAGTGGCCTCCTCGGGTCCTCCGAGAAACGCGGCAGACTCATATCCGCGCGCGGCCAGCGTCCTGGCCGCGAGACGGCCAGCCGCGCGGTTGTCGACGCCGACGACATTGATGGCTGGCGACCGGGACCAGCGCCCGAAGGCGTGGACTACCGGCAATCCTGCTGCTTCGAACGCCGCCGGAAAGGTTGGTGGTAATGTCGAACTGGCAAGAACCACTCCATCGACGGAATACTGGTGCAAAAGAACGACGGCGGCATCCCGCGTCATGTCGTCCGAGAGATTGACGAGCAAAGGGCGCAGCGCGCGCTTCTGCAAGGCCCTGGTGAAGCTGTCAAAAACCTCCAGGAAAACGGGGTTGTGAAAGTTGTTGGCAACGAGCCCGATCAACTTCGTCCGGCCCGTAGAAAGCGCAGAGGCCAGAATGCTCGGACGATACCCCAATTCGGCTGCTGCTGCCTCAACCTTGGCCCGGGTCTTCGCGGAAACGGAGGCACCCGGTGTGTAGGCGCGCGACACCGCCGAGGCTGAGACCCCCGCGTGTACCGCGACATCCCTCAAGGTTACGGCCACCCCGCCTCCAATTGACAACCATCGGCCAAGCTCCGGCAAGGCTTACCGTGTTGCGGGCCGACCGCCAATTGAAAAGGGTCGCCAAGGGTGCGGACAGCGTCGTCCGTTGTCAGGCGCTTAGGGCAGCTTGGAATGCGGCAAACTCATCATCGTCGATAGGCACGACATGGTTTTCGGCAGGGTATTGGCCCGAGGCGACATCCGCGGCGAATTCCGTAAAGGCTGCGATCCGTTCCGTTTGCAGACGCGCAAACTCCGCGGCGAAATTGCGGTAGGTCCGGGCATGGCGCGGTACCCTGTTGCGCCCGTGGCCGAGAACGTCCTCCGCAAAGAGGTACTGGGCGTCTGTCCCCGCGCCTGCGCCCATGCCGAGCATAATGAGCGACGTGCATCTGCTGATCGCGGCGCCGACCCGGCCCGGAACGACTTCGAGCTCTGCGCCGAATGCGCCCGCATTTTCAAGCGCTTGTACTTGACGCCAGACGGCCAGCGCGCTTTCGGCCGTCTTGCCAACGGCCTTGAAGCCGCCTGTCCAGGTCGCCTTCGATGGGATGAGGCCGACATGGCCAACGACCGGAAGGCCTTCATCGGCCATCGCCCGGATCGTGCTGATCGACCCCGCGCAGTAGTAGCAGTCGCCGCCGATGGCGCGCGCGCGAAAGGCAGCGCGCAGATAGTCTTCTGCGGTGACGAGATCACCATAGAGAAGTCCGACCTGAACGAAACAGGCGCCAGCCGCTTCCCGCATTTCAGGCGTCCACAGCGGGGCAATTATCGACAATATGTCGATGCCTGCGGCTGCTGCTGCGGCTGCTTCATCCGGCGTCTCGACGAAGAGCATCGTCAGGGTCCGCTTTCCCTTGAGCGCGCGAATATCGGCGACGGTCGGGCGGGTATTGACGTGGTTCATGTGGCTCGCTCCCTATGTGTCCGTCTGGTCAGTCGATATCGACAAGAACGGAGCCACCTTCGACCTTGACCGGATAGGTTCTCAGGTTCTCGCAGGCGGGTGCGCGTTTGTACTGACCAGTCCGGTAATCAAATGTCGCGTTGTGTTTCGGGCATTCGATTTGGAAACCCATGACGAGCCCGCTGCTCAAATCGACACGCTCATGCGTGCAAAGACCGTCGGTACAATAATATTTGCCGTCGGGGCCGTGATAGATCGCGAACGTTCGGCCGTCATGGATGAACGAGATCAGATCTTCCTCGTCGACATCGTCCGTTGAACAGGCTTCGATCCAGTTGGTCATATGCGCGGCCTTTCTATTGCGCCGGCGATACGGCGTTGTGCAGGTCTTCGCGATAGGCGCGCGCCGTGGCGGGCAATTCGCGTCGGAGGAAGAATTCAGGTTCCCGTGTTTGCCGCAGTAACGCTGGGATGATCTCTGCGTAGGCACTGATCATCGACATGTTCGGAACCGGCAGATCGGCCTTGATCCGGTCGTGCAAGCGGGGAAGCTGATGGTAGGGCACCATCGGGAACATGTGATGTTCGATATGGTAATTCATGTTCCAGTAGATGAAGCGGCTGATCGGATTGATATAGACCGTCCGGCTGTTCAGGCGGTGGTCGATGACGTTCTCGGCAAGGCCCGCATGCTGCATGATGCCGGTCAGGACATGGTGCCATGCGCCGTAAAAGCGTGGCAGGCCGATCAGCATGAAGGGCAGGACCGACTGCATCCAGATCGCCAAGACAATCGTCGCGGCGTAGATCAGAACCCATATCCGGGCCACAAGAATGACCTTCGGGTGTTCCTGCACCGGGATGAAACTGGCCTCTTCCGGATCAAGGCGGCCCATCGCGTTCACGATCATGCGCCGCCACCCATTCAATGTATCGCTGAGGCCAAGGAAGTTGCCGATGATGCGCAAAAGTGCCGGAGGCCGCATCGCGACGATTTCGGGGTCCCGTCCAACGATGATGGTGTCGGTATGATGGCGCGCGTGGCTCCAGCGCCAGGCAACCGGGTTGCGGACCATCATGAAACTGGCCACCTGATAAACCGCATCATTCATCCACCGGGTCTTGAAGGCAGTCCCATGGCCACATTCATGCCAGCGGCTGTCCATCGCGGACCCGTAAAGGACGCCATAGGCCAACCACCAGGGGGCCGAAGCCCAGCTTGGCCACAAATAAATAGCGATCCCGGCAAAGAGAGCCATGCAGCCAAACAGGATCAACGTGTCCCGTATGGCGGGACCGTCGCTGCGCTGCATGAGTTCCTTCATCTCCTTGCGCGGAATGTCGGAATGGTACCAGTCGGCCGCCGCCAACCCGACTTCGACGGCGTGTCTGGCATCCGGCCCCAGGAGTGAATAGTCCTGTTTCGTCATGGTTGTCTCTTTGACAATCTCTGCTTGAACTTTCCGATGAGGTATCGGTCGACGGCGATTCGACGAAAGACCGACCAGGGACGTTTTCTTCATTTCCCATCACGTCATTTGCGCTATGATGACGTAATTGCATCAATCCCGGGGGGAGATATGGCGAACCGTCCGACGGTCAAGGACGTAGCGGAAGCGGCCGGCGTCAGTGTGACGACGGTCGACCGCGCCCTGAATGGCCGCCTCAAGGTGCGTGAAGAAACGCTAAAACGTATCGCCGAGGCCGCCCACAAGATTGGCTATCATGGTCGCGGATTGCTCGATCAGCGGCTGGATCTTACGATTCCGGCAATTACGTTCGGTTTCGTCCTGCTGAAAGGGAAACAGGAATTCTATCAGAATTTCGCCCGCGAGCTTGAAAGGGCGGTGGCTGCACGCAGCGACATTCGTGGCAAACCCATCGTCCGGTTCGCCGTTTCCCAGCACCCTGACGACTTTGCCGAACATCTGGTCGACCTTGGCGCGAAGGTGGACACCATTGGTGCAGTTGCGGTCAACCACCACAGTCTTGATCAGGTGGTGCAGACGCTGCAGGACAGAAATGTCCCGGTCTTTTCCCTTCTGAACGATTTTGGCCAAGGAATCCGACGAAACTACCTTGGTCTCAATAACATGAAGGTGGGAAGACTGGCTGCCTGGATGATCACCAATATCTCGAAGAAGCATGGCAAATTGGCGGTTTTCGTCGGCGGCAACCGATGGCACGGCCATGTTCTGCGTGAAGTGGGATTCCGGGCATTTGTGCGTGAAAACGCGCCGGGGTTCGACGTTCTCGACACGCTGGTCAATCTTGAAACCCGGCAGGTAACATATGAGGCGACCATCGACCTTCTGGGACGGCATGGCGACCTGCGGGGGATCTATGTGGCCGGAGGTGGTATGGAAGGTGCGATTGCCGCCTTGCGGGAAGCGCGCGCACCTGGCGACGTAACGCTTGTCGTCAATGAACTTACGCAAGATAGCCAGCGCGCGCTCGCCGATGGCTATGTCCAGATGGTGATCGCCACGCCGCTGCAAGAACTCTGTCGCCGTCTAGTCGATATGATGATCAGATCAGTAAACGAACGGGCCGGCGGCGAAACCGGCCAGCATTTCCTTGAGCCGCGCGTCATTGTCCCCGAGGCGATCTAAAACACAATGATGATGTGAATACGTCATCACAAACTGACAATATTGCGTCATTTTGACGAGATATCTTTGCGACCATTTGACGCGTGATGCCGTCTTGGTGGAGGTTCTCGCCACGGGCTGCAGCGCCACTGACCTTCCGCGGTCTGTGTCCGTGAGGGGGACTGGGAATGAAAACCGCGCTCAATCACATGACGACGCCCAATCTGGGCTATGGGGAGTTTCTCGATCTCGCCTCTCGTCTGGGATGCGTCGGCGTCGAAGTTCGAAACGACATTGCCCGACCTCTCTTCGACGGCATGGCGGCTGAGGCAGCGGGCGATATGGCGCGCGCTCGGGGTCTTCGGCTTGTCGGTCTCAGCCAGATCTATCCGTTCAATGCCTGGACGCCGCAAATCGAACAGGCGGTGCGCGATCTTGTCGCCATCGCCAAGACAGCAGGCGCGGAGACGATCAGCCTAATTCCGCGGAACGATGGCCAGGGAACGGCCAACGGCGAACGTCAAGGCAAGCTGCGCGTGGCCCTGAAGGGTGCGGCAAACATTCTGAATTCGGAAGGTATGACCGCACTTGTCGAGCCGCTTGGCTTTGTGCGGTCCTCGCTTCGATACAAGACGGAACTGGTCGCGACCATCGACGCGCTGGGGCTTTGGGATACATTCCGGATCGTTCATGACACGTTTCATCATGCTCTGGCCGACGGCGACAGGATGTTCCCGGACCGCACCGGCATTGTTCACATCTCCGCTGTCACGGACCCGTCGCTATCGACCTTTGAGATGGAAGACGAGCACCGCGTGCTCGTGGATGAGCGCGACCGGCTGGGCAATGTCGAACAGATTTCCGCGCTGCTGGCGGCAGGTTATGACGGCGTCTTTTCCTACGAATGCTTCTCGCCGCTGACCCACAGCCTTTCGGACCCGTTGGGTGAGTTGCGTCGTTCCTTCGATTTCATTTCCTCGCGTCTGACGCCAACGGAACAGCCGCAGTTGCGGAGGATCGAAACGTGACGCCCCAATGAACCTGAATGCCAAAATCTTGGAACGATGAAACGAAATGCGGTGAATAGCTCCAGGAGGTCTGGACCGATGCGGCGCAATGAGATCAATAGCGCGGACCGGAGCGTATCCGGGCGAATGCTGGCGGGGGCTCCGTCCGGCGAAACCAGGAGTGAGACATGCCGCTGAATTTTGCCGTCCTTGGCGCAGGGCGTATCGGAAAGGTCCATGCGCAGGGCATCGCCGCCAATAGTGATGCGAGGCTCGTCGCCATTGCCGACGCGTTGCCCGACGCTGCCACCTCGCTTGCCGATATGTACAATTGCGAGGTGCGGTCCATCGACACGATCATCGCCTCTGGTGATATCGACGCCGTGGTCATCTGTACGCCGACCGACACACATGCCGATCTGATCGAAAGGTCGGTGCGGGCCGGCAAGGCAGTTTTCTGCGAAAAGCCCATCGACCTCAGCCTCCGGCGGGTCAAGGACTGTCTGAAAGTGGTCGAAAGCGAAAAGGGACGGCTGATGGTCGGCTTCAATCGCCGGTTCGATCCCGACTTCATGGCCGTTCACGGGGCCATTGCGAGAGGCGATATCGGGGCCGTCGAAATGGTGACGATCACCTCGCGCGATCCGGGCGCGCCGCCCTATGAATACATCACGCGTTCAGGTGGCATTTTCCGCGACATGACGATCCATGATTTCGACATGGCCCGCTGGCTTCTGGGCGAAGAGGTCGAAAGCGTTCAGGCCGCGGCCTCGGTCCTTGTCGATCCGAAAATCGGCGAGCTTGGCGATTTCGACAGCGTCAATGTCATCTTGCGGACGGCATCGGGCAAGCAGGCGGTGATCACGAATTCGCGTCGGGCCACCTATGGCTACGACCAGCGGATCGAGGTTCTGGGGTCAAAGGGTGTCGTCAGCGCGCAGAACACCGCTGAGGCCAATATCGAGATCGCAGATGCCAGCGGTTATCGCCGTCCGCCTCTCCTGAACTTCTTCATGACGCGCTACATCGCGGCCTATGCAAACGAGATGGCGGGTTTCATCCACGCGGTGAACACCGGCGGCCCGATGCCAACCACCGGCCAGGACGGGCTGATCGCGCTGGCGATAGCCGACGCGGCGGTCATGTCTGTGGCCAAGGGCCGTGTCGTGAAAGTCAGCGAAGTCGCCGGTTAGTGCCCCGCCGGGGATGCCGAAGCAAGCGCTGTTACGAAAGGAAATGCGGGGCCGATGAAAACCCTGGACGTCATCACAATCGGGCGTAGCTCCGTCGACCTCTACGGCGCTCAGGTCGGCGGCCGGCTAGAGGATATGGGATCGTTCAACAAGTATATTGGGGGATCGCCGACCAATATCGCCGCCGGGGCAGCGCGTCTGGGGCTGCGGTCGGCCCTGATCACCCGGGTGGGCGATGAGCATATGGGCCGGTTCATCCGGGAAGAGCTGGCCCGCGAAGGCGTCGATGTTCGCGGTGTCAGGACCGACCCGGACCGCCTTACCGCGCTTGTCATTCTTGGCATTCGCGACCGGGAGCAGTTTCCACTGATCTTCTTTCGCGAAAACTGCGCCGATATGGCGCTTTGCGAAGACGACATCGATCCTGACTTCATCGGCCAGGCGCGGGCCGTTGTTGCGACCGGAACGCATCTCAGCCACCCCAAGGTCGAGGCGGCAACCCTGAAGGCGCTGCGTCTTGCGCGGGAGCAGGGTCTGCAGACCTCGCTCGATATCGACTACCGCCCCAATCTCTGGGGGGTTGCCGGGCATGGCGACGGGGAAAGCCGCTTTGTCGAAAGCGGCAAGGTGACGGCGAAACTTCAATCGACGCTACATCTCTTCGACCTGATCGTCGGCACCGAAGAGGAGTTTCATATCGCCGGGGGCACGACCGATACGATTGCCGCGCTGAAGGCGGTGCGGGCCGTGACCAAGGCGACGCTTGTCTGCAAGCGCGGACCGATGGGGGCGGTTGCCTTCACGGCCGACATCCCGGCCGGTCTTGACGAAGGCCAAAGCGGCCCTGGCTTTCCGATCGAGGTTTTCAATGTGCTCGGCGCGGGCGACGGGTTTTTCGCGGGCCTACTGAAGGGATGGCTCGACGGGAAAGACTGGCCGACAGCCCTGACCTATGCCAATGCCTGCGGCGCCTTCGCGGTCAGCCGTCACGGCTGCACGCCTGCCTATCCGAGCTGGGAAGAATTGCAGGCCTTCCTGCGGCGTGGGGTGAAGGTGAAAGCGCTGCGCAAGGATGCGGAGATCGAACAGATCCACTGGTCGACCAACCGCAAGGGCGACTGGTCGACAATGCGTGTCTTCGCCTTCGATCACCGCAAGCAGCTTGAAGACATGGACGGGGCCACGGCGGAGAAGATCGGGGCATTCAAGACGCTCTGCCTGGAGGCCGCGCGGCGTGTGGCAGATGGCCGTCGCGGCTACGGCGTTCTTTGCGACAGCCGCCTTGGGCAGGACGCGCTCTTCAAGGCGACGGGGCAGGGGCTCTGGATCGGGCGGCCGGTGGAGTTGCCCGGCTCCCGCCCGCTGACGACCGAGCCAGAGATCGGCCCGGACTTCGGCGGCCTAGGTGAGTGGCCACGCGAACATGTGGTCAAGGCGCTTTGCTTCTGCCACCCGGATGACGATGCGGAGATGTGGGAAAAGCAGGAGGCCACCGTCCTAAGGCTCTTTGCGGCCGCACGTCGCAACGGGCTGGAATTCCTGCTGGAGGTCATTCCGTCGAAGGTTGGACCGGTAAGCGAAGAGACCACGCCGGCGATCATCCAGCGCTTCTATGACCTTGGCGTCTATCCCGACTGGTGGAAGCTCGAGCCTTTTGCGACGGAAGGTGCCTGGGCCAAGGCGGCGGACGCAATTGCCCGCAACGATCCCTACACTCGGGGGATTGTCGTCCTCGGTCTCGATGCGCCACAGTCCGAGCTGGAGGCGAGCTTTGCCCTTGCGGCGAAGGTCGATCTTGTGCGGGGCTTTGCTGTCGGGCGTACGATCTTTGGGCAGGCTGCCCGCTATTGGCTTGCCGGTGCGATCGACGACGAGACGGCTGTCACGCGGATGCAGGGCAACTATGCCGCACTCTGTTCAACGTGGGACAAGGCGCGCGCGGCGGCGGAGAGATAGAGGGACAAGATGGCAAAGACGATCAGGCTGACCTCGGCGCAAGCGATGGTGAAATGGCTGTCTGCCCAGAAGACGCCGGAGGGCGATTCATTCATCGCCGGTTGCTGGGCGATTTTCGGGCATGGCAATGTCGCCGGTCTTGGCGAGGCGCTTCATGCCGCCAAAGATGTCCTGCCGACATATCGCGGCCATAACGAACAGACGATGGCCCATGCCGCGATCGCCTATTCCAAGCAGTTGCGCCGCAATCGGGCGATGATGGTCACCTCCTCCATCGGACCCGGTGCGACCAATATGGTGACGGCCTGTGCGCTCGCCCATGTCAACCGGCTGCCGGTGCTTTTCGTGCCGGGCGATGTCTTTGCCCATCGCGGCCCGGACCCGGTGCTGCAACAGATCGAGGATTTTGCCGACGGGACGGTCAGCGCCAACGACTGCTTCCGTCCGGTCAGCCGCTACTTCGACCGGATCACGCGGCCGGAACACCTTTTGACGGCGCTGCCGCGGGCGCTGCGCGTGATGACCGATCCTGCAGATTGCGGCCCGGTTACGCTCGCCTTCTGTCAGGATGTTCAGGCCGAGGCCCATGACTGGCCGGAAAGCTTCTTTGAAGAGCGCGTCTGGCGCCGCCGCCTGCCGCAGCCCGATCCGGCCGAGGTGGCCGCTGTGGCCGAGCTTCTTCGCGGTGCAAAGCGTCCGGTGATCGTCGCAGGTGGCGGCGTGCATTACGGTAGCGCGACTGACGCGCTTCGTGCCTTCGCCGAAGCGCACCGGATACCGGTCGTCGAGACGCAGGCAGGAAAGTCTGCGCTGCCTTGGGACCATGCGTTGAACCTGGGGCCGGTTGGCGTCACCGGCGCGGCGAGTGCCAATGCCGTCTGTGCAAGGGCCGATGTCGTTCTGGGCGTGGGCACCCGGTTTCAGGACTTCACCACCGGATCCTGGGCGTTGTTTCGTGACCCCGGCAGGCGTTTGGTCAGCCTCAACGTGCAGGCCTATGATGCGATGAAGCACGGCGCCATGCCGCTGGGCTGCGACGCGACGGCCGGGTTGGACGCGCTGTCAGCAGCGCTGGCCAACCAGACCTTCGCCGCGCCCGACGCGAAGCTGAAAGCAGACTGGTTCGCCAGTGTCGACCCGCTGACCGACGCCCCGCAGGATGGAAACACGCTTCCGACCGATATGCAGGTCATCGGCGCGGTGCAGCGCAGTGCCGGGCCGGATACGGTCGTGATGTGCGCGGCGGGCACCATGCCGGGCGAGTTGCACAAGCTTTGGAAGGCGGGCCGACCCGGCAGCTACCACATGGAATACGGTTTCAGTTGCATGGGCTATGAAATCGCCGGGGCGCTCGGCATCAAGATGGCCGAACCCGAACGCGATGTCGTCTGCTTTGCGGGCGACGGCACCTACATGATGGCCAACTCGGAAATGGCGACGGCCGCGATGATGGGGATCGGCTTCACGGTCGTCGTGACCGATAACCGGGGCTTTGGCTGCATCAACCGCCTGCAGATCGGGACCGGCGGGGCGGAGTTCAATAATCTTCTGGACAAGTCGCATCACGTGAACCCTTCGGCCATCGACTTCGCGGCACATGCGGCGGCGATGGGGGCAACAGCGGTGCATGTTGGGTCCATCGCGGAGATGGAGGAACATCTGGCCAGGGCGAAAGGGGCAACGCGGCCCTATGTCATCGTCATCGACACCGACCCCTATCCCTCCACCCCCCATGGCGGTCACTGGTGGGAGGTGGGCGTGCCCGAGGTATCGGCCCGCGCCGAAGTACGCGAAGCGCGGAAAGCTTATGAGGACAACATTGCGCATCAACGCGCGGACTAAGGAGTATGATGATCCGTTTCGGAACCAACCCCATCGCCTGGGCGAATGACGACGACCAGACCCTTGGCGCCGACATCCCGACAGAGCGCATCCTTGACGAGGCCGGCCGCCAGATCGGGTTCGACGGTATAGAGAACGGCCATCGCTGGCCGCAGGATGACCCCGAAGCGCTTCGGGCGCTGCTGGCGAAATACGGTCTTGTCTTTGTCTCCGGCTGGTATTCGCTGAACCTGCTGGAACATTCTGTCGCCGACGAAAAGCGCGCCATCCAGCCGTATCTCGACAAGCTGAAGCACAACGGTTGCAAGGTGGCGATTGTCTGCGAAACGTCGAATTCCATTCAGGGCCTGAACCGGCCACTGTCGACGCGGCCGGTGCTCGATTCCGCCGGCATGACCGATTTCGGCGCACGGGTCGAAGAGGTTGCGGAATACTGCGCGGCGCAGGGGATAGACCTTGTCTATCATCACCACATGGGCACGGTGGTGCAGAGCCCCGATGACATCGACGCCTTAATGGCGGCGACCGGGCCCGCGACGAAGCTTCTCTTTGACGCGGGTCACTGTACTTTCGGCGGCGGCGATCCGGTGAAGGTTCTCGGACGCCACGTCGGCCGCGTCCGGCATTTCCATGCCAAAAACGTTCGCCCGGCCGTCCGGCGACGGGTAGAGACCGAGGGGCTTTCGTTCATGGACGGGGTGCGGGCCGGGGTCTTCACCGTGCCGGGGGACCAGGACGGAGAAGTGGATTTCAAGCCGCTTCTCAAGATACTGGCCGACAATGCTTACGACGGCTGGATCGTTATCGAGGCAGAGCAGGATCCGGCGGTGCGAAACCCGCTGCTCTACCAGACACTGGGTCTTGCGACGCTGAAACGGCTGGTGCAGGAGGTGGGGCTGACCTGATGAAGCTGATCGACGTTCAGCATCCCTGGTTCCGGCCGCTCTGGCGGCGGGTGTTCGTCGCAGGGGTGACGCTTGGCTGGGCCGTGCTTGAGTTCGCCATGGGCGGACCGTTCTGGGGGATGCTCTTCGGGTCGTTGGGTGTCTACCTCCTCCACCAATTCTTCATCGCGTTCGATCCACGAGAGGATGCTGAGAAATGAGGCCTGCCTATTTCTCGCCCGATGACTGCCGGCTGGACGACTTCCGGCGCCTGACCAGCCAGTCGCTGGACAAGAGCCAACTCGTCTATGCGGACTCCGTTGAAGGCGACATTCCGATCTATGACGGCGAGGCGCTGGGCCCGATCCTGTGCGATCTGGGCCAGCGCCGCGATCTGATGGCGGAGTGGAACCTGGTGCTTGAGGAACTTTCGGGCGTTCTGGTGATCCGGCAGGCCCAGCCCGATCTTGGCGCCATCGACGCCGCGACCGCCATCTACGACCGCATCATCGAGGAGGAACGTGCGCGCGGCGCGGCGGGCGACCATTTTGCCGCCGCAGGTGCCAATGACAGGGTCTGGAATTCCCTGCAAAAGCTCTGCCTCACCGATCCTGCGGTCTTCGTCCGGTACTTTGCCAGCCCCATCATCGACGCCATCAGCGAGGCCTGGCTCGGCAAGGGCTATCAGATGACCGCGCAGATCAATCTCGTGCGCCCCGGAGGCAAGGCACAGACCGCGCACCGGGACTATCACTTGGGTTTCATGACCGAAAGCCGCATCGCCGACATGCCCGCGAGCGCGCATCTCCTGTCTCCACGACTGACCTTGCAGGGTGCGCTCGCCCATTGCGACATGCCCGTCGAGTCGGGTCCGACCAAGCTACTCCCCTTCTCGCAGGCCTACGCGCCGGGTTATCTGGCCTATCATCGGCCGGAGTTCCGGGACTATTTCGAACGGCACTGCGTTCAGCTGCCGCTGGCGAAGGGCGATGCGGTGTTCTTCAGCCCGGCACTGTTTCATGCGGCGGGCGACAATATCAGCGGCACAATCCGACGGATGGCGAACCTCTTGCAGGTCTCATCGCCGATGGGCCGCGCGATGGAGACGGTGGATCGCGCCGCCATGGTCCGGGCCCTCTATCCGGCTTTGCTGGACGCGGCGCTTCCCATGCCGGAACGGGACGCCGTCATCGCGGCGGCGGCGGAGGGCTATGCTTTCCCGACCAATCTTGACCGTGACCCGCCAATCGGCGGCATCGCGCCGGAAACGCAGGCCGCGCTGATGATCCGCGCGCTTGATGCCGGCATGTCGACGGATGATTTTCTCGCCGCGCTTGATGCTCATGGCCAGCGCCGCACCGCTTGACCTGAAAGGCCCCAGAACGATGCCCGACCTACGACGCAAGCCAATCGGCACCATCGGCAAGCTGCATGACATCACGCCCGAATCGGCCGGGTGGAGTTATGTTGGATTCGCGCTTTACCGGCTTGAAGCGGGTATGACGGCGTCCGAGGCGACCGGGGACCGTGAGGCCATACTTGTCATCGTCGAAGGTAAGGCAAGGATCACGGCGGCGGGGCGTGACTGGGGCGAACTCGGCGATCGCATGTCGGTGTTCGACCGGAGGGCGCCGCACTGCCTTTATGTTCCTAACGGCACCGATTGGACGGCGACCGCCACCACCCCTGTCACAATCGCCGTTTGCAGCGCTCCCGGCAGGGGAGGGCATGAGGCCAGACGTCTCGGGCCGGACGGGATCAGCCTGACCGAGCGCGGCAAGGGGACGAACACGCGCTACATCAACAATATCGCGATGGAGGATCGCGATGTCTGCGACAGCCTCCTTGTGACCGAGGTCTTCACCCCGAATGGTCATTGGTCGTCTTACCCATCGCACCGCCATGATGAGGACGATTTTCCAAACATGACCTATCTGGAAGAAACCTATTATCACCGCATCGCGCCGCATGGCGGGTTCGGGGTCCAGCGGGTCTATACCGAGGACGGAACACTCGATGAAACGATGGCGGTCAAGGATCACGACGTGGTTCTGGTGCCCCGCGGTCATCATCCCTGCGCGGCGCCCTATGGGTTCGAAATGTACTACCTGAACGTCATGGCTGGGCCCCTACGCAAGTGGCGCTTCAAGGCCGATCCGGCGGTGAAGTGGATCATGGATCGCGACGCCTGACCGCCGACCCTTGGCCCTGCGGACCACCTGTGGGTCGGTTTGACCCTCGACAGACGCGCCCGGTTTGCAGTCTTGCGACGGGTTTCGTTGCGAGGATCGTCGCGTAACATATTGAAAAAGAAAAGACAACGAGATCGGAAATATCTACTAAAGTTTTAGTTTGACAAACGCTAACATCTCGCCCGAATATCTTTCAGCCAGCTTCCGCTGGCCCAACAAATCTCAGGGAGGAGACAGGATGCGGAAGTATCTTCTCTCCGCGGTGGCCGTGTCTGCGGTCATTGCGGGGGCCGGATCGGCTTTGGCCGATGCCGCGGCCGCACAGAAGTGGATCGACAGCGAATTCCAGCCCTCTGCGCTTTCGAAAGAAGAGCAGATGGCCGAAATGGAATGGTTCATCAAGGCTGCCGAACCCTATGCGGGGATGGAAATCAACGTGCTGTCGGAAGGCATTCCGACGCATTCCTATGAATCGGAGGTTCTGACCAAGGCTTTCGAGGAAATCACCGGCATCAAGGTGAACCACCAGATCCTCGGCGAAGGCGAGGTGGTGCAGGCGGTGCAGACGCAGATGCAGACGCAGCGCAACCTTTATGACGGCTACGTCAACGACAGCGACCTGATCGGTACACATGCGCGGCTGCAACTGGCCTACAACCTGACCGACCAGATGGCGGGGTCCTGGGCCGCGACGACGAACCCCGGTCTCGATCTGGCCGACTTCATGGGGACGAAGTTCACCACAGGGCCGGACGGCAAGCTCTATCAGCTTCCGGACCAGCAGTTCGCGAACCTCTACTGGTTCCGGAAGGACTGGTTCGACCGCGCCGACCTGCAAGAGGCGTTCAAGGCCAAATATGGCTATGACCTTGGCGTGCCGGTCAACTGGTCGGCCTATGAGGACATCGCCGAATTTTTCACCAATGACGTGAAGGAAGTCGACGGCGTCCAGATCTACGGCCACATGGACTATGGCAAGCGCGCCCCCGACCTCGGCTGGCGGATGACCGATGCCTGGCTGTCGATGGCGGGCGCTGGTTCGCCGGGTGAACCGAACGGTATCCCGATCGACGAATGGGGTATCCGCATGGAAGCAGGTTCCTGCAACCCTGCCGGTGCTTCGGTGTCGCGTGGCGGTGAGGCGAACGGCCCGGCGGCGGTATATGCCATCGCCAAATGGGACGAGTGGCTGAGGAAATACGCGCCTCCAGGGGCGGCCTCCTATGACTTCTACCAGTCGCTGCCGGCACTGAGCCAAGGCAACGTCGCCCAGCAGATCTTCTGGTACACCGCATTCACCGCCGACATGGTGAAGCCGAAGTCGGAAGGCAACAACACGGTGGACGACGACGGCAATCCGCTGTGGCGGATGGCGCCCAGCCCGCATGGTCCTTACTGGAAGGAAGGCCAGAAGGTCGGCTATCAGGACGTGGGGTCATGGACGTTCCTCAAATCCACGCCGGAAGACCGGGCACAGGCGGCTTGGCTTTATGCCCAGTTCGTCGTGTCGAAAACGGTCGACGTGAAGAAGTCCCATGTGGGCCTGACCTTCATCCGCGACTCCACCGTGCGGCATGAAAGCTTCTCGGAACGCGCGCCGAAACTCGGCGGTCTCGTTGAATTCTACCGCTCGCCCGACCGCGTGCGGTGGTCGCCGACCGGCATCAACGTGCCTGATTATCCGAAGCTCGCCCAGATCTGGTGGCAGCAGATCGGTGACGTGAACTCGGGCGCCTTCACGCCGCAACAGGCGATGGACCGTCTGGCCGAGGAGATGGACATCACCATGGCCCGGATGCAGGCAGCTGACGAAAGCGCCGGTGTCTATGGCGGTTGCGGCCCGCGTCTGAACCCCGAGGTCGATCCGTCCGAATGGCTCGGCAAGGAAGGCGGACCCCATGCCAAGCTCGAAAACGAGAAAGAGCAGGGCATGACCATCAGCTATGATGAGCTGATCAAGCAGTGGGCCGAGAACTGAGGTTCTGGTAAACTTCTCGCCCGGGTCTTCCGGGCGGGATCGGCCGGGACCGATGTGTCCCGGCCTTTCCCACCAACAATACCAAGGCGACACCTCGGGGAGGGGACATGGCGCTGGAACTGAAGGCCGTCACCAAGCGCGTGGGGCAGGTGACGCATATCAAGGAAACGTCGCTTGTCCTTGAGCCGGGCCGCTTCAATGTGCTTCTGGGCGAGACCGGGTCGGGGAAGACCTCTCTCATCAAGCTGATGGCCGGGCTCGACCGGGTCGCTTCGGGGCAGATCCTGATGGATGGGCAGGACGTGACGGGGATGAGCCCGCAGAAGCGCAACATCAGCCTCGTCCACCAGTTCTTCGTGAATTACCCGCATATGACCGTCTTCGACAACATCGCCTCCCCGCTCAGGGTTGCCGGCATGGCGAAATCCGAGATTCAGGGGCGGGTGGAGGCGGCGGCGGACGTGCTGCAGCTGCGCCCAATGCTCCACCGTCGCCCGCATGAGTTGTCAGGCGGTCAGCAGCAGCGCACTGCTCTGGCGCGCGCCATCGCCAAGGAATCGACCGCCGTCTTCCTCGATGAGCCTTTGGCGAACCTCGACTACAAGCTGCGCGAGGAGTTGCGCGACCAGTTGCCGGAATTGTTCGCCGGGCGTGGTGCGGTTGTCGTCTATGCCACGTCTGAGCCCGCCGAAGCACTGATGCTGGGGGGCAGGACGGCCTTGATGCAGGATGGCCATGTCACCCAGTTCGGGCCGACCGCCGAGATTTACCGCAAGCCCAACACGCTGACCTCGGCACGGGTCTTTTCTGACCCGCCGATCAACTCGGCCCCGGTTACAAAGAAGGGCGACCGAATGGCTCTTGGCCACGGTGTCGGCTGGACGGTTGGCGGCGCGGCGGCGGGGTTGCGCGACGGCGCCTATACGGTCGCTGTGCGGCCAAATTACGTTTCGCCGGTGCGGTCACAAGAGGGCCACGTACCGATGACCGGGACAGTGCAGATTACCGAGCTATCGGGCTCGGAATCGACCGCGCATTTCCGCATGGGGTCCGATACCTGGGTCTCGCTTTCGCCCGGGGTGCATCCCTACCGGGTCGGGGAGGATCACCAGTTCTTCATGGATCCCGCCCATTGCTTCTATTTCGCGCCTGACGGCGCGCTTGTCGCCTGAGAACGCGCATGGCGAAGATCACGCTCGACAAGCTCCGGCACAGCTACATGGCAGACCCGAAAGGGCCGGCGGACTTCGCGTTGAAGGAAATCAACCTCGACTGGCAGGATGGAGGCGCCTATGCACTTCTCGGCCCCTCGGGCTGCGGCAAGTCAACGCTCCTCAACATCATCTCTGGCCTGCTTATCCCGTCCGAAGGGCGCATTCTTTTTGACGGCAAGGATGTCACCGACCAGCCGCCCGACAAGCGCAACATCGCGCAGGTCTTCCAGTTCCCGGTGATCTACGACACGATGACCGTCTACGACAACCTCGCCTTTCCCCTGCGCAACCGGGGCGTCGACGAGATGCGGGTGAAAGCGCGGGTGGAGGAAATTGCGGCGATGCTGGAGGTGACCGAGATGCTTCGCACCCGCGCCGCGCACCTCAGCCCCGACAACAAGCAGAAGATTTCGATGGGCAGGGGCCTCGTCCGTGACGATGTGAACGTCATCATGTTCGATGAACCGCTGACCGTGATCGACCCGCATCTGAAATGGAAACTCCGGTCGAAACTGAAGGAACTGCACCAGAAGGTCGGCGTGACGATGATCTACGTCACCCATGACCAGACCGAGGCGCTGACCTTCGCCGATCAGGTCGTGGTGATGCAGGAGGGCGAGGTCGTGCAGATCGGCACGCCGGTCGACCTGTTCGAACGGCCCGCCCATACTTTCGTTGGCCACTTCATCGGCTCGCCCGGCATGAATGTTCTGCCCGCGGAACTGCGCGACGGCGTCGCCTATTTCGACGGCGAGCCCGTCGCACTTGAAGGTGCGATCGTACCGGGCGAGGGGCGGCACGAAATCGGCATCCGGCCGGAATATGTGGCACTCGGCGATACTGGCATTGCCGCGACGGTGCGCAAGGTCATGGACCTTGGACGTCATTCGGTAGTGGAGGTGATGGCGGGCACTGCCAGGGTCAGCGCCATTGTGGAGGGACCGGTGCCGGGGCAGGGCGAAAGCGTCCGGCTGAGTTTCCGTCCTGACCAGACCCGGCTTTACCGCGATGGCTGGATCGCAACGGAAAGGGCTGCTTGATGCGCAAGGTCAACCAGAAAGGCTGGTTCTTCGTCCTGCCTGTCCTCATCCTCGTCGCCTTCAACGCGCTTGTGCCGATGATGACGGTCGTGAATTATTCGGTGCAGGAGACGTTCGGGAACAACCAGTTCTTCTGGCACGGGCTCGGGTGGTTTCAGGACATTCTCAGGTCTGAACGCTTTCACGCTGCCCTTGGACGGCAATTCCTCTTCACCTTCCTCATTCTCGCAATCGAGGTGCCGCTTGGCGTGATCATCGCGCTTTCGATGCCGAGGAAGGGCTTCTGGGTGCCGGTCTGCCTTGTCACCATGGCGCTCCCGATGCTGATCCCGTGGAACGTGGTCGGTGCGATGTGGAACATCTTCACGCTGCCCGATATCGGGCTTCTCGGCTACTTCATGAACCATGTCCTCGGCATCGACTACAACATGACCCGCAGCCCCTTTGCGGCCTGGGTCACGATCATCACCATGGATGTCTGGCACTGGACCTCGCTCGTCGTGCTTCTGTGCTACGCGGGTCTCGTCTCGATCCCCGACGCCTATTATCAGGCGGCCAAGATCGACGGCGCCTCGAACTGGGCGGTCTTCCGCTACATCCAACTGCCGAAGATGAAACAGGTGCTGACCATCGCCGTTCTCTTGCGCTTCATGGACAGCTTCAATGTCTATACTGAGCCCTTCGTGCTGACCGGCGGCGGCCCGGGCAATTCGACTACGCTTCTTTCCATCGACCTCGTGAAGATCGCGCTCGGGCAGTTCGACCTCGGGCCTGCGGCGGCGATGAGCCTCATCTACTTCGCCATCACGCTTTTCGTCTCTTGGCTCTTCTACACGTTGATGACGCGGCACGATGTGAAATAGGGGATCGTCATGCGAAAAAGATCAATCATTCCGATCCTCTACATTCTCTTCCTCATGTTGCCGATCTATTGGCTTGTCGCGATGAGCTTCAAGACCACGCAGGAAATCCTCGGTGGCTTTTCCCTCTTCCCGCGGCAATGGACGCTGGCAAGCTACCGGACGATCTTCACCGACCCGACCTGGTATTGGGGATACTTCAACTCGATCATCTATGTGACGATAAACACAGTGATTTCTGTCACTGTCGCCCTTCCGGCCGCTTACGCGTTTTCGCGCTACCGCTTTCTTGGCGACAAGCAGATATTCTTCTGGCTTCTGACCAATCGCATGGCGCCCGCTGCGGTCTTCGCGCTGCCATTCTTCCAGCTCTATTCCGCGATGGAGTTATTCGACACCCATATCGCGGTCGCACTTGCCCATTGCCTTTTCAACATTCCGCTCGCGGTCTGGATTCTAGAGGGCTTCATAGGGGGTGTGCCGAAGGAACTGGATGAAACCGCCTTTGTCGACGGCTATTCCTTTCCGCGCTTCTTCACGCAGGTGTTCCTACCGACCATCAAGGCGGGGGTGGGGGTCGCCGCTTTTTTCTGCTTCATGTTTTCATGGGTCGAACTCCTCCTGGCCAAGACCCTGACGGCGGTCTATGCTAAACCCATCGCCGCGACGATGACCCGCACGGCGTCGTCAGCAGGATATGAGCTTGGCCTTCTGGCGGCGGCCGGGACGCTGACGATCATCCCCGGCGCCATCGTCATCTGGTTTGTGAGAAACTACATCGCCAAGGGCTTTGCCCTGGGGAGGGTGTGATGAGGTTCCTCACCCTCGTTCTTGCCCTGACACCCGCTGTCGCGACGGCGCAGACGGCTGGCTGGGGCAATCTTGGTAAACCGGTCGAAAAGGGCTTCTCCTGGACCGATCCCTTATGGCCCTCCTTCTGGATGGCGTGGACGCCAGCGACGCTGCTTGTCTTCATCGGTATTTTTGCCGCCATGGCCATCCTGACGGTTCTCGAAATTCGTCGGCCCGGCGGTGACGAACGGCACGGCGTCCTGGGGCTGACGACGACGCGGGGCGACCGGCTCTTCATCTCACTGCTTGGTACAAGTTACATCTTCATGGCCTGGCTCGGCCTTGTGGGAATGCCGCTTTGGTGGCCGCTGGCCCTGTCGATCGCCTGGGGTGTGTTCTGCTTTTGTAAGGCCTGAGAGTCATTCCGTTTTGAGAAACCCGAAAAGCTCACTAAACTGGACCGGATAAGATCGAGCAGGACTGGGAAAGCCAAGAAAATGAGCGACAAGCGAACGAAATTTCTGACCGAAGTTGAGCTGGAGTTCATGTCCAGGCTTTGGGATCTTGGCGAGGCGACCGTGCGGGACGTGCAGGAATCGCTCTCACCCGTTCGCAAGCTTGCCTATACCTCGGCCGCGACGATCCTCAGAATTCTTGAACAGAAGGGCTTCGTTTCAAGCGAGAAGCGGGGCAAGACCTTTATCTACACCGCCGCGCTGAGCAAGGATTCCTATCAATCCCGCTCGCTGAGGAACCTTTCCGAAAAGCTTTTCGACAACGCGCCTGCGATGCTCGTCGCGCGGCTGGTTGATGACTATGACCTGACGGAGGAGGCGCTCGATGAAATTCGGGCGCTCATTGACAAGAGGCTCAGGGATGACAACCGTTAGCACCCTTCTCGACGCCTATTTCGAGGTGAACGCCCTGTTGCTGTTTACCTGTCTTCTATGGGCGATTTTCGGCAAGACGCTCGACCTGGTCGGGCTTGGTCACGCGGTCACGGCACGGTTGCGGCTGCTTCGCGCTGTGTTTCTGGCCGTGATCATCAGCCCGATTTTCGTCGTTGCGTTCGCGGCGGCGATGAATTCCGGCATCATCCCGGTGGGCCGGCCGGTGAACATTACCGACTTCGTGCTAGCGCAGTATCTGCAGGGCAGGATCGACATCAATCCTGCGGAACTGGAGCAGTTGCTGGGGTTGCGATCAGAAATGACCCGGCTTTTCGCCGGCCCAACGGGGTTTTGGCTCGCGGCGTTTCTTGTGGCTGGCGTCGCCATCTTTGCGGTCCGGCTGGGCCTGAGTGTGGTCAAGCTGCGCAGGATTATTGCCGAAAGCTATGTGTTGCGCCGTATCGGACGGCTGGAAATCAGATTGTCCGATACCGTGGCCGTGCCGTTTTCCACGCGCGGGCGGCGGACGCGGATCGTCGTTCTGCCGTCAGAGATGCTGCCGCGCAATCAGGACATTCGCATCGCGCTCGGGCATGAATTCCAGCATCTCAGGCAAGGCGATGTCGAATGGGAAATCGCGCTCGGGCTGATCCAGCCGTTCCTTTTCTGGAATCCCGCATTCTACCTGTGGAAGCGGCAGGTCGAAGAACTGCGAGAACTGTCGTGCGACCGGCAGGTTCTCAGCAGGCGGGGATACAATGTTGCCGCGTACTGCGATTGCCTGTTCCGGGTCTGCCAGGATGGGCTGAGGCGCCGCCGTCTGCTGGCGGTGGAGGTGCCGGCGGTGGCGCTTGTCCAGACGTCGCGCGGTCTTCTGGGTGGTCGTGCCGCGACGCTCTTGAAGCGCCGGATGCTGACGGCTCTGGACGGCAGGACCGAACGGCACCCCACGCTCGCCTTCGCTGTGATGACGCTGCCGTTTCTGGGGCTGATCCTGACAACGGCTGTCGCAATCCAGAAACCCGGGGACTGGAGCCAGGACCGCATCATGCTGTCGACGATCGTCAATCTGGAACGGCTGGCGGCGGTCAATGGCACCGTGCCGAGCTTTGGTTCGCGCTGAAGCGCTGGTGAGACTGACCGTCAGACAAGGAACCTAGCCGTTCCGGCGAGGAGAAGGCCATGGCGGCGCCGCCGATGCAACGGCTGCGCGGCGTAGGCGCGGTGGCCTATTTGAGTTCGACCATGATGATATGCGTGTCGGTCGTGCCAGTGTTTTCACCCATATGTGCCTGCGCCTCCGAAAAAAGCACCTGGCCGGGTTCGAATGAACGGTTGAGCACCTTGCCATCTGGAAGCGTCAGGCGCCGTTCAAACGCGCTGAGCGCGTAGACCAGAAATGCCGGATGCGCATGCATGCTTGTCTTGGTGCCCGGCTGGTCGCGATACTCCAGCACCCGCACCCGATCGTTTTCGAACAATACCTTGTAAAGATCGGGGTCGGAAACGGCGGCATCCTGCGCCATGGCTGCCCCGGCCATCAGCAGGCCAACGGCGACGCTACCCAGTCTTGCCGGCATCCCAAATAGGTTCATCTTCATTCCTCCATCAAGCAGCAGTCGGATGCTGGTCGCGGCAAAGCGCAGAACCTGCCGCCGACGGCCTCAAATTTTTCGATACGATCCTTGCGGCAGATGGGGCGGGCTCGGTTCGCGGGCGCGCCCCGTCGGTCGCAGAAACCAGAGTGGCCGAGCCATCGTGACTTGGGCAGTCGGCAATCTTGCATAAGCGGGTCGCGAAGTTGCATAATGAACCGCCGATATGGCTCCTGGGCGCTGTCTACAGATGTTCAACTGGAACGATCTGAAGTACTTCCTCGCGGTTGCCCGGACCGGCAGCACGCTTGCCGCGTCGCGCAGCCTGAAGGTGAACCAATCCACTGTGCAGCGTCGCCTGCTGGATCTTGAGGACCGGCTGCAACTCCGTCTCGTCGAACGGTCGCCCAGCGGCTATCGGCTGACCCCGGCCGGTGAGGAAGTGCTGACTGCCGCTGAGGCGGTGGCAAAGGCCGTCGAGACCTTCGAGCAGTCGGTGGTCACGTCAGCGCACGCGCATATCCTGCGCCTCAGTTGCCCGGAATCCATTGCTGACCGCCTTACCCGTTCGGGTTTTCTTGACCGGTTTCAGGCGCGTTATGCAGGGCTGCGTGTCGAATTCGTCCTTGCAGACCGCTATGTGGACCTTGCCAAGGGCGAGGCCGATGTGGCGTTTCGTTCGGGCGATACGGACGGGGTTCTTGTCGGCAGAAAGGTGGCAGACTCGCTCTGGGCTGTCTATGCGAGCCAGGACTACATCCGGCGCAGGGGGCGGCCCCAGTCCGTTGCCGAGATCACCCAGCACTCCATCGTGGCCTTTGAGGCCGGCCTATCCGGTCACCGCCTGTCGATCTGGCTGCGCGATGTCGCGCCCGGTGCCGATGTTGCCGCGCGCTGCAATAGCGTTCTGGGGCTTGTTTCGGCCGTGAAGTCAGGCGTCGGAATCAGTGCGTTGCCGACGCCTCTCGGTGATGGCGATCCGGATCTGGTGCGGGTGCTACCGCCGGTCCCAGACCTCAATCGGGCCTGGAGGCTGCTCTGTCATCCTGACAGCCGTAACCTCTATCGCGTCGATGCCTTCTTTGCATTTGTGGGAACGCAGATCGAAGAACTCAGGCCGGTGCTGACCGGATAGCCCGGCCTCCCGCGTAACGGAAAGTCGTCGCGTACCCCCCCCCTTTGTCGCTCTACCTTCCGCTCGGCCTTTGCGAGGTGAGGTGCCCCTAGATTTGTAGACGCATTGCCCCCTTACTATGAGGCGAGGAGGCCGACATGGGGACAAGCAATTACAGCGACGAGTTCAAGCGGGATGCGGTGCATCAGATCACGGTGCGCGGGTATCCGGTCCGGGAGGTGTCCCGGCGGTTGGGTGTCAGTACGCATTCTCTGTACAAATGGATGAGGCTGTTAGGTGATCCCTCGCCAAAGAAGCCCGGCGTGGACCATGAGGCCGAGAACCGGCGCTTGAAGCGCGAGCTGGCCCGGGTCACCGAGGAGCGCGACATTCTAAAAAAGGCAACGGCGTACTTCGCGCGCGAGTCCCAATGAAGTACGCCTTCATCCGGGCACATCGCGAGGAGTTCGGTGTCCGGGCCATGTGCCGGGTTCTGCGGGTGCATTTCAGCGGGTTCTATGCATGGCTTAAGGAACCGTTAAGCCACCGTGCGCAGGAAGATCAGCGCCAGACCGAACTGATCCGTCAGGCCTGGACCGACAGCGGCAAGGTCTATGGCTATCGCAAGCTGACGGACGATCTGCGCGATCAGGGAGAACAGATTTCCGAGAACCGGGTGGCGCGGCTGGCATCGCTGGCCGGGATCGCGGCTCAGGTGGGTTACAGACGCCGCCCTAGCCGCTACGGCGGCAAGCCAGCCATCGTCTCTGAGAACAGGCTGGAACAGCAATTCCAGACGTCTGCACCGGATCAGGTCTGGGTCACCGACATCACCTACATCAAGACCCATGAGGGCTGGCTGTATCTCTGTGTCGTTATCGACCTGTTCTCGCGCCGTGTGGTCGGATGGTCCGCCCAGTCCCGGATGACGACCGACCTCGCCCTGCAAGCCCTGCTAATGGCCGTCTGGCGTCGAAAGCCCGATGGAAAGATCATGGTGCATTCCGATCAGGGTTCCCAGTTCACCAGCCGCGAATGGCAGACGTTTCTCCGCCAGCACGACCTCGAACCCAGCATGAGTCGGCGTGGCAATTGTCACGACAACGCCGTCGCCGAAAGCTTCTTCCAGCTTCTGAAACGCGAACGGATCAGGCGGCGCACCTACCCGACGCGCGACGATGCCAGACGAGATGTGTTCGAATACATCGAGCTGTTCTACAACCCGAAGCGGAAGCACACGAACAACGGCATGCTGTCGCCCGTTGATTTCGAGATCAGACAGCTGAAACTGAACGAGGCAGGTGTCTAGGAAACTCGGGGCACCTCAGCTTGTTCGCTGCGCAGACCACAGACGGAAACAGAGACATGAGCTCAGCACTGCCGAACTTGAAGCATTTGCAGCTGATCGTGTGTGTGGCGGACCACGGCAGCATCACTGCGGCAGCGCTGGCCTGCAACGTGTCTCAACCTGCACTCAGCGTGACCATCAAGGAGTACGAGGCGGCCCTGGGGTTCCCGATCTTCTTTCGGAACAGATCAAAAGGGGTTGCACTAACCCCGAGCGGGCGCAGGCTTGTCCAGCTTGCCAAAACGCTGCTGGAAGATGCACAAGCATTTCAGGCACGCGCTTCCGGTCTAACGCAATCGCTGACGGGAAACCTCGAAATATCTTGCTACACGCCGTTGACCCCACATGTCTTCCCGCCCGTCTACCAGCGCCTGAACGAAATCCACTCGAAAATCGAGCTAAACCTTTTGGAGGGAGACGCACTCGAGACATTTGCCCACCTGCGCACCGGAATGGCCGATGTTGCCTTTACCTACGACATGTATCTCGACGAAGGCATCAAGTTCGAGCCATTCGCACGTATCGTTCCACAAGTTGCGCTGCGTTTTGATGATCCACTAGCCAAACGCAAATCTATCCGCATCCGCGATCTGGCCGATCGCAAAATGGTTGTCCTGGATCTACCGACAGTCGAGACATTCATCCGTGGTTTCCTGAGGGCCCATGGGGCAGACCCACAGATCGGGTTTCGCGTGAAATCGCCCCAAATGATGTGTTCGCTTGTCCAGGCAGGCCTTGGCTTTGCGATCTTTTTCATTGCGCCTCCTGACGTTGTCAGGAACGACAAGAGCGAGCTGGTGTTCATTCCGCTAGAACAGGGCTCGGTCAGCTTGAACATCGGTGCCGCCATTCCCGCAGATATGCCGCAGACCGCGCTGGTTTCGGCATTTATGGACACCTGCCGTGAGCTTTTCCGAGACCGGCGTGTGCTCGTACCCTACGTATGCCAGATTTAGCGCGTGGCGCTGAATGTCACCGGAACCCGAAGAAATGAGGAATTGTCAGAACGATTGACGGAAACAGCGTGATCGCCAGCAGCACGCCAAGGTGAACCAAAAGATAGGGCCAGATTTCCTTCGTGATCGCCTCGATCTTCTCGCCCGAGACAGTTGAGGTCACGAAAAGCAGCATGCCTACCGGTGGCGTCGCCAGACCGATGGTCAGGTTGACGCACATGACCACCGCAAGATGCAGCGGGTCGACACCAGCCGCAATGACCGGCGGGGCAAAGATTGGGCCGAGGACCAGCACTGCCGGAATGGCATCGAGGAACATGCCGACGATCAACAGCACTCCGCTGACCATCAGCAAAAGCAGCAAGGGATCATCGGTGAGCCTGACCATAGCGGCCCCGACGGTCTGCGGCACGCCGGAAATCGTCACCGCCCAGGCGAAGATCGACGCGGCGCCGATCATCAGGATGATCCCCGACGACATAAGACCCGTGCGGTAGAAGATGCGCGGCAGGTCGCTGAGCGAGATCGTGCGCAGAACGAAAAGCCCGATGAACAGGGAATAGAAAACCGCAACGCCGGCGGCCTCGGTCGGCGTGACGATACCCGAAACGATGCCGCCCAGAATGACTACAGGGGTCATCAGTGGTAGAAACGCGCTCTTGAAAGCGTTGCGCATCTCGGTCAGCGAGGCACGTTTATCGGACTTGGGGTAGTCGCGACGGTGCCCGATAATTGCCGTCATCAGCATCAGCCCGAGGCCCAGCAGCAGGCCTGGCACGATCCCCGCCAGAAACAGCGCCCCCACGGACACCTGCATCACATAGGCATAGACCACCATGATGATGCTGGGCGGCACGATGGGTCCGATCACCGACGACGCGGCGGTAACAGCCGCCGAAAATGCGGTCGGATATCCCTCTTTTTTCATCGCCGGGATGAGGATCGAGCCCAGAGCCGATGAATCGGCCACGGCCGAGCCGCTGATCCCGGAAAACAGGATGCTCGCCAGGATGTTTGTCTGTGCCAGACCCGCGCGGACGTGCCCCACCAGAACCTTGGCAAAACGCACCAATGCCTGGGTGATGCCGCCGGTGTTCATAGCTTCGCCCGCCAGAATGAACATCGGGATGGCGATGATGTGAAACTGGCTCATGCCTCCGAACATTCGCTGCGGCACCATCTTCAGAAAAAACACCTTCTCCGCCAACAGGAACCCGGCAAGCGGGGCCGCGGCCAAGGCAAAGACAATCGGTACGCCGAAAAGCATCAGACCCGCAAATATCCAGAAAAAGGTGATCGGCATCTGCGACTCCGTTAAAGATTTGCGGCGATGTCCGGCGCATTCTGGCGGGTTCCGGCCTCGACCGTTTCGGCCATGGGATCAGGGGTGAAGAGTTCTGTGTTCTCCGGATCCGACAGACCGGCCAGAGCGCGAAGCAGGATTTCAAAGGACACCGCCGCCATGATCGCAGCCCCAAAGGGGATGGCCGCGTAGATCACAGAAAAGGATACCGGCAGCGATGTCATCTGCTGGCGCTGCGCCATCCAGGCAAGCCCCGATCCGTGGTATGCCAACAGGCAAAGGAAGGTGAACACAACCGCGTAGATCGTCGCATAGGCTATCATGCGGGCGTGCGGCGGGAACCGATCGACCACCAGTCCCAGCGAGATTTGCCCGCCCTGTTTCAACACCAGAGGGCTGCCGCAGAAGACCATCCAGACCATCAGATACTGGGCAACCTCCTCGTACCAGGCCAGCGCGCTGCCAAGGACGTAGCGAGAGAAGACACCGACAAAGATATCGGTGGCGATGGCACCGACCAGCACGATCATCGCCAGCTTGCATAGTCCCAGCAGCAGCCGGTTCAGGCGGTCCATAAGGGTGATCAGATGGCCAATGATCTTCATACGCCTCTCCTGTGTCCGGCGCGCCCCTGCCTCACTGGGCGGATGGCCCGTCCGGCGCGCGGTCCCTCAGCATTCTATAGACCACTGTCCAGTCCATCTGCCCTAGTGTATTTTGTTGCGCCCTTTCATAGACCGTGTCCGCCCCTTGGGCGACGGCCATGGGCAAGCCGCTTTGTCCTGCAAGGTCCAGTGCGATGCCAAGGTCCTTGCGGGCCAGATCGACCATGAAGGCTGGAGAAAAATCACCCTGAAAGGCCTTCTTGTAGAAATTGGAGTGCATCAGGCCCTTGCCCGCAGCAGTGCCGCGCAGGGTTTCGACCGTCAGGTCGCGGTCCAGTCCGACCGCCTCGGCCAGTGCCACAGCCTCGGCAGTCAGCACGTTCAGGACGGTCGTCATGGTGTTGTTGATGATCTTCATGCGAGCGCCCTTGCCCGGCCCGCCGCAGTCGATCACCGTCTCGCCCATGCACTCAAGCACCGCGCGGGCGCTTTCAATATCCTCAGGTTTGCCGCCTGCCAGGATCAGCAGATCACCGGTGATCGCCTCTGCCGGGGTCCGGCCTACCGGGGCGTCGATGAAGCGATATCCCATGCCTTCCAAATCGGCGTGCAGACTGTCGGTATCCATGGGGTGCGATGTCGTCATGTCGATGACCAGCGCATCGGACTTCAGACCGCTGAGCGCATCATCTTCAAAGAGCGCCTTCCGCGTCGCCTTGCCATCGGGCAGCATGGTGATGACCATCTCGGCCCCGTCGCAGGCCTCAGCCACCGAGGCGGCCGGGATACCGCCATTTCCTGCGTGGGCATCGACGGCTGCCGCGCTGCGATCGTAGCCCCGGACCTCATGGCCGCCACGCAGGATGTTTGCGGCCATGGCAAGGCCCATCGTACCAAGCCCGACAAATCCGACCTTCATTGCACGTTCTCCCTTGAAATGTTGGCCGCCACCTGCATCGCTCTCTGCATTACAGGCTTGCCTGACTGACAAATTTTGTCCGGCAATAGGCATCAAAGCCTTCCGGGCCGCCCTCGTATCCGAAACCGCTGTTGCGGATGCCGCCAAAGGGCGCTTCGGCAATCGTGGGCGAAAAGTTGTTGATCCCGATCCAGCCGAATTCCAGCCCGTCCGACACACGGGTGGCGGTTTCCAGATCGCGGGTGAAAAGATAGCCTGCAAGGCCCAGATCGACCGCGTTCGATTTGGACAGCGCATCCGCGATATCCGCAAACGGCGTCAGCGGGGCGATCGGACCAAAGGGTTCCTCGGTCATGATCAGCGCGTCGTCTGGAACCTCCGTCAGAACGGTTGGCTGCCAGAAATGCCCGCCATTGCCGTGCCGACTGCCGCCGATTTCCGTGACAGCACCCCGGTCCGAGGCGTCGGCCATCATTCGGTCCATTCGGGCCAGCCCTCGCCCGGTGGCCATCGGGCCGATCGTGGTGCCGTCCTCGACACCGTTCCCGATACGCAGCCCACTGACACAGTCCACGAAATGCGCTCGGAACTCATCAAAAGCCGCCTCTTGCACAAAAATCCGGCTGACTCCAAGGCAAACCTGCCCGGCATTGCGGAACTTGAACGCGGCGGTCATCGCGGCCGCCTTGCGCAGGTTGCTGTCTGCGAAGACGATCACAGGGGCATGCCCGCCCAGCTCCATCGTCGCGGGCTTGAGCATCTCACCCGAAAGTGCCGCCAGCTTGCGGCCCACTTGCGGCGAGCCGGTCAACGAGACCTTGCGGATCACCGGCGAACGGATCAGGTGGTCGGAAATCTGCGCTGGGTCGCCAAAAACAAGGTTCAGGACACCCGCGGGCACCCCTGCCGCGGCGCAGGCCTCGGCGATGATGATAGCGGCACCGGGGGCTTCCTCGGCAGGTTTGAGAATCATCGGGCAACCTGCGCCAAGCGCGGCAGAGATCTTGCGCGCGGGCAGGAAGGCGGGAAAATTCCACGGCGTGAAAGCAGCCACGGGGCCGATGGGTTCCTTGACCGACATCTGCCGCATGCCCGGTTCGCGCTGCGGCAGGACGCGGCCATAGACGCGGATCGCCTCGGCGGCGCACCAGGCAAAGGCATCCACCGTGCGCCCCACTTCCAGCAGCGATTCCGCCAGCGGCTTGCCTTGTTCCAACGTGATCGCACGCGCGATAGACTCGCGACGCGCCTCAACTTCGCGGGCGCAGGCGGAAAGGATTGCCGAGCGGTCCCAAGGCGAGGTGGCGCGCCACAGAGGAGCCGCCCGGTTGGCGGCCTCCAGCGCCGCGTCCAGATCGGCAACGCTCGCTTTGGCGACCTGAGCGCAGCCTTCGCCGGTGGCAGGATTTTCAACAACGATCCAATCGCCGCCGCCATCGGTCCATGCCCCGTCAATGAAAAGATGATAGTTCCGGTTGTTGTCTGCGCTCATGTCACTTTTCACTCCGGTAGGCGAAGATCGGACTGCTCCAGGCTTGGAAGCCATCCTCGGTATAGGCCGAAATCCAGAGCGGATTATCACCGATGGGAGCCAGAGGGATCTCAACCTCACCCGCCATTGACAGATGGCAGTTATCGTCCGGCAATCGGATCACCCGCAACTCGCGGTAGAGACCTCCAAGATCCACGGTGGTCGCGTCATAGCCGACATCTGCCAGCGCCTCGTTCAGAGCGCATCGGTTGCAGTCTATCGCGATGCGCGCCGCGGCACTTTCGTCGAGCCACACGTCGAAGCCGCCAAAATTGCCGGTGGTGATCGTGTCGAAGACTACTGTGTCACCGCCTGCCAGTTCCAGCAAACGCTCGTGATTCCAGCTGTTGATCTTTTCCATACTAAGGATCTGCGCGCCTGGAAAGCGCACGCGGCCCTTCCAGGGTGTCGCCCGACCCCGACCTCTATATTCCGCCCCGCTCCAGATCACGCGGATGCGGCTGCCGAGTTCCTCAGGCGCGTAAGGCCGGACCGTGGCGACAACCTCGGTGCCGTTCCGCACCTCGACCCGTTCGATGGGCGTGCCAGAGGCCAGTTGGAAACGCAAACGAGCGGTCTCTGCGCCAGTCTGGACGATGTCGCCCATCATCACCTCGGCCACATCGCGCGGCTGGCTGTCGGGCCAGGCGCGCGGATCTCGTTCATAGAGTTTCCCGCCCCCGTCGAAAGAGGCGTGAACCTCCATATGCAGACGGTTGCCGGTGGTGCCATAATGGTGCCGCCGCTTGAGACACTCGAATAAGCCGTCACGCGTAAGGTCATCGGACAGAAAACAGGTCAAACCGCCGTAGGCACCAAATGTCGCGGCCCCCGGATAGCTTGCCCCCGGCCGTCCCTTGTGCCCGTCACTGTTGCAGACGACGCCGCAGCGGTGGCCCAGCGGGAAACCATCGGTCAGCAGCCATTCGAAGGTGCCCCAGGCCGAGTGGATTTCCATCGCCGTTTCCAGCTTTGGATCGTGGGCATAGGCAATGTCAGCATAACGCCCACCAACATGGGCGTAGATCACGCAATCCTCATTCTTCAGCGCGTCGAACAGAAGGTTGGCATTGGGCGCATCTGTGTTGATGTCGCTTCGGTCACTGAGGAGCGCATGGGACGAACGGTGGATCTGCCGCCCTTCGGTGCGGAAATAGACGTTGCGGTCACCGCCCACGGCCGTATTGCCCGACCATTCGTAGCCGGGGAGTGTGACGAAGACGCCGTCTTCGTTGTTCTCGGCGCAAAGTTCATTCACGAAATCCCAGAACGCATTGTTGATCTGGAAATCGTTGGCCTGGTGGCTGGTGGCGTCCAGAAACGCCTTGTTCCGGGCGAAGTCGAAATACTGCCGCGCTGTGGTCAACCCGATGGATTCGCCGCTCTGCCCGTGCATGTCGGCCCAGTAGCCGCCATGGGCCCCTTCGCGGATGATCAGCGGGTTCGACCGCGCAAGTTCGGTCCCGCCTACGTCGAAAACCGTGACGGTCAGTGTTCCGGGTTCGGAAATGGTCAGATCATCGAAGGCGACGGATTTCTTCCCCGGGCCATAGTCGAAGGTTGCGGGCAGGCCCTTCACCGCCATCGTCGTTTCGAAGCGCAGCTTGGCCTGTGCCAGGTCGGTCGGGTTGCCCCAGTGATCCTCGGCCTTGACGCCAAAGCGGAACCTTTCCCCCGGACGGCGAAGTGTGGGCAGGACCGCCTTCCATATGACCGGCGGCCCCGGAACCACGGCAACCGAGGGGGAATCGCAGATCGGTACGAACTGGCCCACCGCGCAAACATCCGCCAGCACCTTGAACTCGAAGGCCCCGTCGGCCATCGTCTGCATCCGAATACCGGGCGAGCCTGCAGAGGTATCGCCGAAGACGACGACGATCTGGTCCCCTTCGCGCAGGCATCCCCCCGCCACCGTGATCGTCAGCGCCTTCCAGCGCGGCCGGGCAGAGATGCCCCGATGCCGGTACTCGACATTCAGCGGAACCCCGGTGCTGGTATGGGCCGAAACATAGTTCGGCGCCGCCGGGTTCGCCGTCTGCAACGGCTGCGCGTCGCTCATGGCGCGGAAAACAACGCGGATCGAACCGGTATCGTCCAGCCCATATCGCCCGGCGGTATAGGTCAGGCGGAAAGTCTGGAGGCTGCGCACCTCGACCGGGCCAGCCGGGTCCAGATGCGCGTGGCCGTAAAGCACCGGGTCTTCACCGGGCTGGGCGTCGGGCCAAACCTCGCCCATCAGCGCGTCTGAGACGCGACCGCCGATGCTGTCTTCCTCGGCGGCCGCTTCAGAGGTGGGAGTATTCTTGTAGGTCATGTCCAGATTTCCGGATGGCGGGGTGCGCTAAAGGGTTCGCCGGGCCGCCCCAAAAGGCTGCACTGCATGCGATTGCGAAAAGGGTTGGTCCGGGCAGCCAAAGCCGCTCGGACCGGTGGTGGAGTGGTGGTTTATTCCATAACTGCCGCGTCTTCGGCAGCTATAGCTTCCTCGGCGCGCGCTGCCGCGGCCTTGAGCAAGTCAAAATACTCCGACCCGTAGTTGGACACGTACCAGTCGGCCACTGCCTTCTGCCCTTCCATGAATCCCGCACGCTCTTCCGGAGTGGGGATATGCAGCTTGCCGCCAACCTCGGCCCACTTTTCGAGCTTGGGCAGCATGGTTGCGTCGATCAGGCCGGCGCAGGTGGTTTTGCCGGCCTCGAACCCGTCCAGCACGACGCCGCGCAGATCTTCGGGCAGGCTCTGCAGCCAGGGATCGTTCACCCACCAGAAGAAGGTGATGTAGGTGTGGTTGTCGAGAACCCCGTACTTGATGAAGTCAGTAAAGTTCATGTCGATGATGTCACTGAGCGAATTCTTGGTACCGGTCACGATGCCGGTTGCAAGCGAGGTGTAGACCTCGGGCCATGACACCGGCGTCGGGTTGGCGCCCAGCGAACTGACAAGCTCCATCGAAATCGGTGACTCGATGGTCCGGATCTTCAGCCCCTTGAGGTCCGCGGCACTTTGCACCTCGGTCGTGGTAAAGAAACTGCGCCAGCCGTGATCGCCGCTCATCCCCAGAAGCCGGACCGTGCCGGTTGCCTCAAGCACGTCCTTCCGCAGCTTTCTGGTCAGCTCCGGATCGTCCATCACCTTGTCGATCACCCTGTCGCCATTAAAGAGATAGGGAATGTCAAACGCCTGAATGGGCGGAAAGATGTTCGAGATGCCGCCGCCGGTCGAATAGGTCAGTTCCAGCGAGCCAAGCTGCACCTGCTCGACATTCTCGCGATAGTTGCCAAGCTGCCCCGCCGGGTAATGCTCAACCGCGATGCGTCCGCTTGAATAGGTCTCGATATGCGATTTCATGACCTCGATGCAGGTCGAGATCGGCTGTGTGACAGCCGAGACATGTCCGATCTTCATGGTGTATTCCGCGCTGAGCGCGGCGCTTGCCGACGCAGATATCAGCGCCATAGCCATGCCGGTCGTGCAAGCAAATTGAGTGAACCGAGTGCTCATCATCAAAGCTTCTCCCTTGTGGATTGTGGGTCGGTGGTGCCGACTTGTTTCACGGTCTATCGAAAGGAATGGTCAGGCATTCGTCTCACAACATCAAATATCTAAATCTTATCCTCTTTATATCTTTTTCCGTACATAGACAGTTGGGAATGCGCCTGATCTGACTCGTCTCCCGCCGAATTTCGCGGTTTCAGCGAAAGCCTAATTTGACGGGTCGCACCGCAGCGACGACGACTGTCAACCAACGACCGCTGTGGGTCGTCCGTGACGCGCGGGGTCATCTCTTTGGCAAGCGGAGTGCAAACGGCCGCACTGTCCCGCCCACGACCTGACGGTTAGCAACCATGTTAAGGATGCCGCGTTGCATACGAGGTCGGGAGTGAACCCGCAGCAGTTGACGTTGCCCAAAATTTTCTGCGCCAGCAGCGAATGACTGGTCTGGCGATGCTGCGCTGTCGCAATGCCACGTTCGTCGAATGTCTCCCGCGGGCAAAACGTTTGAGTCGGTGGTCTCGATGAACTAGGTCCGGGTCCCGTGCGATGGCATCATTTGAGGTGGAGAAGGAACAGGCTGAACAATTCGGCCTGCGACGAGATCTGCAACTTGCTGTAGATGTTCCGCCGGTGGGTTTTGACGGTGGGCATTGAAATTTCCAAGTTGAGCGAGATTGAGTTGCTGCTGTGTCCAATCAGAATTAGTTGTGCGATTTCGCGTTCGCGCACGGTCAGTACATCGCCGCCGAAATCATGAAACCTGTCCTCCTGACCAGAAGCGGTCATTTCCGCATCAAGACTGCCGGGGTTGATGGCGAACTGGCGTAGCAGGATTGTGTTGAGAATTGGAAACAATCGTTCGAGCGAGGACTTGCATTCCTTGGTTTGTTGACTGCCAAGTGGCGTCATGAAGCTGAAATCAAGCATGGTCTTGTTGGGCAGGCCAACGAGAACGATTACCTCCGCCATGTTCTTGGGCCAGCCAGGTGTGCGATACCCAATGGGCTCCGTTTCCTCGATATGCACGTCGAGGTCAAAATCGCGGATAGTGGGCTTGCCGCCATTCTGGATGAAATCTGAAATCATGTAGACGCCAGGCTCTACACCCATCCGGAAGGCCCGGTACGCCGGGTTAATGACGTAAGTGTAGCTCAGGTAATTGGTCAGCCCGCGTTCATAACTGACAGGATAGGGCCGGCTTGCGAGAAGCGCCGGGGCCAACGTTTCTCGGTAGAGCATGATATGAAAGTGATCATAGCCGAACTGCTCGTCCAGCAGGATTGCCAGATCACCGGAAAAACTGTCTCGGCCAAGCAACTCGATCAGTGCGACGAGCAGCATGTCTGTCAGGGCTGGGTAACTGGCATCTGGTGTTGAGTGCTTCATCGAGCAAAAAATCCACGCAGCTTACGGATCCATTAACAAAGACAACGAGGCGCAGATCAAGTCACGTCTCGCCGCTCTCATCCTTTGGGATGATAGGGTGGGGGCGGTTTCTGCGGGACACTTGTACCATACGGCGCAATTTCCAAGCGCCGAAGGGATGTTGATACCTATGGTTTTTCCGATCTCGCAGGTCCGTTCACAGTTTCCGTCCTTGGCGGTGACTGATGATGATATGACGCGGGTCTATCTCGACAATCCGGCAGGCACTCAGGTCCCAAGAACGGTAGTTGACGCGATTGCGCATTACCTATTGCACGATTCAAGCAATGCGGGCGGCAAGTTCCGCACGAGCGTCAAGACCGACGGTGTCTGGCTACGGGCGCACGAGGATATGGCCACCTTTCTGGGCGCTGCGTCCGCCAGAGAGATCGTGATCGGCCAGAGCATGACCAGCCTGACCTTTCATATGTCGCGCAGCATCTGCTATGGGTTTCTGCCCGGCGACCAGATCGTGATTACCCGGATGGAGCATGAAGGAAATGTCGGGCCATGGCTGGAGATCGCCAAGGACAAGGGCCTTGACGTCCGCTGGGTCGATTTCAACCGCGAGACCTGGCAGGTCGAGCCAGAGGACCTTGCATCCCAACTGACCGACCGGACCCGTCTGGTGGCGCTGAATTTTGCCAGTAATCTGACAGGCGCGATCAATGACGTGAAGCGTATGGCACGCATCGCGAGGGAAGCCGGCTCCCTGGTTTATGTCGACGCTGTGCAACTGGCACCGCATCACTTGGTCGATGTCGGGGATCTCGGCTGCGATTTCCTAGCCTGCTCGTCTTACAAATTTTTCGGACCGCATCTCGGGATCGTTTGGGGTCGCGAAGACCTGCTGACATCGCTCTACCCATACAAGGGCCGCTGCGTGTCAGATGCGAGCCCGGACCGGTTCGAGATGGGCACCCCGCAATACGAGTTGCTGGCCGGACTTTCAGCGGCGGTGGGCCATTTCGAAAGACTGGGCCGGATCACCGGCGGCGATGGCGATGCCCGCACCCTGATTGCGAGAGCTTATGAGGCGTCCCGTGCCTATGAAGAACCGCTGACAAACCAGTTGATCACCGGGCTGCAGGAAATTCCCGGTATCACCCTCTACGGTATCGTCAATCCCAACCGGATCGGTGAACGGGTGCCGACGGTTTCGTTCCGCCACGCGCGGCACGCACCCGACACGATAGCAACAGCACTGGCCCGCGCCGGCATCCATGTCTGGCACGGCCACAACTACGCCTATGAACCTGCGCGCGCCCTGGGTCTGCCGCTGGAGGAGGGCGTCGTGCGGGTAGGCATCGCGCACTACAATACTGCGTCCGAGATTGATCGTACTCTGGAAGAGATAACGAAAGCCGTAACAGAAGCCGGGTGAACCCGGCCATCATATGCTGACCTGGAGGAGAAAGAATGAAACTCAAAACCACAGTACTGGCCGCGACATTCGCGACACTAGGGCTGGCAATGCCTGCCACCGCTGAAACGCTGCGTGTCGGAATGGAATGCACCTACGCACCCTTCAACTACCGCACGGATTCAGGCGAGTTGGCGGGGTATGACGTGGACGTTGCCAAAGGGGTCGCCGAGATTATCGGGGCCGAGCTGGAATATGTCTGCCAACAATGGGACGGGATGATTCCCGCACTCCTGGCCAACAAGTTCGACCTGATCGTCGCTTCGATGTCCATCACTGAAAGCAGACTGGAAAAGATCGACTTTTCCAACCCTTACCGGGACTCGGTTGGTCGCATCGTCGGCAAGGCCGGGCAGAATTTGAACCTGTTTGATGCCGATGGAAACCCGATCCCGGAAAACTTCGCCGGGCTGCGGATCGGGTTGGAACGCGCTTCAACCTATGAAAGCTGGTTCAACGCAAAGCTCCCGGATGCGGACGTCGTGCTCTACGACGGGTCTGAACCGATGTACCTCGATCTCGTCAATGGCCGGGTCGACGCGATCATGACCAACCCGATGAAGGCCCATCTTTCGTTCCTAGCCAAGGACGACGGCAGCGGTTTTGAATTTATTAGCCCCGCGATCAGCGAGGTCGAGTTCTTCGGCGTCGGCGTCGGCATCGGTCTGCGCAAGGATCAGCCCGAATTGAAGGAACGGCTCAACGGAGCGATCAAGCAATTGATCAATGACGGCAAGCTGACCGAATACGCTCTGAAGTACTTCCCCTTCCCGATCCACAACGAGGAATGGGGCGACGGGTAAACTCCCGGATGTGGTGGCGTGCCCAATGGTGCGCCACCACATTGAACGCGCCCGGGAATAATCTACGCCATAGAGAGTAGTCGAAGGAACGCAACGTGGAAGTCTTGACCGGATGGTGGGATGACTTCTTTTGGGGGTCGGTTGTTGTTCTTAAGGTGTTTTTGGCCTCGCTCGTGCTCATGGTCATATTCGGCCTTTTCGGCGCGGCAGCGAAACTCTCGGACAATCGCGTCGCCCGGAAGGTCGCCGGCGCGTATACCGTGATTTTTCGGGGTACACCGGAGATACTGGTCATTCTGCTGCTATATTTTGGCTCAGCCATCACCCTGACCGCGATCGCCCAGATCTTCGACCCTGAGATCAAGTTTCTTGACGTGCCGCCATTCTGGGCTGGAACCATTGCGATCGCGCTGATCGTCGGGTCCTACGCGACCGAAACCTTTCGCGGCGCGTTTCTTGGCGTGAAACCCGGCAGTATCGAAGCCGCTCGGGCATTGGGCATGTCGAACCTGCAAACCTTCATCTACATCCGCGTACCCGAGATGTGGCGGTTGGCACTGCCCGCCTTCGGCAACCACATGTTGTCACTCATCAAGGATACGGCACTGATCTCGATCATCGGATTGAACGAGACCCTTTTCGTCGCCAAGCAAGCAATCGGAACAACCGGCAAGCCATTCACCATGTATATCGTGGTTGGCTTGATTTATCTGGGCTTTTCCACTGTGGTCACCCTGACCGTCATGGCGCTTGAGAGGTTTGGCCTGCGGACGACGAGGGCCGGCACATGAGCTTTGATCTGACCCTGATCGTCGAAGCGCTGCCAAAAATGCTCATGGGTATCGGCCTGACGTTTCAGCTGATGATCCTCTCGGGGTTTCTCGGACTGTTGCTGGCCATCGCCATCATGCTGATGCGGGTCAGTGGCAAATGGTATCTCTCCTGGCCCGCACAGGTATATATTTACGTCTTTCGCGGCACACCCATTCTGGTGCAGATATTCATCGTCTATTACGGTTTTCCACAGCTCGGATTTATCCGCGAAAGTATCTTCTGGCCGATTTTCCGAGACCCGTTTGGTTGTGCCATCGTCGCGCTGACCTTGAATGTCGGCGCCTATGTCTCGGAAATCCTGCGCGGCGGCGTGCTAGGGGTGGATCGCGGCGTTCTGGAAGCGGGCGAGGCCTTGGGCCTCAGCAAGTCTCAGCGGTTCATCTACCTGACCACTCCTATCGCCACGCGACTGGCATTGCCCGCCTACGGCAATGACCTCATCAGCCTGCTGAAATCGACCGCTCTGGCCAGCACCATAACTTTGATGGACATGACCGGCATCGCCCGCACCATCGTGGCGCAGACCTATGCGCCCTACGAGATATTCATCTCGCTCGCGATCATCTACATGGTGCTGACGTTCTTCATCCAGAAACTTCTGGGTCGCATTGAGCGATATGTCGGCCGCTACACTGTGAGGGAGGGCTGAAATGGCATCTTCGCAACCGCTGATCCAGATGTGCGGGGTGGGCAAGCATTTTGGCTCTTTCCAGGCGCTCAAGGACATCACCCTGAATGTCGAAAAAGGTGAGCGCATCGTGGTTTGTGGGCCGTCGGGTTCGGGCAAGTCGACGATGATCCGCTGTATCAACCGGCTGGAAAAGCATGATGAAGGCACGATCATCATCGACGGGATCGAACTGACCGACGATCTGAAGGACCTCAATGCGGTGCGCCGCGAGGTTGGCATGGTGTTTCAGAGCTTCAACCTGTTTCCGCACATGACCATCCTAAACAACCTGATGCTGGCCCAGAAGCTCGTGCGCAAGACACCGAAGGCTGAGGCACGCGAAGTGGCGATGCATTACCTTGAGCGCGTCCGGATCCCGGAACAGGCCGGGAAATATCCGATCCAGCTCTCAGGCGGACAGCAGCAGCGGGTCGCCATCGCACGTGCCTTGTGTATGAAGCCAGAGGTGATGCTTTTTGACGAACCCACGTCCGCGCTTGATCCAGAGATGATCAATGAGGTGCTTGAGGTGATGGTTGATCTGGCGCGGGACGGCATGACCATGATCTGCGTTACCCACGAGATGGGGTTCGCCCGTTCGGTCGCGGACAGGGTAATTTTCATGGACGCAGGCGAGATCATAGAAGAGGCCGAGCCTGAGACTTTCTTCAAGGATCCCAAGAGCGACCGCACCAAACTCTTCCTCAGCCAGATCCTCAAACACTAAGGGCCAGCATGACAAAAGACCTTCCACCCAACGCAGAGTTTCTGGTCTTTGCCGAAAGGCTTGCGGACAGGAGCCGGGCCATGCTGCTTGAGGCCAGCGCACGAACGCCGGAGGTGCAGATCAAATCGGACGCGTCGTTTGTGACCGCAACCGATAAGGCAGTCGAGGTGGCGCTGCGCGAGATGATCGGCGACAAATACCCCGATCACGGCATTCTTGGCGAAGAGTTCGAGAGCACCAATCTCGACGCCGAATTCGTCTGGGTCCTGGACCCGATCGACGGAACTGCACCTTTCATCGCCGGCATTCCAGTCTTCGGCTCACTCATTGGTCTGGCTTGGAATGGCGCCCCGTTCCTGGGCGTCATCGAGCACCCACTGACGGCAGAACGCTGGGTGGGAGTTGCGGGGCAATTCGCTAGGTTCAATGGCAAACCTGTGCGGGTCCGACCCTGCGCATCTATGGAGGTGGTTCTTGCCACCTGCAGCAACCGCGATTTTATGTCTCCCACGGATCAGGTGAAGTTCGACCGGGTTCGTGAGCGGGTGCAATATGTGCAATATGGGGGGTCGTGTTATGCCTATGGCGTTTTGGCCTCGGGCCGAACCGATCTGGCGTTGGACGGCGGGCTTAGTGCGTTCGACGTTTTCGCCCCGGCGGCGGTCATTACTGGCGCAGGCGGGTTTGTGACAGACTGGGCCGGACGCTCACTGTCATTTGACATGTCGGGTACGGTGCTGGCGGCGGGCGACAGGAAGCGGCTTGAGGAAACCATTACTATCCTTCAAGGCTGATGTGGCACAGGCGAGGTGGCCTTTCGCTAGGAAGCTTATTCGAAACGCGTGCGATTTTTAGGGAGCTACTCCGGAGAGGGGGAAGCGCGCGGATGTCAGTGTAGCGTTGCATACACAAGCCGGCCGCGATTGCGCCACAACTGGCGCATACCGAGAAATGTCAGCGATCGATCCATCGTAGTCGGCGGTCCGGCGTTCATCCTGCCCCATCGCGCATGCTGTGCCATCCAACCGGATGACGCCGGTTTCCGCAAATCCCGAAAAAAGCATTTGCCAAGATTTGGGTCATATTGGCAGTGACCTGAGACCCGTTCCCTCCTCCAGTTTGAGGTAGAGTCCGTCCCAACGAAGGAGACGGACAGAATGAAGAGATCACGGTTCCCGCCCGAGGTAATGTGCGATGCGGTTGCGAAGCGCCTAACCGGCCGTTGGCGCAGGTACGCGATTTGCGTCTTCGTCCCGCGATCCGGGCCTAGGCTGGTCGAATATGCTGCATTGCACATGAATGTCCGGTCTGGGGACGCCGGAAAGCCAGAACTTCAGCGCCTCGAACGGCGGGAAAGGGCCGTTCTCGTACGATCACCACCTCGAAAATGATGGTCGAAGGACTACAGCCAACCATCCAGCAAGTCGTGCAAAATTTGTTGGGCGCGATGTTGGGTAAATTCGATTGATGCGATAGCTTTTTAATAAAAACAATATGGTATGGCGGAGGGGATGGCCCTGAAAAACAACCTTCTCCACCCAATTTCTACCCGTGATAGGGCACAACACGGTCGGCGGAGAGGGCGTATCCGACTTCCGCGAGTTGGGTCGAGGTCGATGCGGTCCCGAACATGCCCGTCACAGTGACTGGCGCGAACAGCCCGTCCGATTCATACGGGCGCTCGGTGGTAACCAGGACAAGTTGGTTCGCCGGTGGTGGGGGGACGTGGATGCAAGCGCCGACATAGGGTACCAGCATGAATGCCGTGACACCCGTGCCATCGTAGTCGAGCGGAATGATGAAGCCAGACAGGCGGACGGTACGGCCATTCCAATCAGTACGGACACCCGAAGATGGCGGCTGCCCGCTTGCCATGGCGGCTTCATCATGTGGGAGCAGGCCTTGAAGCTCCGGCGGAAGCGCTTGCTGCCCCTGTGGAATCAGGTCGCTCCATTCGAGGTCGACGATCTCCTCGGCGCGGAGCCCGGTTGCCACCACGCTGCCAAGCCCGGCGAGACCGAGGCACAGATCTCGGCGCGAAATAGAAAGATCTACCATTCGTAAATCTCTATCCTGTCCGCCGCGATCTGGTAACCAATCTCGGCGATTTCAGTCGATTGCAGCCGGGCGCTCAGTCGACCGTAGACCCAGACCGCATCCCAAAGCTGCTCGGAGGGCCATGGTGTTTGCGTCGTGACGAACACGAGCTGGTTCGCCGGCGGTGGCGGAACATGGATGCAGGCTCCGACATAGGGAACCAGCACGAAACTGGTCACGCCCTCAGCCCCCATGTCGAGAGGGATGATGTAGCCCGGCAGCTTTACGGATGATCCGTCGAGCGCCGTGTTCAGCTTGGTCGCGTTCTCGTCGAAGATAGGGTTCCAGGTATCGTTCTGTTCGTCGTAGTCCCCTTCGCCGACAATCTCTGCGTAGGGAACGCCGGGAGGGATGAGATCGTCCCAGGTGATCTCGCGAAAGGGGTTGGCCTGTGCCCGAAACGGCAACAGCACGGCAGCGCCTGACGCAAGCACGAAAGTCCTTCGGCTGAATGGGTTATTGTCCATCATATCCTCACCATCATGCCATCCGCGAGCGAAAGCCGATAGGCCCTGAGCGCGGGAAGCAGGCTCGCCAGCGCCGCAGCGCCGATCACACCGACAAGAACCCAGGCCTCCCGGGCCGTCGGTGGCTGGATCGGCAACCAGATGCCGAACGCGGCGTCTACCCAGGGCTGCGCGACCGCGAGCCCGAGGTACAGAAGTGCAATTCCAAGAGCCGCACCCAGAGCCGCCATGAGCGCCGCCTCGAGAACGAGCAGCCCGAGAATGGTCGCAGGACGCGCGCCCATCGCGCGCCAGATCGCCATCTCGCGGCGGCGTTCATTGAGGCTGGAGAAGATCATCGCCATCATGCCGAGAAGCGCCGTGACGACGACCATGGCGGAGACGCCGATCAGCGCGGTTTCGGCGACGCCGACTATCTGCCAGAGTTCGCCCAACGCGACACCGGGCAAGATCGCCAGCAGCGGTTCCTCGGGATATTCGTTGATCCAGCGTTGCAGGCCGAAGATCTGCAGGCGCGACTTGACGCCCACGAGGGCCGCAGTGATCGCGGTCGGGGTCAGGTCCATCTGGCGGATGACATCCACCGGTGTTGTCTGGCCGGGAACCCTGGCGCCGGACTGCCAGTCAACATGGATCGCCTCGATCGCTTCCATGCTGATGATCACCGTTCGGTCGACCGGCGTGCCGGTCTTGGCGATGATACCTGCAACGCGAAACGGCTGATCGGCGTGTTCGGTGAAGGAGGCGAGCCCATGCGCGACGACGATCGGATCGCCCACGGCATAGCCGAGCGTTGCCGCGACATCGGCGCCGATGACAGCGTCATAGAGGTCTTCGAGCCCGTGGCCGTCCGGTATCTGCAGGGGCCGCCCCCCGCGATACTTGTAGTGTTCGAAAAATCCTTGTGTCGTGCCCATCACCCGGAACTGGCGGTGGCTATCGCCGAGCGAGATCGGAACGATCCAGTCGACCTCTGGCCGGGCGGCGATGTCCTGATAGCTCTCCCAGGTAACGTTGTTCGTCGCGTTGCCGATGCGAAAAACGGAATAGAGCAGAAGCTGCACCGAACCCGAACGGGCGCCGACGATCAGGTCGGTTCCCGAAATCGTGTCGGCGAAACTGGCCCGCGCGCCCGCGCGAACCTTCTCGACCCCGAGGAACAGCGCGACCGAAAGCGAGATGGCGAGCACCGTCATGCCGACCGTGAGCGCGCGGGCCCAAAGCGATCCGATGGCGAGACGAAGGATCATGCGGCCGTCCTTTCGGTCGTCACGATGTCTTCCAGCCGGATCACGCGGTCGAAGCGGTGCCCGAGACGTTCGTCGTGGCTGACCATGAGGAGCGAGGAGCCTGCCCGTCCGGCCTGATCGAAGAGAAGGCTGAGGAATGTGTCCTGGGTGTTCGCGTCGAGCGCCGAGGTCGGCTCGTCCGCGACGATGAGCGGCGGCGATCCGATGAGCGCGCGCGCGACGGCGACGCGCTGCTGCTGGCCGACGCTGAGACGACCGGAAGGCAGCGTCAGCACCCCTTCGGGCAGCCCGAGCGCGGCGCAGAGCCGCGCGGCCTCGTGCGAAGCATCGGCTGCGCGGCGCCGCCTTTCGGGTGCGAAGCGCAGCGGCAAGAGGATGTTGTCGGCCACTCGGGCATAGGGCAGCAGGTTGAACTGCTGGAAGATGACCCCGATCCGTTCGGCGCGGAACCGGTCCCGCGCGCCTGCGCTCAAGGAGCCGATGTCTGTCCCGTCCACGTCGACCCTGCCCCTATCGGCCGCGACGATACCGCAGACGAGCGACAGAAGCGTGGATTTCCCCGATCCGCTGGCGCCGAGCAGAAGGACGCTTTCCCCCCGCGCCATTTCGAAGGATGGACAAGAAAGAGAGAACCCACCCCGGCCTGGCCAGGAAAAATCAACGTCGGTCAGGGCGAGTGCAGGTTCGGTCATGGTCAGTTCAGGGTCAATTCGGCTGTGTCGCGACCGATTTCGGCCGCACCGGCGCCTGCCTCCGTGACATACTGCGCTTCGATCTCAGTTGCATTCTCGAAACGCTCGAAGAACGGGAAGGCGATTGCCGTCAGTTCTTCAGGATGTTCACATGCGAAGATGTAGCGGACGTGGAACTCGCTGTGTTCAGCGCCGTCCTCGTGGTCGTGCTCTTCGCCCTCGGCGTGCTCTTCAGCCTCGTGATCGGCGTCCGCGGCATGGTCGTGCTCCTCGCCCTCTTCATGGTCGTGATCACCCGCACGGAGGTGAGCAAGCACTTCCGAAACACGGCATTCCGCCGCCTCGGGGAGAGTGACGATGTTCTCGGGAACCAGCATCGTGCGGATCGCCGCCTCGACCGCGTCCTTGTCCGCGTCCGTGCTCGCCTCGTATTCGAAACCGACAATGTCCATGCCGGGCGACAGCAGGTTCATCTCAAGCGTGCCGTTTTCGACAGCGAGTTCGAGCGTGCTGACGCCGTGGACATGGGCGTCCATCTCGCGGGTTTCCTGTGCAAGAAGCGGCGTAGCGGCGACCGAGGCCAGAAGTGCCAAATTGATGGTTTTCATGGGTGATCCTTTCAGAGTTTGGGAGACATGGTGGTTACGGCTATGGCTTTCCTGGATTGCCGTGCGCCAGAACGATCGCGCGACAGGGTCCGGGCCTCGGCGCGGTCGAGCCGCGCGAGGGTCGCACCGATGTCCTCGCCCCGCGCCATTGCCCGCTGCCAGATGCGGCGACAGGACGCCGGAGACCAGGGAAGCGCCGCCGAGGCGAGCCAGCTTCGAAGCTGCGGCGGCAGCGCATCGAAGGCGCGCATGGGGTCGCCCTTCCGCCTGCGTTTTGGTAGCGAGTTGCGCCCGAGATTCCCGGTCATGCCGCCTCCGCGCGTCGCCAACCTGGAAAGGGATCGGGGAGATCGGGCAAGGCGTCGGGCCCGGGCGCGAGGTGGTCCGGCAGAAGACAGGCGTCGAGCCGGGCCGTCAACACTGGCCAGTCGATGTCTGACCCGATGAAGACGATCTCCTGCCGCCGGTCGCCCCAGGGCTCCTCCCAGTGCTGCGCGATGTAGGCCCGCGCGCTGTCGTGCTCGGGCCAGCGCTCACGGGGGACGGCGGCCCACCAGGTTCCGAGTGGCTTGATCGACGACAGCGCGCCCGCGAGCGAGAACTCAGCCACCCATTCGGGGCGCGTGGCGATCCAGAAATGCCCCTTGGCGCGGATGACACCGGGCAGCTCACCGTTCAGGACGGCCAGGATCTTCTCCGGCTCGAAAGGGCGACGGGCGCGATAGACGTAGGACGTGACGCCATATTCCTCGGTCTCCGGCACATGGTCGGCGAAACCGTAGAGCTCCTTGGCCCACATCGGATGCTCGTGGGCCTTCTCGAAGTCGAAAAGGCCAGTGTCGAGGATGGAGTCCGCTGGAACGTCGGAATGGTCAGTTTCGATGATCCGGGCATCGGCGTTCAGGCTGCGGATGATCTTCCGTGCGGCATCGGTGCGCTCGAGGCCGGCGTCCGTGACCTTGTTCAGGATCACGACGTCGGCGAACTCGATCTGTTCGACCAGCAGGTTCACGAGCGAGCGGTCGTCCTCTGCGCCGAGCGTCTCGCCCCGGTCGCGCAGGAAGTCGTGGCTGGAATAGTCGTTGAGCAGGTTCACCGCGTCCACGACCGTGACCATCGTGTCGAGCCGGGCGACATCCGACAGGCTTTCGCCCGCCTCGTCGCGAAAGTCGAAGGTGGCCGCCACCGGGAGCGGTTCGGAAATGCCTGTCGACTCGATCAGCAGGTAGTCGAAACGTCCCTCGTCAGCCAGCCGGCGCACCTCCTGCAACAGGTCGTCGCGCAGGGTGCAGCAGATGCAGCCGTTCGACATCTCGACCAGCGCCTCGTCAGTTCGGGAAAGCTCGGTGTCAGCGCGCACCAGATCGGCGTCAATGTTCACCTCGGACATGTCGTTGACGATGACCGCGACGCGCCGACCGTCACGGTTGTTGAGTACGCGGTTGAGAAGCGTTGTCTTGCCGGCGCCGAGAAAGCCGGAAAGGACGGTGACGGGAAGGCGGGTGTCGGTCATGCCGCGCACTCCGCACATTGCCCGCGCATCTCGACCACATGGGCGCGAGCGTGAAACCGGCTCTTCCGGGCAATCGCCGCAAGCCGTTCCATGATGCTTTCGTCCGCATGCTCTTCGACCGACCCGCAATCGTCGCAGATGGCGAGGATCGGCGCATGGTCCGCGTGGCCATGCTGACAGAAGACATAGGCGTTGATCGATTCCAACCGGTGCGCCCGCCCCTCTTCGGTCAGGACCGCCAACGTGCGATAGACGGTGGGGGGCGCGATGCCGGCCTCCGTATCGCGAAGCTCTCCGAGGATCTCGTAGGCGGTCATCGGGCGTCCTTGGCGGCGCAGTACGTCCAGAACTTCCCGTTGCCGCTGCGCACTCTGCTTTCTCATATCGGCCTCCGTAGTGATTCCCGCGTTTGTTATCTTATAACATACACTCTCACAAGGTGAGCCGAATGGCGGACAGGAGAACTTGGGATGCGCGCCGGCCTCCAGCACTGTCCGTCGTCAAAGTTTTCCGGAATGCGCGGGCCGTTTCGTAGCGGAGGCTCTGGTTCGGTTTCTGTTTGAGTTTAGGCGGCCGCAGCCTGGTGCTGCAACCGGCGTTTTCGGAATGTCTGCTTCTTGATCTCCTCTCTCATCTTCAGGATTTTCGCGCCTCGGCCGAGGTAGACGTCGGCGGGCGTCAGGTTGGCGAGGCTCTCGTGGTAGCGATGGTTGTTATAGTGATCGACGAAGGCGCCGATCTGCCGTTCCAGGTCGCCGGGCAGGAAGTAGTTTTCCAGCAGAACCCGGTTCTTCATGGTTTGATGCCAGCGCTCGATCTTGCCCTGGGTCTGCGGGTGATGCGGGGCGCCACGAACATGGTCCATGCCCTTGTCCTCAAGATAATCGGCTAGATCGGAAGCGACGTAAGATGAGCCGTTATCACTGAGCAGCCTGGGCTTGTGCACGACCTTGGCCTGATCGCAGCCCGAGGCCTGCAGTGCCAGTTCCAGCGTGTCGGTCACATCGGCGGCCTTCATCGTGGTGCAGAGCTTCCAGGCGATGATGTAGCGGCTGTAGTCGTCGAGGATCGTGCTGAGATAGAACCAGCCCCAGCCGATTACCTTGAGATAGGTGAAGTCGGTCTGCCAGAGCTCGTTCGGGCGGCTTGTCTTCTCTCGGAACTCGTCGTTCGGGCTGGCCCTCGAACCGGTGGCGGGCGCAGCCCTCACCCCGGATCACCACATGGGCTGGCGCCGTGATCAGATCCTCAGCGCTGAGAATGCGATACACGGAGGATTCCGAGACGAAGTACCGCTTCTCATCGGTGTATTTGACCGCCAGCTCGCGCGGCGTCAGGTCCTCGTGCTCCAGCGCAAAACCGACAACATCTTCGCGAACCTTGTCCGGGATGCGGTTCCAGACCGATCTGGGCTGTGGGGAACGATCGGAAAGCGCGTCGACGCCGCCATCGCTCCAGCGCGCGTACCAGTCGTAATAGGTGCTGCTGGGGATGCCGAGCATCCTCAAGGTCTGCCGGGTCGGCAGATGCGAGGCTTCGACCGTGCGGATGATCTCAAGCTTCTCGGGGGCTGGGTATCTCATGCGTCGTCGCCCCCATCCCCGATCATGCTTTTTTTGAGCAGACGGTTCTCCAGCGTCAGTTCGGCGACCACCTCTTTCAGGGCGGCAGATTCCGACCGCAGTTCCTTGACCTCGGGCGCTGTCGCTTGTCTGGCCGTATCCCCTGACAACCGGGCCTTCCCAGCTTCCAGGAATTCCTTCGACCAGGAATAGTACAGGCTCTCGGCGATCCCCTCGCGCCGGCACAGCGCTGAAATGCTCTCCTCGCCGCGCAGGCCAGCCAGGACGATCCTGATCTTCTCCTCTGCCGAGTAATGCTTGCGGGTCTTCCGCTTGATGCCCCTGACCAACTTGTCAGCGGCGTCCTTCGATGTTCCGGATGTCTTGTTCATCTTCGCTCCATAATGGCTTCGATGAACCAGAAATCCTCCGTTGCTCAAAACCCTAAATCTGTCCGATAGGCGCTGACGTTAGACATCCAAGCCATCGCCGCCAATGCGGCGAGCGGGTGTTGCGGACATTGGTGACGCCCCGGTCGGTCTTCTTGCCGACCAGGTATTGCGGCGGTGTGGGCAGACCCCAGCGGGCCATCACGAGCTCCCTGCCATCCGCACCCTGCCGCACGACCGGGGCGAGGTAGTCGGGATAGATTTCCGTCTGCGGCTTGAGATTGCCCAGCCGGTCAAAGAGCGGCAGCGGCTCGAAGAGACGGCGCATGGCCTCCTGTGAGGTTATCTGACTGTAGAGGTTGCACACAGGATCAAGCTCCTTCCGTCCGAAGGGGTGGCTCGGCGAACTATAATGTGCGCTGATCGTGCCGTCAGCCAGAACCAGGTCGGGATGGGCCATGACGAAGGCGTCCGCATCACCTGTGCAGCGGAATAGAAAGGCAACGGCGTCGCCGAAGACGCTGGCACTCGTGGTCTGGGCGTACTCACCACGCCCCAGATGCGCCTCGAGCCAATGCCGTATCGTGTCAAGACGGACACCGAAACCCCGATCGAGCACGCAAATCCCGGCAGTCAAACCGGCCAGCTGCTCCGATGAAGCCTGGAAACTCGAGCCCCAGGCGATCCAACGATGGTTCTGGGTTCATTTCTGAAAGTGCCCAAGTCCCAGCCTTATTTGCGTTGCAGAGCCGGGTCAGACGAACATTGCAGCGGTGAGGGACGTAATGCCGAGGAGAAGGAGCTGGAAGTCGGCGACGCCGTCGCCGTTGACATCCCCGGCAAGGATCGTGTTGCCACCGGTAGTGATGGCGATCATCTCTCCGGCGCTGTTGGAGAAGCCGGAGGCAGCCGAGAAGCTCATGCCCATGGCGGTGAAGTCCAAGAGATCCTGACCGGCGGTGAAGTCGGTGATGACATCGCGGCTGGCGCCGTTGCCGACCTCTGCGGCGGACAGGAAGACAAAGACGTCGCTGTCGGCACCGCCACTCAGGCTGTCCTGGCCAGTGCCGCCATAGAGCCAGTCGTTGCCAGTTCCGCCAACGAGCGTATCATTGCCCTCCGAACCGTAGAGCCGATCATTCTCCGAGCCGCCGTCGAGCCAGTCGTTGCCAAAATTGCCATAGAGCTGGTCGGCCCCGTTCTGGCCGTAAAGCCGGTCGTCGCCGCCGAGTCCTTCGAGCCGGTCAAAGCCGAAGCCGCCATAAACGGTGTCATTACCGAGCCCGCCGACGAGCCGATCATTGTGGCCGCCGCCCTCCAGCCTGTCGTCGCCATCGCCGCCGTAAAGAAGGTCCACGCCGAGGTCTCCGTACAGGCGGTCGTTGCCCGCGCCCCCGTCGAGCGTGTCGAAACCGACACCGCCAAAAAGGACGTCTACGCCGAGATCGCCGAAAAGCTGGTCATTGCCCGAACCGCCCTCCAGCCGATCGAAACCGACGCCGCCGTGAAGCTGATCGTGATCGGCCCCACCGAGCAACGTGTCGTTGCCAGCGGAGCCCAGTATCAGGTCGTGGCCGACCGATCCTCTCACGAAATCGTCCCCAGCACCTGCGTCGATCTGTGCAATACCCAACAGTGATACGCTGGAAAAATCAAAGCTGTTGGCAGCGGATGAACCAAGAATGCCGACCCCTGTGAAGCCGTTTGCATCGATAATTTCCACACCGGTCACAGAAGCCAGCCCAATGACGGTTGAATGTCCAGTGGCGACGATCCGGTCAGTGATTCCAACACCACCATCGACAATATCAAACCCGGCGTCTCCGAAGCCGTACACGATGGTGTCATCGCCCGCCTCGCCGAAGATACGATCATTCCCGATGCCGCCCGCAATGGTATCTGAACCATCGCCGCCTCTTAATGAGTCATTTCCTGCGTCGCCGTAAATATGGTCGTTGCCTGCATCGCCACCGATCCAATTCGCCCCGGAGTCGCCGCTCAGGACGTCGTCAAATAGGGAGCCTGCGAGATGCTCGATACTTATCAGCGTATCAGACCCAGAACCGCCCGTTACCTGTGGGCCCACGACTCCCAAGCTCACAACAACCGCACTACCAGCAAAAACATAGGAAACTGAGTCTCCTGAACCGACTCCTCCATCGATGATATTGTTTCCCGAACCGGCAAAGAGCGCATTGTTGAGGCTGTTACCAGTTATGTTGGCAGCACCCGCCGACATGATGCGCCCTTTTTCGACGTTCGCCCCCAATGTGTAGTCCGAGAGCCAGCTATAGACGAAGTCGGCGCCCCCAGTAGTCCTGTCGGCGTTGGTTTCAACGACGACGTCCCCGAGATCGTCAACGGTATAGATGTCGTCACCGTCGCCTCCGATCATGGTGTCAATGCCATTGCTGCCCAGGATCGTGTCGTTGCCGGCCCCAGCATTGATAATGTTTGCAGTGCCACCGAAAACCGAAATCGAGTCGTTGCCCGCGCCGGTGGTGATCTGGGCCACGGGCGCGGGGCCGTAGCCAGAGGCGGCGCCGATGGAAACGGTTACGGAATTATCTCCGTCGCCCAAATCAAGAATCACGGTCGGTGACGGCGAAATGTACTGATACCCACCAGCTGACCAGTTCAAATCGACTGTGTCATTGCCGGACCCGGCGACCACCATATTCGAACCGCCATAACTATCCAATGACAAATCATTGTCGCCAGCACCAAGATCGATATCTACCAAATCCGACGAATATCCGTCAGCTCTAAACACTATCGAGATAGTGTCGTTCCCCGCACCTGCAACAATATTGGAATCGATGCCAGCAATATCTCCAAAAAGAATGTCATCACCATCACCAAGGTCAATATCGGCAGAGTCATAAAATCCATAATAGTAACTTCTTCCACTTCCACCGATCGTTATGGAAAGTGTATCATTGCCGGATCCCGCAAAAACTTGATATTGCCCACCGATCCCCTCGCCATAGATCCCGTCAGGGCCGTCGAAAATCGTCAGGTTGTCATCACCGTCACCAAGGTCGATAGTTACAACTCGCGATCCATACCCGTTCGCGGCCCAGGAAGACTCAATTGACAGCGCATCATTCCCACCGCCCAAACTGATATCAAAAATCTGGCTAATGGAATCACTATTTGCAGCGTCACCATAGAGCGTCATATCGACTGTATCATTACCGATTCCTGACGACAGAGTGAAATCAAAACTCCCAGTGTAATCATTCAAGGATACATTATTGTCTCCATCTCCCATATCAATGTCGTAGGTGGAAATCCCAGCAAAATTGTAACCGTCTGTATATCCGGAAATATTGAGGTTGTCGTCTCCGCCACCAAGATGAACGACCGTGTTTACTTCAGGAAAGTTGTCCCATGCAATATTACTAGAGGAAATATTGACAACGTTGTCACCCGTTAAGTCTGTTATAAAATTATTGATCACCGGTCCGTTTGCAAAGAAAACGGATGATCTATAATCAATAACAATGGACGCATCGAAAGTGATCAGGTCATTCCCGGCGCCACCGTCTGCAATCAAATTGAATGTCGGACCTTCGCCATAGTAAGTAATATTGGAGTATTGCGGCACGTTTACGCGAACGTTTGCCGCGATCATGTCATTTCCATCGTCGCCCGACAGAGACCACCACAATTCTGGAAATGGTCCTGTGCCCACAATCGGATAATCAACATCTACTGTGATCAGGTCATTCCCCAAGCCACCATGCAGGTCTGCGCCTGAAAGGGTTGATCCCAGCGTATCGTCGCCACCCTGGCCGAAAATGACGTCATCTGCATTGGCGGCGGCAATCGTATCCGCCCCGTCGCTTCCGAAGATAACAGCCATATCCTTGCCCCCCAGCTTGGATCAAGCAGTTGCAAGCACCGCTTGCTTCGTTGCCGTCTCGATTGACATACCTGAACGTTGGCGCAACTGGGGGAGGGTAGACCCGGGCAAGCATTCGACGCAATAGAAATATGGGATTGGAAGATCGCGACATTTCCGACCGTATTGCGCAGAGGGTAAATTCGGGCATCATCGCTCATCCCAATGAGGAACAGATCTCGATGGCCGAAAACCCCGCCCAAAAGCTCAACATCACAACGTCGCGCAACTTCCCGGACTGGTTGCAGGGCACCGGCGGCTCGTTGGCCTTCACCACCTACCAAGCCGGCAAAGTAATTCTTCTGGGGATGGACACCAGCGGGCGTCTTTCGGCGGTATTGCGCGATTTTCCGCGCTGTATGGGGTTGGCGGCATCGAGTGACGGTCACACCTTAATGATGGCGACTTTGGCTCAGATTTATCGGCTGGACAACGTGGTGCCAAAGGGTCAACGGCAGGGCAAGCACGACGCGATCTATGCGCCGCATCTGAACTGGGTTACTGGCGATCTCGATGCCCATGATATTGGGATTGGCGCCAATGGGCGCCCGATTTTTGCCAATACGCTGTTCAACTGTCTTGCGACCACGTCAGATGGACACAGCTTTCGACCTATTTGGCGACCCTCTTTCATCAGTCGTCTCGCAGCCGAAGATCGCTGCCACCTGAATGGCCTGGCCATGGAGGAAGGAAAACCTCGCTATGTGACTTGTGCTTCGCGATCGGATGTAACGGATGGATGGCGTGATCGTCGGACGGACGGCGGAGTCGTGATAGACGTTGCCTCGGGCGATGTTGTGGCAAGCGGTCTGTCGATGCCGCATTCGCCGCGGTTGCGCGATGGTCGCCTCTGGCTGCTCAATTCTGGAACCGGCGAGTTTGGATGGATCGACCTTATGTCGGGCAAGTTTACGCCTGTTTCTTTTTGTCCGGGCTATGCGCGGGGTCTAGCATTTGTGGAGAACTACGCGATCATCGGATTGTCGTTGCCGCGCGAGAACCAAACCTTCTTGGGTCTGGCGCTTGACGAGTCACTTTCCAAACACGACGCAGACGCCCGATGTGGTTTGCTGGTGGTCGACCTGCGCAGCGGAGACACGGTCGAATGGGTGCGCATCGGAGGCGTCATAACGGAGCTTTTCGATGTTGTGGCCCTCCGGGGTATCCGATGCCCTTCCGCGGTCGGAACAAGGGGGAATGACATTCGGCGTGTGATCTCAGTTGAATCGATGCGATGACTAGCCATTCGGCAACAAGTGGCGCAGAACAGGTGGTCTGGCCGCCGGCTCCCTAGCGGAGGGTCTGCTGCATGAAGAAGGGCTTTGTCTGGTCATAGACCGGAACGCCGCCGAGGTCCTCGGGTGAGAGGCCGGTGTCTCTGAGAAGATGCGCCGACAGCTGCGGGTCGCCAAGCCAGTTGGGGCTCGGCCCGCGTCGGCTGCTGCTCTTGCCCTTATGCCAAAGACCGAGGGCCTCGGCGAGCGACATGTGGGCGCGGGAAAGGGTAGACGTGATCATTGGTGGTCTCCATTGGGTGTGTCTGTTCATTCGATGGGAAGAGATTGCCCTCAATCGGCGACGGTTGCTTGAGTGCCGGCTGAGGAATTGCTGCGGAGCCCGTGGGGATTGGGTGGTTATTGCCGGGCCAGCCGTCTCAACAGGTTCCTGACATTCGACACGTGCCACCGGCCCCCGCGCCTTGTCCGCATGCCACGGGCATTGAGCTCTTCGGCCAGGCTTCGGAGGCTCGTGGGACCTTCCGACCGGATGCCGGCGATCACGCTTGCCAGGTCCAGGGCATGTGCGTCAGCATTGGCCGACACCGCCGCACGTAGCGCCATACCGCCTTTTCCCGCCCTCCGCAGACTCTCGGCCCCATTCGGGTTCCCGAGCTTCACGCCGCGCGCCTTGGCCACGGCGAGGGCCTCTTTCGTCCGCCGCGAGATCGCCTCGCGCTCTGCTTCGGCCACGAGCGCCATGATGCCGACCGTCAGGTCATTGGCCTCGGGCATGTCGCAGGCGATGAACTTCACGCCGCTGTCGCGCAGGGTGAGCAGGAAGGCCGCATTGCGCGAGAGGCGGTCGAGCTTGGCGATGACGAGTGTCGCGCCGGTGAGGCGGGCAAGCTGGAGGGCACGCGCCAGTTCGGGCCGGTCGGCGGTCCTGCCGCTCTCTATCTCGGTGAAGCGGCCAAGAAGATCGCCGCCACGCGCCATCGCAAAGGCGTCGATCGTGCTGCGCTGCGCCGCGAGCCCCAGACCCGACTGCCCCTGCCTGGCGGTGGAGACCCGCTCGTAGGCGATGAACCGGGGCGAGGGGGCTGACATGGTCGGGGTGTACAGACCTGCGTGACCTTCGTTGCGCAGATGTGTACCGTAGCTGTCACCAGTCTCGTAGTGGTTAATGAGCATGGTTGGTGCCGATGCCGCCAACGCGGGCCGGAGCGGACGTACCGTGGACGAAATCACACCTCTACGAGGTCGTAGTGCTTAATCGTCCGTGCTTCGACCAGTTCGGCCTCCGCGGGATCGACGTGCGCACTTTGATAATCGTCCCCTACAAAAGCCTTGAGCGACTCCAAGCTGTCCCAGATCATCACAAAACTGAACTCTCTCGGCGAGTCGATCCGTGGAGCACCCGGCAAGACCTGAACAATACCTTTCGTCCCTCTCATCAACGGTATTGCGGTCTCATGGAAGAACTTGCCGAACTCTTCCTCTTTGCCGGGTCTCGTGATGACCTGAAATATCCGCATGATCATGCATCCGTCCTCCAAATGGCGCGGTCCTTGTTTGCATGTCTGCCTCGTCCCTGCAGATGATAGCACGGTTGAGCACTTATGTCCGGATCGAGCCCGAAACGTTGGTTTGATGGTTTCGGTAAGGCATCTAGGCGCTCGCGACGCCCTGAACCTCTACTGCCGGGACAAAGTGGCTCTGCGCGAAACGCTTCATAAATAGGTGTTCAGATAGATCATGAAGCCACAGAAGGCCGCGAAGCCCGCAATCGCGACCAACGCCAGGGCAACATTGATGTGACGCCAATACCCGTTTGTCCCTCGACCGCGTGAAGCGCCCGCGACCAAAAAACCGAAGTAGATCGCCGCCAGGAAACCAGCCAGATTGAGAAGGGTCCAAAAATTGATTTCCCGCGGCCCCTCCACCCAAATACCCGCGTTGAGCAAAGAACAGCTACCCGGCAAAAATGCCGCCATGACAAAACACCAGGACGTTCTGCCAACGGACATTTGCGTCTTGCTCACGGGCCAATCGTCAGACGTCGCCCTTAACACGGAGAGGATCGGCTTTCTGAGACTATAGCTCCATTCCCAATGTGGGAGGAACCTAAATCCCGCTGAGCAATGTCCGATTTGGGCTCTCGACCACCATCTGACGCGAGCGGCCATATGCGCCTCGGCCTGGGATGATCGATCGCCCCACCTATCCCTTGTAGGGATACCGTGCCGAGACCGGTCGTGGCCTTTGCACAATGCTCGGCTTCGGACCAGCATCCAGGTCTGGCCGATCAGCGCCGGTGATGACCTCGGGCTGCGGATTGTCAGGAAGATATCCGGCGATGAAGCGCCTGAAGACCCGTACCGACGCCCGGTAGCGAGTTCGCGCCCGCAACCCCTTCGCCTTTGAAGGAGTGGCAGGCGCGATCTTCGGCAAACATGCAACTCTATACTCTTTACGTCCCACAATACACCCAGGAACCAACACACTCTTTACATCCGCAAGTGTAGCATTTTTGGCGCCGTTCCGACACTTGCCTAAGGGACAGGGTATTCGATCAGCACGGCGCCAATCTTCACGACATGCCTCCATTGCTGACATAGCGCGACCAGTCGGACATGACTGGTCAGGAACCCGCCGTCGTTGCGACCGGGGAAAGACACAAGCGCGCCCCGGTCGAGCTGGTGAGTCGCAGCACATGGTGTGCCGTGCCGTAGGAGCAGCGCCGATGCTGCCCCGCACGGATCAAGGTTTGGCGCAAATTGCACCGTCGAGCGGAACGCCGACCATTGCACCGCCAATCGCAGGTGCCTGAAGAAATGTCCGAACATTCGCCGGAGAGGGCGCAACGCTGCGCTGCCCTCACATGATGCCGCGATGGATGCACGGCTGGCCTCTTCGGGGGTCACGTGGTTGCCATCCTGTAACGCGGACGGTGCCGTCGGGGGCCCCAGAAGAGGATGCAGAACTCGTAGGGCGATCTCGGCTCGGTCATGGCATAGGCGGCGAGACACGCGACCGGGAGGCAGGCGTGATCCCGAGCTCGGCCATGTAGCGCCCCATCAACTCCAGCTGCTTGTTGGCGACCGAGAGCCAGGGCGATTGCTGCACATAGCCGGAGGGGGTCTTCAGCATCACCGGTGTCGCCTTCAGCATCTCCTCGGCCTCCGCCCAGCGGGCATAGTTTGCAATAGGCGGCAAGTGCCGCGCGGTCGACGACCGTGAGCACGCCCATCTCGTGAAGCACAGCCGCGACGCGCTCCCACTCCTCCCGGGCCAGGGCGGAGAGATGCGGCGGACAGTCCGGCAGGCCCTCCGGCGGAACCGGCTCGGCATGATTGTAGCCGCGCTTGCCGGGATTGCCGGTCAGGCGCCGGATCGCCGTGGGCTTTGGTATGCGTCCCCGTGTCATTCGTCCTGCCCCCAGTACTCCCATGGCCTGGGACCAGTCGGGATGCGGATCGCCAGGCGGGAGCGTGCCGATGGCGTGAGACCGAGCTCGGCCATGAGCCGGGTCATCAGCTCGATCTGCCGGTTCGCGATGGTGATCCAGGGCGAGGCCTGGACGTATCCTGCCGGTGTCTTCAGGAGGGGCGGGGTGTCGGCAAGCTTCCGCTCCGCTTCGACCCAGCGGCCATAGGCCTGGCAATAGGCGGCAAGGACCGTGCGGTCGATCTGGGTCAGAAGCCCGATCCCGTTCAGGACACGGGCAAGCCGCTTCCATTCGGTCTTTGCCGTGGGCAGAAGATGTGCGGGGCAGGTCGGCAGCGTCGCGGGCGGCCGTGGCTCCTGGCCCCGGATCGGCCGCTTGCCCGGATTGCCGTCAATGAGCTTGAGCGCCGTGGGCTTCGGTTTGCGGCCTCTCATGCCGTCACCCCGCCTGTGCCCCGGCCAGGGCCGGAACTGCCCCGGAGTTTGTCGACCCCGCGCGCGCGGTCTGGCGGGGCGGGGCAGGGACATGTGCCGCAAATACGGGGGGAAGAGAGGCAGGATACCCGACGAGACCCCCATGCCAAATACGCGGGTGGTTCAGGCGGGCGAGGGCGCCGGTTCCGCCCCCAAGGGCCAGGGAGATCGACCCTCCCCCCCGGGGTGGGGTTGCGCCGTCCCTCTGCATGCGCTCCGCCACGCTTCGTCATGACCGGTCTCCCCTCCGAAGCTGCTCGAAGAGACGGCGCAGCACATAGCTGCGCGCGAAGGAGACCACGGTGAAGGCGCCACCGATCTTTGCGGATTGCAGGGGTGTGACAGCGAGCCCCATCACGGGGAAGATCATGAGTTGCACCGCCACGGCGAGCAGGTATCCCACCACGAGGTTGGCCCCGGCCTCAAGCGCGGAGAGGCTACGCGACTGCGGCATCGGCACCCTCCCTTGCACGCGCTGCGGCGATCTCGCCAAAGCTGCGCTGATCGGTGGCATGGCGTGCCTCCGTTCCGGTAAAGTCCTGCCAGCGCAGGAGGGCGACATCGACATAGGCCGGGTCGAGCTCGACGGCGTAACAGGCACGTCCCGAGGTCTCCGCCGCAATGAGCGTGCTGCCCGACCCCGAAAAGGGTTCGTAGACGGCCTGGCCGGGCGATGAGTTGTTGAGGATGGGACGGCGCATGCAGTCCACGGGCTTTTGGGTCCCGTGCACCGTCTCGGCATCCTGATCACGGCTCGGGATCGACCAGAGCGTCGTCTGCCGGCGATCGCCTGACCAATGGCCCGTCGTGCCGCGCCGGACTGCGTACCAGCAGGGCTCGTGCTGCCAGTGGTAGTGGCCGCGCGACAGCACCAGCCGCTCCTTGGCCCAGATGATCTGGGCGCGGATGTCGAAGCCCGAGGCCGCGAGGCTTTCGGCGACGGTCGCGGCATGGAGCGCGCCATGCCAGACATAGGCCACGTCACCGGGAAAGAGCGCCCAGGCGGCGCGCCAGTCGGCGCGATCGTCATTCAGGACCTTGCCGGTGCGCTTCGTCGCCGAGAGCCCGGCCGCATTCCGCCAGGACGGGTCATAGGCCACGCCATAGGGCGGATCGGAGACAAGCAGATGCGGGCGCACGCCATCGAGCAGGCGCTCGACCGTCGCTGCATCGGTTGCATCGCCGCAGATCAGGCGGTGCCGGCCGAGGATCCAGAGATCACCCGGGCGAGACACCGGTCGGGCGGGTGCGTCCGGCACCGCCTCCTCGCGCGGATCGGCCGCGGCGGACTGGAAGAGCGCATCGAGCTCACCCGCCTCGAAGCCGAGGCCGGCAAGATCGACGCCAAGATCACGAAGATCGCCGAGCTCCAGTGCCAGGAGGTCCTGATCCCAGCCCGCCTGCAGCGCCAGCCGGTTGTCCGCGAGGACATAGGCGCGCCTTTGCGCCTCGCTCAGATGCGCCAGCTCGATCACCGGGACGGTTGCCAGCCCGAGCTTGCGTGCCGCCATGACCCGGCCGTGGCCCGCAATGATCCCGCTCGCGCCATCGACCAGCACCGGGTTGGTAAAACCGAACTCCCGGATCGACCCGGCGATCTTCGCCACCTGCGCCTCCGAGTGGGTGCGGGCATTGTTGGCATAAGGGATGAGCGCGTCGACGGGACGATGCTCGATCGCCAGGCCGGCACCCAAGGCGAGCGCGGTCCGGTCCGCTCGTCCCATCTGCCCCTCCGGCCGTGCCATCCCGCGCTGTCTCCTGTCCTCGCCTGCGCGGGCATTCCCCGCGCCATCCCGAGACTAGCACATGCGGCAACGCATTGTAATCATGACATTAAATGACATCCTGCGACAGGAGGCGACACCTGTGCGCCGGGGAGTGCTCGGGGACTATTCGGCCCTGTCCGACGGATGGCGGACGGAGCGGACGTTGCCCCGATGCGCCCCTAGTGTGCCGCGTGAGTGGCTGCTTCGCGGACGAAGCTGCCGTTGGTTTTCTTTTAATCAAGGGCAGGAACCGGCCCAAACTGGACACTCACAAAGAGACCAACCGTCGCGCCGCGGCATCGCTGGCGACCGAAAGATGCGAGCACGTTTCCGACGATCGTCTTCGATACGTCTCGGCAGGCAACGAATGGCTCATAAACCGCCTGGCCGGACGACGATAACCGCCCGGTTGACCATGTACACGCTTGCCTGATGTTAGTTGCGTAGATTTGTTCCAGATGCGACCAAGATCCGTGACCATGCCGCGGGCATTTAGAACCTCGGCGATCTGGGTTTTGGATCTTCGATCTTCTAAGAAGCTGCGCAAGATTGCGGCAATCTTCGTGGCGCGGCGTGGTGGACACCGTCGCTGCCGGTAATCTTTGAGCGCTATCTCTGACCTGATGGTGCACAGAAGTTTTTGTGTTGACAATTTGGCTCCACCCCAAATGGGGGGAGACAAATGACACTGTCGTCAACAGTTTCTGTCCCGTGACTGAATCTAATAAAATCATTGCCTTCTTGGCGACCAGGATCGTATCTAAAAAATGCATTTTCACCAGACACACCCCAACTGGTGCGGAATCTAGTTCCTTCTGCACTAAAGATCATATCGGGCACCTCCCCCAATAGCTCGGAAGACCACTCCACATAGTCCGAATTGTCAGATATTGATAAAGCGTCCTCATAAAAGTAGATATCGAAATTCTCCGCTCTGGTATTCAGGCTTGAGTAGTTGTTATTTCCTGAAATAAAGTACGAAGCGTCATTGAAGCGTACACGTGATTGCTGCACAATGATCACGTTGCTTCTGTTTGCGCTAGTAGGATCGTCAAATATTTCCATCCGATAGCACACGATTCTTGCGAGCATTCCTTCGTCCGGATTATCGGCCAGAGCACAACTACACCAAGTTGTCAAAGCAAGTGATAGGATTGCGGTTCTCATAGTGTCCTCAAGAACTTGGTGTAATTTTCCAGCAGTTGCCACAACATGGTCACGCAGTGACATGAACGCTAGCGAGACCACCGATTCCTGACAAGCGCCGAGTGGAAAGACAACGGCAACTCAACTGTTCGACCTTGGCCTTCGACTTTTCGCCGCATCGCGACGAAGTAACGGCTTGGGCTCGAAGCCGACGTTCGCTGCGTCGTGGCGCCCATGGATTGGGCGAACGATCGCTGCCCGGGACAAAGCCGACCTTGGTCAACCATCCACGAACACGGTCGCAGTCTCGTCGATATGGAGCTCTGCCTTGTTGCGGATGCACCAGTCCTCCAGTTCAATCTTCAGAAGTGGCCAAAGGTCTTTTGACCACTCGGGAGCCCGCGTTTCCCACGCTTTTTGTGTCGGAAGATATGCAGAATTTACGCCCATAGGCATTTCGAGAACGAAAGAGCCCCCAGGTCCTGTCACAACCAGCTCTTCCTTCCAACGAGGCTGAAAACAGAAAGTTGTCGGCTGGCTAGATCGAAATAGTCTAGCGAAGAGATGGGCAATCATTGGAAATGTATACCACCAGGTGCTCGGCGATTGAAGTAGATATGGCGCCAAGCGGCCGTTCGGCTCGCTATGGCCCGCCCTCAGCTTTGCCGGCTGCCCCGGGACGGACGCCCAGCCGTCTCAGGGACAAAAAGGGACAGTTCTCCCATTATCCCACGTATGAGGTTTTGGAAAAAGACTCTACGCCCTATAGTCATTTTTTTGACCCTTTTTGTCCCTTTCACCGCAGTTGCAGCCCACGGAGGCCATTGGATTTTGCATCCGCGCATCTCTCTCTTTGGACGGATAGGACAGAAAGGACAGAAGAGTTTCAATTCTGCTTCGCGCGCGCATGCGCGAGAGAGATTTAGATTTCACCTGTCCTTTCTGTCCCATCCGTCCTTCCCCGAGTTCCATGATTGACAGCCGGCACACGCATAGGCTGAACTGCGCTACGAGACGTCGTAAAGAAGGCCAACCGGCAATGGGGCATATTCACCTCGGCGTTCTGCCGAAGACGACCGCTTGGCGAGATGTCATTTCCAAGATCACGGAGGGTACTCCGGATCAGCAGATTGTCGGCGCAAGCGCCCGAGCAGCCGAAAAGGACCTTCTGGCTGCAGCAGATGACCCCGTATTCGTCGAAGCGGTCCGACTTCTACTTACGATCCCCTTTGCGGCCCGCTCTGCGGATTTTGCCGCAGCGTTGCGTCAGGCCGATCTGCAGATCACAGGTACTCCCGGGGTGCTGGAGATCGTCGCAGCCAGCATGGCACGGCTGGATCACGTGGCACGCAAACTTGGGCGCCCGTCTGATCTGGGCGAACTCGCCTCACGCGCGCTTGCAAAGACCCTGACCGACTGCATTTCTGCGGACCTGCCTGGACTGTTTGGATCGACACCCGAGGACGTCCGCCTGTCCGCACGAAGCCTTTCGTACGCGAAGGGAGTGGCCTATCTCACCCGCACCCATTTTGGGTCCCTCGTGGGGTCGGTATTGTCCTACTGGCTTGACCGCTCGCTTCCGCTTCACATCGGCGCAGAAAGGCGGTTCGACAACATCTCCGGGCGCAATGGCTTCGACGCCGCCCTGCAGCAATACACCGCTGAGGCCACACGGATCATCCAGGAGTTCTCTGGCGGATGGTATGGGAAAACCTTGCACGACAAGGGCCAAATCACCACGGCCGATGCCATCAAATTCGGCGCGGTTTCCTTGAAGAAGATCAATTCCGAACTTCGGGAGCGGTGGGCAGAAGATGCGTGACGCGGTTATCGAAGATCTCGATCGGAAGCGAGTGATCCCTGTACGGATCAACGGGGCGGATCGAACATTTTCTCTCGAGACCGATCGAATTGCGGCCTCAGCCCTCGCACCCTTGCATCCTGCCATCGAGGATCTTCTGCATGTTGCTTCGGTGGTGTTCATGGCCGACAGCTCGATCTCTCGCGGGGGCGATAGCCGATCGGACATGGGGGGCAGGTGGAGACGCAACCTTCGGCTCACGCTCGAAGTGACCAATCCACTTCTTTGGCAAGATAGCGCTGTAACTTCTGCGCTGGAGGAAGCGGTAGGTTTCCTGACGGAAGATCAGGTCCAGTTTCGGTTCGAGCAGTTGCCTTGCGCGCCGCCACATCAAGGCTTTCTGAATCTCGACCCCGAGGGGGCCAGGTTCGAGGCTGATCAAGTCATACTGTTTTCCGGCGGTCTGGATTCCTTCGCTGGCGCCCTGGAGACGCTCTCGGCCGGGAACGACAAAATCCTTCTGGTGTCGCATCGATCCGCGCAGAAGGTTCTCCCAAGACAGGATCGGCTCGCCGAATTCCTCGACCAGCAATTCCCTGGTAGGCACCGGCACATCAAGGTCATTGCGCGTCGCGTCGGTCTGCAGGCAACAGAAACGACCCAGCGATCTCGCTCGTTTTTGTTTGCAGCCCTTGGGCAAGCGGTTGCCAAAGCATTTGGAGCATCACGGATTAGTTTCTACGAGAACGGCGTGGTCAGTCACAATCTGCCGATCAGTCCTCAGGTCGTCGGAACCATGGCGACGCGCACCACGCATCCCCTCAGCCTCCTGAAGCTGAACCGCCTGATGAAACTCGTCGTGCCGAAAGCCGCTCCGATCGGCAATCCCTATGCGTGGATGACCAAATCGGAGGTCGTGCAGCGTATCGCGCAGCACGGCGGAGCCAGCCAAATCAGCAGGGCCGTCAGTTGTACCAACGTCATGGAACAGACAACGCTCAACACACATTGCGGGACTTGCTCTCAGTGTATCGACCGGCGCTTTGGCATACTTGCCGCCGGTCTGGCCCGACATGATCCGCCCGAACAGTACAAGACCGATGTACTCCTTGATGCTCGCGAAACGGATTCTTCGATCAAGATGGGTGTTGAGTGGACGCGTCATGCGCTTCGTCTGGACCAGATGGGCCTGGACGATTTCTTCCGGTCGTTCGGTCTCGAGGCATCCCGGGTCGCACAAGGCTACCCCGAATTGTCTCTGCAACATGTCCTTGAGCGAACTCATGATCTGCATCAACGCCATGCGAAAGCCGTTCTAAAGGTCCTGGAAAAGGCGATCATGGACAATTCCGCCCTGTTGGCTTGGGGGCGGCTACCTCCTTCGAGTCTGCTCGTGATGCATCTGGGATCTCAGGCAAACGCACCAAACGCCCGCTTGCCAAGCATCGCCGTACGCACTGCTTTTCCACTCGAGCGACCGCGCGATGCGCCGCTTGAAGATATGCGGCCAGATCCTTCGGCTCCGCTTCAGGTCGCGTTCTTCATGGAAGGTGATCGCCACGTCGTCGCCGTGACCGGGATGGCCCGAATAGAGGGCGCTCCAGCAATCGTCCCGCATGCCCTCAAGCCCATCTTCGACGAAGATCGTAGCAAGGGGCGGGCACCAGAAGAGCACCGCTTTGTTAATCTTCTCGTCCCGCCGGTCGCTTTGGCGCTATCAAAGGATCAGGTCCGGAAATTGGCCCAACGGTGCCGGGAAACCCTCGCGCTGAGTTACGAGCAACTGTTCGGCCATCGCCCCGATGCTCCTTTGTTGCTTCAGAGCAAGCAACGACACGGCTATCGTCTCGATCCGACAATCCGACTCACCAATCGGCCCGATTGATCTCTGTGATTGCCTGGCGGTGGCGATGTGACACCGGTGAAATCCCCTGTGTCACGCATCGGGCTCAACATGTCACGCACCGGCCCTTGTCAGCTCCCAATTTCATCGGGTTGGACCGCCACTCTGTCACGCTTCGCGACAGAAGATGCCACGCCCCAAGACGTGCGTAACGATCTGAAATAGCTCATCATTTTCCACCAACCATTGCGTTTATGCGAGGAGGCGCGAAAGTGACGAGCAGCGAAAACCATCCGAGCAATTGGCGCGATCCCTGCGCGCCGATCACAGCGCAGATGCTGGCGACGCGCTGGCAGAAGTCGATCCGCACGCTGCAGCGCTGGCGGGCAGAGGGCTACGGCCCGGCATGGATCCACATCGGGGGAAGCATCTTTTTTCGGATGTCCGATGTGCTGGCCTTCGAAGAGCGGATGCGGCGTGGCGGCGGGGATAGCACATGAGCGCGTTGCCCCCAGTGAATGCTCCCGTCGCGATTGATGCCGACGCCATACGGACCTATTGCGCGGTCGTCTTTGGCTACCTCGATGGCCTTGTGCCGGTGCGTTACCTGTCCGAGAAGGGCACCCCCGAACAACAAGCGACGGGGGAGTTCGCCCCGGTCTCGAAGCTTGCGGACCGCCTCATCGCTTCTGCTCCAAGAGCCGCCAGCGACGGACGCGCGGTCTTTGTCGTCCCAGGCACGGTGGCGCAGTCGCGCAGTGCGAAGGCCAGGGATATCCTGCAGATGGGCGTCGTACTGGTCGACCTGGACCACGGCGACATTGCCGCGAAACGCAATCACCTCGTGCATCATCTGGGTTTGCCAACACTGGAGGTCGCGTCGGGTGGTGTGACCGACGACGGCCAGGACAAGCTTCACCTCTACTGGCGCCTCACGGAGGCGGCAGTAGATGACCTGCAGGCGGTCTGCCAATTGCGCGCGGCGATTGCAGCTGCCGCCGGCGGCGACCCCTCTTTCGGGAGCGCGCATCAACCGATCCGGGTGGCAGGCACAATCCACGGCAAGAATGGCCGGCAGGTCGTAGCGCGGCTTATCCGGCATTGCGATCTCGAATACGAACTTGCAGACCTCGTCGAGCGCGCCGTGACGATGTCGGCCTCCGCGGGCGGGCCCGCAAGCGGCTCGGCAGCCCTTCGGATCGATACCGGTGCTCGCTCTCCGAAGGGCCCCTCGGCGGAAGAACTTGCGATGCGTGTGATACGCGAGGGCGGCGTCGACGAGGTCACACGTTTCAAGGCACTCAGCCGGGTGATCGGCCACTGGGTCCGCCAGGTCCGCCTGGAACGTTGCACACTCGCGGAGGCCTGGCGCGCGGTTGCGGACCACAATGCCGCCATGATCGTGCCGCCGTGGGAGGACAAAAGGCTGCGCCGGGAGTTTGATGGGCTCGTTCGGGTGGACTGCGAGCAAAAAGGTCCGATGCCTGAGCCGGGCCCTGAACCCGGAGCGATCCCAGCGATCGCGAGCGATGACCGTCTCGCTGCCATGCTTGTCGCGACGCATGGCGCCAAGTGGCGGCATGTCGCGGCCTGGGGGCAGTGGTTGGGTTGGACTGGCAACCGTTGGAGCCGTGACGAGACGAACAGCGTGCGCGAAGTCGCGCGCCAGGTGTGCCGTGCCGCAGCGGCAGCGGCAGAAAAGCCCGCCGAGAGCCGCCGCATCGCAAGTGACAAGACCATGACCGCCGTCCTGCGCATCGCGGCGAGTGATCCGGCCATCGCGACGCGGATCGCGGATTGGGATGCCCATCCCATGCTCCTGAACACACCTGGCGGCATCGTCGACCTGGCGACAGGCGAAATTGTACCGTCTGATCCAACACGCCATCTCACGCAGCTGACCGATGCAAGCCCCGGCGCCAGTTGCCCTCGCTGGGAGGCGTTTCTGCGCGATGTGACCGACGATGACGCCGAGTTGCAGGCATACCTCGCCCGCCTGGCTGGGTATTGCCTGACCGGGGCGACCTCGGAACAGGTCTTCGTTTTCCTTCATGGGTCGGGGGGCAATGGCAAATCGGTCTTCCTGCAGACGATCGCCACCGTGCTCGGCGGCTACGCCTCCACGGCTACGCTCGACACTTTCATGGACACGCGCGCCAGTCGGCACCTGACCGAACTCGCAGGTCTTGTCGCGGCCCGTCTTGTGATCGTGCCGGAGACCGAGTCTGGCCGCAGTTGGGCGGAAGCCCGGATCAAGACCGTCACTGGCGGCGAAATGATCCGGGCCAACTTCATGCATCGCGATCACTTCGAGTTTCGGCCGCAGTTCAAGCTGATCGTTGCCGGCAATCACCGACCCAACCTGTCCAACGTCGGCGAGGCGATGCGCCGGCGCCTGCACCTCGTGCCCTTCATGGTCACGATCCCTGCGGAGCGCCGCGACAAGGACCTCGCCGAACGGCTGCTTGACGAGCGCGACGGGATCCTCCGCTGGATGCTTCAGGGCTGCAGCGAGTGGCAGCGTATCGGTCTCGCACCCCCGGTCTCGGTGCGTGCCGCTGTCGAGGAGTATCTTGCGAGCGAAGATCTGATCGGTCAGTGGATTGCCGAGTGCTGCCTCCGCGATCCGCAGGCCAAGGCGCGATCGGCCGACCTCTTCCAGTCCTGGCAGGCGTGGGCAGCGGCGCGCGGCTTCCCCTGGGGCACCCAAAAGTCCCTCGGCGAAGCGCTTAGAAGTGCCGGGTTCCGGGATGGCAAGGTGGGTGGCGCTCGCGGTTGGCTTGGCATCGCGATCACGCAAACCGCTATGGCCAGAGGGGACAACGCATGAACCCCTATCCCGCCGATCTGATGAAACCGCTGGAGCGCCGCGCCGAACTGTGCCGCATCCTTGCATTGGGCTTGGTCCGGCTTCGGCAGCGACAGTCAAGCGATCTATCCGCCGGACAGGGAGAAAGTTCGCTTCACTTCGCGCCCGACCAGAGCGGTCATGCAACCCGAGCCACGCGGAGAACAGCATGATCCCCCAGGACCCCATCCCCGCGCGCCTGGCCGCGCTGAAGACCACGCCGACGGCGGACCTGAAGCGGCAATGGCGCGACTTGTTCGACAGCGAGCCGCCGCCCTTCAACCGGCGCTACCTAGAGAGCCGCCTGGCCTACCGCATCCAGGAACTCGCCTATGGCGGGCTGAAGCCGGAGACGATCCGGCGGTTGGAACGGCTGGGCGAGGACCTCGACGGCGGGGACAGGAAGAAGCGCGGACTGCGCCTTGACCGCGACCGTCCCATCACGGGCACGCGGCTCCTGCGCGAATGGCAGGGGGTAGAGTACGCCGTCACTGTCACCGCCGACGGCTTCGAATGGCAGGGGCGGCCGTACAAGTCGCTATCGGCCATCGCGCGCGCAATTACCGGCACCCGCTGGAACGGCTGGGTCTTCTTCGGTCTCAAAAACCACAGGGGTCGGACATGACGAAGCCTGTCCTCCGCAAGCTGCGCTGCGCGGTCTACACCCGGAAATCCTCCGAGGAAGGGCTGGAGCAGGAGTTCAACAGCCTCCACGCTCAGCGGGAGGCCTGCGAGGCGTACATCGCCAGCCAGCGGTCAGAGGGCTGGGTGCTGGTCCGCGATCAGTATGACGACGGCGGCATCTCGGGCGGCACGTTGGAGCGCCCCGGCCTGAAGCGGCTGATGGAGGACATCGAGGACGGTCTGGTCGACGTGGTCGTGGTCTACAAGATCGATCGCCTCAGCCGCTCGCTTGCCGACTTCGCCAAGCTGGTCGAGGTGTTCGACCGGAACGGCGTGACGTTCGTCTCCGTGACGCAGTCGTTCAACACGACCACCTCCATGGGGCGGCTGACGCTGAACATCCTGCTCTCGTTTGCCCAGTTCGAACGCGAGGTCACGGCTGAACGCATCCGCGACAAGGTCGCCGCCAGTCGGAAGAAGGGCATGTGGATGGGTGGGGTGCCGCCCTACGGCTACCGCGTCGAGAACCGGAAGCTGGTGGTCGACGAAGAAACCGCCGCGCATGTGCGCTGGATCTTCGCGCGCTTCCTCAAGATCGGCTCCTGCACGGTGCTGGCCCGCGAGGTCGACGCACGGGGGCTCGGGACGCCTCGTGGCAACCGGATCGACAAGAAGTACATCTACCGGATGCTCAGCAACCGCGCCTATATCGGCGAGGCGGTCCACAAGGGGGAGAGCTATCCCGGCGAGCACGACGCGATCATCGACCGCGAGACGTGGGATCGCGTCCACGCCATCCTACAGGAGAGCCCGCGCAAGCGCGCCGCTCGCACACGCGCCAAGACGCCCGCGCTGCTGAAGGGGCTGCTGTTCGGGCCCGATGGCGCCGCCTTCTCGCCGACACACACCCGCAAGGGCAATAGGCTCTACCGCTACTACGTCAGCCAGACGGTGCTGAAGCATGGCGCTGGGTCGTGCCCGGTCGGCCGCGTGCCTGCGGGGGAGATTGAGGCCGCCGTGATCGACCAGCTTCGCGCCGTCTTTCGCCAGCCCGAGATCGTGGCGGGCACGTTGAGAGCGGCTCGAGCGCATGACAAGGAGATCACCGAGGCCGACGCACGGGCAGCGCTTCAGCAGGTCGACCCGCTGTGGGACGAACTATTCGCTGCCGAACAGGCGCGCATCGTGGCGCTGTTGGTCGAGCGTGTCGACATCTGTACGGACGGCCTGAACGTCCGGCTCCGCGTCGATGGCCTCGTCGGCCTTGCGCGCGAGATGCGGGCCGGCGATATCGAGGCCGCCGCATGAACCTTAGCACACCGATCCCGGAGACTGTGACGCTCCATATCCCGTTCCGCATTGTGAAGCGCGGCGGGCGGAAGGAGATGCAGATGCCGGACGGTGCCGTGCAGCCGCGCCGGACGGATAGCACCCTCGTCAAGGCGCTGGCGCGCGCGTTCCGCTGGAAACGGATGCTGGAGTCGGGGGAGTTCACCACGATCGCAGATTTGGCGGAGAGCGAGGGGATTGCCCCGTCTTACATGACACGCGTCCTGCGCCTCACGCTGCTCGCGCCCGACATCATCGAGCCGATCCTGGATGGGAAGCAGGGACCAGAGGTGACACTGGCACGGGTGTTGGAGCCGTTCCCATTGGACTGGTGGGAGCAGCGAGCGGCCCGCGCTTAGCCGAGGCCTGGGGTTCAGGGGCCATTCAGATGGATACGGCTTAGTTTCCCGCCGGAGCTCCCACGAATCGTTCCGGGCAAATTTCATCCACGACTCTGCGCACAGCCCCAACCACCTGATTTGCGGACCTCAGCTCGCACTCCCAGACGACGATTACCCTCCATCCCAGCCCTTCGAGCTGTTCCCTAGTCCGCGCATCGCGCACGACATTTCGGTCGAACTTCTCTACCCAAAACTCAGTATTGGTCTTTGGCGTAGTGGCGATCTTGCAACCGCTATGGCGGTGCCAGAAGCAGCCGTGGACGAAGATGACAGTCTTATGGCGCGGCAGGACGATATCAGGCTTGCCTGGTAAGCCCTTGCTGTGGAGCCTGAACCTGAAGCCTATGGCATGCATTGCGCGACGCAGTGCAACTTCCGGCGCAGTGTTTGATGAGCGGATCCGCGACATTCGCTCCGATCGCTCCGAAGGGCTCAAGAAATCGACCACCGCGTCTTCCTACTGCTCACCTCCTACCCGGGTCCGTATGTGCTCGAAGAACGGGTAGCCCCGTATGAATTCGCCTGGGCTATCGAAGGACTTGTAAAGGCATTGGTGGTTCCCCAGGCCCTTTATGCGCTCCGCCATTTCGGCAGCGGTAGCCGTCAGGCCCAGAGCCGACAGTTCGGCTGTTGTTACGTTGGGGACTTTATGAATGAACCAAGTTAGTAGTGGCTCCCGGTAGTCGGTGCCACCTGCTTTGAAATGCCGAAGGTACTGGGAGGCCAAGATTACACCGGTACCGAATTCACGCCCCTGAAGCAGTAGCTTTCTCAGCACGTCAAACTCATAGCGCATGATGTTGTCGGCTTCGTCGACAAGTAAGTAGGAATCGATTGCTCGCAGCTGCGGATCCTTACCAAGAAATGGCCGCTTGGGGGTCCGGAGCATGTTCTCATAGAACATGTTCAGTAGTACGGCGACCAACATGTTCTTGCTGTGGTCGTCCTGACCAAGAGCGTCCAGCGCTATAACGACGACTCCGTCGAGGAAAGTGTCGAACGGTACAATTCTTGATTGATCTTCCTCGAAGATCTCCATGTCGAGCATGTCGCCGATGATGGACATCGGGGAGTCGGGCTTGCCGTCGACAATGTCGTAGTAGGCGGTGTGGACCTCACGCAGTGTAGGGGGAATGTTTGAGGCTGCGCCATCATAGGCTTCCTTGACTGCACGCTTTAGTTTGTCACGCTGCACAGTGCCAATCCCAGAATAGATCTTTCCTAGCACATCGGCAAAGAACCGGAATCGATCAAACCATGGTGCAGGTACATCGCTGCTAGTACGAGTGTCGAATAGGTTTAGGGGTATGCGGTGAGGCCGGACGACCCGGGCCCCAGTGGCGGCGACGAAGTCGTCGCTACTGTAGTCCCGCTTGTAGTCGAAGATGAGGAATCTCGGTGGATGCCCGCGGTTCTCTGGACCTGACGACGCAATTTGGGCGATCAGGGATTTCAGCAGCTGTGTTTTGCCAGTGCCGAGGTCGCCCACTACACCGATGTTGAGCTGGTTGAGGCGAGTGTCCGATATGTTCAGCTGGAGATCGCGGGGGCGAAAGCCATCGATCGTCTTCCCGACATCAAGTACGACACCCTTTCCCACGAGCTCTGGGAGTCGCTGGTGGCCTTCTCCGCGCAATGGTTCGGCGGGCGAAGGCGTTACCTGGAGATCCTCGCTAGTCACCCCGACCTGATCCTGCACCCCGGCGGGCGCTGGCTCCTCGGGAACATCTGGGGTGGCCCGAGTTTCAGCTTCGGGCACTGGGCCTGGCATTAGCTGCCAGTCGTCCAGCCGTGCTCGAACCGTATCGTAGAACGCAGCCGGGTCGCCAGCCACTACCTCACCGGCGTCCCCGCGACCGATTACTATGGTCTCCTCAAAGCCATCATTGTCGAAGTCCTGCGGCTTACTCGAGGAGTTGTCGTCCAGAATGATTAGTCGCCCGCGAGTATCGACCTCCACGCAGTTGCTTTCGTCGAGGATTGCGCGGGCAATTCGCTCGTGGAACTCGGACCATCGTGCAGTGTGGCCGACGACGTCAGGATGTTGACTGTACACGCGGAGCCCAAAACCGATCATCGAAAGAAGCAAGTGCTGGTAAGCAATGGCCCAAAGCCGGGGCTGTTCGTCGTGGCGCTGCATTGCGGACAGGAGGTGCGACAGCGCTTTTGCTTGGTCGAGCGCCTCGACTGCCTCGTTGGGGCTGAAACGGGAAGTTGGCCGGCACTTTACTTCGATCGGTGTGATCTTAACCCTGACACTTCCGCCCGAGAGATCGATGCCAACAACGACAAGGTCTGGCCGAAGTTGCGTTAAGTCGCCCCGTTCCTTTCCGAGAGCCCGGCAAAGGTCCCCGATGTATCCGCGAAACGGATCGACGGGCACGACAATCGCAATGGTGGCGTCCTCGGCCGTACCCCCAATTACAGGCAAGAGTCCGTCGCCTGTGTGATGGTTGCCTCGGAAGCGGTCCTGAAGGAGACGCACGCCCACGAATACTCCGAGGTCCCCCGTTGCCCCGCTGTCGTCGCCCGCGAGGCCCTTTATGGTCGGGATACCGCGCCGCGCGACCTCCAAAAGGACGTCCTGCACTTTCTCTGGGTCCAGTTTGTCGCAGCCAGGTAGCCGCGCAAGCGCGAGCGACAGCGAGTCCCGGTCCGCGTCGGTAACCTGGGACAAAAGGTAGTAGCCATTCGTGTCACCCGCTCTATGGGAGTAAGATGGTAGGTCGAAGTCCCAAAGATAGGCACCCTCGAGCCATCCACCGAGGAAGCAAGCTGGGTCGATTGCCGCCGATGACACTGCGACGAAGTCGGTACGGCGTTCCCTGAGCATATGCTGGATCTCGTGAACGTTTGGCGCGAACTGCAAGCCCGTACGGAGTGACCCTAGGTTCTCAACCGCGGAAAGCAGGGCTGCAACCTTATCGAGCAGAATATCGCCAGTGGGTTCGGATGTAGTCGACTGGCGAGACTCGGCGAGGAACGCACCCGGCAGTTGCCTTCTGACGCGATGCCTGATCATCCCCCCAGCGCTGAGAGGCGTACGGCCGTCCATGCTCTCTGAACGGGGCTCAGACATATCCAACTGGGCGATGATGCCAAGGTCCGGTACTGCGCCCTCGGGTTGGCCGGAATACCATCGGACACTATTGCCGGTGTCTTCCGACAAGTTCGAGAGCGTCGCCTCATCTGGCCGTGAACCTTGCGGGCGGTCGTCAAACACCTCTACGAATCTGGGGCCGACGGCCCTGCTCCTTGGCCTCCGGGAATCCTCCTGAAACCGCGAGGCGCACCATTCCACCAGCCCTTCATTGCACGCATCCGTAGTTCCGCCCGCGCTTGAAACTGCAACTGCTACGACAGGCTTCGCCGAAAGCAAGTCGGACACGTCGTCGAGGGCGCGCATGACTTGCGCGGCACTGAACCCAACAGAGATTCCCCCGACTTTGATGCCGAAGACATCGCCGAATGGTGCTGCCAGCGAGCGCTCCGGCAGCTTCTCTAGCTCTCGCCCGTTCCAAAGAACAGACCAGTAGTCAGTGCCGTTCTCGACCGCTAAAAAGTTTACCTGGTCAACACCGGCGGGCGACCGAAGGTGGAGAGACAGAATATCTGGCACGCAATCGGGATCTAGGACGCTTGCAGCTGGGCAAGGTTTCCCAGCCTCGTCCGCCTCGACGAGAATGCGCTGGGCCGCGACATGCCAGCCTACGCGCATTGGGTGCATGGGCGAGAGCAAGATTGCGACCGGCTCGCGCGCGAGGCTTCGCCCGCTGGGGTCTAAACTCGATATTGCTATGACGTCTGCCCAGCAAGCAACCTCTGGATCTGACGCGATCCACCTATGGTAGGCATCCACGTATTTTTCGACTGCCGATGCAAACTGATCGTCACGCAGCGCCCACTCGCCCAATCGTGCAGTCTCGAACACTCCTGACTGGTCTCCGTCGCCGCGAATGTATTCCGCAATCTCCTCACGGGCATCCAGAAATTCGGGTGGAGGGTTGAATTCAACTGGCGCCGGACGGGAGTCTTGAATGAACGCTCCGCGAGAGAGTATTGGTCCGCTGCCGGTGTTCCAGTTGGGCGGCGACCAGTGCTCTCCATAGTCTTCCGCCAGAACAATCGGCTGGTATGACGACCGGATCGCTTCAGGGGAAAGAATCCAGTCTTGAAGCATCGTTGATCTGACGGCACGGTTCACTGTGATAACAGCCTTGGCATCGAAGCCTTCCAACTGGCGCCGGTTAACCTTGATTAGGCGTTCAAACTCGCTTCGGCAGCCCACCTCTGGGACATCATCACAAGTGATAAATGTGCGGCAGGTCTCGCGCGCGAGTTTGCCATCTTTCCCCACGCGCGAGAAATGCAGGTCAAGCTGACAGTTGCCATCGGCTTCGATTTCCGACCGGTATACTTCGGGCGTTGCCTGCCGGAGGGTGACAAGTGTTGGTGTGCTTGCATTCCCATCTCCCTGGTCGGCCGAGACATGGGCAGACACATCGACAGTAACGCCAGGAGAAACAAAAACGAGCAACTCGTACCGCCCAGGTCCCGGCACGCTGAGGCCTGCCTCCCAGTCAGCTCCCGCGCCTCTGCCACGCTTCGCGGGCTTGCGAGGTGGTGAAAACTTGCGGGCAAGCCGGCAGGCCACAACAATTCCTGGTTGCCATGTGGCGAGCGAAACAACTTTGATTGACGCGGGCTTGAAGCCCTGCGCCATCGCCCTGTAGGTCAGCGGCAGCTTGTGGGTTGGCGGTGTCGGGTCGGATAGAGTTTCGACGCTGCCTGAGGCCACGTCCCCGATCAATCCATTGCCTGCAGCAGGCGTACGGTTAACCCCGATCCGACCACCGTTTGGATCGCCGCCGTTTGTCTCTATCTGCAGATCTACCTGACCAGACACGATCACGGGCATGGACTTGCCTAGCGCCGCCAGCGAATTGCTGCAGGTCATGGCGATGTCACCGTCAGGATCGCCGTCAGGCGATCCCTCTGCCAACAATTCAGTCCATTTCTCGACGTCGAGAGCGACCCACCAATCAGGCGCCGCCGGCAAGGCAAGTTGTCCTGCGGGGCGGTAGTAGGCAGGCGTTGCCCGTTCGAACGTAGTGGCAACCTCACAACCTGAGCGGACGTGCTCCAGATAAGCCGCAAGATGTCTCTGGTCCTCATCACTCGCGCCGTCTGACAGCCGCTCGACGCTCCTTCGAAAGCCCTCTGACATTGCCTCGGCAATACTTTTGAGTGTTCCGATCTGTTCCCTGGCAGCAAGCACGCCGTTGCGCATCGGCGGGAAGCCGCATGCAAGGCTGATGGCCACGCCAGACTGGAGACCTGAGGCGGCATTGATGGAAAACAGACGCGAAAGTACCCGCCATGCGCCCTCCCGGGGTGAGTTCCCGGCTTCTACTTCGTCGGCCGCCCGCGCTGCAGCCTCCACTAGCCGCCTGCCGTCCTCGACAAGCGCGTCGGGTACGCCAGCCTGGGATAACGCTTGCACTACAAGGCTTTGGATGAAGCTGTCGTCCCACCAAGCTTCAAAAGTCGTGTTCCCGCCGTTGTTGCTTTCAGCAACGCCGAACTTGTCTGTGGTGCTGCCGACCGACAGGATGCTGTGCTCGCCAGGGGGTATGAGCGCGACGAAGCTCGCTGACCTTGGCAAGTTGCGAAGATCAAGAAGGTGATCCTCGTCGCACCAGCCAGATACCCCAACGGCTGGATTGCCCTCCGGAAGCTCTTCGCGCGGGACTTGCAAGAGAAACGGCAAGTCTTTCAACTCTATGCTATCCGGCTGACTGGTGAGATCTTCGAAAACTTGAAACATCAGTTCGTGCGGCGGCCCAAGGAATATCAGGCGTATTTCGCGGGCGCCTTCGGTGGTTGCGCCAGCACCGATCCGCGATCGGATGCGATCTGCCAGTGCCGATGCTAACCTGTTCATTCGGTGGCCCCTTTAATGGTGTTTGGGCGGAAAGGCGGGACCAGCAGCATGCCGCTCTCAGCGTCGGGGCTATCCAGAACCAAACCTAGCATCCGGAGTTGGTGGCCAAGCTCGTTCTGGGGGATGTCGCGATGGTCCATCGCGACGCCGTACTGGGCTAGGTGTTGCGCTAGCCTATGCACCGAGCGTGGACCCGCGACGCCAGCGAGCGAGCAATGAACGAGGGCAATAATCGCGACCGGGCCGGGCGAGACAATCCATGGGCTATTTGTGTGTGGTCCTTGCTTGCGCAGCAAGTATCCCTGATCATAGCCTCTGAGGCGTGGGTTGGCTGTCTGGCGCTGTTGAAGGCTGTAGGTGACAAACTCGTTTATGTTCGACCCTATGCCCTTGCGGCATAGGAGCGTTCTAGTCTCACGGTCGACAAGATCATCAACCGTATCGCGGATTTCCGAGGAGCGAGCGCCCGTACAAAAGCTACGAACCTGGTCGCATACCTGTGCTAGTCCATTGGCAGATCCTAGCACATTGGCTGGCGCCGCCCCGGCTTCCTCCAGAGCCCAAAGGGTCGCATTGATTCCTAGTCTGGCCGTGAGGTAACGGGAGATGCTGTCCCGGATTCCGGGTAGGGGCTTGTTCGAAAGCGGCAAAAACGAAAACCGATCAGGATACATGCGTGCACTGGCGTCGGCCGCGGATTTTGGTCCAGTACCATTCAGCGCTTCAGAAAGGCACGTCCAGACGCGCGAGTGCACCTCGCAGAGCCATACGACGTGTGCCACTGTTCCGAGGCGCAGTACGGCCTCAAGGAGGCTTGTCCACTGCCGCCGGGTCAGGAGGTCCTTTGCCGCGATGACTGAATTGAGATCTTGCACAAACTGGCGTGCAGGAAACGCCCCGCCGCCTACATCCGGGCAGTCTGGCATCGCTTCAGGCGGAGCCGGCACGAATTCCCAGTTGGGCTCCGGCAGCCATGCCTCCACCTCCGATTGAAGGAAGCGAGCGAAGATGTCGTCATCGTCGCAGACTGCAAGCGCTTCGAACAAATACTTCCACGTCTCTTCCGCTGCTGATCGGTTTGGTGAACCCAGCCAGATCATTCGTCGGACCAGAGTTCCGGGAGTCCACGGGTTACCTGCTAGCCTTGGCGAACCTGAAAACAGGGCCAGCTGTGGCACTAGAGGTGTTACTTGTAGGAAGCGTTTGGCGGACTGGTTCGACCGTTTGGGACTCTCGAGTACCGCGTTCAGCAGGGTGTCGAAAGCGTCCGGATCGAGCGTCCCGCTGGATGGTTTGGATGCCCTTTCGCGCGCTTTCCTGATCTGCGCTTGCAGTCTGGTGCCTTGCGGGGGCACAGAACGCTCGCTTACTCCGGGCAGCCCGATCACCCGATAGAGTGACGAGAGGACCACTTCGGAAGTCGCATACTCCGGGGCTGGCGACATTGCCAGCGCGCCTTTGCCATAAGCAGCATGCGACTTGCCCCAGGGAGCGTCCCGGAAGTCCGCGAGGCTCATGGGCGATTGCTCCTGCCGACCATGCCGAATCCTAAGCGCCTTTTCTCAATCGTTACGCCGTTCCCTAACCGGATTTCGGCACGACGAAGAACATTAGCATCCCGTACGATTGGGCCCGCGAGGCGTGCGCCTGTGGTGTCGAGTAGTGCGAGCACTGAACGCGGGAGTGAGGCATAGGACATGCCTCGCTCGATATCCTTGACCGCTTTGAACAAGTCGTAGGTCAAGGCGACGTCTTGCGCCGAATTACCCTCTCCCACCTCGAGAAAGCGCAATGGAGCCGCTGGTCGCCCGTCCGCGGCGGCGTTAGCGGGCTGCACGTGCCGCCTCGGCACGACGAGCAATGCCTGCACGTTCGAAGGAGGAAGCGGCTGGCCAAAGGTTGTGGTCAGGGAGACCTCAAACTCCTGGTTTTTGTTGAGCAAAAGCTCAATCTCTCGTGCTACTTCGAACAGGCTGTCGTCCTTTTTGTCTTCCACGACAGCCTGAAATTCACGCAGGACGGAAGCATCAAGGACGGTCATTGTGCGAGCCCCGATTGACCTTCGCACCAGCCGACAGGAGAAGTCGCGCACCACCCTTTGGACCCGGGTCGCAGTCGCGGGGCGCTTCTTGCGAACATCCTGCCGGGAAAGAAAGGTATCCAGCTCGGCTAGTCGGCGCAGGAGCTCGACCTCAAGCGCCGTTAGGATTCGCGACTTGCGAACATGCTCCGAGCCCTCGGCGACTGAGCGGCTAAAGCGCGTATCGATGTCGCGGAGCCGGTAGCTCGTGTTGCGACTGACCTCGACAGTGGTGTCGGGGGAAGCGAGCGCTGGGTCGAGAACGCTCGAGAAGCTATCCAACACCCCTTCGATCATAGTAGGCAGGTAAGGAGATCGCCTGGAGCTCAAGAACCACTGCAATCCCATTGCGGTGTTGTTGTCGTGAAGCCCAAGCTCCTTGATGTCCTTAAGCAATGACGGCCCGGCCTCTCGGTCCCAAAGGTGAAAAAGCGCATGATGGTACTGGGCAGCAACTAGCTCGAAGATAGCCGAGGAGGTCCTCGGCGACGGCTTGGCCTTGCGGACGGCCTGCTCGTCTGCAACGGACATGTTTGCGGCCCAGGCGCACGGCATGAGGTCTGTCTCCCGCGTCTCGTGACGGTGGCCTGCGAGCAGATACGAGAACAGAGAAAAGAGGTCACGGAAGCTCCAGCGCTTACCGCTGCCAAGTTCATACCAGCGCAACATTGCGAGCAATCCTGTTTGCTCGCGGGGGTGCGAGAGCTGTTCCCGGCTGGTGCAAAATGGGCATCGTTGACCAGCCTCGCACTCGCCATAAACGGGCCACAAGCTCGTTTGGACCGCCTGTCGGAGGACCTGCTCAGCTGGAGGCGGATCCCCGTCATCCGTGGAAACCAGCAGAGACTCCATGTCCATCGGCCACACGGCGATGCCCGGGTATCCACCAAGGGGCCAGCATGATGGCGCGTCGGGAAGAAGGCTGACCGCTCGGGTTACACTTTCCAGCAATCTGCGCAATACAGGCTGCTCTGTTTCCGCGGCCAATATTAGCGCATCGTCTAGCACACCGCGGTTCACGCAACAAAGATACAGCCCCGTCGTGCTGTCGGCGAGCGCGCTACCAAGTTCCTGAAGCAACAGCTCAGCTGCTGACTTGCCCGTGGCACCGGCAACAACGGAGGCATCTTGCACGATCGACAGTGCAAGGCCTCCGCGTGGTGGGCGAGCCAGTCGACCTGCGTCGATGGAGACTACACGAGGCACCTTGCCTTCTGTAGGACTAAATCTGCTCGCAAGTTCCCCTATTAGGGTACCTCCGCAATTAAGCGAGGCGTCAATCCATCCCATAGTCGTCTCGATCGCCTCGGTCTTCCCATTGCCGGGACCGCCGACGAGCAGGACCACGCGTGGTGCCTCTGGGACTCCCCTGCCAACTTCGGCGCACCACTGTACGAGCTTGGCCAGAAGGTTCGTCTTGAAAACTCGTTCGCCCGGTCGGCCACTAGACTCATCGAAGGGACGGCGCACGCCTCCTGACCGGTTGCCGGCCCAGTCAAGAAGCTGAGCTGGAAATCGCGGTGCAAGCATACCTTCAGTCATGCGCTACTCCGCTGCCGATACGGTGCGCAGCTCGCTTCCTGCAATGACTGCCTTTGCAAACTCAATTTCCTTTAGCGCCTGCGATACCGCCATCCCGATCACACGCGCCAGATAAGGTGGTACGGCATTGCCGACTTGAGTGTACCGTGGGCACTCACGTGTCCGCCGGTCGCCCCCGGTCGTGTATTTACCCTTAAACACGAACCAATCAGGGAATGACTGAATGCGAGCACTTTCTCGCACAGTAAGGATCCTTGGCTCTGAATAATGCAGTACATCGTCAGGCAGGGTCGTAATCGTCGGCGCCGGTTCCGTCGGGGACATCGGGTATATTCGGTGCTTCTTTAGACCATATCCGAGGCGCGCCTCATCGTTCATCCGGACGCCCTTGCGGCATTCCAGGAGTATCCGGGCAAACCTTTGGCGAACTTCATCTCGATGGCGCGCTAGCCGCATGCTGTTAGGAGTGCCCGAGGCGCCCTGACGCATGAGCTCTTGGTAGGTCGTCATAGCTGAGCGGGGAGTAGCCTCAAAAAAACCACGCGGCGATTGGGCATCTGTGCAGGAAACCATTGGGCGATCTCCAATCTCCAAGTCGGAGATCGCATCTGCGGCAGAGATGACCTCGCCTATCCCGAACTCCCGCAGCTGCTGACACCTTGCTTTTTCTAGCAAAGCAAAGACGCGATCAATGCCACCAGCAAGAAATGGCGAAAGATCTTTTCGAATGCCGATGGCGATAAGCCTGGAACGCTTCTGCGGCACTCCGAAGCGGGACGCGTCCAAGAGTTCGGCTTTCACCACATAGCCGGCAGTATCGAGACTAGCAGCCAACTTCTCGTAAAAGGATTGCTTTCGCGGCGAGCGCCCCGATTGCAGGTCAACCACCGCTCCACTCTTGTGGGCCACCTGCATGCCTGGCACGTTTTCAAGGACCAGCACGTTCGGGTGCAGGGCTTCAACAGCTTCAACATACTTGTTGAAGAGTTGGTTCCGGGGATCGTCCTCTATTCTCCGTCCAGCGAAGCTGAATCCCTGACAGGGGGGACCACCGGCTAGAACCTCGACCTCACCGCTCAGTTGCTCGAGTTGTTCCTTATGCTCTCCGAGGACCTCATCAATACCCCACGCCCGTTGGTCCAACCATGACGGCCACATGAAGCGGTAAGCTTCTGGCGAGTCATCTCCAATGAAATTGGTCGAGAACGTCTCAAATGCCATCTCGTCGCGCTCAATTGCAAAGAGACCACGCATCCCCGCCAGGGAAAGCCCGAGGGAAAGCCCTCCACAGCCAGAAAACAGATCCACAAATTTTCGCGCCTGCTTGACGCCATCATACTCGCCTGCCCCGCTGCCGGGGGGGTCGCCCAGCTGCCCATCCCCAGCCGAGCCCCCAAGCCTGGTCAGGTCAGCCGGCAATCCATCCTTTTGTGCCTGCTTGGCCACTACTTCTTACCCTCAACTTTCCCGCTGCTTGACAGGCGCTGCGTCACTCAGCGTCGTCAGCCGTTCGAACTCTTCCACGGCCACGACCACCACAACCGGGCGGCCGTGTTTCTCGATCACCACCGGTTCGGCTCGTGCGGTGTCGATGAGCAGGCCGAACTGATGCTTCGCGTCCCGTGCGGACATGGCCTTCATGGCAGTGCTCCCTGCTTTGGGTCACAATGAACAAAAGAGTCCGATATCACAATCAGGAAGTCGCGGGATCGACGGCCATTTCTGCGAAAGACAAAGGATACCTTGATGCGCCAAGTATTGGTGAACGGGCGTTGGATCTCAGGAGCTTTTGGTGAACGCCACTGACATCGAAGTGCATAGCGGCGACGCTCAATTTCTGATGTCTTTCCAGTACCTTGAAGAAAATTCACCAAAACGGCGCAGGCAACAGGTCCGGAGAATATCGGCCCTGAGAGACAGCTTTCGAGCCACTTGGCGCTAGGGCCAGTGTTCAGCCCACCCGCATAACCCTCGAAAACAACGAGAAAATCCGGCCGCAGCCTGATCGGGAGAACGCTTTCTCAAGGGCAAGTGGCGGAGTGGAAGGGATTCGAACCCTCGAGACGGTTTCCCGTCTGCACCCTTAGCAGGGGTGTGCCTTCGACCACTCGGCCACCACTCCGCCGTTGCGTTTAATTGGGCAGGGCTTGCGGGGCAAGGGGAAAACGAGACCTCCAGCCCACTGGCCCGATCACGGGTCTCTTAAGTGCTGACGAGTTGATCGCGTCGCAACTCCGCCGTAGTCGACTTTCCCTGCACTTGGCCGACTAGCCGCCAGGCCGGTCGCGCATGTTTTCGGGCAGCCATGTCGCGAGGTCCGGTACCGCAATCAGAACGAAAACCATCAGGACCATGATTGCGAACATCGGCAGCGCCGCCTTGGCGATGTAGTTCATCTCGTGCCGGGTCATGCCCTGAAGCACGAAGAGGTTGAACCCGATCGGTGGCGTGATCTGCGCCATCTCGACCACGACGACGATGAAGATGCCGAACCAGATGATGTCGATACCCGCCTGCCGGATCATCGGTTCCACCACCGCAATGGTCAGCACCACCGATGAAATGCCGTCTAGAAAACAGCCGATGACAATGTAAAAGACCATGAGCGCCATCAGAAGCTGGAACCGCGACAGGTCGAGCGAGGCGATCCATTCCGCCAGCGCCCGGGGCAGGCCGGTGAAGCCCATCGACAGCGAGAGAAACGCGGCACCGGCCAGGATCAGTGCGATCATCGCCGACGTGCGCGTCGCGCCCATCAGGCTTTCGGCGAAATTGGCGCGTGTCAGCGACCCTTGCATCGCGGCAAGCGCCATCGCGCCGAGGACGCCGAAGGCCGCCGCCTCCGTCGCGGTGGCAAAGCCGAGATACATCGACCCGATGACCAGCGTGATCAGCAGGAGGATCGGGATCAGGAAGCGTGAATTCGACAGCTTCTCCGCAAAGCTCATGCGCGGTTCAGGGTCCGGACGGTAGCTGGGCGAGAGGTAGGAATAGATGGCAATGTAACCCATGAACATCGCCGCAAGGACGATGCCCGGAATGATGCCCGCGATGAAGAGCTTCGTGATCGACTCGTTGATCGTCACGCCATAGACGATCAGCGTTAGCGAGGGCGGGATCATCAGGCCGAGCGTCGCGGCGCCGGCCAATGTGCCGACGACCATCTTTTCGGGGTAATTCCGGCGAAGCAGCTCCGGAATGGACATCTTGCCGACTGTGGTCAGCGTCGCGGCCGAAGACCCTGATACGGCAGCAAAGACGGTGCAGCCGACCACATTGGTATGCAGCAGCCCACCTGGCAGCCGTGCCATCCAAGGGCTTAGGCCACGAAACATGTCCTCGGATAATCGGGTGCGAAACAGGATCTCGCCCATCCAGATGAAAAGCGGCAGGGCCGTCAAGGACCAGCTGGAGGCAGATCGCCAGATCGTCGTCATCATCGCGTCGCCGGCAGGGCGGCTGGTAAAGAGCTCCATGCCGACGAAGGCGACGCCAAGAAGCGCGAGGCCGATCCACACACCCGACCCCAGAAGCAGGAAAAGGACGAAGAGGAAGACCGCGAGAGGAAGAAATTCGGCTGACATGAAACGCGCCTCTATTCGGCGCCGGCCGCCGGATCGGGGACGATATTGTCGCGCCCGGTCAGCAGTAGCGTCACAAGATTGTCGAGAAAGGCAACCGCCAGCAGCACGGCGCCAAAAGCCGTCGGCAGCTGCACGATCCAGAGCGGTGTCGCATCCTGTCCCTGGCTTACATCATGCAGCTTGTGGGACCAGTAGACCAGCTTGACGGCGTACCAGGCCAGATAGGATGACGCGAGCGCGCCGATGGCCAGGCACCAGAGTTCACCCCAGTAACGATGCCGGCCAAGTGCGGCCAGCGCCAGACCCACGCGGATATGGACGCCGCGGTTCAGGGCATGGGCGAAAGCAAGGAAGGACGCCGATGCCATCAAGTAGCCGGCATATTCGGTCGAGCCGGGAAAGGTCAGCGACGACCAGCGGGCAGCCATCTGCAGGACGATGACAAAGAGGATGCCGATGAGGCAGCAAGCCGACAGAACGCCGCAGGCGCCATAGAGCCGGTCCAATGCCCGGCGAACAGGTCCGGGGCGGACGGTATCGGGCATGTGCTTTCCTCCGGGCGTGCCAGAAGGGCAGGGCAGTGAAGTCGCTGCCCCGCCCGGATCGCAATGGTTCAGTTTGCGTTATAGGCGTCGATGATCGCCTTGCCGGCGTCGCCCGCATTGGCGATCCATTCTTCGGTCATTGTAGCGCCGAAGCCTTTCAGCCCTTCTTTCAGCGCGTCCGAAGGGGCCGACACGGTCATGCCGTTTTCCGCCAATGTCTTCAGATAGGCGGCGGTCAGCTCTTGCGCCCGCGCCGATCCCGCGGCCCCAGCTTTGGCGCCGCAATCCATGATCGCGGCCTTGCTGGCGTCGTCGAGCCCATTGAAGCTGTCCTTGTTGACGAAGACAGTGTTGCGCGGCAGCCAGGCCTGCACATCATAGAAGTTGGTCAGGCTTTCCCAGACCTTGGAGTCCACGCCGGTCGAACCTGATGAGATGAAGCTTTCGGCCACACCTGTCGCCAGGGCCTGGCTGAGTTCCGCCGCTTCGATCTGAACCGGCACCATGCCTGCGAGTTCGGCAATGCGCGCGGTCGCGGCGTTATAGGCGCGGAATTTGATGCCGGCCATGTCGGCGACCGAATTCACCTCTTTCTTGAAATAGAAGCCTTGGGGCGGCCAGGGCACGGAATAGACGTAGACGAGGTTGTCGGCATCGAGTGCAGCGGCAACAGCATCGCCAGCCGCCGCCCAGAGCTTGTCTGAATCCGCGAACGAGGTGGCGAGGAAGGGAATGGAATCGACACCATAGAGCGGATTTTCATTGGCATGGGCTGACAAGAGCCGCTCGCCGATCGGGGCCTGCCCGGTCTGGACCGCGCGCTTGATGTCATTGCCGGCAAAAAGCGACCCGCCTGCGTGAACGACGATTTCAAGCGCGCCGCCGGTCGCCTCGCCAACGCACTGCGCGAAGGCAACGCCGTTTTCGGTATGGTAGTTCGTTGCGGGATAGGCCATCGGCATATCCCATTTCTCGGCCATTGCAGCACCGGCGCCGGCGATGGTCAGAGCTGTGGCGGCAAGCAATCTCGTCAGTGTCGTCATTGGTCATTCTCCCGCTGGACTTTGTTTTGATTCAATGAAACCGAGAAGGGGCGTAGGGGGCAAGGTCTAAGTTGCTCTTCTGCCCGGAAATCAGGCCGGCCAGTATTCGGCCGGTTTTCGGGCCGCCGGTCAGGCCGACGTGATGGTGGCCGAAGCCGGTATAGGCGCCCTTGATGTGGTCAAGTTCGCCGATGACAGGGATCGAATCTGCCGGCGCTGGCCGGTGACCCATCCATTCCTCTTCTCGCTGCCAGGTCAGCCCCGGCATCGCAGCCCGGATGCTACGGCGCAGAAGGTCGAAAGGCGCGCGCGAGGCGGGTGCGTCCAGCCCGCCGAACTCGACGATGCCGGCAAGCCGTAACCTCCCCTCCATCGGGGTCGCGACGAATTTGGCCGAGGCAACCATGACCGGCGCGGTGGGCATGACATTCGTGCCCCATAGTTCCAGATGATAGCCCCGCTCCGTCTCCAGCGGCACTGACAGCCCGAGCTTGCGGGCAAGCCCGCCGGACCAGGCGCCCGCTGTCAGCACCGCCGCATCGCAGGCGACAACATCGCCACCGGCGCGCACGCCCCGCACCTGACCGGCCTCGTGGACGATATCTGTGACCTCCGCCGTGATCTGCCGGCCGCCAGATGCGACGACATGGGCGGCAAGCGCCCCCACATAGGCGCCGGGATCGGTGACATGACCATGATCACGGAGCCGGACCGCAAAGCCGATGTCGTGGCTGAGGGCTGGGTCGTAGCCGCGAAGCGCCTCGGCTTCCATCTCGTCCCAGCGAAAGCCATTCGCGCGCCGCAACCCCCAGCCGAAGGCATCGCCTTCAAAATGGGCGCGATCCCGGTAGAGGTAGAGGTAGTCCGACGGCCTGATCCAGCCTTCGGCCCCGGTTCCTGCCGCCAGCGCCTGATGATCGGCAAGGCTGTCGCCGATAATGGGTGTCAGGGCCTTCGCGATCGCGGCTGTCCGGTCCGCGCGGGCATGGCTGAGATACCGGATCAGCCAGGGGGCAAGGCGCGGCAGATAGGACCAGCGCAGAAACAGGGGCTGTTCGGGGTCAAGCAGCATTTTCGGGGCCTTGCGGACAAGTCCCGGCACGGTGACCGGCACGACCGCGCAAGAGGCCAGTACACCGCCATTGCCGAAACTCGCGCCGCCTGCCGGACCGATCCGGTCGATGATCGTGACACGGTGCCCCGCGCGCTGCAGCCAGATTGCCGTTGATACCCCGACAATGCCGGCCCCGATGATGAGAACGGACTTCCCGGCGGTTGTGGTGGCATCGGTCACGCGATCCACTCCGATACCGGGGCAGCGGCCTCGTGAAGGGGCTGGGCGATCACATCCACGAGGCTCGGCCCGCCATAGTCGAGCGCGGCCTTGAGGACGCCGGGCAGCGCTTCGGGGTCCTCGACCCGCCACGACTTGACGCCGAAGGCGGTGGCGACGGCCGCATGATCGGTCCTGTCGAAATCGACATTGTAGAAACGCTGCCCGAAACCGGCATTCTGGCCGGCCTTGATCCATCCGAATGTCGCGTTCGAAAAGACCACGCAGGTGATCGGCAGGTTCAGCCGCACCAGAGTCTCCAACTCGCCCACGCAGAACCCGAAAGAGCCGTCGCCCATCAAGGCTACCGTCTTTGCCGACGGCCGGCCGACGGCCGCGCCCATCGCAGCCGCCAGCGCATAGCCGAGCGCACCATGAGCTCGGTTGGTGATGAAATGCCGCCCTGCCTTGCGCCAGCGGTAATAGGCTGAGACATAGGGGCAGGGTGTCCCCGGGTCGGCAACAAGAATGGCGTCGTCGTCAAGCAAGCCCATCAGGGCCGCAATAACCGCTTCGGGTCGGATCGGCCGCTCGCGAGAAGCCGCGACCGGCGCAAAGCGCGCCTCTTTTCCGGACCAAACTTTCGTAGCCTGCTCGCGCCCACCCTGTCCGCGAAAACCTTCCGGACCCTTGTCGAGCGCCGCCAGCATCGTCTCCAGCGCGAGCTTCGCATCAGCGCAGATGGCGACCTCGGTCGGATAATTGGCCCCTATGACCATCGGGTCACTGTCGATATGGATGACGGGCACGCCCGGGGGCGGCGACCGCCAGCGCTCGGTCGTCACAGACCCGGCGCGGCACCCGATGAAAACGATCAGGTCAGCAGCCTCGACCACAGCCCGACCCTCGGCCGATCCGCCATTAGTGCCGACAACGCCAATGGCCTGCGGATTGGTTTCGCCGATGGCCCCCTGGCCAGAAACGGTCGTCGCGACAGCCAGATCGAGCCGCGCCGCAAGCTCCGCCAGCGCCGTTTCCGCCCCGGCGAGCAGCGGGCCGCCCCCGGCGATCACGACCGCGCGCCGCGCCTTTCGCAAAAGGGCGAGCGCTTCCGCTATGGCGTCGGGGTCAGGCGCGGTGCGCTCTGCCGGAAAGGTCCGGTGGCGCGGATCGGCCCAGATCGCACTTTCCTCCACCGGGGCCTTCTGCGTGTCGAAAGGCAGCGCCAGATGAACCGCGCCCGGCCGCCCGGTCGTCATCACCCGAAACGCCTTGCGCACCATCGCGGTTAGGGCTGATGCCTGATCGAGCGAGGCATTCCATTTCGTCAACGGGCGAAAAAGCGATACCTGATCAAGTTCGGTCAAAGGGTATCGCCCGCGCGAGGTTGTGGCGACATCCGTCGTGATGGCGAGCACCGGGACGGAACTTTCGTTGGCCTCGACGACGCCGGGAAGGATGTACGTCGCGCCGCCGCCGGACGGGCCTTCGCAGACGCCCGGCCGGCCCGTAACGCGGGCATAGCCATCGGCCATATACGCTGCATGCCGTTCATCCCGTGTCAGGATATGGGTAATGCCATGATCGAGCCGGGCCATGGCATCGTAGAACGGCAAGGTCGTGTCGCCGCACAGCCCGAAGATGTGGCGTACATCATAGGCCTGAAGCATCCGCACCAGCGCTTCGGCCCCGGTCAGGTGGTTCGTCGCGCTCATGCGGGGAAATTCCTTTGCTGGTGCGGGATGCATGTTGCTGGCGGCCGGCCGCCTGTGTCAAGCTTTGCACCCGAGGGGCGAAGCAAAAAGGGCGCGCGATATCATGATCGTAACGGGTGGCAAGGCGGTCTACGGGGCTTCTGTCGGCATCCTGATGCTGGAGGCACAGTTTCCCCGCATTGTCGGTGACATGGGCAACGCGCTGACCTGGCCATTTCCCGTTCACTACCGGGTTGTGCGGGGCGCATCGCCTGACAAGGTCGTCAGGCAGGGCGCGCCCGGTCTGCTTGATGCCTTTGTCGACACCGCGCGCGGCTTGGTTGCCGACGGTGCGGACGGGATCACCACGAATTGCGGTTTCCTGTCGCTCTTTCAGGCCGAACTGGCCGCTGCCGTCGGCGTTCCCGTCGCCGCGTCATCGTTGATGCAGGTGGCGATGGTCAACCGGCTGCTGCCGCCAGGGCGGCGGGCCGGCGTATTGACGATTTCCGCCTCGACGCTGACGACAGCGCATCTTGAAAAGGCCGGCGTACCGGGCGGCACACCCATCGGCACCACTGAAGGCGGCCGCGAATTCACGCGCGCGATACTCGGCAATGAACTGACACTTGATGTCGAGGCCGCCCGATCGGACAATGTGAATGCTGCCCTCGCGCTGACAAAGGCGCATCCCGACCTTGGCGCCATCGTTCTGGAATGCACCAACATGATCCCCTATGCCGCCGATATCAGGGCTGCGACGGCACTTCCGGTTTTTTCGATGGAAAGTTTCGTCACGTGGTTCCATTCGGGCCTCGTCCCGCGGCGGTTCTGAGCGGCTTGGGGGACGCGCCGCGTCGCGCGCAAGCTCTGCCAGACCGGCGCGGGAACCCGGGGCGCCGCAATAATTGTTGCCTGAGACGTAGCAATGCGGTTCAGTTACGGCAGCGCTGGGCAGATACTTGGGGGGAGGGCGCATGGCCGGTTCCGACTACAAGGATCTTTATTTCACGGCTGAGCAGTTGATGCTCGACCAGGAAGAATGCGTTCTGGTAGCCGAAGAATTGATGGGCCGGTCGCCGCCAGCCAACGCGATCACCGACATCGACCGCGCATTCGTCCAGCGAGCGCTCTTCATCGTTGTCGACCTCAGCGAAAAATCCTCAATGGCCTTTGACGTCTTCGCCGCTTTCATGACCAAGGCACCATCGGGCTCGGTCAAGAAGATCGTCCGAAGCCTGGTGAAGAAATCTGCGCGGCGCTGGTTCAAGAAATACATTGACGACACGCCCAAGTATAACGCGGTCGGGCGCGCCGGATTCCTCTACTATTCCGAAATGCCGCGAGAATGGCGTGTGCGGGTCGTGAACAACGACCCGTCGATGATCAGCAACTACCTGTTGTCGAAGTAGCCTACTTTTCTGCCGTATCCTAGCGCCGAACCACCTCCGGCACCCGCATGGCCGGGGGTGTGTTGCGGCTGCGTTCCGAGGTGATCTTGCCGTCGATGATGGTCATGCCGATGCCGGGCAAGTTGCCCTGCCGGACCGACTCCAGAAGCGATTTGCCCGGCGAATGTTGCGCCTGATCCATCAGCACGAAATCGGCCGCGTATCCATTCTCGATCATTCCGGTGTCGAGGTTCCGTTGCCGGGCCGTGTTCCCGGTCGCAAAGCAGAACGCGGTTTCCGCCGGCACATTGCCGAATGCCGACAGCATCGCCACCATCCGGACGATGCCCAGGGGCTGCACACCCGATCCTGCGGGCCCGTCCGTTCCAAGGATGATCTGATCGAGTTTGCCCAACTCGCGCGCGGTGTTCAGCGTCAGGACGGCCGCGCGTTCATTGCCGTTGTGGACGATTTCCAGCCCCTTGGTGCAGTTCTCGCACAGGCAGACGATCTGATCATCAGGCAGCGCCGAATGGCCGCCGTTGATATGACCGACCACATCGGTTCCCGTTTCCAGTACCATATCGGCGTCGATCAGGCCCGAACCGGGGATGGACGGGCCGCCCGTGTGGATCGTTGACTGGATGCCGTATTTGCGTGCCCAGTCGACCATCTGCCGCGCGGTCTTGCCATCCTTCACGGTGCCTAGCCCGACCTCGCCAAGCAGCTTGACCCCCGCTGCAGCAAGGTCGCGGAAATCTTCCTCCACCATCCCGTGTTCGATCACCGGTGCGCCAGCGTGAACCTTCACGCCGGAGGGACGAAAATTCTCGTACCAGCGCTGGGCGGCAATCGCCATCGCCTTAAGGCCCACGACATCCTTGGGCCTACCTGGCATATGGACCTCGCCTGCCGAAATCAGCGTGGTGACACCACCATGCAGGGTGCTGTCGATCCAGTGCAACTGCTGCTGGCGCGGCGTGTAGTCGCCGACAACAGGATGCACATGGCTGTCGATAAGACCCGGGGCAAGGGTAACGCCCTTCGCATCAATCTCTGTCGTCGCCCCTTCGGTGTCGAGCTCGGCTTCCCGGCCCCAGGCGCTGATCTTCCCGTCGATTGCGATAAGGCAATCGCCGTCGAGTATCGGTTCCTCGATCCGGCCGGACAGGATCATGCCGATGTTGCGGATGACGAGTTTCGCGGGGGAACTGTTCATGGCGCCCTCTTCACGGCTGCGGATATTCATTTGTACGCTAACACGGTTTCTTCCCTGATCAATCTGCAAAAGCGTTGCGCCGGGGGGCGCAGAATTCCTATAGTTGGCCGAATGAAGGAGGATTTGCAGCGTGACTGACGAGCCGGGGCCATACCGCCTGGAAGACCAGGTCGGATATCTGCTGCGCCTTGCCGGACAGCGGCACACGGCGATCTTCCAGTCGCATGTGCCGATGCGTCTGACGCCAACGCAGTTTTCCGCGCTGATCCGCATTTCCGAGGTTGGGCCATGTTCACAGAACCATCTCGGCCGGCTGACGGCGATGGATGTCGCGACGATCAAGGGGGTGGTCGACCGGCTGCGGGAAAAGGGTCTTGTCACGCTGAAACGCGACCCCGGCGACAAGCGGCGCACGGTCATCGCACTGACCGAAAGTGCCGCGGCCCTGATCGACCAGTTGAAATCCGCGGGCCATCAGATCAGCGATGCGACGCTCGAACCGCTGAGCGGGGCGGAACGGGAACGGCTGATGAAGCTGCTTCGGAAGATGACCTGACAGACCCTCGCGCCTTCCCGTCGGCGACGGGGCAGAAGAAAGCGTTTGACAAGCGGTGCCCGATTACTAGCATTTGTATACTAACGAAATAAGGTGTCACGTGCCCCAGCGTTGCACCCTCTGGCGTGACGGAGGCCATGGGCTATTTCGCTCCTCGTTCGCTTGACGACGCGCTCTCGGTTCTGGCCGCCGGAAATGCCCGTGTCCTGGCCGGGGGGACGGATTTCTTTCCCGCACAGGGCAGGCGCCCGATCGCAACCGACCTTGTCGATCTGACAGGGATTGCCGAGCTTCGAGGCGTGACGCAGGGGCAAACCGGCTGGCGCATCGGCGCCGCAACCCCCTGGAGCGATGTCATCAAGGCGCCGTTGCCACCCGCATTCGACGCGCTGAAAGAGGCCGCGCGCGAAGTCGGGTCGGTTCAGATCCAGAATGTCGGCACCGTGGCCGGAAATCTCTGCAACGCGTCACCTGCCGCCGACGGGGTTCCGCCGCTTCTGACCCTTGATGCAAGCATCGAAATCGCTTCCCGGTCAGGTCGGCGGCACCTGCCGCTCGACCGGTTTCTGACAGGCGTTCGTCAGGTCGCGCTCGACCCCGGCGAGATCGTTGTCGCATTTCATGTTCCGGCCACTGACGATATGGACCGCAGCGCATTCCTGAAGCTTGGCAGCCGACGCTACCTCGTGATTTCCATCGCGATGGTTGCCGTGCTTCTGCGTCTGGATGGCGACAGGATCGCGGATGCAAGGATTGCCGTCGGTGCGTGTTCGCCCGTTGCCCGGCGTTTGCCGACGCTTGAACGTGTACTGATCGGGCAAGACCGGGCGGTGCTCGGCCGCACCGATCTGGTGGCGGTCGAAGACCTCGCGTCCCTGAATCCGATCGACGATGTGCGCGCCAGTGCGGCCTACCGCATGGATGCTGCCGCGCAACTGATCACACGGGCGCTCCACGTGGCTGCGAACCGGGGTGGAGCGAATGGATAGCGGCGGCCCGGACATCACGACCTTCTGCCTGAACGGAAAGGAAGTTTCTGTCCCTGCCGATCCTGGTGAGCGCCTGTCTCAGGCGCTGCGCGAACGACTTGGCGCGCGCGAGGTCAAGGTCGGCTGCGACGCTGGTGACTGCGGCGCCTGTACCGTGCTTGTCGATGACGCGCCCGTCTGCGCCTGCCTCATGCCCGTGCAACAGGCCGCCGGTCGACGTGTCGAAACCGCGAAAGGGCTGGCCGCGGGTGATCCGGTGGCGCAGGCGCTCATGGAACGGTTTCAGGACCGGGGGGCAGCCCAGTGCGGTATCTGCACACCCGGCATGATCGCGTCGGCCGTCGCGCTTCTTCGCGTCAATCAGGCGCCGGATGAGGCCACCGTCAAGGATGCGCTTGGCGGTGTCCTTTGCCGCTGCACCGGCTATCGCAAGATCATCGAGGCGGTGATGGCGACCGGGTGGGTGCTGCCAGCCGACGGCCCGGCCGGCACCGCTATCCGGCGGGTGGACGGGCAGGCGAAGCTGACGGGGGCAGAGGCCTTTGGCGATGATGTCGCGCCGGCTGGGACGCTCGAAATCCGTCTGGTTCGGTCGCCCCATGCCCATGCGGCATTCCGGCTTGGCGATCTTGGGGCCTTCCGTGCTGCGCGACCGGGCATCGCGGCGATCCTGACGGCTGCCGACGTGCCGGGGCGGAACCGGTATGGCGTGATCCCGGGGTTCATCGACCAGCCGGTCTTCGCGGAGGAAGTCGTGCGTTTCCGGGGCGATCCGGTCGCTGCCGTCGTCGGCAGTCCGGAAGCGATGCGCCGATTCGATCCCGCCGATTTTCCGGTCGAATGGCAACCCCTGCCTGAGGCGGCAACCTCTGATGCGGCGATGGCGGACGGCGCACCGCTCGTTCACGGCGACCGGCCCGGCAATCACATGTGCGGCGGGTTCGTCGCAAAAGGCGATGCCGCAGCCGCATTGGCGGCGGCTGAGTTGACGGTCGAAGGCGTCTTTGAGACCGGTTTTGTCGAGCATGCCTATATCGAGCCCGAAGCGGGGTTTGCGCGTCTCGTGGGTGACAGGGTCGAAATATCGGCCTGCACGCAGGCCCCGGTGATGGATCGCGACACGGTTGCCGACATACTCGGCTGGGACCGGTCGCGCGTTCGCATCCTGCCGACCGCCGTCGGCGGCGGTTTCGGCTCCAAACTCGATGTATCGGTTCAGCCCTATCTGGCATTGGCGGCCCTAAAAACGGGCAGGCCAGTGCGACTGACTTATTCCCGGACAGAGTCGATGCAGTCGACGACGAAACGACATCCGGCGCGGATGACGGTTCGGGTCGGCGCGACCACCGACGGACGTATCTGTGGGTTCGAATTCAACGGCGTTTTCAACACGGGCGCCTATGCGTCCTGGGGGCCGACGGTGGCGAACCGCGTGCCGGTCCATGCCTCGGGTCCCTACCGTATTGGCGACTACAGGGCCGAGGCCAAGGCCATTCACACCCATTGCCCGCCATCAGGCGCGTTCCGCGGCTTTGGTGTGCCGCAGGCGGCCATCGCGCAGGAATCGCTCTTTGACGAACTGGCCGACCGGCTTGGGATCGACCCCCTCGATTTCCGCCTGCTGAACGTGCTTGAAAATGGCCAGCCGACAGTCTGTGGCCAGGTCTTTGCACAAGGCGTCGGGGTCAAGGCCTGCCTTGAGGCGCTGCGCCCTGCATGGGTGGCGGAATCAGCTGCGGCGCAAACCTTCAATGACCACGCGATGACGCTAAGGCGAGGGGTTGGCATCGCGGCAGGCTGGTATGGCTGCGGTAACACCTCTCTGCCGAACCCGTCGACGATCAAATCCGGCATCCGGCCGGATGGCAGGGTCGTCCTTCATCAGGGTGCGATGGATATCGGGCAGGGGGCCAATACCGTCATCGCCCAGATATTTGCGACCGCCCTTGGTGCGTCGCTTGGCGCAATCGACCTCATAGGTGCTGATACGGACGTGACGCCGGATGGCGGCAAAACCTCGGCCAGCCGCCAGACCTATGTTTCGGGCAATGCCGCGCTCTTGTCCGGCCGAGCACTCAGGGCGAAGATTCTGCAACTCGTGAACGCGCCTGAAACGGCGAGCCTGACTTTTCACGAGGGTCGGATCGAAGTTGCCGCAGGCGCGCAGCGCCACGTGATCGACCTCGCGCGCCTGACGCCGGATGGCGAAGGCTATGTCCTGCGGGCCGAAGAAACCTATGACCCGCCCACCAAGCCGTTGGACGCCAATGGGCAAGGCGAGCCTTACGCCCAGTTCGGCTATGCCGCCCATCTGGCGGTCGTGGAGGTCGATCTCGCGCTCGGAACGACACGGGCCATCCGGTTCGTTGCCGCCCATGATGTCGGGCGCGCGATCAACCCGATGCTGGTCGAAGGGCAGGTGCAGGGCGGGATCGCCCAGGGCCTCGGCATGGCCTTGATGGAGGAATACCTGCCGGGCCGCACGGAAAACCTCCATGACTACCTGATCCCGACCATCGGCGACATTCCCCCGATCGAGACGATCATCGTGGAGGAACCGGATGCGCATGGCCCCTTCGGCGCCAAAGGGCTCGGTGAACATGTGCTGATCCCGACGGCTCCGGCACTTCTCAACGCGATCCGGCGGGCGACAGGGGTGAGGATGACGTCGGTGCCGGTAACGCCAAGCCACCTTCGGGCCGCGATCAGGGAGAAGGGCTGATGGCCGAGCGCCGGGAAATGCGGCCTGAGAAAATCCGCTGCGATGCCTGTCCGGTCCTCTGCTATATCGCAGATGGCATGTCGGGCGCCTGCGACCGTTATGCCAACCACGCCGGCGAACTGGTCAGGCTGGACCCGCTGACGATCATCGAGACCGCCGAGGCGAAAGGCGTCAAGGCGGTGCCCTTCATGAAGGGGGCCGAGTGGGACGGCGACATTCTGGCGACCAGCCGCCCGGTGATCACCGCCATCGGTGCCGGCACGACCTATCCCGATTACAAGCCGGCCCCATTCATCGTCAGCCAGCCCATCGACGGGGTCGATATGGTGACGGTCGTGACCGAAGGCATTTTCAGTTACTGCGGCGTGAAGGTGAAGATCGACACGGATCGCCACATCGGCGACGAACGTGCCATCGTACGGGTCGATGGCGAACCTATCGGGCACGTCATGACCTCGGAATACGGGTCAAAGATGCTGTCGCTTGGTGGGGTGGAGCACCTTACCGGCGGATCGAAGGCGGAGGGCCGCGTCACCTGCGACGCACTCCTGCGGCTTTGCAACTGCGAAGCGGTGGAGATGACGATTGACGATGGTGTGACGCTAGTCGTTCAGGCCGGCAAGGCCCCGATCATCAATGGCGAGACGGAGCGATTGATGCGGGTGGGCTGCGGGTCGGCGGCCATCGGCATGTTCGCCGCGCAATGGGTTGGTCATGTCGATGAGGTCGTCGTGGTCGATGATCACATCACAGGCGTCCTGTCCGAACATCAGGCGGGCAAGATGCTGGACGTGCCGCCGACCGGCATTCGGGTGAAGGGCCGCCGCTCAACGCCAGGGCGTTATTTCCAGGTGGCTGAACCCGGCACCGGATGGGGCGGTACCAACATTACCGATCCGCTGACGATCCTGCGCGAGACGGATGCGAAGGTGGCCTGGCCCGGCCTGCGGCTTTTCATGGTGTCCACGACCGGTGAGCAATTCGGCTATTATGAACTCGACGATGCCCTTCGTCCGGTCGAGAAACCCGCGCCGGAGGCCGTGCGGCTTTCGGCCGAACGCATCGCGGAGAATTGTGAGCCATCGGTCTGCTCGGTTCTCTTCATGGGCGGCGCAGGCGGTTCGCTCCGGGCCGGGGTCACTGAAAACCCGGTACGCCTTACGCAATCGGTCAAGGCCGCACTGGCCCGCGTCACCTGCGGCGGGGCAGAAGCCTATGTCTGGCCGGGTGGCGGGATCACGGTGATGGCTGATGTCCTCGGGATGCCGACGAATGCTTTCGGTTATGTGCCGACCCCGGCGCTCGTCGCGCCGATCGAATTTACCATGACAATGAAGGATTACGCGGCCTTGGGTGGTCATATGAAATCAGTCCGGCCGATCGACAGCGTGATGACCGATGCCGTCCGCCGGGTCGGGCGAAAGCCGTGACGGGGCCGGTCGCCGCCCTGTTGGATGGTGGTCTGCGGCTGCATCTTCAGCACGGGCCGATTGACCTCATCATCGGTGCGGATCCCGCGCCTGGCGGCAGTCGTCAGCAGGCATTTGAAGCGGCTGCTGACCGCTTCGGGACCATCCTCGACGAACTCGTCGCCGAACTGCCCTTGCTTCGCTGTGCTGTGGGGCCATCGTCGCCCAGGCCAGCCGGCGCCATCGCCCAACGAATGGACGCTGCTGTCCGGCGTCTTCCGACCTGCTTCGTGACACCGATGGCGGCCGTGGCCGGCGCTGTCGCCGATGCCGTGCTCGCGGCGATGCTGGCCGCGGTCCCCCTTGGCCGAGCCTATGTAAACAATGGCGGTGACATTGCGCTGCACCTCGCGCCGGGGCAGGTCTTCACGCTGGCCATGGCCGGGCTCGACCAGGGGGAACTCGGCCGGATTGCCGTGGCGTCGGCTGACCGTATCGGCGGCATAGCGACGAGCGGGCAGGGCGGGCGCAGTCTTTCCTTGGGCATCGCGGGTTCGGTCACGGTCCTTGCCGCCGATGCGGCCACCGCGGATGCGGCCGCGACGCTTGTGGCCAATGCCGTGGATCTTCCCGATCATCCCGGGATCCGACGCATCCCGGCCCGCGTGCGGCAGCCGGACAGCGATCTTGGCGATCGTCCTGTCGTTACGCATGTCGGGCCGCTGACCAGCGGCGAAATCCATGCAGCCTTGCGGGCAGGGGCGGTTCTGGCCGAAGATTACCGTGCCGCCGGCCTCATCGCCGGGGCCGCCCTGTCGCTGCGCGGGACGACGCTGGTCGTCGGTAGCGCGGGCCAGATCGAAATTCGGAAGGTGGAACATGCCTGAAATCCAGCCCCGTAAGGTTCAGATCGCTGTCGAGGACATTCATCATGAGGGTGGCCCTGTCGCCGAGGTACCCTATCGCCGCGTTGCGGTACTCGCCGTCATTACCAACCCCTTCGCCAGGCGCTATGTGCCCGACATTCAGGGGCTCATGGACGATCTTCTCCCACTCGGCCTGATGATGGCAGGGCGGCTCATCGACGCCATCGGCGGGGTCGAGAAGGTCCAGGGATATGGCAAGGGGGCGATCATTGGCGCGGACGGCGAACTGGAACACGCCGCCCTCTGGCACGCACCGGGCGGCTACGCGATGCGCGAACTTATCGGTGGCGCAAAGGCCATCGTGCCGTCGACCAAGAAGGTGGGCGGGATCGGCGCGCGTCTTGATGTGCCCATCACCCACATCAATGCGGCGTATGTGCGCAGCCACTTCGACGCGATGGAGGTGGGTATCCACGATGCGCCGCACGCTGACGAGATGCTCTTGGCGCTGGTGATGACCAACGGCCCGCGCGTGCATTCGCGGTCAGGCGGGCTGGAGGCCTGGCAGATAAACGGGGAGGATGGATTGAGATGAGCGCTGAGATCAGGAAGACCGCTGTCTGGGTTGAGGAAACGCATGTCGAGATCGGCAAGATGATCACGCCGCCGACGCGCAAGGCTGTCGCCGTCGCCGTCATCGCCAATCCCTTCGCCGGGCGGTACGTCGAGGACCTTTCACCTCTGATGGAAATCGGCGCCGAACTCGGCGGGCTGCTCGGTCAGAAATGCGTGGCGGCGCTTGGCATCGTGCCAGGGGCCGCGGAAAGCTATGGCAAGGCCGCCATGGTCGGCGAGAACGGCGAACTGGAACATGCCGCCGCGATCCTGCATCCGAAGCTTGGCGCGCCTTTGCGCGCGGCAGTGGAAAAAGGGGCGGCGCTGGTGCCTTCCTCCAAGAAGATGGGCAGCCCCGGGCAGGTGCTGGATGTGCCGCTGGGTCACAAGGACGCCGCCTATGTGCGTTCTCACTTCGACGGAATCGAAGTGCGCCTGAACGATGCTCCCCGCGCGAACGAGATCATGGTGGCGGTGGCCGTTACCGACAGCGGCCGGCCGTTGCCGCGTGTCGGCGGGCTCAAGGCCGAAGATGCGGTGGGCGAAGACGGGCTGCGCTAAGGTCTGACCACTTTCGACAGGCCGGACCCTGCGGGCAACCGACCGGCCGTCAGGCCCGTTCCCGCCGGACGACCATTTCTTCCGGTCGCGCCAGAAAGGAGCGGCCTGCCCGGTGCCCGTCATGAACAGCATGACCGATCAGCCCCGGCGCGCGGGCGTCCCCGATCCGTTCGAGCGTTACAAGCCCGCGGCCAGCGAGGGATTGCCAAAGCCCGTCCTCCGGTTCGCGCGATGTCACCGGGACCAGCCAGTCGCAGGCGATGTCGCGGCTTGCCCCGGAATAGATGCAGGCGAGTGTCGCGGCTTGCCGCTGCAGGACAGTGATCTGTCGGCTCGTCACGATTTCCACGCCCTTGTCCAGCAACCCCGCGACAAGGCGGTCATGTTCAACGGTATGACCGGCCCAGCCAGCCGGTTTCGAGGCAGGTGTTACAAGTGTGACAGAATGGCCTTCGCCCGCCAAAAGATCTGCGAGGCCCGCCGCGAGATGATAGCCGTCATCGTCATAGACAATGACCTTGCCAGCCACCGGCGGACGGTATCCTTTCAGGACTGCCTCGGGCGCCAGAACCTGCGATCCCTCAAATCCGGGTATCGGCCGAAAACTTGTTCGCCCCCGGCCATCCGGCCGCCAGCGGCTGCCTGTGGCGCAAAAGACGTGCCTGACACCGGTTTCCAGAACGTCCTCCGGGCCCATCCGGCTTGCGCGGTAAATTTCCACGTTGGGCAGCTTGCCGATCTGATAGGCCCGCCAGTCCCGGACCCGCGCCCATTCGCCAAGGCCCGGCAAACGCGCCTCAAGCGTGGCCCGCCCGCCGAGTTCGCCTTCGGCCTCGGCCAGCATCACCGGTACCCCGCGACGGCCGAGCGTCAGTGCCGCCTCAAGGCCCGCCGGCCCTGCACCGACGACCAGGACCTGTTCGGCCCTGCCCGTGATGTCGGGAACATTTTCCGGGTGCCAGCCGCGCCGCCATTCCTCGCCCATGGTCGGGTTCTGGGTGCAGCGGATCGGCGCGCCAAGCCCGTCATGGGCGTAACAGAAATTGCAGCCGATACATTCGCGAATGTCATCCAACCGGCCGTCCCTTATCTTTGCAGGCAGGAACGGGTCGGCGATGGACGGCCGCGCCGCGCCGATGAAGTCGATCACGCCACGTCTCAGTTGCCCCAGCATCGTCTCGGGGCTGGTGAAGCGCCCGACTGTGACGACAGGCTTTCCGGTGATGGTCTTTGCATGGGCCACATGGGGCTCAAGCGAGGCCTCAGTGATGAAACGCGATGCCCCCATCTCCTGCGAGTAGTCGGGAATTGTCACGTCGAAGACATCGACCAGATGGGCGATTTCGGCGAGGAAGCCGGCGCGTTCCTCCAGGCCGGTTTCGTCCTCATTCAGCACTTCGATCCGGATCGCGACCGCGGCGCGGTCGCCGACCGCCTGTCGAGTATCTTCCAGAAGTTCGCGTACCAGCCGTGCCCGGTTCCGGAAGGCGCCGCCGTAGTCGTCCGCACGCGGGTTCGTGGAAGGGTCGAGGAACTGGGCCAGAAGGTAGGTATGCGCCGCATAGACGTAGACCACGTCGAAATCGGCCGACTTCGCGCGCAGCGCCGCGGCGCGATGCCAATCCCGGATGTTCTGGATATCCTGCCGGTCCATGCGTTGGCTTTGCCAGGGCATACCGGCAACGGGCAGGCTTTCCGGCGCAAGCGGGGCTTCGCGGGTCAATAGCCCTGGCGACCGAAAGCCGCCGTACCACAACTCAACCCCGGCAAGCGCGCCATAGGCGTGGACGCCTTCGGTCATCGCGGCCATGTTCGCCACATCACGGTCGTCCCAGAGCGAGGCATAGGGTGCCGGCGTGTCGTCGGAGGACGGGTGGATGGAACAGTATTCCGTATTGACGACGCCCCAGCCGCCTTCGGCCTTGATGGCGCGCATGCGGGCAAGCGTGGCTGGCAGGCCAAACCCCATGCCGGTGCAATGGGGCACCTGCCAGAACCGGTTCGGCGCAGTTACCGGCCCGATAGCGAGCGGTTCGAAGAGCGGGTCGAAACGTGGGTCGTGCGGCATGGGGTTCCTGTCGCTGGGGATGGCTGCCTTGTGCCTCGAATTCTGGCGGTAGATGGCCCTTGCCGGCAAGGGCTTATGGTATTGGATCACTGCCGGCGGCGCGCGGTGTCGCCTGCGCAAGAACGCCACTGGCATCGCGCCGGGATTGGCACGATAAGGCCGGTGGATGCGTTGCAACGAAGCGGAAGGATGAGCATGAACCATGACCGGCCATACCCGGACGGCTATATCGCCAGTATTCTTGCGACCGTTCGCACAATCGCCGTTGTCGGCGCCAGCGCCGATCCGCTTAAGGACAGTCATCGCGTGACGCTGGCGCTTGCCAATGCCGGCTATGACGTCATTCCCGTCAATCCCAGGCCCGGGCTGACGGAGATTCGTGACCTGAAGGTCTTTCCGTCGCTCGCCGCCATCGACCGCCCCGTCGACATGGTCGATGTCTTCCGACCTTCGGCAGAACTGCTGGGCATCGCGGAGCAGGCGGTGGCGATCCGCGCTGCTGTATTGTGGGCGCAGATCGGCATTCAAGATCCGCAGGCCGCGCGGCTTGCCGAGGCCGCCGGGCTCAAGGTCGTGATGGATCGCTGCACAAAGGTCGAACTGCGCCGCATGCGCAGCCGTTCCGATGGGGAAATGTCGTAGCTGTCCAAGCTTCGGTACATGAAATATCCGCCAGCGGGGCAAACTTGTCGGGATTGTGCACTTCCGCCAATTGCCGTGAATGACCATGGTCCCGCGCGGAAAGGTCGATCATACCGTTCAGATGCCAGATGTCCGACCCATAAGGCCCGGCAAGGATTGATGGGCTGGCGGGCTAGGTCAGCGAAGCTGCCCTGTCGCCGCACCTTCTGCCGGTTGCAGCACTTCGGGTTCCAGCACGGCGCCGAGCAGGGTGCGTGTATAGGGGTCTTCCGGCCGCTCGCAAACGTCGGCGGCCTTGCCTATTTCGACAACCTTGCCATTGCGCAGAACCGCGATGCGATCAGCGATCGCGCGCACGACGGCCAGGTCGTGTGAAACGAAGATCGCCCCGACGTGCCGTTCATGCGCCAGATCGCGGACAAGCCGCAGCACGGTCGCCTGAACCGAAACATCGAGTGCTGTCGTGATCTCGTCGCAAAGCAGCAGATCGGGTTCGGCGGCGAAGGCGCGGGCAATGGCGACGCGCTGGCGTTCACCGCCGGAAAGCTGGGATGCGTAGCGGTCGAGGAAATTCTCACGAAGCTGAACGGCGTCAAGAAGGGCGGCGGCCCGGTTCCGCAATTCGGCGGCCGGAACCCGGCCATAAAGCTGAAGCGGCTGGGCCAGCAGCTTCAGGATCGTGTGCCGCGGGTTCAGCGATGAATCCGGGTTCTGAAACACCATCTGAATACGCTGAAGAAGTTCCAGCGGACGTTCGCCCATGGGACCGGGCAGAGGTGTCACTGCGCCTTCGCGTGTTGTCAGAACGATCGTCCCGGCCGCCGGTTTTTGGATGCCGGCGATTGCGCGCAAGATCGTCGATTTTCCGCTTCCGGATTCGCCGACAAGGCCAAGAATCTCGCCCCGCCTGAGGTCGAAGGAAACATCCGTGACAACCTCGTTCGGCCGGCCGAGCCGTAGTAGCCGGGCAAGGCCATGCCGACGGCCATAGGCGACGAAGAGGCCGCCGACCTGAAGAACGGTCTGGGTTTCGGCGAATGCCGGTGGCTTCGCCGTGGCCTTGAGCATCTTCCTGTCGGCGATGGGATGGATACAAGCCGAGAATACGCCTCCCGTCCGGGCAAGCAAAAGTGGTCGCGCGCTGTGACATTCCGGCGTTGCGGTCGCGCAGCGCGGGGCAAATCGGCAGCCAGATGGAAGGTCGCTGGGCAGGGGCGGCGTGCCAGAGATTGCGCCGGGAAGCCCGGGATGCCGCAGGGTCGGCAGGGAATTGAGTAGCGCGGCGGTATAGGGATGGGTCGGCTGCGACAGAAGCCGCTCCGCCGGTCCCTCTTCGACCAACGCGCCGGCATACATGACGGCCACCCGGTCGCAAAGCTTGGCCAGCACACCAAGGTCATGGCTGACACAGACGATCGCCATGTTGCGATCCTGCCGAAGCCCGATCATCAGGTCGAGAAGGGCAAGCTGGGTGGTGACATCGAGCCCCGTCGTCGGCTCATCCATCAGAAGGAGGGCTGGGTCGCCCGCAAGCGCCATGGCAATGGCCGCGCGCTGGACCTGGCCACCGGAAAGTTCGTGCGGGAAACGCCGCGCGATGACTGCCGGATCGGGCAGTTGCACCCGTTCGAGGAGTTCGGCAATCCGCTGCCGCCGCGCCAATGCCTCAAGCTGGCTATGCCGGCGCAGGGCCTCGTCGATCTGCGCGCCGATCCGCAGCGTAGGCGTCAGCGACACCGCGGCATTCTGTGGAATGAGGGCGATGCGCCCCCCGCGAAGGTCTAGCAGGTCTTCGTCGCGCTGGCCGAGAAGTGCCCGCGTTTCGAGCGTGACATCGCCCGCTTGCGCCACAAGGCCCTTGCGGACGACACCCATCAGCGCGAGGAGGAGCGTGCTCTTGCCCGATCCCGATTCCCCGGCAATGCCGAGGCTGTCGCCGCGGCCGATAGACAGCGACACGTCGTCAATGACCCGCGGACCCGTGCCGACCCGCTGCGCATATCCGATGCGCAGTCCGCGCGCCTCCAAAAGCGGTGCGCTCATGTTTCGACTTTCCGCCGCGTCCGGTCGACGCCAATGGCCTGCGCCCAGGCGTCAACCAGCAGGTTCATGCCGATCACGAGCGAACTGAGCGCGATCATCGGCCAGATCAGCGCCCAGGGCGCCAGTTGCATGACCCCGCGCGCGTCAGAAATCATCTGCCCCCAATCGGGAGTCGGCGGAGCGACCCCCATGCCGAGAAACGACAGCGAACTGACAGCCAGGAGTATCCATGACCATTGCATCGCACCCTGCACCGCCAGACTGTCGCGTACATTCGGAAAGAGCTCAGTCCTGACAATCGACCAGCGCGAATGGCCCCGTGCCTGCGCCGCGAGGATGAAGTCGCGGGCTACGAAATCGAGTGCGGCCGCACGCGACAAATAGACGACGGAAAGTCCGTAGGAAAACCCGAGGACCGGGACAAGCGCGGCGGTTCCGGTGCCGAGGACGGCAACGAACAGCATCACCAGCAGTACCCAGGGGATCGACATCATGGCGTCGACCGAACGCATGACGATGGCATCCGTCCGCCCGCCGACAAGCGCCAGCGCGATGCCGAGAATGCTGCCCCAAGCCATCGCGACAATCGTGGATACGGTACTGATCAACATGGCTTCGCGGCCGCCCATGAGCGTACGCGACAGGATATCTCGCCCGAGCCGGTCCGTGCCGAGCCAATGTTCGGCGGATGGTGCCTGCAGGATCGCCTTCACATCCTGCAAGGCCGGGTCAAAAGGCACGATCACCGGGGCGAGGAGCGCGACGAGGATATGCGCGCCAACAATCAGCCCGCCGACCAGTCCGGACGGGCGCGCAAGGATTGTCCGTATCGTCGTCAGGACCCCGCCATCCGTCATCCGCGCAGCGTCCTTAGCCGGGGATTGAGCACGAGCGCCAGAAGGTCGGCACCGAGATTGACGAGGATGTAAATGATCCCGAAAAGCAGCGCGATCGCCTGAACGAGCGGCAGGTCCTGATCGGCGACGGCATCGACGGCAAGCCGGCCAAGGCCGGGGTAGTTGAAGACGCTTTCGACAATGACGACGCCGCCCAGAAGCCAGGCCGCCGTCAGCCCGATCACGCTGATGGCTGGCAGAAGGGCGTTCGGAACCACATGACGCCAGATGATCTGCCGGCGCGGCAGACCCTTCAGGCGCGCCATCAGGACAAATTCGCTGTCCAGAACCTCGATGATGGAACTGCGGACCATCCTCAGGATATGCGCGGCAAGGATGAAGGTCAGCGTCGCCGCCGGCAGGATCGAGGCACGGACAAGATCGAGTGCCGGGGCCTTGTAGCCGGCCATCACCACGCCGGACGCCCAGCCGAGCGTCACCGAAAAGACGAAGATCATGAGCGTGCCGGAGATGAATTCGGGCACGGTCATCCCGAAGATCGCGAGTGAGGAAATCCCGACATCGAGAGGTCCGTCCCGCCGCAATCCAGAGATGACACCAAGGAAGATGGCGAGCGGAATACCCATGAGTGCGGCAACACCCGAAAGGATAAGCGTATTGCGCAGACGCCATCCCACAATTTCAGCGATCGGTTTCTTGCGCTGGATCGAGACGCCAAGGTCGCCCTTGACGATATTGCCCGACCATTCGAAGAACCGGGTCGTGGCCGGCCGGTCGAGCCCCATGCGGCTGCGGCAGGAGGCCAGCGCTGTATCGCTGGCCCCCCGCCCAAGGTGCACCGTGCAGGCATCGCCCGGCATCGCCTGAAGACCGGCAAAGACGACGATGGCAATGAAGACCATCGTGAAGAACGCCAGCCCGATCCGTTCGACAACGATCCCGAGCATGTTTGCCCTGCTATTCCGTCACATCGACAAGATGCCAGCGGATATAGTCCTCGCCGAGTTCGGGGAAGCCGGATGTCCGTGCGGAAAGGACCCGCCGCCCGTCTTCCTGATAGGGGATGAACGTGCCGCCTTCCTCAAAGAGGATTTGCTGGGCCTTCACGTAGAGATCGCGGGCCTCGTCCATGTCGAGCGTCGCGCGGGCCGCATCGAGTGTTGCGTCATAGTCGGCGTTGGCGAAATGGCTTTCGTTCCAGTCTGCGCCACTGCGATAGGCCTCGTTCAGGAACTGGTCGGCGGGCCGCTCGCCCCAGGAGGTGACGCAGTTCTTGTAGTACCAGACGTCGTCCCAATACCCGTCCGACGGCGCAATACGGAGATTGACACGAATGCCGGCAGGGGCGACCTGCTGCTGATAGACTTCGGCGAACTGCACCATGCCCGGTTCAAGATCGGCCGTGTAGACATCGACGTCGATCCCGTCAGGATAGCCAGCTTCGGCCAGCAGCGCCTTTGCCCCGTCGATGTCCTGCGCGCAGTCAAGCTCGGCCCGGAACGGATCGGCCTTCGACACTGGCGTGTCACACGCCACTTCGCCATTTCCAGCGCCGACAAGCAGTTCCATCATCTCTTGCCGGTTCGCCGCGATGCGCAGCGCCTTACGGATGCGCGCATCGTCGAAGGGCGGCTCATCGGTCAGAAAGACGATGCCGAACCAGCCGCCGGCCGGGAACTGCTGCACCACGAAATTCGGGTTGTTTTCGTAAAGCGGCATCTGGTCGCGCGTCAGCGAGTTGTAGTCAAGTTGCCCGGCCAGCATGGCCTGATTGCGGGCCTCGGAATCCGGGATCGCGGTAAAGACGATGCGGTCGAGTTTTGGCGCGCCGTCCCAATAATCGCGGTTCGCGACCAGCTCTGTCGTGCCTTCGGGATCATAGGATTCGAGCTTGAATGGCCCGGTCCCGATGCCGGTCGTTTCGATCGTATCGCCCGATCCGTCCGGGATCATGCGAACCCGGTAATCGTAGAGCAGGAGCGGAATGCCCGAATGCGGGCTGGACAGCTTGATCTTCGCTGTGAGCGGGTCGATCACCTCAACCTCGGATATGATGCCGAGAACGGCAGCGACCGGCGATTCCAGCGCCGGGTCGTTAATGCGCTCCAGCGAGTATTTGACATCGGTCGCGTCGAAATCGCTGCCATCGTGAAACTTCACGTCCGGGCGCAGCTTCAGTGTCCATTCCGTGGCGGATTCGTTTGATGACCAATCAAGGGCAAGGTCCGGGGCAGGGGCCCCGTTCGGGCCCTGCCGGATCAGCCGGTCGTAAAGCAGGTCATTGACCTCATAAAATCGGTTGGACGAAATCGGGTCGATACTTTCCGATCCGCCGTAACTCAGGTCATTGGCGCGCCGAAGTACCTTTTCGGCCAATGCGGCGCCGGACGTCGCGGCCAAGAGACCTGCGGTGATAGCGGAAATCGTTGTCGTGCGAAGTAGCTGCCATGTCATCGTCGTTCCCCCCAACGGATACCAGATGGCCGGATTTGGCCGGAAAACAGCGTCGGTCCTGTGCGCCAACAAGAGTTGAATTTATTGACTGGTCTGTCAATCAATTTGTTGACAGACCGGTTCCGACGGTGTTTGAGTTTACGTATCTCCTCACTTACTGCCGGCATCTAACGGTTTCATGTCAAACCCGGCATTCTTCCTGCCCTGATATCTAGGAGCAAAAAATGCGTGTCGTCACCTACAATATTCAATGGGGCATGGGACGCGACAAGAAGGTCGATCTGGCCCGCATCGCCTCCACCGTCTCTGGCGCCGACATCATATGTCTTCAGGAAGTAGAAAGGTTCTGGCGCAAGATGGATCATGCCGACCAGGTGGCGCGCCTTTCGGAACTCTTGCCGGATCACTTCCACGCTTTCGCGCCGTCGGTCGACATCAACGATCCGACGAGTGCGGACAAGGGCGCGCGGCGGCAATACGGGCTCATGACCCTGTCGCGCTGGCCAATCTTGTCGATCCGGGTCTTTCCACTGCCCAAATACCCCGTGGTCGGTCATTTGAACGATAGTTCCTGCCTGCAGGAGCTGATCGTCGGCACGCCGGGCGGTGCTATCCGCGTCTACAACACGCATCTGAATTACCTGTCCGAGCGTCAGCGGCATTTGCAGATCGGGGAGATCATGAAGATCGTGGCGGATGCGCCGCTGCAGGGCGGACCGGTCGTCGGCATCGGTGTGCCGGCAGAGGAATACTACGCCGACTGGATGGCCGTCGGGCATGAGGATCTGACCGGCGTTCCGGTTGCGGCCATGCTGATGGGCGATTTCAACATGCGTCCAAATTCACGCAACTACGATCTGCTGACAGGCGAAACGGATCCGTTCTACGGGCGGTTGCACGAGGTCAACATGTTCAGTGACGTGCTGACGATCGCGGGACAGGCGGAGCGTGACGGCATCACGCATGGCGACACCGACGCGGCGGGCTATCAGCGGATCGACCACATCTTCGTCAATGGCCCGCTGGTCGGCCGCGTGACGCGGGCCTGGATCGACGAGGCGGCGGACGGGTCGGACCATCAGCCGGTTTTCGTTGAGCTGGCGGATGCCTGAGGGGCGCGGTCCCGGTGTTGGTCGAGGGTGGTCTATGCAGGCGTATAGCCGGCTGAGGCAGCAAGCAGCTTGCGCGTGTAGTCCTGCTGTGCGCGGTGCGCCGACAACGCCTGTCGGGTCAGTTCCTCAACGACCTGCCCGTTCTGCATGACAATGAGCCGGTCGCACATATGGGCGACGACGGCAAGATCGTGAGAGACCATCACATAGGTCAGACCGCGTTCTGAGCGGAGCCTGTCGAGCAGGTTGAGCACCTCTGCCTGGATCGAGGCGTCGAGCGCCGAGGTCGGCTCATCAAGCAGGAGCACATCCGGTTCCAGGATCAGCGCCCGGGCGACCGCGACGCGCTGGCGCTGCCCGCCCGAAAGCTGATGGGGATAGCGAAATCGGAAATCCGGCCCCAGCCCGACATCGGCTAGGGCGCGTTCGATCCGCTCCTCGCGTCGGTCGAAGCGGTGGATGGCCAGCGGTTCGGACAGGACACTGTCGACCGAATGGCGCGGGTGCAGCGATGCGTAGGGGTCCTGAAACACCATCTGGACCTGACGGTAGAAGGCCGCGTCCCGGGGCGCCGTCAGTTGGCGCCCGTCCAGGCGGATTGCGCCCGCCGATGTCGGCGCGAGCCCGCAGATTGCGCGAAGAACGGTCGATTTTCCCGAACCGCTTTCCCCGACGATGCCAAAGCTTTCGCCGGGCGAGACGGCGATGGAAACGCCGCGCACGGCGGGAACCACCTCCCGCCCGCGGCGGAACGTGACCTCCAGCGCCTCGGCTTCAAGCTTCAGCGCGCCCATTCGGCATCCCTTTCCAGAACCGGCAGGGGACGCAGGCCGCCCTCGATCTTCGGCAGGCAGTTCATCAGGCCCCGGGTATAGGGATGGCGGGCCTCGGCCAGATTGGCGGAGCTCAGTTCTTCCACCACCCGGCCGGCATACATCACCAGAACCCTGTCACAGAAGGACGACACGAGCCTCAGGTCATGGCTGATGAAGATCAGCCCCATGCCCCGGTCCTGCACCAGCCTGTCGAGGATGCGCAACACCTCCACCTGAACGGTGACGTCGAGGGCCGAGGTCGGCTCATCCGCGATCAGAAGGTCGGGTTCGGTGACGAGCATCATCGCGATCATCGCCCGCTGACCCATGCCGCCCGACAGTTCGTGCGGATAGGCCCGGAACACCCGTTCGGGGTCGCGGATCTGTACGGCCTCCAGCATCGCGATGGCCCGCGCGCGCGCTTCGGCCCGGCTTTCCTCGGCGTTGAATTTCAGCGCCTCCATCAGTTGCTTGCCGATGGTCATGACCGGGTTCAGCGAAAACTTCGGGTCCTGCATGACCATGGACATGCGCGCGCCCCGAAGCGACCGCCATGTCGCCGCGCTGGCCTTGCGCAGGTCGATTCCATCGAAGCTGAGTGTCTTCGCCGTGGCCTTTCCCGGAGGTGGCGTCAGGCCAAGTATCGCGCGCCCGGTCTGGCTTTTGCCAGATCCGCTTTCGCCGACGATGCCGAGCCGTTCGCGGCCGAGGGTGAATGTGACGCCGCGCACAACCTCGCTCGGTCCCTGCCGGGTCGGGAAGGTCACGCGCAAATCCTCGACAGTCAGGAGCGGCGTCATCGGCGGGAGCCTCCGGCGGAGGTATTTTGGGCAAGATGAAAGGTCATTTGCGAGCCTTCGGATCGAGCACGTCGCGAAGACCGTCGCCAAGAAGGTTGAAGCCGAGCGAGACGATGAAAATGGCGATGCCGGGCATGGTCGCGACCCACCACTGGTCGATAAGGAAGCGCCGGCCCGAGGCGATCATTGCGCCCCATTCAGGTTGTGGCGGCTGCGCGCCAAGGCCGAGGAAACCGAGCCCCGCCGCCGTCAGGATGATCCCGGCCATGTCGAGTGTGACGCGGATGATGACCGAGGAAAGGCAGAGAGGCGTGATATGCCCCCAGAGAATGCGGAGAGAAGATGCGCCCTGCAGGCGGGCGGCATTGATGTAGTCGCTGTCACGGATGGTAAGGGTTTCGGCCCGCGCGAGGCGGGCATAGGGCGGCCAGGAGGTGATGGCGATGGCGATGATGGCATTCTCGATGCCCGGCCCCAGGGCGGCAACGAAGGCGAGCGCGAGGATAAGGCGGGGGAAGGCAAGGAAGATATCCGTGATTCGCATCAGGATGGTATCGACCCAGCCCCCGAAATAGCCTGAGGTTGTCCCGACCAGAAGCCCGATCGGCGTTGCGATGACTGCGACCAGCGCGACGACCATCAGCGTCAGGCGCGCGCCATGGACGATGCGGCTGAATATGTCGCGGGACAGGTCGTCCGTCCCGAGAAAGTGGTTGCCGGTAAAGGGTTCGACGAACCGCTCCGTCCTGAGGTCGCCGCCGACAATCGGATCGTAGGGTGCGATCACGTCGGCGAAGATGGCGACCAGGACGAGCGCCACGACGATCCCGAGGCCGATCATGGCAAGCCAGTTCGTCCGAAAGGCGAGCCAGGTCCGGTAGGCCTGCCCGAGCCGCGCCTGACGCCGCGACTCTGGTCGATCGCTCAAAAGCCATTCGCGGCGGGGCAGCGCGGTCATGTCCGCCTCCGGACGCGGGGATCGAGGAGGTTGTAAAGGAGATCGGAAAAGAGGTTCAGCCCGACAAAGATCGCGCCAACGACAAGCGTGCCGCCAAGGACCGCGTTCATGTCGGCGTTTTGCAGGGAATGGGTCAGGTACTGGCCAAGGCCCGGCCAGGCGAAGACCGTTTCGGTCAGGACCGACCCTTCCAGTAGGTTCGCATAGGAAAGAGCCACGACGGTGACGAGCGGGACGGCGGCATTTCGCAGGGCATGGACCCAGATGATGCGCCATTCCGGCACACCCTTGACGCGGGCGGTTATCACATATTCCTGCGCCAGTTCGTTCAGCATGAAGCTGCGCGTCATGCGGCTGATATAGGCCATGGAGAAATAGCCCAGAAGAGATGCGGGCAGGATGATATGGGCGAAGACGTTCCGGAACGCCGCCCATTCGCCCTGAATGGCGCTGTCGATGAGCAAAAGCCCGGTCGTCTGCGTGACCGAATACTCATAGGCGATGTCGATGCGACCGGGGCCGGCAACCCACTGCAGCCGTGCATAGAAGACGAGCAGCCCGAGCAGCCCGAGCCAGAAGATCGGCGCGGAATACCCGATAAGCCCCAGAACGCGCACCACCTGATCGACAAGTTTGCCTTGCTTGACGGCGGCCCAGACACCGACCGGAATGCCGATCGAGGTACCGATGATGATGGCGACGGTGGCAAGCTCCATCGTTGCGGGAAAGACGCGCGCGATGTCTTCGACAATGTCGCGCTTGGTCAGCATGCTCTGGCCGAAATCACCGGTGAAGACCTTGGTGAGGTAGAGCCAGAATTGTTCGTAGAGCGGCCGGTCGAGCCCCAGCTCGATATAGGCCTTGTCATAGACCGATTTGGAGGCGCGGTCGCCCACGACCGCCAGCACCGGGTCGACGGGCACCACACGGCCGATCAGGAAAGTCACGATCAGGAGGCCGAGAAAGGTCAGGGCAACCGTGGCCGCCAGCCGGGCGACCTTTCCGAGGAATGGCAGGAGGGCGCTTTCGCGCCCTCCGCCGGAATCTGACGCGGTCATGTCAGTTCTTGGTTACCTTGGCAAAGCTGTTGTCGTTGAACGACGGGCCGACAATGTAGCCCTTCACGTTCGACCGCATCGCCGTGACCTCGATTTCCTGGAACATGATCACGAAGGGCGAGGTCTGCTGATGTTCGCGCTGGATGTCGAGATACATCTGGGCGCGGGTATTGGCATCGGCTTCCAGAACCGCCGCATCGGCCTGCGCGGTCATTTCCGGAATATCCCAGCTGTTGCGCCATGCCAGAGGCTTTGAGGCCGCGTCGTCCGAGTTGTCGGGGTTGCGCGCGAAGGTATCGGCGTTGGTGTGCGGGTCCTGATAGTCCGGGCCCCAGCGGCCGATATAGATGTCATGGTTGCGCGCGCGATACTTGGTCAGCGTCTGCTGGCCGTCGCCCGGGATCAGCTCGATATTGATGCCGGCCTGCGCCATCGTCTGCTGGATCGCCTGCGCGATGCCGGTAATTTCGGGCGTGTTGCGGGTATCCATCGTCACGTTGAAGCCATCGGGCACGCCGGCCGCGGCCAGCAGTTCCTTCGCCTTGGCGACATCGAGCGAGAAGGGCGTTTCTTCCAGCGCGCCAAGGAAGCCCTTGGGCAGGAAGGCCTGATGCACGCTGACCTTGCCTTTCATGATCGTGTCGGCGATCGCCTGATAGTCGACGAGGTATTTCATCGCCTGGCGCACTTCGGGCTTGGACAGATATTCGTTCTTCTGGCTCAGGCCGAGATAGTAGATGGACCCCTTCGGCCCTTCCATGATGGAGATGTCGGGATTGCTGCGAACCGCGTCAATCTCTTCGGCACCGAGCGAGCGGGCCACGTCGATGTCGCCCTGTTCCAGAAGCAGACGTTGCGTCGCGCCTTCGGGAATGTGGCGGTAGATCACACGGGCCATCGCGGGCGCGTCGCCCGAGTAGTTGTCGTTGCGTTCCAGAACGACAGTTTCGTTGGCGCGCCATTCGCGGATCGTGAAGGGGCCGGATCCGGCATAGTTCGTCTTCAGCCATTCATAGCCGAAATCGCCGTTGGCCTCGTGTTCCATCGCGACCTTCTTGTCGACGACGAAGCCGACCGTCGCGGTCAGGCAGTAAAGGACAAGCGTCGGCGCATAGGCCTTGTCCATCTTGAAGTCGAGCGAGTAGGGGCCGGTCTGAACCACCATTTGGTCGACGTTATCGGCGTTCAGGCCGAACTGGGTCAGGATGAAGGCTGGCGACTTGTCGAGCTTGACCGCACGGGTCAGCGAAAAGACGACGTCCTCGGCCGTGATTTCGTTGCCGGAGGCGAACTTGCGGCCTTCACGGATCTTGAAGCTGATCGACATGCCGTCAGCGGCGACCTCCCAGCTTTCGGCGACCTTGCCGAAGATGTCCGCGACGTTCATCGGGTCGTAGCCGATGAGCCCCTCATAGGAGTTGCCGGCGATTTCGGAGGCGGTGAATTCGAAGATTTCGGCCGGGTCGAGCGAGATGATATCGTCGATGGCCCAGGCCTGAATGAAGGTATCGGGCGGCGTTTCGGCGCGCAGAGCCGGCGCGGTAAACGCCGTCAGCGCCGCGACCGTTGCCGCGAGAAGTGTGCGACGGTGAAGCATGTCTATTTCCCCACTGTTGGTTTTGTTGCGTGTCCGGACAACCATCAGGTTGTGCCGGACCACTGGCCCGATTAACCGCCGGCCAAAAATGGGAGTCAAGGAGATTCCGCCAGTTGCGGCGTGGAAAAGCTATGCGTTTTTCGGGTGCTGGCGGCACGGCAGGCCGGCAATACTGCCTGTTGTGCCCTGCACTTGCGAGCCGTGCCCTTATGGTCGAATGTTGCTGTCGGCAACGCCGGTCCTGCGCGCCGGGCGACGGAGAGAGGGTAAGTGACGGCATTTGCGATTGCGACCATTGCACTTGGTCCCGGGGCGCTGGGCATCTGTCCGATGCCGGGGCGCGAAGGCGCTTATTGCAAGGATATCGCGGCCATCATCGGCTGGGGTCCGGCGCTTGTCCTGACCATGGCCACGACTGCGGAGCTGACCGCGAATGGCGCGTCCGGGATCGGCGCTGACCTTGGGGCGCAGGGGGTTGAGTGGCGCCACCTGCCGGTGCCCGACTTCGGTTCTGACAGCGCCGCGTTGCAAGGCGGCTGGGGCGGCGCCAGCGCCGATGCCCTGACAATCCTTCGCCATGGCGGCAGGGTGTTGGCCCATTGCATGGGTGGTTGCGGCCGGTCCGGCATGGCGCTCTTGCGGTTAATGGTGGAGGCTGGCGAGGCTCCGGACGCTGCCCTTGGCAGGCTCCGTGCGGCCCGGCCCTGCGCGGTCGAGACAGAGGCGCAGCGGCTTTGGGCGGTAGCGCCGGCCGGGTGTTTCTGACCGGCGCCGCGAACCTCGCTCAGCGCTTGTCGCCCTTGCCTTTCTGCGCCTCGCGATAGATCCGGTTCATCGCCCGGGATTGCCGCCGCCGCTCTGCGAAAGAGGCGGAATGAAAGGCGTCTTCGCGTTTCAGTTTCTGCCAGCGGTCGAGCCGTGCGGCATCGACGCGCCCTTCGGCTATGGCGGTGCGGACCGCGCAGCCGGGCTCGGTTTCATGGCGGCAATTGGAAAACCGGCATTGGCTGGCGAGCTCGCTGATCTCGGCGAAGGCTTCGTCGATGCCGTCGGCCATGTCGGTCAGGCGGAGTTCGCGCATGCCGGGCGTGTCGATCAGCCAGCCGCCGCCGGGGATGGCATGCATCTCGCGGGCGGTCGTGGTGTGACGGCCCCGCATCTGGTCGGCGCTGAGGGCCGCGGTTTCAAGGTCAAGACCGGTCAGGGCTGAGGCCAGCGTCGATTTGCCGACGCCCGACATGCCGAGAAAGGCGACCGTCTGCCCGCGCCCGCACCAGGGGTGGAGCGCCTCCGCCGCACCCTCAGCCTTCGCGTTGACGGCGACGGCGGGTACCGACGGGCCGATGGCACGGAGCCGGTCGAGAAAGGCGTCGGGGTCATCGGTCTTGTCGACCTTGGTCAGCACGAAGACCGGCGGCACGCCGCCTGCATGGGCGAGCGCGAGATAACGTTCAAGCCGCGCCTCGTTGAATTCGTCGGTGCAGGAGGTGGTGAGAAAGACCGTGTCGACATTTGCCACGATCAGCTGTTCGCGCGAGACATCGCCAGCAGCGCGCCGGAAAATCCTTGTTTTCCGGTCAAGTAGCCTGTCTGCCCTGTCCGTTTCAGGATCGGCGAGCACCCAGTCGCCGACCGCGAAATCGCCCGCCGAAAGGTCGGGCGGCAGGCTGAGGAGGAGCGCTCCGTCTTCCGACAGTGCGGTCAGCCGGTCGCGGTGAACGCCGGTGACGCGGGCCGGTTTCAGGCGGTCCAGCTCATCGGGTTCGAGCTGGCGCAGGAGTTCCGCCGACCATCCGAGATCGGCAAGTGAATGGGGGTTCTGGGTCAATGTTCTGCCCTCTTGGCAAACCGAAATCGTTGCCTGTCAGCCTTTGCTGCAGGCGGGGAATGTCGGGATGGGCGGGGCAGATCGGCGGTCTCAGACCGCCCCGGCCCGGAGGAAAACAAGCTCTGCCATGTTCATCTCCTTTGCGGACGGGTGACCAAGGGTGAGAGGCTGGACAACGACCCAAGCGGGGCTCGTTACGGCTGCTTCCTTCCGGACCTGACCGGGTTGGCGAGGCGCTCGCCCGCGCCAACCTCTCGCCTTCGCATATAGGCCAGTGCCGGCTTGTTGGCAAGGCGGCGGGTGTCGGCAGGCCGTCGGCGAGGCGTCGGCAAAGCGTATGGCAGGGCCGCGCGCCGGATTCGAGCGGCCTTAAACTTCGTCGGGCAAAGCTCTGTCCCGCGATGAGGACCGAGCGATGACCGAACAAACCGCCCCGCCGAAACGATTTGTCCAGAGCCGCACCGCGCGTCTGGCCCGTGCCCGGCTCGCCCGGCGGCTGCAGGGGCTGGGCGATGACGAGGGGCTCTGGTGGCAGGTCCAGGACCGCGTGCCGGAGGCCTGGGCCACGGTCGAGGAGGATATCGACTGCGAGGAGGAGAAGGTGAAGATCACCATCCGGCTCGACGCCAGCGTGGCCCGGCTATTCCGCGCGATGGGCAAGGGCTATCAGGCGCGGATCAACCACATCCTCGCCACCTATGCGCAGATGCGGATCGGCGAGGTGCATCGGCAAGCGCTCGGCGCGCGAGCGTTGATGGAGGAATACGGTGTCGTGCAGTCGGAGGAGGCCCGGCAGGCCTATATCGCGGTCCGTGAGGTTGACGGCCTTCTCGATGCGGAGACCCGGGCGCGCATGGACAAGGCGTTCGGCGTGAAGGAATGAACGGGGCGGGACGGTGCGGCCGTTCGCGCTCCGCTTGCCAGAGAGATGGCCCGGGCGACCAGCCCGGGGCCGCAATCGGCTCAAGGGCGCACCGTCGCAGCAGCCGGCCCGAACGACAGGTGTGCGGGACGAAGTGAGCTTTCGCTGCAAATGTGCCAATGTCCGGTTTCGATCCAGTCAGGTGACATGATAAGTGTTCACCGTTTGTCTCTTTCTGTGTAGTGTTTGCTGAAAGAGAGGTCGAGCAGGATGGCACAAAAATCTGAAATCGAATGGACCGACGCAACGTGGAACCCTGTGACAGGATGCACGAAGGTTGGTCGGGGCTGCGACCACTGTTACGCTGAACGGTTTGCGGAACGATGGCGCGGCACCGAGGGACATCCTTACGAACAAGGCTTCGACATGCGCCTCTGGCCGTCGCGCCTCGGGCAGCCCGCGCTGTGGAAGAAGCCGCGGATGATCTTCGTCAACTCGATGAGCGACCTTTTCCACAAGGACATTCCGCGCGAGTTCATCGACCGCGTGTTCGATGCGATGGAAGCCGCAGAGTGGCACGTCTATCAGGTATTGACCAAACGGTCGTCCCTGATGCGCAACTACGTGCGCCGCCGCTACGACGGCCGGCGAGTGCCATCGCATATCTGGCTGGGTGTGTCTGTCGAGGATGCCGCCAACAAAGGTCGGATCGAACACCTTCGCCAGATCAACTCGGACGCGCGCTTCATCTCATTCGAACCATTGCTCGGCCCGATTGGCGAGGTCGACCTGACCGATGTCGCATGGGCAATTGTTGGCGGTGAGAGCGGACCCGGCGCGCGTCCGATGGAAGCGGCGTGGGCGACCGAATTGCGTGTCGCCTGCGAGCGATACGATGTGGCGTTCTTCTTCAAACAGTGGGGCGGTGCGCGTCCGAAGTCCGGCGGTCGTCTGCTTGAAGGCGAAGAATGGAATGGCTTCCCGTGGCAGATCGTGCCGAAGGCGATCATGGCGGAGCTTGCATGAAGAAGGATCACCGCGAAAACACGGTCGGGCCGTGGGCCGCGGCGAAACTCGACGCACTGGAAGCCTACCTCAATTTCTATGGAACGGCGCTGAGCAAGCAGTCTTTCACGCGTGTCTACATCGACGCTTTTGCGGGTGCCTGCATCGCCAAGGTGCGCGGTTCTGGCGCAATGATAGAACCTTCGCCATTTTTCGACGAGGCGGACGACACCGAGGCGCAAGAGGAGTTCATACTTGGCTCCCCGGTGAGAGCGCTGAACGTGCCGAATGGTTTCCACCGGCACTATTTCTTCGACCTCGACGAGACTCGCGCTGGGACATTGCGAGCTGTCGCCGAAGGAAGGACGGGCGTGACTGTTCAAGTGGGCGATTGTAACCCGCTAATCCGCAACCTCGCCCCGTCACTCAAGGCGCGAAACATTCGCGGCGTCGCATTCCTGGACCCTTACGGTGCTCATCTGGAATGGGCGACCGTCGAGGCACTGGCGGCAACCGGCACAATGGAGGTGGTGATCAATTTCCCGCTGGCTATGGCAATCAATCGCCTGATCACCCGTTCTGGGAACGTACCGGAACGGTGGGCCGACCAGTTGACCGCCTGCTTCGGAACTGACGAATGGCGCGTCATCGCCTATAACCGCGAGGTAGATCTGTTCGGCAACGAGGTCACAACAAAGAACGGCGATGTGGCGGGGAGGTTGCTCGACCTTTACGTTAGTCGGCTCAAGATCCTGTTCCCCTTCGTCGCGAAACCCCATTTGATCCGCAATACGCGGAGCGCGCCCCTCTACTATCTGATCTGGGCTGGGCCAAACAAACTCGGCCTGAAAGGTGCGGACTACATCCTGCGACAAGGCGAGAAGGTTGGGAGATTCTGATTCAGAACGGTTGTCGCGCAATCCAAATTTGCAAAGCGGTCATTGATGCGTCGCGCAGCATCCGACTCTCTGGGCTCAACGCCGTCCTTCGCCGCACCGGCGCGCGTGACGAGGCGCTCAGCTCTGCGGGACGGAGCTGCCGTTCACATTAAGGAGCAGAGGGCGGCGGATGGCCGCGGGCAGCCGTTACGCCCTCCGTGGTCGCCGCTTTATCCCGCCACCTCCGGGCGACCTCGGTCCGCACGCTGGCGTTGACAAAGCGGCTAGCCACCGGGGCGGCCAGCCGCTGCCCGGGGGCGCGTTCCGCGCTGTTGACCCCGGGGCAAGGTGTGCGTTCAGGCCGGATCGGGGAACGTCTGCACAGGGCGCCAAGCGGTCGATTGCTGCCGATACCGCGGACGACGGCATCCGTGATGCGACGCGGCTGCCCGGATGTAGCGGGATAAAGTGGCGACCACCCATGCAGTTGCGGCTGCCCGCGGCCATTCGCTGCCCTTCCGTCCATCGTGCTTCAGACGGCTCTTGGGAACTAGCCTTACTCCGCCAGAAGCGGCTTTGCGCACCAGATTTTGGTGAAGGCGCCGGTGCAGGTGGTTTCGCGGTCAAAGCCCTTGACGGCGAAGCGGGTGAAGAGGGTCCGGTCCTCCTCCGTCACCTCCAGGTTCTGGCGGATCAGGTCGAAGCAGATCGAGGGCTTCAGCTTGCAGCCGACAAGCGCCACCGTTTCGATCGCACCGCCGCCGGCGCTGTCGATATCGGTTGTGGCGATGCGGGTCTGGACGGCCCCGCGCAGGAGCGTATCAAACTCCGCCATGCCCGGGCGCGTGGCCCATGCGGCGACCGCCATGAGCGCCGCCAGAAGGACGGCCAAAAGAATGGAACGCATCGCTACCCCCGACACCGGTTACACCACCGGGCTTATGCCGCGACGGGGCGGGGTCTGTCGAGCCCCGCCCCCGCGCTGGGGTCAGAGCGCGATGCGGAACCGGGCGAAACCGTCGGGCGCATCGCCTGCGGGTTCGATCGCCACGCCCTTCACGTCGGCAAGGTAATCGGCCGCCTTCGGCCCGGTATCGAAAAGGACCGAGGTGCCGGGCAGGGCGGCAAAGCGCCAGTTGGCATCGGCGGAGGGGTTGATGGTGCCCTCTTCCACGATGTAGCGGACGATGATGTCGCGGTTGGTGTCCGGCCCTTCGAAGATGATCGTGTCGCCCATCGCGCCGGGGAAACTGCCACCGCCGCCGGCCCGGTAATTGTTCGTCGCGATGACGAATTCCGCCGCAGGATCAACGGGTTGACCATTGTAGGCAAGATTGACGATGCGGTTGGCATCGGCGTTCTGAGGTTCGCCCTTCGGCCCGAATTTCGACGGCTGTGAGAGGTCGATCTCATAGGTCACGCCGTCGATCACGTCGTAATTGTAGGACGGGAATTCGGGGTTGAGGAGAAGCTGGTCGGCGCCGCCAGGTGTTACCTGGTTGAAGATGCCGGCGGAGCGTTCGAGCCAGTCCTTGAGCTGGGCGCCCGTGACCTTCACCGCGCGGATGGTGTTGGGGTAAAGGTAAAGGTCGGCCACGTTCTTGATGGCGACATCGCCGGCCGGAACGTCGGTGTAATATTCAGGCCCCCCACGCCCGCCCGCCTTGAAGGGCGCGGCGGCAGACAGGAGCGGCAGGGATTCGTACTCCGTGCCCTTCAGCATCTCGGCGATGTACCAGGTCTGGGCGATGGACACGATCTGGACCGAGGGATCGTCGGCCACGAGCGCGAAGTAGCTGTGCAGGGGCGCAGAGGTCTTGCCCACCGCGCGGCGGACATAGGCGAGCGTCTCGTCATGTTCCTTCTGGGCGGCGGCGAGAACCGCCGGTTCGCTTTCGACAAGCGCGGTGATGGAGCGATCCTCGTTCCGCTTGGAGATCGGGCGCGCCTCGGTCACGGCGGAGACAACGCGCCAGGAATTGCCATCGCGTTCGAGAAGAAGGTCGATGAGGCCGAGATGCGAGCCCCAGAAGCCGCCCATGACCGCGGGTTTGCCGGAAACCGTGCCATTGGCCGCGTCGACCTCGGCGAAACCCTCGAAAGTGGGCGAGGGGAAGACAAGGTGGCTGTGGCCGGTCATCAGCGCGTCGATGCCTTCGACGCGGGCCAGGGGCACGGAGGCGTTTTCCATGCCGTCGGCATGTTCAGGCGCGCCGATGCCGGAATGGCTGAGCGCGATGATGATCTCTGCCCCTTCCTCGCGCATCTGGGGCACCCAGGCGCGGGCGGTGTCGACAATGTCGCGGGCCTGCACCTTCCCTTCCAGATGCCGGCGGTCCCAGTTCATGATCTGCGGCGGCACGAAGCCGATGAGGCCGACGCGGACCTTGTGGGTTTCGCCCGCACCGTCGACCACCTCCTTGTCGAGGATGACATAGGGTTTCAGGAGCGTCTCGTCGTCGCGCGGGGTGGCGCCCATCCTGGTCACGACATTGGCGGAGACGACGGGAAAATTCGCGCCCGCGATCGAATTCATCAGGAAATCGAGGCCATAGTTGAATTCGTGATTGCCGAGCGTCGAGGCATCGAAGTTCAGCGTGTTCATCGCGGCGATGACCGGGTGCATGTCGCCCGCCTTCATGCCGCGTTCATAGGCGATGTAGTCGCCCATCGGGTTGCCTTGCAGGAAGTCGCCGTTGTCGACGAGCATCGCATTCGTCGCTTCCGCCCGGATCGCGGCGATGATCGCGGCGGCGCGGGCAAGGCCGACGGTGTCGACCAGCTTGTCGGAATAGTAGTCGTAGGGAAACACATGAACGTGCAGGTCGGTCGTTTCCATGATCCGCAGATGCGCCTGATTGGTCGCGGCATAGGCAGAAAACGGGTGAAGTGCGATCAAGGACGCTCCTGCAGCCGATCCCGCGAGAAAGGTTCTGCGGGAATAAACGTGGTTCATCACTCGTGCCATGATTTCCTCCTTTGCCTGAGTCTCTTCGGACCTCGGGAAAAGGTAACATGGCAATTCATCTCTAGCGCGGAAAATCGTCGGGGGCCACAATTATAAGTGGCACTTTGTTCAATATATCAACCTTAAGCTGTAACATGAAGTCACGCTTCCCCTGAGATATGTGAGAATTGCAACCTTCGACGGGTCATGCGAGATGTGGCCGAGAGCAGGAGAATTGCACATGCGACTGGCCGAGACCTTGACATTTGGCGGGGCAAACCTCGACCGCGCCGCCTGGCTCAGGGGGCGCGATGACGAGATTGCCACGCATATTGCGGGCGGGAACGCGCGTGTGCTGCCGGTCTGGCGCGGCAAGCCGCTGGTCGCGGGCGGCGCGGCAGGGTGGCTTGCGCCGGATCACCCGGTGCTGTCGGTGGCCGAAGAGCGTCCGGTGTTTCTGGCGTTGCACGAGGGCAGGGCGCATTTCGCCGCTGACATCTCTGCCTGGGCACCGCCTGAGGGCGACGTGCCGCAGCCAGGGCAATTCTTCGACCCCAGCGAGCAGCGCCATCCCGATCTGCCGGATGACCACCGTTTTGTCGAGCTGCGCGGGGTGATGGCCGACCTGTCGCGAGCGGATGCGGAGATGGCGGCCACCGCGCGGTCAATCCTGAGCTGGCATCGCAGCCACCGCTTCTGTTCGGCCTGTGGCGCGCCGAGCGGGGCGGTCAACAGCGGCTGGCAGCGCGCCTGCCCTGCCTGTTCGGCGCAGCATTTCCCGCGCACCGATCCCGTCGTCATCATGCTGATCACGCATGGCAACGCGGTACTGCTCGGCCGGTCGCCGGGGTGGCCGGAGGGCATGTATTCACTCTTGGCGGGGTTCGTGGAGCCCGGCGAGACCATTGAGGCGGCTGTGCGGCGTGAGGTCGCCGAGGAAACCGGCGTGCGCGTGGGCCGGGTCGATTATCTGGCCAGTCAGCCTTGGCCCTACCCGTCGTCGCTGATGATCGGCTGCATCGGCGAGGCGGCGGGCCGCGACATCACGCTCGACCCCAACGAACTCGACGCCGCGCTCTGGCTGGAACGCGAAGAAGTTGTGCGCGTCTTCATGGGCGAGCATCCTGTTGTACGGCCGCCCCGGCGCGGCGCCATTGCCTCATTCCTGCTGTCGAACTGGATGTCTGACAGGCTCGGTTGAGGCGAAAGGACAATTCGGGGCGGGAAAACCCGACGTTTTTACCGATGGATTGTTTGATATTCGACAGGCGCTGTGCAATTCATCACAGGCAGGAACGTCGAGACGCAGCGAGGAAGGGACGGCGGGCGTGAAGTTCTCCACCAAGGAAGACATCGAGGCGCCTTCCGCCGTGGTTTTCGCGGGGCTGACGGATTTTCCGGCATTCGAACGGGCCGCGCTGCGCCGGGGGGCGGAGTTCATGCGGATGGACACGCTCGACAGCCCCGGTGTCGGCATGGGCTGGAACGTACGGTTTCCACTGCGTGGCAAGTGGCGGCGGGTGATCTGCGAGCTGCGTGAATATGACACGCCGAACCGCATTGCCTATTTCGCCGAAAGCACCGGTTTCGACATGGTGCTGGAGCTTGACCTCGTGGCCCTGTCGCGCAGCCGCACCCGGCTTGGCGTGCAGTTCGACATCCGCCCCAGGACGCTGCCGGCGCGGGTGAAGCTGCAATCGGCCAAGCTGATCAAATCAAACCTCGCGCGCCGCTTCGCAACCAAGGTGCAGAAATTCGCGGCCGATCTGGAGCTGCGTCACCTGAAGCTGAAGATGCCCTGATCGTCCTGTCAGTGGCGGCTGGGATCGGCCGGATAGACGCCGAGAAGTGACATCGACGAGGTGAAATAGTCCAATTCCTCCAGCGCGCGGCGCACATTCGCGTCGTCGGGATGGCCTTCGATATCAGCGTAGAATTGGGTGGCCGAGAAAGAGCCGTTGACCATGTAGCTTTCAAGCTTGGTCATGTTGACGCCGTTCGTGGCGAAGCCGCCCATAGCCTTGTAGAGCGCGGCGGGGATGTTGCGGACACGGAAGACGAAGGTAGTGACCATGCCGTGATCGCCGCGCCGCTTCAGGTCGGGTTCGCGGGCCATGACAAGGAACCGCGTCCGGTTATGGTCGGAATCCTCGATATGGCGGGCCAGAACGTTCAACCCGTAAATCTCGCCCGCAAGCTCCGATGCGAGCGCCGCCACGGCAGGGTCGCCGCGTTCGGCAACGTCGCGCGCCGCGCGCGCATTGTCAGAGCTGACGCGGCCCTGAATGCTGTGTTCGCGCAGGAAGGCCGCGCATTGCGGCAAGAGCACCAGATGGCTGTAAGCCTCCCTGACATCGGCCAGTTTCGCGCCCGGCACCGCCAGCAGGTTGATATGCACCCGGACGAAGGCCTCGTTCACGATGTGCAGGCCGCTTTCGGGCAAGAGCCGGTGAATGTCGGCCACGCGCCCGTAGGTGGAGTTTTCCACGGGCAGCATCGCCAGCCGTGCCGTTCCCTTGCGCACGCTTTCGATCGTTTCCTCGAAGGTGGGGCAGGGCAGGGCCTCCATATCGGGATAGGCCTGATGGCAGGCCTGGTGGGAATAGGCGCCCGCCTCTCCCTGAAAAGCGATCCGATCTGGCATGGTTCCGTGTCCCCTGCTGGCACCCCGGACAGCGAGGGGCGTTTCGTCGCGCTAACTATACCTTGAAACCGGGTAGGGGAAGCGGGTAGATAGCCGCCAAGCGATTAGCCAGGGTAGAGGCGCGACATGTTCGACACGATGACTGTAACCAAGGCCGGCGGCGCGTTGTGCGGTGCTCTTTTGATTTTCCTTCTGGGCAAATGGGCGGCAGAATCGCTTTACCATACCGGTCCGGTTGCACATGGCGGCGAAGAGGTCGCGCAGGCCTATACGATCGACACCGGCGCCGAGGAGGGCCGTGAGACGGCTGCCGAAGAGGGTCCGGATTTCGCCACGCTCCTCGCTTCGGCTGATGCCGGCGCGGGCGAAAAGGTCTTTGGCAAGTGCAAGGCCTGCCACAAGCTCGATGGCACGAACGGCACTGGCCCGCATCTCGACGGTGTGGTCAACCGGGCGGTGGGGACGGCCGCGGGCTTCGGTTATTCCGACGGGATGACCGGCCATGGCGGCAACTGGGACCCCGAGAGCCTGAACGGTTTCCTCGAAAACCCGAAGAAATATGTGCCGGGCACCAAGATGTCCTTCGCCGGCCTGCCGAAACCGCAGGACAGGGCAAACCTTATCGCCTATCTGCAGTCAATCGGCGGCTGAGACCGACCTTTGGCGCTACGGCAACGGCCGCCCTTTTCCGGGCGGCCTTTTCATTGGCGCTCCGGAAAGCTCACAAATTCGCAACTTGAAAGGCCGGGGCCTGCCGTTCTAGCCTTGAGGCGGAATGCGATGCGGCCCGGAGGGCCTGCAAGGGAGACAGCTATGGGATGGCAGGGAGCGAGGCGGATGGCCGAAACGGCGGGTGGCGCAAGGAAGCGCCGCGACGGGTGGCGGCGCCCGGCGGCGGTGGCCGCGCTGGCGCTCTTGCTGCCGGGCGCGGCCTCGGCGCAAGGCGATGTCACCATCTCGCATGGGTATTCGAATTTCGGAGAGCTGAAGTATCCGGCCGATTTCGATCATCTCGACTATGTCAATCCCGACGCGCCGAAGGGCGGTGAAATCTCGATCTGGTCGCAGGGCAGTTTCGACAGTTTCAACCAATATGCGCGCGACGGTGTGGCTGCGGCACTGAACACCATCGGCAGCGAATCCATCCTCACCAATACCGCCGACGACCCCTACGGCACCTACTGTTTCCTGTGTACGACCCTCGAATACCCGGCCGATCTCTCTTTCGTGACCTTCAACCTGCGCGATGACGTCAAGTTCGCGGACGGCACGCCGATGACGGCAGCCGATGTCGAGTTCAGCTTCAACCTGTTTCTGGAACAGGGGATCGCCGAATACCGGCGCATTGTCGAAGGATTTATCAACAAGGTCGACGTGGAGGGGCCCTATCGCATCACCTTCCATTTCAACGACAGTGCCTCGGTTCGCGACCGGATCGGTTTTGCTGGCGGAACGCCGGTTTTTTCGAAGGCCTGGTTTGAAACCAACGGTGTGCGGCTGGACGAAAGTTCACAAAGACCCTTCATGTCGACCGGGGCCTATGTGCTCGACAGTTTCAAGTTCAACAGCCAGATCGTCTACAAGCGCAACCCGGACTACTGGGGCGCGGCGATCCCGTTTAACCGGGGGCGCAACAACTTCGACCGTATCCGGGTGGAATATTTCGCCGACAGCGATGCCGCTTTCGAAGGGTTCAAGGCGGGCGACTATACGTTCCGGACCGAAAATTCATCGCAGGACTGGGCCAATGGCTACGACTTTGAGGCGATGAACAAGGGCTGGGTCAAGCGCGAGGAAATTCCTGACGGCAATGTCGGAACGCGGCTGTCCTGGGTCTTCAACCTCGATCGTCCCAATTGGAAGGACGCGCGCGTGCGCGAAGCCATCGGCATGATGTTCAACCATGCATGGTCCAAGCAGACGCTGCAGTTCGGCCTTTACGAACGGCCGGTCAGTTTCTGGCCCAACACAGACCTGGCTGCAGAGGGTGTGCCGGGCGAGGGCGAGCTGGCGCTGCTGAAACCCTTGGTCGACGAGGGGCTGTTCGATGCTGCCATATTGACCGACGAACCCAAAGTGCCGGTCGAACATGACGTTGCCGCCAACAAGCCGACGCGCAAGATCCTGCGTCAGGCCGGTGCGCTTCTGGAAGAGGCGGGTTGGGTCACAGGCGACGATGGCATCCGCCGCAATGCCGAGGGCAAGACGCTCGATCTGACGATCATCCAGTTCAGCCCGATCTACGACAAGTTCGTCAATCCCTTCATCGAGAACCTCGCCCTGATCGGTGTTCAGGGCAAACTCGACCGGGTTGATGTCTCGCAATATGTCGAACGGCGCCGGTCGGGGGATTTCGACCTGGCCAATCAGGGCTTCGACATGGATTTCGAACCCTCCATCGGACTGGAGCAGTGGTTCGCATCGAAAACGGCTGATGACAGTTCACGCAACCTGATGAGGCTGCGCGATCCCGGGATCGACCGGCTGATCAGTCATGTGATCGCTGCAAAGACGCTGGACGACCTTCGCGTTTCGGTCCACGCGCTCGACCGGGCGCTGAGGGCGGTGGGCTTCGATATTCCGCTCTGGTACAACCCAGAAACCTGGGTGGCCTATTACGACTTCTACCGGCATCCGGACAACCTGCCGCCACTTTCCGTGGGAGAGATGGATTTCTGGTGGTACGACGCGGATGCGGCGGCAGAGTTGAAGGCGGCTGGCGCCTACTGAGGCGGGAAAGACAAGACTTTGGGCGCCTATATCCTGCGACGGCTCTTGCTGATGATCCCGACCTTGTTCGGGATCATGCTGATCAACTTTGCGCTGACACAATTTGTTCCGGGCGGGCCGGTGGAACAGATCATCGCGCGGTTGGAAGGATCGGGCGATGTCTTCCAGAACATCTCTGGCGGCGGCGATGTCGAGGTGCAGCAGCAATCGAGCGGCAATGAACGCTATCTCGGCGCGCGGGGGCTGCCGCCGGAGTTCATCGAGGAGCTTGAAAAGCAGTTCGGGCTCGACAAGCCTGCGCATGAGCGGTTCCTGAAAATGATGGGCGATTATCTGCGCTTCGATTTCGGGGAAAGTTATTTCCGCAAGATTTCGGTTGTGGACCTCGTGATCGAGAAGATGCCCGTGTCAATCACGCTCGGGCTCTGGTCCACGCTACTGGCCTATCTGATCTCCATCCCGCTTGGCATCCGCAAGGCGGTGAAAGACGGGTCGCGGTTCGACACCTGGACATCCGGCGCGATCATCGTCGGCTATGCGATCCCCGGGTTCCTTTTCGCGGTTCTCCTGATCGTGCTTTTCGCCGGCGGCAGCTTCTGGCGCATCTTCCCGCTGAGGGGACTTGTCTCGGACGATTGGGAAAGCCTGAGCCTTATCGGCAAGATCGGCGATTATTTCTGGCACATCACGCTGCCGGTCGTCGCCTCCACCATATCCAGCTTTGCGACGCTGACGCTTCTGACGAAGAACAGCTTTCTTGACGAGATCAACAAGCAATATGTGCTGACGGCCAAGGCCAAGGGGCTGACGGAATCCCGCGTCCTTTACGGCCATGTCTTCCGCAACGCGATGCTGATCGTGATCGCAGGCTTCCCCGGGCTGTTCCTTGCCGTCCTTTTCGGGGGCGGGTTGCTGATCGAGACGATATTCTCGCTCGACGGGCTGGGGCGGCTCGGTTACGAGGCGGCGGTGGCGCGCGACTATCCGGTCGTTTTCGCGACGCTCTATGTCTTTGGCCTTCTGGGTCTGCTGATCGGGCTTCTGAGTGATCTCATGTATGTCTTCGTCGACCCGCGGATCGACTTTGAAAAGAGGGCCGGGTGATGGCGCTCTCTCCGCTCAACCAGCGCCGCTGGCGCAACTTCAAGGCCAACCGGCGGGCCTTCTGGTCCTTGTGGATTTTCCTTGTCCTTTTTGGTCTGTCGCTGATTGCCGAACTTCTGGCGAATGACAAGCCGATCGTGATCCAGTACCGGGGCGACTATTTCTTTCCGATCTATCGCTTTTACCCCGAGACGGCCTTTGGCGGCGATTTCCGCACCGAGGCGAGCTACCGCGAACCCGAAGTGCAGTGTCTGATCCTGTCGGGCGGGCTTGAGGACTGTTTCGATGACCCCGAGGCGGTGATCGAGGACACGTCCGATGGCGTCGTGGCGGGCGAGGCGATTGCGAAGGGCTGGATGATCTGGCCGCCCATCCCCTACAGCTACAAGACGATCAACAATGTCGGCACCGCGCCGTCGGCGCCGGACCGCGATCACTGGCTGGGGACCGATGACACGACGCGCGACGTTCTGGCGCGCATCATCTACGGGTTCCGCCTGTCGATCCTATTCACACTGATCGTGACCACGATTTCGAGCATCATCGGCATCGCCGCCGGGGCGGTGCAGGGCTATTTCGGGGGCTGGGTGGACCTTGTCTTCCAGCGGCTTCTGGAAATCTGGGGGTCCACGCCGGGGCTATACGTCATCATCATCCTTTTCGCGATCCTCGGGCGAAGTTTCGGCCTTCTTGTCTTCGTGACCATCCTTTTCGGCTGGCCCGCACTGGTGGGCGTCGTCCGGGCAGAGTTTCTGCGCGCGCGCAACTTCGAATATGTCCGCGCGGCGCGTGCGCTGGGCGTTTCGGACCGGGTGATCATGTTCCGCCACATCCTGCCGAACGCGATGGTGGCCACATTGACCTTGATGCCCTTTATCGTCACCGGCGCCATCGGCGGCCTCGCCGCGCTTGACTATCTCGGCTACGGCCTGCCGTCGTCGTTGCCCTCGCTGGGCGAGTTGTCGTTGCAGGGCAAGTCGAACCTGCAGGCCCCGTGGCTCGGTTTTTCGGCCTTCTTCACCTTCGCCATCATGCTGTCGCTTCTTGTCTTCATCTTTGAGGGCGTGCGCGACGCCTTCGACCCCAGAAAGACCTTCCAATGAAGACGGTGCTGGAGGTCAGGAACCTGTCGGTATTCTTCCGGCAGGACGGGCGGCGGATCGAGGCCGTGCGGGGCGTGAGTTTCGATGTGGGCGAGGGGGAGACGGTCGCGCTGGTCGGCGAAAGCGGGTCGGGAAAATCGGTCACGGCACTTTCGACCGTGTCGCTTCTGGGCGCGAACGCGGAGACATCGGGGTCGGTGACCTATCTCGGGCAAGAGATGATCGGGGCGCCGGAACCCCTGCTTCGGCAGGTCAGGGGCAATGACATCAGCTTCATCTTTCAGGAGCCGATGACATCGCTCAACCCGCTTCACACGCTGGAAAAGCAGTTGGCCGAAAGCCTGTCGCTGCATCAGGGCCTGAGCGGGGAGGCCGCGCGGGCGCGGATCACCGAACTTCTGGAAAAGGTCGGCATCGACAGTGCGGAGCGGCGGCTGAAGGATTATCCGCACCAGTTGTCGGGCGGGCAGCGGCAGCGGGTGATGATTGCCATGGCGCTGGCCAATGGGCCGGAATTGCTGATCGCCGACGAGCCGACGACGGCGCTCGACGTGACGATTCAGGCGCAGATCTTGGCACTTCTGTCGGAGTTGAAGGCGCGCGAGAAGCTCAGCCTTTTGTTCATCAGTCATGATCTTGGCATTGTCAGGCGGATCGCCGACCGGGTCTGCGTTATGCAGGGCGGCGAGATTGTCGAACAGGGGCCGGTGGCCGAGATTTTCGCCGACCCGAAGCACCCCTATACGCAAAAGCTTCTGGCGGCCGAGCCAAAGGGCCGGCCCGATCCGGTCCCCGACGGGGCCGGGGAAATCGTTCGGGCAGAGGCCCTCCGGGTCTGGTTTCCGATCCAGCGGGGGTTGCTGCGCAAGACCGTGGGTCACGTGAAAGCGGTGAATGCGGCGAGTTTTTCGGTCAGGGCGGGCGAGACGTTGGGCATCGTCGGCGAAAGCGGATCGGGCAAGACGACGCTGGCGCTGGCGGTCATGCGGCTGATCGCGTCTGACGGTCCGATTGTCTATCTGGGACAGGATATCTCGGGCTGGCGGCCGCGCGATCTGCGCCGTCTTCGCCGCGACATGCAGATCGTCTTTCAGGACCCTTACGGCAGCCTGTCCCCGCGGATGACCGCCGAACAGATCATCGCCGAAGGGCTGACCGTGCACGGCGTCGAAAAAGGCCGCGACCGGCGCGAGATGGTGACCGATATCATGGCAGAGGTCGGGCTCGACCCCGCCACGATGGAGCGCTATCCGCATGAGTTTTCCGGCGGCCAGCGGCAGCGGATCGCGATTGCCCGGGCGATGATCCTCAGACCGAAGGTGGTGGTGCTGGACGAACCGACCTCGGCGCTCGACATGACGGTGCAGGTGCAGATCGTGGAGCTCTTGCGCGGATTGCAGCGGAAATACGGGCTGGCCTATCTCTTCATCAGCCACGACTTGCGGGTTGTCCGCGCACTGGCGCACAAGGTCATTGTGATGAAGTCGGGCGATATCGTCGAGGCGGGCGACAGCGCGGATGTCTTTGAACGGCCGCAGACCGATTATACGCGCGAATTGATGGCCGCCGCGCTGAACCGCGATCCCCTGGCCGAAAGCGCATGAGAATCCTCTTCGTGCATCAGAACTTTCCGGGGCAGTTCCTGCGGCTGGCCCCGGCGCTGGCCGAGCGCGGGCATGAGGTTCTGGCGCTGACGACGGAAACCAACAAGCGGCCGTCGCCGGTGAAGGTGCTGCGCTACCGCACGCCGCAGGAGGTGACGCTGAAGGCGATTTCGCGCACCTATGCTGAGGCGACCGAACGGGCGGCGTCAGTGGCGCGGGCGGCGGCGCAGCTGTCGGCGGAACAGGGCTTTGTGCCCGATGTCGTCTTTGGTCATGGCGGCTGGGGCGAAACGCTCTTTCTGCGCGAGGTCTGGCCGAATGCGCGGCATCTGAGCTATGCGGAGTTTTTCTACGGGACCAAAGGGGTCGATACGGATTTCGACGCGGAGTTTCAGGCGCCGAGCCTGCCGGCAAGGATGAATGTCGTCGCGCGGCGGGCCCATCTTGCGCAGGCGGTCCTGCAATCGGACGCATCGCTGTCGCCGACGAACTGGCAGGCCTCGACCTTTCCGCCCGAACTCCGCGCCAAGATCAGCGTCATTCACGACGGGATCGACACAGACCGTGTTTGTCCGAAGGAGGATGCGCAGTTGACGCTGCCAAACGGTAGGGTCCTGCGGGCGGGCGATGAGGTCCTGAGTTTCGTCAACCGGAATCTGGAGCCCTATCGCGGCTATCACATCTTCATGCGGGCACTGCCGGAGGTGCTGGCCGCGCGGCCGTCGGCGCAGGTCGTGATCGTCGGGGGCGAGGGGCAAAGCTATGGCCCCCGCCCGCCCGGTCGGATGACCTGGAAAGAGACGTTCCTGAAGGAAGTTGCGGGCAGGATCGACCTTGGTCGGGTGCATTTCCTTGGTCAGGTGCCTTATGGCCAGTATCTGGCGCTGTTGCAGCTGACGCGGGTCCACGCCTACCTGACCTATCCCTTCGTCCTGTCCTGGTCGATGCTGGAGGCGATGAGCGCGGAGGCGCTCGTCATCGGGTCGCGGACACCGCCGGTGGAAGAGGTGATCCGCGACGGGGTGAACGGGCGGCTGGTGGATTTCTTCGATGTGGCCGGGTGGTCGCGGAGCCTTTGCGACGCGCTGGCCGCACCGGAAGATGCAGCACCGCTGCGCGCGGCCGCGCGGGAGACGATACGCCAAGGATACGACCTGAAGCGCAATTGCCTGCCGCGGCTCATCAGCTTCGTGGAAGGCTGAAACACCGATTAGACGGCGGAGCTGTGTCCTTCCTTCGACAGCTCGTAGGCATCGAGGCTGCGGGCGATGATCCGGGTCAGGGGTCTGGCCCGTTCGGGGATAATCAGAGCGTCTGACGTCATGTCCACAAGCGCGCCGAAGCGGTCGCGGGTGGCCGAAAACAGGGATTCGATCTGCGGGCGCGAGGCGCCGAACCGCTGAACCAGCTCGTCCGCCTCCACGCGGAAGTCGCACATCAGCGCCTCGATCATGCGGGCGCGCAGGCGGTCGTCGCCATGGAACGCATGGCCGCGCGCGGTCGAGAACCGCCCCGCCCGGATCGCGCGCGTATGCGCCGCCGTGGCCGAGGCGTTTTGCGAATAGCCTTCAGGGAATTGCGAGATGGCCGAGGCGCCGAGGCCGATCAGCACTTCAGCGCGGTCGTCGGTGTAGCCCTGGAAGTTTCGGCGAAGAAGACCGGCGCGCTGGGCCGTTGCAAGCCCGTCTTCCGGCCGGGCGAAATGGTCGATGCCGATCTCGGCATACCCGTCCCAGACGAAGAGGTCGCACGCGGTTTCAAAAAGCCTCAAGCGGTCCTCGGCACGGGGCAGGAGATCTGACGGGATCATCATCTGCCGCCGCGCCATCCAGGGCACATGGGCATAGCCGTAAAGCGCGACCCGGTCAGGCGACAGCGACAAGAGCTTTTGTACCGATGCGGTGATGCCCGGGCCGGTCTGCCCGGGAAGGCCGTAAAGAATATCGGCGTTGAGCGACGTGATGCCGCGACCACGGATCATGTCGATGGCGGCCTTTGTCGTCTCATAGCTCTGGATGCGGCCGATCGTCTTCTGGATCGACGCGTCGAAATCCTGAACGCCGATAGAGGCGCGGTTCATGCCCGCCCCGGCAAGGGCATCGAGGCGGTCGCCGTCAACCTCATTGGGATCAATCTCGACCGAGAATTCCATTCCGGGGCCGGCAGGCACGGTTTCGAAGATCGCCCGTGCAAGATCGCGCATTGCTTCGGCGGGAAGAAGCGTCGGAGTGCCGCCGCCCCAGTGAAGGCGTGAAAGCGTGACGCCTGGCGCGAGATGCTTGCCCAGAAGCCTCAGTTCCGACTTCAGATCCTCGACATAGGCGCGGACCGGCGCATCGGAAGAGGTGCCTTGCGTCCGGCAGGCGCAGAACCAGCAGAGGCGGCGGCAAAAGGGGATGTGGAGATAAAGCGATATGGACGCGCCGGGCCTGACGCTGGCAATCCAGTTCCGGTGATCCGCCGCGCCGATCCTGTCGGAAAAATGCGGGGCGGTCGGATAACTTGTGTAACGCGGCACACGCGCGTCAAAAAGCCCATGCTCACGGAGTTGCGAATTCCAGTCCATGGCCCTAGCTATGAGTTCGGGCATGACTCTGTGCCTTGACCCAGATCAAAGCGACGCGATGACCATGCTGGCCACTCCGAACCTCTCTGTCCGTTGCGGGGCTTGCCCGATTCGGCACCGCGCCGTCTGTGCCAAATGCGAGGCGAGCGAATTGGCGCAGCTTGACGAGGTCAAGTATTACCGGAGTTTCGAGGCGGGGCAGGTGCTCGTCTGGTCGGGCGACCGGATGGATTTCGTGGCCTCGGTCGTTTCAGGCGTCGCCACGCTGACGCAGGTGCTGGAAGATGGACGCACCCAGACGGTGGGGCTTCTCTTCCCGTCCGATTTCGTCGGCCGGCCCGGGCGGGAACGTGCGCCTTACAACGTCATTGCGACGACCGATCTTCTGATGTGCTGCTTTCGCAAGAAACCCTTTGAGGATCTGATGGCGCGGACGCCGCATATTGGCGAACGGCTTCTGGAAATGACGCTCGACGAGCTGGACGCGGCGCGGCAATGGATGCTGCTGCTTGGCCGCAAGACGGCGCGCGAAAAGATCGCGAGCCTACTTGTCATCGTCGCCCAGCGGGACGCCTCGCTGCATCTGAGTGCGCCCAAGGGCAAGGTTTCCTTCGACCTGCCGCTGACGCGCGAGGCCATGGCCGATTATCTCGGACTGACGCTGGAAACCGTCAGCCGGCAGATATCGTCGCTGAAACGCGACGGTCTGATCGCGCTTGAGGGCAAGCGCCACATCACCGTGCCCGATTTCGACCGGCTTCTGGAAGAGGCGGGCGACGACAGTGACGGCGGCCACCTCGTCTGATCGGGGCCTGCCCGACCACAATCCTCAATGGGCCATGAAGACGGGCAGGTCGGCCATCTCCAGCATGTTGCGGGTCGCACCGCCGAGAATCGCCTCTCGGAAGCGGGAATGACCGTAGGCGCCCATCACCACCATGTCGGCATTGATGTCGCGGGCGTGGCGGCAAAGCACCTCTGATGCGCGCGGCAGGGTCCGGGCGAGTACCGACACCTCGGCCTTCACCCCGTGCCGGGCGAGAAGCTGGGAGAGAAGCCCGCCGGGATCTGACCGTTCCGGGCCATGGGCCGGCGGGTCGATGATGGTGATGTTGACGAGCGATGCTGCCTTGAGAAGCGGAAGCGCGGCGCGGACGGCGCTCAGCGCCTCGTCGCTCTGGTTCCAGGCCAGGACGATGCGTTTGCCGAACTCTTTCGGGGCGGTACCTGCGGGCACAACAAGAACGGGTGCGCGGCCTTCGAAGAGCGAGGCTTCGAGAATGATCTCGCGCGCCTGTTCGGCATCGCCGCCGTAGGGTTTCTGGAGGACGACGAGGTCCGAGAAACGGGCCGAGAGCGCGACGGGCGCGCCGACCGCGCCGACCATGGCGATGCTGGAATCGACCGACCAGCGGATATCCTCAAGCGCGAGGCGCCTGCGGATCGTCGCCTCGGCCGCCTCGACGGCATTGCGGGCATCGTCCTGGGCCTGTTGCGACAGGACGGCGGCTGCGCCGGCGTAATAGTAGCCGGTCTGGGTGTAGTCGACGCCGAGGCAGAGGACATCGAGATGCGCGTCTTCACGCCGCGCGATGTCGATGGCCGTCTCGATCTGCGCGCCAACGGCGGCGGGATCGGTGACAATGGTCAGAATGGATTTGTAGGCCATCGGGCATCTCCTCCGGTGATCGGTTCCGTTCGCCTCATCCTATTGGGGATTACGCGCCACGCCTTGATGCGGATCAACATGGCGCGGGACGGCAATTGACCCAGATCAAGGCGATAGCGGCGGGTCCGTTCCAGAACCCCACCGGCGTAAGCCCCGCCGTTCCGATGATTCGGGTGGGGGAATGAAGACGAGGGAACGCACCTATGCTGGATTATTTCAAACTGGCGGTTTTGGCCGTCATTGCCGTTCTGGCCGCGGTCGCGGCCAACTACGCGCGCGATCTTGCCTATATGGTCAACGCGCTCACCGTCATGCTGGTGGCGGCCGCAACCTTTCTGTGGGTTCTGCGGCGGGTCGATGAACCGAAGCCTGCAAACCTCGAAAGCGAGTATAATGACAGCGTGGTCCGCGCCGGCGTCATTGCAACCGCGCTTTGGGGTGTTGTCGGCTTTCTGGTCGGTGTCACGATCGCCTTTCAGCTGGCGTTTCCGAGCCTGAACCTGTCAGATCTGACACATGGTTATCTGAATTTCGGCAAGCTTCGCCCGCTGCATACGTCGGCGGTCATTTTTGCCTTTGGCGGCAATGCCCTGATCTGCACGTCCTTCTACGTCGTCCAGCGCACCAGCGCGGCGCGGCTCTGGGGTGGCAATCTCGGCTGGTTCGTGTTCTGGGGCTATCAGCTCGTCATCGTTCTGGCGGCGACTGGTTACATCCTCGGCGCCACGCAGTCGAAGGAATATGCGGAACCCGAGTGGTATGTCGACTGGTGGCTGACCATCGTCTGGGTCGCCTATCTCGCGGTGTTCCTCGGCACGATCATCAAGCGGAAAGAACCCCACATCTACGTGGCGAACTGGTTCTACCTGTCGTTCATCGTGACCATCGCGATGCTGCATCTCGTCAACAACATCTCCATCCCCGTCAGCCTTTTCGGATCGAAGTCGGTCCAGCTTTTCTCAGGTGTGCAGGATGCGATGACGCAGTGGTGGTACGGCCATAACGCGGTGGGCTTCTTCCTGACCGCGGGATTTCTCGGCATGATGTACTATTTCGTGCCGAAACAGGCCGAACGCCCGGTCTACAGCTACAAGCTCTCCATCATCCACTTCTGGGCGCTGATCTTCCTGTACATCTGGGCGGGTCCGCACCACCTGCACTACACCGCGCTTCCCGACTGGGCGGCAACGCTTGGCATGGTGTTCTCGGTCGTGCTCTGGATGCCTTCCTGGGGCGGCATGATCAACGGCCTGATGACGCTTTCGGGCGCCTGGGACAAGCTGCGCACCGACCCGATCCTGCGGATGATGGTGGTTTCCATCGGCTTTTACGGCATGTCGACCTTCGAAGGTCCGGTGATGTCCACGATCAAGACGGTGAACTCGCTCAGCCATTACACCGACTGGACCATCGGTCACGTACATTCCGGCGCGCTTGGCTGGAACGGCATGATCAGCTTCGGCGCACTCTACTTCCTTGTACCGCGGCTCTGGAACCGCGAGCGGCTCTATAGCCTCAGCCTCGTCTCCTGGCACTTCTGGCTCGCCACCATCGGGATCGTGCTTTACGCCGCCTCGATGTGGGTCACGGGGATCATGGAAGGTCTGATGTGGCGTGAGGTGGACAGCCAGGGCTTCCTCGTGAACGCCTTCGCCGACACGGTCGCCGCGAAATTCCCGATGTATGTGGTGCGCGCGCTGGGCGGGGTTCTCTACCTCGTCGGGGCCTGCATCATGCTCTACAACCTCTGGGCAACAGTCGCGAAGCAGGAGGGGCCCGCCCCTCAGGCCGCCGCTGTCCCGGCTGAATAAGGAGGCCGGAGCCATGGCATTTCTTGATAAACACAAGGTTCTGGAAAAGAACGCGACGCTGCTTCTGGTCTGTTCACTTCTGGTCGTCACCGTTGGTGGCGCAGTGGAAATCGCACCGCTCTTCTACCTCGAGAACACCATCGAGAAGGTGGAAGGGGTGCGGCCCTACACGCCCTTGGAGCTGACCGGGCGCGACATCTACATCCGCGAAGGCTGCTATGTCTGCCACAGCCAGATGATCCGGCCAATGCGGGACGAGGTGGAGCGTTACGGTCACTACTCGCTGGCGGCGGAATCGATGTACGACCATCCGTTCCAGTGGGGGTCGAAGCGCACCGGGCCGGATCTGGCCCGGGTAGGCGGGCGCTATTCGGACGAATGGCATGTCGACCACCTGACCGACCCGCAATCGGTCGTGCCGGAATCGGTGATGCCGAAATACGGCTTCCTGTCGGGGCGGGCGATCGAGCCGACCTATATCGAGGACCGGCTGAAGACCGATGCGATGGTGGGGGTGCCCTACAGTTCGGAGATGATCGAACTGGCCAAGGCCGACTTCGCGGCGCAGGCCGATCCCGACGCCGATACCGACGGGCTGATGGAGCGCTATCCGGGGGCGTCAGTGTCGAATTTCGACGGCCAGCCGGGGATCACCGAAATGGACGCGCTCGTCGCCTATCTGCAAGTGCTGGGAACGATGGTCGATTTCTCGACCTTCCAGCCGGATGCGAGCCGGTAAGGGGGGCAGACAATGGATCTCTATTCTCTCCTGAGACAATTCGCCGATAGCTGGGTGCTGCTGGCGATGAGCCTCTTCTTCCTTGCCGTCCTGTTTTGGGTATTCCGGCCGGGTTCGCGCGCCATTCACAGTGATGTCGCCGGGATTCCGTTTCGTCACGAGGATAAACCGGCCCGGAACGGCGCCGCAAAGGAGGTGCTGAAATGAGCAGGAAACCTGTAGCGACGAAGGCCGATCCGGAAACCACGGGCCATACCTGGGACGGCATCAAGGAGTTCAACAATCCGCTGCCGCGCTGGTGGCTCTGGACCTTCTACCTGACGATCATCTGGGGGATCGGCTATGTCATCGCCTATCCGGCTTGGCCGCTGATCTCCGGGGCGACGCCGGGGCTGCTCGGCCATTCGACGCGCGCCGATGTGGCCGCCGAAATCAAGCGCTTCGAGGATGCGAATGCGCCGGTCGAGGCCAAGCTGGTGGCCGCCGACCTTGCGGCCATCGGCACGGATGCGGAGCTGAAGAACTACGCCGACAATGCCGGCGGCGCGGTCTTCCGAACCTGGTGCGCGCAGTGCCACGGGTCTGGCGCGGCCGGGGCCAAGGGCTATCCCAACCTTCTGGATAACGACTGGCTCTGGGGTGGCACGATCGAGGATATCCATACCACGGTCAGCCACGGCATCCGCAACACGACCGACGCCGATGCCCGCTATTCGGAAATGCCACGCTTCGGGGCGGACGAGTTGCTGGAGCCGGCCCAGATCGACCAGGTCGTGAACCATGTCCTGAAGATTTCGGGGCAGGATCATGACGCGGGGCTGGCGGCCGAAGGCGCGACCGTCTTCGCCGACAACTGTTCGGCCTGCCATGCCGAGGATGGCAGTGGCGACCGGGCGCAGGGCGCACCCAACCTGACGGATGCCATCTGGCTCTATGGCGGTGACGCGGCCAGCCTGACCGAGACGGTCACCAACGCCCGGTTCGGCGTGATGCCCGCCTGGGCGGGCCGACTGTCGGAGGCGGAGATCCGTGCGGTTGCCGCCTGGGTCCACAGCCGCGGCGGCGGCGAATAACAAGAAATTCGGAGGGCGTCAGCGCCCCCCGGATAGAGAGCACCGGCGCCTCGTCCTGTTCGCGCGTTCCCTGGGGGTGCCGGTGCTTGATCTCAATCGCAGATCGTATCGCCGATCAAGCGATAAGAGTCAGGATAACGCGCGGCGCTCATCAACCAGCCGACCTGCGCCTCGTCATATCCGTTAATATATGACCAGACGACGTCACCGTCCGGCGTTACCTCGAAGGCCCGGCCCGCATCGGTTTCGGCGATCAGGATATTGCCATTCGTAAGGAGTTGATGCTTGCCACGTTGTTCGGTGTAGAAGCTGTTCTTCTCGCTGGCTTCGAAAAGAACCCGGAAATCGCCCGTCGCGGGATTGATCGACAGTATCCGGCTGCCGCCGATGTTTCCGAGGTGGCCATTCGCTGCGGTTGCCTCGCCAGCTGCGCCGTTGTCCAACAGCGTTATGGTCCCGTCAGGGTTGAAGTCGGGATCATGCTGGCCATGCATCGGGCCGCCGAACCGCCATTTGATCTTGTAGTCCTGGCCATCGAGAACCAAGATATGCTGCGTTGCACGGGACGAAATCAGAAGGTCGCCTGCCTCGAACATCGGGAAAGCCGGCGCCATGTCCGGGTCAAGGATTTCGACGTCGTTCAGGTGAATAAGGTCGGATGGTTCGCGCTGGGCCGACTGGATGAGGCCGGTCAATCCGGAGTTGACGAGGCTTTCGACAAGATCGACGTCGAAGAGGCGCTTGCCGCTGTCCGGATCGAATGCCTTGATATTGTCGAAGGGGAAAGGATCCGGGTGGATGCTCGGTTCGGTGTAGATGGGTCCCCACGAGGGTGCCCAGATCACACCATCTGCGGCAACGTCGATCGCGTGATGGGTGTGTTCCCGGTTGCGCCAGATGACCTTGCCGCAGGCATCAATGCGGATCATTCCGCGCCCCGTGACATTGGCGATCACATCGCCGTTCGGGTAGAGATGGCTTCCATGGATCAGCGCGTGGAACTTGTGCTTCATCTCCTCCGGATAGAGGTCAAAGCCATTGACCGGCCACTTGTGAACAAGCGTGCCATCCGCCGCAACAAGCCGGAACCCCAGTTCATTGCCGAAAATGCCGCTGAGAAAGGTCACGCCCGACTGCATCCGGGGCGGGTCTGAAACGACAACGCCGTCGCCTTGGTGGATGCGTTCACGAAGATGTTCGCGCGGCATCGACGAGATCGAATTGCGGAACTGGGTCGTCAGCCGGACTGCCGTCTCGAACGTATCGCCGATAAACCGGGCGGGTTGCCGCCCATGCAGCCCCAGCAGGACCCCGCCAACGAATATGAGGCAGACCGCGCCGAACAGGCTCGCGATTTGTGCCATATGTGTCTTGATGAAGTTGAACATTCGCTCCACCATCCGCTGAACATGCCTCTCCGGTCGTCGATATTGTGCCGGTCTGGGCAGCAATTTCTTGTGCCGCACCATCACGCGGATGTGTGCAAGTTTTGGTGTCGCGGCCTGATTTCGGTCGCGACTGCGGCGAATTCGCCAGCACCGGTTGATCTGTATCAAGGCTGTCGACAGTGGTTCCTGTGACAGTCGCGCCGCAACAGGACGAACGGAGCGAACAGTGAGTGATTCCGGTACCGGGCTCTATGCGGCCCGAGAACCCATTTTTCCCCGCCGGGTGAAGGGGAAGTTCCGGTCGCTGAAATGGGTGATCATGGCGATCACCCTTGGCATTTATTACATCACGCCATGGCTACGCTGGGATCGGGGCCCGAACCTGCCCGATCAGGCGGTGCTGGTCGATCTGGCGAACCGTCGCTTCTTCTTTTTCATGATCGAGATCTGGCCGGACGAATTCTATTTCGTCGCGGGGCTTCTGATCATGGCGGGTCTTGGGCTTTTCCTTTTCACCTCGGCGCTCGGCCGGGTCTGGTGCGGTTATGCCTGCCCGCAGACGGTCTGGACGGATCTTTACATTCTGGTGGAGCGCTGGGTCGAAGGCGACCGCAACGCGCGGGTGCGGCTCTGGAACGCGAAGTGGGATTTCCGCAAGGCCCGGCTGCGCCTGACGAAATGGACGCTCTGGCTGCTGATCGGCCTCGCCACCGGCGGGGCTTGGGTTTTTTACTTCACCGATGCGCCGACGCTGGCGCGCGATCTTCTGACCGGCGACGCCCATCCCATCGCCTATACGACGATGGCGATCCTGACCTTCACGACCTTCTTCTTTGGCGGGTTCGCCCGCGAACAGATCTGTATCTATGCCTGCCCCTGGCCGCGCATTCAGGCGGCGATGATGGACGAGGATACGCTGACGGTGGCCTATCGCGACTGGCGGGGCGAGCCGCGCGGCAAGCTGAAGAAGGGCGAGGTGGATGCGGCACAGGGTGACTGCATCGACTGCATGGCCTGCGTAAACGTCTGCCCGATGGGCATCGACATCCGCGAGGGCCAGCAGCTGGAATGCATTACCTGCGCCTTGTGCATCGACGCCTGCGACGAGGTGATGGACCGGATCGGCAAGCCGCGCGGCCTGATCGACTATATGGCGCTGAAGGATGAGGCGGCGGAACGCGCGGGCGGAAAGCCGAAAGACATCTGGAAGCACATATTGCGGCCCCGGACGCTGCTTTACACCGGCCTGTGGTCGGCGGTCGGTATCGCGCTGATCATTGCGCTTTTCATCCGCTCGCCCATCGACGTGAATGTCACGCCTGAGCGCAACCCGCTTTTCGTCACCATGGCCGACGGCGCAATCCGCAATACCTATGAACTGAGGCTGCGCAACAAGCATGGCGAGGATCGTCCGTTCCGCATCTCGATCAGCGCCGACGCGAAGTTCCGGCTGGAACTTGAGGGGACGGACAAGCTTGAAGTCGTGGTGCCCGCGGATGCGACCCAGACCCAGCGGCTTTATGTGACCGCGCCTGCCGGCACATCGGCGGCCAAGATGGAACGCAGCGATATCCGGCTCTGGATCGCGGACGGGGTCAGCACCGACCGCATTCATATCGACACGATCTTCAACGGGAAGGCGGAGTGAGATGGACAGGCCACTGACAGGGCGCAAGGTTCTGCTGATCACCGTATCGGCATTCGCGGTCATCATCGGCGTCAACGTGACGATGGCGGTTCTGGCCGTGGGCACGTTTCCGGGGCTGGAGGTCAAGAACTCCTACGTCGCAAGCCAGGTCTTCGAGAGCGAGCGTGCGGCGCAGAACGGGCTCAACTGGTCGCTGGAGCCGGCTTACGGAAACGGCGAGCTGACGCTGACCTTCCGCGATGCGCAAGGTCTGCCAGCGGCTGTCGAAAGCCTGTCGGCGACGGTCGGGCGCACGACCGTCGCCGCCGACGATGTCCAGCCGGAATTCACCTATTCGGGCGGGGCCTTTCGCGCGCCCGTGGTCTTGCAGCCCGGCAAATGGATGGTTCTGGTGCAGGCCTTCGCGCCGGACGGGACGAAGTTTCACCAGCGCATCGACCTTTTCGTGAAAGGCTGACGATCTTGGCCACGCTTTCCGCCCAGATTTCCGCCTGTCCCGCCTGTGTCGCGGCACCGGCGGCGGAGTCGCTGGCGGCACGGGCAGAGCGGCCGGCGGGGCTAGTCCTGACACTGCCGACCGCGCATTGCGCGGCCTGTATCGCGGATGTGGAGCGTGTGCTTGAACGCCAGCCCGGCGTTCGTTCGGCCCGGGTCAACCTGACCCAGCGGCGCGTCAGCATCGAGGCGGACAAGGCCGTAACGGCCGAGGGGATGATCGCCGTCCTCGCCGGTATCGGCTATCCGGCCCATGAACTCGATCCCGGCCTTCTCAGCACGACCCAAACCGACCGACGCGGCCGCGATCTTCTGATGCGGCTCGGTGTCGCAGGTTTCGCCATGATGAACATCATGCTCCTGTCGGTCGCCGTCTGGTCGGGGGCAGAGGCCGCGACGCGCGATCTGTTCCACTGGATATCGGCGATGATCGCGCTGCCGGTTCTCGCCTTTTCCGGGCAGCCCTTCTTTTCCTCGGCCTGGGCCGCATTGAAGGCGCGGCGTCTCGGCATGGACGTGCCGATCTCGCTGGCACTGATCCTCGCCTCTTCCATGTCGCTATATGAGACCTATGCGGGAGGCGAGCATGCCTATTTCGATGCGGCCGTTTCGCTTTGCTTCTTCCTTCTGGCCGGCCGCTATCTCGATTTTCGCAGCCGCGCGCTGGCCCGTTCAGCGGCAGAGGAACTGGCCGCGCTGGAAGTGCCGCGCGCCACGCGGATTGCCGAGGGGCGGGAGGAAACGGTTGCCGTGGCCGATCTCAGGCCGGGCGATCTGGTTCTTGTGCGCCCGGGCGGGCGGATGCCGGCCGACGGTGTGGTAGCAGAGGGCGCATCCGAACTCGACCGGTCGCTTCTGACGGGCGAAACCTTGCCCGTCGGTGTGGCCGGGGGCGACAGGGTCAGCACGGGCGAGGTCAATCTGACCGGCCCTCTGACATTGCGCGTCACGGCGGCGGGGCGCGACAGCTCACTTCACCGCATGGCCGATCTCGTCGCCGTGGCCGAGACGGCGCGGACGCGCTACACCTCTGTCGCCGACCGGATGGCGCGGGCCTATGCGCCGGTCGTGCATATCCTGGCGCTCGCGGCCTTTGGCCTCTGGATGTGGCGGACTGGGGGCGATCTGCGCCATGCGCTGAACGTGGCGGCGGCGGTTCTGATCATCACCTGCCCCTGCGCCCTTGCGCTTGCCGTGCCGGCGGTTGTGACGTCGGCCTCCGGGCGTCTTTTCCGCAAGGGGTTGCTTGTAAAAGACGGCACCGCGCTGGAGCGTCTGGCCGAGGTCGATACGATTGTTTTCGACAAGACCGGCACGCTGACGATGGGGGCGCCCGAGGCCGACAATCTGAGCGACATGTCGCAGGACGTGCTGTCGCTGGCCGCGGCGCTTGCGGCGGCCTCCGCGCATCCGTTGGCGCGGGCGCTGTCGGCCGCCATTGAACGGACGGGCATCACGGCCGCGCGGGTTTCCGACCTGCGAGAGGTGCCGGGCTTCGGTGTCGAGGGGGAATGGCGCGGTGCGCCCATACGTCTGGGACGGGCGGCATGGGTCGGGGCGGCGGCGTCGGACATGACCGCGACCTATCTCAGGATCGGGACAAAGTCAGCGACGGCCTTCACCTTCTCCGACCAGCTCAGGCCCGGCGCGGCAGAGGTTGTCGCGGGACTTCAGGCGCAGGGCAAGCACATCATGCTTCTGTCGGGCGATGCGGCCACGCCGGTGGCCGCGCTTGCCGACAGGCTCGGCATCGTTGACTGGCGCGCCGGTGTCCTGCCCGCCGAGAAGGCGGCTGTCGTCGCCGGAATGTCGGATGCCGGCCAGAGGGTGCTGATGGTGGGCGATGGGCTCAACGACACGGCCGCCCTTGCCGGCGCGCATGTGTCGATCTCGCCGGCCTCGGCGCTTGACGCTGCGCGGGTTGCGTCCGACATCGTCCTGCTTGGGCAGGATCTGTCGCCAATTGCCGATGCGCTGCGGATCGCCCAGCTGGCGCGGCTGCGGATCAGGGAGAACTTCAGCCTGTCGATCGGCTATAACCTGCTTGCCGTTCCGATCGCCTTCTTGGGCCTCGCCACACCGCTCATCGCCGCCTTGGCGATGTCGCTGTCATCGGTTACGGTTTCGCTGAACGCGCTCAGGCTGAGATAGGCGCCGGCATGGAAATCCTTGTCTACCTGATCCCCGTGTCGCTGTTTCTCGGCGGGCTTGGGCTTGTGGCCTTTCTCTGGACGCTGAGGCATCGGCAATATGACGACCCCGACGGCGACGGGCAGCGGATACTGACCGGCGACTGGGACGATCACCCGAAACCCTGAATGCCTGCGTTGAGGGGCCTTATGGCCCGACGACGGTGCATTCCGTTTGCCGGGCCTGCAGGCGGCGGCAGGCGAGTTCGGCCATTTCGCGCGTCATGCCGACGAAATTGGCGTCAAAGCCGCCCTTGCGGTTGACGACCTTGCGAAGGGCTTCGTCAAGCGTGCTCATCTCGACAAGCGCGGTCTGCAACAGCATCCGTTCCGCGTTGTAGCGGTTGTCGAAGCGGCCGATGTTGATCGCCCATTCCCGCCCGCCGGAGGTTGATACGCGGGTGACCGTTTCCAGCGGCTCGATGGCCGGTTCCGGGGCGGAATAGGCGGCAAGGACAACCTGTTCGGGACGCGGGCCGGAAAGGACCGTTGTTGTTTGGCCGGTGTCGACGGTCGCGACGGGCGGCAGGACATCGGCGGTGGCGGTTACAATGGCCTCGGCCACAGCTTCCGGGGCAGGCGCTTCGACGACGACAACAGGCGCGGGTTCGGGAGTGGGGGCCGGTTGCGGCGTTGCGGCGGCAAGGCGCAGCGGCGAGGCGGCGGGGCGAAGCGACTGTGCGGGGGCGATGCCAGTAACGTCGGCCTCGGCGACCGTGATTTCAGGTGCAGCGTCTTCCAGCGCCGCGACGACAGGCGCGGTGTCCTCGGCGGCGACGGGGGATGGCGACGCACCTTTGTCGGCAGCAATTTCGATTGCCCCGGCCTCGGGTTCTGTTGGTGGGATGGCTGCATCCGCGACGACCACCGGCGCGGCATCAGTTCCGGCCGTTTCGGCAGCGGCAGGCGCCGCCTGCGCTTCGGCCAGTGCCTTGTCGATATCGTCCTGCATCGCGAGAAGCATCTCTTCGATGGGCGCCTCGCCGGGTGTGAGGTCCGGCCGCGGCAGGGGGCGGGGGCTTTTGGACACGGCGCGGGTCAGGCGCAGCGTCTTGCCCGCAGCGGTGGTGCCAATGCCCGAGACAGCGACCGAAGCGGGTTCGTCGACTTCGTTATCCGGCGCGTACTGCGGCAGGTTCGGCTTCTGGATTGCCGCCTTGCGCGGTGCCTTGCCGAAGCCGAGATCGAGCAGTTCGGCGACGCGGGCGTTACGGGTGGCGGTGGATTTGCCGCCGAAGACCGTGGCGATCACTCGTTTTCCACCCCGTTCGGCCGAAGCGACGAGGTTGAAACCGGCAAGCGAGGTGTAGCCGGTCTTGATCCCGTCCGCGCCCTTGTAGCTGTCGAGGAACCGGCGATTGGTGGAGTTGACGGTTGCCATGCCCGCATCGGCGGACCGGCGCGAGAAGAGATTGTAGTACTGCGGGTAGTCGAAAAAGATGTGCCGGCCGAGCGTCGTCATGTCGCGGGCGGTCGACAGATGCCCGTCAGCGGACAGGCCGTTGGCGTTGCGAAAGCTCGTGCGCGTCATGCCAAGCGCCTTGGCTGTGCGGTTCATCCGCTTGGCAAAGGCCGGTTCGGACCCCTCAATGGCCTCACCGATGGCCGTTGCCGCATCATTGGCCGATTTGACCGCAGCCGCGCGGATCAGGTAGCGCAGCGCAATCTGCTGGCCAGCCTTCAGCCCCAGCTTGGATGGCGGCTGGCTGGCGGCGTGGCGCGAAATCGTCACCTTGCTGTCGAGCGATATTTCGCCGCGCTCAATGGCCTCAAAGGCGATGTAAAGCGTCATCATCTTCGTCAGCGAGGCCGGATGAAGGCGGGTGTCGGCGTTGTCCTGGTGCAGAACCTGCCCGGTTCGCGCGTCGACGACGAAATCGGCGTAGGGCGCCGCAAGTGCGATTTTCGTCATGGCCAGAAAGGCCAGCGCGAGAATGGTCAGCACATATCCAAATTGGACGTACTGCCCCTGACGAGCGGTCACGTTCTTCACCTTGGTCCTGCCTCATCGCCCCGGTCTTTTGCCGGTGCTTTTGTTGTTTGGGGTCACGATAGCACAGGGCTTTGGCTGCGAAAACACCTTACTTTCAGTATGTTTGGCGGCCATGCTCACTCACCGGCGAACTGTGGCCGCAAAACCACCCGAAAGCGGCGGTTCGCCGCCTTTCCGACCGTCTCAGGCCAAGTGATGAAGAAGGCCGGCGAGTTGGCCGAGATGGGCGATTTCCCGATAGCGCGGGTGATCGGCCGGTGCGGCGCCATGTTCGAGCGCCCAGGTCAGGTCATGCGGAACATGCACACCCCATCCGCCGGCCTCGATCGCCGGAATAACGTCGGATTTCAAGGAATTGCCGACCATCATTGACTTCGCCGGCCCCACACCGTGGCGGTCGAATACCTTGGCATAGACGCTGGCTGACTTTTGCGAAACGATCTCCACCCCGTCGAAAAAATCGCCAAGGCCGGATTGTGCGAGTTTTCGTTCCTGATCGAGAAGATCGCCTTTGGTGATCAGGATTAGGCGGTAATCGGGGGCGAGCGCTTCGATGGCGTCGCGCGCCTGCGGCAGAAGCTCAATCGGTTGCGCCAGCATGTCGCGACCTGCGGCAACAAGCTCTCCGATGACAGAGGCAGGCACCTTGCCGCCGGTGACGTCGATCGCCGTCTCGATCATCGACAGGACGAAACCTTTGACGCCGAAACCGTAGTGGCCAAGGTTCCGTGCCTCTGCCTCCAGAAGCCTTTCGGACAGATGATCCGGCGGGACATAGTCGGCCAGAAGTGCGGCGAAACGGTCCTGTGTCAGCCGGAAGAACCGCTCATTGTGCCAGAGCGTGTCGTCCGCATCGAAGCCGATGGTGGTAATGTTCGACATGGTCCTTTTCTTACCGGTCTCGGCCCGGTTGCGGTAGCGGGATCAATTGAATCCAACCACACTCTTTTCTCAGATCGCTTTGGGATTATATTGAAAGACCAATCATCTGTCGCCGAATCCCCTGGAGCCTTGCCAGTGCCCTTGAGCGTGCTCACCATGTCCGACCGTGAGGATGGCCCCGACGGCCAGACCGCAGTCGTGACAAAGCCGCGGCCGAAGACGCAGCGGCCGCCGCTCTACAAGGTGCTGCTCTTAAACGACGATTACACGCCGATGGAATTTGTCGTCCATGTGCTGGAGCGGTTCTTCGGCATGAACCATAGCCAGGCCTTCGAAATCATGCTGACCGTCCACAAGAAGGGTCTTGCGGTTGTAGGGGTCTTTTCCTTCGAAGTTGCCGAAACGAAGGTGGCACAGGTCATGGATTTCTCGCGCCGCCATCAGCATCCCCTGCAATGCACGATGGAAAAGGAATAGGTGCGGCGACGCGCCTTGTTGCCTGATGAGCCATCCGCGCCTGTCCCTGATCCTTGATGAGGCTGACGCGTTGCCGCCCACGGGCCGCATTCTCGTCCTGAACGCCCGCGCCGGGTTCGATGCCGCGCCGCTGCCGCGCGATCGGGCGCTGCTAGTGCAGGGGTTCCGCCCCGACCACGACGCACTTCACCGCGCGGGGTTTAAGGTGGCGCCGACGCTGCCGGAGGGAACCGAGGGGTTCGCGGCAGCTGTTATTTTTCTTCCCCGGTCGCGGGCGGCGGCACGCGCGCTTGTCGCCGCGGCGGTTGCTTCGGTCGGGTCTGGCGCGCCGATCTGGATCGACGGTCAGAAGACCGACGGGATCGACCCCATCTACAAGGACATCCGCGCGCGGGTGACGGTTTCTGCCCCCTTCGCCAAGGCGCATGGCAAGATTTTCCGGATGGAGGCGCCGGAACCGACGCTATTTGCCGACTGGCTGGCGGGGGAACTGGTTCCGGCCGAAGGGTTCGTGACCGTGCCGGGTGTCTTTTCGGCCGAAAAGGTCGATCCGGGGTCGGCGCTGCTTGCCGCTGCCTTGCCAGCTGACCTTGCCGGTACCGTCGTCGATCTTGGCGCAGGGTGGGGGTGGCTCGCGGCGCAGGTCCTTGGCCATCCGAAGGTCTACACCCTTTATCTGGTTGAGGCTGACCACGATGCGCTGTCCTGCGCGCGTCGCAATATCGCCGATGCGCGGGCTGTTTTCGAATGGGCCGATGCGACAGACTGGCACCCCGAAAGAGCCGTTGATTGGGTCGTGATGAATCCGCCCTTTCACGCGGGTCGCGCTGCCGACCCGGCGCTCGGGGCTGCATTCATCCGCTCGGCCGCGCGCATGTTGAAACCATCCGGCCGTCTGATGATGGTGGCCAACCGGCACCTGCCCTATGAGGCCGTGCTGGGCGAGCACTTCCGCGAGGTGGCCGAAATCGGTGGCGACGGCGCCTTCAAGGTTTTCCGCGCAGACCGGCCAGTGACCCGACCGGCGCCTCGCCCGCGCCGCTGATATCGTCTAACCTGCCGCGACAGAATCAGCCGCGAGGGCTTCATGACGCTTTCCATTGCCGGCAAGACGGCCATTGTCACCGGCGCGGCCAACGGAATCGGGCTCGCCATCGCGCGCCACTTCGCCGACCGCGGCGCGCGCGTGATGTTCGCGGACAGCGATGAGGCGCGCCTGGCGGCGGAAATCGGCGAAGAGGGCCGCGATGAGGGGCCGATCCGGTATTTTGGCGGCGATCTGACCCAGAAGCTGACCATGGCCAACCTGCTTTCCGCGACAGTGGACGCCTTCGACCGCATCGACATTCTGGTCAATGCCAGCCGGCACATCGCGCCGTCCGACCCGCTCAACCCCGATGACGAGGTGCTGGATGTGCTCCTCAAGCGCAATCTGATGACCTCGCTACGGCTGAGCCAGATGACCGCGCGGCGGATGATCGCGCAGGCCGAAAAGGATGGTCAAAGCGAAGGGCAGGTCGGCGCTATCGTCAATATCTCCACCCTGGCGGCGGTGCGGACACAGCCGGAGCTTCTGGCCTTTTCGGTCGCGGGGGCGGCGCTTGATCAGGCGACGCGGTCCCTGGCCGTCGCGCTCGCGCCGGAGCGGATTCGCGTCAACGGCGTGGCCATCGCCAGCGTGATGAGCGCCAGTCTGCAGGCGGAACTGAAGACCCATCCTGACTGGCGCGAGACGATCATGGAAGGCACGCCAATGGGGCGGATCGCCGCGGCCTCCGAACTTGCAGACACGGTCCAGTATCTGGCCTCCGAAGGGGCGGGGTTCGTCACCGGGCAGATCGTGACGGTCGACGGGGGCAGGGGTCTCATTGACGCGGTCGCGGTGCCGGCGTTCTGAACCGGCCCTAGGGTGGTTCCGGCTATTCCGGATAGCGGCTGCGGCAGGCGGCGATGGCGGCGCGCGCCTCTGACTCCAGCGCCTTTTGCCGCGATTTCAGGCCGGCGAGCTTGCCTTCCTCGGCCTGGGGGTCGATAGCGACGGGGCGTTTGACCACCCGGGCCACGGGTTCAAGGCACATCCGGCGCGGCGCCGGTACGCCCGGGCTGAGGAAGTCGCGATCGCAGCGCACCCAGGTATGGCGGATGACTTGCTCTTCCTCGTAGCTGTAGCCCCGGGCGATGTTCGCCTCGGTTTCGGCGACCAGCGCATCCATCGTCCGCAACTCTTTGGTCGCCGTTCGGATGCAGTTTTCCTGCGGGGTACCGCAGGCAGCGAGGAGAACCGTCAGTGATAATGCCGCACCGACGGGGCGTAGCATGGGCGACATCATGATTTCACCCGGTCTGGCCACAGGCGGCCGTCTTGGTGCGGATCGTCTCGACCAAGGCCGCGCGGCGGGCCTTCAGACTGGCAAGCTTGCGCTTTTCCGCAGCTTCGTCGATTGCGACAGGTTGCCGGCGACCCGAGGGGTCGGTGCAGAAGCTGATGCCGACATTTGATCGCAGACCGCCAAGGCAGAAATTCACGCCCGAACGCGGGGCGTCTTCAAGAACATAGCCACGGGCAATGGTTTCCTCGGTTTCGGCGATCAGCGCGTCGAGCGTCTTCAACTCGCGCGTCTCAGGCACGGCGCAGCGGCCGGCCGGCTCGGTACAGGCCAGAAGCGCGGGCAGAAGAAGGGGAAGAAGGCGGGGGCCGGAGAGGAATGCAGACATGATACGACTCGGGTCAATGATTACACGAAACCGACTATAGACCCTTCGCACGGGCGCGCCAAATAACGATCCGCTTGCGGCTTTCCGCCGTCTGGTGACAGATCGGCAAAGCTGCTAGTCACCGCGAACAGGCAGAAACGGACGGCATTTCATGAGTGACGAATTCGACGATCGGAAGGCGCGCGCCTCCACCTGGTTTCGGACCCTGCGCGACGAAATCGTTACGGCTTTTGAAGCGTCCGAAGCGGCGGCGGCGGGTGGCGAGACGCCGACGCGGTTCGAGGTCAGCCACACCCGCCGCGCGTCGCCTTGCGGCGCCGATGCCGGCGGCGGGCTGATGAGCGTTCTGAGGGGCGGGCGGGTTTTCGAGAAGGTCGGTGTCAACGTATCCACCGTCTATGGAGAGCTTGGCGCGCGTGCGCAGGCGGCGATGGCGGCACGCGGTGTGCCGGGGATGGTCGACGACCCGCGCTTCTGGGCGTCGGGCATAAGCCTTGTCGCCCATATGCAGAACCCGCATACGCCGGCCGTGCACATGAACACGCGCATGTTCTGGACACCACGGGCATGGTGGTTCGGCGGCGGGTCCGACCTCAACCCATGCATCGAATATGCCGACGACACATCCGATTTTCATGCGGTTCTTGCGGCGGCCTGCGATGCCCATGACCCCGGCTACTATTCGAAATTCAAAAGCTGGGCGGATGAGTATTTCTTTGTCCCGCATCGGGGCAGGGCGCGCGGTGTCGGCGGCATTTTCTATGACGATTTGAACACCGGCGACTGGGAGGCGGATTTTGCCTTCACACAATCGGTCGGCCGCGCCTTTCTGCCGGCGTTTTTGCCGCTCGTCGAGCGCCGCCGCGCCATGCCCTGGGGCGAGGCGGAGCGCGAGGCGCAACTGATCCATCGCGGGCTTTATGCCGAATATAACCTCGTCTACGACCGGGGCACGAAATTCGGCCTGGAAACCGGGCATGATGCCAATGCCGTGCTCATGAGCCTGCCGCCGCTGGCCAAATGGATCTGATGCTCGGTCGCGTCAAACTCGGACCGGTGCGGCGCTGTCGGTCGGGCGCAGCGAAGGCGCGCCGCTAGAATGGGCGAGCTTTTTGGCATTCCTGCCGAGGCTGTTGCGGCGTTTGTCCTGACCTCCGCAGTAATCGAGATGACCCCCGGCCCCAACATGGCCTATCTGGCTGTGGTGGCCGCCGCCGAAGGCCGCAGGCCGGGCTATGCGGCCGTCGCGGGCGTGGCGCTGGGACTGGCTGTCGTTGGCCTCGCGGCGGCGCTGGGTCTTGCCGCCATCGTCAGTGCCTCTCCGGTGCTTTATCAGACGCTCCGCTGGGGTGGTGTTACCTATCTTCTCTGGCTGGCCTGGGAAGGATGGCGCGGCGCCGAGGAGGCCGTCGAACATGCGCCGCTCGGCTCCAGCCTCGGGCGCTACTTCCGGCGCGGGCTGATCACCAACCTTCTCAACCCCAAGGCGGCGGTCTTCTACGTGGCCGTTTTGCCGGAATTTGTCGATCCCGCCGGGCCGGTGATGACCGCGACGGTGGCCCTGTCGCTTATCTATGTCAGTGTGGCGACAGCCATTCATGCCGCCATCGTCACACTTGCCGGATTTGCCCGGCAGTTTCTTGAAGACCCCTATCGCAGCATGATCGCGCGCCGTGCGCTGTCGCTGGCGCTTGCCGGCATCGCTGTATGGTTCGCCTGGAAAACCTGATCGCGCGGCCGGCGTCAGATCGCCAAATAGCCGATGCCGGAAAAGACGATGATCGCCCCGGCCCATTGCATTGGCCGCATCGGTTCCCTGAGGAACGCCCAGGCCAGAAGGATCGTCACCATGCCGAAGACCGAGGAGGTGACAACGGCATATTCCGGCCGGGGCAGGCTGCCGGAGGTCAGGACAAGACCGAGTGCCAGCGCATCGAGAAGACCCATCGCGACAGGAAGCGCCCATGGACCGCGCCGTCCCGGCAAGGCGGGGCGGATCACGGCGATGGCGATGAGGACGGCGGCCAGCGCGACAGCGCGGGTTATGGCGAGCGAGGGCAAGCCGCCGCCGGCGCGCTCTGCCGCCTGTCCGATGGCGAAGGTCCCGGCAAAGCCTGTGGCGGCGATCAGGGCCCAGCCGATGGCTGCGCCGCGCTTGTCGGCCTTTTCGGCGGTTTCGTCCGACAGGGCGGCGATCGCTCCGACCCCGCCGACGATGGCGAGGATGGCGATGGCCTGACCGGGCGTCGGCGGCTGGCCCTGTAGGGCCGCCCAGAGGACTGACAGCACCGGAAAGCTGCCGACGATTGGTGCGACAAGGCGAACAGGCCCGATCGAAAAGGCGCGGTAGAGGCTGAATCCGGCGGCCGCATAGACAAGCCCGGCGAGGATCGCAAGGCTCAGCGCCTGGCCGCCAAGGCCGGACCAGTCGCCGTGGAAGACGACAAATGGCGCCATCGCCAAAAGGCCCGCGCCGAGAATGATGGCCATCATCGGCAGGATCGCCATCCGCTGGCTGACATGGCGGATGCAGACGTCGTGGATGCCCCAGGCGAGCGCCGCACCAAGCCCGAAGATCAGTGACTGCACCGGCGGCTCCATCCCAGTCGGTTCCACGCCATGCCTGCCGGTTGTCTGCCCCGGTCTGACGCGCTAACCCTAGGTTACAGGATAATTCTGCCGGGACAATTCCGGCGGGCGGGGTTGAACGCGATGTTTTCTGGATGGCCGGCACATTCGGTGCGGCCGGCGATTTCGAAGGGTATGCCGCGATGCAGACAATCCTGGACCAGTTGGGCGGCGAACCCGCGCTCCGCGCGCTCGTCAATCACTTCTACGATCTGGTTGAGACCGACCCGCGTGGGGAAAACCTGATGCGGCTGCATTTCCGGGGCCATGGCCTTGCCCATGTGCGCGAGGAACAGTTCGACTTTCTGTCAGGGTTCCTCGGCGGCCGGAAATACTATCAGGAAAAGCACGGGGCGATGGAGGTGCGATTAATGCATGCGCATGTGCCGATCAGCCTGGTGGATGCCGAAAGCTGGCTGGCGCTGATGGATCAGGCGATTGCCGATCTGGGCCATGAAGGCCCGCATGTGGACAAGATGCGCGCGGCCTTCCGGCGCGTCGCACTCATCCTCGTCAACGATCTGCGCGAATGGGGGATGCCCTCAGACGGGGCGGCGTAGGAAGATCTGGACATCGGCGACATTGGTGCCGGTCGCACCGGTGACGAGCAGGTCGCCAGAAGCCGCAAGCGCCCTGTAGCTGTCGTTGTTGGCAAGCAGCGCCTGCGGATCGGCGCCGGCCGCGCGCATCCTTGCCATCGTTTGGCTGTCGACGATACCGCCGGCGGCATCGGTCGGGCCATCGCGGCCATCGGTGCCGCCGGAAAGAAGGACCCAGCCCTCGCCCCTCATCGCCATGGCCATGCGGAGCGCCAGTTCCTGATTGCGGCCGCCGCGCCCGTCGCCGGTCAGCGTGACGGTCGTTTCGCCACCGAAGATCAGGCAGATTGGCCGGTCCGCCGGTGTTGCGGCAACGGCGGCCTGTATCGCCGCGCAGGCATCACCGACATCGCCGGTCAGGCGGTCGCTGGCAATCTCGACCCGCCATCCTGCAGGAACGGCGTCGCGGATTGCGGCCAGGCTGTGGCCGTTGCTGCCGATAAGATGGGTCGCGGCCGGAACCGGACTGGGGGGCAGAGGATCGGCCCGGCCGAGATGCGCGCGGACCGCTTCCGGCAGGCGGGGCCAGAGGCCCCGGCCCTCCAGCAGGCGGCGGGCATCTGCGGCGGTGCCGAGCGGCGCTTCGGTCGGGCCGCTGGCGATCACCCGCAGGTCATCGCCGATGACATCGGACAGGACATAGGCCGTTACCGTGGCGGGATAGGCCAGCCGTGTCATGCCGCCGCCTTTCAACCGGGACAGTTGCTGGCGGATCAGGTTCATCTCGGTAATGTCGGCCCCGGCCGCGAGCATCAGTTCGTTCACACGCGCCTTGTCGGCGAGGGTCAGTCCCTCGGCCGGGGCCGGCAATAGGGCCGATCCGCCGCCGGAAATCAGCGCGATCACCCGGTCGGCCGCCGTCGCGCGGCCAAGGGCTGCGATGACCGCCTGACCGGCGGCAAGGCCATTTTCGTCGGGCACCGGATGGCCGGCCGCAAAGACAGCTGCCCCGGCAATGGCGCCCGCATTTTCGTGATTCGTGACCACGATGGCCTCGGTCGCGGGCGCGGCCGGCAGGTGGGCCAGCGCCTCGGTCATCATTGCGCCGGCCGCCTTGCCGACAGCGACGACGATCTGCCGCCCATCAGGATCGGGTTCAGGCAGCGGATGTACCTTGATTGCGCGGCGCAGCGCCTGTGCCGGATCGGCCGCGCGGAGCGCCTCGTCAAAGAGGGCGCGGGCCATGGCGCGAAGGTCGCCTGTTTCAGCTATCGGCATAAGGGTTGCTACCGGACGATCGTTTCCAGCGGGTCATAGCGGGCGGGGGCAGCGGGCGCAAAGGCAATGGCGGGCAGGCTGTCGGGTTTCAGCCGGATCGTGGCCAGTTCGCCCTGGCTGAAGAAGCGGCGCTTAGTCACCACCCGTTCCGGGTCGCGCCAGATGGCGTCGATGCGGCCAGCGGTGATCCGGCAGCGGAAAAAGACCTCGACCTGATGGAAGCCCGTCTGCGGGTCGTGAAATTCGTTGATCAATGCCGGATCGCCGACCGCGATGGTCAATCCGGTTTCCTCATGCACCTCACGGGCGAGATTTTCGGGTAGCGACCGGCCCGCATCGACCCCGCCGCCGGGCGCACACCAGAGATCGGAAATCCCGGCGCGGAAGGCGTTGACAAGAAGCAACCTGCCGTCTTCGACGATGACAGCGCGGACGGCGAGGCGGGGCGAGCGGGCTTTCATGCCGGTGAGAGTGTCAAACTGGTGCGGACAGGGCAAGGGAGGCCAAGCGCAATCGACCGGTTTTGCCTTTCGGCCCTGTCGGCCGCGGCCGGGATCGCGGGAAATATGCCGGACGGTGAACTGGAAACCCGATTTGACATGCCCTATCTCGGGTTTCATGCTGAAATCCTTTCTCCTTTCCTTCCTTCTTGCAGTGCCGGCCATGGCGCGCGCAGATTGTGTCGTGCTTCTCCACGGTCTTGCGCGGAGCGAAACCTCGCTCGCGGTGATGGAGGAGGCGCTGGTCCGGGCAGGCTATGCGGTGGTCAACGAGGGCTATCCATCGACCGCCGAAACCATCGGGCAGCTTGTCGCCACCCATGTCGGGCCAAGCGTGGCGCGATGCGGCGCCGCCAAGGTCCACTTTGTCACCCACTCGATGGGTGGCATCCTTGTCCGTGCCTGGCTGGCCGACCACCGGCCGGTCGATATGGGGCGCGTGGTGATGCTCGCGCCGCCCAATCACGGGTCGGAACTGGTGGACACTTTCGCGGATTGGGAGCTTTTCGCCTGGCTGAACGGCCCGGCGGGACTTCAGCTTGGGACCAATGACGAAAGTGTACCGAATGCGCTCGGCGCGGCGCGGTTCGAACTGGGGGTAATTGCCGGTGACGTGTCGCTGAACCCGGTCTATTCGGCGCTGATCACGGGTGCCGATGACGGCAAGGTCGCCGTCAGCGCAACGCCGGTGGCGGGCATGGACGATCACATCGTCCTGCCGGTGACGCATACGTTCATGATGAACAACCCGCTGGTCATCGCCGAGGTGCTCGCCTTTCTCGAAAACGGGCGGTTTGATCACGACCTCACCTATCTCGGTGCGGTCAGGCGACTTGCCGAATAGCGCCAGCGACACCAACAGCCGGATGCAGGGAGGCACCCTTACCATGAAAGCGATAGTACTGGACCGCTACGGGCCACCCGAGGTGCTTCAGCTTGCGGAGGTCGAAGCCCCGACGCCCGCGTCCGGGGAACTCTTGGTCAAAGTTGCCGCAAGCTCGGTCACGACGGCGGACTGGCGCATACGTGCCGCGGCCTTTCCCGGCATCCTCTGGCTGCCGGGTCGTCTGATGATGGGGCTCTTCCGCCCGAAGAACCGCATCCCCGGCGGTGAATTCGCCGGGGTCGTCGCCGCCACCGGCGATGGTGTCACGAAATTCCGGGTGGGCGAGCGCGTCTTCGGCTTCTGCGGTCATGGCGGCAATGCCGAGTATCTTACGATTGCGGAGAGCGGGGCCGTCGTGCGGACCCCGGACGGGATGAGCGATCAGGAAGCGGCGGCCTTGCCCTTCGGCGGGCAGTCCGCGCTGATTTTTCTGCGCGACTTCGCCGCGTTGCGTGTGGGAATGGACGTTCTGATCCTAGGCGCCTCCGGTGGAGTCGGGGTCTATGCGGTGCAGATCGCCCGGGCATTCGGTGCGCGTGTGACAGGCGTTGCGAGCGGCGCAAACGCCGCATTTGTCCGCGATCTCGGGGCAGAGACGTTCGTTGATTACAGGACTGAGGACCCCGCAGCGGGTGGCCGCCTTTACGACATCGTTTTCGACGCCGTCGGCGCGTTTGACTATGCCAAGGCACGGCGTGTCCTGAAGAAAGATGGTGCCTTCGTGCCCCTCAATTACGTCGGGCGCGAAATCCTGCAATCGCTGCTGGCCCGGCTGACCGGCGGGCCGCGCCTTGTCATCGCTGTCAGCGGGGATTCGGCAGAGAATTTGCAGGTGCTTTGCGACATGGTGGCGGCAGGACAGATACGCCCGGTCATCGACCGGACCTATCCGCTCGACCGGGTGGCAGAGGCCCATGCCTATGTCGAGACGCGCCGCCGCCGTGGCGCGGTGATTATCGACGTGGCCGAGGGATCGCCCGCCTGATCCGCGCCGGGAGCGGGTCTGCCGACCGGCCTCATGCGCGTCGGGGCCGCGAGATTGCGCATTGCCTGATGGAGTCAGCGGAATAAGGTTGATGGCACGGACGGGTAAGGTTTTGTCAGGCGATGGCGGCATTGGGGATCAAGGGCGACATTTTTGGCGGGTTGACCGCCGCGGTCGTCGCGCTTCCGCTGGCGCTGGCCTTCGGTGTCGCTTCAGGTGCAGGGCCAGTCGCGGGGCTTTACGGTGCCATCGCCGTGGGCTTCTTTGCCTCCGTCTTCGGGGGGACGCCGGCGCAGGTTTCCGGCCCCACCGGACCCATGACGGTCGTCATGGCCGGGATCATCGCGCTTTATGCCGACAGCCCGGCCGAGGTTTTCACCATCGTCATGCTGGGCGGCCTCTTCCAGATCGTTTTCGGCGCTATCGGGCTCGGCCGGTTCATCACCTATACGCCGGTCTCGGTCGTATCCGGGTTCATGAGCGGTATCGGCGTCATCATCATCCTGATCCAGACCTTGCCGTTTTTCGGCCTGCCGTCGGCGGCTGGCGGGTCGATCGGGCCGATCGGGGCGATCCGGGGATGGGCGGGTATTCCCGAGGCGTTTCAGGGCGGTGCGGTCGCCGTTGGCGCATTGTCGCTCGGCATCATGATCTATTGGCCAAGGGCATTGCGCGCGCTGGTGCCACCACCGCTGGCGGCATTGCTGCTCGGTACACTTGCGGCGCTGATCCTCTTTCCCGACGCGCCGTTTCTTGGGCCGATCCCGACCGGACTGCCAGCGCTCATCCGGCCTGAAATCCCCTGGGCGGCGCTTCCAGGTTTCGTGCAGGCCGCTTTCATTCTGGCCGTTCTCGGCTCCATCGACAGCCTTCTGACCTCACTGGTCGCCGACAGCATGATGCCCGCCCATCGGCACCGGTCAAACCGCGAACTGGTCGGGCAGGGGATCGGCAATTTCGTCTCTGGCCTCATTGGCGGGTTGCCGGGCGCGGGCGCAACGATGCGGACGGTGGTCAATATCAAGGCGGGCGGTCATTCGCCCCTGTCCGGTGCGCTCCATTCGGTCGTCCTTCTGGCGCTCGCGCTCGGGCTGGCGCCTTTGGCCGCGCAGGTCCCGCATGCGGCGCTGGCCGGAATTCTCGTCAAGGTCGGCTGGGACATCATCGACTGGGGCTATCTGGCGCGGGTCCGGCTGATGCACCGCGAAGATGTGATCGTGATGGCCGCGACGCTGGCGCTGACGGTTCTTGTCGATCTGATCACGGCGGTCGGTGTCGGTATCATCATGGCGAACTTCGTCTCTGCCCGCTGGCGCGAGCGCGAAGAGCTTGGCCACATCCGCTGGATCGCTTCCGCCGACAGTGCGGAGGACATGACCGACCTTGAACGTCAGCTGATGGCGAAATGTGCCGGTCGCGTGGTTCTGACCCGGCTTGTCGGATCGTTTTCCTACGCCTCGGCACGGGAATTTGTTGGCCATGCTACGCCCGACAATGACCATGCCGGCATCGTGATTTACGATTTTTCCCGGCTTGGCCATGTCGATGTAAGCGCGGCGTTGGCGATAGACGAACTGCTGGAAATCCGCCAGAACGCCGGTCTTGTGACGATGATCTGCGGCCATGCGACCGCATCCGACCATATCCTGTCACGGTTTGGGATATTGAACCGCATACCGCAGGCGCGGCGCTTTGCCACCAGCGCCGAGGCTTTGCAGGCGGCCATAACGATGGATGGCGGCGGGACGATCTAGCTGGTGATCCGGTTCACATGGCCCATCTTGCGGCCGGGACGCGCCTCGGCCTTGCCGTAAAGATGGATCGCCGTCGCCTTTTCCATCGCCAGGGCGGGGATGCGGGCGATGTCATCGCCGATCAGGTTTTCCATCGTCACATCCGCATGCCGCGACCCATCGCCAAGCGGCCAGCCGGTGATTGCCCGGATATGCTGCTCGAACTGGTCGACGGCGCAGCCGTTCTGCGTCCAGTGGCCGGAGTTGTGGACCCGCGGGGCGATTTCGTTGACGATCAGCCCGCCAGACGTGACGAAAAGCTCAACCCCAAGGACGCCGACATAGTCGAGCGCATTGAGAATGCGCGCAGCCAGAAGGACCGCATCTGTCCGTTCGCCGGCCGTCAGGCTTGCAGGCACGGTCGTTGTGTGAAGGATACCGTTCCGGTGCACGTTTTCGCCGGGATCATAGGCCGCGACATCGCCCTTGGCGTTGCGGGCCGCGATCACGGAAACCTCGCGGCTGAAATCAACGAAACCTTCAAGAACGGCGGGGGCGCCCGCCATGGCGGCAAGGGCCGCTGGGGCATCGCCCGGCGTCATGATCCGCGCCTGCCCCTTGCCGTCATAACCAAGGCGCGTGGTTTTCAAGATCGCGGGTGTGCCGACGATTTCCATTGCGGCGGCCAGTTCAGTGGCATTCGTGACCCCCGCATAGGGTGCGGTCCTGAGGCCGAGGCCGGTCAGGAAATCCTTCTCCGCGATCCGGTCCTGACTGATGGCGAGCGCGCGGCGATTGGGATGGATCGGGCAGCGCGCCTCGATCAGGTCGAGCGCGCGTGTCGGAACGTTTTCGAACTCGTATGTGACGATGTCGACGGATGCGGCAAAGGCGGCAAGTGCGGCCTCATCCTCGTAGGCGGCGGTCGTCGTGGCATGGGCAACATCGCCGGCGGGCGGATTGGCGGCGGGTTCATAGATATGGGTCCGGTAGCCCAGCCGGGCGGCGGCAACCGACAGCATTCGGCCGAGCTGACCGCCGCCAAGGATACCGATTGTGGCCCCGGCGCGAAGCGGTTCAGTCATTGGTTGGCTCGTCAGGGATCGAGGCGGAAAGATTTGCGCGCCAGCGGTCGAGGCGGCGTGCCAGATCGTCGTCCCCAAGCGCAAGGATCGCGGCGGCCAGCAGCGCACCGTTGGCCGCACCGGCGGCGCCGATGGCCATCGTTGCAACCGGATAGCCCTTGGGCATCTGGACGATGGAATAGAGACTGTCGATCCCGCCAAGTGCCTTGGTCTGCACCGGCACCCCGATGACGGGCAGGCGCGTTTTCGAGGCCATCATGCCCGGCAGATGCGCCGCGCCACCCGCGCCCGCGATGATCACCTTGAGGCCGCGTTCGACAGCGGTCTTGCCATATTGCCAGAGCCGGTCCGGCGTGCGGTGGGCCGAGACAATCCGCGCCTCGTACGCGACGCCGAGTTCATCGAGCACGGCGGCCGCCTCGGCCATCGTGGCCCAGTCCGATTGCGACCCCATGATGATGCCGACTTTCACATCCATCGGCTGCCCTTTCCTGCAGGACCCGGTGAGGCGCGCACTATAGCCGGGGGGCAGACGGGGGCAAGAGGCGGGGTTCGGCGCGGGACCGACGGTCGTTCGTTCTCAGGCAATGATGTCGGGTGTCAGAATATCCTCGATCCGGGCGATCTGGTCCTTCAGGCCGAGTTTCTGCTTCTTCAGCCGTCTCAGCGTCAGCTGGTCGCTCCGCCCGGAACTTTCGAGCGCATGGATCGCCTCGTCGAGATCCCTGTGCTGGCGGCGCAGAACCTCCAGTTTGACGCGAAGGACTTCCTCGCTTTCCATTTCCCGGTCCAGATTCATTGGCACCCCATCCGTGAGTCGGGGCAACCCGAACCCGGTGAAGATAGCAATTCCGGCCGGTCCCGGAAAGCGTCCACGCCGTCGCAGGGCCGGCACGTGGGGCTGCGTCGGGGCAAGCCGGTGCTTGCAGGGGTCGGCGGCTGCGGTCATTCTGCGGCATGAAATGGCAGGGTCGGCAGGACGATGATTCCGGTACAGGGTTACAAGGGGCGAAGGGTGGCGGTGCTGGGCCTCGGCCGGTCAGGGCTGGCCGCGGCGCGAGCGCTTGCCGGCGGCGATGCGGAGCCGCTTCTCTGGGACGACAGCGCCGAAGCGCGGGCGAAGGCCGAGGCGGAGGGGTTTGCGCTGACCGATCTGACGCGCGCGGATGCCTGGCAGGATGTGGCCGCGCTGATTGTCTCACCCGGTATCCCGCATCTTTACCCGACGCCGAACAAGCTCATCGTCCGCGCGATGGCTGCGGGCGTGCCTATCGACAATGACATCGGGCTTTTCTTCCGGTCCTGGGCGACGGCGGAATGGGACCGGATGGATGTCACCCCAAAGGTGATCGCCGTGACCGGGTCGAACGGGAAATCGACGACGACGGCACTGATCCATCATCTGCTGCAAGTAGTCGGCCGTCCGACGCAGATGGCCGGGAATATCGGCCGGGGCGTGCTCGACCTCGACCCGGCAACGGACGGCGAGGTGGTGGTGCTGGAACTCAGCTCTTATCAGACCGAGCTTGCGCGGGCGCTGACGCCCGACATCGCGATCCTCACCAACCTGACGCCGGACCATCTGGACCGTCACGGCGGGCTTGGCGGGTATTTCGCGGCCAAACGACGGCTTTTTGCGGAAGGCGGACCCGACCGCGCCGTGATCGGCGTCGACGAGGCGGAGGGGCGGTTTCTGGCCAACCAGATGTCGCAGGGCAACGGCGATGATCGGGTGATTACCATTTCTTCCGGCCAGAAGCTCGATAGCGCCGCCTGGTCGGTTTTTGCCCGCAAGGGGTTTCTGGCCGAATGGCGCAAGGGCCGGCAGGTCGCCTCGATCGACCTGCGCGGTGTCCCGGGCTTGCCCGGCGCCCATAACCATCAGAATGCCTGCGCCGCCTATGCTGCGCTGCGCACCATCGGTGTCGCGCCGAAGGATATCGAACGCGGGTTCCAGAGCTTCGAGGGATTGCCGCACCGGTCGCAACTTGTCGGGGTCAAGAACGGGCTCCGCTTTGTCAACGACAGCAAGGCCACCAATGCCGACAGTGCCGCCAAGGCGTTGCAGGCCTTCGACCGTATCCGCTGGATCGCCGGCGGCTTGGGCAAGGAAGGCGGGATCGCATCGCTCAGGCCCTATCTCGGGTCGGTCGCGAAAGCCTATCTGATCGGTCATTCGGCGCGCGATTTCGCGCTGGAACTGGGCGAGACGCCTTATGAGATCTGCGAAACCATGGACCGCGCCGTGGCCAGCGCGGCGGCCGAGGCGGAACCGGGCGACACCGTGCTTCTGGCGCCGGCGGCGGCGAGTTTCGACCAATACCCGAATTTCGAGAAACGCGGCGAAGATTTCGCCACCCGGGTCGCGTCGATCATCGGCACGGCGGGATAGGACCCGACAGGGAGGGCTGCGAATGTTCGATGGCGGTTGTGTCTGCGGCAAGGTTCGCTACCGGATGACCGACAGGCCGCTATTTACCCATGCCTGCCATTGTACCTGGTGCCAGCGCGAAACCGGCGGGCCCCATGCGCTGAACGCACTGATCGAGGCGGACAGGCTCGTCCTGTTGACGGGCGAGGTGGAAGAGGTCGCGGTGCCCTCCGCTTCGGGTCAGGGGCAGGTTTTCCTGCGCTGCCCGGACTGCCGGATCGCGCTGTGGTCGCACTATGCCGGGGCGGGGCGAAAGTTTTCCTTCATGCGGGTCGGCACGCTCGATGCGCCGGGGCAGTGCCCGCCCGATATCCACATATTCACCTCGACCAAGCTGCCCTGGTATGTCCTGCCCGAGGGTTTGCCGGCGGTGCCGGAATACTACCGGCGGAGCGACTATTGGCCCGAAGACAGCCTGCGACGGCGCGAAGCGGCGCTCGCCTGACTGGCGCTTTGATGATCAAGCGGCGGAAGAAAGCGGTTGTCAGGTTTTCGGTGTTACGACCGGTGCCCTTCGCCGTTCCAGCGTGATGAGTGCGACGCCGGCGATGACGACGGCGCCGCCGACCAGCCGACCGGGCGTCAGCACCTCGCCCAAGAAGACCGCGCCGCCCGCGACCGAACAGACCGGCAGCAGCAGAAGGAAAGGCGCGACACGGCCGACGTCATGGGCGCGGATCAACGTGTTCCAGAGGAAATACCCCAGCGCCGTCATCACCAGCCCGAGATAGGCAACCGCGCCCCAGACCACCCATCCGGCCGCCAGTATCGCCTCTTTCTGGCCGGTCTCGAAAATCGCCGACATGACGAAAAGTTGCAGGGCGGCGAAAACGGCGATCCAGGCTGTCACCGTGGCACCGGTTATGTCCTTCAGCCGGCGGATGAAGACCTGGCCGAGCGCCCAGGTGAAGGCCCCGGCAATGACCATGAAGACGGCGACCCATTCGCCGCGGAATTCAACCTGCCCGGCGATCAGCGCGACCCCGGCGAAGGCGACCGCGATGCCCAGCCATTTCCGCATCGTCGGCCTCTCCTTCAGGATCAGCGCGCCGAGAAGGACAAGGAATGGTACTTCCAGTTGGACAATCAGGGCGGCCATGCCCGCATCGAGATGTTTCAGGCCGCTGAAAGTCAGGCTGTACTGGATAGCCGCCGCGACAATGGCGATCCAGAAGAGCGGCCAGAAGTGGGTGCGGGGCAGGGGCGCGAACCAGACGGTGGCGAGTGCCGTCAGCGTGAACCGCAGGGCCATCAGCAGGATGGGTGGAAAATGCCCGATGGCGGCCTTGGCAAAGACGAAGCCCATCCCCCAGATGAGCGGCACGGCAAGCGCCATAAGGAGTTCGCGCATAGTAAGCCGCATTGCGCCTTCTCCCCGTTTGGCCGCACCATCCTATTGACAGCGCTACCGGCCCGGACGAGCCGCGTCGAGCCATTTCCGCGCCGGACTGCGACAGGAACGACACCCGCGCCTTCTTTCGCTGGAATCCTCGTGCGTTCTTCGTTACACTTTGCCGCGAGACCCGGGGTCAATCCGGGCAAACGAGGCAGTGAGAGCGGTATCCGATGACTGAGATGGTCTATGGCACCATGCCCGTGAGGGCAGGCGAGCCTGTACTTCCGCGCTGGTGGCGGACAATCGACAAATGGTCGTTGAGCGCGGTTCTGGTCCTCTTCGGGATCGGGTTGCTCCTCGGGCTTGCGGCCTCCGTGCCCCTGGCTGAAAAGAACGGGCTTGCGCCGTTCTACTATGTGAGCCGGCAGGCGTTCTTTGGCGCGGTCGCGCTGGTGACCATGCTCTTGCTGTCGATGATGTCGCCCGATCTCGTGCGCAGGCTGGGTGTCTTGGGCTTTCTCGGGGCCTTCGTGGCGCTGATCCTGCTGCCGGTCCTCGGGACCGATTTCGGCAAGGGCGCCGTGCGCTGGTATTCGCTTGGCTTCGCCAGCTTTCAGCCATCGGAGTTCCTCAAGCCGGGCTTCGTGATCATGTCGGCCTGGCTGATGGCGGCCGCGCAGGAAATCAATGGCCCGCCGGGGCGGCTCTACTCTTTCGTGATTGCCGTCATCATCGTGACTTTCCTCGCCTTTCAGCCGGATTTCGGGCAGGCGTGCCTCGTCTTTTTCGCCTGGGGCGTGATGTATTTCGTGGCCGGAGCGCCCTTCTTTCTCTTGACCTTCATCGGCGGGCTCGTCGCCGTGGCCGGCGTCACCGCCTATGACATGTCGGAACACTTTGCCCGCCGGATCGACGGGTTCCTGTCGGCCGATGTCGATCCTCGCACCCAGATCGGCTATGCGACAAATGCCATTCAGGAAGGCGGCTTCTTCGGTGTCGGTGTCGGCGAGGGCACCGTAAAGTGGTCGCTGCCCGATGCCCATACAGACTTCATCATCGCGGTCGCGGCAGAGGAATACGGGCTGATCCTCGTCGTGGCGATCATCGCCCTTTATGCCGCGATCACGGTGCGGTCGCTGTTCCGCCTGATGAAGGAACGCGATCCCTTCATCCGGCTGGCTGGAACCGGGCTGGCCTGCGCCTTCGGGGTGCAGGCGCTGATCAATATGGCGGTGGCCGTGCGGCTGCTGCCGGCCAAGGGCATGACGCTGCCTTTCGTCAGCTATGGCGGGTCATCCGTCATCGCCAGCGGCATCGCGGTTGGTATGCTTCTGGCCTTTACCCGCGCGCGGCCGCAGGGCCGGATCGGTGATTTCCTGATCAAGCGGGGACCGTGATGGCGCAGGCGCCGCTTCTTCTGATTGCGGCGGGCGGCACCGGCGGGCACATGTTTCCCGCACAGGCGCTGGCCGAGGCGATGATCGCGCGCGGCTGGCGGATCAAGCTGTCGACCGATGCGCGGGGTGCGCGCTATACCAGCGGCTTTCCGCACGGGGTGACGGTCGAGGTCGTGCCATCGGCAACCTTCGCGCGCGGCGGGGCGGCCGCCAAGGCGGCGGTCCCCTTCCGGATCGGCGCGGGAGTTTTCCGAGCGATGCTGGCGATGTTGAAGGACAAGCCAGCGCTCGTGATCGGTTTCGGCGGCTATCCATCCATTCCGGCCCTGGCGGCGGCGAAGATCCTGCGCTTGCCCAGGATGGTCCACGAACAGAACGGGGTACTGGGCCGGGTCAATCAGTTCTTCGCCACGCGCGCCCGCATCCAGGCCGTCGCCTGCGGCACCTGGCCGACCGAGGTGCCGGGCGGGGTCGCCGTGATCCATACCGGCAACCCCGTGCGGGCCGCGGTTCTGGAACGCGCGGCCGCCCCCTACATACCGCCCGGCGACTATCCGATGAGCGTCGTCGTCATCGGCGGCAGCCAGGGCGCGCGGATCCTGTCGGATGTGGTGCCGGAGGCGATTGCCGAGCTGCCGGATGCCTTGCGCAAGCACCTTCGCGTGGCCCATCAGGCCCGCGAGGAGGATGTGGCCCGCGTCACGGCGGCCTATGCCGGGGCCGGCATCAAGGCCGAGGTGATGCCCTTTTTCACTGACATTCCCCGCCGCCTGTCGGAAGCGCAGCTGGTGATCAGCCGTTCGGGCGCGTCCTCTGTCGCCGATATTTCGGTGATCGGGCGGCCCTCGATCCTCGTGCCGCTTGCCGCCGCGATCCGCGATGAACAGACGGCCAATGCCCGGGGCCTCGTTGACGCCGAGGCAGCGATCCTGATCCCGGAATCGCGCCTTGACGCGGAAACGCTGGCGCGGCATGTGGCGGCGGTTCTGGAAAACCCCGATGCCGCGCGGCGGATGGCCCATGCCGCCCTTGCCCACGGCATCCCCGATGCGACGGAGCGTCTGGTGGCCGTCGTCGAAGACCTTTACGCGAAAGAGAAAAGATGAACGCCGCGACGAAACTACCCGGAGAGCTTGGCCCCATTCACTTCGTCGGCATCGGCGGCATCGGCATGTCGGGCATTGCCGAGGTTCTGATGACGCTTGGCTACCGGGTCCAGGGCTCTGACGCGAAGGCCTCCAAGATCACGGAGCGGCTTGTCCGCCTGGGCGCGGAGTTCTTCGAAGGGCAGCGCGCCGAGAACATCGGCGAGGCGGCGGTCGTGGTGATTTCCTCTGCCATCAAGAAGGGCAACCCGGAACTGGAGGAGGCGCGCCGGCGCGGCCTGCCGGTGGTGCGCCGGGCCGAGATGCTGGCCGAACTGATGCGGCTCAGGTCCAACATCGCCATTGCTGGCACCCATGGCAAGACGACGACGACGACGATGGTCGCGGCGCTGATGGACAAGGGCGGGTTCGATCCGACCGTGATCAATGGCGGCATCATCCATGCCTATGGCTCGAACGCGCGCGCGGGGGCGGGCGAATGGATGGTGGTGGAGGCCGATGAAAGCGACGGCAGCTTCAACCGCCTGCCCGCGACCATCGCCATCGTCACCAATATCGACCCCGAGCATATGGAGCACTGGGGCAGTTTCGACGCGCTGCGGCAGGGGTTTTACGACTTCGTGTCGAACATTCCCTTCTACGGGGTCGCGATCTGCTGCACCGATCATCCGGAGGTGCAGACGCTTGTGGGCCGGGTCACGGACCGGCGGGTCATTACCTTCGGGTTCAACGCGCAGGCCGATGTGCGCGCGGTGAACCTGCGTTATGAGGGCGGCGCGGCGCATTTCGACATCGCGCTGCAGGGCGAGGGCGAGGGCGTGGTGATAGAGGGTTGCACCCTGCCGATGCCCGGCGATCACAACGTCTCGAACGCGTTGTCGGCGGTGGCGGTGGCGCGGCATCTGGGCATGAAACGCGATGAAATCCGCGCCGCGCTGGCCGGGTTCGGTGGCGTCAACCGGCGCTTCACCAGGGTGGGCGAGGTTCTGGGCGGTGTCACCCTCATCGACGATTACGGGCATCACCCGGTGGAGATCGCGGCGGTTCTGAAAGCGGCGCGGCAGGCGGTGGCGGGGCGGCCCGAGGCGCGGGTGATTGCCGTTCATCAGCCGCATCGCTACACGAGATTATCCAGTCTTTTCGAGGACTTCTGTACCTGTTTCAATGAAGCTGACGCGGTCGCCATCGCCGAGGTCTATGCGGCGGGCGAAGATCCCATCCCGGGTGCGAGCCGCGACGATCTGGTCGCGGGGCTCGTCGCGCATGGCCATCGCCATGCCCATGCCATCGGGGAGGAGGCCGATCTCGCCGCTTTCGTGCGGGCCGAGGCGCGGTCCGGCGATATTGTCGTCTGCCTCGGGGCGGGGACGATTTCGGCCTGGGCCAACGCGCTGCCCGCGCGGCTCGCAGGCTGAGGCGGATGACGCTTGCTACCCTCGCCGGTGGCGAGGGGTGTTTCGGTAACGGTTTGAATTCAGAGTGTTTTCTGACGGACCTGCGGCGCAGTGGCGTCACCGGAGGAGGTGCAGGGCAATGACATTATCGCTGGTTCTCGCCTGTCTTTGGGCCATTGTCGCGACGGTGACGGCGATGCTGCCCTCGCGCGATCATCACTGGCGCGCGGCCTATGTGCTGATCGCACTCGGCATCCCGATCCTCGGCTGGGTGACCTATCAGAACGGCCCCTGGGTCGGGCTTCTGGTGCTGGCCGCCGGCGCCTCGGTCCTGCGCTGGCCGCTCATCTATCTCTGGCGCTGGCTGCGGCGGAAGACGGTGCGGTAGAGTCCGTTCGGGCGTGTTCGGTCCGTAGGATGGGCGTAGGTTGCGCGTCGTTTTTCTGTAGTTACATGAGGGACACGCTGCTGCTTGCCCGATGGCCGGGTTTGCGGCAGGGTCCGGGGCATGGTGACGGCGAGCGAGATCAGGGATCGGGAGAGTCTGGAGTGGTGGCTGGAGGGGCGACCGCGAGAGATATCTGCCGTCATCGCCCAGCGTACCGCTTGCCGGGTCATGCCACTCTTTGGCCGGGAAATGGGCAGCGGGTGGGCACGAAGACTTGACTTGACAGCATCGCCGATCCTGCGCGTCAATTTGACCGGAGGGGTTGCGGCTAAAATGCCAACCCCTCCGGTCATGGCTGCCGCCCTCGCCACCCTCGCCGCCGCCACCCGCGCCTCCGCCCGCGCCTCCGACGCCGCCGCCCGCGCCGCCCGCGCCTCCGCCCGCGCCTCCGACGCCGCCACCCTCGCCGCCGCCACCCTCGCCGCCCGCGCCTCCGTCGCCACCCGCGCCAGCCTCGCCGCCGCCCGCGCCGCCGCCACAATTTGGGACCAACTCGGGAACGATACCAGCATCGTCGACGAAGGCGGCGATCCGTTTGCGGAACCGCTTTGGTCCACGCCTCCGCCGGATTGGTTCCAAGACGCGGACGCGAAGATGCGCGCGATCTGGACCGACGCCGCGTCAGAGCACTGGGCCTTCTGGACCCGGTGGTGGATGGCGTCCTGTCCGGTCGTCAGGTTCCCTGGGATTTGCAACGCGATGTCGCCCTGATCGAATCGGACATTTGCAGGCCGGGCCGGGCGCGGCGGCTGAAGAAATCGCGCAAGTCGACCTTGAATTGAAGGCCCGCCCAAGGATATGCCCGGAGTGGAGCAGGTATTGGGCGCACTCTGCGGGAGACGCTGATGTTGCGCGGGTGAAGCGCGCTCGTCGCCCATCGTGCTGAGCTTCCGCCGACTTTCGACGCTATTCTTGGGCTCATTTCTCTGGAGGTCGAAAGGCTGCAGGGGACGGAACTACCGCGATGATGAGGATGCAGCGGAGGCAAAGCGGCAGATCAGCAACGTCCACCCTTTATCAAAGTGTGGAGGCATTGAAGGCACTTGTGCCCGAAAAGGCCAAGATGAGCGCAAGCGATGCTGAGAAGGCGGAAAAGCTGTCGAGGCTTTACGTTCGGACCTTCAAGGAATGGCCGCGCGCAAATGCAGAAGAACTGTCGACTCTGTCTGTCGTCTGGGACTGGTCGGGGCGACTGCGACTATGCCGCCGATGATCGGGATCACGACACCTTGGGTCGTTGCCGCGGGCATCGCCATTTTCGGAAACAAGAAGTTGGCAGACGCGTTGAAGATTGCGAAAGAAGCGTTCAAGGACTGATCCCGGTCACCACAGGGCGGTGCGCGACCCTGGAGTGGGCGCGGCGCGTAGTGGGGTTTGGGCGCTTTATGGGGCCGCATCTCCTGACCCTATTCTGATCGGTACGGCCATGCGCCCCGCCCCAAGGGTCATGCCGCCCGGGCTGGTCGCCCGGGCGAAGTGGGGGTGAGGTGCCGGGGATGATCGGGGACCGTGTGTTTGTCTTGGGGTACTGCCCGGCTTCATCTCAGCGTCGTGGCATCAATGGTTTGCCCCCCACTTCATCCCCTCCCCCCACGAGGGGAGGGAGGTGCGCTTTGGTAGCGTCTGGTTGATGTGGAAACGTGGTTTCAATTTGGCTTTCCCCGGGAGAGGCTTGCCCCTGTCGCCCCGCCGGATTAACCGTCACCTCATGACCGTGACCCTTCCCACGCCCCGGGGTGCCCTGACCCATGACCGGCCCCTGGCCGATCTGACCTGGCTGCGCGTGGGCGGGCCGGCGGAGTGGCTTTTTCAGCCTGTGGACCTCGACGACCTTACCGCATTCCTTGCGGCCCTACCGTCGGAAGTGCCGGTCTTTCCGATGGGCGTCGGCTCCAACCTCATTGTTCGCGATGGCGGTATCCGGGGTGTGGTCATCCGGCTCGGGCGCGGGTTCAACGGGATTGCCGTCGATGGCAACAGGGTGACAGCGGGGGCGGCGGCGCTCGACGCGCATGTGGCGCGCAAGGCGGCCGAGGCGGGGGTGGACCTGACCTTCCTGCGGACCATTCCCGGCGCCATCGGCGGGGCGGTCCGGATGAATGCGGGCTGCTACGGGTCCTACACCGCCGATCATTTCGTTCAGGCGACGGTGGTGATGCGGGACGGAACCGTCCTGACGGTCACGAAGGGTGACATGGGTTTTGCTTATCGTTCGTCGTCATTGCCCGAGGGGGCCATCGTCACCGAGGCGGTGTTCGAGGGGCCCCTGGCCGATCCGGCGGAACTGGCGGCACGGATGGACGACCAGTTGGCCAAACGCGATGCGACCCAGCCGGTCAAGGACCGGTCTGCCGGCTCCACCTTCCGCAATCCGGCGGGGTTTTCCTCCACCGGGCGGGCCGACGACGTGCATGACCTGAAGGCCTGGAAGCTGATCGACGCGGCGGGGATGCGCGGTGCGCGGCGTGGCGGCGCCCAGATGAGCGAAAAACATCCGAACTTCCTGATCAATGCCGGCGGCGCAACTGCCGCCGATCTGGAAGGGCTGGGCGAGGAAGTCAGAAAAAGGGTTTTCCTGCACAGTGGTTTGACGCTAGAATGGGAAATCATGCGCGTCGGCGAACCGGCGGCAGAGGCCGGTTCCTGACCGGCAAGGATGACGGGGCCGCAAAAGGCTCCGCGACGAGGCAGCAAGAAGGGGCCGAATGGCCCCGACAAGGCGAGAACAGGGCCGCAAACGGCCCGGACAAGGCACAAGTGGCGGGTATGTCGAGCAGGGCAGCCCCCAAAGTGGCGGTACTGATGGGAGGGCTTTCCGCGGAGCGGGAAGTCTCGATGTCAAGCGGGCGCGAATGCGCCGACGCCCTGCGGGAGGCGGGATTTGAGGTGGTCGAGGTCGATGCCGGCCGCGACCTTGCCGCGCGCCTTGCCGCGATCAGGCCCGATGTCTGTTTCAACGCGCTCCATGGCCGCTGGGGCGAGGATGGCTGCGTTCAGGGGATGCTGGAATGGCTGGGCCTGCCCTACACCCATTCCGGCGTTCTGGCCTCGGCGCTCGCGATGAACAAGACCCGCGCCAAGGAGGTCTTCCGCGCCGCCGGGCTGCCGGTGGCCAAGAGCCTGACCGCCCATCGCGACGAGGTGATGGCGCGGCATCTGATGCCGCCGCCCTATGTGGCGAAGCCGAACGGCGAAGGTTCCTCCGTCGGGGTCTATATCGTCACCAGGGACGCCAATACCCCGCCGCGTTTCGGCCCCGAGATGCCCGAGGCCGTGATCGTGGAGGAATATGTGCCGGGGCGCGAGCTGACGGTCGCGGTTCTGGGCGGGCGGGCGATGTGCGTGACCGAGATCATCACCACTGGCTGGTACGACTACCATGCCAAATACGATGCGGGCGGGTCGCGTCATGTCTGCCCGGCGGACATCCCCGCCGATGTGGCGGCTGCCTGCCTGTCGGTCGCGGAGACCGCGCATCGGGCGGTCGGGTGCCGCGGCCTCAGCCGCTGCGATTTCCGCTGGGATGACAGCCGGGGCGTCGCGGGGCTGGTGCTCCTGGAGATCAACACGCAGCCGGGGATGACGCCCACCTCGCTCGCCCCCGAACAGGCGGCGGCGGAGGGCATGACTTTCCCCGCCCTTTGCGCCTGGATCGTGGAGGATGCCTCATGCAGCCGCTGAGAGCGCCCGAGGGGCGGTTCGACCGGCCCCTGCCGCCGCGCCGCGACCCGGCGCCGTCGCGGCTGGCCTACCGGGTGGACCGGCTCTGGCTGACGCCGATGTTCCGCAGGGGGTTGCGCGTGGGGCTGCCGGTGCTTTTGGTGACGGCGCTGGTGGGCGGGTATCTCGCCGATAGCGGCAACCGGGCGGCGCTGGTCGCGGGGCTTGCCGATCTTCGCCGTGAAATCGAGGAGCGGCCGGAATTCATGGTGAGTCTGATGGCAATCGACGGCGCGTCCGAGCCGGTGGCGCGGGCCGTGCGGGACATGCTGCCGGTCGATCTGCCCGCGTCGTCCTTCGTGCTCGACCTCGAAGCGCTGCGCGCCTCGATCGAGCAGATCGACGCAGTGGAAAACGCGGACCTGCATATACGTCCCGGCGGTATCCTGCAGGTGACGGTGCGGGAACGCCAGCCGGCTATCCTGTGGCGGAACGCGGCCGGCTTGCAGATGCTCGACATTTACGGGCACCGGGTGGCGACGCTTCTGGACCGGAGCGCGCGCGCCGATCTGCCGGTGATCGCGGGCGAGGGGGCGGATGCCCATGTCGACGAGGCGCTGGCGATCTTCCGCGCCGCCGAGCCGATCCATCACCGCCTGCGCGGACTGGTCCGGATGGGCGAGCGGCGCTGGGACATGGTGCTTGATCGCAATCAGCGCATCCTTCTGCCGGAGGACGACGCGGTGACAGCGGTTGAACGGCTGATCGCACTCGATCAGGCCGAGGATGTGCTGGGGCGCGATATCGCCTCGGTCGACATGCGCAACGACCAGCGTCCGACGCTGCGCATTCTTGGCGGGCGGACGGCCGAGTTCAACACGATCAACGGAAGCGAGACCGGGGTGCAGACGCAATGACCGACCTTTACCAGTCCCAGCGGGCCATGCGGAACATGCGTCGCGCCGCCATGCAGCGCGGGGTGATCGCGGTTCTGGATGTGGGATCGTCGAAGATCGCCTGCCTCGTCCTTCGCTTCGACAACCTCAACGAGGATCGCGGGGATGGGCTCGGCTCCCTGGCTGGGCAGGCGCAGTTCCGGGTCATCGGCGCGGCGACGACGCGGTCGCGGGGTGTGCGCTTTGGCGAAATCGACGCGATGCAGGAGACGGAGCGCGCGATCCGCACCGCGGTGCAGGCCGCACAGAAGATGGCGCAGACGCGGGTCGATCATGTCATCGCCTGTTTTGCGGGTGCGCGGCCACGGAGCTACGGGCTCGCCGGCGAGATCCAGCTGGCCGACGGGCAGGTGGGCGAGGCGGACGTGGCGCGGGTGCTGGCGGCCTGCGATGTGCCCGACTTCGGCGAGGGGCGCGAGGTGCTGCACGCGCAGCCGGTGAACTTTGCGCTCGACCACCGGTCGGGGCTTGGCGACCCGCGCGGCCATGTCGGCAACCGGCTGTCGGCGGACATGCATCTTCTGACCATCGACACGGTGGCGGTGCAGAACCTGCTTTACTGCATCAAGCGCTGCGATCTGGAAATCGCGGGGATCGCGTCATCGGCCTATGTCGCGGGAATCGCGAGCCTTGTGGAGGACGAGCAGGAACTGGGCGCGGCCTGTATCGACATGGGCGGCGGCGCGACGGGCATTTCGATCTTCATCAAGAAGCACATGATTTTTGCCGAGGCGGTGCGGCTGGGCGGCGACCATGTCACCGGCGATATCGCCAAGGGGCTGAGCGTGTCGCAGGCCACGGCCGAGCGGATCAAGACCTTCTATGGCGGGGTTCATGCCACCGGCATGGACGACCGCGAGATGATCGAGATCGGGACAAATTGCGGTGACTGGGAGAAGGACAGGCGGAAGGTCAGCCGGACCGAGCTGATCGGCATCATGCGGCCCAGGGTGGAAGAAATTCTGGAGGAGGTGCGCGCCATTCTCGATGCCGCCGGGTTCGAACATCTGCCGAGCCAGCAGATCGTGCTGACGGGCGGTGCGAGCCAGATTCCGGGACTGGACGGTCTGGCGGCGCGAATCCTCGGCCAGAACGTCCGATTCGGCCGGCCGCTGCGCGTTCAGGGCCTGCCGCAGGCGGCGACGGGGGCCGCCTTCTCTTCAACCGTCGGTCTCTGTCTTTTCGCCGCGCACCCGCAGGACGAGTGGTGGGATTTCGAGATTCCGGCGGAAAGATACCCGGCCCGATCGTTGCGCAGAGCGGCAAAATGGTTTAAAGACAACTGGTAACCACAAGATGCTGAGACGTCGGCGAAATACCGCTGAACCGTAAATCGCGGGCCCCAGATTTTGTGGCAAAAAAGCGTTTTTCTCGTGACCTCGGGGAAATCTGCAACTAAAATCAGGGGAATGTAAAAATCCGGTCGGCTCAGGTCGGGAAAACAGGCGGACAAAAATGACTTTGAATTTGATGGTGAACGAGCGCGAGGACCTGAAGCCAAGAATTACGGTTTTCGGGGTGGGTGGCGCAGGCGGCAATGCCGTCAACAACATGATCGAGAAAGAGCTTGAGGGCGTGGAGTTCGTGGTGGCGAACACCGACGCGCAGGCATTGCAGCAAAGCCATTCTAAGGCCCGCATCCAGATGGGTGTGAAGGTGACTGAGGGGCTGGGCGCGGGGGCGCGTCCTTCCGTCGGCGCCGCGGCCGCCGAGGAAACGATCGAGGAGATCGTTGACCATCTGGCCGGCGCGCATATGTGCTTCATCACCGCCGGGATGGGCGGTGGCACCGGCACCGGCGCTGCCCCGATCATCGCGCAGGCCGCGCGGGAGCTTGGCGTTCTGACCGTCGGTGTCGTGACCAAACCCTTCCAGTTCGAGGGCGCGAAACGGATGCGTCAGGCCGATGAGGGCATCGAGGCGCTCCAGAAAGTCGTCGATACGCTGATCATCATCCCGAACCAGAACCTGTTCCGTCTGGCCAACGAAAAGACCACCTTTACCGAAGCCTTCGCGCTGGCCGATGACGTGCTTTACCAGGGCGTCAAGGGTGTGACCGATCTGATGGTTCGTCCGGGTCTCATCAACCTCGACTTCGCCGATGTCCGCGCGGTGATGGACGAGATGGGCAAGGCGATGATGGGCACGGGCGAGGCCTCGGGCGAGGACCGCGCGGTTCAGGCGGCCGAAAAGGCCATTGCCAACCCGCTTCTGGACGAGATCAGCCTGAAGGGCGCGAAGGGCGTTCTGATCAACATCACCGGCGGTCACGACCTGACGCTGTTCGAATTGGACGAAGCCGCGAACCGTATCCGCGAGGAAGTGGACCCGGACGCGAACATCATCGTCGGTTCCACGCTCGACGAGGCGATGAACGGTGTGATGCGTGTTTCGGTCGTGGCGACCGGCATCGACGCGATCCAGGCCGAGGTCGATATTCCGACGCCGCGGCGCCGCATGGCCGAACCTCTGGCACCTGCGGCGACGGTTGCCGCCCAGCCGGTCGAGCCGCGCGCCGCAGCGCCGGTGACACCGGCCGTCGAACCGCAGCGCGAGGCGCAGCCGGCCTTCGCCAGCACCCGCGCCGAACCCGCGCCGCAGCCGGCCGCCGCGCCGGTGTCGGAACGGACGCTTTTCGATGCGCCGCAGGACAGCGACGATCTGCCGGCCCCGGCCTACCGGCCGCAGCCCGCCGCCGCAGAGAACCTGCATGTGGAAGCAGAGGCTGCCCAATATGTGGCACCGCGTCCGCGCGCGCCCGGGACACCTTCGCCCGAGGCGCTGGCGCGCCTTCAGGCCGCTGTCAATCGCGCGCCGGGCCAGGCCGCAAGGACCATGCAGGGCCAGCCGGCCCAGCGTCCGCAGGCCAATGCGCCGATGCAGCGCCTGCCGGAAAAACCGCGGTTCGGCATCAACTCGCTCTTGAACCGGATGACCGGCCATGGTGCTGAGCCGGTGGAGCGTGTGGCCCCGGCCATCCGCCAGAAACCGCAGGTTCAGGCCCATTACGACGATGACGCCAGTGCCGATCCCGAACATGAGCGGGTGGAAATTCCGGCCTTCCTGCGCCGTCAGGCAAACTGACACCGGGTCACATTTTCTGAAGGAGGGCTGGCATGCGCCGGCCCTTTTTCGTTAGATAACAACCCTTTACGCTGCAGATTTTGTGCGATTGGCGAAGTCCTGCCCAGGCGCGCCGCCATTGTTACAAACCGTTGCAAAGAGTGAGTTGAGGTCCAAAGCCGTCATCGTTACCTGATCGTTACCTTTCCAGCGCAGGCCGGAAGGGCGAATTCCGGAGCCAGACGTGCAGACAACGATCAGATCGGCGGTAACTTTCACGGGCGTGGGACTGCATAGCGGCAGACCCGCGCGGATGACGTTGCAGCCCGCGTCGGCCGAATACGGGATCTGGTTCCGCCGCACGGATATTGCCGGGCGCGACGCGATGATCGCGGCAAGCTGGGATGCGGTGACGACCGCGCGGCTTTGTACCGTGATCGGCAATGCTGCCGGTGTCACGGTTTCGACCATCGAACATATCATGGCGGCCCTTGTCGGCTGCGGCATCCACAATGTGCTCGTCGAAATCGACGGGCCCGAGGTGCCGATCCTTGACGGATCGGCCGCGCCCTTTGTCGCGGGGATCATGGCGCGTGGTGTGCGCGAACTCGACGCTCCCTTGCGCTGCATCGAGATTCTGGAACCCGTGGAGGTTCGCGCTGGCGATGCGGTGGCACGGCTGGAACCGGCCGGAGCGCTGGAAATCGCCTTCACGATCGACTTCACCGATGCCGCGATCGGCCGGCAGGAAAAGCGGCTGTCGATGGCCAATGGGACCTTCGTGCGCGAACTCAGCGATTGCCGCACCTTCTGCAGGCAGTCGGATGTGGAAGCGATGCGGGCGGACGGGCTGGCCCTTGGCGGAACCTATGACAATGCCGTGGTGGTCGAGGGCGACCGTATCCTGAGCCCAGGCGGGCTGCGCCGGGCCGATGAGGCGGTGCGCCACAAGATGCTCGATGCGCTTGGCGATCTGGCGCTGGCCGGTGCGCCGATCCTCGGCCGCTATCGCGGCGAGCGGGCGGGCCATGCGATGACGAACCAGCTGCTGCGGGCGCTTTTCGCGCGGCCCGAGGCCTACCGCATCACCGAGTGCAACGCCGAGCAGCGCCGCAATCTGCCGGGCGTGGGCGTGCGCCGCGCCGATATTCCTGCCGTCGCCTGAGCCCGGTCGGCCCGGCCATTTCACCCGTGCATCACGTTGCGCGGCGCACCGGTCGCAGCACCCGAAAAAGCGGCGAAAGGCATTTTGCGCCCCGGATTTTTCTGTGCTAGGACGTTTGCGACAGAGCGCAGGTTTTCGACCGTCCGGGCGGAAAAACGCAGAGCAATATCGAGGTAGGCGGGTCATGGGTCGGGGCAGAAACGCGGCAAATCTTGTCGGCAGCCTCGTGCTGATCGCGACGCTGGCGGCCTGCGGCGGCGGCAATCGCGAGGTGCCGCTGGAATCGCTCAGCGCCGAAGACATCTACAAGCGCGGCGAGTTCGAGCTGGAAAACAGCCGCAAGGCCAAGGAGGCCGTGCGCTATTTCGGCGAGGTCGAGCGGCTCTACCCCTATTCGGAATGGGCCAAGCGCGCGCTGATCATGCAGGCCTTCGGCTATCACAAGGACCGCGATTACGAAAACAGCCGCGCCACGGCGCAGCGCTATATCGACACCTATCCGGCCGAGGAAGATGCGGCCTATGCCAAGTACCTGCTCGCGCTCAGCTATTACGACCAGATCGACGAGGTCGGCCGCGATCAGGGCCTGACCTTCCAGGCGCTGCAGGCCCTGCGCGCCGTGATCGAGGAATATCCCGACAGCGAATATGCCAAATCCTCGATCCTGAAATTCGACCTTGCCTTCGACCATCTTGCGGCGAAGGAGATGGAGATCGGGCGCTATTACCTCAAGCACGGGCATTTCAGCGCGGCGATCAACCGGTTCCGCGTGGTGGTGGAACAGTTCCAGACCACGAGCCACACGCCGGAGGCGCTGCACCGGCTGGTGGAGGCCTATCTGTCGCTTGGCATCACGGACGAGGCGCAGACGGCCGGCGCCATTCTCGGCCATAACTTCCAGTCGACCGAATGGTATCAGGACAGCTACCGCCTGCTGACCAGGCGGGGGCTCGTCCCGGAGGCCAAGGGCGACAGCTGGCTCGCCCGCGTCTACCGGCAGGTCATCAAGGGCGAATGGCTGTGACGAGGGCGGCGGGGTGAGGCCCCGCCTGACGGGTTGATCCGATGCTGCGCTCCCTGGACATCCGGGACATGCTGATCATCGAGCGGCTGGAGCTGACCTTCCAGCCCGGCCTGAACGTGCTGACCGGCGAAACCGGGGCGGGCAAGTCGATCCTGCTCGATTGCCTCGGCTTCGTGCTCGGCTGGCGCGGACGGGCCGATCTGGTGCGCGCCGGGGCGGCGGAGGGTGAGGTGACGGCGGTTTTCGATCTGCCGGAGGGTCACGCCGCCCGCGCCCTGCTGGAGGAGGCAGGTTTCGGCGCGGCCGATGAATTGATCCTGAGGCGGGTGAACGGCGCCGATGGCCGCAAGACCGCCTGGGTCAACGACCGCCGGGCCTCGGGCGAGGTGCTGAGGGCCTTGTCGGAGGCGCTGGTGGAACTTCATGGCCAGCATGACGACCGGGGGTTGTTGAACCCGCGCGGCCACCGCCAGATGCTTGACGCGTTCGGCGGGCTTGATGTGGCGCCGGTGCGGGCGGCCTGGGCCGAGCGGTCGGCGGCCGCGAAGACGCTGGCCGGGGCCGAAGCGGCGATTGCCGAGATGCAGGCGGAAGAGGCTTATCTGCGCCATGCGGTCGAGGAGCTGGACCGGCTGAACCCAGAACCCGGCGAGGAGGCCCTGCTCGACAGCGCGCGGCGGGCCATGCAGGCGGGTGCGCGCATTCGCGACGATATCGCCCGGGCGCTGCAGCTGCTGGGGCCGGAGGGTGCGGAGGCGGCGCTGGCGGATGCCGGGCGATGGCTCGACCGGGTGGCGGGGCAGGCGGAGGGCCGGCTTGACGAGCCGATCGCCGCGCTCGGCCGGGCGATGACGGAACTTGGCGAGGCGGCATCGGGGGTGGAGCGGTGCCTTGACGAATTGCGCTTCGATCCGGGCGAATTGGAGCGGACGGAAGAACGGCTATTCGCCATTCGCGCGCTGGCGCGCAAGCATGGCGTTCCAGCCGACGAGCTTGGGGACTTCGCCGCTGACCTGCGGGAAAAGCTTGCCGCGCTCGACGGCGGTGCCGGTGAAATTCGTAACCTCAGGGACAGGCTGCGTGCGGCCGAGGCCGGTTACGAGACGGCGGCGGCGGCGCTGAGCGGCGCCCGACAGGCAGCGGCGGCACGGCTGGACAGCGCGATTGCGGCGGAGCTGGCGCCGCTGAAGCTGGAGCGCGCGCATTTTTCGACAGAGATCACGGGGGGCGAGCCGGGGCCGGAGGGGCGCGATGCGGTGGCCTTCACGGTCGCGACCAATCCCGGCGCGCCGGCCGGGCCCCTGAACCGCATCGCATCGGGCGGCGAGTTGTCGCGTTTTCTTCTGGCGCTGAAGGTCTGCCTGGCCCGGGGCGGCGAGGCGGTGACGATGATCTTTGACGAGATCGACAGGGGCGTTGGCGGCGCGACGGCGGATGCGGTCGGCCGGCGGCTGGCGCGGCTGGCCGAGACGGCGCAGATCCTCGTCGTCACCCATAGTCCGCAGGTCGCGGCGCGGGGCGCCTATCATTGGCGGGTCGAAAAGCGGGTCGAGGGCGAGCGGACAGTTTCCACCGTCGTGCCGCTTGGTGAGGAGGCCCGGGTGGGGGAACTGGCGCGGATGCTGGCCGGTGAAGAGGTGACGGACGCGGCGCGCGACGCCGCAAGGGCGCTTCTTCGGGGCTAAGTGTTCCGGCGGAGGCCCTCCGGGCCGCATCCTTCGCCTCGCTTTCCGCTGGCGCGGACGCTCAGGCAATGACGGGCCGGCCTGAGCGGCCTGCGCGGCAAGCGAAAGCCGCGAGAGGAATGACCGGCGCGGGGCCTGCCCCGCGCACCGCGTTGTCAGGCCGGGCTATTGCGGGACAGCGACGATCTTGCCGGGGTTGAGGATGTTGTCGGGGTCGAGCGCCCGCTTGATCCGCGCCATCACATCCCAGGCCTCGCCATGTTCGAGAGGCATAAGGTCCTTCTTTCCCACCCCCACCCCATGTTCACCCGTCATCGTGCCGCCCATCGCGATGGCGCGTTCGGCCATGCGCCGGGCAAGCGCCTTTGCCGTTTTCAGCTCTTCCGCGTTGCCACGCTCGATCAGCAGGATCGAATGGAAATTGCCGTCGCCGACATGGCCGAGGATCGGCCCCGGTATGCCCGCATCGGCAATATCGGCGCGGGTTTCGGCCACGGCCTCGGCCAGGCGAGAGATCGGCACGCAGATATCGGTGACAAGCCCCATGGCACCGGGGCGGAAAGCGATGCAGGCCGGATAGGCGGCATGGCGCATCTTCCACAGGCGGTTGCGGTCTTCGGACGTTATCGCCCAGTCGAAATGCGCGCCGCCCATGTCGGCCACGACCTCGCCAAAGCGCCTCGCATCCTCGGCGGCAGAGGTTTCGGACCCGTGGAACTCGATCATCAGATGCGGCTTTTCCGGCAGGCTCGTGCCATTGGCCTTGTTGAAGATCGCGGCCACGGTTTCATCGACGAATTCGATCCGGGCCATGGGAATGCCCATCTGGATCGTGGCCATCACGGTCTGGACGGCGGCCTCGAAATCGTCGAAGGCGCAGACGGCGGCGGAAATCGCCTCGGGCTGGCCATGGAGCCTCAGCGTCAGTTCGGTCATGATGCCGAGCGTCCCTTCTGAACCGACAAAAAGGCCCGTCAGGTCATAGCCCGCCGAAGACTTGCGCGCGCCCGATCCGGTGCGGATCACCCGCCCATCCGCCAGCACCACCTCCAGCGCCATCACGTTGTCGCGCATGGTGCCGTAGCGCAGCGCGGTCGTACCGGAGGCGCGGGTGGCCGCCATGCCGCCAAGCGAGGCATTCGCGCCGGGATCGACCGGGAACATGAGGCCGGTGGCGCGCAATTCGGCATTCAGCGCCTCGCGCGTGACGCCGGGCTGGACGACGGCCAGCATATCCTCTGCGCGGATGTCGAGAACGCGGTTCATCCGGGTCATGTCGAGGCTGATCCCGCCAGAGAGGGCAAGCGCATGGCCTTCGAGCGAGGTGCCCGTGCCCCAGGCGGTGACGGGGCAGCCGGCCCGGGCGCAGATCCTGACGATGCGGGCAACCTCGTCCGTTGTCTCGGGATAGGCGACAGCCTCGGGCGGGGCGGGCGCGAACCATGCCTCGCTTTGCCCGTGCAGGTCACGATCGGACTTGGACCGGCTCAGCCGATCGCCTAAGAGGGACTGAAGTTCGGCAAGCGCTGCGACGTGGGGCATCTTTGTCCTCGGGATCGGGCGCGGGGGGCAAGGGGCCTGCGGGCGGCCCCCGGATCGGTCCCCGACGGTTTGGAAGGCTCGTGGAAAAGTGCCGGATGCGGGAACCGACGGCAACAGGAATTGCACGGGCGCGGGCGGCCGCCGCACGGGCCGCAGCGGCAGAGGCGCTGACGGTCATACGCCGGCGCGGGCCGACGCAGGTGCAGTTCTGGCTTATCGCGCTTGGCATCGGGATTGCGGCCGGGTTCGCCGCGCTTTTCTTCCGCAAGGGCATCGCGGCGCTGCAGACCGCCCTTTACGGCACCGATGACATGATGCTCGCCTCCGTGGCGGGGGGGCTGCCCTGGTGGTGGGTGCTCATCATCCCGATCGGCGGCGGGCTGACCGTGGGGCTGATCCTCGACCGGTTCACGCCGGACGGGCGGGTGCGGGCGGTCGCCGATGTGATCGAGGGCGCGGCCCTGAACGAGGGCCGTGTGGAACGGAGGGCGGGGCTCGCCTCGGCCGCGGCCTCGCTCATCACGCTCGGGACGGGCGGGTCGTCAGGGCGCGAGGGGCCGGTGGTGCATCTGGCGGCGGTCCTGTCGACCTGGGTGTCGAACCGGATCGCGGCCAGCGGCGTGACCGGGCGCGATCTGCTCGGCTGCGCGGTCGCTGGCGCGGTTTCGGCGAGCTTCAATGCACCCATCGCCGGGGCGATTTTTGCGCTGGAGGTCGTGCTGAGGCATTTCGCCGTTCATGCCTTCGCGCCCATCGCCATCGCTGCGGTTGCCGGCACGGTCATCAACCGGCTGGAATTCGGCGGGGTGACGGAATTCATGCTGCCCGAGGAGGGCGGGCTGGCCTTTTACGTGGAACTGCCGGCCTTCATGATCCTTGGCCTCGTGTCGGGCCTCGTGGCGGTGGCGCTGATGCGCGCGGTCATCCTGGCCGAAGATTTCGGCAACTACATCCAGCGGACCACAGGGCTGCCCCGCTGGCTGCGCCCGACGCTGGCAGGCGCGGTTCTGGGCGTCATGGCCATTGGCTTTCCCCATATCATCGGGGTCGGTTATGAGACGACATCGGCGGCGCTGACAGGCAGGATCGGGCTCGCGACAGCGATCCTTTTTGCCATCGTCAAGGTGGTCGCGGTGGCGGTCACGATGGGCGGGCGCATGGGGGGTGGCATGTTTTCGCCCGCGCTTGTTGTCGGGTCGCTGACCGGGCTCGCCTTCGGCCTGATCGCGACCGGGATACTGCCCGACGTGTCCGGGGCCGAGACGGTCTATGCGCTCGCCGGCATGGGTGCGGTGGCGGCGGCCGTGCTCGGTGCGCCGATTTCGACGATCCTCATCGTCTTTGAGTTGACCGGCGACTGGCAGACGGGGCTTGCCGTGATGACGGCGGTGTCACTGTCGACGGCGATTGCCTCGCATCTGGTCGACCGGTCCTTCTTCCTCACCCAGTTGGAACGGCGTGGCGTACATCTGGCGGCGGGGCCGCAGGCCTATCTGGCCGAGACGATCCGGCTGGCGACAATCCTGCGACCTCTTGGCGCGACCCGGGGCGCGCCCGAGGCCAGATGCCGGGAAATGATGGCAGAAGGGACGGTTCTTGGCGAACACCAGAAACTTGAAACCGCCCTGCGGCTCTTCGAACGGACGGGCGCGGATTTCGTGCCGATTGTCGGGCAGGGCGGCAGCGAAGGCGCGCCGAAATTGCTCGGCGCGGTCTTTCAGACGGATGCGCTGCGCGCCTATGCCAAGGCACTGGCCGATACTGCCGCCGAAGAACACAGTTGAGCGCTAGAGGGGCGCTGTCGCCTTCGTCAGCCAGTCCAAAGCACCAGAGGAGACGCGCGGGCCGATGAGGTCGCGGACCTCGGCATGGTAGCGGTTCAGCCAGTCGCGTTCCGGCCCCGTCAGAAGGGCAGTGTCGATGAGTCGCCGGTCGATGGGTGCGAAGGTGAGGGTGCGGAACTGCAGCATCTTGCGGTGATCGTCGCCACCGGGCAGGGGCGGCGCGTCCTCCACCAGTACAAGGTTTTCGATGCGGATGCCGAAGGCGCCTTCGCGGTAATAGCCGGGTTCGTTGGACAGGATCATGCCCGCCTCAAATGGCACGTCGCCCATGCGGGAAAGGCGCTGCGGCCCTTCGTGCACGGAAAGGTAGGCGCCAACGCCATGACCTGTCCCATGGTCGAAGTCCTGGCCGGCAAGCCAGAGGTTGTAGCGCGCGATGCTGTCGAGATGGGCGCCCGCAACACCCGTCGGCCAGCGCAGGCGAGAAATCGCGATCATGCCCTGAAGGACGCGGGTGAAGGCCGACCGCGCCTCAGGATCGACGGGGCCGATGGCGACGGTACGGGTAATGTCGGTCGTCCCGTCGAGATACTGGCCGCCGGAATCGATCACCACGATTTCGCCTTGGGCAAGCGGCCGGTCGGTGTCGCGGCTGACGCGGTAATGCATGATGGCGCCGTTGGGGCCGCTGCCGCAGATCGTCTCAAAGCTGATTTCCTGCAGCGCATTGGTCGCGCGGCGGAAGCCTTCCAGTGCCTTGACGGCGGCGATTTCCGTCAGCGTCCCTTTGGGCGCTTCGGCATCGAGCCAGGCAAGGAATTCGACCATTGCCGCACCGTCCCTGAGATGGGCCTCCACCATGCCCGCAACCTCGGTCGCGTTCTTGCGCGCCTTCGGCAGGAGGCAGGGGTCGGCCCCCCAGACCACTGCCACCCCGGCATCGCGGAGCTCTGCTGCGACCTGCCAGGGGGCCGTGGCGCGGTCGACCCGGACGGGCCCCTTCAGCGTCCGGAGCGCCGGGGCGAAGGCCGAAGGCGGGCGGATCGTGATTTCGGGTCCAAGATGGGCGCGCACCTCGTCGGAAAGCTTTTCGGCCGCGATGAACAGCGTCAGGTGGCCGGTGCCGTGGAGAATGGCGAAGGCCTGCACGACCGGATTGCGTTCGATATCGCTGCCTCGGATGTTGAGAAGCCAGGAAATGGAATCGGGCAGGGTCAGAACGGCCGCGTTTTGCCCGGCGGCAGTCAGTTCAGCGGCGAGGCGCGCGCGCTTGGCGGCGGAGCTTTCGCCGGCGAAGTCGAGCGGGTGAATGCGGACAGGGCCAAGCGGGGGCGCGGGCCGGTCAGGCCAGATCGGGTCGATGAAATTGCTTTCAGGCGAAAGGCTTATGCCGCTTCCTTCCAGTGCGGTTTCAATCTCCTCTACTTCCTTGGCCGTGTGGAGCCAGGGATCGAAGGCGATCCGGCCGCCGCCCGGCAACTGCGTCCTCAGCCAGTCGCCGGGCTTGGATTCGGGCCAGGGTACCGGGGTGAACTGCGCCAGATCGACCTGGCTTTTCACCTGCGTGCGGTAGCGCCCGTCGATGAAGACACCGGCGATCGCGGGCAGGACAAGGCAGAACCCGGCGGAACCGGTGAAGCCGGTAAGCCAGGCGAGCCGCTGATCGGCGGGGGCGACATATTCACCCTGATGCGCATCAGCGCGGGGGACGATCACGCCATCATACCCGGCCCGGGCAAGCGCCCTGCGAAGGTCGGCAAGGCGGGCGGCACCCAGGTCGGGGCGGGCGGTCGTTTCGAATGTCTGGAACATCTTATCCCTCAACTGGCCCCGCGCCGTAGCGGGCGGCATCGGGCCAAGCTAGCCGCAGAGAGGAACGGAGGGCAAGCGGTGGCAGGGGGCAGACGGGATCGTTGACGCGGTGTTGACCGTGGCCGGTCAGGAGGTCACCTGTCACCCCGCCTTCCGCATCCCCATGACCCGCGCCCGGGCGCGGGGGTCGCTGTCAAAAAGGCTCGCCAGTTGTTCGGTCATCGCGCCGGCAAGCTGTTCGACGTCGGTGATGGTCACGGCGCGCTGGTAATAGCGGGTCACGTCATGGCCGATGCCGATGGCGATCAGTTCCACGATCTTGCGCTTTTCCACCATGGCGATCACATCGCGGAGGTGTTTTTCGAGGTAATTCGCGGGGTTGACGGACAAAGTTGAGTCGTCCACCGGCGCCCCGTCGGAAATCACCATCAGGATCTTGCGCTGTTCGGGGCGGCCGATCATCCGCCGGTGCGCCCATTCCAGCGCCTCGCCGTCGATGTTTTCCTTCAGAAGCCCTTCCTTCATCATCAGACCAAGATTGGCGCGTACCCGTCGCCAGGGCGCGTCGGCGCCCTTGTAGATGATGTGGCGGAGGTCGTTGAGGCGCCCCGGCTGCTGCGGCCGGCCCGCCGCCAGCCAGCGTTCGCGCGCCTGTCCGCCCTTCCAGGCGCGGGTGGTGAAGCCGAGGATTTCCACCTTCACCTGGCAGCGCTCAAGCGTGCGGGCCAGAACATCGGCGCAGATGGCGGCGATGGAAATCGGCCTGCCCCGCATGGAGCCCGAATTGTCGATGAGAAGGGTCACGCAGGTATCGCGGAACTCGGTGTCCTTCTCGACCTTGAAGCTCAATGGCGTCGTCGGGTTGGCGACGACCCGGGCGAGACGGCCGGCATCGAGAATGCCTTCTTCCCGGTCGAATTCCCATGACCGGTTCTGCTGCGCCTGCAGGCGGCGCTGAAGCTTGTTGGCCAGCCGCGAGACGGCGCCTTTCAGCGGGTCGAGCTGCTGGTCGAGATAGGCGCGAAGCCGTTCCAGCTCGGCCGGTTCGGCAAGCTCCTCGGCCTTGATTTCCTCATCGAAATCCGTGGTATAGACGGAATAGTTCGGGTCGGCCTCGGAATGGGGGGCGGGGGGCGGCGGCTCCAGCGGGGCCTCGCCCTCGGGCATTTCCGCCTCTTCGCCGTCCTCCATGTCGGCCAGTTCGTCCATGGAGACCTCGGCCTGGCTCTGGTCGTCCTGATCGTCCTGGCTCTGCTCGGGGCTGGCCTCGGCATCTTCGGAATCGTCGTCGCCCTGCTGGCTGTCGGGGCTTTCCTGATCGTCCTCGGAGGTTTCGGCGTCGCCTTCGCTTTCGTCCTCCATGTCCGGGTCATCGCCAAGCTGGTCGCCATAGCCGAGATCGCGGATGATCTGGCGGGCAAGACGCGCGAAGGCGGCCTGATCGGCAAGCGTGGCATCGAGGTTTTCGAGCGTGCCGCCCGCCTGTTCCTCGATGAAGGGCCGCCAGAGGTCCATGACGTTCTGGGCGCCGCCGGGCAGGGTCCGGCCGGTGGCGAGATGGCGGACGAGATAGCCCGCCGCCTGGGCAAGGGGCGCATCCTGGGCGGCGCGAATCTGGGCATAGCCGCGGCGTTCGGCTTCATGCCCGATCTTGGCGTCGATATTGCCGAGCGTGCCCGGCATGTCGCGGGCACCCACGGCCTCGCACCGCGCGGTTTCCATCGCCTCGTAGAGGTCGCGGGCCATCTGGCCGGTCGGCGCGTATTTCTGCGCGACCTTGGGGTTGTGATGGCGCAGGCGCAACGCGAAGGCATCCGCCGTGCCGCGCGCGATCAGCACCTCATCGCGCAGCATCCGTCGCGAGACCTGCGGCAGGCGCATCGTCTCGCCCGCCAGCCCCGGCGGGTCGACCGAATAGGTGACCGTCAGATCGGGGTCGTCGGCCATGGTCTTCGTGGCCTCGGCGAGCGCCTTCTTGAACGGATCGGCGGGGTTGTCGGAGCGTTGGGTCATGGCCGGGTTATGCACTGACCGGACCCATGAGGAAAGAGCGATTTCTTATGAGCGGCGGGCGCCGGTGTGTCGGCTGCGAGGGTTGGGCCCCTGCTTGCCGGAACCTGATCTCATGGCCCGCCGGTGGCTACCGGCCACCAGTCGTATCCGACCATGGTCCCTATCCAACAGCGACTATTGGCCCATTTCCAGCGGCCATTTCGCCCGACCAGGGTCGATTTGCCCCAGCCGCTTTCCATGGCCTGATCTGCCCGTTGATGAGTGATCAACGTTTCAGACAGGAAGGACAAAGCCATGACAAAACTCATCTCGACCGTGCTCGTCGCCGCATTCGCGATCAGCGCAGCGCCGGCGTTTTCGTCCACGATGGGCAAGGGCGGCCTATTTCAGGCGGAAGATGCGGACCAGATCATCGAAAAGCGCCGCAAGCCGCGCGTTCCGGGCGGTTCCAGCTGCGACGATCCGCGCGACCTGATCGAGCATCCCGAGTGCCGGGGCTGAGACGCGCCCGGACCCGTGCCGCAGGGTAAGGCCATCAACGCCCCGCTGAACGGATTCGCGGGGCGTTGATGTGTCCGGGACGTTCTTCGTCATTGCGCCCCAAGGCGAGATGCCGACTTTCGGGTAGCTGACTTCGGGCGATAGGTCGTCACAACGCAGTCTTGGCGGCCGCGGCAGGCGTAGGATGGGCGATATCGCCCATCCTACGGGCGAAGCTCGAATATGGCCATTCGTCAGGCTTTGCGACAAGGCCGTGTTTCACAGGATTGTTGTAGCAATACGCCATCGCCGCGATGAATTCCGCTTCGTTTCGAACCGCATGTTCCCAGAAGCGGCGCTGCCAGAGGCCGCGTTCACGTTTGCCTAGCTTGCTGGTACATGGCCGAAAATCATCGCAAAGAGCATGGCTGAACCGCGCCTTCAGACGCCGCCACCTTTCAGAATAGCGGACGCATCCTTCGGGTTCGGTCCAGATCGCGTGAAGATGGTCCGGAAGAACGACCATCGCGGGGCAGGTCACCGGCAGTTCGGCAATAGTCCGGCGATAAGCGTCGCGCAGAACGTCGATATTGTCGGTCAGAACGGTACTGCCACGGTCTTCGACGCATAGCGTAAAGAAATATGTAGCGCCCGGAATGCGGACACGGCGGTAGTTTGTCATGGCGGTCAGGCTGCGCCAACAAACCTAACGGCCGATTAATAATGTAGGATGGGCAATATTGCCCATCCTACGGATCAGCGGATGGACTGCGAGGCCGCGCTTTCCGGCAGTTCCTCGTCAAAGCAGCGCTGGTAGAATTCGGCGACGGTCTGCCGCTCCAGCTCATCACATTTGTTGAGGAAGGTGAGGCGGAACGCATAGCCGAGGTTGCGGAAAATCTCGGCGTTCTGGGCCCAGTTGATGACGGTCCGGGGCGACATGACGGTGGAAAGATCGCCATTCATGAAGGCCGTGCGCGTCAGGTCGGCGACCGTCACCATCTGGCCGATCTGCTTGCGGCCCTTCTCCGTGTTGTAATGCGGGTTCTTCGCCAACACGATCGCGGTTTCCGCGTCGTGGGAAAGGTAGTTCAGCGTAGCCACAAGGCTCCAGCGGTCCATCTGCGCCTGGTTGATTTGCTGGACACCATGGTAGAGACCCGTGGTGTCGCCAAGGCCAACGGTGTTCGAGGTCGCGAAGAGGCGGAAGGACGGGTGGGGCGTGATGATCTCGTTCTGGTCAAGCAGCGTCAGCTTGCCGTCATGCTCCAAGACCCGCTGGATCACAAACATGACGTCCGCCCGTCCCGCGTCGTATTCGTCGAAGACGATGGCGACGGGATTCCTGAGCGCCCAGGGCAGGATGCCTTCGTGGAACTCGGTCACCTGTTTGCCGTCGCGGAGCTTGATCGCATCCTTGCCAATGAGGTCGATCCGGCTGATATGGCTGTCGAGGTTCACCCGCACGCAGGGCCAGTTCAGATGCGCCGCGACCTGTTCGATATGGGTCGACTTGCCGGTGCCGTGATAGCCCTGGATCATCACCCGGCGGTTATAGGCAAAGCCCGCGAGGATCGCCAAGGTCGTGTCGGGGTCGAACTTGTAGGTCGGGTCGATTTCGGGCACGCGGTCGGAACGCTCGGCAAAGCCCTTCACCTTCATTTCGGTATCAATGCCGAAGACCTCCCGAACGGAGATTTCCTCGGTCGGTTTCGCAATCTGGTCCAGCATTCCGTCCGCCATATCCTGAGGGCCCTTTCAGAGGGCGCGCCAACTGGGCTTTGATGGAACATATCGCAAGGGGGTGCAAGGGCGCTGGGCGCGATCGTGATGTGCCGGGGGCGGAAAACATTTCAGCCGGGTGGCGCAACTGTGACCGTGACGGGGCCGGAGTTTACCGCCATTTCCTGCCGGTTCAGTCATACTGGCACTATCTTGAGGCCTCTGCCGCACCGGCGGCCATGGCAGGACGACAGCAAGAAGGAATAGCCGATGACCACACGCAGAACATTCATCGCGCTCGGCGGCGGCGGCGTCGTCATGATGCTTGCCGGCGGGCGGGGCAACCGCGCCCGCGCGGCCGAACGGTTCGAGGTGGAGCGGAGCGAGGCCGAATGGCGAAGCCTCCTGACGCCCGCGCAATTCTCCGTCCTGCGCGAGGAGGCGACGGAACGGCCCTTCACCAGCCCGCTCAACGACGAAAAGCGCGAAGGAACCTTTCACTGCGCGGGCTGCGATCTGGCGCTTTATCCGTCAAAGACGAAATATGACAGCGGCACCGGCTGGCCGAGTTTCTATGACCCCTTGCCCAATGCCGTCGGCACCAAGGCCGACTGGGGCATCCTTGGCAGGCGGACCGAGGTTCACTGCCGCCGCTGCGGTGGCCATCTCGGTCATGTCTTCAATGACGGGCCGAAACCGACCGGCAAGCGCTATTGCATGAACGGCGTGGCCATGACCTTCAAACCGGCCTGAACCAGATTAGGATTGCGAACAGGGGAAGGGCACCGCAGTTGCGGTGCCCTTTTTCGCACAGGTTCTGTGAGGTTTTCGAAAATTCTTGACAAAAATAGTCTATCATGAATTCTAATTCCAATCAAAAGAATCAACTATTTGTGAAGGGGACCTTGATGTACCGCACATTGCGCAGCGCCACTGCGCTGATCCTGACTGCTTTCCCGGTTGCCGCGGCTGACCTTTCGGCCTTGGAAACATTCGGAAAATCCATCTTCTTCGACACGAACCTGTCGGTGAACGGCAATCAGGCCTGCGCCTCCTGCCATGACCCGGATCAGGGGTTTTCCAGCCCGCACGGGCATTTCAGCGCCGAAGGGGCGGTGGTTCAGGGCTCGGTCGAGGGCCGTTTCGGCAACCGCAAACCGCCCTCCGCGGCCTATGCGGCCTTCTCGCCGGTGCTCCACCATATCGACGATGATGGTGTGACGATTGTCGGGGGCGCTTTCCTCGATGGCCGCGCGACCGGCAAGAAACTTGGCTCGGCCACCGCCGATCAGGCGCAGGGCCCTTTCCTGAACCCTGTCGAAATGGCGCTGCCCCATGCGGCCTGTGTGGTGGCCAAGGTTCTGAACCCGGCCGATCCGGCCGCCTATCCCGTTAGCTACACGGACGTCTGGGGTGCGGATGCCGCCGTCGAGATACCGGCGGAAATCACCGATCTCTGCGGCGACCCCGACGCGACGATCGCCATCGCTGATGAAGAACTTGCCGGGCGCATCGACGCGGCCTTCGACAGGATCGCCATTTCCATCGCCGGCTTCGAAAGCTCGGCCGAGATGAACCGCTTCTCCTCCCGCTTCGATGCCTGGATCGACGGAAAAGGCGCGCTTTCAGAGGCGGAACTGCGGGGCTTCGCCGTCTTCGAGGCCGAGGACAAGGGCAATTGCGCCGCCTGCCACGTGCTGACGCCGACGGGGCGGGAGAAACGGGCGATCTTCACCGACTGGACCTTCGACAATATCGGCGTGCCCAGAAACCGCGACAATCCGCAAGGGGCCGACTATGTCGATCCCGGGCTTGGCGGGTTCCTTGTCAGCGACCCGGTCTATGCCGCCTTCGCTGAAGATGTGCTTGGCGCCCAGCAGGTGCCGACGCTCCGCAACCTCAACAAGAGGATCACGCCCGACACGGCCAAGGCCTTCATGCATAACGGTTATTTCAAGACGATCGAAGGGGTCGTCCATTTCTATAACACCCGCGATGTGCTGCCGCGCTGTGCCGATCCGCTGGCCACCGAGGCTGAGGCGCTGGCCCGGAACTGCTGGCCCGCACCGTCGGTCGAGGCGACGATGAACACCGACGAACTTGGCGATCTGAAGCTGACGGCGGAGGAGGAGGCTGATCTCGTCGCCTTCCTCAAGACGCTTGACGACGAATAGGAAAAACCGGCTCCTGCCGTCTTCTTCGTTGTCGAAAATACCCCCGGGGGGTCCCGGGGGGCGGCGCCCCCCGGTCCGGCCTCAGTCGCGGAAGTTCCGGCTGTCCTTGATCTGGTCCCAGGCCCAGACCACTTCCTGCAGGCGTTCCTCGTCGTCGCGGTTGCCGCCATTCATGTCGGGGTGCAGATCCTTGACGAGGCTCTTGTACTGCTTGCGGATCTCCGGCCGGGTCCAGCTGTCCTTCGCCTCAAGGATCTCCAACGCCTTGCGCTCGGTCGGCGGCAGGCGGCGGCCGGTCGCGGCACGGCCGGGGTTGCGGGTTGCGTTCTCGCCGAGTATTTCCATCGGGTCGGCCACACCCAGCCGCTGCCAGGCCCGGTCCTCGGTGCCGCGCTTGCCGAAGGGCTTGGTTTCCCGGCCCCAGACGCGGTCCTTGTCGATGAAGGACTGGAATTCCTCCTCCGAATGGCCCTGGAAGAAGTTCCATTTCAGATTGTATTCGCGGATATGGTCACGGCAGAACCAGAGGTAATCGTCAAGCTGGTCGGGCGATTTCGGGGCGCGGTACTGGCCGGCTTCCGTGCAACCGGCGCTGTCGCAGCGCCGTGTCGAGGTCTCGAAAGCGCCGGACATGCCGCGCTTGCCTTTCGCGCGCCGCTTCTTGTCGGAGGCGGCGGAGATATCGAAACCAAAAGGATCGCTGCGGGTCATGAGGTCCTCGGGACTGCTGGCTTTCCGACTCGGGCGGCCAAGTCTAAGGCATTTCTCGGAGCAGGAAAGAGGCCTTGGCGGAAAAATGCGGCGGGCTTTTGGAAAATCGGCCGTGCCCTGGGCGCATCCCGCCGGGGTCAGGAGCCGGTGGCCTCGTCCTCGCCCGTCGCGGCTTCCAGATCGCGGCGTGGGGCCGCGGCGCCGAGCTTGATCGTCGGTGCAAAGCTCTCGTCGCGGATGGAAATCCGGGGCGCGGTGTCAGGCACCGGCGCGGCAGCCGTCAGGGGGCGGGCCGGGGCCGGGGCCTCGGGTTCGGCCGCGCGCGGCGCTCTTTCGGTGGGTTGCAGTACCTCCGCCTTGGCCGCCGGCAGGGCGCGGCGGAAGGTCAGGATGTTCTGATAGACCGTCACCTTGCGGGTCAGCCCGGCGCGTTCCTCGGCAGGCAGCGTATCGGCGCGGTGAAATTCCCAACCCTCTGCGGCCATGTCGTTCATCAGGACCGTCAGGGCATGGGCGAAGCGGTCAGCGGGCGTCTTCGCCCCCTTGGCCTTTTCGCCGCGAACAGGGGCGGGGAGAACCTTGTATTCGTAACGCTGCATCTTCACACCTTCCTGACCCATCCGGCCGACATTATCCCATCGTATGTGGGGAGGCCAGACGATCGCGGACGGAAACCCGCCGGTCGCGGTGCCGGGGCCACAGGGGGCATGGTGTAATTTCTACAGTCGGCCTCGCTGGCCCGGGGTTAACAGCGCGCCAGCGCCCCCGGGCAGCGGCTGGCCGCCTCGGAAGCCAGCCGCTTTGGTGTCGTGGGTGCGAGGATTGAGGTCGTCCGGACGTGAGCGGGACAAAGTGGCGACCATGAAGCGTTGGGGCGGCTGACCGCGGCCAGTCGCCGCCCTGGCTGCAGGCCGTGCGGCGAGGTCGCTCAAAGCCCCAGTTTCGCCGCCACGAGCTGGTTGACCGTCGCCGGGTTGGCCTTGCCGCCGGTGGCTTTCAGGACCTGCCCGACGAACCAGCCGGCGAGCTTGGGGTTGGCCTTGGCCTTTTCCACCTGATCGGGGTTGGCGGCAATGACGGCATCGACGGCGGCCTCGATGGCGCCGGTATCGGTGACCTGTTTCATCCCGTGCCTTGCGGCCACATCGGCGGGGTCGGCGCCGGCCTCCGTCGTCCAGAGAAGCTCGAAGAGGTCCTTGGCCATCTTGCCCGAAATCTCGCCCTTGCCGATGAGGTCGATGACCCCGCCAAGCTGCTCGGCTGTCACGGGCGAGGTGTCGACCGTCAGACCTTCCTTGTTGAGGCGCCCGAATAGCTCGTTGATCACCCAGTTCGCGGCCTGCTTGCCGTCGCGGCCCCGCGCCACATCCTCGAAGAAGGCGGCGTTTTCGACCTCGGCCGTCAGGACGCCCGCATCGTAGTCCGTCATGCCGTAATCGGCCACGAAGCGCGCCTTCTTGGCATCGGGCAGTTCGGGCATGGAGGCGGCGATGTCATCGACCCAGGCCTGCTCGATCTCAAGCGGCAGAAGGTCGGGGCAGGGGAAGTAGCGGTAATCATGCGCCTCTTCCTTCGACCGCATCGACCGTGTCTCGCCCCTGTCGGGATCGTAAAGCCGGGTTTCCTGCGTGACCTTGCCGCCATCCTCGACGATGGCGATCTGGCGGCGCGCCTCATAGTCGATGGCGGCCTGAATGAAGCGGGTCGAGTTCATGTTCTTGATCTCGCAGCGCGTGCCGAGGTGGCCGAAATCCTGCGTTGCCTGGTATTTCTCATAGTCGCCGGGCCGGCAGACCGAGACGTTGACATCGGCGCGGAGGTTGCCGTTCTGCATGTTGCCGTCGCAGGTGCCGAGGTAGCGCAGGATCTGCCGGAGCTTCAGGACATAGGCCGCCGCTTCCTCGGGTCCGCGGATATCGGGGCGCGAGACGATTTCCATCAGCGCAACCCCGGTGCGGTTGAGGTCGACGAAGGACATCGCCGGGTCCATGTCGTGGATCGACTTGCCCGCATCCTGTTCCAGATGGATGCGTTCGATGCGGACCCGGCGGGCGACGCCGGGGGCCATTTCGACGATGACTTCGCCCTCGCCCACGATCGGGTGGTAGAGCTGCGAGATCTGGTAGCCCTGCGGCAGGTCGGGGTAGAAATAGTTCTTGCGATCGAAGGCGCTTGTCAGGTTGATCGCTGCCTTGAGGCCGAGGCCTGTCCGCATCGCCTGTGCCACGCAGAATTCGTTGATGACGGGCAGCATCCCGGGCATGGCCGCATCGACGAATGCGACATTGGAATTGGGTTCCTGCCCGAATTCGGTCGAGGCGCCGGAAAAGAGCTTTGCGTTGGAGGCCACCTGCGCGTGGATTTCCATGCCGATCACCAGTTCCCAGTCCGACTTCGCGCCGGAAATCACCTTGGGTTTCGGGGCTTCATAGGTCAGATCGAGCATGGGATGGTCCTTCGGCTGTCCGGCCCGCTTTCTAAGGGAGCGGGCCGGAAGCGGCAAGGGCCAGTGTCACTTGTTCAGGCCGCTGCGGGCAGGTGCCGTGTTGCCCGAAGGCGACCAAGCGAGACGAGGTGAAAGGCGATGAAGATCGGCACGAAGCTGGCCGGGAAAAGGCCCAGCGGCCAGGCATTGATGATGTTGGGGTTGTCCTGCGCCAGAAGATGCAGGAAGCCCTGCGAGGTGATGAGGCCGGTGAAAACCGCGACCGCGAAATCGGCAAGGCCGATGATGTTGGCGCGGAAGACCTTCGCGTCGGCATCCGGATCGCCCCGGTTCACGGCCCGCATGGCGCGGTACCCTGCAACCCCGGCCCAGATATCGCCAAGACCGGCAGGCAGGGCAAACTGCCAGGGGATGACGCCAAGCGCCCAGCCAAGCACAAAGACCCATCCCATGACGCGGAAGCTCTGAACGCCGATCAGAACGTCCTGCCCCATCGTATCGGTGATGCTGCGGCCTGTCTGCGTCAGGCGCGCGAGGGCCCAGAGAAGAACCGCACCACCGATGAGGAACATCATCACATAGGGCGGATCCATCAGGGTGGGCGGGGGCATGATCAATCCGGCCTCTGTCATGGCAGCGGCCCCGGCATGCCAGAGTGCGAAAAGTGTGGCGAGGCAAAGAGTGGTTGTCGCGATCGTACGTCGTGGCAGACCCGCGCTGAGGGCATGGACCGCAACGATGGCGGTCGCGCCTGCGGGCAACAGCACCGCGAATGCGCGGACATAGAATTCTACGAACAGCTGGAACATCGTGAATCTCCTTTCATTCATAATTCGTAGTCACTATATATACGATAGTCAATTCCGAATCCGTAATCAGACTGGTATGCTCGTGCCCATGAAACGCGTGACTCGGCAAAACTGCCCGATCCTTCGGGCCACGAATATCGTTGGCGACCAATGGTCGCTTCTGATCCTCAGGGAGCTTTTTCTTGAGGGAAAACGGCGCTTTGCGGATTTTCAGGCAGAGTTGGGCCTGTCGCCGAATACTCTGTCGGCGCGGCTGAAAAGGCTTGAAGAGGCCGGACTCTTGTCGCGCCATGTCTACACGCAGCACCCGCCGCGCGCCGAATATGCGTTGACCGAGAAGGGGCGCGCCTTCGGTCCGGTCATGAATGCGCTTTACGACTGGGGGATGGCACACACGCCGGATGTGGCCAGCGATTGATCCGTCAACGCAGCCCGCGTGCGGCTGCCTCGGCCTCGAAATCCGCGGCCGCTTCCGCGAATGGGGCAAGGTTCCAGTCCAGCGACCGGATATGGCCGTGGCGGTCGGCGAAGTCAAAGCGCCATGCGCCGCCCTGTTTCAGCCTGGCGTAGAGGTCCGCCGCCTCCACCCCCGCGAAGACGCAGGACCCGCCCGTCAGGCAGGCGGCGCGGTCCGTGGACCAGACCACGGCACCGTCGCTTTCAATCCGGTTGCCGCCACGGGCAAACCGGGTGCCGGGTTCGGACCCGTATTCGATCCGCACACCGTCCGCCTCGGGCGTGACGAAAAGGAAATGCGCGGCGAAGTCGGGGCGGGGCGAGAAGACATCGACGTATCGAATGTAGCAGCGGCGGGTCATGGCGTCGGCCTCGGCACGTTCGTCACAGACGGAATCCCAAAGGCCGAAATGTTTCTGATGGGTCACGACCCAGTCACCGGGGGTGTTGTTGCCCGCGCGGTCCTGGGCAATGGCGGGCAGGGCGGCGAAAAGGCAGATGGCGAAGAGGGCGGAACGCATGGCGATATCTCCGGCGTTTCCGCTGTCCTACCGCGGGGCGGTCGGCCCGCGCATTACACAATCCGGCGAGGCCGGCGTGAGGCGTTGGCGCTTCAGCGCACCTTGTACTGGCGTGCGATTTCGGTCAGCGCATCCATCTGCTTGTCGCTGATCTCGCCCGTGCGGCCGGCTTTCGCGACATCGTTCAGGACTGCCATCAGGGGTTCGAAACTGCCCGTCCGGTCAAGCCGGACCAGGCGCCGCAGCAGCCGGTCGATGGCGGGTTCGGGCCCGTTGCATTGCGCGATGATCCAGCGCCCGAGGATCAGCGTTTCCTCCGCCTCCTGCAGCGACTTTCCGGTATGGGCCTGCAGCGAGGTGATAAGGCGGTTCTGTTGTTCCTCGGTCGGCAGGCCGCCGAGTTCGATGAAGGCCTGCGCCAGCGCGCCGATGCCGATGACGGTGTCTTCGATCGACTCCACGGGATGGATGTTGGTCCGGCGCCGGAAGCCAAGCCGCCTTGCCGCCGCCAGGACATCGCCGGCCATGTTGGCAAGTTCGTTGGTCATCTCGGCCGCGTGACGGACCCGGCTCATCCAGAGATAGGCGACGGCGATGAGACCCAGAAGACCAATCAGGAACGGCATGAAAAAGCTCCGCTAAGTCAATGCAGAAAAAGGAAAACACGGGCGCCATTCGGTGTCAACGAATGGCTGGGGCGAACAGGTCGTGGCGCGGTTTTCTGTGGCGGTTCTGCCCTGTCGAGGACCTGTTTCGATGTCAGGCGACGGGGGATTGCGACACCCATATCCCGCGGCGGCGGAATTCGCGGATCAGACGGTCCGCATCGACCCGCGTCACGCCCGGCAGCGACTGGATGCCGCCGCCGCGCAGGTTCAGCCAGCTGCGCGTCGATCCGTCATGCAGCACGATGACCGAGGCGCCCGCGATGTCGCTGAACGGCACGGTCGAACGGGCGTTGCGCGTGATACATTCGATCGCATCGGACAGGATGCGAAAACCGTATTTCTTGTTGATCACCAGCCGGTGCAGCACCAGCAGCATGAAGGCAACCGCCCCGACTTCGGCGATGAGCGGCCAGCCATAGACCCAGATAAAATCGACGGCAGCCAGCGAAACACCCAAGGCGAAATAGGTGCCGGGATTGCGCGCCTGCACAATATACTCAAACGTCTCACTCATCCGCATACGCAACCACCGTTGCCCTCCCCCAAAAGGACTCCGTACGACTTCCTACCCGATGCCCATCATAGCAGCACGCGCCGCGCCCGGTTACGGTTAACGGCGCGGGGGCCTTTACATTCCCGGGTGTGGAAACGGTGGTCGCTGCCGCATCCGATTGCATGGTTAGCGGTGATCAACGGGCCGGACAAAAATGCCCGGAAATGTAGATTGTCGCGCCGGCCGGAACGATTGCGCCGGCGCTTATCCGCCGCCGAGGATGCGTCCGGTCATTTCGGTCATGTCACGGCTGAGCCCGGGAACCGCGAGAATACGCTCCAGTTCCGCCCGGATCAGTGCCTGACGGTCAGCGTCATAGCGCCGCCAGGTTTCAAAGGCTGTCGACATGCGGGCGGTTGTCTGCGGGTTGACTGGGTCGAGCCGGATCAGCCAGTCGGCATAGAAACGGTAGGCCGCGCCGCCGAAATGGTGGAAGCCCGCGTGATTTGCCGCGAGCCCGCCGAGAAGGGCGCGGAACCGGTTGGGGTTTTTCCAGTCGAAATCGGGATGCTCGGCCAGACGGGCCGCAGTTGCGGCGGCCTCGGCCGGGGTGGCATGGGCCACCTGCAGGGCGAACCATTTGTCGATGACAAGGCGGTTGTCCTGCCAGCGGCTGTAGAAGGCGGCGATTTCGCGCGCGCCGCGGCCGCTGTCGATGAGGCAGGCAAGCGCCCCCTGACTTTCGGTCATGTTGCCGGCTGCCGCGAATAGGGCTGCGGCGCGGGTGGCATTGTCGGTCCGGTTCAGGAGCGACAGGCAGGCGAGCCGCAGTGCCCTTTGGCCCGCTGACGCCGCATCAGGCGAAAAGGGGCCATCGGAGGCCATGGCCTCATAGGTCTGCGTCAGGGGCTTTTGCAGCTTGCGGGCGATGGCTGTCGCCAGCGCCTCGGTCGCCGCATGAATCGCCTCGGGGTCAGGTACGATGCCGGCATCGTGCAGGGTCTGGGCCATGTCGTCGGCGGAAGGAAGGCGCAGGCAGAGCGCCCGGAAGGCCGGGTCGAGCGTGTCGTCCGACAAAAGCGCGCCGAGCGCGTCGATGTAGCTTGCCGACGGTTCCGCCCCCTTCGCGATCATCGAGGTCAGCACATCCTTGGCCAGCGCGCGGCCCGCTTCCCAGCGGTTGAACGGATCGGTGTCATGGGCGAGGAGAAATGCCCGTTCGCCCGCATCCACCTTGCGGTCAAGGACGACCGGGGCCGAAAACCCCCTGAGGATGGAGGGCACCGGGCGGGCCGCCAGCCCTTCGAAACGGAAGCTCTGCGTGGCCTCGGTCATTTCCAGCACGGTGGTCGGGACAACCTCGTCGCCATTGGGGTTCAGGAGGCCGACCGCGATGGGGATGACGCGGGGCGGCTTCTTGTCCTGCCCCGGTGTCGGCTGCGTCTTCTGGATGAAGGTCAGCGTGTAGGCGCCATCGGACCAGGCCTCCGATACCGTCAGCCGCGGCGTGCCCGCATCCGTGTACCAGCGCTTGAACTGGGTCAGGTCGCGGCCGGTCGCATCCTCAAAGACTTTCAGCCAGTCCTCGATGGTCGCCGCCTCGCCATCGTGGCGGTCGAAATAGAGGTCGAGCGCCTTGGCATAGCCGTCATCGCCGACGAGACGTTTCAGCATGCCGATGACCTCGGCGCCCTTTTCGTAGACGGTCGCGGTGTAGAAGTTGTTGATCTCGACATAGCTGTCAGGCCGCACGGGATGGGCCAGCGGCCCCATATCCTCGCGGAACTGGCGGGCGCGGAGCGTCAGCACATCGTCGATGCGCTTGACGGGCGCGGACCGCATGTCGGAGGTGAACTGCTGGTCGCGGAAGACGGTCAGCCCTTCTTTCAGGCAAAGCTGGAACCAGTCCCTGCAGGTGATGCGGTTGCCGGTCCAGTTGTGGAAGTATTCATGAGCGATCACGCCCTCCACCCGCTCGAAGTCGAGGTCTGAGGCAGTCTCGGCCGAGGCCAGAACGAGCTTGGAGTTGAAAATGTTCAAGCCCTTGTTTTCCATCGCCCCCATATTGAAGTCGTCGACGGCGACAATGTTGAAAACGTCCAAGTCATACTCGCGACCGTAGACCTCCTCATCCCATTTCATCGACCGGATCAGCGCCCCCATGGCGAAATCGCAGCGGTCGAGATCGCCCTCGCGCACCCAGATGTTGAGCGCCACTTCCCGGCCGGAGCGGGTGGTGAAACTGTCCGGCAGGTTGACCAGATTGCCCGCGACCAGTGCGAAGAGATAGGCCGGTTTCGGCCAGGGGTCGTGCCATTCGGCCCAGCCCTCGCCCGCGCCGGTGGGGTTGCCGTTCGACAGAAGGACCGGCATGTCGCTTTCGATCCTGACCTTGAAGGGCGCCATGACATCGGGCCGGTCGGGATAATAGGTGATGCGGCGGAAGCCTTCGGCCTCGCACTGGGTGCAATAGATGCCGCCGGACATGTAGAGCCCTTCGAGCGCGGTGTTGGCCTTCGGGTCGATTTCGACCTCCGCTGCCCAAAGGAAGCCGCCTTCGGGCAGGTCGGTGGCGGCAACGGTCAGCCCCTCGGCGTCGATCGCAGTCTTGATGGGCTTGCCATCAATGCTGGCGCTGAGAAGTTTCATCTTCTCGCCGTCGAGCCTCAGATCGTGGCGGCCGGGCCGGGCGGGATTGGGGGCAAAGCGGATGCGAGCCGAAACGCGGGTCTTTTCGGGGTGAAGGCGGAAGATCAGCCCGACCTCGGCGATTGTGAAGGGGTAAGGTTGGTATTCGGCAAGCAGCGTCGGCTGCGGGGCGGCGTCTTTCATCGGGCACTCCGGATCGGTTCGGAGCGGACGTTAGGCGCTTCGCCCGCAGGCCGCAACCGGGCCGCCGTCAGGCAGCCCCGATATGGGCGGCGAGCTTGCCAAGCGTCTGAATCCCGAGTTCGACGGCACCGAAACCTTTGGCGTTCTCGTATTCCTCAACCGTCACAAAGGTCATGAGGAGCGTGACCTTGGTGCGCCCGCCCAAATCTTCAAAGAGGGCAGAGGCATCGGCATGTTTCGGCCCGTTCTCGCCCCAAAGCAGCGCGTAGTCGATACGCCTCATCGGCTGGTGTCGGATGCCCTGATGGTGGTTGGGATAGACCGTGCCATCCGGGCCGATCATGTCAAAGACCCATTCGCCGCCATCGCGCAGGTCGATCCGGGCCGTGCGGCAGGAAAATCCGTCCGGTCCCCACCATTCCGGCAGGGCCTTTGGGTCGGTCCAGGCGGCCCAGACCGCCGCGACGGGTGCGGTGATGATGCGTTCGATCACCATGGTGCGGGCGGCATCGGCGCTCATTTCAGTAGGCCCTGCGCGTATTCCTCCAACTGGGTCACGACCGTACCCCAGCCGCCGTAAAAGCCCATCTCCTCATGCGACCTCCGGGTCTCGGCGGAGCGATGGCGGGCAATCGCGGTATAGGTGGTACCGCCGCCCGGTGCGTCCGCCAGAATCAGGATCGCGGTCATGAACGGGTCGGGCTTGGGCTTCCAACCTTCGGAGTAGGCGTCCGTGAAGACGAGCTTTTCGTTCGGTATAAGCTCTAGGTAGACGCCGTGATTTTCCATGGCATTGCCGTCAACGTCGAATGTCGTGTTGAACCGGCCGCCGACACGCAGGTTTATGTCGCAGGCCGTCACCTTGTGTGGGCGGGGGACGAAAAAATGCGGGATATGCTCGGGCGAGGTCCAGCATTCCCAGACGAGGCTGCGTGGCACGGAAAGCGTGCGGGTGAAGCTGAGGTCAGTTTCGGGATCAAGATCCATCGGCGCGGTCCTTCATGAGGCGTGTTACATAATCGTCCAGACGGTCGAGGCGCCCTTCCCAGACCGCGCGTTGTTCATCAAGCCAGGAGCGAACGGGCGTGAAGGCGCCGGGCACCAGTTCGACGGTGCGGGTGCGCCCTTCTTTCTCGCTCGCAACAAGGCCGCTGTCCTCAAGCCGCCGCACATGGGCCAGAAGCGAGGGCAGGGCCATGTCGAAGGGCGCGGCCAGTTCCGTTACCGTGGCCGGGCCGCGCGCCAGCCTTTCGAGGATCGCGCGGCGGGTAGGGTCGCCGAGCGCCTGAAAAAGGATGTCGAGCTGGCCGGGGGAGAGGTTCATGGCGCCTGAGAAACTTAGGTGTAAGGCTAAGTATCTCAGCGGCCGGCGAGTCGGTCAATCAAAAACTTAGCTATGCGACTAAGTTTTTCCGCCCGGCGACCGATTGCCTGCGCTTGAAATATTATTGCGCTCTGGGTAGCTGTATGCCGATGCATGCAATGAAGGCGGCGACCGGTGCCGAAAGGAATGTCATGAGTAACAGACTATTGCGCGACGGGTTGCAGGTGGATGCGGCCCTGGCAGCCTTTGTGGAAGAGCGAGCGCTGCCGGGAACCGGCATTGCGGCCAAGGACTTCTGGGCAGGTTTCGCCCGGCTGGTGGCGGTGCTGACCCCGAAGAACCGGGCGCTTCTCCAGGAACGTGAGGATCTGCAGCGCAAAATTGATGCCTGGCATATCGGGCGGCGCGGCCACCCGCACGATCACGAAGCCTATTGCCGATTTCTGCGCGAAATTGGGTATCTCCTGCCCGAGGGGCCGGATTTCGCCATCGACACGACCAATATCGACCCCGAGGTGGCGACCATCCCCGGGCCGCAGCTCGTCGTGCCGGTGACCAATGCGCGCTATGCGCTCAATGCCGCGAATGCACGCTGGGGCAGCCTTTATGACGCCTTCTACGGTACCGACGCGATGGGGTCGCTGCCGCCACCGGGCGGCTATGACAGGGGCCGTGGCGCGCGCGTTGTTGCCCGGTCCCGGGTGTTTCTGGACGAGGCCTTTCCGATCGCAGGCACCAGCCATGCCGATGTGCGGCGCTATCACATCCGCGACGGCGCGCTTCTGGTCGACGACCATCCGCTTGTCAGCCCGGAAAAGTTCGCAGGCTATCGCGGCAATCCGAAGGCGCCGGATGCCGTTCTCCTCATCAATAACGGCCTGCATGTGGAACTGGTCTTCGACCGGGCGCATTTCATCGGTGCGCGCGATCAGGCGGGGCTCGCCGATATCCGCATTGAAAGCGCCATCACCGTCATCATGGATTGCGAGGATTCGGTCGCCTGTGTCGATGCCGAGGACAAGGTTCTGGCCTATGGCAACTGGCTTGGCCTGATGCAGGGCGATCTGGAGGCGGTTCTGGAAAAGGGGGGCGAGCGGATCGCGCGCCGGCTGAATGGCGACCGGGTCTTTACCGCGCCTGACGGCAGCGACAAGGCGCTGAAGGGCGCGGCCCTCATGTGGGTGCGCAATGTCGGCCATCTGATGACCAACCCGGCGATCCTCGACGCCGATGGCGCGGAGGTCTTCGAAGGACTGATGGATGCGATGATCACCGTGCTCATCGGGATGCATGACCTGAAGCGCGCGGGCGGCCGCAATTCTACGGCGGGGTCCATCTATGTCGTCAAGCCCAAGATGCACGGGCCGGCGGAAGTCGCCTTCTCGGATGAGACATTCTCCATGGTTGAGGAGGCGCTGGGGCTGCCACGCTACACGGTCAAGCTCGGTATCATGGATGAGGAGCGGCGGACCTCGGTCAACCTGAAAGAATGTATCCGCGCGGCAAAACACAGAGTGGCCTTCATCAACACGGGCTTCCTCGACCGGACGGGGGACGAGATCCATACCTCGATGGAGGCCGGTCCCTTCAGCCGCAAGGATTTCATCAAGCGCAAGGCCTGGATCGGCGCCTATGAAAACCAGAATGTCGATATCGGGCTTGAATGCGGGCTCTCGGGTCGCGCGCAGATCGGCAAGGGCATGTGGGCGATGCCCGACATGATGGCGGCGATGCTGGAACAGAAGATCGAACATCCGAAGGCGGGCGCGAATACGGCCTGGGTGCCATCGCCGACGGCAGCGACGCTGCATGCGCTTCACTATCACAAGGTCGATGTCTTCGCGGTGCAGAAGAAGCTCGCCGCCGGCGGCCGGCGGGCCTATGTCGACACGGTGCTCGATATTCCGCTCGCGGCCTACCAGAAATGGACCGATGCGCAGCGCCGGCGCGAGGTGGAGAACAACTGCCAGGGCATTCTCGGCTATGTCGTGCGCTGGATCGACCAGGGGGTCGGATGTTCCAAGGTGCCCGATATCAACGATGTCGGGCTGATGGAGGACCGCGCCACCTGCCGGATTTCGGCCCAGCATGTGGCCAACTGGCTGCATCACGGCATCGTCAGCGAGGCCGAGGTGATGGAGGCTCTGAAGAAGATGGCAGTCGTGGTGGACCGGCAGAATGGCGATGACCCTGCCTACCGGACGATGGCGCCGGCTTTCCAGGGGATCGCATTTCAGGCCGCCTGCGATCTGATTTTTCTGGGACGCCAGCAGCCCTCGGGCTATACCGAACCAGTCTTGCATTCACGGCGGATCGAGGTGAAGGCGGCGGGGTAGCCAAAGGGGGGGCGCTGCCCCCGAAGGGCCGTTCGGCCCTTCTCCCCCGAGGTATTTATGAGCAAGATGAAAGGGCGAAGGACATGCTGGGGATCGACGCGGCGCGGATCATCATTGCCGAGGCGCTGAAGGCGGGGAAGGCTGCGGGGATGAAGCCCCTGTCGGTCATCGTGCTTGATGCGGGCGGACATGTTCTGGCCTTCGAGCGGAGCGATGGTGCTTCGCCGGGGCGGTTCGGCATCGCGCAGGCCAAGGCTTACGGCGCGGTGATGCTCGGTATCGGTGGGCGGGCCCAGCAGGCGCGCGCGGAAACGCAGGCCTATTTCATGGCCGCTGCGAACGGGGTCTATGGCGGCAAGGTGATGCCGGTGGCGGGCGGGCTGCTTGTCCGCGACGGGTCAGGCGCGGTCATTGGCGCGGTCGGGGTCACGGGCGATACGTCGGACAATGACGCGATCGCCGGCGAGGCGGGCATCCGCGCGGCGGGACTCGTCGCCGAGGCCTGATGCGGCGGGAAACAATCGCTGCCGGGCAGGGCCGAGTGTTGCAGCCGGGTATCGCGAGATTGTGACAGATGCGGCCGCGCAGGGCCATTGTGCGCGCAATGGGCTTTCCCACCGGCGCGGCTGGGCCTATTCTCGCGTCATCGGATTTCACATGGGCCAGGGACAGGCAGGCATGACGCGCGCGGTTGTCGGTATCATCGGCAATATGAACATGCTGAACGACAATTATGCCGTTCACGCGGTCGGCACCATGACCTCTCATGCGATCGCCGAGGTGGCGGGGTGCCTGCCGCTCGTGATCCCCTCCGATCCGCGGCTCGTCTCGGTCGAGGAACTTCTGGAGATTTGTGATGGGTTCCTCCTGACCGGTGGGCGGCCCAACGTGCATCCCGAGGAATATGGCGAGGCCGCGACCGAGGCGCATGGGGCCTTCGACCGCTGCCGCGATGCGATTACCTTGCCGCTTGTCAGGGCCTGCGTGGCGCGCGGCCAGCCCTTTCTTGGCGTCTGCCGGGGCTTTCAGGAAGTGAACGTCGCGCTTGGCGGCACACTGCACCCGGAAATCCGGGAACTGCCGGGGCGGATGAACCACCGGATGCCGCCTGACGGAACGCTTGAGGAGAAATTCGCCTTGCGTCATGCGGTGCGCTTTACCGAGGGCGGCGTCTTTCACCGGCTGATGGGGGCGCCGGAGGTCATGACGAACACGCTGCATGGTCAGGGGATCATGCGGCCGGGGCGGGGCATCGTCATCGACGGGCTGGCGCCGGACGGCACGCCCGAGGCGATCTATGTGGCCGATGCGCCGGGCTTCACGCTTGCGGTGCAGTGGCATCCGGAATGGAACGCCGCCAACGACCCGGTTTCCCGGCCGCTCTTCACCGCCTTCGGGCAGGCCGCGCGGGCCTGGAAAGACTGCCCGTTGCGGCAGGCGCGGCTCAAGTCGGCCTGAGGGACGCGCAGGTCAGGCGCGCTTGAGGCGGGAGCCGCGTGCGGGTTCCGTGCCGAGGCTGAGAAGTGCCGTCTCATGCGCGCGAAGGCAGCGGCGGGCGGAAGGGCCGTAGAAGGCGAAATTGCGCGCCGCGAGTTCGGGAAAGAGGCCGAGCACCTCATCGCGGGCATCGGGGGCGAGCGAGGCAAGTCCCTGATCGCCGGGATGAAAGCTCTCACTCGGGGCGCCATCGGCGATGATCACCTCATGCCGGTCAAAGAGAATGTGGACATAGTCCACCTCACCGCCTGAAACGCTGCGGATGCCGGCCTTGCCGACCAGGTGTTTTGCGGCAACGAGGACTTCGGGCGCACCGAAGAGAAGTTCCGCTTGCCACCCTGACAGCAGCATCCTGTGGCGGGGCGACACTTTCATCTCGCGGTGGTTGCCGAGGGCACCTGCCGGGATCACGACCGGGGCGAGGAGGCCGATGGCGGCGACCCTGCGCATGCCAACCCAGCGGATCGGCTGGATGCCGTGGTCGAGCGTGATGACGCGGTCGCCGGCCCGCAAGGTCTCGATCGGCCTTTCGCCTTCGGGTGTTGCGATGAGCGTGCCGCGGGTGAAGCAGGGAATGCCGAGCGCGTTCAGTTCGGCGACGCTGTCCACCTGCGATGCCAGCACGCCCACAAGAATAATGACTTCGCCATTCGGGAAGGTCAGGACCGCATCGCCGGTGCCGTCGCCATTGGTGTCGGTGACGACGACTTCCCAGGCCTTGACGGTATTGCCGTTGATGTCGGTGAGGCCGCTGATGTCGAGAAGGTCGTGGCCGGTATAGGTGCCGTTGCCGTTGTCGGTCGGGGCCAGGAAGGCAAAGACCGTGTCGGTGCCGCCGCCCGCGGTCAGGACCACGGTGTCATTGGCGCCGTCGCTCGCGCCAAGGTCGATGGTGTCATTGCCGAGCCCGCCCGTCAGCGTATCGGAACCGGCGCCGCCCAGCAGGCTGTCGGCCCCTTGCCCGCCGCTGATCACGTCATTGCCGAGCCCGCCGGACAGCGTGTCGTTGCCGCTGCCGCCGGTCATCACGTCATTGCCGCCGCCGGCATCGATATTGACGCCCGAGGTGGTGGCCGCGGCGTTGATCGTGTCGTTGCCGGAGCCGAGCGTGATGTTTTCGACCTGGCTGAAGGTCGCGGTGGAACCGCCGTTCGACAGGGTCCCTGCCTCGTTGCCGCTGAAGGTCAACGTCGTATTGCCGGTCAGGCCGGAGGCATTGATCGTATCGCCTCCGGTTTCGCCGGTTTCCCCGCCGATGATGGTGTCGTTGCCGAAGGTACCGGTCAGGACGAAGGTGTCGTCGCCTGCGCCACCGGTCAGGCTGTCGGCCCCGGCGCCACCGTTGAGCGTGTCGGCACCCGAGCCGCCGGTGACGACATCGTTGCCGGCGCCGCTGTCGATATTGATGCCATTCGTCGTGGCCGCACCATTGACGGTGTCATTGCCTGAACCAAGGGTGAAGTTCTCGATCTGGCTGAATGTGGCGGTGGAGCCGCCGGCGGCGAATGTGCCGGTCTCGTTGGCCGAGAAGGTGAGCGTGGCGTTGGCGGTAAGGCCCGAGGCGTTCAGCGTATCGCCCGTGGTTTCGCCCGCCTCGCCGCCCGTGATTGTGTCATTGCCGAAGGTACCGGTGAGGGTAAAGGTATCGTCGCCGTCACCACCTGACAGGTTGTCGGCGCCACCCCCGCCATTGATCGTGTCGTTGCCCGCACCGCCCGTCAGCGTATCGGCGGCGGTGCCGCCGGTGACGCTGTCATTGCCGGCGCCCGCATCGACGTTCATCGACTGGGTGGCGGCTGCGCCGTTCACCGTATCATTGCCGGAACCGAGCACGAAACGTTCGATCTGGCTGAAGGTCGCGGTGGAGCCGCCGGAGGCGAGCGTTCCCGCCTCGGCGCCCGAGAAGGTCAGGGTGATATTGCCGGTCAGGGCGCTGGCGTCGATGACATCGCCCAGTGTCTGGCCGGTCTCTGATCCGATGATGGTGTCGTTGCCGAAAACGCCCGAGAGAATGAAGTGGTCGTCGCCCGAACCGCCGGTCATGGAATCGGCGCCAGTGCCGCCGTCGATCGTGTCGCTGCCATTGCCGGCGACGACGGTATCGTTGCCCGCGCCTGCGCGGATGTAGTCGTCGTTGCCGCTGGTGCCCGGCAGCACCGCATCGTTGTTGTCGACGCGGTCCGAGCCGTTGGCCGCGGGTTCGACATAGCTGTTGTTGATCAAGTCGTTGCCGGAGGTGCCCTCGACAATGCCATCGTCATAGCCGGTGACGACGCGGTCGGCGGTCATGCCGGTGAACGTGTCGCCGTTGACGCTGTTGAAGGTGACCGAGCGGATCGGCAGTGCTTCATAGGCCGTGGTGTCGGCGTTGACGGTGAATTCCGGCGCAAGGAAAAGATTGCCGTTTACATCCTGCGCGACCACGGCCGTGACGGTGGCGGTGGTGCCGTTCGCGTAGGTGATCGTGGCATTGTAGATGACCGAGGAATCGAAGGTCAGCGTTTGCGGGCCGCTGCCGATGTCGGTCGTGAATGTGTCGTTCGAGGCGTTGTTGTCCTGGTCGAGGACACCCGCTGACCCGCCGAGATCGTTGGTCGTGACCGAAACGACATGAGTGAAAAGCGGATCGCCGGCCGAACCGAAAGTCGAGCCGTTCAGCAGTGCGGCGTTTTCGGCGGTGGTATTGCCTTCGGTCGTGTCAAGATCGGTGCCGATGGCACCAAGGTAGATCCAGTTGAATGTCGTGGCCATGGGGGTTCCGTGCAGGCGAAAGAATGGTCGTCGCGTATGTTTCCGGCCCATCGCCCATACGCCGGAACGGCCTCGGACCCATGTCCCTAGCCGCACCTCGTCACGGGTTGTGTCCGTGTCTGCTCTTTCAGGGGGGTACTAGGCCTGCTTAGCGGCTTATTTATGTCCGCTTCACAGCGGATTCGTGGTGTCCGATGCCAGGGGGCAGGCCCGCCCGTTCAGGGGAGCAGGACAAGCTTCATCGGAAAGTCGAGCGGTTTGTCGTCGTCGGTCGGCACCGGATGGCCCGCAAGGGGCGGCGGGGCCGGATCGGGCGACCATCCGTGGCGGGCAAGAAAGCGCCGCATCATGCGGCTCGCCCAGACCGTCAGGCAGGGGATTTCCCGGTGGCGCGCCTCGGCCAGGATGGCCGCGTAAAGCTGATCGGCAAGGCCCGTCCGGCGATATTCGGGGCGCACGAAGGCCATGTTAAGATAGCCTGAGGCTTCGAGCATGAAGAAGCCCGCCGGGCGGCCGTCCGCTTCGCCGACAACCGTGAAATGGCGGTCAAGCCATTCGCCCCATCCCTCAGGCATCTTACGGTCGCCCGCCCAGTCGGCCAGATCCTCTGCTCGGTAATGTTCGGCCGCGCCGATGCGGACAGCGTCGTAGAAGATGTCGCGGGTGGCCTCCGCATCCTCCGGCCGGAATCGTCGGATGTGAAATTCGCCTGTCACGTCACTTTCGCGCGGGTCTTGTACTCGGCGCGGTCCCAGAGCGCGCCATCCATGATCTCTTTCAGGACCGCGACCGCGCGGGTGACATCGTCCATCGACGTGTAAAGCGGCGTGAAGCCGAAGCGCAGGATGTCGGGGGCGCGGAAATCGCCGATGACGCCACGCGCGATCAGGGCCTGCATGATGGCGTAGCCTTCGCGATGGCGGAAGCTGACCTGGCTGCCACGGATGGCCGCGTCGCGGGGCGAGGCGAGCGTCAGCGCGGGGCAGGCGGCCTCAACCCCGGCAATGAACGCCTGGCTAAGCTCGATGGAGCGGGCACGGACATCGGCCATATCGACTCGGTCCCATATGTCCATGGAAGCTTCGAGCGCCGCCATCTGCAGGACCGGCGGCGTGCCGACCCGCATCCGTTCGATGCCGCGGCCGGGCCGGTAGCCGAGATCGAAGGCAAAAGGGCTTTCATGGCCAAGCCAGCCAGACAGCGCCGGGCGCACCCGGTCGGCGAGGCGGGGGGCAACATAGATGAAGGCCGGGCCACCGGGGCCGGAATTGAGGTATTTGTACGTGCATCCGACCGCAAAGTCGGCATCCGCCCCGGCAAGATCGACCGGCACCGCGCCGGCGGAATGGGCAAGATCCCAGATGACCAGCGCGCCGGCTTCATGTGCCTTGGCGATCAGCCGTGCCATGTCGTGCTTGCGGCCGGTGCGGTAATCGACCTCGGTCAGCATCAGAACGGCGAGATCGGGCGTGATCGCGGCTTCGACATCCTCCGGCGCGACGGTGCGCAGTTCGTAGTCGGGGCCGAGCGTCCGCAGAAGGCCGTCGGCCATATAGAGATCGGAGGGGAAGTTGCCCGTGTCCGACAGCACGACCTTGCGGTCCGGGCGCAGTTCCAGTGCTGAGGCAAGCGCCTGATAGACCTTGATCGACAACGTGTCGCCCAGCACAACCGTGCCCGGCGCGGCCCCGATCAGGCGACCGATGCGGTCGCCCAGATTTGCCGGCATCTCCATCCACCCGGCCCGGTTCCAGCCGGTGATAAGCATCTCGCCCCATTCCTTGCTGACGCAGTCCGCAACACGGGTTGCGGCGGCGCGCGGCAATGGGCCGAGCGAATTGCCATCGAGATAGACGATACCGGCGGGCAGGTGAAACATCGCGCGGGTTTCGTTGAAATCGGTCGCCATCTCGACGCTCCTTTGAAGAGGATATCGCGGCCCACTCAATCCGGGGCCCCGGGTCGGGCACAGGGGTAGTCGAGCTTCGGCACGGATGCCAGTAGAATTGCCGCAGCGATCCGCGATTTTGCAACAAGAACACAGATGCCGAATTTGGCGGCCCGCGACAGAAGGTGGCCTTGCCCTTTTCGGCATTCCGCCCCTATTTGTCCCCAAGACGTGAACTGGACCAGGGCTGCATGGCAAAAGAAATCGACTTCCCGCCTGTCTGGCTGGCGGCCTTTGGTGCCTTGGGCGGTCTTGTAGGCCGCCTCTGGCCGATTTCCTTTCCCTACCACACTGAGATAGGTGCCATACTCGTTCTCGTCGGTCTGCTCCTGATCGGGATCGCGGTTCTGCAGATGATGATCGCGCGCACCACGGTCATGCCGAGGCGCGAATCCACCTCGCTCATCACCGGGGGAATATTCCGGTTGACGCGCAATCCGATCTATCTGGGCGATGCGCTTGTTCTTGCCGGACTTCTGGTTCACTGGCAGTCGGCATTGGCGCTGCCGCTCGTGCCGATTTTCATGGGCGTCATCTACCGGCGTTTCATCACCCGAGAGGAAGCGATACTCACGCGTGACTATGGCGTGCTCTACACCGAATATGCGGCGCGGACCCGGCGCTGGATCTGAACAGGGGTCGCGAAAGAGTATTGCTGCGATGCGGCGCAGCGGGTAACAAAGTTGCGCAGGTCTTTTCGGGCCATGTGTCGGCAGAGTGAGCGGCTGGGCCGCCGGGAAGGGGAAACGGAGTGAAGATCGGAGCACCTAAGGAGATTGCGCCGGGTGAGGCGCGGGTGGCGATGACGCCGGAATCGGCGGGGCTTTTGCAGAAGCTGGGGCACGAATGCTTCATCGAGGCCGGGGCAGGGGCGGCAGCGGGGTTTTCCGACGCGGCCTACAAGGCTGCAGGGGTGACAGTCGTCAAGACGGCGGCCGCCCTTTTCAAAGGTGTCGATGTCATTGCCAAGGTGCGTCCGCCGAGCGATGCCGAGGCCAAGCGGCTGGCGAAGGGCCAGACGCTGATTTCCTTTTTCTATCCTGCGCAGAGCAAGGAGCTCATGGAGCTTGCCAACAAGCAGGGCGCGACGGTCATCGCCATGGATATGGTGCCGCGGATTTCCCGCGCGCAGAAGATGGACGCGTTGTCGTCGATGGCCAATATCGCCGGTTATCGCGCGGTCATCGAGGCTGGCAACAATTTCGGCCGGTTCTTCACCGGGCAGGTGACGGCGGCCGGCAAGGTACCTCCGGCGAAGGTGTTGGTGGTTGGCGCCGGTGTCGCGGGTCTTGCCGCAATCGGTACCTCGACCTCGCTCGGCGCGATAACTTATGCCTTTGACGTCCGCCCCGAGGTTGCCGAGCAGATCGAATCGATGGGGGCGGAGTTCGTCTATCTCGACTTCGCCGAAAGCCAGACCGACGGCGCGGCGACCGGCGGCTATGCCGCGCCCTCGTCCCCTGAGTTCCGTGAGGCGCAGCTGAAGAAGTTCCGCGAACTGGCGCCCGAGATCGACATCGTCATCACCACGGCCCTGATCCCCGGCCGCGATGCGCCTGTACTCTGGACCAAGGACATGGTCGAGGCGATGAAGCCGGGTTCGGTCATCGTCGACCTCGCCGCTGAGCGCGGCGGCAACTGCGAACTGACCAAGGCCGATCAGAAAGTTGTCACCGACAATGGCGTGACCATCGTCGGTTATACCGATTTCCCGAGCCGGATGGCCGCGCAATCGTCCACGCTTTACGCCAATAACATCAGACATATGATGGCCGACCTGACGCCGGCCAAGGACGGCGTCGTCAACCACAACATGGAAGACGACGTGATCCGGGGGGCGACGGTCACACATGCCGGTGCGATCACCTTCCCGCCGCCGCCGCCGAAAGTGCAGGCCATCGCGGCGCAGAAGCCGAAGGAAAAGGCGCGCGAACTGACAGTCGAGGAAAAGCGGGCGCAGGAAGTGGCGGCCTTCAAGGCGCAGACCCGCAGCCAGGTGACCCTGCTGACCATCGGTGCGATCCTTCTGCTTGGCATCGGCCTTGTCGCGCCGGCGAGTTTCATGCAGCACTTCATCGTCTTCGTGCTCAGCGTCTTTGTCGGTTTCCAGGTGATCTGGAATGTCAGCCACTCGCTGCATACGCCGCTGATGGCGGTCACGAACGCCATTTCGTCGATCATCATTCTCGGCGCGCTCATGCAGATCGGATCGGGGTCGTTCCTCGTGATCCTTCTGGCCGCGCTTTCGATCTTCATGGCCGGGATCAACATCTTCGGCGGTTTCCTTGTCACCCGGCGCATGCTCGCCATGTTCCAGAAATCGTAAGGAGGCCGGGACGATGGAATTCGGTTTCACCACGGCCGCCTATGTCGTTTCGGCGGTTCTCTTCATCCTCTCGCTTGGCGGGCTTTCCGGGCAGGAAAGCGCAAAGCGCGCGGTGTGGTACGGCATCGCCGGCATGGCGCTGGCGGTTGCCGCGACACTGATCGGCCCGGGCGCGGGCCTCTGGCTCCTGTCGCTGATCCTGATCGTCGGTGGCGGCATGATCGGCTATGTCGTCGCGCAGCGCGTGCAGATGACCGAGATGCCGCAGCTTGTGGCCGCGATGCATTCTCTGGTCGGTCTCGCCGCCGTCTTCGTCGGCTTCAACGCGCATTTCGAACTTGGCCGCGTACTGGGGATGGAAGAGGCACTCCGGAGCGGGCTTGACGGCTTCGCCGCCGTCCTCGCCCACAAGACGCCGGTTGAACAGTCGATCCTACGGGTGGAGCTTTTCCTCGGCATCTTTATCGGTGCCGTGACCTTCACCGGCTCGGTCATCGCCTTCGGCAAGCTCGCGGGCAAGGTGACCTCCAAGGCCGAAAAGCTGCCGGGCGGGCATATGCTGAACGCGGGCGCCGCCATCCTTTCGGTGATCTGCCTTGTCTGGTACTTCCAGACGGGCGGCTTCCTGCCCCTGATCCTGATGACCCTGGCGGCCCTTTTCATCGGCTACCACCTGATCATGGGGATCGGCGGGGCGGACATGCCCGTCGTCGTGTCGATGCTGAACAGCTATTCGGGCTGGGCCGCGGCGGCGATCGGCTTCTCGCTCGGCAATGACCTCCTGATCGTGACCGGCGCGCTCGTCGGCTCTTCGGGTGCGATCCTGAGCTACATCATGTGCAAGGCGATGAACCGGTCGTTCATCAGCGTCATCCTGGGCGGTTTCGGCAATACGGCCGGCCCGGCGATGGAGATCGCGGGCGAGCAGATTGCAATAGACGCGGATGGCGTGGCCGCTGCGCTGAACGATGCGGACAGCGTGATCATCGTGCCGGGCTATGGCATGGCGGTGGCGCAGGCGCAGCAATCGGTCGCCGAACTGACGCGTAAGCTCCGCGCCAAGGGCAAGGAGGTGCGTTTCGGCATCCACCCCGTCGCGGGCCGTCTGCCGGGCCACATGAACGTGCTCTTGGCCGAGGCCAAGGTGCCATACGACATCGTGCTGGAGATGGACGAGATCAACGACGACTTCCCATCGACCGATGTCGCCATCGTCATCGGCTCGAACGACATCGTGAACCCGGCCGCACAGGAAGACCCCAACAGCCCCATCGCCGGGATGCCGGTTCTGGAAGTCTGGAAGGCGAAACAGGTCTTCGTGTCGAAGCGCGGGCAAGGCACCGGCTATTCCGGGATCGAGAACCCGCTCTTCTACAAGGACAACACGCGGATGTTCTACGGCGATGCCAAGGCCAGCCTTGACAGCCTTCTGCCGAAGATCGACTGAAGACAGCAAAGCCCCGGCATCCCGCCGGGGCTTTTCGATTGGGTCACAACATGTCCGCTAACATCCCGCGCGGGGTCGTGGCGCTGGGCTTCGTCAGCCTCTTCATGGATGTCTCTTCCGAGATGATCCACGGGCTCCTTCCGGTTTTTCTGACCGGGACACTCGGCGCTTCGGCCCTGATCCTGGGGCTGGTCGAGGGCGTGGCCGAGGCGACCGCGCAGATCACCAAGGTCTTTTCGGGGGCGCTGTCGGACCGGTTCGGCAGGCGCAAGCCGCTTGCGGTCCTCGGCTACGGTCTTTCGGCGGCGACGAAGCCCCTTTTCGCACTGGCCACCGCACCTGTTCTGGTTCTTGGCGCGCGATTTGCTGACCGGGTCGGCAAGGGCATTCGTGGCGCACCGCGGGACGCGCTGGTCGCGGACTTGACGCCGCCCGGTCTCAGGGGGGCGGCCTTCGGGCTCAGGCAGAGCATGGATACCGTCGGCGCCTTCGCCGGCCCGATGATCGCGATTGCCATCATGTGGGCATCAGGCGGCGACATCCGGCTGGTCTTCCTTCTCGCCACCGTGCCCGCGCTCATCGCCGTGGCGATCCTCGTCGGCGTGGTGCGGGAACCTGTCAATACGGCCGAGGCCCGGCCGCGCCCCCGGCTGGACAGGGCCAGCCTCGCCGCTCTTGGCCGGCCCTTCTGGGCGATTGCGGCACTTGGTGTCGTCATGACGCTGGCGCGGATATCGGAGGCCTTCCTTATCCTCAGGGCCGCCGATCTTGGACTTGCGGTGGCTTTTGCGCCGGTGATCCTTGTCATCATGAACGTTGTCTATGCCGGTACTGCTTGGCCGGTCGGTGCCATCTCGGACCGGATCGGGCGGCGGGGGCTACTTGGCGTGGGCTTCGCTGTGCTGGCCCTTTCCCATCTGGTGCTGGCCCTCGCCGGGGACCTTTTCGCCGTTTTCGCCGGAATCGCGCTTTGGGGGCTTCATATGGGGCTGACGCAAGGCCTTCTGGCGGCCGAAGTGGCGGATCACGCGCCGGCACATCTGCGCGGGACGGGTTTCGGGGTCTTCAACCTTGTGACGGGGCTTGCCCTGCTTGTGACCAATGCGGCGGGGGGCGCGCTCTGGGTCTGGGCCGGGCCATCGGTGACGTTCCTTGCGGGCGCGATTGCCGCTATCCTCTCGCTCGCGCTCTATCTCGCCCGAGGCCGGCCGTAGGCGCGCGGTCGGGCTGCCACCGCCCCCGTATTGACAGTTTCCGGGCAAGGCTCCAAGGATCGGTCGAACCCTCCCCCCGGGGCCCGCGGCGCCCAGATACCTCGCGTTGCGATCCGGCCAGCGAAAGTGCCGCCTGCCATGCAGACGCCTGCCGACCCGGCCCTCTGGGCCAAGAGCGCATCTGAAGCGACGGCGAACGATCCCATGCCCACAGGCATGGTCGATCTGGCCATCATCGGCGGCGGTTATACCGGCCTGTCGACGGCGCTGCACGGTGCCGCGCGCGGGCTCAATTGCCATGTGGTGGAAGCAGAGGTCATCGGACATGGCGGTTCGGGCCGGAACGCCGGGCTGGTCAATGCCGGGCTGTGGCTGCCACCGCAGGATGTACGCGCGCGGATGGGCGAGGCGCGTGGTGCGGCGCTTGTCGATCTTTTGGGCGGGGGGCCGGACTATGTCTTTTCCCTGATCGAAAAACACCAGATGCGCTGCGAGGCGGTGCGGGCGGGCACCATTCACGCGGCCCACGCGCCTTCGGGTCTGCGCGATCTGGAACGGCGCGCCGGTGAGTGGAAACGGCTCGGCGTGCCGGTTCGGCTTCTGACCCCGGACGAAGCCACCGAACGCATCGGTACGCCGGCCTTCTGTGGCGGGCTTTTCGATCCGCGCGCCGGAACGATCAACCCGATGGGCTATGCACGCGGGCTGGCGCGGGCGGCGCGCGATGCCGGGGCGCGGATCACCACTGGCGTGACGGCCCAGTCGCTCCGTCGGGAAACGGGTGGCTGGCTTGTCGGCACAACCCAAGGGACGATACGCGCCAAGGCCGTCGTAATCGGTACCAATGCCTATAGCGGTGATCTTTGGCCGGGTCTGAGGGACAGCTTCACCATCATCCGGTATTTCCAATTGGCGACCGAACCCTTGGGCGAGCGGGGCGCGGCGATCCTGCCGGGCGGCGAGGGGATTTGGGATACCGGCACCATCATGTTCTCACTTCGCCGCGATGGATATGGCCGGCTCATCATCGGGTCGATGGGCGAGGTGATCGGCGGCCTTTCCGAACGCTGGGCGCGCGCCAAGCTCCGCCGGCTGTTCCCCGCGCTTGGGCCGGTCCAGTTCGAGGCGGGCTGGCATGGGCAGATTGCCATGACGCCGGATCATCTGCCGCGTATTCACCGGTTGGCCGAAGGGGTGTACACGCCTGTCGGCTATAACGGCCGCGGCATCTCGCCCGGCACGATGTTCGGCAAGGCATTGGCGGAGCTTCTGGCAGGCGGTCGTGAGGACGCGCTGCCCATGCCGGTCACCGATCTGCGGCCGATCAGGGCAGGGCGGCTGCAATCGGCCTTCTTTCGGGCGGTCTTTGCCGCCAATCAGGCATTGCGTTCCTTCTGACGGCTGTTGTGCGGCAGGAAGGCGTTTACAAGCGCTGGCAGGGTTGCTACGACCTGACTGCTCGTTGCCGAGCGGGGAGAGCGCATCCGTGTCATATGCCCAAAGACATGTGCGGACGTTGAACGGGCGATGGCAGGCCTGGCCGTCGCACTGATCCTTCGCCCATTCCGCCCGGCCCCGCCGGACCCCTGCATCGAGTGAAATTCCGACATGACCGACCACAGATTTGTCACCGAAGGCGGCGTTGAAATCGCCCGCCGCGAAACCGCAACCGACTACGCAACCGCGATCGAGGCGCTGATCGACCGGCTCGACGACCATTGTGGTGTGCTTCTCAGTTCCAACTACGAATATCCGGGGCGCTATACACGCTGGGACATCGGCCTTGCCGAACCGCCGCTGATGATCGAAAGCCGCGGCCTGTACATGGTGATCAAGGCCCTGAATGCCCGGGGCGAGGTGTTGCTCGGGTTCATACGCCCGGCGATTTCCGCGCTCGACGCGGTCGAAGAACTGGCGGATGCGGAGGGCGCGCTGACGCTGACCATCCGCAAGCCCGAGCGCCTCTTCAACGAGGAGGAGCGGTCGCGCGCGCCGTCGGTCTTTTCGGTGCTCCGGGCGATTGTGGATCTCTTCCGGTCCGAAGAAGACAGCAACCTCGGGCTTTACGGGGCGTTCGGCTATGACCTTGCGTTCCAGTTCGAACCGATCGAGTTCAAGCTGCCGCGCCCGGCCGATCAGCGCGATCTGGTGCTTTTCCTTGCCGACGAGTTGATTGTGGTCGATCACTATTCGGCCCGCGCGACACGGATCAGCTATGACTTCGCGAAGGATGGAAGGACCACCGCCGGATTGCCCGGCGGCACGGCCGCCATGCCGTTCCGTCCCGGTCGGCGCGACCTGCCGCGGGGCGATCATGCGCCGGGCGAATATGCCGATCTGGTGCGCGAGGCGAAGAAAAGCTTCCGTCGCGGGGATCTCTTTGAAGTGGTGCCGGGGCAGGTCTTCTATGAACGCTGCCAGGACTCCCCCGCTGCAATCTTCCGCCGGCTGAAGGTCATCAACCCGGCGCCGTTCGGCTTTCTGATGAATATCGGCGATGCGGAATATCTGGTCGGCGCAAGCCCCGAGATGTTTGTACGGGTGACCGGTCGGCGGGTGGAAACCTGCCCGATCTCGGGCACGATCAAGCGGGGCGCGGACGCTATCGAGGACAGTGAGCAGATCCTGAAACTCCTTCAGTCGAAGAAGGAGGAAAGCGAGCTGACCATGTGCTCGGACGTCGACCGCAACGACAAGAGCCGGGTCTGTGAGCCGGGTTCCGTCCGCGTCATCGGGCGGCGGCAGATCGAGATGTATTCGCGCCTGATCCACACGGTTGATCATATCGAAGGACGGCTTCGCGAAGGCATGGATGCGTTTGACGCTTTTCTTTCCCACGCCTGGGCTGTGACTGTGACGGGGGCGCCAAAGCTCTGGGCGATGCGGTTCATCGAGGCGCATGAGAAATCGACACGCTTCTGGTACGGCGGGGCCGTGGGTGCGGTGCAGTTCGACGGCAACATGAATACCGGCCTGACGCTGCGGACAATCCGGATCAAGGACGGCGTGGCCGAGGTGCGCGCGGGCGCGACGCTTCTGAACGACAGCGATCCTGATGCCGAGGAGGCCGAGACGGAGTTGAAGGCATCAGCCATGCGTGCCGCGATCCGTGGCGACATGGGGCCGGGCGCGAACCGAGCGGCGACGGGCCGGACTCAGGTCGGCGGTGGGCGGCGCGTACTGCTTGTCGATCACGAAGACAGCTTCGTTCACACGCTCGCCAACTACTTCCGCCAGACCGGGGCCGAAGTTCTGACAGTCAGGACGCCCGTGCCCGAGGCGGTGATCGACGAATTCCTGCCCGATCTGATGGTCCTGTCGCCGGGGCCGGGCAACCCGTCCGATTTCGATTGCAGGGCGAGCATCGACAAGGCGCTTGCGCGCGGCTTGCCGATCTTCGGTGTCTGTCTTGGCCTGCAGGCGCTGGCCGAATACCACGGGGGCCGGTTGGCGCAACTGGACGAGCCGATGCACGGCAAGCCAAGCCGCGTCAGTGTGACCCATCCCGGAACGGTCTTTGCCGGACTGCCGGATCAGGTGACGATCGGCCGCTATCATTCGCTTCATGCCATCCCTGAAAGCCTGCCGGAGGAATTGCAGGTGACGGCGCTGACGGGCGACGGAGTGATCATGGGGTTCGAACACAGATCGAAGCCCATTGCAGCGGTCCAGTTCCACCCGGAATCGATCATGTCATTGGGCGGCGATGCCGGCATCCGCATGATCGAGAACGTCGTCGGCGGTCTGGTGCGGCCGAGGACAGGCGCCAACCGCGGTTGACCAAAGTGGCGCCCGGGGCGTCCACGCGATGCGGGAAATGGGCAACGGTCCGACATCTCTGGCGGGCGCCCGGCGTTGACATGACGGAAACAAAGGGGCATCAGGAAAGGGATATTACGGCTTGGTGCAATAATGGTTTTTCGATCTGCGGGACGGCGTTGGTCCGGTCTGCCGCTGGTCTGAACCGGCCTTCTGGAAGGATTGGAACACCGCATGGCTGACCCTCTCCCTTCGCTTGCACGGACAGTTCGCCTTTTGCCGGCTGCCGCCGTTTTGCTGGCAACAGCAGGTCCGGCTGCGGCGCAGGACCGGGCGGCGGCGAAGCACCTTGCGCTCCTCGGCATTGACTCCGCGACCGTTGCGCCTGCTGGCACGGTCTTCGGGTCCGTTTCCGTCACGAACGAGCGGTTGAGCACGCCGGGGTCGGGCGACGGTTCGGCCGAGCTTGGCTTCGGGCTTGGCAGCGCCGAGGACAGCCTCGGTTTTCAGGTCACGGCCGTGATCACCTCGTTGCGCGACGATCCGGGCGATTCCGGTTATTTGGCCTTCAAGGTGTCGCGGCAGGTGGCCGGTGGCGCAAGCCCGGTCTATCTTGGCGCCGAGGTGGAACATCTGGCCAATTGGGGCGATGCCAGCGGGTTCGAACCGACCGGTACGCTCGCCTTGACGAAGTTCGGTCTGACAGATTGGGGCAACGGGGGCGAAGCATTTCCCTACATGCTCACCCTCGGTGTCGGCAGCCATCTTCGCAACGGGTTGACCGATCCCGGTGTTTTTGTCGGCGCGGGCATAGGGATATCCGAGAGCCTGGCCGTGAGTGCGGCCTGGACCGGCCAGACTGTTGACCTTGGCGCATCGCTGCGGATCGCCGAGGCCAACAACATGACCGTTGCCGCGACGCTCAGCGATGTCTTCGATCAGGAAGACAGCCAGCGCGTCATCCTGTCGTTCGGCTGGTATCTGAACGACGTGTTCGGGAGGTAGCCCAATGACGCATCCGATCAAAGCGGCGCTGGCCATGGCACTCACGGCGTCCGTTGGGCTGGCGGGGCCGGGCTTTGCGGGCGGCGATGCGGTCGGCGGCAGCCCGATCACCTTCGTGCCGCCGCTTGTCCTGCCCTTCGTGGGGCCAGAGGCGCCGGGAGGCGTCGCAAGCGCCGCCGGAACCCAGGCGATCGTCGACAGTCTGAATGCCGCCAACCGGTTCTGCGCGGCCGTGCCCCAATCGGTCTATGCCATCGACTGCATGAGCGAGCGGCTGGAGGCGGTGGCGCGATCCATGCCGCAGTCGGGCGACTATGCCGATGCACGGGCAGCACTTCTCGATGCCTCGGCAAAGCTCCACAAGCTGGCGACGGACAATGCTGCGGCGGGGGTTCCGAGGGTAACGATGCGCAGTTCGGATGCCGGTGGCATCCGCACGACCCGCCCGCTCGTCCCGGTCGATGCGGCCGTCCTGTCGGCCGTCGGCGAGCAGGCCGCAGAGGTGTTGGCAGAGCTGGAGACGGTTCTGTTGCGGTCTGGCGAGGCCTCTGCGACACGGCGGGGGCATTACGACCGGATCGCCGTCGCGGCGGGGTCGAACAAGGTTCTGCTGCGGTCCCTTTGATCCCGTTCGGGCCCAATATTTGTTGTGACCTTGGGTCATTCTTGCCATAAATGAGTCAGATTGTGCGTCTATGACCGTGCGTGGCGCGGTCTACATGATGTGCGCATGTGCTGATGATTGGATTGGAGCGATGACAAGACTTCCGGCTGCGACCCTTCTGAAAGCGGCCTTGCTTTTCATCGCCGCGATGCTGGGCTGTGCCGCCCCGGCGACCGCGCAAGACGGACCCTTCGGCAATGGCTGGATACTGGAACGTGACGCTTCTTCCATGAGCTTTCAGTCGGTCAAGAACCAGACGAAGGTGGAATCGAGCAGTTTCGCCACGTTTTCAGGGGCAATTGACCCGTCTGGCGTCGCGACGATCCGGTTCCTTCTCGATTCCGTGGACACCAAGGTTGATCTGCGCAATGTCCGGATGAGGTTTCTTTTCTTCGAGACATTTCAATACCCTGAGGCCGTGATCACCGCCGCGATCGACCCGGCGGCGCTGAGCGATCTGGCGCAGATACGTCGCAAGACCATCGCACTGCCCTATACGTTGAGCCTTCACGGCGTGACGAAGGCCTTCGAGGCGCAAGTCGCCGTCACCCAGCTTGCCGACGACATGGTCGCGGTATCGAGCACGACACCAATTTCCGTTGCGACCGAAGACTTCAACCTGACGGAAGGCGTGAAGAAACTGGAAGAGGCGGCAAGTGTCGCCATCATTCCCTCGGCGACGGTCGCCTTCGACTTCGTGTTCCGCCGGAACGATTCCGGTGCCCAGCCGGCCGCGCCGGCACTGCCGGAACAGCCGGCCTCAGCCGCACTGGAAGTGGCGGGTGATTTCGATCTTGAGGCCTGCAAGGGGCGGTTCGAGATCCTGTCGCGGTCGGGCAACATCTATTTCCGCACGGCGAGCGCGCAGCTCGATTCAAAGAGCACACCGCTTCTGGACAGCATCGTCGATATTATCGAACGCTGCCCTGGCCTTCTGATCGAGGTTTCCGGTCATACCGATTCCGATGGCAGCGACCAGACGAACCAGCGGCTTTCGGAAGCGCGGGCCAATTCGGTGGCCGACTATTTCCAGTCGAAGGGCATCGACCGCAACCGGTTCCTCGCGATCGGCTACGGTGAAACGCGGCCGGTTGCGCCCAACGACACGGCCGAGAACAAGTCGCGTAACCGGCGGATCGAATTTGCCGTGGCAGGCGGGTAACCGAAATGCGCTTGGCGTCGCGAGTCTGGACGGCCATGTTGGGTGCGCTTCTCGGCGCGGTTCTCGCGTCGGGTCCGGCCTGGGCGGAATCCCGTATTGCACTTGTCGTCGGCAACGGCGGCTATGGCAGCGTCGCCTCGCTCGACAATCCCGTCAACGATGCAAGGCTGATCGGCCGTGCCCTGGAGGTGCAGGGCTTCAAGGTCACGCTGATGCTCGATGCGGGGCAGATCGAGTTCAACCGCGCCATCGCCCAGTTCGGCCGGGACCTGCGTGATGCCGGCCCGGATGCCACGGGCCTGTTCTACTACGCCGGCCACGGCGTACAGTCCTATGGCACGAACTATCTGCTGCCTGTCGATGCGGGGCTGACGGATGCCGCCGATCTCGGCCTTGTCGGTGTACCGGCGGAAAATGTGTTGCGGCAGATGTCCTCTGCCCGCAACAAGACAAACATCTTCATTCTCGATGCCTGTCGGAACAATCCGTTCGAGAAGATTCCGGACATGAACGACAACGGTTTGGCCGAGATGAAGGCGCCTACCGGCACGTTCCTGTCTTATTCGACCGCGCCCGGTGCGGTGGCGCTTGACGGTCAGGCCGGCAACAGCCCGTTTTCCAAGGCGCTTGCCGTGCAGATCGAGAGGCAGGGCGTTCCCATTGAAGAGGTCTTCAAGGAAACGCGGGTGGCCGTGCTGGCGGAAACCGGCGGGATGCAGACCCCGTGGGATACGTCCTCGCTCACCTCGGCCTTCTATTTCTCGCCGCCGAAGAAGATGTCGCCCGAAGAAGTGGCGGCAAAGCAGCTTTGGGATTCGGTCAAGGCAACGCGAGACCCTGTGCAAATCATGCTTTTCCTGCGCGGCTACGGTGAAAGCAGTTTCGCTGAAGAGGCGCGGGTGCTCTTGGGCGAGGTCATGGCGGAAGAGATGCAAGGCGGGCCGACGCCCAAGGCCGTGGCCGCCCCCGTCATTCCAGTTGAACCGGATCAGCCTGTGGCGCCTGCACCGGCGGACCGCGAGATCGCCATGCTGGAAAAGGCACGGACGTCCGGTCTGCAGGCCGACTACGAGGCCTATTTGGCCGAATTCCCGAACGGTACCTATTCCGAGCTGGCCAAATTCGAGCTGTCGACACTTGCGGACAAGAAGGCGCCCGCCGTCGAAGTGGCTGTCGCCACGCCGCCACAGCCCGCAACGCCGGAACTGGCACCTGAAATGCCCCAGTCGATGTTCTTTGAAACGCCGCTGACGAGCGGGGTTGACGGGGTCAAGGGCCAAAGCATCGCGCAACTGATCAAAGGTTCACCGCTGTTCCCGCCGATCGACGGGATACCGGATTCGATGTGGAAGGGCCAAACCTGCTCGAACTGCCACAACTGGACGCGCGAGGCGCTTTGCGAACAGGGCAAGACATATCTTGTAGTGAACGGCGCGCGTGCCCTGGCCAAGAACCACCCGCTCGGCGGGCCGTTCAAACAGGCGCTGAAGGTCTGGGCCGGCGGCGGCTGCCAGTAACGTCCGGCCCGCGCTATCTCGCCGTGGTTGTCACGAAGAAATAGACCCATTCGCCCTTGAAATCCTGGGCCGAAGCGCGGCGCGCCGCGACGGCCTGGCGCAGAAATTCAAGGTAGGGGCCGGCAGGCTCGACGATCGGCCGAAGCCCGCTGTAAAGCGGATCGGAGGCCGCGAAGGCCACCGCGATTTCCTGACCAAAGGGCGGCGATATCGTGATGTCGAGCGCGGCGCCGTCCGCGCGGGGTTTTCCCACCGCCAGCGCGGACTTGGGCGCGACCTGTTCCAGGGGAACCGTTTCATTCGGTTGCAGGTGCAGGACATTTCCGTTGGCGTCGAAGTAATCGACATAGATGAAACTCGGGTAGTCCGGCGCCTTTAGGTCAAGGATCATCCGGTCGCCTTCGGCGAAACGGTAGTCACGGACAAAGGCGTCCGGCCCGATGACGCGGGGATCGGTCGCCTGCTCGGTCGACTGGGCGAGACCGGTAGCCGCAATGCCTGTCAGCGCGGTGCACTGCGGACGGGGCAGGATGAGAAGGCGGTCCGATATGGGGATGGCATCGCCAATCTCGGCGCGCAAGGCAGCCACAACTGGGGCGCGCAAGGCGCCGTCGGGAACGTGGCCGCGCAGTTCCAGTAGTCCCGTCTCGGGGTCGAAGACGGTTTGCAGCCGCGCGCAGGGGACAGATGCCAGCGCCGCTGTCACCCCGTCGCGTACACGACCTGCATTGCTGTCGGTGCGGCTGATGTCACCGGGTTCGGTAAAGGCCTGAAACGCGGCAAGCGAAAGCGGATCCACCGTTTCGGCGTCTGGCCTGCTCCAGGCGAGGCCGGCGGTGACAGCCATCGCAGGACTGGGCAGGGCGGGTGCGGTTTCGGCCGGTAATCCGAGCGCTGCGAGGGCGGTGCCTGCCGCCCTACCGGAGAGGACGGGTTCGGCCGGCAGCCTGTCGGATGCGTCCACGGCTTCGGAAACGGGGGCTGGCAGATGGGCCGCGATCTCGGCCGCCGGCCGCAGTGTGGCGACCTGTGCGCTTGGCTTCTTGTCGGCTGCCAGCGCCACGGCATCGGGCAGGAGGGCAGGGGCCGGCAAGGCGCCATCCTGGGCGGCCAGCGTCATCCCCTCCGGTTGAACTGGCTGAACGACCGTCGCGTTGACGGGGGCCGAGGATGCCGTCGTTGACGGAACAGAGGCGCCGGCAAGCCCGGTTGCGGCTGCGGCAGAGGCTGCCACGGCCTCGCCTTTGGCGTCACGCTCCGGTGCAGTGACGCGGTCGACCGGATGCGCCGCGATGCTGATGGAGGTCTCCGGCATCGACTGGGGCGGGACATGGCGCGGTTGCAGCAATACGACGAGCCCCGCAAGAAATGCGGCGTGCAGGGTGAGGGACGTCACCCCTGCGGCGGGCCAGATGAGGACCCGGCTGTTCATGGCGCCCCCGGGGTCACGACAAGGACGACATCCCTTGCGCCAAGTGCCTCGATCTGCCCGGCGAGCGGCAGGACGTTGCGCAGGGCCGCTGACTTGTGCGCATTGATACGTATGAGCAAGTCGCTGTCGTCCGCCAGCAGGCGCTCGACGGCGGCAAGCATCGCGGCCCCATCCATTGCAGCACCGTTCAGCGCCAGTTGACCGTCCGCCCCAATGGAAACCGTGGCGCCGCCGCCCGGCATGTCGGCACCGCTCCGGGCGAAGGGGGGTGTCACGTCGAAGGGCGCGGTCGCGTCCATGCGGCCGATCAGCAGGAAGAAGACCAGCAGGAAGAACACCACGTCGATCAGCGCGATGATCGTTTCAGGCGGATGGCGACGGGCAGTACGGCGCAATTTCATGGCCGCGCCTCCAGCCTGAGAACCCGAAGCTGGGTGACACCAGCCTCGGTTGCGGCGTCGAGAAGGCCGACAAGCGCCTGGGTATCGGCCATGCCGGATGGGAGGACGATCACCGATGTGGCCGGATCGACGACGAGGCGCGCCCTGAGGAGTTCGACCAGCCGGTCATTATCGACCTGCTGACCTCGCAGATTGGCATGTCCATCCGCGCCAAGCCGAATGAGCACGGTCGCCCCCGGTGTTGTGGCGGAGGCGGAGGCTTCGGGTACGGCATCGTCACCACGCTCGGCCATGGGCATCATGGACAGGTCGAGATAGGTCGACGTGACCATGAAGAAGATCAGCATGATCATCAGAACGTCGATCATCGAGACGAGAGAGATCGGCGCGGGCGGGCGATGCGGTCGGACGATCTTCACGGCTGCCTTTCCCCGGTTCTGGTCACATGCGCGCTACCGCGAGGATCGGTCTGACGCCAGCAACTGGCCGACCGCGGCCTCGATGGTGTGTGCGGTACGTTCGACCCGCTCGCCGAGCATCGAGGCCGCCACCGCTGCGGGAATGGCGACGATAAGTCCGGCGGCCGTTGTCAGAAGCGCCTGCCAGATGCCGCCTGCAAGGATTGAGGCATTGGCCGCGCCACCGGCGGCGGACAGTTCCTGAAAGGACTGGATCATGCCGAGGACGGTTCCAAGCAAGCCAAGCAGCGGGCTGATCATCGCGACAAGTTCCAGAAGGCGGATGTGGCGCGATAGCGCGGCGATCTCTGCATTGCCACGCCATTCCATATCTGCATCGACTGCGGCCTTAGGCCGACCGGCCGAGAGCGCCTCCATCGCCGCCCGGAGCACACGGTCGGCTGGCGCTTGGCCCTGTGCCAGAATATCGGTGGCCGCCTTGCGGTCGCCTTCGGACCATTTCATCACCGCCGCCGCGCGCACGTCGCCGCCGCCGAGCGTCCCGCGAAACTGGACGATCTTGACCACGATGAGCGCGAGCGACAGGACCGACATGACCAAGAGCAGCGGCACAATTGGTCCGCCGGCAGTCATCAGGTTGGCGGGCGTTTCCATCGCCTATTGCACCAGCTTGGCCGTCGTCCGGCTTTGCAGGGTCAGCATCGGGAAACAGTCCATCTCTTCGGCATTTTGCGGCCGGCAGGAGCCGATTTCGTGCAGGAGAATTTCAGAAATGTCGGCGCAGCGGATCTGCGGAATCTCAAAGAGCTTGAGGGTCGTTCGCGCGACCGGGATCGGCGCGGCATCGACGGTCAGGAGCCGGTCGATGACACCGGACGCATCCAGCACGGCGAGCGACATTTCGAATCCTTCGAGCGTGAGGCCCGTCTGATTGCGGAAGAGGAAAAAGGCCCGGCATCCGCCGCCCTCCTGTTCCTCGAACTTGTTCAGCTCGACGGTCAATTGGCCCGACTGGGCATATGCCGCGCCAACCGACAGCGAGGCGCCAAGGATTGCCGTCAGCAGCGCCGTTCCGATCGCCTTCATTACCTCCGCCCCCCGATTTTCACGATGGGCACCAGCAAACGGGATCGCCCAACTTCGGTCAAGCGCTGATTTCCGTGCCGACGGGAAAGGCATACCCCTGAAACATCAGCTAGATTTGTGTGAATGTTGTGCTAACGTTAGGTCAACAAGTTTCGTAAGCTGCATGTGCCAGCAGCATTGCTTCCGAGTATTCTGAGGGACAGATGAATTTAACAGAGCTGCTTGCGCCACGCAGCGAAGACCAGCCAAGCGGTGAGAATCTGGAATATGATTCCGATTTCACTGCGCTAGAGCGGGCCGCCCAGCCAAAACAGGAACGTCAGGCCGGGGACGAGATACTGGCGGCGGAGGAGCCGAACCACAAGGATGTCATCGAAAAGGCGATGGCAGTGCTGGCGCGCAGTCACGATCTGCGGGCGGCTGTGCATCTGGCGTCGGCCGAGTTGAGAGAGAACGGGCTGTCGGGATTCGCCGACGCCACCTCCTATATCCGTGGCTGCCTGCAAGACCATTGGGATACCTGCCACCCCCAGCTTGACGCCGATGACGACAACGACCCGACGGCACGTATCAACGCGGTCGTGGGGCTGGCCGGCGCCGACACGGTTCTGCGCGGCATCCGATTCGCGCCGCTGAGCGAAAGCCCGACATTCGGGCGGTTCAACCTGCGCGACATCGCCATCGCAGAGGGCGAAATTCAGGCGGGCGAGGATGAGGAACAGGTGCCTGACCTGGCCGCCGTCAATGCCGCCTTCAAGGACACCAAGACGGACATCCTGCAGGAACGGCTTGCCGCCGCCCAGCGCATTCTGGAGGATCTGGGCGCAATCAACGACGTCTTCGCGGACAAGACCCCAGGGAACGGGCCCAATATCGACCCGGCGATCCGCATGATGTCGAAGATCACGCAGCGGCTGGGCGATGCGCTTGGCAACCCCGAACCCGAAGCGGATGCGCCCGCCGAGACCGGCGCCGAAGCCGCCGCGCCCGGGCCGCGCCCGTCCGGCGGGCCATCGGGCGCGATCAATTCGCCGGCAGATGTGCGTGCGGCGCTGGACAGGATCATCGGCTATTATCGCCAAAGCGAACCGTCCAGCCCGCTGCCGATCCTGCTTGAACGGGCGCGCAGGCTCGTCGGCGCGGATTTCATGACCATCGTGAAGGACATTGCCCCGAACGGGCTCGACAATGTCATGAATGTCGGAGGCATCGAAGAGACGGATAACTGACCGGTTCAGGAAAAACAGCGGCGGGTTTGAGAGCCGCACAGGGAAACACAACGGGAGAGTTTGATGGCTAGTTCACAGAAATTCATCGCGCGTAATCGCGCGCCGCGCGTCCAGATCGAATATGATGTCGAACTCTACGGCGCCGAGAAAAAGGTGCAGCTGCCCTTCGTCATGGGCGTCATGTCGGACCTTGCGGGCAAATCCGAAGTCGCGCAGCCCGGCATCGCGGACCGCAAGTTTCTTGAAATCGACGTCGACAATTTCGACAGCCGGATGAAGGCGATGAAACCGCGTGCTGCGTTTCAGGTGCCGAACACGCTGACCGGCGAGGGCAACATGTCTGTCGACCTGACCTTCGAGAGCATGGAAGAGTTTTCGCCAGGCGCGATCGCCAAGAAAGTGGAGCCGCTTCGCGCGCTGCTGGAGGCCAGGAACGAATTGTCGAACCTCATCACCTACATGGACGGCAAGCCGGGCGCCGAGGAACTGATCGCCAAGGTGATGAACGACCCCGCCCTGTTGAAATCGCTCGCCGCGCAGCCCGCGCCGAAAGCCGATGGCGAAGAGGGGAAGGAATAAGTCATGGCCGACAAAGCAACAGAAGCCGCAGCCGCAGGTGGCGCAACAGAGCTGCAGGAATCCGATTTCGCCAGCCTCCTGACGAAGGAATTCCGCCCACGGACCGATCAGGCCAAAAGCGCTGTCGAAACCGCCGTCAAGACGCTTGCCCAGCAGGCGCTGGCCAATACCGCGCTGATTTCCGACGATGTCGTGCATTCGCTGGAATCGATGGTCGCTGAAATTGACAGGAAGCTGAGCGAACAGATCAACAAGATCCTCCACCATCCCGAATATCAACAGCTGGAAAGCGCCTGGCGCGGCCTGCACTACCTCGTCAACAACACCGAAACCGACGAGATGCTGAAGATCCGGGTGATGAACATCTCCAAGAAAGATCTCGGCAAGACCCTGAAAAAGTTCAAGGGCGCGGCCTGGGACCAGTCGCCGCTCTTCAAGAAACTCTACGAGGAAGAATTCGGGCAGTTCGGGGGCGAACCTTACGGCTGCCTTGTTGGCGACTACCACTTCTCGCATGACGCGCCGGATGTGGAGCTTCTGGGCGAAATGGCGAAGGTGGCCGCGGCCGCCCATGCGCCCTTCATCACGGGTGCCGATCCCTCGCTCATGCAGTTCGACAGCTGGCAGGAACTCTCCAACCCGCGCGATCTGACCAAGATCATGAGCACACCTGAATATGCCGCGTGGAAGAGCCTGCGCGATAGCGAGGACAGCAAGTATCTTGGCCTGACGATGCCGCGCTTCCTGGGTCGCCGGCCCTATGGCGCCAAGACCGACCCGGTCGAAGAGTTTGCCTTCGAGGAAGACACCGGCAATGCCGAGTCCGAAAACTTCGCCTGGGTGAACGCCGCCTATGGGATGGCCACCAACATCAACCGGTCCTTCAAGGAATACGGCTGGTGCAGCCGGATCAGAGGCGTGGAGTCGGGGGGCGCCGTTGAAGGCCTGCCGACCCATACCTTCCCGACCGACGATGGCGGTGTGGACATGAAATGCCCGACGGAAATCGGCATTTCCGACCGGCGTGAGGCGGAACTGGCCAAGAACGGGCTGATGCCGCTCGTCCACCGCAAGAACACCGACATGGCGGCGTTCATCGGGGCGCAGTCGCTCCACAAGCCGGCGGAATATGATGATCCGGATGCGACGGCCAACGCCAACCTTGCGGCGCGGTTGCCCTATCTCTTTTCGACCTGCCGCTTCGCGCATTATCTGAAATGCATGGTTCGCGACAAGATCGGCTCGTTCAAGAGCCGCGACGCCATGGAGCGCTGGCTGAAGGACTGGATCCTCCAATATGTGGACGCCAACCCCGAGACGTCGAGCGAGGCGACAAAGGCGCGCCGTCCGCTGGCCGCCGCGGATGTGGTCATCGAAGATGTGGAAGGCAATCCCGGCTATTACACGTCGAAGTTCTTCCTCAGACCCCACTACCAGCTTGAAGGCCTGACCGTGTCGCTGCGGCTTGTATCCAAGCTGCCCTCCGAGAAGCAATAACCACCGTCCCCCGGGTCTAGGGGGGGCATTCATTTGGCAGAAGCGTCAGCATTGCGGCGCGATCAACAAGGAGAATTGAAATGGCCGTAGACATGTTCCTGAAAATTGAAGGCCCCGCCGTACCCGGGGAATCTCAGGACAAGGCGCATGGAAAGGAAATCGACGTCCTGGCCTGGTCCTGGGGTGTGTCGAACTCGGGAACGACCCATATGGGTGGCGGGTCCGGCGCCGGGAAGGCAAACTTTCAGGATCTGAGCGTCACGACCTGGTATGACAAGTCGACGCATGAGGCGATCAAGTCGGCTTCCAAAGGCACACACCACGGCACGATCACGCTGACCTGCCGCAAGGCCGGTACCAACCCGCTTGAATACATCATCTACAAACTGACCGACTGCATTTTCACCTCGGTTTCGACGGGCGGCAGCGGCGGTGAGGATCGCCTGACGGTCAACTTCACCATCAATTTCGGCGCCTTCGACATTAAATATGTCGAACAGGATCCGAAGGGCGGCAAGGCCAGCGAGGTCACGTTCGCCTACGATATCGCCGCGAACGCGGACGCCTGATCTTTAGTTTGACAGGGGGTGCCGCCGGCCCGGTGCAGGGCGGCACCTGCATTGCACTGCTGAATTTGGAGAAACCGTTTGACGAACGATGCGACGGCACTACTGAAGGCTGGCGACCCTGACGCCGCGCTTGAGGCGCTGCAGGCGCAGGTCCGGGCCAATCCGGCGGATGCCAAGCTGCGCATCTTTCTCTTCCAGCTGCTCTGCGTTCTTGGCGACTGGAAACGCGCCATCACGCAACTGAAACTTTGCGCGGAAATGCAGGCTTCGGCCCTGCCGATGGCCCAGACCTACCGCGAGGCGATTATCTGCGAGGTTTACCGCGAAAAGGTCTTCGCCGGGGAAAAGGCGCCGCTCATCTTCGGTGAGCCGCAGGAATGGATCGCGCTGATGATCGAGGCGCTGAATGCGCTGGCCGCGGGCAAGGCGGAAAAGGCCGCCGAATTGCGCGCCCGCGCCTTTGAGGCCGCCCCGGCCGTCAGCGGCATGATCAATGACGAGCGGTTCGAATGGGTCGCGGATGCCGACACCCGCCTTGGCCCGATCCTCGAAATCATCATCAACGGCAAGTATTACTGGATGCCGTTTTCAGCCATCGCGACACTGCGGGCCGAACCGCCCGCCGACTTACGCGATGCGGTCTGGACCGCCGTCAACCTGACCCTGCACAATGGCGGGGAGATGGTGGCGCTGATCCCCACGCGATACGCCGGAACGGTGCCGGGCGGTGACGGGGCATCGCGGCTGGCGCGGGCGACGCATTGGGCCGACGCCGGGGCCGATACTTTTGTTGGCACAGGTCAGCGCCTGCTGGCGACCGATGCCGGTGACTATGCGCTGATGGACCTGCGCAGCTTGCGGATGGACGCGCCCGCAGGCGCGGCGGCGGGAAGCCATGGCTGACAAGACGATCGCCGAGCGTTTGCAGCCGTCGCTTCTCGACCGGCTGACCGATCACAACCGCGAGGCATCGACCGAAAGCCGCGACGACCGCGTCATTGATGTGCGCCGGATGCGCGACATCATTCACCGCGATCTGTCCTGGCTACTGAACGCGAATAACAGCGAAACGCTGATGGACGCAGAGCTTTATCCGCATTCTCTGCGCTCCGTGCTCAACTACGGTGTGCGGGAAGTGTCGGGCGACTACAATACCCGCGAACGCGCGGGCCAGATGCGCGCCGCGATCATTCGCGCGATCGAGGATTTCGAACCGCGCATCAAGCGGGGCACGATCAACGTGACCCTGCATTCCGAAGACAAGGGGCCGTTGTCGGTTGTCGTCTTCGACATCCGGGCCGACATGTGGGCCCAACCCATGCCGATGGAGCTTTACCTGCGCAGCCACGTGGACATCACGACAGGCGAAGTCAATCTGGAACGGAAGGGGTAGGCCGCCATGGATACCCGTCTGTTGCGGCATTATGAAAGCGAGCTGACCTATCTGCGCGAGATGGGTGCGGAATTCGCCGAGGCCTTTCCGAAGATCGCGGCGCGGCTTGGCATGGACGGGGTTGAGGTTCTTGATCCTTATGTGGAACGCCTGCTGGAAGGGGCGGCGTTTCTTTCCGCGCGGGTGCAACTGGAACTGGATCTGCAATATCCGGCCTTCACCAGCCACCTGCTGGAAGTCATCTACCCCCACTACCTGTCGCCGACGCCGTCGATGATGATCGCCGCGCTGGTGCCGGATGCCGGAAACCCGGCATTGGCGGAGGGTTTCGTGATCCCGCGTCATTCGGTGCTGCGGTCGTCTTTACCCGAGGGTCAGCAGACGGCCTGCCAGTTCCGTACGGCGCACGACCTGACGCTTTGGCCGGTCGAGATTGCCGAGGCCGAATATCTGGACGGGCGCGGGGCCCTGGTCGCGGCAGGTGTTGCCGTTGATGCCGACGCGCGGGCGGGAATACGGCTCCGCCTGCGCCGGCAGGGCGGCGAACCCATCGGTGCGCTGCCACTCGACCGTCTGACGGTCTTTCTGGGGGGGCAGGCGGTTCAGGGTTGGCAATTGCACGAATTGCTTTGCGCTGATGTCAGCGCTGTTGTTGCCCGATCGACCGACCGGCGTGCAGACTGGGTCATGCCGCTTGCCGGCGGTATCGTGCCGCGCGGCTATGAAGCCGACGAGGCGCTTCTGCCGACACCGCATCAGAGCTTTGACGGCTACCGGCTGCTGCAGGAATATTTCGCCATGCCGCAACGGTTTCACTTCGTCGACATTTGCGGCCTGTCACCGGCAATCGCCCGCTCGGCCGGCAGCGATGTCGACATCTACATCCTGCTCCGCAACGGTAATCCGGAGGTGGAGGCGGGCATCGCGCCCGAGGCCTTCACGCTTCATGCCGTGCCGGCCGTCAACCTTTTCGAGAAGCGTTGCGACCGGGTGCTTCTGACCGACCGGGTTTCGGAACATCATCTCGTCGCCGACCGCACCGCACCGCTTGATTTTGAGGTCTATTCGATCCTGCAGGTGACCGGCATCAGCGGCGAAGGCGAAGACGACGTTCCGTTTCACCCCTTCTATTCGGCCGATGATCTGAGTGCGGCCGGCGACCGGCATCAGGCCTATTACGCGATCAGCCGCAAGATGCGCCAGCGGACGGAAAAGGAACGGCTTGCCGGGGCACGGACGAGCTATCTGGGGTCGGAAAGCTTTGTGTCGCTTGTCGATGCCGATCAGGCACCGTATCCCCCCGGCATCGGGCAACTTGCCGTGCGGGCGATGGTCACGAACCGCGACCTGCCCATGCTGCTTGCAACCGGCGCGAAGGAACAGTTCCATCTGCCGGACGGCGGTCCGGTCCTGTCGATCCAGACGCCGGTCACGCCCACCAAACCGCGCCCGACATTGGCGCAGGGCGATGCGGCGTGGCGTATCATCGGGCATCTGAGCCTGAATTACCTGTCGATCACGGATACCGAAAACGGTGCAGGCGCCGCGGCACTGCGCGAGCTTGTCGGGCTTTATGCACCCCTTGCCGACCGCGCGGTCGGCAAGCAGCTCGAAGGGATCGTCGGGGTCAAGAGCCGCCCCATCGTGCGCAGGATCAGCGACGAGGTGCTGTCAACAGCGGTGCGCGGGCTGGAGATTGAACTTCACCTCGACGAAAGCGCTTTCGAGGGTGCGGGGACTTATGTCCTCGCCTCGGTTCTGGAACGGTTCTTCCGCAAATACGTCTCGATCAACAGTTTCACCGAGACAGTTCTGACAACGCAGCAACGAGGGGAAATTGCCAGATGGCGACCCAAGATGGGCCTGGGCCGGATCGTCTGACGCATTACCAGCGGTTTTGCGAGGATCCCCAGAGCTTTCACATCTTTCACGCCCTGCGCGTCATTGAGGCGGAGTTTTCCGATGCCCCCCGGCTTGGCCACGCCAAGCGGCCGCGTGAGGACAGGGTGCGCATCGGTCAGGAGGCCGAGCTCGCCTTTCCCCGCACAACGATCCGCAGCTATGAACCGGCAGGCGGGTCGCATCCCGGTACGCTCGTCAACCGTTTCTTCGGCTATTTCGGCCAGCACGGAGCGTTGCCGACCCATCTGACGGAATATGCCCACGAACGGCAGACCAACCATCGCGACCCGACCTTTGTCGCCTTCGCCAACATGCTGACCCACCGGATGGCGACACTGCTTTACCGCGCCTGGGCGACCGGGCAGCCGACGGTCAGTTTCGACCGTGGTGAAGATGGGCGGATCGAACGGGCCGTCGCCGCACTTGCCGGATATTACGGCACTCACCTGCGGCGTCGCGATACGATGCCCGATCTCGCAAAGCGGCATTTTGCCGGCCATATGGGGGCGGGGCCGAAGACGGCGGACAGCCTCCTTGCGATGGTGCGCGTCTTCTTCCGTGCGCCGGTCAGCATGCAGCAGTTTGTCGGATCCTGGCTCGATCTGGAACCCGGCGACCGCTGGCGGCTTGGTGCGCGCGCTGGTCTGGGGCAGGCGACGAGCATCGGCGAACGGGTCTGGTCGCGCGCGGCAAAGTTCCGGCTCAGGATCGGGCCCTTGTCACTTGACGACTATCGGCGGCTTCTGCCCGGCAGCGCCGCGATCAGGCGCCTCAGCGATATCGTGCGCAATCATGTCGGCGATGTCTTTGACTGGGACGTCAATCTGGTTTTGCGCGCAGATGAGGTACCCGCCGCGATCCTCGGGTCTGACACGCGGCTCGGTCACACGAGCTGGATCGGCGAACGACAGAGCGACGCGGATGCCGACGATCTTTATCTTGCTCCGCAAGGCTGGAGCGACGTGAATGGGAACAATGGTGCCGCAGCATCATAGGGAAGGGATTGGCCATGACAGAGATTAGCCGTGTTGCGTTGTTCGGAAAGCTCAACCGTCTGGGCTATCAGGCGGTCGAGGGGGCGACGGTCTTTTGCAAGATGCGGGGCAATCCCTATGTGGAAATCGTTCACTGGATGGCGCAGATCCTGCAGGTACAGGACAATGACGTGATCCGCATCATCCGTCACTACGACCTCGACACGGCCAAGATCGCGGCCGACATGACAAAGGCGCTCGATGCACTGCCGCGCGGAGCCAGCACGATCAGCGATCTTTCGGCACATCTTGAAAACGCGATGGAACGCGCCTGGGTCTATGGCTCGCTGCTTTACAGTTCCAATCAGGTGCGCACCGGCCATCTGATCCTCGGGCTTCTGAAGACGCCGGGGCTGCGCAATATCTTCCTCGGGATTTCGAAGGAATTTGGACAGATCAATGCAGACGATCTGGCGGACAACTTCCACAAGATCACCGATGGCTCGCCCGAAGACGGGCTGACACCGAAGGACGGTTCCCAGACCGGGGGTGGCGCGGTGCCCGGCGAAGCCTCGGGCGCGATGTCGCCCGCGCAGATGGGCAAGGAAGAGGCGCTGAAGCAGTTCTGCACGGACCTCACCCAGCAGGCCCGCGACGGCAAGATCGACCCCATCGTCGGGCGCGATGAGGAAATCCGCCAGATCGTCGATGTCCTGATGCGGCGGCGGCAGAACAACCCGATCCTGACCGGCGAGGCCGGGGTGGGCAAGACCGCCGTGGTCGAAGGGTTTGCCCTGCGCATCGCGCGCGGCGATGTTCCGCCGGCCCTGCAGGATGCGCGGCTCTTGGTGCTTGATGTCGGGCTCTTGCAGGCCGGTGCCTCAATGAAGGGCGAATTCGAAAACCGACTCCGCTCGGTCATCGACGAGGTTCAGGCCTCGACAGTTCCGATCGTCATGTTCATCGACGAAACCCATACATTGGTCGGGGCGGGCGGCGCCGCTGGTACCGGCGACGCCGCGAACCTGCTGAAACCGGCACTGGCGCGCGGCACCCTGCGCACCATCGGTGCGACGACCTGGGCCGAATACAAGAAACATATCGAGAAGGACCCCGCGCTGACGCGGCGCTTTCAGACCGTGGTGGTGGATGAACCGAGTCCGGCCAAGGCCATCATGATGATGCGCGGCATCGCCTCCATGCTGGAGAACCATCACAAGGTTCAGGTGCTTGACGAAGGGATCGAGGCGGCGGTCAACCTATCGGCACGCTATATCCCGGCGCGCCAGTTGCCGGACAAGTCCGTTTCGGTCCTCGATACGGCCTGCGCCCGCGTTGCCATCAGCCAGTTCGCGGTGCCCGCAGAAGTGGACGACAGCCGTCGCCGGATCTCGGCGCTCGACACCGAGCTGGAAATCATCAGCCGGGATGAAACGGCCGGCTACGATGTCGAGGAGAGACGCGAGGCGGTCGGCCATGCACGGGCAGAAGAAGAGGAGCGTCTGGCAGGCCTGACCGCACGATGGGAGGCGGAAAAGGCCGTCGTCGATGAAATCCTGGCACTGCGGGCCAAGCTGCGCGAAGGTGGCGCACCGGTCGAAGAGGCGGACGCCCCCGCCAGCCCTCTGGAGCCCGAAGCGCGGGCCGCACTGATCGCGGAGCTGAAGGCCAAGAACGCCGAACTGACAAACATGCAGGGTGATAGTCCGCTGATCCTGCCCATCGTCGATGCGCAGGCGGTGGCGACAGTCGTCGGCGACTGGACCGGCATCCCCGTCGGGCGGATGGTCAAGGACGAGATCGACACCGTCCTGCATCTGGAAGAACATCTGGCCAAGCGTGTCATCGGTCAGGATCACGCGATGAAGATGATCGCCAAGCGCATCCAGACAAGCCGGGCCGGGCTCGACAACCCCTCCAAGCCTATCGGCGTCTTCATGCTGGCCGGCACTTCAGGCGTCGGCAAGACCGAAACGGCGCTGGCGCTTGCTGAGGTGCTTTACGGCGGCGAACAGAATGTCATCACGATCAACATGAGCGAATATCAGGAAGCCCACACCGTCAGCAGCCTGAAAGGTGCGCCCCCGGGCTATGTCGGCTATGGCGAGGGCGGTGTTCTGACCGAGGCCGTTCGGCGCAAGCCCTATTCGGTGGTGCTGCTCGACGAGGTCGAAAAGGCGCATCCCGATGTGCACGAGATCTTCTTTCAGGTCTTCGACAAGGGCGTGATGGAGGATGGCGAGGGACGGCTAATCGACTTCAAGAACACGCTCATCCTGCTCACATCGAATGCGGGGTCTGACATGATCATGGACATGTGCGCCGACCCCGACCTGATGCCGGAACCGGAAGGTATCGCCAAGGCGCTGCGCGATCCGCTGTTGAAGATATTCCCGGCGGCTCTTCTGGGACGGCTTGTGACAATCCCCTACTATCCGCTGTCGCCCGACATGATCGGCAAAATCACGCGGCTGCAGCTTGACAGGATCAAGAAACGGGTGATGTCGGCGCATGGTGTGCCGTTCACCTATACGGATGCCGTCGTCGATACGATCGTTTCGCGCTGTCAGGAACTGGAATCCGGTGGCCGCATGATCGACGCCATCGTCACCAACACCATGCTGCCCGACATTTCCGCCGAATTCCTGCGGCGGATGATGGAAGGCAAGGAGGTCGCCAAGGTCGCGATTGACGTTACTGACGGCAATTTCACCTACTCGTTCGACGCATGAGGTCGCAACCGAGTCCTGCGCAGCGAATTGGCCAAGTGGCCAAGTTGATGCTAGCCTTTCGGGGCGGTGCCCCGCGTGACCGGCAGGTCCGGTCCAAAGGGGGCTGCGGGCGGGACTGGTGGACTGAACGTCGCATAGCCGAAAAGGATACGCGCCATGCCTAGCAATGCATCAATCGGTGCGGCGGAAGTGAATGACCTTCAGCTGAAGCGCGCGATTGTCGAGGAAAGCATGAGCACGCTGTCGCGCGCGCGGGTGGAGTTCTATTCGGACGACACCCCCGTCGATCTGACCAAGCTCGTCGGCAAGCCGTTTTCCATCGAGATGGATGTGACGGACACTGAAAAGCGCAAATTCATGGGCTCTGTCGTCGAGGCGGAGTTTCTTGGCTACGAGGAAGATGCGGGGCTTTACCGTGTGGAGGTTCGTCCCTGGCTCTGGTTTCTGACGCGGACCCGCGACTGTCGGGTCTTTCAGGATGTCTCCACGGTCGATGTCGTGATGAGCATCCTGGGCGACCTTGGGTTTTCAGCGCATGTCACCAGGAAACTTTCGAAATCCTATTCCGTGCGCCCGTTCTGCCTGCAGTATCGGGAAACCGATTTCGATTTCATCAGCCGGCTGATGGAAGAAGACGGAATATACTACTTCTTCGACAACACCGGCGGGACGGAAAAGCTGGTTCTGGCCGATGGGCGCGGCTCGCACAGCCCGATGCCGGTGGCAAGTACTTTCGAGGTCGACGCCATGGGCGGGGCCAACAGCGTCTTCCGCAACGAGCTTATCTTCGGGCTGAGCGCGAAAAAGCGCGTCACGACTGGAAAAGTGACGCTGAAGGACTATGATTTCGAGGCGCCGAAGAAAGACCTGACGGTCCTGCGGACAATCGCCAAGGGGACACACAGCCGAACGGACTACGAGGCATACGACTATCCCGGCCGCTATCGCGCCAACCCAGTCGGCGAGACCTATGCCAGGGTGGGCATGGAAGCGGAAGCGTCGCGCTACGAGACTTGGACCGGTGCCGGCACGGTCGGCAACATTACCGTCGGGCATACGGTGACGATCACCGGCGAGGACCACACCGGCGGGGTCACGAAATTCCTGGTGACGGAGGCGACGCACTACCTGCAGGCCAACCCGGGCAGCACGGAACGCGAAAGCGGCCCCGGCCAGTTGGGCGAACCGCTGCAATTCGATCCCGACAACAAGGACCACTATCGCTGTGTCTTCGATGTGGTTCCCGAAAGCGAACCCTATCAGCCCGCAAGGGTGACAGCATGGCCGGAAATCCCGGGTATCCAGACGGCCGTGGTCGTGGGGCCGAAAGGCGAAGAGATATACACCGACAAATACGGGCGCGTGAAAATCCAGTTCCACTGGGACCGGGAAGGGAAGAACGACGAAAAAAGCTCTGTCTGGGTGCGCGCCATGTCACCCTGGGGTGGCAAGAACTGGGGGATGGTGGCGGTGCCGCGCATTGGCCAGGAGGTCGTCGTGCAGTTCGAGGAAGGCAACCCGGACCGGCCCGTCGTCATCGGCATGCTCTATAATGCCGACAACATGCCGCCCTACGGTCTGCCGGCCAACATGACCCAGTCCGGGGTCAAGACCAACAGCTCCAAGGGCGGCGGCGGCTTCAATGAGTTGATGTTCGAGGACAAGAAGGGCGACGAACTTGTCCGCTTCCAGTCCGAAAAGGACTATCGCCAGATCGTCAAGAACAATGCCGAAATCACCATCGGGCTGGAAAAGAAGGACAAGGGCGATCTTGTCCAGACGATCCACCGGCACAAGACCGAAACGCTGAAGACCGGCGACATGACCTTCACCGTGCAGGACGGAAACGAGGCGCGGACCATTGCCAAGAACCAGACACAGGACATTGGCAAGAACCAAACCGAGAACATCGGCGAAAGCCGGACCCAGACGATTGGCAAGAACTCTTCCGTGACCATCGGCCAGAATTCGGACATCGCCGTTGGTAAGAACATGGATTTGAAAGTCTCGTCCAACCTGAAAGAGACGGTTGGCCAGAATATCGAGATTACGGCGGGGATGAAGATTCTGCTGAAGGTCGCCGGAAGCTCGATCGAGATCAGCCCCAAGGGCATCGAGATGAAAGGGCCGATGATCACGATACAGGCCAATGCGATGCTTGAGGCGAAGGCGCCCATGACCCAGGTCAAGGGCGATACGCTCTTGATCCTCAAGGGCATGATGACGCTAATCAACTAGGGGGCAGGTATGACGAGCCGATTTGCCGATCTGAAGAAGGTTCCGAAGGAACCGGCGGCGCGCCTCCTCGCGGTCGCAAACATGCGTCTGGAGACAAAGGTCAAGGCCCCGGCGAGTGCGAAGGTGGAGCAGATTCTGACCGAATTGGAAACCGAAGGCGCGCTCATCGACATGCTGCGCATCCTGTCGGTCGCGCTTCCCCCGCGCGAACGGACATGGTGGGCCTGTCTGGCGGCGCGCGACGTCGTCGGCGCGAAGGATACCGCGCCGCCAAGATCGCTTCTCGCCGCCGAAAGCTGGGTGCTGAAACCGAACGACGACACCCGCGCGGCCGCCCGTACCGCGCTCGATGCGGCCGAGCAGGATGACGAAACGACACTTTGCGCGATGGCTGCGGCGCTTGCGGACGGGACGCTCGGGCCGGGTGAACTGGCCCATCATGCTGCGCCACCCGGGGCGGCGGAAGCGGCCGCCTTCGGCATGAATGTCATGGCGCTTGGCACGGTCGATGATTTTTCCGAAGGCGCCAACCGGCTGATCGACCGGGCGCTCGACATTGCGCGCGGCGGCAATGGGAAGGGGGCCAAGGGGCAGTTGGCGGCAGAGGAGAAGACATGAGCTTCCCGCAGGCCCGCATGACCGACCTTCACACCTGCCTGCCGCCGATGCTGCCGGCACCGACGCCGATCCTGCCGCCCTGCGCACTGACGGTCATGGTCAACATGCTGCCGGCGGCGCGGATGGGCGACATGGCCGTCGGCGCGCCGGCCCCGCCCGCGCCACCGGCCCCGGTTCCGCATCCCTTCGTCAAGGGGTCGATGACAGTGATGATCATGAGCCAGCCCGCCCTGCGGATGGGCGTGGACCCCTGTTCCTTCGGCGGGATGGTCGTCTTTGCCTCACTCAATGTCATGACGGGGGGCTGAACCGGAATGCGCGTAACCTTGCGGTTTCAGGCGACCGGAACGGTGCCCGGCAATGCGGAGCCTGTCGTGATGCAAGGCCCGTCGCTGACCATCGGTCGTGGCGAAGAAAACGATCTGATGCTGCCGGACCCCGACCGGCTGATTTCAAAGCGTCACTGCAGCATCGAAGACAGCGGCGGCGATATTGTCGTGGTCGATCTGTCGACCAACGGAACCTTTCTGAACTACGGCAAGGTGGCGCTCGGCAAGGTGCCGACACCCCTGAATGACGGCGACATCCTGACCATGGGGCCCTATGAGCTTCTGGTTGAGATCAAGCCGGATGCTGCTACTGGACGCGGGAAAATTGCGGCCCCTGCCGAAAGCGGGCCGGTTTCCCATGGGCAGGCCGATCTCGGGCTGCAGGGTATGGGGGTTCTTGACGACACCGGCAACGACGATTTTCTCGACGATCTCCTCGGTGGCGGCGCCGCGCCCGGCGGCCCGTCGCGGGTCCGTCGCGCGGAACTTGGCGATGACGGACTCCTTCCGCCACTCGGCGATGACGAAATGGACGGTCTGCTCGCGCCGGCACCCGAACCGCAGGATGGCGGCGGGGCAAGTCGTTCGTCACATTCATCGGCGATGGAGGATCACTTCCGTCCAGGTGCGGCAAGCGGGGGCGTCATTCCCGACGATTGGGACGACGATCTTCTGGGCGGCGATGGCGCTGGCGGCGATGACGACCCATTCGCCGTTCCGCACACGCCACCGCCCGCACCGCGCGGGAGCCGACCTTTGATCCCGGAGGAGCCGGTTTTGCCACCGGCTGGGCAGGGCCGGCACGGGGCGGGCGCCGCGACAGGTGGTGGGACTGATGCGGCCGCTGCCCGGGCGTTCCTCAGTGCGCTTGGCGCGACCGAAGCTGGCATCGGTGACGCCGAGTTGACCGCCACGATGGAGCGGCTTGGCAAGGTGATGCGCATCATGATCGAAGGCGTGCGCGAAGTTCTGATGACGCGTAGCTCGATCAAGTCCGAGTTCCGCATCCATCAGACGATGATTTCCGCCGGCGCGAACAACCCGCTCAAGTTTTCGATAAGCGCCGATCAGGCGGTCGAAACGTTGGTAAAGCCCGCGGCCAAAGGCTACCTCGCCGCGACCGACGCCGCCGAGGAGGCGCTGCGCGACATCAAGGCGCATGAGGTCGCGATGATGAGCGGCATGGAGGCTGCGTTGAAAGGCATTCTTGCCCGTTTGTCGCCCGAGGTTCTTGCCGGACAGATCGAGACGAGCAGCGGCTTCGGCAGCCTTCTGAAGGGCAAGAAGGCGCGATACTGGGAAATCTACGAAAAGATGTACGCGGAAATCTCCGATCAGGCAGAAAACGACTTTCACGAGCTCTTCAGCAAGGAATTCGCCCGCGCCTATCAGAGCCAACTCGAAAGACTGAAATGACCGCAAGACGAAGAAGTGGGACGCGCTGATGTCATGGGATAGCAAAGTTCTGTGGACCGAGGGGCTGTTTTTGCAGCCGCATCACTTCCAGCAGGCCGAACGGCATGCCGAGGCGATGCGGGCGGGTCTTGCCCAGCGGCTGGTGCCCTATGCCTGGGGCGTGTCGGAGCTGGACATCGACCTTGATGTCCTGAAGGTCGGCCAGTTCGCGATCAAGTCCTGTTCGGGTCTGATGCCGGACGGCACCGTCTTTCGCATTCCCGGCGGCGACGATCATCCGCCCGCGCTGGATGTGCCGGCCAATACCAAGGACTGCATCGTCTATCTGAGCCTGCCGCAGCGCCGTCAGGGCGCGCTGGAGGTGGACATGTCCGGGGCGGAGCTTTCGGCGGCCCGGCTGCGGCCTGCCGAGCTTGAAGTGACCGACACGATGGGCGCAGGGCGCAAGCCGGTGACGATGGCGGTGGGCAAGCTCAGGCTGCAATTTGCCCTTGCGGTCGATGATCTGGCCGACCGGCTTGTCGTGCCGATCGCGCGGATCATCGAAATGCGCCCGGACAAGGAGGTCATCATCGACCGGTCCTTCATTCCGAGCTGCCTCGACATCCGCGCGGCCACCGTGCTGGAAGGATTCCTCCGGGAACTTGACGGATTGCTTGGCCACAGAATGACGGCGCTTTCCGGGCGGCTGACGCAGGGCGCTTCGGCCAAGGGGGCGGCCGAAGTACAGGATGTCCTGCTTCTGATGACGATCAACGCGATGGTGCCGCGGGTGCGCCATCTCGCCACGATCGAGAACCTTCATCCCCTGACGCTTTATGGCGAATGCGTCGCGATGGCCGGGGCGCTGGCAACCTTCATGGCCCCGGAAAAACGCCCGCCTGAGTTTCCACCCTATCAGCATCACGACCTTGTCGCGACCTTCGCGCCCGTCATCCGGACGCTGCGGCAGTATCTTTCCGCCGTTCTTGAGCAGACCGCGGTGTCGATCCCGCTCGACCCTCGCAAATACGGCATCTCGGTGGGTGTCATTGCCGACCGGAAGCTTATCGGCAATGCGGGTTTCGTGCTGGCGGTCGGCGCCGATGTTCCGGCGGAAAACCTGCGCCGCCACTTCGCGGGGCAGGCCAAGATCGGTCCGGTAGAGGAAATCAGGCAGCTGGTGAACTCGGCCCTGCCGGGTATCGCGCTTCGGCCCTTGCCGGTCGCGCCCCGCCAGATTCCCTACCTCGCCAACGTCGTCTATTTCGAACTTGCAGGCGACAGCCCCTATTGGGGCAAGATGACCACATCCGGTGGGATCGCGGTGCATGTCTCGGGTGACTATCCGGGGCTGAATATGGAACTATGGGCGATACGCCAGGGCTGAACGCAGGAGGGCAGAACATGTCCGACGAAGACCCGTTCGCCGAGCCGAACGACACCGAAAGAACCGTTATCCGCCCCAATCCGGGTGGACGCCGGGCCGGTGTCGCTGTGCCCACACCGTCGCCAGCCGCTGGCCCGGTACAGGCGAAATCCGCACCCGCGACCGAAGAGATGCCGGCCCGTCGGGCGGGGGATACGTCGATCGAGGCCGGCATTACCGGGATGAACCCTCTGAACGCGGCAGCGGCGACGCTCTTTTCGCTGGTCAGCCGCATTCGTAACCGCGCCCAGCATCTTGACCCCGAAGCCCTGCGGCGGGCGGTGGTGGCTGAGGTGCGCGGCTTCGAAAGCCGGGCGCTGCAGAAAGGCGTCAACGCACAGGACGTGAAAGTCGCGCGTTACGCCATCTGCGCCACGCTTGACGATGTGGTTCTGAACACGCCCTGGGGTGGCAGCTCGATCTGGGCACAACAGTCCATGGTCGGCACCTTCCACCGCGAAACCGTCGGTGGTGACCGCTTCTATGACCTGCTCGCAAGGCTTGAACAGAACCCTGGGCAGAACATCTCCCTCCTGGAATTCCTTTACATGTGCCTGTCACTCGGGTTCGAAGGGCGGCTGCGGGTCGAACAGGGCGGCGCGGAAAAACACATGAACATCCGTTCCGGCCTCGCGCGGATCATCCGGGCGCAGCGCGGCGATGTGGAACATGACCTTTCACCGCACTGGCCGGGCCTCGACAAACCGCACCGCTCACTATCGGCCTGGAAACCCTTCTGGATCGCCGTCGCCTCGGCTGCCGCTGTTCTCGGCACAGGGTTCCTGGGACTGAGCTGGGCGCTTTCGGCATCGACGGAACGCCTTCTCGGACAGATATCCGCGCTCGATCCCGGCACGGTGGCGAAACTCGAACGGCGCGCACCGCCGGTTGTCATTCCGCCACCCCCGGATACGGACGGGCAGTTGAAGCGCGTCAGCGGCTTCCTGAAGGCCGAGATCGACGAGGGGCTGGTGACGGTCTTTCAGGATGTCAACACGATAACGGTCCGGATGAACGGCTCGGGCATGTTCGGCTCCGGTTCGGACGCGCTGAAACCCGAATTCAACCTGCCGCTCGAACGTGTCGCCAATGCGCTGAACGATACGAAAGGGCCGGTCATCGTCGTCGGGCATTCTGACAACCAGCCGATCAAGTCGGCGCGCTTCCCGTCCAACATGCATCTTTCGCTGGCGCGGGCGGAGGCCGTCCGGCGGACGCTGTCAGGCCTTATCGACGACCAGTCCCGACTGACTGCGGAGGGAAGGGCTGACCGCGAACCGATTGTGTCCAATGAAACGCGCGAGGGGCGCGCCACGAACAGGCGGATCGAAATCGTCTTGATCAGGGAGCAGGTCGAATGATGAGGCGGGTCTTGCGCGCGGCCGGATCGGGCATCGGCATCACGCTGATCGTGGCCATCGTGCTGTCGCTGTGCCTCTGGTTTCTTGGCGGCTTTCTGGGCTTTGGCGAGGCGCGACCCTTCGACAGTGTGATCGGCCGTCTTGTGGGGCTGGCCATTCTCTGGATTCTGGCGCTCGTTACCATCCTCATCATGCTTCTGACGCGCAAGAAGCGCGACGAAACGCTTGCAGAGGAAATCGTGACAGCGGCTGAGCCGGTTTCCATGGCGGACGATGCTGTCCGGTCCGAATTGGGCGAAATGCGGACAAAGCTGAAATCCGCCCTGACAAAGCTCAGGAAATCGAAACTCGGGAGGCGTCATCTTTACGAATTGCCGTGGTATGTGATCATCGGCCCGCCGGGCGCGGGCAAGACCACCGCCATCGTCAATTCCGGCCTGCAGTTTCCGCTGGCGGACGAATTTGGCAAGGGCGCCATCGGTGGTGTGGGCGGTACCCGCAATTGCGACTGGTGGTTCACCGACAACGCCGTACTGGTCGATACGGCGGGTCGCTACACGACGCAGGAAAGCGATGCGGAGGCCGACAATGCGGCCTGGCTCGGCTTCCTCAATCTCCTGAAGAAGCACCGTAAACGCCAGCCGATCAACGGCGCCATCATCGCCATCAGCCTTTCAGACCTGTCGATGCAGGACGAGATCACGCGCAAGAGCCATGCGGCAGCGGTGCGCCGCCGCCTGCAGGAACTGCGCGACAAGCTGGGTGTCCGGTTTCCTGTCTATGTCCTTTTCACCAAGGCCGATCTGATCGCCGGGTTCACGGAGTTCTTCGAACCGCTCGGCAAGGAGGACCGGGAACAGGTCTGGGGTTTCACGCTTCCCTTGCTGACAGGGCGGGGGGAAGCCTCGCCAATGGCGGCTTTCGATGAAGAATTCGGCCTTCTGCTGGCCCAGTTGAACACACAGTCGCTGGAACGGATTCAGGCGGAAACGGACCCGCAGCGCCGCAGCCTGATCGCGAGCTTTCCTGCGCAGGTGGCCTCAGTCCGCAGCGTCGCGGCGGAATTTCTGGGCGAGGTCTTTCAGGAAAACCGCTATGAACATCGCCACATGCTGCGCGGGGTGTATTTCACCTCCGGCACGCAGGAAGGCACACCCATCGACCGGCTGATGATGGGCATGGCGCGGACCTTCGGTATCGGCAGACAGGCAATCGGGTCGGGTCGTGGGACCGGGCGATCCTATTTCCTGACGCGGCTTTTCGATCAGGTGATCTTCCGCGAGGCGGGACTGGTGTCGGCCGACGACAAGGTGGAAAGGCGCTATCGCTGGACGCAGCGCATCGCCGTCGCCGCGACCCTGTGTCTGGCAATCGGGACGGGGACTTTCTGGGTCAGAAGTTATCTCGGCAATACGGCGCTACGAGAGGAAGCGGCTGAGCGTATCGAGGCGTACCGGGCGGCGGCGGCACAGATACCGGGCAACCCTATCGGTGACAGCGATCTGCTTCTGACCATGCCGGCGCTCGAAATACTTCGGGGCCTTCCCGGTGTCGGCGGCAACGACCCGAAGGCGGAGCGTGCCGGGCTCGGATGGGGTCTCTATCAGGGTGACGTGATCGGCAACGACGCGCGACTGGCCTATCGGGCCGCGCTCAACCAGCATTTCCTGCCCAGGCTTCTCCTGCGGCTCGAAGAACAGATGCAAAGCAATATCAACGACCCCGATCTGCTCTATGAGGCGCTGAAAATCTACCTGATCCTCGGACAGGCGGGGCCCATGAACGCCGATCTGGTCGCCGAGTTCATGCATCGCGACTGGGAACGCGCCTATCCCGGCGCCTCGCGCGAGGAGTTGCGGCTGGCGCTGGCGCTTCACCTGCAATCGCTTTTGTCGCAGCCGATGCAGAAGATCGCGCTGAACAACGACCTCGTCTTGCAGGTGCAAAGCATTCTGACGCGGATGCCGCAGGCGCAGCGTGTCTATAATGGCATCATCAATTCGGCGGTCGCAAAGGCGCTGCCGCCCTGGCGGCCCACCGATGTCGGAGGACCCGCAATCGGGCGGGCCATTGTCCGGTCGTCGGGCAAGGCGCTGAATGACGGGATCGAGGGCGTCTTTACCTATGCTGGCTTTCACAATTTCTTTCTGGGCGAGGCGCTGAAGGTCAGCACCCAGATCCAGAAGGACAGTTTCGTGCTCGGCCCTGCCGGCGCGATCGAACAGAACGAGGCTTCGCTGGTCGCGCTGAGCCGCGATGTTCTGGCCCTTTATTTCAGCGACTATGTCGCGCGCTATGACCAGATGCTTGGCGATTTGGACATCATTCCGATGGAGTCGCTATCTCATGCGGTGGATGTCACCAATGTCCTTGCCGGCCCGGTTTCGCCGATCCGCAACATCCTCGTCTCGGTCGCCCAGCAGACGAGCCTGACGCAACCCGCCCCGGCCGCGACAGGTGGTACCGCGGCGGCGCTTGGCGATCTGGCGCAGACGGCGGCATCAGGCGGGTCAATCGGTCTGCAGCTCAACCCACAGAGCCTGCGCATTCTGGATGCGCTGACGGATGCGACTGCCGCAGCAAATGGCGGCACGCCACGGCCGCTCGGCGCCTTTGTCGAAGAACGCTTCGGTGCGTTGCGGCAGATGGTGATGTCGGCCGAAGGCCAGCCCTCGCAACTCGATCAATTGCTGGGCATCCTGATTGAAGTAAACCAGGAACTGAGCAAGCTGAGCTTTGCCGGAGGTGTCGGCAGCACCCAGACCGATACAAGCGCGATGCAGCGCTTCGTCGCCAACGCTCAGCGCCTGCCTGAACCGGTGCAGCGCTGGGCCGCGCAGATCGTGGCGGGGTCGTCCGGGATTACCGCGGATGGTACGCGCGCGGGCATCAACGCGCGCTGGCAGTCAACCGTGCTGCCCTTCTGCGAACAGGCGACCGGAAACGCCTATCCCTTCAACCGCCGTGCGGGCGCGGATATCGCGATGGGCGACTTTTCCAAGCTCTTCGCGCCGGGCGGGATGATCGACAGCTTCTTCACCGAAAGCCTTCTTCAGTTTGTCGATCAGCGCACCCGTCCCTGGAGTTCCAAGAACGTCAACGGGGCTGATATGGGGCTTTCGGCAGCGGCCCTGCAGCAGATGCAATACGCGGCGGAAATCAAGGATGCGTTCTTCGGTGCCGGTCCCCAGCCACAGGTCCAGTTTCAGGTCACGCCAGAGGCGCTGGACCCCAAGGCCAAGAGCATCGTGCTGGAGATCGACGGGCAGCTGGTCAGTTTCAAGCATTCCGACGGGCAGGCCCGGCCGGTGGCGATCACCTGGCCCGGCAGCGTCGGTCTGGCACGCGTCAGCTTCGAACCGTCCTCGTCCAATTCGGAAAGCACGCTTAGCAAGGATGGTCCCTGGGCTTGGTATCGGCTGCTGGATTCTGCCGAAATCCGCAAGACGAACGTTTCAGACCGCAGCCGCATGATCTTCAACGTGGGCGGCCGGATTGCCATCTTCCAGATGCAGTCGGGGACGGTGCTGAACCCCTTTGCGCTGGCGGCATTGTCGAAATTCAGCTGCCCGAAATCGTTCTGACGATGGCGGGGTTCGGTGCATTCGGGAAGATGCCTGCCTTGGGTGACTTCTTCAGGATCAATGCGGCACCGGATTTCGTCGATCCCTGGGATGCCTGGCTGCAGCAGGGCATCCTTTCGATGCGGGACGCTATGGGCGCTCGCTGGTCGCCTTGCTATCTCTCCGCCCCGATCTGGCGGTTCTCGCTAAGTCCCGGCCTTGCCGGGCCGGCGGCGGCGATGGGGGTCCTGATGCCCTCCGTCGATCGGGTCGGGCGGCAGTTTCCACTAACGCTGATGTCCTCGGGCGGCGGTGCCGGTGCCCTGTTGCGGTGCCATCTGCGCTTTGACGAGACATTTGCGCAGCTTGAAGACATCGCACTGGATATGCTTGAGGACGATGCAAGCCGGGAATGTCTGGCGGAACGTTTGGCGGCGCTGGAAGTGCCCGAAATCGTCCGGCCCGAATTGTCGGCAAATCTTCAGCGCCTGCCGGGCGCGGTCGCCTTGAGTTTGGCGGAACGCGGGGACGCGGATGCGGCGGTTGAGCCCGCCGTCGATCTTGCCGAAACGCTGCTGATGGACGGCTTCCGGCGGCCGAGCCTGTGGTCAGCCGACCTCAACGGGACCAGGCGGTATCTGATGGCGGAAGGGCTGCCCGCCGGGTCGTCGCTGGCGGCGCTTTTTGACCCCGGCGGCGCGGTCTGGATGACCAAGACGGAAGGAGCCCTGACATGAGCGCCACGCGCTACAGTGCGATCACCCATGTCGGAAAGGTCCGCACGGTCAATGAGGACAGCATCCTGTCCCTGCCGGATCAACAAATCTGGGTCGTGTCCGATGGCATGGGTGGCCATGAAGGCGGCGATTTCGCAAGCCAGACCGTTGTAGAGGCCGTTGCCGCCTTGCCGCCCGACCAAGCGCCGGGCGACATGATGCGCAGCGTACGCGCTGCGGTGCTGAAGGCCCATGACGCGATCCGGAGCGAAACGGAACGGCGCGGAGCGAAGGTGGTTGGTGCGACCGTTGTCGCGCTGATGATGGCCAACAATCATTTTGCGGCTTTCTGGGCCGGTGACAGCCGGCTTTACCGGTTTCGCGATGGCGAGATCGAGATGCTGACTTTCGACCATTCCATGGTGGCCGAATTCGTCGCCGATGGCACGATGGACTGGGACGAGGCGGAACATCACCCGCAGTCGAACGCGATCACGCGCGCGGTGGGCGTCGGGGAGGAACTGGAACTCGACAAGGTGCGGGGCGAAACACGGTCGGGCGACCGGTTCTTGCTCTGCTCGGACGGGCTCACGAAATATGCGAGCTTTGAAACGCTGAGGCGGACGGTCGTCGGCGAACCGATCGAGACGGTCTGCAGCAAGCTTCTCGACCTCGCCCTGATTGGCGGTGGCGCCGACAACATCTCGATCATCGTCGTCGATGTGATCTGACGCGGCCCGCGCCAGACGAGTTGCCACGTTTAAGGTACGGCGGTCGTGAGGATACGGCTGTCAAGCGAGGTGACCGGCGTTGTCAGTTCTGACAGTGCCGCCGCATAGCTCGCCGCCGATTCCGTTGTCGGGCGGAGCGTATCGAAGATCGGTTCGGCGGCATGGATCACGAGAATTTTCGTCTTGCCGAGCGCGGAATTGTCCACCACGAAGGCGAGCTTGGTTGTTCCTTGCGCTTCGCTGAGGCCATAGGCCATGCGGACGTTCAATGGGCCGGAACGGCCGGCGCGAAGGCCGACGACGCTGTTGTCCTGCCTGTTCAGGTTCGGCAGCATGTGAAACACATTGCCCGAAACATCGAGCGCCGAGACGTAGAGATAACCGCTCGTCACGCTCGCAGGGATTTTCAGGTCGATCACCGGGTTTTCGCCAACGAAATACCGCCCTGTCGGGTTCGTTTCCAACCGGTCGCCAAAACCGAAGATCACATCGAACCCGCCCTGCGGCGCACGGGGCAGGGCCGCGTCGATGCTGCAAAGCGCGGGGTTCAGAACCTCCACCTCCAGCCGGACATTGCGGTTTCCCTTGATCTTGTTCAGGGCGTCGGTCAGTGCAACTTGCGACCCGACATCGGCCATCCGTCCGGTTATCAGTACCGTCGCGCCATTTGGGAAACCCGAGGGCGGCGTGTTCACAAGGCTCAGGCCACCGCAATTTGAATACGCGGCCAGAACCGGTTCCAGCATGGCGGCGGTCAGAAAGCGTGGTCCGAGTTCGATGTCGTGACGTACGCTCAACGGCATCTGCGCGACGAGCGAGGCGAGCGTCGACTGACGAACGGGAACCTCGGCCGGGTCCATTGTCAGGGCCGTGACGCGAACCTGATTGCCGTTGGCGACAATGCGCCATTCCGGCAGGTCCGCGACGGCGTTTGCAAGTGCCACGACATATTCGCCCCATCGGGCCTCGATATCGCCGCTGGCCAGCGTAAGTTCGGAGGCGCCGCCAAGTTTGGTGACGATGCCTGTCAGCTCGGCCTGCGGCCCTTCGGCAGGCATGTAGCCGACAGCCTGAACCGAACCGTCGCTCTTGCGTTCGGCGACAAGGGTATAGGGGCTGGCTGGCGGATAGCTCGGCGCGAAGAGAGAGCCGAACATGCCGGAGACATATCCACCCGCGCCGATCGCAGCCAGAAGAAGGAGAGTGACAAGGGCAATCAAACCGCCTTTCCCGCCCTTCTTCGCGACAGTTGCGGCGGGCCTGTTGGCCGAAGACGCTCTTGCAGGACCGGTTCCTGCCGATCCCGAGGCAGCCGCCGGCGGCTTCGATGGCAGCACGGTCGTGTCAAGATCGGTCTGCGGTTTGGCGCGCGGGACGATCACCGTCCGATCCTGCGTTGCAGGTGCGACCGGTCTTGGCCCTATCCGGATTTCTTCCAATACGTCCGTCGCGCTTTGCAACCGGCTGTCGCGATCCGGGTCGGTCAACCGGTCGATCAGCGATTTCAGCGGTTCGGGGACGCCATTGGTGTCGAGCCTTTCGGACTTCCGGCGGATGACCTCCATCGGGTTCGCGCCCGGCTCCGGTGGCTTGCCCCGGTAGGTCGCCAGAAGCAACGCGCCCAGCGCATAGATGTCGGACCGCGCATCGGCCTGTCCGCTCAGCTGTTCGGGGGCGGCATAGGCGTATTTGCCGGCAAATTCGTTGCCGACGATGGTTTCGGCCCCGGGATTGGTATCCTTGGCGATGCCGAAGTCGATGATGACGGCTTCCGCGGGTTTGCCTCCGCGCAGGATAATGTTGTCGGGCGATAGATCGCGGTGAACGATGTTCTTGGCATGGGCCGCTGCCAGTGCCTCCGCCACACGCTTTGCGATGACCATCAGATCGTCGGCGCTCATCCCGCCCTGCTTCATCTTCTGGTCAAGGCCGGGACCATCGACGAAATCCATCACGAGATAGACCGTGCCGTCATCTGTGCGCTGGTTGTCGTAATACCGCACGATCCCGTCGTGGCGGATTTCCCGTACGTCTTCTTCGCGGGTCATCAGCGCGAGGTAATCTTCGTTGCGGGAGAATTCTGACCGCAGCGCCTTCAGCGCCACGATCCTGCCGGAGATTTCACTGCGCGCGCGGTAAACTTCTGACGTTCCTCCGCGGCCGAGGATTGCCTCGATCCGATAGGTATTGTTCAGCAGATCGCCGGGCCGAAAGATCGCCTCGGGGCTCGCGTTGCCCGTGCTCATCTAGATGCCGCCATGGCTATGGGCGGACAGACCCCGTTCACGTCAGGCATATGTCTCAGCTGAGCGCCTGGAATTCGACCCGGCGGTTCACGTCACCGCGTGGATTGGCCTCGTCATAGGGAAAGCTCGCACCGACGCCAACAGCCTCCAGCCGCGCCGGATCAATGCCGCAATCGCCCGCGAGGTAGCGCTTCACCTCTTCGGCGCGCAGAAGCGACAGGCGCTGGTTGTAGGCCGCCGAACCGGAACTGTCGGTATGCCCGACGATCCGGAAGACATCGACCTCTGCCGCTTTCATGGCATCGCAAAGCGCGACAAGCCGGGGCTTCTGGTCCTCGCGCAAGGCCGCGGAATCGAAGTCGAAGTTGATGTTGATGTTGACCTGCTCTTCCACCGGAATTTCGGCATAGACAACAGAGGTGCCTTCGGTCGTGATTGCCGCAGGTGCGACCGCTTCCGGTGTTGCGGCCTCAGGCGTGGTGGGGGCGAGTGACAGGCCGCGCGTCTTCTGTTTGGCGAACAGAAGCGCGATTTCTTCTGCCGTCATGCCGTCGGCTGTCTGCGCAGACACGGGGGCGGTTATCGACGTCATTCCTGCCAGCGCCATAGCCAGCGCAACCACAAACTTCCTCATGATGCTTTTCTCTTTCGCCAATTCATTTCGGCCACTTGCAACAGGATACACGAAAGCCACCCACCATGCCAATTTATTTGCCCTGCTGGCCGCGGGGCAGCGCGGTTGACCGAAAACGAGCAGTGAGGCTAGGCTGGAAGGGCACGCGATGTCAGGAGATCAGGGCCAGATGCGGATAGTTCCTGTCATTGTCGGCGCGATCATCCTGCTCTGCATTCCGCTTGTCTGGTTGCTCGTGCAGCTCATGTTTCCGGCGAGCGATGGCCTGACGTCGGGTTTCGGCGCCAGTTCGTCCATCGACAGCGGCGCCAGGATCGAGATTGAGGCGCTGCGACAGCAGGTGGAAGGGCTGCAGGAAAAGATCACCGCGCTGGAAACCGAGGTGCGGACACTAGGTGCGCAGGCCCTGCCGCAGCCTGAAGGCGGGTCGGAAATCTTCAACCAGGGCCCAAACGAAATTCTCAATGCCTATGCGCAGGTCGTGCTGATTGCCGACCGGCTGAACGTCAACCGCGGGATCACGGTGGCAAGCCCGGCTTTTCTGGAGGAGTTTCTGGGCCGTCCGCGCGAAGTTCTGTCGGATCAATGCGAAGGCATGACCAATCCGCGTCTGAACGCCTTGCTGACGACCGAACAGGTGGGGCCGGTTACGGTGCGCATGTTGCGGCCGGCGCTCGACAGTCTCAAGCGTGTCTTCGACAAGATACGCGAGGCGGATCCCGATCTATATGCGCGAATCAACACGTCAGGGTCGCTTTGCGTCCGCCGTATTCGCGGGACCGAGGACAGCACCTCGACCCATTCTTTCGGCCTTGCGATCGACCTCAATATCGACGGGCAGCTCGACAATTTCACCGATGGAAAGACCCAGCTTGGTCTGACCATCCTTGCCGATTTCTTCCATGCCGAAGGCTGGGTCTGGGGCGCCGGTTTCAACCGCGAGGATTCGATGCATTTCGAGGTCAGTCGGCAGCAACTGGAAACCTGGCGTGCCGAAGGCAAGATTTGACGATGCGATTTGATTGGATCGCCTGGCAGAAAACAGGCAGTCTTGCAGCATTCGCAAGGGAATATGCCCCGGAGCGTTTGCAATGCGTCTGATGCTCTTCGCACTGGCTTTCATCTTCGCCGCGCCGGCCTTCGGTGCCGAAAAGATTGCGCTGGTCGTCGGCATGGGGAATTACACGACCGTCTCCCGGCTCGACAATACGATCAAGGATGCCGAGGGCATTTCCGAAACGCTGGCGAAGATCGGGTTTCAGGTCACAACGCTTCTTGACGTGCCCTCCGACAAGTTCCGCGCGGCGGTGGAGGAATTCGCCTTCCGGGCCGAGACGAGCGATCTGGCGCTCATCTATTTCGCCGGACATGGCGTGGAGGTGCAGGGAGAAAACTTCCTCATCCCGGTTGATGCGAATGTCCGGTCGAACCGTGATATTCAGCGGCAGGCGATATCGCTGAAGGAGCTTCTGGCCTCGGTCGAAGGGGCGCGCAAGATGCGGGTCGTCATTCTGGATTCGTGCCGCAACAACCCCTTTGGCGACAGTCTCGACCAAGGCGCGCTGGAGGCGACGGCTGAAGCGGCCGAGGCAACCCGCAGTGCCGCGGCCGGCGGGTTGGCTGCACCGTCGCCCGAACGCGGAACACTGGTTGCATTCGCCGCCCGTGACGGCCAGGTAGCGCTCGACGGTCAGGGTGAAAACAGTCCCTTTGCCGCGGCACTGATGAAAAGCCTGCCGAAGACGGGACTCGAAATCAGCCTGATGTTCCGGCAGGTGCGCGATGACGTGATGCAGGAAACCTTCAACCGGCAAGAGCCGCATACCTACGGTTCGCTGCCCGGCAGCCCCTTCTACATCGCCGGGCCGGGTGGGGCGGACAGTGTGGTGGATGACGAAAACCGCCGTGTCGCCTGGTCCGATATTCGGCCCGATCAGGAACAGAAGATTGCCGCGCTTGCCGAACAGGGGGACACGCGGTCCATGCTGGGGCTGGCCTATATCCGCCTCAATGCCGAAGACACGCGCTATGAGCCATCGGAGGCCGCGCAGCTTCTGACCCGCGCGGCAGATGCCGGATCGGCCGAGGCGCAGTTTGAACTGGCGCAGCTCTACGAAATCGGCCTTGGGGTCGAACAGAACGTGGAAAAGGCGCTCGCGCTTTTCCACAGTTCGGCAGAGCAGGGGTTTCCCGATGCGCTGAACGATCTTGGGTTTCTCTATTTCCAGGGTGAGTTGGGTCTGACCCGCGACCCCGAACGCGGATTGGCCTATTTTGAACAGGCCGCCGACCTGCTGCAGCCACAGGCGATGTTCAATTTCGCCGGGATGATTGACGACGGTATTGTCGCTGGCAAGGGACCTGAGGATGCCGGCCAGTACCTTTACCGTTCGCTGCGGACCGGCAGCCAGCAGGTTCACGACCTGCTGATCCAGCGCCCGACGATGTTCAAGCCGGCAACACGCAAGGCGCTGCAGGCCGCGCTCAAGGAACATCTGTTTTACACCGGACCGCTCGACGGCGATTTCGGGCCGGCGACGCAGGCGGCAATCTCGGCCGCGTTCGGCCTGTCCGGCTGAGGACTTGACAGGCAAGTCGGCCGGCCTTCGCCTGCCGTCCAAGAGAAGGGAAGGAAGAGCCGTTGTTGGACGAGCTACGCGAACTCAGGCATCACGTTGAGGCGACCGAGGGCAGGATCGAGGCGCATTGCGCGGCAATGGTCGAGGAACTGAAGAATCCTTCGGCAGAGCGTGATCGGGGCGCGGTTGATGACGCGAGACACCGGGTCATGATCCTGCGCAATGACATGCGCGGCCTGATTGACAGGCTGGACGGGGCCATGCGGACATTGTCGCTGCAAACGCTGCCGGGGCGTCCGGCAGCCGAGATGCGCGAGATTGCGGCGGTGCAGACCTTCCTGAGGGGGGTACGGTACCGCTATCTGCGCTGGGCGCAGATCGACAGTGCTGTGCAACGTGTTCTCGATTGGCAGGGCGCGCCGCTACTGGGGGCAATTCCCGATCCGGGGACTGTTGCGGGACAGCAGCTTCTGGCAACGGATGCGGCATTCCGACGGCTGCACGGTTTCGTCAATCAGGCGGGGCAGGACGACGGGGCAGAGGCCATGGGCTGCTTTGCCGACATCCCGCTGCATGCCTCGGCCTTTGCCGAGCTTGCGCATGCGGCCATGCGTGTGGGCTTGGCGCAGGGCCGGGTGGGTCGCCAGCGGTTTCTCGATGTCGGCTGCGGCTGCGGTCTGAAGCTGATACAGGCGGTTCAGTTCTTCGCCGAGGCGCATGGCGTAGAATACGACCCCGGCTATGCCGCGGCGGCACGGCAGCTCATAGCCCTTGCCGGCTGCGGCCGCGAGAAGGTCTTCGAAGGCGATGCGCTGGAATTTGACGACTACGGCCAATACGATGTGATCTATATGTATCGGCCGCTCAAGGACGAAACCCTGATGACGCGGCTGGAAGACCTGATCTTGACCCAAGCGGCGCCGGGAACGGTCGTGATCGCGCCCTATTCGGGTTTTCAAGCCCAACCGGACCGCAAGGCCTGTGCCCGGATCGAGGGCGAGCTATATCTCGTCGGCGCAACGGAGGCAGAGGCGGAGACACTGCGTACGGCCGCGGAACGGTTTCTGCCGGCGAATGTGCCGCTCGCGAGGGATGCTTCGGCTGCCGACAGCTATCTCGCGCCGATCATCGCGGCCTGCTGGTTGAACGGCTGCCTCGTGACGTGAACGGTCGCCGCATGGCTGTGCGGTCGAGCAGTTGCCAGCACGACAACCGGCTTGACCGCAGCGGTCGCCTACCATATTCAGCGAGCCGCCGAGCGGGCGTTGTGTAATGGTAAGACCTCAGCCTTCCAAGCAAGGCGCTTGAGTTTCATATCGTAGCACATACTTGCTAACAATTTCATATTATTTAATAATAAGCTTCGCAGAGTTGCAGCGGGTGGCGTGCTCTGTCGTGTTGTTTCCGACAAAAGGCCGACAAAATGCCCAAGCTCACAGAGACCTTCGCTGCTAGGCTCGCGCAATCAAAATTTGGCACGGAAAAGCACTGGGACAGTGAGATCAGGGGACTTGTTCTCTTTGTCGGGAAGCGCTCAAAGACTTGGTATTTTCAGAAGGATGTGGGCGGACAAACCAGGCGCGTCCTGATCGGTCGGTTCCCGACTATCTCGGCTCAGACAGCGAGGCAAACGGCCCTCGGCTTCGTGCTCGATTGGGGCAGGGGAGCGGGCCGCACCGCTCAGATCGGGGCACCTACGCTCGAGAGCGCGACAGAGGCCTATCTCGTACGGCCGAAGCTGCGGTCAGAGGTGCACAAGACCGGCTTGCGTGCCCAATTTGATCTGCATTTGAAAGACTGGTTGAGGCTGCCGCTCGACGAGATCACCAAGACAATGGTGGTTGAGCGACATCGGTCGATGGCGGCGACCCCATCAGGGGCGAACCATGTCTTGAAATATTTCCGGTCGGTCTGGAACCATGCACGGCGCATTTGTGATCTGTCGGAGTGCCCGACGATTGCCATCGAATGGTATGAAGAGCGGCCAGACGGCACTCTGATCGACGACCTTACGGCTTGGCGGGTCGCTGTCGACGCACTCGCCAATCCAATCCATCGCGCGCTATTCGAGTTCCTCCTGTTCTCGGGGCTGCGGAAAACGGAAGCGCTGACCCTGGAGTGGAAAAACGTCCACGAGGATCGCATTCATTTGCCGATCACGAAAAACGGTCGCAGCTTCGATCTGCCGATCACCCAGGTTCACCACGAAATCCTCGCGCCTTTGCGGGGGCTCAGTCGGCGATGGGTGTTTCCCTCGCCGAAATCCTCGACGGGCCATCTCGGCGGACGTCTGCGATTTGGTTGGAGTGCGCACGCACACCGGCGAACATTTGCGACTGTGGCAATCGAGGCAGGCGTTTTGGAGGAGGTCGTCGGCAGACTTCTGAACCATACGCCGCTCTCCATCACGGGACAGCGTTATACCCGGCCTTCAATTGATGCACTTCGGCCGGCGATGCAGATCATTTGCGATGCGTTGATGGCAAGGACTGCGCGTTAGACCTGGCGATTGGTTGCTAGGTCGTAGCCCGCCGCGCCATCCTGGCCGGCAAATTTGACCGATGGTGGAGCCATGCTTTCAAACATGAGCGGAGGTACTCTTTTGCGCTTTCTTGCAACCCGCCGAACGTTATGTCCATTTAGTGCGCCCTGCGGCCTTTTAGGCCCACCCAGTTCACCGATCGCAAGGAAGGGGTAGAGTGCCGTGATTCCGAATGACCATATCGGCGAGGAAATCGTGCCAGAAATCGTTCCCGATGATGGTGGCGAACTTGCACGAAAAAGTCGTGCGAAAGAGATCCTCCAGAGGGTCAGGGCACGTTCACCGCGCAGATATTGGGGCGATACCGAACTCAGGAGTATCGCAGAGGAACTTAACCACCTCCGGCGCCGCGGTGCTGCGGAGATAACGGCAGTTCGTTTGATGGCACGTCTTCGCCACATGTCCGCGTTTGCGCCCGAGCTCATCGAAGGATCGTTGAATCGGCGGTCGGTCGCGAAGGAAGAGTGGGCGCCGAACGAACCTCACATTTCAGATCTTACTCCCGAGAGTTCCTCAACCGCCTTTCCTGGGGCAGGCGAACGACAGGCTGCACGAAGAATATTGAAGCAAGCATGTGCGGCGCTTGCGAAGGCCGATCGCCTCCTCTCGTCTCCCGAAATTGCAATTTTCTCGGACTATGATCGGGACTCTCTTCGAGGGCTCAAACGCGAGATGCTGCGTATCACGCGAGAGCTGAAACCGGGATGGGGCGCTAGGCGAGGGTATCCTTCAATCGAACTTCTCGTGTTGGGAATGCATCGCTACATCTACGACCTCACGGGCAGTAGGCAGCGCGGGGATCGCATCGCCGACCCCGAGGACGAGGTCCTGATCAGCTTGCTGTCTCGTTTGGTTCGCCCTCTCGTCCCCAAGAGCATTCCGGAAAACGCTATTCGCAGTGTCATCGTGACGGCGATCAGAAAGCCACATTAACCGAACGTTTCATGGTCTTCCCCGTCATCGCGCTGAACCGGACAGAAAGTTGCAGGTTTCCGCGCGGTGACGTCTCGCGCAATTCAGCGAAGGCTTCTGCACGAGAGTGCCGCTTGGCGCTCCTAACTGCAGGAGAATGAACATGAAGGATGACACGAAGTGGAATCCAGACCTCCGCCTGCTCACGCGCGCTGAGGTCGAAGCGATCTTCGGGTTTCCCACCCGTCGCTATCTGGAAATTGTTGCCGGCACAGATGCCGGTCCGATCGAGATCCGCATTGGCCGTACTGTTCGCTACCGCGTCTCCGACGTTCAGGCGTGGATCGAGCAGCACCGCGCTGCGCATTTGGAGTAGGACTAGGAAGGGAAGGTCGATGAGCTATCAGGCTTTGAACTGGGTCAACACCCTGTCCTTGCCGCCGGCCCAGATGAACATCCTGAGGTGCCCCTGGATTTGTGGACGTTTCGCCATCTAAGTGTGAGGCAAGGGCACACCGTGACGTTGGGAGGCGAAAACTGAATTGCGAGACTGCCCTTGTGGCCGACGACGGACATGGCCGACGACATAGCCCTTACAAGCCACCCGCCATGCCGTTCGCAAACAGTGCTCTCTGGAACGTGCAGACCTTCACCACAAGTACCAACTTTTCATAAACGACCAATAGCGGCCTGTCGGATCCGGCCCAAACCCGGCCTTTGTGCCGTCTTCTCGATGCTGCAACGCAACCTGTGAGACCGGACGTTCGCTGCAGGTGCAAGATCCGGAGATGCACCAACTCGCAGATCGCGGGACGCCATATGTCTGTCACGCTCGGTGTCAGAGGACGAGCCCCGGTGTACAACGACAAGGGACGTGTAAGGTCTTGTGACGGTTGTGTCTTTGCCGCAGCGAGGAATTGTCGACGGTGCCTGTTGAGGTAATTGCGCCTCACACTCTCTTATTGACCTCGCGACGCAATGCAGCGACTCGGTACGAATGCTTCAGCCCTCCTCCCGAACGTGCGAATGGTGGTTTCATTGTTGGCCGCAGTTGAAGCAGGTACAGCGTCTGCCCGAACATTGCCCGTGCGATAACATGCGGGCCTGGCACAGACACGCCTTCAGACTTCGGAACCAGGCTGCCGAGGGCATCGATATCCGTTGTCGTGAGCCAAGGACTTTCGGCCGGTTCAGGCACCACCACCTCCTGCCGAGTCGATCCGTTCGGATCCCGGCGCACCGCCATGTCCTCGAAGCTCGCAACGCGTTGGAGCATATCCCCGGCGCTCCCGACCCGGCAGCGATCCGGAATGACGAGACATTGAACGATCGCTTTGCGGAAACCCGAGACGGACACGACAACAAGTTCTTCCGCACCGGTTACCGGATTGCCTGTGAAAATTTTGCTGGCCACGTCCGCCTCAACCAGTCGCTGGATCACCACGCCCAAGCGCACCGCGACTGAGTGCATCGAGTGCCAACCCGTCGCCGCCCACAAACTGAAGAAATCACACAATCCTGCAACATTTTCTCCACACCTTTCTTGAGCGTGTTTCAGGAAGGGAAAGTGGCATGTCGCTCCTAGGTTTGCGCAGGAACCGGACCATCCGAACCGGGCTGCCCGCAATGGAAAGGGCTTCGGTTCATCCGAGCGGGAATATGCGGGCGCGTCGCAGAGGTTTCTCAACATTTCTGGCCAGTTCCTCGCAGACGGGAGCGGACAGGTTTCCAGCCCTCGCAATTGCGGCGTTGATACTGCTTGTTCAGGCGTTTGCGACCAATTCTGCCATGGCGGAATCCGTTGCAATAACGACGCTCGAGTGGCCGCCATATACATCGGCCGAATTGCCCAAGGGCGGTGCGACAACAGAGGTGGTGAGGCAGGCCTTCGCGGCAGTAGGTCTTGAAGCAGAAGTCCGGGTTCTTCCCTGGAAGCGCGCGATCTCGGATGCGAAGGACGATGCCACGGTGGCCGCCTACTATCCGGGCTACCACTGTCGGCATGTCGAAGGTTTCGTTGCCTCCGAGCCGATCGGAACCGGCCCACTTGGCTTCGCAGAAAACATGGATGCGCCGGTCGAGTGGACCAGCATCGACGACATCGGCGAACAGAAACTCAAGGTTGGAACAGTCTTGGGTTATGCCAATACCGATGAGTTTGACGAAAAGGCTGGAACCGGCTGGGTTCGCGCAATCCCCGCACCTGATGATGTCACCAACCTGCGCAAGCTGATGCTCAAGCGGATCGACATGGCTGTCATCGACAAGCTGGTGATGTCTTATCTGCTAGCAACCGAGCCAACGCTGAGCAGCGCCGGAGAGATACTTAGATTCGACAGCAAGACCCTCGACGACAAGACGCTTTTCCTGTGTTTCAACGACGACGAAACAGGCCATGCGATGCGTGACCGCTTCAATGCGGGCCTTGCAAAAATCGACATTGACGCGATCGTCGAACGCTACTTCGCCGAGGAGTTCTGATGAACGCGGTGCCCGGTACGGCGCGGAATTCAGACCTTGACCCGAAAGCCGCCGCCAGCCGGGACGGATTTGGCAGATCGGTCCAGGGGAAGTTCCTGCTCTTTGTCGTGCCGCTCGTGCTGCTCTCGACGCTCATTGTCTTCGGCCTGTTCGAGTGGAATGCCCGGCGCTCTGCGGCCGAGCAATTGCGGATCAAGCTGGACAAGCTGGTGGAGATTCAAAGCGCCGTCGTGGCCGAGTCGCTTTGGAACGTCGCGGACCAACAGATCAAACTGATCCTCGCCGCACTTGCAACCGACCCGGATGTGTCGGCTGCCGCTGTCTACGATGAAAGGAACCGTCTTGTCGCATCCGTCGGTGACCTGGCGCTGTTGGACAGGTCGAACTACGCGGATTCACTGGATATTCTCTACAAAAGCGGTGATCAACCCATCAAGATTGGGCTGTTCCGCGTGGCCCTGACCGAGGCGCGCCTGGCCGAGATGACCCGCGAGCGGATGATCCTCGTGACCTTCCTGGCAGGTATCCTGCTTGCAACCGTGGTTACAGCAACGCTCGCCGCCAATAAGCGCATCATTGGCCGGCCGCTCGCCCTTCTTCTGAATTCGATCCAAGAGGCGCAAAATAGCGGTAGCCGCGCTCCTGTGGACTGGTCCAGCGACGACGAGATTGGCCGCGTGGTGCGGGCTTTCAACGACATGCAAGCGCGCCAGAACGCCTACGAACAGCAGTTGCGGCATTCAAACGACATGCTCGAAGCGCGCGTCGCCGAGCGGACGGCGGACCTTGCGCATGCCGAAGCGACCGCCAGCGAGGCGCGCAGCCAGCTTACCGATGCGATCGAGAGCATCTCGGAGGGTTTTGCGCTCTACGATCGCAATGAGCGTCTGGTCGTCGCTAATCACCGATATCGGGAGATCATGTTGGGCAGCGACGGCGAGATGTCGGCCGGTACGCCTTTCGCAGAGATCGTGAGCCGCGCGGCGACAGCCGGTCGTTTCCCGAACGCCCGCCCGGATCCCGAACAATGGATCGAACGGCAGATCATGCGACATCGCTCGCCTGGCCAGCCCTACATCCAGGAAATGGCGGGCAACCAATGGCAGCAGATCAGCAATCGCATTACCGACAAGGGCGGCACGGTTGCCGTGCATTCGGACATCACCAACATCAAGCGGATTTCAGACGAACTCAAGCGCGCGAAGGACGCCGCAGAGGCAGCCAACGAAGCAAAGAGTGCTTTCCTCGCGACGATGAGCCATGAGATTCGGACGCCATTGAATGGCATCATCGGCATGAGCACGCTTCTGTCCGGCACACCGCTGACAGAAGAACAACGCGATTTCAGCAACACAATCGCAACGGCTGCGGACACGCTCCTGACGATCATCAGCGACATTCTCGATTTTTCGAAGGTCGAGGCCGGCGCTCTTGAACTTGAGCGGACGCCGATGGACCTGACCGAAACCATCGAAGGCGCAGCCGAGCTTGTCGCCGCGAAGGCCTCCGAGAAAGGTATTGAACTGGCCTGCCGGATCAATCCCGACGTTCCCGTCGCGGTTTTCGGGGATCCGACCCGACTGAAGCAGATTCTCATGAATCTGCTCAACAACGCCGTGAAGTTCACCGAGGTCGGCGAAGTCATCTTGACGGTTTCGACCGACTTCCCGGATGCGAGCCAGACGCCCGGAGCGACCATGATGCTGACCTTCACCGTGCGCGACACGGGTATCGGCATTCCTGCCGACAGGATGGATCGTCTCTTCAAGTCATTCAGCCAGGTCGACGCGTCGACGACGCGCAGATACGGCGGAACCGGGCTTGGGCTGGTGATCACCAAGCGGCTCGTGGAGCTCATGGGCGGCGCGATCAGTGTTGAAAGCGCGCAGGGTGAAGGCACGACTTTCACCTTCACGCTTCCATGTGAGGTTGCCGAGTTGCCTGATCGGTTGGATCGCGCGGCGATGCTGGAGGCAATCAAAGGGTCCCGAATTCTCGTCGTCGACGACAGCCGAACCAATCAGTTGATTCTAAACGAAAGATTTCGGGCCTGGGAGTTGCTGCCGACGGCGGTTGGCTCGCCCGAAACGGCATTGAAATTGCTGGCCTCAGGTGAACGTTTCGACGTGATCGTGGTGGATTTCAAGATGCCAAATATGAACGGATTTGAATTCACCACTGCCGCGCGCACATCGTTGGGCGAGGCTGCACCACCGATGATACTTTTCACCTCGGTCGCACCTCTGGATGTGGAATTTCGCGAAGGCGCAGCTCGCATGGACTACGCGGCCACTTTGCCGAAGCCGGCCAAATCCGGACAACTCCTCGCTGCGTTGTTGAAAGCCCTTGCGCCCGATCACAGGGTTCACCCCGGTCCGGATCGCGCGACGGCTGCCGCCTCGCCCGCGCAGAACTGCGAACTGCATGTGCTTCTGGTGGACGACAATTCGATCAACCGAAAGGTCGGCCAGAAGATACTGAAGACTCTGGGCTTCGAGGCGGTCGTCGTGGGCAGCGGCGCCGAGGCAATATCGCGGTGCCGAGAGGAAGAGTTCGACATTGTCCTGATGGATATCGAAATGCCGGACATGGACGGCATTGCGGCGACAAACAGAATTCGGTCGATCCTGCCTCCGGGACGCGTACCCTACATCGTTGCGCTGACCGCGAATGCCATGGCCACAGAACGCGAAACTTACCTGAAGTCGGGAATGGATGACTACCTGAGCAAGCCCATCGACGTCGAAGCGCTGGCTGCCAGCATCGAAGCCGCTCGGCGGCATCGCATCGGCCAGGCAGAAGCCGGACAAGTCCGCCGGACTTAGGAGAGCGAGATGAAGGATGCAAACATTGACGAGTCAGCCATCGCGCGCCTCCTCGGCGTGATTGGTGGAGACCAGGACGACCTTCTGGAACTCCTCAACGAGTTCTTCGTCGTCGCGCCAGACAACATTCTTAAAATGGAAATAGCCGCTGCGAGCGGTAACTTGGACACTCTCCGAATTGCTTCACACAGCCTCAAGTCGAACGGCCGGGACTTTGGTGCTGTTGATCTTGCCAACCTGTGCCAACGCCTTGAACAAGCCTGCAAGTCTGGGGCCGTGTCGGATGCCGTTGGACAGGTGGCCGCAATCGCGGCCGCTTTCGCAGCGGCCAAATCATCTCTCAAGAAACTGGTTGCCGGGAATGAATGATCAATCGGTGTCGCAAGTCGCGGCGGGAACTGTCGCAGGTGCAAGAATTCTCGTCGTCGATGACAATGCGCTGAGTCGCAAGAAAATTCGCATGGCTGTGCAGAATCTCGGCTATGAGGCCGATGTGGCCGAGAACGGCGCCATTGCCCTCGGCATGCTGCGCGCAGAACCCTATGATGCGCTGCTGCTGGACATCATGATGCCGGAGGTCGATGGCTTCGATGTGCTTGGCGCGCTCAGGAAAGACGAAACACTGCGCCATATCCCCGTTATCGTCATCTCCGCCTTGGACGATGAAACCGAGAGTTTCGTCCGTGCGATTGAACTTGGAGCAGAGGATTTCCTACCAAAGACCTTCAACCCGACCATCCTACGGGCGCGTCTGGAGGCGGGGCTCACAAAGAAGCGTTTCCGCGACCAGGAACTGGAATATTTCGGGCGCATCAAGCGCCTGACTGCGGCCGCCAGCGTTCTGGAAAGCGGTCGGTTCAAGCCCGAAAGCCTGGGGCTGGACGACCTTGCGGCACATGACGATCCGATCGGCCATCTGGCAAGCATGTTCCGCGGCATGGCAGCCGAAATCTACGAGCGGGAACTTAAGCTCAAGAAGGCGATACGCACCTTGCAGGGTTCGTTTCTTGTCCTTGCCGTTGGAGTCGTCTGGGGGCTAACGCCTGCACTTTCACGCATGGCCTCCGGGCTTGGCTCCAACCCGCTTGGGCTTGCAATCTGGGTGAACACGATCGCCGCGATCTTCTGCTTTTCCATTGCTGCTTATCGTGGAAAGCTGCCGCGCCTCGGGCTTCGCGAGTTCCTGTTCTTCCTGTCCTGGGCGTTCCTTGCCGGGATCCTTCAGCGCATGACAACCTTTGTCGCGACGGAGCATGTTGAAGCATCGATGCTATCGCTGATCGTCACGCTGCAAGGTTTCATGACCTTCGGCTTTGCGGCCGTGACACGGATGGAACGTGCCTCTCCCCGCCGCATGATAGGTCTGTTGGTTGGTCTGGTCGGCGTTGGCATGGTGCTGCTGACCAAATCCGATCTGTCGTCGGGCGGAGAGGGGATTTGGCTTGTTTTCGCTATGCTGCTCCCGCTCCTGTTCGCTATTGAATCTTTGGTGCTGGCCGGAAAGAGACCCGAACATATCGACATCTTCGCGTCGGTCGGCTTGATGATGGGCATATCGGCAGCACTGCTGTTCCCCTTTGCCTACTGGAACGGGGACCTCATGCCGCTTGGACCCCAGATCGGACGTCTTGAACTTCTCGTGGTCTTCATGGGCATCGTCGGCTCGTCCTCGCTCCTGCTCGCCTTCCATCTGATCGCAACGGCAGGGGCCGTTTTTTACAGTCAAAGCGCCTATGCAATGACGATCGCGGGGGTTGTTTGGGGCATGTTGCTGCTGAACGAGGAACTCTCGGCCTTTGCCTGGGTGGCTTTCGGCGTGATTATCATTGGCATGTATCTGGTCGAGCCTAAGACCAAGAATGAAGAACTGGTCATACAGCGAACCTTTCGGTGACCCGGGATCAAACCTGACGACAGTTCAATTACACCGAGGCTTGGGCCGGACGCGAAATGAGCCGTTCAACGGCAGCCTTTTTTGCAACGAAATAGAGACCAACCAATATCAGCAAGAGTGCGGCGAAACTCGTCGGAGAAACAACTTCGTTCAAGAGCAGCATGCTCCAAAGAACCCCGCCAATTGAAACCGTGTAAGCCTTCTGGCCGCTGAACACCGGTCCCGCATAGTCGATCAGCTTTGCGAGCGCGATCATTGCAACTGAATCGGCCAGAGAAAAAACGATCACCGAAAATTCGAACTTGCCCGGCACAATACTTAACGGGACGAACCCGCTTTTAAGCGCGGTGGCCGCGAACAGGACCAAGGCAGACAGACCGAATATCAATGCGACCACTGCAATGAGGTCGGCGTCAATCGCCTTTGACAGCGACATCATGATGGTTTCGCTCGCAAAACAGGCCGGGATCAGCATCGTGACGAACAACCAGAGGATATGGACTGTGCTGTTTTCGACATCAAAGAACGGCAGCAGAAGGACACCCACGCCCGAAACCCCGAAAAGCAGGCCGACAAACCGCCGCAGGCTCAGGCTTTCAAGCCCGATGGCCGCCGCGATAAAGAAAACGAGGAAGGACTCAAGCGAGACAAGGATAGCGATCAGCACGCCGGGAACGGTCTCGGCCACCCAGAAAAGCAGCACTTGCGGAAGGAATGTCAGGAAGGCAAGGACCGTGAAGAACCCAACCGAGCGCCAGGAAACCTTTGGTGGTCTGGCCTTGGAGGCAACGGCGTACAGGGTCGTGATGACCGCAGAAAGGCCCATTGTGTAGCACGCAACCGAAAGCGGGTTTTGAACTTCGGCAAGGCTCAGCTTGGCGATGGCCGGTTTCAGCCCGAATGCGGCCCCGATGAAAAGCAGCAGCAAGATACCGCTCAGGGTGCGGATTTGGTGCGCCTGACTCAAGCGGCGATTATACACCATGATCGACTTGTTCAGCAGAACACGAGAGAGAACGCCAAGCGCACCCTCCTGTTCCGCCAAATCGTCAATTGCCAGCTCCCTTGGGTTCCGCTCGTCCCCGTCCAGGGCTTCGGCGGCAGCAGTCAGCCGTTTTATCTGCTGCAATGTCCGTCTGTCATGCTCCTGACGCTGTGCTTCCCGCAGGCTCGCATTGATCCTGGCCCTGAGGATTACCGCGTTGAACGATTTCGGCAGGAAATCAACGGCGCCGAGTTCAATCGCGCGGGCGATCTCCTCCGGGTCGTCCAGGCTCGAGACAACGATTACCGGTGGGCGGCGGTCTTCGGGGTAGGCCAACAACGCGCCAAGAACATCGTAGCCATTCGCTCCCGGCATTTCGATGTCCAGCAGAACCAGATCAATTCCTGGCTGCCGCAGCCTTTCCAGTGCCGCGTCGCCACCGTCCAAATCTTCGACAGCAAGTTCAAGCGCCTTGACTGCCAGAACAAGCTTGCGCCGCGCCAAGGCATCGTCATCGACGACAAGAATGCGGCTGCCTACAGTCATGCCAACCCAAACATCACAGGGCACACTGCGCACAACCCACTTTCCAAATTATCTCGCTCCCATAAGCGCTTGGTTCGCTGCTCATCCTATTCAGATTGGTCTGATATGCCAACGAAAATGAGCGTTCCCATGTTGCTGATCGGGCTGGTTTTACTGCTGCCGCCGTTCATGGTTGCGCTACCAGTGACCCTATCCCGCGACCTTAGAGTGAATGCCGCCTGTCAGATCATTCGGAGCTGAAAATCGTCCGCTCAGGCATTCGCCAATGGCCTCTAGACTTTGGCATTCCAGCGACTACATTGCCGTTGGGGAATGTCAGCGCGCACGGGGACGGATGACCAATTATGCGTCGACAGGCGCATTGCGCTTCGAACGGGATTACTCGGCGGCGCAGTTCGACGATGGCTATGTTGTAAAGTTCACGCGGCTTGAACGGCGCGCAATCCAGCTGTTCAACGAATCCGCTGGTCGTGTGCTGACGCGCGCTCAGATCCTTGATGCGGTCAGTGAACCAGGATCGGAAAAGAACGATCGGAACATCGACTTCTTGATCAGTCGGATCAGGAACAAACTCGGCGACAGCGCGAGCGAACCGCGCTTCATTCGCACACAATACGGCGAGGGCTACGTATGGCTCTACTCGCCAAGAAGCGTTGTCACGGATTATTCCGATACATTCGTGGTCGTCGGCCCGTTCATGGGGCTGCAATGCCTGGACGAGATGAGCGGTTACGCGACAGAGTTTGGAAAGCTGCTGCAGACTGAGCTCCGCAAAATTCTTGGCCCGGACCAAAAGACGGCATTAGCGCCTGACTTTTCGAAGGCGCAACGTGGGACGGGGCCGGCGATCTCGATCCAGGTCAGTTATTTCAGGAACCTTGCTGGCGTCGAAGGTATCGTCATGACGCGCAGCGGCAAGGATGATCGGATACTGGACGTTACCAAATTTGCTTTGGATCTCGGCGCGGGTCGTTTGACGGACATGCAGACGCAGTCACGCCTGATCGCCCAGCGGGCGATTTCGTCCCATTGGTGGGACGCCGCGGAGAACGGAGCAACCGCAAAGCCCCTTGCGGTCGCAATCTACGATTCGGTGCAGCCCAAAGCCGCAGAATGGTCATGGGACGAGGCCGACCGCCGACTGAGACCACTCAGAGAGGCTCACCCTGACGATCCAGCGATAAAGATCATGTGGGCCACACATATCCATGCCAAATACGTCAAGCACGGAATAAAGCTTTTCAGAGACGGTGCCGCAAATTGCGCGGCTGACGAAGCGGAAATTGAAAAACTTGTCCTCGAGACATTGGACTATGCCCAAAGTCGCCCCGCGCACGCGATCATGGCAGCCAAATTGCTTTACTTTGTGAACCAGAATTATCGCGACCTTGCTCTGGAACTGGCGTTCAATTCCTATCGGGCCGACCGCTCGGTAACGTCAACTCTGGCTGTTCTCGGACAGATGCTTGGCTTCATCGGCGAGATGGAAGAGGCAGAGGCTCATCTGTTGCAGGCGCTGGAACTGAGCGACGATGGCTCGATGCAGTACTACCACGCCCTCTATATGCTCGTTCAAGCCTATACCGCCACTGCCCAGTACGAGAAACGCGCGTCCCTATTAAAACGCTTCTACCGGCGTCACCCCGCCGCAATGCTCTTTTTCGAGCCCTTCTTCACTGATCCGTACACTCCGTCATTGCGTGCGAAGGGAATAGCGCTGATGGTGAAACGACAGCAAGCGACAGCCATGTTGAAACAGGCGGCATATATATCTGCGCGCCTCTATCAGGATCCACATCATAGGGAGAACTCGCTGCTGACGCCGGTAAATCTTTTTGTCAGGCGCTTTGGGCCTGGCGTGGTGCCGGCGGAAGTCGCCATACACCTGTCGAAGCTGCAGTGACGTTCGATATTTTTCGCAAAAAATTCAAATAATTCTGCAACAAGTTCTCTACATGATCGAAGCCAGCCGGACCACCGGGGGGTCCGGCCAGACTCCCTGTTTTACTTATGGCCGGTTGCTCGTTGTGGTTTGAAGAAACGTCCAGCAGCAATGCCCCAGAATTCGGTTCGATCTGGCCTTAGCGGCGCAAACCGGACCGAATAGGCCAACTATTTTCTCGGGCGGTGCATCTTGCCTGTGACGTCGACACCGCACTTGAGTACCATCGGATCCTTCACGCAGGAGCGCGAAACCGAAAGCGCACCGTATTGTGCTTTCAGAACCTGAATCCCATCTGGAACCAGAGCCTTGTATCGTCCTGTTTGAACGCCCCGGATGGCTTGTCGAGAATCTTCGTCAAAGCCGCCTCGCCTATGAAATCGCCTTTGGCAACGCGGAGTCCGGCCGACAAACTGGACCACTCATCTGTGTTTCCCAGAACAAAGGGGTTCGCGATATCCTCGATCACGCCACCGTCGATTCCGAAGAATCCCTGCCTGAGGTCAAGCGAAGTTGCCTTTGGCGATGGCAGCACAAAATTGTAGGCCAACTCTACCCGGCCGCCGAAACATCTGTCGCCGTTAACGTAGCTTTGGTCGAAGCCCCGCGCATAGGCATTCGTTCCATAGCCGCAACGCTGCGAAACCGGCAGGCTGTCATTTGTCCACTGCCCAACGATCCCTGCATTGACAATATAGTGCAGCGAAAGTGGCATGGAGATTTCGGCACTGAATGCGGCCTTTAGAAAATCGACAGAAACGCCCGGTGCGGAACCCGTCGGGCTGATGTCTGGCGAGGCGCCAAGACCATCGAAACCCTTGGTTACGGACAGGCCGTAGCGCTGCTGGAACGAGAAGGGCAGTCCGCGCTCATACTTGACGGCTGCACGCAAAAGCCGCAACCGCTCATCCGTGAAGGAGGCTCCCTGAACTTGGCTCCGATCATTGCGCAATGCTAGTTCGATGGAAGTGATCAGGCGGGAATGATCGGGAAAGGTCCGTACCTTTCTTGCACCAAAGGCGGCGTTGGTGATCGAGCCTTTGATGTCAAGCGCTAAGCTGCTGGCAGAACCAAGCACATAATCCCCGTGGTCGGCATTGAAATAGAGTGTGGTTCCCGTTCCAGCGATCTCCTGCCGATACCCCACGCCAGCGGCGACAAGCTCCAGCCCACCTATGTCAGAGAGACCGCCGAGCGCCAGGACCAGATCAAGCTGATCTTCCTTTTGCAGCAGGTCCGGCCACGCAAGGGTTGCCGAAGTGATGTAGGGGCCAATCTCGGCCGCACCCAAGGATGAAAATGTAAGATAGACGGTGCGCTGATCAACAGGGCGAACAATCGACGCGGATCCTCGGTCGACGCCGGTCGAGGGATCTGTGCCCAGATTTGTAAAGAAGGACTGCGCACCCGATGAGGTTGCACTTGAGAAAACAAGCGCGAGCGCGATTGTGCATTGCCTGAAAATTTTCTGCTTCCCCCTAGCAGGCGCCGATTTCTCGGTCGGCGTCGCCTGATCAAATGGATAGCAAGAAACGAAGAAACTTCAACACTGAACTATAGTTATGATTTTGTCAGAAGTTACTCGTTGCGACGTTGGCTCGCGCGCATTCGCGTTGACATTCCAACGTTGATTCCAGTGACGCCCATCCGTGGATAGAAGACTCCCGAGAAGGGGCGAGTGGTGGCGGTTCGGGTCGGGCCCCATCCTTCAGGAGGCCGAAGATGGTCTTTATGGAGTCGCGCCACTTTCAGTGGCACCTAACAGACTTGACAGCCCTACTGCTGTATATCCTTTCCAAGGCTACAAGGACGTGTCCTGACCCCAGTCTGCCATTTGAATGTCCGCTCCTGCCGGCGCCAACTTGCGCTTTCGCGCCTGCAGCGAACTTCCGGTTTCCGCCCATTTCCCCCGTTCTTTTGAAGAAACCACTGGACTGCGGGCGCAAGGGAAGCGGTAGTCGCAGGTGAGCGCCGCCCGTTGTGTGACGCCTGCTCGGCCCGGGTTCGCGGGCCTTTGGTCAGTACCAGGCGGTGCATTGTGCGCCGCCGCGAATGGAGTGACCGGGAATGACCAAGCTGAGCAAATTACAAGCTGCCCTGATCGCAAACGCCGCAATGCGAGATGAAGGCGCACTGCTACCTGCGCCGGAAGGGATCGCCGGGAAGACCCTCGATCGCGCTCTGGAAGCACTCGTGACGAAGGGGTTCGCAATACGGACTTCCCGGGACGGTGACGTGACTGCAGACTTGGCAACCTACGTCCTGACCGATGCAGGCCGCGCGGCTGTTGTTCCCGATACGGCACGCGCTGCAATAGCGGTCGCCGCCGCGCCGGAACGGCCCGGTGGCAAGCTCGGTTCCGTGCTGACGGCAGTCGAGCGCAAGCGTGGCGCAACGATCTCGGAGCTTACCGAGGCCACGGGCTGGCAGCCGCATACGGCGCGGGCAGCCCTGACGCGGCTGCGGCAACGGGGCTTTCCGGCCGTCCTGTCCGAGGAGGGCGGTCGCAAGGCATACCGGCTGCAGGGCTGAACTGATGGTAGCGAAGCCCGCGCCGCACAGGCCTCCCGACCTTGATCTTGCCGTGCTGGCGGAGTTGGAGGCCAAAGAGTTGCGTCGGCTGTGGCAAGAGCGGCGCGGAGTGCCCGCGCCGCCGACACTCTCGGGGCGGCTCATGCGGCTCGCACTCGCCTGGGAGATCCAGGCCGACAAAGAGGGCGGCGAGTCGCCAGAGGTTCGGCGGCGATGGCAGGCGGTGATGACCCGGAGGGCAGGGGGCGCGGGTGCCGGTGATGCAGTGAGTGGTCTCTCCGCACCACCCACTGCAGCAGGCACCCGGCTCTTGAAATCCTGGGGAGGAGAAACCCACGAGGTAGTCGTCACCGCGGAGGGCGTGGTCTGGAATGGGAAGCCCTATTCCTCGCTCTCTGCCGTGGCGCGCGCGATGACCGGGACACCCCGCAATGGGCCGAAGTTCTTCGGGCTCCGGGAGGACAGGCAATGATCCGTCAGCGCTGCGCGATCTATACCCGGAAGTCCACGGAAGAGGGGCTGGAGCAGAGCTTCAACTCGCTTGACGCGCAGCGGGAGGCCTGCAGCGCGTATATCCTGAGCCAACGGCACGAGGGTTGGTCGGAACTCTCCGATCGCTACGACGATGGCGGCTTCTCCGGCGGGTCGATGGAGCGCCCCGGTTTGCAGCGACTGCTTGCAGATGTCCGCGCGGGACGGCTCGACGTGATCGTGGTCTACAAGGTGGACCGGTTGACGCGGGCCCTGTCGGACTTCGCAAAGATGGTGGAGATCTTCGACGCGGCAGGCGTCTCCTTCGTCTCAGTGACCCAGGCCTTCAACACGACCTCGTCGATGGGGCGCCTCACGCTCAACGTGCTTCTTTCCTTCGCCCAGTTCGAGCGCGAGGTCACTGCGGAGCGCATCCGCGACAAGGTTGCCGCCTCGAAACGGAAGGGCATTTGGATGGGAGGTGCCGTGCCGTTTGGCTATGAGGCACAGGACAAGGCCCTCCTCGTGAACGCCCGCGAGGCGGAAGCGGTGCGGGCAATCTTGCGGGAGTATCTGGAGGCCGGCTCTGTCCTGGCCCTGCGGCGGCGGCTCGATCGGCTCGGGATCGTCAGCAAGGTCCGGATGGACAGGCACGGTCGCGTGACCGGCGGGCAGTCCTTCTCATCCGGGGCACTCTATCATCTCCTGCGCAATGCCACCTATGTGGGCAAAGTGCGTCACAAGGGTGAGCTTCACGTTGGTCGGCATGCTGCGATCGTCGATGTAGCCACCTGGCAACTTGTGCAGGAGCGTCTCGACGGTAACGGTGGCGGACCGATATCCGGGTTCCGCAAGTCGGCCCGCCGCGGGCTTGACGGCCATCTCTTCGATCAACACGGCCGCCCGATGCAGACAAGCTACGCAATGCGGACGGTACGATCCGGAACGGTTCGGGTGTCCAAGCACTATTGGTACTACGTGTCAAAGCCGGACCACGCTGACGACAGGCGGAAGCTTGATCGCATTCCGGCAGACCCTTTGGAGAGTGTCCTACATGAGACCATCCTGCGGTACCTGCTGGACCGTGCCTGGCTGGCATCGACTTTAGCCACCTCCGACGTGCGTCCCGAAGCAATCGCCGATGTGCTGGAGCAGGCCGAGAAGCGTGCATCCGCGCTCGCAGGCGAGGGGGGGCGTGGAAATCTGTTCAGCCTATCTGCATCGGGCAGAACTGCGCGATGGGCTGATCAGTCTTCGGTTCGATCTCGCACCGCTCCTCGATGATCCTGCCGCGTCCGAACTGCTTGCCCCACGGATCGAGGTACCGATCACTGTGCGGCGCAACGGGCGAAACCGTCCGATCGTGCCGCGGGCGGACAACGATGTGCCGCGGCGCGATCCAGACCTTATCGCGCTGGTCGCAGATGCACGGCGCTGGATGCAGGATCTTGTTGACGGTCGAGCAAGTTCCGTTGCGGAACTCACCGAGCGCGAGCAACTGCGTCCAGGTGCCATCAGCCGCATCCTGCCGCTGGCCTGGCTCGCACCGGACATCGCACAGGCGATCCTCGAAGGCCGCCAGCCCGTTGACCTGACGGCAAAGGTCTTGCGAGATCTGCCGGAACTCCCGCTCGACTGGTCCGACCAGCGCCGGGTCCTTGGGTTCTCCGCCGCCTGAGCCGCAGCGCAACTCACCGAGAGATATCACGCGAAATCCGCCCGCAGAGACATTCGGTGGAAACGGACGGTCAAGGCCCCTTACAGAGACGAAATCCAGACGAAGCCTCGGGCCTGTGCCCCGCAAGGCGCGGAAAGAACGGCACAATACCACACGGGGCAATATCCGGCGCTGAGTGGGAGGGTGGATGGTGGGCGACCCTGGAATCGAACCAGGCACGGGTCTCCCCGGCGGAGTTACAGTCCGCTGCCGCACCTTGCAGCGCGTCGCCCTTGGCCGGACCCCGTTGGGGGGTCCGAGCGCGAGGTTGGAGATAGCTTTGCGTTGCGGCCCCGTCAACCGCAAAACGCGCTGGCCCCCGCAGGTATCCATCGGGCCGTCATGACCGGCAGCAACGCGGGTTCTGTTGCAATTTTCCCGGCCCCGTAGCAGAGGGTGAGAGAGAGCTACGGGTGGCAGGCGAGCGGGGGCCGGACGATGGAAAAGCCGAAATGGGTGATCGAGAAGGAGCGGGCGCGGCGCGCAGCCGCGGCGGCGACGGTCTGGCTCTTCGGGCTTCATGCCGTGCGCGACGCGCTGGTGAACCCCGCGCGCGAAAAGCTGCGGCTGGTGGTGACGAAGAATGCGCTCGACAAGCTCGGCGATGCCGTGGCCGAGGCCGGGATCGCGCCGGAGATTGCCGATCCGCGGAAATTCAGCGTTCCGATCGACGAGGGGTCCGTACATCAGGGCGCCGCGCTGGAGGTCAAACCGCTGAACTGGGGGCGGCTCGCCGATATCTGCGCCGGTGGCGCGGGTGCGCCCCTGGTCGTGATCCTCGACCGGGTCACCGACCCGCATAACGTGGGTGCGATCCTGCGGTCGGCCGAGGTTTTCGGTGCCCGCGCGGTGATTGCCCCGCAGCGCCATTCGGCGCCGGAAACCGGCGCGCTGGCCAAGACGGCGAGCGGCGCGCTGGAACGGCAGCCCTATCTGCGCGTCGGCAATCTGGCTGAGGCGATGGAGGAGTTGAAGGCAATGGGCTATGTCCTCCTCGGCCTCGACGGTACGGCGACGGACACGCTGGACGAGGCGGTCTCGGCGGCGGGCGGGCGGCCCATCGGCCTTGTGCTCGGGGCCGAAGGGCCAGGCCTGCGCGACAAAACCCGCGACACCTGCGACCGGCTGGTGCGCATCCCCTTTGCCGGGGAGTTCGGGTCGCTCAACGTTTCCAACGCCGCCGCCGTCGCGCTTTACGCCGCCCGCCGGGGGTGACGCGCAAACACGTTCCCGCCACGGCGCATCACGCTTGCGGGAGGTGGCTTTATCGGATGGGCGGGTCGTGGCATGATCGCTGAAACAAATGCCCGGAGACCTCGCCTGATGACCCTGCCCACTGGCCTGACGCGCCGCCAGTTTCTTGTGCCCGCCATCGCGGGTATCGCGCTGACCTCCGTCGCAAGAGCCGCTTGGGCCGCGTCGCCTGATGTTTTTGCGGCAAAAGGGCTCGCCATCGGGGGTTATGATCCGGTCGCCTATTTCAAGGCGGGAAGGCCTGTGCCCGGCAAATCGCAGTTCTCGCTCGTCTGGCGGGGGGCCACCTGGCGTTTTGCCGATGCCGACGCGATGGAAGCGTTCGAGATGAACCCCAAGGGCTACGCGCCGGAATATGGCGGCTATTGCGCCTACGCCATGTCGAAGGGTGCCGTGGCCCCGACCGTGCCCGACGCCTTCACTGTCTATGACGGCCGCCTATACCTCAACTATTCGCTCGATGTCCGCACGACCTGGAAGCAGGACATCCCCGGCAATGTGAAAAAGGCCGATGCCTATTGGCCGGAAGCCTTGCAGCGCTAGGCAAGATCACATCTGCGCGACCCGTCTTTTTCCAGTGGCGATGTGTCCTTATTTTCATAGGGAAGCGCAGTGCCGGAACCGCAGCGCTTTCATTCACTGTCCCTCGTTCCGTAACTGACGCCCGGATCCTCTGGTCCGGGCGTCTTTTTGCCTTGGCCCCGGACCGCTGCCCCCCATGGTTGACGCGCCACCGGCCCGTTCGCTACGCTTTCATCCTGCGCTGCCACCGGTCCCATAGGCCGGTACTGGTGCAGCGATATTTCGAACTGGCGATGGTTTCATGCTTTTCCGTTTGGTCCTTTTTGTCTGCCTCGCCTTGCCCGGTGCGCTGCTGGCCGAAACGAAGCGGGCACTGGTGATCGGCAATGACCGCTACAGCGCGGTGACGCCGCTCGAAAAGGCGGTCGCGGATGCCGAGGCGATGGCGGCCCGGCTGACCGAGGTCGGATTTGAGACCGCACTTGTGACCGATGCCGGGCGGCGCGACATGAACCTCGCGGTCGCTGAATTCACCGCGCGGCTGCAGCCGGGGGACACCGCGCTTGTCTTCTTCGCGGGCCACGGGGTGGAGATCGACGGCGAGAACTACCTTCTGCCTGCCGATATCGCGGTGCCGAGCGGGGTGGGCGCGGCCTATGTGGAGGGCGAGTCGATCGCGCTGTCGCGCCTGCTCGACCGCATTCGCGCCACCGGCGCGCGCACGACGCTCGCCTTCATCGACGCCTGCCGGGACAATCCCTTTGCCGACCGGACCGGTCGGTCGATCGGCAGTGCCCGGGGGCTTGGCCGGATCGCCGCGCCGGAAGGGACCTTCGTGGTCTTTTCCGCCGGCGCGGGCCAGCAGGCGCTCGACCGGCTGGATGCGGCGGATGACAATGCCAATTCGGTCTTCACCCGCAGCCTTCTGCCGAGGATCGGCGCGCCGGGGCTGGAGCTCAGGGCGATGATATCCGATCTCCGGATCGAGGTGCGCGACCGCGCGCTGAGCCGGAACCATGCCCAGTTTCCGGCCTATTACGACGAGCTTCTGGGGGATTTCTATTTCAACGCGGGGCTGGCGCTGGTGCCGGAAGCGCCCGTCACGGATGACAGTTCGGCGATCCGCGCGGATTTCGACCTTGCGCGGCAGGTCGGGACCGATGCCGCCCTGCGGGCCTTCATCGCCAAATATGCCGACAGGGCGGATGACTTTTCGGTCCAGCTTGCGCGCCAGATGCTGGGCGATGTGGCCGAACCGGAAGAACCGGCCGCCCGGGTCCCGGCGACGCCAGCGCCATCCGACGGTGGCGAAGGGGACGAGGCCCGCGCGTTCCTCAGGGCCTCGCAGGCGGAACTGAACCGGCTTGGCTGCGATGCAGGGCTGGCCGACGGGATCGCCGGGCGGCGGACAAAGGCGGCGTTCGACGCCTTTCGCGCGGCGACTGACAGCCCGCTTTCGGCGGCCGACCTCGGCAGCCGTACGGCGCTGGCCGCGCTGAAGGCCGCCAACGCGCCGGCCTGTGTCAGGGCACCCGCACCTGTCGCCGCCGCGCCCGCGCCAAACGCCCCGGCGGCGGCCCAGCCGGCCGTGGTGCCAAGCATCGTCGGCAACTGGGCCTATACCGCCGATTGCCCGCTTTTCGTGCGGGCGACCGGGACGGTTTCCTATCGGTCAACCGGTGGCGACGGCATTTCCGGCACATGGCGGGATTCTATCGGTGGGACGGGCGTCAATACCGGGTCGCAGACCGGCGCCCGCTATTCCGTCCGGGGCCGTGTGGGGCTGGTGCCCTTTTCCGAAACGGGAACGGTCAGTGCCGATGGGCGGCAATTTGTGGGGACCAGCAGCGTCGGCTGCCGGATTGTCGCGAACCGGCAATAGCCTGTTGGGGTCAGCCGCGCGCGTCCTTTTCGGCAATGCCGGAGGTGCCGTCGCGACGGGCGAGTTCCGCCTCGATATCGGCGAGTGTCACGTCGCGGGCCGCGCACATGACGAGGAGATGGTAGAGCACATCCGCCGCCTCCGACGTCAGGCGCGCCCTGTCGCCCTTCACCGCCTCGATGATCGCCTCCACCGCCTCTTCGCCGAACTTCTCGGCGCATTTCTCGGGGCCCTTGGCCAGCAGCTTCGCGGTCCACGACGTGTCGGGATCGGCGCCCTTGCGGGCAGAGATTGTGGTGGCGAGTTTTTCCAGCGTGGTCATGTCAGCCTCATCGGGATGCCGGCGGCGGCCATGTGTTCCTTGGCTTCACGGATCGTGTAGTCGCCGAAATGAAAGATCGACGCGGCCAGAACGGCCGAGGCGCCGCCCTTGGTGACGCCCTCGACCAGATGGTCGAGCGTGCCGACGCCGCCGGAAGCGATCACCGGAATGTCGACGGCGTCCGAAATCGCCCGGGTCAGCGGCAGGTTGAAACCCGCCCGCGTGCCGTCGCGGTCCATGGAGGTCAACAGGATCTCGCCCGCGCCCTTCGCGGCCACGGTTCGGGCGAAATCTACTGCGTCGATGCCGGTCGGTTTGCGGCCCCCGTGGGTGAAAATCTCCCACCGGCCGGGTTCCACGGTCTTGGCGTCGATGGCCACCACGATGCACTGGCTGCCGAAGCGGTCCGCGGCCTCGGCCACAACGTCCGGATTGGCGACGGCGGCGGAGTTGAAGCTGACCTTGTCGGCCCCGGCGAGGAGTAGCGCGCGCACATCCTCATGTGTCCTCACCCCGCCGCCGACAGTCAGGGGAATGTAGCACTGCTCCGCCGTCCGGGTGACTAGGTCGAACATCGTGCCCCGGTTTTCATGCGTGGCGTGGATGTCGAGGAAGCAAAGCTCATCCGCCCCGGCGGCGTCGTAGGCCTTGGCGGCCTCGACGGGGTCGCCCGCGTCGATGAGGTTGACGAAGTTCACGCCCTTGACGACGCGGCCATCGGCCACGTCAAGACAGGGGATGATGCGGGTCTTCAACATTGCCGGTCCTTTCGGCCCCGTCCTAGCCTGAGCGGGCGGGCGGGGAAAGGGGTTTGCCGCTTGATGCGAAACGCGGGACCCCTCAGCGGCCCTTCAGGGTCGACGCTCCGGGATAGGTCCGCTCGATCATCTCGGCGACCTGGCGCTGAAGCTGCCAGAGATGCCGGTCGCGAATACCGTGCGATTCCAGCGCGGCGACGGTTTCCTGCAGGTATTCGGCGCTTGATCCGGCATGACCGCAGGCCTGCGCGATCATTGCCGCCGTCTCGGCCAGCGTCAGGTCCGCGCGCAGATCCTCCTCGGGTGGCGGGGCGTAGTAGACGAGCGCAGTAAGGGGCCCCTCGCCGGTGTCGAGCCTGATCCAGCCCTGCGCCGGCAAGAGTTCCCGGAACGGGGTTTCACGCCGGACGAGCGCCTCGACCACATCGCCGACAGCGTCTTCGGCCACCTCCTGGGCAAGCCCTTTGCAGGTGCCGCCGGGCAAGAGGCCCATCATCAGGCCCGGCGCGTCTGGAGTGCCGCGCCAGCTGGTCAGTTCGATGCAGAAGGCGCGATGCCAGCCGCGCGCGGCGGCCGGGATGTGGCGCAGGGGTTCAAAGATCGGCTTCCAGATCAGCGAACCATAGGCAAAGACCCAAAGCGGCCCGGGCGGACGCTGGGCGATGATCCCGGCGGTCGCATCGGCGATGCCGGCTTCGTCAAGTTCTGTCCAGCCCCCGCTATCTTCGGGCCTGCGTTCGACCACGCGCCGGGTCAGGGCGACATGGTCCGGTGTCAGGTGCAGGGTGCGGGGCGACATGGCCGCAGTCCGCAGCAGAAGGCCCGAGCCGTCAAGCGGGATTCAGATTCCGTCGCCGACGAAAGCCTTTTCGACCACGTATTCCTGCGGTTCGCTATTTGCCCCTTCACGCAGGCCGAAACCTTCCAGCACCGCCTTCACATCGACGTTGAAGGCGAGCGAACCGCAGACCATGGCGCGGTCATGGTCCTTGTCCATCTGCGGAATACCGAGATCGGCAAAGACCTTGCCAGAACTCAGGTTATCGGTGATCCGACCCATGAAGGCGCTCTCTTCCCGGGTGGTCGTCGGGTAGTATTTCAGCTTGTCGCCGACGAATTCGCCGATCAGCGGGTCATCTGCCAGGCTTTCGACCAGCTGGCGCCCATATTCCAGCTCTGCCTTTTCGCGGCAGGTATGCATCATGATGACCTGATCGTATTTCTCATAGGTCTCCGGGTCGCGCATGAGCGAGGCGAACGGCGCAATGCCGGTGCCGGTGGCGAGAAACCAAAGCCGATTGCCGGGCAGAAGCGCGTCAAGCACCAGTGTGCCCACGGGTTTTGGTCGCAGGATGATCTGGTCGCCGGGTTCGATATGCTGGAGTTTGGAGGTCAAAGGCCCGTCGGGCACCTTGATCGAGTAGAATTCCAGTTCCTCGTCCCACGAAGGCGAGGCGATGGAATAGGCGCGCAGCAGCGGTTTGCCCTTTTCATCCAGAAGGCCGATCATCACGAACTCGCCCGATCGGAAGCGCAAGGATTGCGGCCGCGTCACGCGGAAGGAAAAGAGCCGGTCGGTCCAGTGCCGGACGGATGTCACGGTCTGCGCATCCGGCAAGGTGCGGACGGGTTTTGCGGTAGCGTCATTCACGGTTTTCAGGTCGTTCATATCCAAATGGGGCGCGTCACCCGCCCATCCTTCTATTCAGGTTTTTGAATGGGGGAAACCCCGGCGTCAGGCTTTCAGCCGCGACCGATAGTCATGGTCGCGCCAGTCGGCGCGGAAGAGCCACTGATCCTCCGGCTGGCGGGCGGCGAGGTCGTCGGAAATCTCCACCTCGTCAAATCCGCAGCGCCGCGCCATCGCGTATTGATCGGCGATGACATGGCCCTTCGCCCGCAGCCGTCCGGTATAGCCGCGCCCGCGCAGGTGCCGCGCAAGGGTGAAGCCGCGCCCATCGGCAGAGGAAGGGAAGGCGACGCGGATCAGGCCGATGCCGTCGAACGTGGCTGGCAGCGCCTCGGGCAGGGTGTCCTGCGCGATGTCGAGCGCCTCGCCCTCATGATCCTCGGCGTGAAAGCCGTCGTCGCGCACGATCACGCTCATGCTGCTGTCTCCTTGATGTCGTTCTGCGGCAGGGGGCCACGGACGGCCCGGCCATTCACGAAGTGAATACCGCATTCCTGTTTTTCCGTTCCCCGCCAACGGCCTGCGCGCGGGTCCTCACCTTCCCTGACCGGGCTGGTGCAGGGCGCGCAGCCGATGGAGGGATAGCCTTTGGCGACCAGGGGGTGGCGCGGCAGGTTGTTGTTGACGATGTAATCCTCAAGGTCGTCGCGGCCCCAATGGGCCAGCGGATTGACCTTGATCCGCCGGTCTTCCTCGTTCTCGAAAAAGTCGAGCGCGACGCGGGTGCCTGCCTGATAGCGCTTGCGGCCGGTGATCCAGCCGTCAAAGCCCTGCAGCGCGCGTTCAAGCGGCACGACCTTGCGCAGATGGCAGCAGGCATCTGTATTGAACTGATGCAGCGTGCCATCGGGGTCTTCGAAGCCGGTATCGCGCCGGTCGGCACGGATGGTGCGGATGTCGGTCAGGTTCAGCCGGTCCGCCAGATCGCGCTGATAGGCCAGCGTTTCGGGGAAGAGCATCTGGGTGTCGATGAAGATCACCGGCGTGCCGGGGGCGATCACCGAAACGAGGTGAAGAAGCACCACCGATTCCGCCCCGAAGGACGACACGAGCGCGACATTACCAAGGTCCGGATCGCGAAGCGCATGTTCCAGAACCGCGGTCGCCGAATGATGGCGGTAGCGCTGGTTCAGCGATGCGACCCGGTCGGCAACCGAGGGGTAGGGGGCTTCAAGCGGCATCCCGTGCGGCCTCGGCAGGGTAAAGCGCGGCCTTGAAAGGGTCCGCGCCGAGGCGGCGGAAAGCGTCGATGAAGCTCTCGCCGCGCGATTTGCGCAGCGCGAGATAGGCGCGCAGAAGCCGCTCGATCGCCGGCACGATGTCGTCATAGGCGAAACCGGGGCCGGCGCGTTCGCCGATGGTCAGGTTTTCGCTGTGATCGCCGCCAAGCGTGATCTGGTAGTTTTCCACGCCCGCCCGGTCGAGCCCAAGGATGCCGATATGGCCGATATGGTGGTGGCCGCAGGCATTAATGCAGCCGGAAATCTTGATCTTCAGCTGGCCGATTTCCTCCTCAAGCCCGATAGCCTTGAAATGGGTGGCAAGTTCCTGCGCGACGGGGATGGAACGCGCGGTGGCCAGCGCGCAGTAATCCATGCCAGGGCAGGCGATGATGTCGGAGACAAGGCCGATATTGGCGGTGGCGAGCCCCTGGGCCTTCAGCCCCGCGTGAAGGGCCGGCAGGTCGGATTTGCGCACATGCGGCAGAACGACGTTCTGTTCGTGGCTGATGCGCAATTCGCCATGGCCGTAGCGTTCGGCCAGATCGGCCAGCGCGCGCATCTGGTCGGAAGTCGCGTCGCCCGGCGTGGCGCCGTGGGCCTTCAGCGAAACGGTGACGATGGCATGGCCCGCCGCCTTGTGGGCGGTCAGGTTGGTATCGGTCCACGACCGGAAAACGGGATCGGCGCGGCGCGCGGCCTCATAGTCGGACGTATCGACGGGGCCGAATGCGGGCGCGGCGAAGGATTGTTCGATTTCTGCAAGGACTTCCGGGTTTACCCCGGTAAAACCCGGCTTCAATTGTTGGAAACGATCTTCGACGGCATCGCGGAATTTCTCCATTCCATTCTCGAAAACGGTGATCTTGATGCGCGCCTTGTACTTGTTGTCGCGCCGGCCCATGAGGTTGTAGACGGAAATCACCGCATCGAGATAGGGCAGAAGGTCGGCCTTCTTCAGGAAGGGGCGGATGACCTGCCCGACCATCGGCGTGCGGCCGAGCCCGCCACCGACGATGACCTCATAGCCGGTCTGACCTGACCCGCCCCGCACGATCCTGAGGCCGATATCATGGGCCTTGGTGACCGCGCGGTCATGGGGGGAGCCGGTGACGCCGATCTTGAACTTGCGGGGCAGGAACTGAAACTCGGGATGATCCGTCGACCACTGGCGGATCAACTCCGCCGTGGGGCGCGGATCTTCGATCTCGTCAGCGGCGGCACCGGCGAAATGGTCGGCGGTGACGTTGCGGATCGTGTTGCCGGAGGTCTGGATCGCGTGCATCTGCACCTCGGCCAGCGCGTCGAGCATGTCGGGCACATCTGTCAGCTTCGGCCAGTTGAACTGGATGTTCTGACGGGTGGTGAAATGGCCATAGCCCTTGTCCCAGCGATCGGCGATCATGGCGAGCTGGCGCATCTGCCGCGCAGAGACGGTGCCATAGGGGATGGCCACGCGCAGCATATAGGCGTGAAGCTGCAGGTAGAGCCCGTTCATCAGGCGGAGCGGCTTGAATTCATCCTCCGTCAGGGAGCCGTCGATGCGGCGTTCGACCTGTTTGCGGAACTGGGCGTTGCGGCGTTGTACGAAGGCCGCGTCAAAGTCGCTATAGTCATACATGACGGGTCTCCTGCTTGCCGTGGGCATAGTTCGACGGGCCGCGGGTGCGGAAGGCTTCGCGGAAATGGACCGGTTCGGGACCGTTCAGGCCTTGCCGCGCCTCGGCCAGATAGGCGCCGACAACCACATCGCGCTGCTTGTCGGCCTTGAGCAGCCGAAGCTGGGCATGGGCCTCGTCCTCGATCAGCTCTGCCTCGCCATGCTGGCGTGACCAGCGGTCATCGGCGGTCAGATAGACGACATCGCCTTCGATCAGGGCATTGGCTGTGACAACCTTGGGTGTGAAGCTGCGGCTCATGGCGTGGGTCCGGATTGCAATGATCTTCTTTCGTCAAATATAGGAAATATTCCCTGGATTCCGCCATATACCTCCGCTAATAAGGAAAAATGTTCCTGAAAAATGGCAAGAGGGAACCGAAATCCGCATTTTGGGAGGAAACGCGAATGTCCGTCCGACTTGACGATCTGGACCGGAAAATTCTTGTCGAGCTGCAGGACGACGCCAGCCAGTCCCTTGATGAAATCGCCCGGAAAGTGGGCTCGTCGAAGACACCGGTCTGGAATCGGGTGCGCAAGCTGCGCGAGGCCGGGGTGATCCGCCGCCAGACCGTCCTGCTCGACCCCGAGGCGCTGGGGCTGGAGGCGTGTTTCTTCGTCCTGATCCGCACAAGCGAACATGAGGCGGGCTGGCAGAAGGCCTTTCTGAAGACACTGCAGGATCGCCCAGAGGTGCTGGAGGCGCATCGGCTGGCGGGCGATATCGACTATATCCTGAAGGTGAGGGTGAAGAACGCCCGCGCCTATGACACCTTCTATCAGGCGCTGATTTCCGAGGTCAGGATCTATAACGTGACAGCGCTTCTCAGCATGGAAGAAATCAAGTCGACGACGCTTCTGCCCCTCGGCGATTAGCGACAGACCGCCGGGGGTTTCACCCCCGGACCCCCGAGGGTATTTGACGACAGAAAGCGAGGGTGTCAGGCCGTCACGATCAGCCGTTCGAGGCCGTGGAAGTGGTAGAGATTGGCGTAGCGGGGCCGTTCGGTGAGCCTGAGCCCGGGCAATCGCGCGAAGAGGATCGGCAGGGCGGTTCTGAGTTCGAGCCGCGCCAGCGGCGCGCCGACGCAGAAATGTACACCGGCGCCGAAACTGTGGTTGGCTTTCAGAGGCCGGGTCGGGACGAAGCGGCCGGGTCTGTCCCACCCCTGAGGGTCGCGGTTGGCGGCGGCGAGGAGGAGGCCGACCTCCTCACCCTTCCGGAACTGGTGGCCGGCGATGTCATTGTCCTCATAGACCCAGCGGGTGAAGAGGTGCAGCGGCGGGTCGTGGCGAAGGATTTCCTCGACCGTTCCATCGACCCGGTTTTCGGTCAGCATATCGGCGCCGAAGCCGTTATCGAGGAGCGCCTTGACGCCGTTTCCGAAGGTGTGAACCGTTGCCTCGTGGCCGGCGTTCAGCAGCAGGATACAGGTGGTGATGAGTTCGTCGGTCGTGAGTTTCTCGCCCTCCATCTCGGCGGCGATGAGATGGGTAATGAGATCATCCGCCGGTGTTGCCCGGCGTTGCTCCACATAGGCGCGCATGAAGGCGACAAAGGCTTCGGTCGCAGCGATGGCGGCGTCTTCCATCGCCCGGTCGCGACGGGCCTGATACATGCCGACCATGGCGTTTGACCATTTGAGGAGGTCGCTGGCGCGGTCTTCGGGCACGCCGAGCAGGCGGGCGATGATGATGACCGGCAGTTTCTGGGCGAAGTGGGAAAGAAGGTCGACCTCGCCTTTGGGGAATGCGTCGATCAGCTGGTGGCTGAGCGTCGCGATTTCGGGTGCGAGCGCCGCAATCCGGCGCGAGGTAAAGGCACGCAAGACGAGCGCGCGGAGCCTTGTGTGGCGGGGCGCTTCGAGTTCCAGCATGGAATGGGCCTCGACCGCATAGAAGGGGCTGAGGTGGTCCGGCACGGGCCGGCGTTTGTCGGCCGGCACCTCGCGCCCGAAGCGGCGGTCGCGCAGGATCGCACCGACAGCGGTGGAGGAAAGAGCGCAGACGATACCGTAATCTTCCCAGAAAAAGAGCGGCCCGGCGGCGCGGGCGGATTCATAGAACGGGTAGGGGTTCTGGACGAATCCGGGATCGGTCGGGGATTGACGGATATGCTTCATGGGGCGGGCCTGCGGTTTTGCGTGAATCTACGCCGCCATGGCCCGCCACCACAAGGGGCCGGTACCCCATCAGGGAGCGCGGCGCACCTCGCCCGTCTGGGCAAGTGCCACGCCCGCGACAACCACGGCGGCGGCGAGCACCTGCCACCAGTCCCAGCTGGCGCCGAAGGCGAGCGAAAAGAGCATGACGTAGAAGGGAGCGATATTGAGATGCATCGAGGCGATGGCGATCCCGAGCCCGGCAACACCGATGATGAAAAAGGTCTGGGAGAGCGCCATCGACCCGACTCCGTAAATCAGGATATAGATCCATTCCTTTGCGCCCATCGCGGCCCAGGGAATGGGCCGGCCGGTCAGAAGGGTGCTGAGAAGAAGCGCGCCGCCAACAGCCAGCCCCGCCCCGATCAGCGTGATGGCGGTGCGTCCGATGGCGCTGTGACCCGGCAGCGACAGAACCGTCGCCCGCGACCCCCAGGCGAAGCCGAGAACGGAGAGGAGGGCAAAGCCCGCGCCGAGACCGGGCTGAAATGTGCCCATGCGCAGCGCATAAACGGCGATGCCGCCGATCAGGCTGAGGACGACGCCCGCCACGAGCCGCCAGCCAAGACGGCGGCCGTCAAGAAGGCATTCGAGCGCGATGGCGGCGAGCGGCATCGTTGCGAGGATGACCGAGACGGTGATCCCGTCAGTCAGCTTCTGGGCGTAGATGAGCGCGGCGGTGCCGGTCCCGAAGCCAAGCGCACCGATCCAGAGGCCGGTCCGCCAGTCGGCCCGGCGGATCGCGTGCCAGCCTTCAAGTAGCCACCAGATTGGCAGGAGCGCGAACGAGCCGAGAACCGTGCGGAACCCGACGACGACCAGAGGCGGCAGCGTCTTCAACAGATCGTCGGCGACCGGAAAGCCGATGGCCCAGATCACCATCGAGGTGACGCAGGCGAGGTTTGCGGCGACACGACGGCCGCGGATAGGCGAAACTTCCGGGAATGTCGTCACGCCTTGCCGCCCTGTCCTGTCGCCCATGGTCCGCCCCGCTCAGGCTGGCACGGGCAGGCGGGCGATGGCGCATCCGTCCGCGACATCGGAAAGGTCGGGAATGTCAGGCGCGGGCGAGGGCGGCGATGATGGCGCCGAAATCGGCGGCCTTGAGGCTCGCGCCGCCGACCAGCGCGCCGTCGACATTTTCGACGGCGAAGATGTCGTCGGCATTGGATGGCTTGACCGAGCCGCCATAGAGAAGCGGCATGTCGCCAGCCGCCTTGCCAAGCCGGTCAGCGAGCGCGTTGCGAAGAAAATCGTGCACTTCGGCGATCTGCGCGATGGTGGGCGTGCGGCCAGTGCCGATGGCCCAGACCGGTTCATAGGCGATGACGGTGTTTTCCGCGGTCGCTGTTGCGGGCAGCGAACCGGCAAGCTGGCCGCCGATGACAGCAAGCGTCTCACCCGCATCGCGCTCTGCCTCGGTCTCGCCCAGGCAGATGACGGCGGTCAGTCCGGCGGTATGGGCCGCACGGGCCTTGGCGGCGACCAGCGCATCGGTTTCACCGTGATCGGCCCGCCGTTCGGAATGGCCGACGATGACATGGCTTGCACCCGCATCGGCCAGCATCGCGGCCGAGATGTCGCCGGTATGCGCGCCGGAGGGATCGGGGTGGCAATCCTGCCCGCCGAGGTGAAAGGGCGTATCGGCCAGCGTCTCGGCCGCCGCGGCAAGAAGGGTCGCCGGCGGGCAGATCAGAACCCCGCAATCGGGCGCAGGTTCGGCCGCGGCAAGCGCGCGCAATTCGGCAAGACTGGCGCGCAGGCCGTTCATCTTCCAGTTTCCGGCTGCGAGTTTGCGGGCCATCGCGCCTCTCCTAACCAAGATGTTCCAGCGACCGGCACGCCAGATCGCAGGCGGTTTCCGGATCGTCGAGTGCCGCGTCCGGCAGCCGCCAATAGGGCATGGCGGTCGTCTTCTTGCCGTCGCGGGAATAGGTCCAGCGGGTCCAGCCTTCATCCGTCATGCGTTCGGCCGCGGCGCCCGCGCCTTTCAGCCAGACGGAGCCGTCCGAATGCAGGATGGCGAAGATGGTCCCGTCGCGATAAAGGCAAAGCCCGCCCATCATCTTGCGGGTGCTGAGGGGGCCGAGCCCGGCAAAGAGCTCCATCGCGAAGGCGATATCGGCGTCCGAGACGCTCATGCCCCCGGCATGTCCTTGAACTTGATCGATTCCCCGCAGCCGCAGGCCTCGGCCACATTGGGGTTGTTGAACTTGAACCCGCTTTCGAGAAGCGAGGTTTCATAGTCGATCTCGGTCCCGAAAAGGAACATCTGCGCCATCGGTGCGATCATCACGCGGGCACCGTCCTGTTCGACGACCTCGTCATGGGGCGCGGGCGCGGCGGCGAATTCCATCGTGTATTCCATGCCCGCGCAGCCGCCCTTCTTGACGCCGAGCTTCAGCCCATAGGCCTTGTCGCGCGCCATCAGCCGCGTGATCTGGGCGACCGCGCGGGGGGTGAGCGTCACCGGGGATTTGCCGGGAATGCCGAACATGTCCGTCTCCGTTTCATTGCCCTTCAATCTAGGGAAGCTGCGCCCCGATCTCAAGCGGCGGCAGCGCGGCCATGAGCCAAAGGGTCGCGTAGGAGAAAAACATGGCCCATCCGTAAGAGGCCAGCGTGCCGATGATGACATATTCGCTGGCATGCTGGTTCTTTGACGCGGAATCGAAGCGCAGGATCGACTTTGCCGCGATCAGGAAGCCGACCCCTTCGGGTTGTCCGACAAGGACGAGAAGGAAGATCATCGCGCGTTCGAGCATGCCGATCATGCGGCCGCCGCTTGGCAGCCCCTCGGGCGGGGCGGCTTCCTGATAGGCGCGCATCAACTTGCCCACGGCAAAGCCGCCGGCGCGGATGGCGAGGATCGCGCCCGCTGCCCCGGCCATTGCTGTGGCGAGCGCGGGCGTTTCGGCCCAAACTCCGCCAGCAAAAAGGCCGGGCCAGAACCAGGCGACTACGGCAAGGCTGGCGAGATGGGCGCCCTGATCGGCCAGGAAGGCGGGCAGACCTGCCGCACCGGCGGCAGACTTGGCCGCGTCGATCGCGATATGCGCGAGGGAGAGCGCCAGAAGCGGCCAGGCGTCCACCCGCCCGGTGGCCGCCTGCGCGGTGGCCAGCACGATGGCCCCGTGCAGAAGAAGGATAAGGGGTCTGCGCTTGTTCTGCGCAATGTAGGCCGTTTGCAGGATGAAATCGGCAAGCGCATGGGCGAAAAGGAGGGCGGCGAAAGTTTCGATCATGATTGTCCGCCCCGTCCGGCTGCCCCGGCCTCAGATTCCCAGAGTTTCAGCGCCTCGTCGACGGCGGCGTAATCGGCGGCCTTCAGGCGGTAGTTGACCGCCTGCGGGGTAATGCCGAGCCGTTCGGCGATCTGGGCGAGCGTCGGGGCCGCGGGTTCGATGGCATGGGCGACAGCCTCGGCCTGTTCACGCGACCAGTCCTGCATGAGCGGCGCAAGAAGCGTGACCGCGGCCCGGTGAAGGCCGGTGACGCCAGCCCCGTCGATCACCAGAATAGCCCCCTTCTTCATGCCGTCGAGCGCGCGACCCGACGCCTCGAAGGCGACACCGCGCGCAGCCGCGAGCGTGGCGGGGCCGGGCTCGTCGACCGGCCCGAGCCCTATGGCGATGCGGGTGTCGATGCCCGTCCCGGCAGCGCCGAGCCTCGCCTTGAGAAAAAGGGCAGCGCGCAGGCCCCAATTGGCGGGTTCGACGAGAATCTGCCAGCCGTCGCCGCGAAACCGGGTGAAGCGGGTTTCCGTTTCGTCGCGCCAGCCCGAAAGCGCCTTTGCCGCACCTTCAAGCGCGGCCATCGCGCGTTCGGCGCGGGCGGGATCGCCCTTGGTGGAGCCGATGAGATCGCCGGTCAGGACGGCAGCTATACGGGTCATTTCAAGCCCTCAAGCTTGATGTCGTTCATATCAAGTTATCAGACTTGTTATGGAAATAATCAAGCCAAAAGACTTGATCACATGAACCCAAGTTCCAGCCGCGCCTCGTCGGACATCATGTCCATGCCCCATTGCGGCTCGAAGGTCATTTCCACATTGACCTCCTTAACGCCGTCGAGCGGTTCCACCGCATCGGCGAGCCAGCCGGGCATCTCACCGGCCACGGGGCAGCCGGGCGCGGTCAGGGTCATGACAATGTCGACCGCATTCTCATCGGAAATCTCGATGGTGTAGACCAGCCCGAGATCGAAGATATTGACCGGAATTTCAGGGTCATAGACGGTGCGGCAGGCATCGACCACCTTGTCGTAAAGCGGATGATCCGTCGTTGACGGGCGGATGAGGGGCGTACCCTCGATCGGGTCCTTGGGTTCGGCGGTCATGGTGCGCTTTCGCAGTTGTTGACCGATTATATAGGGATTGGCGTTCCCTCCGTCCAGCCCGCAGGAGAGCGCCGCCGCCCCGAAAACCGTCAGCGGCACCGGACATGCGCAAATTCACTTGCCGCAACGAAAATGCTTCGCCAGACTGGCCTGACGAAATATTGGGGGGCGGTCTACGCGTGTTCGTGGGCAGCAACGGGGGAAACGCAACGCGCCTTTGCGCCTTCAGGACTGACTGACGGCATGTCTCCAGCACCGCTCACCAACAATGTGCCGCGCGGTTTCATCATCCCCATCGGTGGCGGGGAGGATCGCGTCAAGGAACGCCACATTCACCGGCGTTTCGTCGATCTTTCGGGCGGCAGGGACGCGGATATCGTCGTCATTCCGACCGCATCGGAACTGAAGACGACGGGTCAGGACTATAACCGCATCTTCCGCGATCTTGGCGCGGCAGAGGTCGATTTCCTGCCCATCGGTACGCGCGCCGATTGCGACAACCCCCGCTATCTCGACATGCTGGACAAGGCCACGGGCATCTTCCTGACCGGCGGCAACCAGCTCCGCCTCTCGACGATCCTTGGCGGCACCGGCATCGCCCGCAAGATCCGCCGCCGCAATGCCGCCGGCGTGACGGTGGCGGGCACCTCCGCGGGCGCCTCCATTATGTCCGAACACATGATCGCCGGTGGTGACAGCAATTCGGCACCCGTCGAGGGCGCGGTAAGCCTCGCGCCGGGGCTGGGACTGACCAATGCTGTCATCATCGACCAGCATTTCACTGAGCGAAACCGCCTTGGCCGCCTGCTGACCGCAGCCTCGTTCAACCCGTTCCTGATCGGGCTCGGCATTGATGAGGATACGGCCACCTTCATCGGGCCGGACGGATTGTTCGAGGTCGTGGGCAGCGGCACGGTGACGGTCGTCGACGCGTCGGGCCTGACCCATTCCTCTATGTGGGAGGCCGCGCGGGGGCAGGCGCTGACGCTTCTCGATCTCAAGGTCCATGTCATGGGCGAGGGGTGCCGCTACGATCTTGTCGGCCGCCACGCCTATCCCCCCGATCAGCACGCGGCCTTCTGTGCCCTGCCGAATGGCAAGGCCGGGGGCGAGTGACAATGCGATTCCAGCAAGGAGTACATCCATGAAGATCGTTTCCACCAATGTCTTCGTCGGACCAAATGTCTGGGCGGGATTTCCGGTTATCCGCCATGTGGTCGATCTGGGTGTTCTGGAAGACTGGCCATCCGCGCGGATCGGCGAGGCCTGGATCGAGGCGCTGGTCGAGGCGCTGCCGGGCCTGCGCGAACACGGCTGTTCCTATCGCGAACCGGGCGGCTTCATCCGCCGGCTGCGGGAAGGCGACGGCACCTGGCTCGGCCATGTGGCCGAACATGTGGCGCTGGAAATCCAGGGTGTCGCGGGGTCTGAGGTAACCTTTGGCCGCACCCGGGGGACCGGGGTCCACGGGCAATACAACCTTGTCTACGAATACCGCCAGCGCGATGTCGGGCTGGAAGCGGGGCAACTCGCCATCCGGCTTCTGATGCACCTTCTGCCTGCCGTGCTGAAAGAGCAGGTGGCATACGACTTCGACGCCGAATTCGATTTCCCGCGCGAATTGAAGGACTTTGTCCTGATGGCGCAGCGCAAGGAATTCGGCCCCTCAACCGGATCTCTGGTCAAGGCGGCGGAAGAACGCGACATCCCCTGGCTCCGGCTCAACAACAATTCGCTCGTTCAGTTCGGACATGGCAAGTTCCAGCAGCGTATTCAGGCCACGATCACCAGCCAGACCAAGCACATCGCGGTGGAGATTTCCTGCGACAAGGAAGACACCCACAACATGCTGAACGACCTCGGCCTGCCGGTGCCGCAGCAGCGATTGGTCTATTCGCCCGAACAAGCCGTGCGGGCGGCAAAGCGTATCGGCTATCCGGTGGTGGTGAAGCCGCTCGACGGCAATCACGGGCGCGGTGTGTCGATCAACCTGACCGAGGATGAGGAGGTCGTGAAGGGTTTTCACGAGGCCAAGGCGGAATCGAAAAGCCGGGGCATCCTGATCGAAAGCTTCGTCAGCGGGCTCGACCACCGGATGCTGGTCGTCAACGGCGAACTCGTCGCCGTGGCCAAACGGGTGCCCGGCCATGTCGTCGGCGACGGCAAGCATACCATCGCCGAACTCGTCGATATCGTGAACCTGGACCCCCGCCGGGGGATCGGGCACGAAAAGGTGCTGACCAACCTCGAACTCGACAGTCAGGCCGAACGGCTGATGGCGGATGCCGGTCACACGGCCGCGACCGTCCTGCCGGCGGGCGAGGTCTTCTATCTCCGCGACACAGCGAACCTGTCGACCGGCGGCACTGCCATCGACATGACCGATGTCTGCCATCCCGACAACAAGGACATGGCCGAACGCACGATCAAGGCCGTGGGCCTTGATGTCGGCGGCGTGGATTTCCTCATTCAGGACATCACCAAAAGCTACAAGGACATTGGCGGCGCGATTGTGGAGGTCAATGCCGCGCCCGGTTTCCGGATGCATGTCGCGCCCTCCGAAGGCAAGCCGCGCGACGTGGCGGGCAAGGTCATGGACATGCTGTTCCCGAAAGGCACCCAATCGCGCATCCCCATCGGCGCAATCACCGGCACGAACGGCAAGACGACGACGAGCCGGATGCTTGCCCATATCATGAAATCTTCGGGCAAGATCGTCGGCATGACCTCCACCGACGGGGTCTATGTGGATGGTAAGCTGACGGTGAAGGGCGACATGACCGGTCCTGCCTCTGCCCAGATGGTGCTGCGCGACCCTTCGGTCGATTTCGCGGTGATGGAAACGGCGCGTGGCGGGCTTGTCCGGTCGGGTCTCGGCTATCAGCGGTCGGACGTGGCCTGCTGCCTCAACGTCTCGGCCGATCACCTTGGCCTTGGCGGGGTTAACACGCTGGAAGAACTGGCAGTGGTCAAGCGGGTCGTCGTCGAAACGGCGACGGACACGGTCGTGCTGAATGCCGATGACATTCACTGCCTCCGGATGGCCGACTTCTGCCATGCCGAACATATCTTCTATGTCACCACCAATTCCGACCACCCGCTGGTGAAGGAACATATCCGCGCGGGCGGCCGGGCGGTGGTGCTGGAAAAGGCCATGAACGGCGACATGATCACGATCTATGCCAAGGGCCTGCACATGCCGGTTCTCTGGTCGCATCTGATCCCGGCGACGATCGAGGGCAAGGCGCTCTACAACGTCCAGAACGCGATGTTCGCCTGCGCCATGGCCTATTCCTTCGGGCTCGATCTCGACAATATCCGCCACGGGCTGCGAACCTTCGACACGTCCTTCTTCCAGGCGCCGGGGCGCACCAATGTCTTTGACGAACATCCCTTCAAGGTGATCCTCGACTATGGCCATAACCCGGCGGCCATCGGCGCGATGTCGGGCCTTGCGGCGCGGCTGGACGTCAAGGGGCGTCGGCTTGTGGTGGCGGCGATGCCGGGCGACCGGCGCGACGAAGATATCGTCGCTTCCGCGCGCGAACTGGCGGGCCATTATGACCACTACTTCCTGAAACCCGATGATGACCGGCGCGGACGCGGCCCGATGGAAGTGCCAGAGATGCTGAAGGCCGAGTTATTGGCTGCGGGGGTGGCCGAAAGCCAGATCACGCTTGTGACGAGCGAGGTCGCGGCCATCGACGCGGCGCTGGCGGCGGCACGGCCCGGTGACCTCCTCGTCGTCTTTGCCGACGAACTGGCGCGATCCTGGAAGCAGATCATCTACTTCAACAAGGCTGAACGCGAGGCGCAGGCACAGGCGAAACCGGCCAAGGCCGAACGGCCCGCCGTCGGGTTCGAAGACCTGATGTCGGGGGGCGACCAGCTGGTTCGCGACGAACGCGGGGTGCGGCTGGCGCGGACGGAAACCGAAGAAGCCGACTAGGCGGAGTGACCCCGTGGCACGATCGGACGAGTTGCAGGATGCGCTGGACATCCCGGTGCCCGACGATCCGTCGCTGGTGCTGGACGGTTGCCGCCGGCTGCTGGGGCCGAACCTCTATGGCCCGTCCCCGGGCGCAGTCGGCGATGCCCTGATTGCGGGCCACGTCCCGCGGCAGGTGCTTCACGCCTGGACGGGCCTCGCACGCCGGATGCTCGCCGCGCTCGGTTGGCACGAGGCGGAGGTGCGGGGCCGAACCTTTGCGGGTGGTGCGAACCTCTATGTCCCGGCCGAGGTCGACCAGCTTTTCACGGCCGCATATCTGATCGAGGCCGCCTGGGCCATCACGGCGCACGATCTGCTGGGTCTGGCGGCAATGCCAGTCAAGCCCATGGAGGAACAGTTGCGCCGCATCGCTGCGGCCGAAGCAAATCCGCCTCTGCGCGACCTTGTCGCCACGGCCGCCCGGAAGGGCATCGACAGGCTCTTGGACGATGACGCGGTCACGCTTGGCCATGGTTGCGGCGCGGTCACATGGGACAGTTCGGCGCTGCCGGACGCGCCCGACTGGACCCACATCCACGACATTCCGCTGGCACTTGTCACCGGAACGAACGGCAAGACCACGACAACCCGCCTCATCGCCGCGATGGGGCAGGCGGCGGGCCGGGTGGCCGGGCTTTCCTCGACCGAATTCGTCCGGGTGGGCGACGAGATTCTCGACCGGGGGGACTATTCCGGCCCGGCGGGGGCGCGGCTTCTCCTACGCGACCCGCGGCTGGAACTTGCCGTGCTGGAAGTGGCGCGCGGCGGCATCCTGCGGCGCGGGCTGCCCGTCACGCGGGCGCAGGCGGCCGTGGTCACGAATGTCGCGGCCGATCATCTTGGCCAATATGGCATCATGACGGTCGCGGAACTCGCAGAGGTGAAACTCTCGGTTCACCGGGCGTTGATGCCAGGGGGGCTTCTCATCCTGAACGCGGACGATCCGGCGGTGGTCAGGGCGTCGACGCATCTCGCGGTACCGATCGCGTGGTTTTCCCTCTCGCCCGACACCGCGCAAATCGCCGCCGCGCGCGACCAAGGCGCGGCCTGCGGCTGGTTTGAGAACGGCCGGATCGTCCTTTCGGACGGAAGGAACATCACCGACCTGATCGGCGTGGCGGAGGTGCCGCTGACCCTTGGCGGCGCGGCCCGCTACAACATCGAAAATGCGCTCGGGGCGGCACTTGCCGCGCGGGCGCTTGGTCTGCCCGATGCACCGATCCGGGCGGCCCTGTCGCGGTTTCGCAGCGATCCGACAGATAATCCGGGGCGCGCCAACGAGTTTTCCGTCAAAGGCGCGCGGGTCTTCGTTGATTTCGCCCATAACCCGCATTCCATCGCGGCGGTGACGTCGGCGCTGGCGGCCTTGCCCGCCATGCGCCGCTTCGTGCTTCTGACCCATGCCGGCGACCGGTCGGATGCCGATATCAAGGCGTTGGTCGAGGGTGCCTTCGCCCTCAGACCTGACTACATTGTCGCCGCAGAGAACCCGAAATACCTGCGGGGCCGTCAGCCGGGCGAGGTGCCGGGCCTCATCCGCGCGGCAAGTCTGGCGGCGGGCCTGCCCGCCGACCGGGTGTTGATGGCGGCAAGCCCGGCCGACGGGGCCGCACAGATCATCGCCATGCTGCAACCGGGCGATCTCGTCTTGCTTCTGGCCCATGACGAACGGGCGCGGATATTCGAGATGCTGGAGGCAGCCGCAGGGGACTAGGCCAACGCGGCAAGGGGGCCAGTCAGTTGCCCCGGCCACGCAGCCGTGCCGCGATATCCTCCGCAAAGCTCCGCAGCGTTTCGTGCTGAAAGATCGTTTCAGGGTCAATTTCGACGCCAAAATGATCTTCGGCATTGCCCGAAAGGATCACGGCGTCGATTGACTGCAGGCCAAGCGCCACCAGCGAGGTATCGGCGGTGATCGTGGCCGGGTCGGCCTTCGTCAGGCGCGCAATTTCGACCATCAGAAAGGTCAGGACGTCAGGTCCGGCAGTGTCCATCGGCATCCTCACTCTCCCGTCTGGGACTGCGTTTCGGGATCGGCATAGCCGCCCCGGCGATAGGCTTCGGCGATGGCGTGGCGTTGGATCTTGCCGCTGCTGGTGCGGGCGAGCGCGCCGCGCGGCACGATGACAAGGTCGGTGAGTTCCAGCCCCCATTCGCCAAGGAACGTGCGGGCGACCCGCTCCTTCAGCCCGGCAAGATCGGTCCTGTCGACCGTCCGCCCGCCAAAGGTTTCGGCGATCACGACGACCTGCCCCCCGCGCGCTTCGTCCGGCATGAAGGCGGCCGCCGCAAGCGGGTTCAGTGCCGCGTCAAAGGCGCAGGCCGCATGTTCGATTTCCGTCGCGGCGATCTTGGCGCCATTGCAGATGACGACATCCTTGAGCCGCCCGGTGATCCACAGTGCATCACCCTTCAGCGTGCCAAGATCGCCGGTGCGCAGCCATTCCGCCGCGCCGCCTTCGTCAAGCGGCTGGCCGAATGTAGCCGCCGTTTCGGCGGGTCGATCATGATAGCCATCCCCGATCCAGGGGCCGCGAAGCCAGATTTCGCCATTCTGGCCTTCGGGCAATGGCTGCAGACGATCCGGATCTGCGATCCTGATCCCGGCCCGCATTTCGGGGCTGAGAAGGCTTGGCTGAACCGCAAACCCTTCCGCCCCGCGCCCGGCATTCTTCGGCCCCGGCCGGCCCGCGACACATAACGTGGCCTAGGCCATGCCATAGGCGGGGAAGAGGCAACCTTCCGGCAACCCCGTGAATGCGAACTGCGCCCTGAACCGGTCGAGAAGACCGGCAGGCACCGGTTCGGCCCCGCAAAACCCGCATTGCCAGGCGGAAAGATCGACATCGGCAATATCCTCCGGCTTGACCCTGCGGAGGCATTCGGCAAAGGCAAAGGCCGGGCCGCCGCTGATATTGGCACGGTATTGGGAAATCGCGCGGAGCCACGAGGCGGGATTGCCGATGAAGTCCTTCGGGCTCTTCTGGTAGGAAACGCCACCCTAAAGCAGCGGGTAGATGATGCCGATCATCAGACCCAGGTCGTGGAAATGCGGCAGCCAGCTGACCATGCGGGCGCCGTCATCCATCCCCCATTCCCGCCCGAATAGACATCCGGGTCACGGTTGCGCTGAAGGTAGACAACCTGTTCCCGATCCTGCCGCGCAAGCAGCACCTGCCGCAGGCGCTGCGACAGAATGTCGGGGTCGGGAGCGGTCAGGCTCAACTTCGCGTCGCCACTGGTTGTTGATCGGTCGCCAACGAACCTAGACTCGGGTCCGGCAGGCAAGCAAGCCCGCCCCGCGATTTCCGTGCCGCGACAATCTGTTGCGATAAACAGAGGCGGCGGGCAAGATCGCCTGATGAGCACCGCAGAAGACAGATTGGCCGAAGCGCGACGGCTTATGGCGGATGGCCGCGATGCGGATGCCCTTGACGTTCTCGATGCGGGACTGGCAGTGATTCCGGCCCATTTCGGACTGGCGCTGGCGCGTACCTCGCTGCTGCGGCGGTGGGGCCGGATGGAGGCGTTCCGGCAGGCGCTGGCGGGGCTCGTGGCCCTGCATCCGGGCAAGCCGGGTGTCCTGATCGAACAGGCGGCCGAGGCGCAATCCCGGGGCGATGACGCCGCCGCCGAGGCCTTTCTCGACGCTGCATTGGCAATCAAGCCCGATCATGGCGGCGCCCTTGCGGCAAAGGCCGAAATCGATCTGCGGCGCGTCCTGGTCGCAGTGAAGGCATGTCAGGATCGGGGTGACGAAACCGCTCTTCTGGCGATGCTGGAAAGCGAAACTGCCCGGTATCCCGATGCCTTTCCGCTCTGGCTTGCGCGAACGGCGACATTGCGGCGGCAAGGCCGGGCCGATGCGCATCGCGCGGCGGCCGACGAACTTGCCGCGCGTTTCCCCGACCGGCCAGGCACACTGCAGGAATTGACCGAAGCCGCACGGCTGTCGCGCAACTTCGCTGCGGCGCACCGCCATCTGGCGGAACTGGAGGCGCGATGGCCGGATCATGGCTCGTTGCCCCTTTCAGCGGCGGCATTGGCGGAGGATCAGGCCAATTACGATCTGGCGCTGACTTGTCTCGACCGGATCAATTCACCGGAAGGCGATGAATTGTGGCTGGCGCGGCGACGATCGGCCCTGCTGCGGCAAATGGGCCGAACGGCCGACTACCGCGCGGCGCTTGCCGATCTGCACCTGCGTTTTCCGGACGATGCCGAGACGTTGCGGCAACTTGTGCGGGTGACGCTGACCGCCGATCCAGAAGCCGCGCAGGCCAGTCTTGCCGCGCTGAGACGGCTCGACCCGGAAGCGCCGCAAACCCGGGTGCTCGACCTGATGGCGGCGACGGCTGCCCGCGACAAAAGGGCCGCGCTGGCGCTGGAAGAGACCATGCATGGGGCGGACAACCCCGCGATTGCCGTTGCCCGCGCGCAGCTCTGGCTGCAATTGGCAGACCCTGCGCGGGCGATCGCCGTGCTCGATAGGGTGCAGGATGAGAATGGGGTCGATGCACCGGTTCGCATGGCGCGGGCCGCAGCACTGATGGCCAGCGGTGATTATCGTGCGGCAGGGGCAGAGTATCTGGCGGTGGTCAAGGCAGGCGGCCTGCATGCGGAGGCAATCGCAGGCCGCATTCGTGCCGCTGTGAAAGAGGCGGCGCACCCCGGCCTGGCTGGCGATGCCGTGGCCGAGATGGGGGCCGAGATCGACCGCTGGCGTATCGCAAATGGGCATCGGGGGACCGCTCGGTTCCGGGCCGAACTTGCCCGGGCGGCGGGCGACTGGGCCGCGCTTTGTGCCGCTGCCTCCGAATGGTCGACCGAGCAGCCGCGCGACATGCGGGCCCGGCTTTTGCTGGGGATCGGCCATCTTGGCATGGGCAATGTCGATGCTTCCCTGGACTCCGCAGCGGATTGTCTGGCTCAGGACCCGAACGATAACCTCACCCTGCAGCTCGCCGACCGGCTGAGTTTGCTCTCCTCTCGCATGACCGCCCCGGAAAGCGACGGTCTTCATCAGGAGCGGGAAATCGTCGCGCTCCGCGATCTCTTTCACCTCGACCGGTCAGAGGATGCGCTGGCGGCGCTGGAACGGCTGCGGCTCCGCACTGGTGAATTTCCGAATGTCGAACTGGCCTATGAACTTCAATTGCAGGGACGCGGGTCCGAGGCAGCCGCCCTTCAGCCAGAGGTACCGCCCGCGGGTCAGTCCGGCGTCGCGGCGGCCTGCGATCCTGCCGTCTTCCGCCGCATGTTCGACCTGAGCGCGGGGGCCGAGACCTTTCCCGACATGCCGGAGCCGGCGGCGGAGATCGGCTATCGCCTTTGCGGCGCGCCCGACGGCGGCTTTGCGGCCTGGCGCGACCGCGCCGTTCAGGCGTCGGAGGCCAACAGGGCGCTCTGGCTCAGCCCGATGCAGCCGGCCGACCTTGAACCGCTGATCGACTGGCCGCCGCTGGACGAGTTGCTGGCGCTCTCTGCCCTTGGCAAGCCGGCCCTCATGGTGTCATCCCATCTCGGCCCCTTCGTCCACAATGCGCTGCTGGCACGGGTGCCCGGGCTGCACTATCTGATGATGCGGGGGCCGCAGGACCCGCCCCCGTCCGAGGCGCTGGGCAACTGGACCCTCTTCGACGGCAATGCCGGCGCGAGCGCGGCGGGGCTTTTCCGCGCCCTGCGTCAGGGCAGATTCGTGATCTCACTGCCGGACGTGCCGGCCGGTTTTTCCCGCCGGGGTCAGGCGGGGGCAAGGGCGCGGGGCCGGCTTTTCGGCATTGGCTGTGAAATCGTCGATACGGTCCCGAAACTTGCCCGCGAGATGGCGCTGCCGGTCTTCTGGGTACAGCCCTTGTGGAACGGCGATCGTATCCGGCTGGTTGTGGACAGGATGCCCGGGCCAGAGGCGGATGAGGACGGGCAGGCATGGGCCGACCGCTGGGCGGCGGACTATCTGGACCGTGTCGCAGCGGTCATTGCCTCGGGGCCAGACAATCAGGATTTCCGCGCGCCGATCTGGCGGTTCCTGCTTCTCAACGCCGAAATGCTGGAACTTCCGCCGGTCCGGTTGCTCTAGCCGGGCGGTCTGACGTTCCTAGCGGTTCGTGCGCGAACGTGAGATCAGCCAGACAAGCATCAGTGTCATGGGAAGCAGGAAAGCCACGCGGGCGCCGTAGCGGTCCGCAGGGATGGAGCCCGCGCCACAGACCACGGCATTGACCAGAATGCCCGCCAGAATCAGCCAGGCGAAGTGCCGCGCGGGGCCGGGCACACGGTCTTTCAGAAGGATGAGCGCCAGCAACCCCGCAGCCGACAGGGCATAGACCGCCTTGTGCAACCGGCCGATGTCACGCTTCCATTGCCAGCCCGGATCGAGCGCCTGCAACGTTATGCCCGGTTCGAACCGTTCGAACTCGCCCCCGAGGCTTTTCAGCATCGCCTTGTCCTGCAAGGTCATGGCAACGCTGTTACGCCACAGCTGTTCGGCCACATTCGCGCCAACCGCCTTCATGATCGCCAGCGGCCGCGACAGGACGACACTGGTCGTGAAGGATATCTGTTCATTGGCGATGGCGGCGCGGGTATCAGGGTCGAGCCGCGCATAGGACCCGTAGCGTTCGGTCCGGTCGAAAAGGATGCGTGCCGCGTGTCGCCGTTCTTCGGATTCGCGAAGGCTTGGCAGCAGAGCGCAGGTGGCGGCGGCCGGGTCGGTGCCGCAGTTTTCGTTCAGCCAGTCGAGGCCCGGCCCGTCGGCAATCAGCCTTGCCGTCAGATAGGGCTGATAGATCACCTCGCCCCGGTCGCTCATCCGGACGGCAGCGCCAAAGAGAAGCCGCTCGCCCAGCCCGGCAATGAAAAACAGTGCGATCAGGGCGAGTATCGCGAGGCGGCCGGGGCCGGATGCCCCCCCGCGTCTCAGCAAAGGCACGGCGGCGATCAGGGCTGTCAGCCCCGCGATAGGGATATGCGAGGCATGGGCAAGCGTCGAAAAGACCCCGACAAGGACGAGAAGGCCCGTTTCCCAAAGACGAAGGTGGCCATGCGCGGTGACCAGCGTGGCGATGGCAAGAAGTAGCGCAGAAGTCAGGATATCCGGCATCAGGAAGGCGACATAGAAGGGCAATGCGGTGATGCTGCCCGCGGCAATGACGGCAGCAAGCGTCGGGATCGTCGGCAGGTTGACGTTCGAGGCCCGCGCCAGCGCCCGGATGACAACCGCCAGTGTCAGCAGGGTCAGACCCAGTTGCAGGAGGGGCAGCATTGGCAGCGCCCCGATCCTGGCGGCCACGCCCAGAGCCACCGAATAGGCCAGCGACCGGGACCCGACGATCTGGCCATCGCCCGGTGCCGCCGTCAGGCCCGCTGCCCCCGCGTCGGGTTCAGCCGGCCAGACGACGTCAAGCGCCGCGTTGCCCTGAGCGATATAGCCGAGCGTGTCGAAATAAAGAAGCGGGCTGCCATTGGCGATCCAGACGTTAAGGCCGAAAAGGATCGCGATCGCCAGAAGCCCCAAATCGCGAAAACTGGCAGAAAGCCTGGTCATCATGTCCGTTTCTGTGCTGGCCGGCCTTGGGTTTCATGCAAGCGGCGGATCATGGCAGGTCAACCCTCTTGGTGTCGCGCCACGCCCGGTTGCGGAACGCCAGCGTATAGTAGCCGTAAGCCGTGGCAAGCTGGCTGAGGAAGAGAAGCGCCGACTGGCGCAGCGCGTGGCGTTGGCGCTGGCGCATCGGATAGGTCAGAAGCTTGCCGTAAAAGCCGAACCCTTCGAATGGTAATGCTTCCGCGCCGCGCCGCGCCATGAGCTGATGGAGATGCCGCGCCCCCCGGCCATAGTTGCGGTGCTGACGGCAGAAATTCAGCAAGGTCAGGTGATGCGCGTGATGTACCCGGGCCTCGGGCGCGAATACCAGTGCCCTGCCACTTTCGCCCCAACGCATGCCAAGATCGCGATCTTCGGCTGCCGCATTCGGGAAGGTTTCGTCAAAGCCGCCAAGGTCAAGAAAGACGTCGCGCGAACATGCGAGGTTGTTGCTGGCAAAATAGGGCATCGTGCCCGCCGTGGCGCCATAATAGCTGTAAAGGAAGCTGACGAGCGTCTGGCTCGTCTGCGAGCAGATACTGTCCTGCAGCCGGTTGATGGTCTCGCCCCCGATCAGTGCGTCGCGGTCCCTCGACAAGGCCGCGTCCAGTGTTGAGAGCCATTGAGGCTCAGGCCGGCAGTCGTCATCGGTGAACGCGATCATCTCGGCCTCGGCGACGCGGACACCGGCATTTCGCGCGGCGGCGGGGCCGGGTTTCATCTCGCTGAGGAGGGTCACCCAGTCGCGATGCGGTGCGGCGACCGGTTCCAGGTCGACCTTGCCGCCATTGTCGATGACGACGACATGGAAATCGGGGTGATCCTGTTCAGCCATGGCCTCAAGGCAGACAGCAAGCTGACCCGGGCGGTTCTTGGTCGGAACAATGACGGCTGCCTTTGGATTTGGCAGATGAACGTCGTTTTGGACATGCCCGAACGCGGTGATGTCGGCTCCGCCACGCAGCCCCGGAAGTTTCTGATCATCATCGGTGCGATGAAGTCCGGGACGACAACGCTCTTTCGCCTTCTGGCGCAACATCCCGAAATCGCCCGGCCGCGCGAGAAGGAACCCGGCTTTTTCTCGCAGGACGAAAGATGGGCCAAGGGGGTCGGTGACTATCAAAGCCTATGGGAGTGGAAGCCGAGGCGCCACAAGGTCGCGCTCGAAGCGACGACGGGGTACACGAAGTTCCCCTTTGAACCGCAGGTGCCAGAGCGGATGTCAACGCTGACGGATTGCGAATTCCGCTTCGTCTATCTTGTGCGCGATCCGTTCAAGCGGATTGAATCGCATATCCTGCACGGGCTGCACCGAGGGTGGAACAAGTCGCTCGACGCAGGGTTCGACGGCAATTCCTATCCCATCGAGATCACGCGATATGCCAAGCAGCTTGACCGCTTCACCGCCTATTTCCCGAAGTCGAGTATCCTGGTCGCGACGCTTGACGAATTGAACAACCAGCCCGCCCAGTTGCTCAGGCGGGTCTGCGAACATGCGGGCGTTGATCCGGATTTCAATTTCGAGAAGACCGATCAGGTGGCCAACCCCGGCACGCGCTACCGCCGCGCCGGCTGGGTCAACCGCCTCAGCGAAAGCCGCAATCCCGTGCTGCGCCCGGTGCGGCGCTTCGCCCGCTGGCTGCTGGGCAACCGCCGGGTCGATGCGCTGGCAAGCGCGAAACCGGTGCAGGTGGACCTCGGGCGGAACAAGCTGACCGATGAGGAGCGGCAGCGCGTGCTCGGCTATATCGGCGAGGATCTGAAGCGGCTGCGTTCGGAATACGGCGTCGACGCCAAGGCGCTTTGGGGGATTGATGTCTGAAAAGGCGAAAACGACGACGGGTCAGGAAGTTCCGCGGCATCGCGGCCCAATGGGGCTGGCCGCTTCGGCCGACCATCCCTTCGGGACGGGCACGGTCGCGTTGCCGGCTGCCGAAGATGTGACCTTGCCAAGCGTCAGTGTCATCGTCACCTGCTACAACTACGAGGCTTTCCTGCCCGCCTGCCTGCGCGCCATCGCGGCGCAGGACTACCCGAACTTCGATTGCGTCATCGTGAACGATGCCTCAACCGACCAGTCGGCCGAGGTCGCGCGGACCTGGCTGGCCGAGACCGGGGACAGCCGGTTCTCGCTGGTCGAGCATGAGGAAAACAGGGGCCAGATGGCCGCCTTCAAGACCGGCCTGGCCGCGACGAAGGGTGTCTTCGTCGTTTTTGTCGACGCCGACGATCTGCTTTTTCCGGATTTCCTGTCCTCTCATCTGAACGCCCATCTGAATGGCGGCTACATGGTGGCCTTCACCTGTTCGGACCAGATTCAGATTTCCGAAACAGGTGAAGTCATCGGCGGCACGTACCCGCAATTGATGCGGCCGCGCCTTCGGCGGGGTAGCGAGGCGGAAACCGACGACGCCCTGGAGTGGCGCTTTGCCGGGACAGGCCCGCAATTGCGCCGGGAGCCGCGCGCCCCGATCCACCTGCCGGCGATTTCGCGCCATGTGCGGGACTGGTATTGGTCGACGACAAGCGCGATGATGTATCGTCGCGCCGCCCTTCTGTTCGTCTTGTCAGAGGATTGCGACGCCTTCCGCATCTCTGCCGACTTCTATCTGGTGAAGTATTGCCAGCTTGTCGGTGGCAGCCTGATCCTGCCCGACGTTCACGGTTGCTACCGCCGCCACGGCGCTAATGGCTTTGGTTCCTCGCCCGTGATCGGGGGCGAACAATCGCCGGCCGACAAGCTGCGCCATGTGCCTTATGGCAAGTTCAAGGCCTCCTTCACCCGCCATGTCCTTGCGAATTTCGACCGCTATGTTTCCGTGCTGGGCAGCGATCACGCGCATCTCATTCTCGCGCAGGTCACGCCGAAAGCCGCGATAGGAAAGCTTCTGATGTCGGGTCGGTCGCGGGGCGGCAAGAACCTGAAGCGGCCGACACTTCTTTATTACCGGTTCTGGTGGCGGCTCTTCGAAGTCGCGCTGGTTTTCGGGCGGCGCCGGCGCATGCTCGGCAATCTCTTCGCCGGCCGGTCCGATCGGGCGGGGCCCCGGGTTTGACTGTCCAACCGGCCATCGACGGCTTCCTGCGGTTCTTTGACGGCCGGCAGCGGCGCGAAATTGTTTGGCTGACGGCGGCCACATCGGTGGCCTCCGTTCTGGAAGTATGCGGCATTTTCCTCGTGATACCGCTGATCCGCATGTTGCATTCCCCCGCCTGGATTCACGAGGCCGACCTGCTGGAGGCGATCTATACCGGATTGCACTTCGGTAGCGAACGCGCCTTCATCATCGCCTTCACGGCGCTGACGCTCGGCATCTTCCTGTTGAAGAACCTCTACCTCATCGCGGTCTATCGCTGGCAGCGTGCCTTTGCCGACCGGGGTACGCGGGAACTGACGGACCGGATGCTCCGCGCCTATTTCTTCGGCCGGTACGAAGCTGTGACCGATCAGAACATCTCTGTCGCCATCCGCAAGATGCGCGATCTGACGCCGCAGATTAACCGTGGCGTGGCGCTGGGGGTGGTCAACGTCGCCGCCGAAGTGATTTCGACGGTCGGCATCGTCGCCGCGCTCGTCTTCGTCGAGTTGCGGACCGCGCTGGTGGTCGGGGCGGTCGCCGTCGCAATCATCTTCATCCTCTACCGCACTGTGGGCGCCCGGCAGCGGCGCGACCAGGCCGATCAGGTGGCGGGAACCCAGGGGGCCAACCGGCTCTGGGGCGATTCGCTGGCAGCGATGACAGAGATCAGGCTCATGGGGCGCGAGGATTACTACATGAATCTTCTGAACGCCGCTTTTTCGCGCGACAGCGCCCGCGCCGGGGCAAGGCAACTCGTCAATCAGTCGATGCGGCCGATCAGCGAAATCGTGATGCTCTTCGGGATCACCGCGGTCGTGACGGCGGTTGTCCTGACCAGCGCCCCGGGCCAATCTCTGGCCAGCCTGGGGGTGCTGACTTTGGTGACGATCCGGCTGCTGCCAAGTCTCAACAGGCTGTCGCGCGGCGCGACGGGCATTCGGGCGGGGTTTCCGGCCCTCGCGGCCTATCTGGAAACCGTGAACCGGCTGGAGGACGACCCCTGGGCGGGCGCGGCGGCCGAGGGCAAGGGCGCCCCCACGACCTTCGACCGGGAGGTAAGGTTCGAGAATGTAACCTACGACTACCCCGGAGCGAAAAGCCCGGCGCTCGCGATCCCCGATCTGACGATCCTGCCGGGCGATGTCGTGGCGGCCGTCGGCCCGTCAGGGTCCGGGAAATCGACATTTGTATCGCTGCTTCTTGGTCTCCGGCGCCCGACGGGCGGGCGTATCCTTATCGACGGCAAGGACATGGCCGGGGTGCGGACCGGTTGGCAGGCGATGATCGGTTATGTGCCGCAGGATGTTGTGATCCTGGACGACACGGTCCGACGCAATGTCGCGCTCGGCATCGCCGATCAGGATATCGACGATGCGAGAGTACGCGAGGTTCTCAGCATCGCGGGCCTTGGCGGGCGGATCGAAAAGGCGCCGAACTGGATCGACGTGCCGCTTGGCGAAAACGGGTCACGCCTGTCGGCGGGGCAGAAGCAACGTATCGGCATCGCCCGCGCGCTCTACCGCGACCCCGAGGTGCTGGTGTTGGACGAAGCGACACGCGACATCGACAATCGCCAGCAACGCGGGATCCTGCGGAACCTGACGGAAATGCCGGGCCGCCGGACCTTTATCTTGGTGACACATGATCTTTCGATCGCACAGCACTGCAAACGCATCGTTTTTTCCGGGATGGCGGGATCGAGGATGTCGGTACATTCGAGGATCTGTCATCCCGCAATCAGGCATTTCGAAATCTCGTCCGGCTCGGCCGGGTTGGCCGCAAGATCGTTGCGGACGCACCCGAGGCGGCGGCAGACGGCTAGGAAAGGAATATCGTCGTGACTTGGCAGAACCGGGGAAAAGGCGCGGCGCGGCGCGGCGCGGGGTTTTGGGCACCTGTCGGGGCCGTGATGGTTCTGGCCGCGCTCTCCTCCGCCTATGTCTGGACGGGACGCGACAATCGCGGTTCGGCAACCGGGCCGGCCGGTAGCGATGCACCCGACATCGTTGCCGGCATCGCCAGACAAACTCAGGCCGCGACCGGGCAGGTCGGCGCTGACCAAAGCGGCGCGCCCATGTTCGTCAATGTCGCGGCGGAGCGTGGTCTCAGCCACACGATGGCAAGCTGGGGCCTGTCCTGGAACGATTTCAATGGCGACGGCTTTCCCGATCTCTTTGTCGCCGACCATATGCACTTTCCCAGCACGCTGTTTGCCAACAAGGAAGGGCTCTGGTTCGAACCGGAGACGGAACTGGGCGTTCAGGTCGGGCTTGACGACCATCAGGCCGCGTTCGGCGACGTCAATGGCGACGGGCGCGAGGATGTCTTCGTTGCCCCGGGGTTTTACCGGCCGCCCAACCTTTTCATGAATCGCGGCGAAGGTGTCTTTGAGGATATTGGTGACCAATCGGGAACCCGCGACGGGCGCGGCAGCGGGCGGTCGTCGATGTTTGCTGATTTCTCCGGTGACGGTTGTCTCGATATTGCCGCCTACAACAATGCCGGGGCGGATGACTTCTACCGTGGCCATTGCGATGGAAATTTCGCGCCAGCTTCGACCGAGACGCGGATGGCGACCGAGGTCATCAAGCTCGGCGCGACGGCCGGCGACCTCGATGGCGACGGCGACCTCGATTTTGTCGCGTTCACGAATTTCGACCTTTTCCTCTACTTCAATCGGGGTGACGGCACATTCGTCGACATGACAGAGCAGAACATCTCCGGGCTGCCAGAGGGGACGACGCTGGCTTATGGCGGCACGCTTGGTGACTACGACAACGATGGCGATCTCGACCTCTTTCTTCCGGCCGGCACCCCGCGCGACCTCTTGTACCGCAACCGTGGTGACGGAACATTCGAGGATGTGACAGACCAATCCGGCATCTCCGCCATCAGCCGTTACGGGCGCCACGCCGTCTTCGCCGATTTCAACAACGATACCTGGCTCGACATCTACACAATCGACGATGGCCGGCCGCAGGGTGGCACGCCGAACGATCTTTTCCTCAACCAAGGCGACGGAACCTTTGTCGAGGCCTCGGCGATATCCGGCACTGAGGCGCCGATGATTGGGGTGCCGATCGCGCCGACGATCGGCGATTACAACCAGGATGGGCTTCTCGACATCGTCTTCGGCAATGGCGACGGAGAATTCCGGATATCGGGCCAGCTGGTCCTGCTGGAAAACCGCGGGGTGGCCGGCGCGGTCGCGGGGCAGGACTGCGGCAACTGGCTCATCGTCGATGCGAAGCGGCGGGTTGGCAGCGCCAGCGATCATGGCGCCACCGTGCGTGTCCGCCTGCCCGACGGGCGGGTTCTGATGCGGCAGGAGGCGCCATCGACCCGACCCCAGGCGCAGGATGCAAACGGCATCCATGTCGGTCTGGGATGCGCGAGCCATGCCGAGGATATCACGGTGACATGGCCGGATGGTCATGTCTGGCGAATGCAGGGCGTTCCGGCCAACCAGCATGTTCGGGCCGCCGCCGGCGAACCCTCCATCCTGCGGTCGCATCCGGCGGCCCTGCTGGGTGAGTATGGCCCATCGCCGGTCGCGCGTGACGGGGCAGGGGCATCGCCGGCGGCAACGCGCCGCGAAGACGAGGTTCTGGCCTATGCGCTGGCGTCGAAACTCGCCGCCGGCATCCATATCGGCGATGCCGAGGTTGCCGCTTTCCTTGACGCCGAGGGTGCAAAGCTGGGCCGGCCCGAACGCGTGGAAATGGAGCGTATGGTGCTGGGCGTCTTCACGCCGCGCCGCAAGCAGCCCCGCCTGCCCTGGGATCAGGCGAACAACGTGAAGGAGCGGTTCCTGACAACGGATGCCTCTGCCCTGGATCTCTCTGTCGAGCTGAATATCCGCGCATGGTCGAATACCGATCCGGCGCTCGGCCGGTTCTACAACATTCCCGGCGAAACGCACGGCTATGCCGAAGGCGGCCGCTTCACCCGCGCCGAGCTTGAGCGGCGGTTCGGTGCGGAACTTGCCGGGAGGATATTCGACGCACCCGCGGGACAGGTCTTTGGCCCCATCCGCCAGCCTGAGCTTGACCAGCTTTTCGAGCTGGAAGAAGGCCAGTTCGTTCCCGACACGCTGAATGTCGTCAAGGTGGTCGCGCATCACCCGGCCACCGCCCCGACGATTGCCGGCGACGGGGTCCGGATCGCCCGGGGCTGGAACGCATCGCCCTGCGCAAGGCCATCGCCGAAGCGCTGCCTGACACGGCGGCCCCGGTCGATGACGGGGTCTATGACTGGGCCTATTTCGGAACGGTGCGATACCCGGTCGGACCGCTTGCGGCTTTGGCGCGGGCCGAAGGGCTGGCCGATGACCCGGCCGTCGCCCGGGCCATGGCCGCGGCACGGGTCGAACAGGCGGCCGATGCCGCCGCGGCCGCCCTCCTCGCGGCAATCACGGTCACGCCCGAGGAAATCGCGGAATATGGCCGCGAGAAGCGGGAACTGGCCTTCGACGAACCCTTCCTTCTGGTGGAGCGGGCTTATTTCTATGACGAGGCCGAGGCCAAGGCGGTGTCAGAACAACTCGCGGACGGCGAGAACCCCGAAGAGCTGTTCGCCGAAAGGGAAATTCCATCGCTGACAACCCGCGCGTCGCGTGGCGCATCCCAATATTTCGCGAACACCCAAGTGTGGAAGCACCTTTCCGATCGGCAACTGGGACCGGACATATGGCCAATGCTCAATCGGATGACTGTTGGCGAGACGAGCAAGGTCACGCCAACGCCAAACGGCAACCAGATATTCCGGATTGTCGAACGCGGCTCGACACTTGACGGGCTGGACCAAGTGCTTTCGACCCGGGCGGAACCGCAGATCAGGGCGCTGAAGGTACGGGAGATGCTGGCCCGCCTCGACGGAGCCGACGCTCCCTGAGCGGTGTTAGACCGCGAACGGTCTGCGACAGCGCCATGTGTATGGTCATGGCGTTTAGCGGCATCGAATATGCGCCCGACACCCCCGGGAAAGCGGTGATTTCCGGTTCTCTCCCGCGACTGCTTGTGCGAGGCTCGCACCCATTGCGGCCGTGCGCGAAGGGAAGAGGCGGGGACAAGCGATGGAATACGGTCACGCGGCACTGGCCGTGTTTCACCTCGATCCGGCGGCTTTGCATCTGAACCATGGCTCATATGGCGCGGTGCCAAGGGAGGTGCTGGCGGCGCAGCACCGGTATCAGGCGATGGCCGAGGCCGGCAGCACCACCTTCTTCCGCGAAACCTATTTCGAGCTTCTTTCGGCCCGGCTCGATCTGGTGGCGGCGCGATATGGCGGGCATGCCGAAGACTGGGTCTTTGTCGAAAACGCGACTGCTGCCTGCAATGCCGTCTTCCTGTCAGAGCGTCTGGCGGCGGGTGACGAGGTGCTCTTCACCTCGGCGATCTATGGCGCGGTGCGAAAGGCGCTTTCCCATTGGCACGCGGGCAGGGGGGTGCGGTTCCGCGAGGTGGATCTGGCGCTGCCGGTCGAAAGCCCGCAATCGGTCACTGCTGCCATCGGGGCCGCGCTTTCGCCGCGCGTGAAGCTTCTGGTGATCGACCACATCACCTCCACCTCCGCACTTCTTCTGCCGGTCGCGGAGATCGCCGCGATTTGCCGGACAAACGGCACGCGCGTCCTTGTCGACGGGGCCCATGCGCCGGGTCAGATCGCGCTCGACCTGCCGTCACTGGGCGTCGACTACTACACGGGCAACGCCCATAAATGGCAGTTCGCGCCCAAAGGTTGCGCGCTGCTCTGGGTCAGGCCCGGGCTTGGCGACGGCGTGCATCCGACGGTCATTTCGCATGGGCTGGGCGCGGGGCTCCGCGCCGAATTCGGCTGGACGGGAACCCGTGACAGCAGCCCCTGGTTCGCCTTTGCCGAGGCCGCTGCGGCCCATGATGCGTTTGGAGGCGCCGGGCTGATGGCGCGCAACCGGACGCTCGCGGCCGAGGCCGGCGCCTTTCTCGCCAAAGCGCTCGGCACCGAACTCAGCGGCCCGGCAGAGATGCGCGCGGCCATGGCGACGGTTCTTCTGCCCGGCAATATCCCTACAGCGGCACGCGACCGTGTCGCCGCCGATTTCAGCCGTCGCTACCAGATGGAAACAAGCTTCGTTCCCTGGCAGGACCGGCTCGCGGTGCGCATCTCGGCGCAGGTCTATAACGAGATGTCCGATTACGAGCGCCTGCTGACGGCCATCAGGGACTATTTCGCCCTGCCTTGAGGCTCTTGGGGTCCGCAATCGGTTGCTTGCTGCCACAACCTGAAACCGACAGCCCTCAGATGGATCGCATCATGAAATCGGGGCGGATGCCGCAGGCATCTATCGCCGCCTCCGGTTCCAGACCGACCAGCGCGCCGTGGCCGGTGACGAGCGCGGTCTTCAACCCCGCTGCGGCGCCGCCGAGGATGTCGGTGTGGAGTGTGTCGCCCACCATCACGATCCTGTCGCGCGCGATCTGGGGCATATCGGAAAGGGCATGGTCGAAGATATTGGCGAAAGGCTTGCCAAAAAATCGTGGCGCGACGCCCGTGGCATCGACAAGACGATGCGCAAAATGACCGGGTTCCTTGGACAGCCCGGTCTCGCGCGGGGCGACCAGATCAGGGTTGCCAACCAGAACCGGGCGCGGCCGGGCCCTCAACGCATCTTCCAGCAGCGCCTGCCGACCCTCGGACCATTCGCCGGATCCCAGAAACAGGAACCCGTCGGCAGCGTCATAGCCGGACGGATCGTCGCCCAGGAAGTGCCCGTCGATATGGTCGATGCCCTCGTGCCCATAGACGCTGGCCGCCATCAGGCCCCAGCGCCGGGCAGGTTCCCGCGACAACGCCGCCAGAAGGACATCGCGGGACGACACGACATCGCTTTCGCCGAAGCGGAAGCCGAGCCGCCGGTACCGTTCGAGCATCACGCGCTTGCAGTAGCCGGCAGCGTTGGAAACGACGACGACCCGCTTGCCGGCCGATGTCAGCCGGTCCACCGCGTCAACTGCGCCGGGAATAGCGCTTTCGCCGACATTGAGCACACCGAAGGCGTCGAGGAAGAAGGCATCAGCCTCATCCATCAGCTCGGGCAGGCCACCAACCTCGCGTGAGGTGCCGGGGAAAGTGGCGCCGGGCAGGCGCGGCCTGATCGCCTCATAAGCCTCGAAGGCCCAGCGCGCATCCGTCATCGCCCGCATCAGATGATCGCGCCGCGTACCTTGGCGGAGACCCATTCTGATACGACCACCGCGAACAGGATGACCAGAAGGATCAGCGAGACCTGTGGCCAGGCCAGCACGTTTAGCGAGGCCTGAAGCTGCAAGCCGATGCCGCCGGCGCCGACAAGGCCGAGGACGGTGGATTCCCGGATGTTGATGTCCCAGCGGAAGACGGCGATGCCGGCGAAGGCGGGCAGGATCTGCGGCACGATCCCGTAGGCCATGACCTGCATCGGGCTCGCGCCCGTAGCCGTGACAGCCTCAACTTGGGTTCTGTCAATTTCCTCAATGGCTTCGTAAAGGAGCTTCGCGCAGAAACCGACCGAACGGATGGCGATGGCGATGACCCCGGCAAAGACGCCGGGACCGATAATCGCGATGAGCAGCAGCGCCCAGATCAGCGAGTTGATCGACCGCGTCGCGACGATGATCAACAGCGCGACAGGCCGGACGAAGCGGGTGGACGGCGTCGTATTGCGCGCGGCAAGGAAGGCCACCGGCACCGCAAGGAAGAGTGCGCCAATGGTCCCCAGTGTAGCGATGTTCAGCGTGTCCCAGATTGGCCACCAGAGCTTTTCCATGTAGGACCAGCGTGGCGGGGTCGCACGTTCCAGAATGTCGCCCGCGATGGCGGGGGCGTCCCAGACGAAGAACCATGTGGTCGCGTCAGATATCTGTTTCCAGCACCAGAGAAAGATCGCCGTTCCGACGAGCCAAGCGGCCCAGCGGATCAGGCTTTCGTTGCGGGTGCGGCGCTGCCAGACTTTCTGGCCGAAGGGGGCGGTGACGACTGGCATTACTGCACCTTCGCCCGGATGACGCCGGAAAGGTATTCCAGTGCCATCACGGTCCCGATGATGATCAAAAGAATCGCCGCCGCCGTGTCGAATTCATAGCGGTCGAAGGCCGTGTTCAGGGTCGCCCCGATACCGCCGGCGCCGACCAGACCAAGAATCGCACTTTCCCGGAAATTGATGTCGAGCCGGTACATCGACAAGCCGATTAACCGCGGCATGACCTGCGGTTGCACGCCGTAGTTGATCCACTGCATCCAGCTTGACCCTGTGGCCCGGATCGCCTCTGCCTGCACCCGGTCCATGCTCTCGATGTCTTCGGCCAGAAGCTTCGAGAGAAACCCGATGGTGGCGAAGCTGAGGGTGAGGAAACCGGCCAAGGGTCCGAAGCCGAAGATCGCGACCAGAAGGATCGCCACGATCACCTCCTGCAGCGCGCGCGATATGGCGACGATCCCCCGGCAAATCACATAGACGGGCAGGGGCGCGATATTGCGCGCCGCGCCAAGGCCAATGGGGATGGAGATCGCGATGCCAATGACGGTGGACGCGACCGTCATGATCACGCTTTCCAGCATCCCGTCCCAGATATCGCCCCAGCGGGTCAGGAAATCGGGCTGGGTGAAGGACATCACGAAGGCCGCGCCCCGGTCCAGTCCCTCCCAGACGCGGTTCCAGTTCACCTCGATCGAGGCGATGGCGAGCGCGAGGTAGATCACCGCACCGATGGCAAGCGACCAGCGCAGCCAGTCGCGCTTGATCAGCGGCGGTTTTTTCCACGGCCGGCCAAGGCGGGCGTCGAGCGCGGCGCTCATGCGGGCACCTCCTCATCGTCCTCGACCTTGCGGATCGTGGCTTGCCAGTCTTCCTCGCCGTAGATCGTGGTCAGCACGTCGGGCGTCAGCGCTTCAGGTGGGCCGTCGAATTCGACCGCACCGAAGCGCAGGCCGATGACGCGCTGGACGAACATCTGGGCCAGCGCCACGTCGTGGATATTGATGATCGCGGCCAGGCCCCGTTCGGCGCATAGCTCGCAGATCAGCCGCATGATCTGGCGGGAGGTCTTGGGGTCGAGGCTGGCCGTCGGTTCGTCGACGAGAAGCAGTGCGGGGTTCTGGATCAGCGCCCGGCAGATGCCGACCCGCTGGCGCTGCCCGCCTGAAAGTTCGTCGGCGCGCTTGTCGGCCATCTCGACCAGCCCCACACGGTCGAGCAGTCGAAACGCCTCATCCACGTCCGATTGCGGATAGCGGCGGGTGAGGCTGCGCCAGAAGCCGACATAGCCGAGCCGGCCGGAAAGCACGTTCTCCATCACCGTCAGGCGTTCGACCAGCGCGTATTCCTGAAAGATCATGCCCATACGCCGCCGTTCACGGCGCAGGGCGGCAGCCCCAAGGCCCGTCAGTTCCACATCGCCCAGCCAGACCTTGCCACTGGTTGGTTCGACCAGCCGGTTGATGCAGCGGATCAGCGTCGACTTGCCCGCGCCCGACGGCCCGATCAGCGCCAGAACCTGCCCTTTCGGCACCTCCAGATCGACCGCCTTCAATGCCTGATCGCCGGTGCGATAGGTCTTGGTCAGCTTGTCCAGCCTCAGCATTCCTGTCCCTTTATCCTTGGCGGGCGGCGGCCCGAAGGCCGCCGCCGGTCATCTTATTCGCAAGCGTAGGACACGCCGTTCGCCGCGTCGATCTTGCGGATCACTTCCCAGAAATCCTTGTAGTTCATTTCCAGGAACTGGCCTTCTCCGGATTTCTCGAATTCGGCCTGCAGGGTCGTGCCGGCCCAATCGAAGTCGAAGAAGGCTTGCCTGATCTGCTCCTGCAACTCGGGCTTCAGGTTATAGACGACGCCGAAGCCGGTCGTCGGGAAGGTCTGCGACTTGTAGATCGACACGACCTGATCAGGCGTGATCACGTTCCGCTCGATCATCCTGTGCATGACCGAATTGGCGATGGATGCTGCCGGATAGTCCTTGTTGGCCACCCCGAGGATCGAGTTGTCGTGCTTGCCCGAGAAGACCGGCTCGAAGTCCGTGCCAGCGATCATGTTGAAATCGGCCTTGAGGATCGCCGAGGGCGCCTTGAAACCGGAGTTGGAGGTTTCCGAGGTGAAGGCCATCTGCTTGCCCTTGATGTCCTCGACCTTCTCGATGCCCGATCCGGGATAGGTGATGATCTCCATCTCATAGCCGAAATTGCCGTCGAGACCGGCCATGATCGTGAAGGGACGGAAGCCCGCACAATTGACCGCAAGAGGGTTCGATCCGGTGTTGAAACCAGCGATATGCAGGCGGCCTGAGCGCATTGCCTCGATCTGGGCGGCATTGGACTGGACGGGGAAGAAGATGACCTTCTTGCCGGTCTTCGCTTCCAGATGGGTCAGGAAGTCCGACCAGGCCGTCTTGTAGACGGCCGGGTCTTCGACCGGGGTATAGGCGAAGATCAGTTCGTCGGGGTCGAGTTGCTGGGCCGGATCGGTCGGGATGTCGGCGATCAGATCGCCATCGGCATCGCAGAACCGGTCGTCGAGATCGCCGCGCGGGCAGTCCTGCGCATTGGCGGGCATTGCCGCCCAGGCGAAGGTGGCGGCAACAGCCACCGTCGATAGCAGTTTGGAAAGGGTCATCTTGTCCTCCTTGTCAGATGATGGTTCTTGGGGTCCGGTCATTCCGCCGGTGTTGTCGCGCTCCCGTAAGTCAGGCCGTTGGTGGTGGTCATCTCCGCGAAACTTTCCGCGCGGATCGGGCAGAAATCATAGGCCGGCCCGGTGCAGCCCGGTCCGATGGCGAGTGTGAAGAGCCCCGCGCCATGGGCCGCCAGCGCGCCCGGCACGGAATCTTCCACCGCGAAGGCGTCGCGGGCCGGGATGGACAGCGCGTCGAGCGTCCGTCGGAATGGCAGCGGATCAGGCTTGCCCACGGGCAGTTCGGCGCCCGAGACGCTGAGTTCCACAACCGCCTTCAGCCCGAGCATTTCGACCGCACTGTCGATGTGACGACGTGGCGAGGACGAACAGATGGCGATGCGCAGGCCCGCCTCCGCCAGCCCCATCAACCATTCCTTCGCCCCGGGGATCGGTTCGCGCAAGCGGTCGAGCCAGATATCCGCCTCCGCCCCGATCTGGTCGCCGATGGCACGACGCATCTCGGGCGTCAGCGGCATTCCGAAAAGCTCGTCGAGAAAATCCTTCAACCCCCGCCCGACATGCGCGTCGAGCAATTCCCGCGACGGGCGCTTGCCATAGCGGGCGGTCACCTCGACCTTGGCCTTTTCCCAGACATGTTCGCTGTGAACGAGCGTACCGTCGAGATCGAAGATCGCCGCATGATAACGGGTAGGGTCGAACATGGCCTCTCGCGGTCCTGCCGTCATGCTGCTAGCCTCGCGCCGTTCGAGTTGAGAGGGCAGGAATGGACAGGCAGGACATCGACCGGCGCTACACCGGTGCGCAGCGGATCGCGCAGGATGCGGGCGCACTGGCGCTCGATTATTTTCGTCGCTTCGACGGGCTGAATGTCGAGGTCAAGAGCCATCAGGATTTTGTCTCTGAGGCGGACAAGAATGTCGAGGCATTCGTGCGCAAGGCTTTGGCCGAAGCCTTCCCTGATGACGGGATCGTGGGCGAGGAGGATGCACCGAAGGCCGGCACGAGCGGGTTCACCTGGGTGATCGACCCCATCGACGGGACGACGAATTTCATCCACGGCATTCCGGGATGGACGGTTGTCCTTGCCGGGGTGGTCGGCAGCCGGACCGAGATCGGCGTCATCCACGACCCGAACCACGGCGAGATGTACCACACCCGCCGGGGCGCCGGCGCCTTCGTCAACGACCGGCCGCTTCATGTGTTGGCGGGTCGGGATATCCGCACCGGTTCCGTCGGTGTCGGGTTCTCCGGCCGGACGAGCGCTGGCGGCATCAAACGTCTTGTCCCCGAAATCATCGCGGCGGGTGGCATCTTCTACCGCAACGCCTCGGGCGCGCTGTCGCTGGCCTATGTCGCGAGCGGCAAGCTGCTTGGCTATGTCGAAGAGCACATGAACGCCTGGGATTGCCTCGCCGGGCAGCTCATGGTCGCGGAGGCGGGCGGTGTGGTCGAAGATCAGGACGCAGCCCGGATGATCACCGATGGCGGGCGCGTCATTGCTGCGACGCCCGAGGTGTTCGACGACCTCATGGCCATCGCCGAAAGGGCCTACGCCCCCGGTCAGGACTGACCGGCCATATCCGGTCGGGTCACGCATCGGGCACCAGAACCGGGCCGGAGGCGGCCAGGCCGATCCTGATCGCATCGCCGACCCTTAGCGGTGCATCGACGTTGTCGCTGACAGCGAAGAGCTGGCCGAAATCGCCCGCGAAGGTGTATTCCATGCGCGGGCCGACATAGGTGACCTTCTCCACCGCTGCGGCCAGCCCTTCGCCATCGGTAACACGGATGCGCGAGGGACGGAGCGCCAGCATCGCCTTGCCGGGTTTGAGGCCCCGCGACGGCAGGCGGTGGCGGATGCCACCAACTTCGATCTCGGCCATGTCGCCGTCAACCGTCGTGATCTGACATTCAACCAGATTGGCCTCACCGATGAAGTCGGCCACGAACGTGTCGGCGGGGGCGTCGTAAAGCTCGCGCGGGCGGCCGATCTGGGCGATGTTGGCATTCTTCATCACCACGATTTCGTCGGAGACTGCCAACGCTTCTTCCTGATCATGAGTAACGTACACGACAGTCAGGCCAAGGTTCTGCTGAATCTCGCGGATTTCCTCCCGCACATGGCGGCGGAGCTTCGCATCGAGGTTCGACAGCGGTTCATCGAACAAAAGGACCTGCGGTTCCAGCACCAGCGCCCGCGCCACAGCCACCCGTTGCTGCTGGCCGCCAGACAATTCTGAGGGCAGCCGCCCGCCATAGCCGTCAAGGCCGACAAGCTTCAGCCCCGCATTGGCCCGTTCCAGTGTCTCCGCTTTGGAGAAGCCTGAGAATTTCAGGCCATAGCTGACGTTTTCCAGCACGGTCATATGCGGGAACAGGGCGTAGGACTGAAACACCATCGACACGTCGCGGTCGGTCGCGGGCAGTGTGGTGACGTCCTTGTCGCCGATCAGGATGCGGCCCTTCGTGGCCATCTCCAGCCCCGCGATCATCCTGAGCGTCGTCGTCTTGCCGCAGCCCGAGGGGCCGAGAAGGGTGACGAGTTTGCCCGGTGCGATCGACAGGCTCACATCGTTCACCGCGACGACATCCTTGCCGTAGACCTTGGTCACATGATCGAAGACGACCGAGGCGGCCTTGGAGCTGATACCGGCCATCACGACCCTCCCTGTTCATGGGCCATCCTGCGCCCGATCTGCGTGCGCCCGACAAGAAGCTGCAAGAGCCCGACGGCGGCCAGCATCACGAAGATAAGCGCGGTCGAATAGGCGATGGCGAGGCCGTAATCGTTATTCTCAACCCGCCCGATGATATAGCTCGTCGCCATGTCGTAGCGGGCCGAGACGAGGAAGATCACCGCCGAAATCGCGGTCATGGCGCGCACAAAGCTGTAGACGAGCGCCGCGAGGATCGCGGGGCGCAAGAGCGGCAGGATCACCCTGCGGAAGGTCTGCCAGCTATTGGCGCCAAGCGTCAGCGACGACTCATCGAGCGACCGGTCGAGCTGGCTCATCGAGGCGATGCCCGCGCGCACTCCAACTGGCATGTTCCGGAAGATGAAGCTGATGACGAGGATGAGGCCCGTCCCCGTGATCTCGATCGGCGGCACGTTGAAGGCGAGGATGTAGCTGACGCCGATCACGGTGCCGGGGATGGCAAAGCTGAGCATTGTGCCAAATTCAAAGCTGCGCTTGCCCGCGAAATCCTGCCGTGTCAGCAGATAGGCCGTGATCAGGCCGACGGCGGCCGTCAGCGGTGCGGCGACGGTCGCGATCATGATCGTGGTCCAGAAACTGTCCCAGGCCGATCCGATCCAGCGGATACCGCCTTCTTCGAACCTGACGGCAAATGCCGTGAGATAGTGTTTGAATGTCAGGCTGTTGTCGACGCCCCAAAGCTGCACGACAGACCCGTAAAGGATCATCCCGTAGATCACCAAGGTGAAGCCGCCCCAGAGCGCCGCGATAGCGTAGACCGGAATGGCCAGCCCGCGCGGCATTTCGGGGTGGACGCCGGAATCGCCCTTGCCGGTGACGGTCGTATAGCTCTTCTTGCCGAGCCAGAACCGCTGCAGGTAGAAAGCCGCGAGCGTGAAGCCCAGAAGCACAATGGACAGGATCGCCGCCCGCCCCTGATCGTATTGCGCGCCGACGATGGCGAAGAATATCTCCGTCGAGAGAACGTCGTAATTGCCGCCAAGGACCAGCGGATTGCCGAAATCGGCCATGCTTTCGATGAAGCCCAGAAGGAAGGCATTGGCGAGGCCGGGGCGCATCAGCGGCAGGGATACCGTTCGGAAGGTCTGCCAGCGGGTGGCGCGAAGGGTCTGCGCCGCTTCCTCCATCGACGGCGATACGCCTTCGACCACACCGATAAGGACGAGGAAGGCGATGGGGGTAAAGGCCAGAAGCTGGGCAATGAGAATGCCGGGCAGACCATAGACCCAGCGGGTGGGGCGCACGCCGATCAGGTCGGCCACCCATGTGGTGACCGCGCCTGAAAGGCCGAAGAGGAGGATGATCGCAAGGCCGATGACGAAGGGCGGCGTGATGATCGGCAGGACGGTGATGGCCCTCAGTTCCCGCTTGAACCGGAATCCCGAACGCGTCAGGACCAGTGCGAAGACGAGGCCGAGCAGGGTTGTCAGCACGCCGACCAGTACGGCAAGGAAGAGCGAATTCCACGCGACCCCGCAGCGCGTGCCGGAAAGGCAACCAAGCCCCCAGATGCGGTCATCGAAGAACTTCGCGAAGAAAAGCAGGATGGAATAGCCGCCCTCTTCGGTGATGAAAGCGGCGATCAGCATCTTGGCGATAGGGAAGAAGACAAAGATCGTGACGACAGCGATGACGCCGCCGATGGCCCCGGTCACGAAGACATCGCCATTGATCGCGCCCCGCGCCGCAATGCCTTGGGTGAAAAGGAACAGGAACGCCGAAGCGACGACCAGCGCGCCATAGCCCATGCCGTATTGCCGGTCCCCCAGCGGGCCGAAAAGCGCGGTCAGCCAGTCGGCCGTCCAGCCGCGGATGCCGATCCCGAGGCCCTGTGCCACAAGCCAGGCAAAGCCAAAACCGCCAGCGGTAAGCAACACATAGGCATAGATCGGGTCGGTCTTGCGCCGCCTCAGAACCAGCAGCGGCGCCAGCAGCGCGGGCACCAGGGGCCAAAGCCACGGCTTTTCACCCTGCCCAAGCAGGAAAACCCCGGGCGCATAGTCGCTATCCGTGGGCCAGCCGTCCGTCAGCCATTCGAGAAACCAGAACTCCTCCACCCCGTACCAGGGCAGAAGCGCAAACCCGACCCATCCGGCGACGATCCAGAAGATCAGAACCGGATGGGCGGTTTTTTCAGACGTTACTGCCCGCACCAGAAGGCTTACTGGGGCAGCGTCGAGACGTCGCTATCCCACTTGGCCAGAAGCCGTTTGCGCTCGTCGCTCGACCCGTATTTCTTGAAGTCATAGTCGATGAGCTTGATGGAGGCGAGGTCGGGCGCCTTGTCCGACGTCTTGGCACCCATGTTCGACGGCACCTGGAAGGCGTTGACTTCCAGCGCGAGGTTCTGTGCCTCGGCAGAGAGCGCCCAGTCGTAGAACTGCTTGGCCTCGTCCATGTTGCGCGCGCCCGCGATGATCGACATGGAGCCGATCTCGTACCCCGTGCCTTCACATGGAGCCACCGTCACGACCGGGAAGCCCGCCACGGTCTGTGCCACGGCGTCGTGCATGAAGACGATGCCGACCGTCGTTTCGCCCTGACCCGCCGCCTTGATCGGGGCCGATCCCGACTTGGTGTACTGGTTGATATTGGCGTGAAGCCGCTTCATGTAGTCAAACCCGCCATCCTCGCCGAAAAGCTGCACCATCGTGGCGAGCGTCGTGTAGGCGGTGCCCGACGAATTGGGGTTGGCCATCTGCACATGACCCTTGAATTCGGGCTTGGTCAGGTCTTCCCAGCAGGCCGGGGCGGTCAGCCCGTTCGCGGCCAGAAGGTCGGAATTGTAACCAAACCCCAGCGCGCCGGAATAGATGCCGATCGTGCGGTCGCCCGCGCTTGTCGCCTGCGAGATGGCCCAGGGATGAAGCTGGTCGCGCATGGGCGAGATATAGGGTTCGGTCAGCCCTTCTTCTGCCGCCTGCAGATGCGGGTCGCCCGTGCCGCCCCACCAGATATCGCCCTTGGGGTTCGATTCCTCGGCCTTCACCTGCGCGAAGGTCTCGCCCGAGGATTTGCGCGTCATGTCAACGTCGATACCGGTCGCATCCTCGAAGCCGCGGGCCATGACCTGGCACCATTCCTCCTGCGCGGCACAGTAGAGATTGAGCTTGCCCGCCGCGCTGGCCATACCGGCCGAGACAGCAAGAAAAGAGACTCCGAGCGCAATGCTCCGCATGATCAGTTCCTCCCAAGTGTGAACGTTTTGTAACAGTTTTGTGACAGGCTAGGCGGCATCGCCAGCAGCAGCAAGCGAAATTATTGTCGCAGCAAAACAGTTTGCACGAAATCCGCGCCGGGGCCGGAACTCAGGCCCTGCCCGGCCCCTTAGTCCTTTGGCATCCGGTCAACCTGAACCTCCGACCGTGCGCTCCTGACCATGGCGCCAGCCGTCGATCCTTCTTCACTTCGACACCCGGCAGCGGGCCGCACCGCGACCCAGCGCCAGCTACCAGCCCACGAACGGCGAACACAACCAGACACGCCGGAGCGACCGCATTTTTCAACAGAAAGGAAGGAGACACCTGGCTGTGCTGCCAGTCCCGGGCTAGCTGGTCTCGGCCTTCGGAGTCCCTGTTTACAGGGAACTAACAGGGAAATCGGCGCGTTTTGGGGTCGTTGGGGCGGTTTGCGTCCTGAATAGCCACATCTTTTCAATGGTTTGGGAGCGATTTCCCTGCGCGCATTAACAGAGAACCGAAATTGCGTGATCAGGGAAGTTCGCAGGGAATAACAGGGTACGGTTCGAAGGAAACAGGGAACTGCTTGTCGGCGCCTCTGCCGCACGGTGCAGCTTTCGCAAATTTTCAGCTCAGACCTCTTTGGCAGATCAACCGTTCATGGTATGTTCCGATGTGACCGATTCCTTGAACGGGAAGAGGTGCGGTGAACACTCTCGCGAAAGGCGCCGCCGCTGAGGCCTGCCCCTGGACCGGGAATTCACCGCGGGAACAACCCGGAAGACCAAGGCTCCGCGATCCGGGCCAGTCCGAACGGACTCCCCCCAAAGTCCGCCCCATGTGACAAGGCAGCGGCACAATCTCCAGGAATGAGCGCCCATTTGGGGCATCGAACAACACGTCCGGTCGATGCGTTCCGGGCATTCGGGAAAGGAAGACAGCAATGTCTTACATCATCGAAGAGATCGCGGTGTGCGATCTGAGACCCTGGGCGCGGAATGCCCGGACCCATTCGAAGAAGCAGCTCCGCCAGATCGGTGAGAGCATCGGGACCTTCGGCTTCACCAACCCGGTGCTGATCGATGCGACGAACACGATCCTCGCCGGTCACGGCCGGGTCGAGGCGGCGAAGCTCATCGGCATGAGCCATGTGCCTTGTGTCCGGCTCGAACACATGACGCCTGATCAGAAGCGCGCCTACGTGTTGGCCGACAACAAGCTCGCCTTGAATGCCGGCTGGGACGAGGAGCTGCTGGCCGAGGAGCTGCAGGCGCTGATGGGGATCGAGGATCTCGGCTTTGACATCGGCGTGACGGGCTTCGATCTGGGCGAGATCGACACGCTGATCACCGGGCTTTCCGTCGAGGAGCCGGGCGATCCTGAGGACGATGCCCTCCCGGCTCAGGCCCCGCGCAGGGTGCATCCGGGCGACGTCTGGCAGCTCGGGCGGCACCGGCTCGTCTGTGGTGACGCGCTCGATCCGGAGGTCGTGGGGACGCTCATGGCGGGGGAGCAGGCACGGATGGTCTTTTCCGATCCGCCCTACAACGTGAAGATCGACGGTCATGTCGGGGGCTCGGGCGGGATCAGGCACCGCGAGTTCGCCATGGCTGCGGGCGAGATGACCGTCTCCGAGTTCACGGACTTCCTGACGCGCGCGTTCCGCAACATGGCGGATGTGAGCCTCGACGGCTCGATCCACTATCTCTGCATGGACTGGCGCCACATGGGCGAGATGCTGGCGGCAGGGCAGGGGGTCTACGACGAACTCAAGAACCTCATCGTCTGGGCCAAGGACAATGGCGGCATGGGCACCTTCTACCGCTCGCGCCACGAGCTGATCTTCGCCTTCAAGAAGGGGGAGGCGCCGCACGTCAACACGTTCGAGCTTGGCCAGCACGGACGCTACCGCACCAATGTCTGGCAATACCGGGGCGTGAACACGATCCGGGCGGGTCGGATGCAGGAACTCGCACTGCACCCGACGGTGAAGCCCGTGCAGATGATCGCCGACGCGATCCGCGACGTCTCGGGGCGGGTCGAGATCGTTCTCGACCTCTTCGGCGGCTCAGGTTCGACGCTGATCGCGGCGGAGAAGACCGGGCGGCGGGGCTATCTCGTCGAGCTTGACCCGATCTACTGCGACCGCATCCTCACGCGGTGGGAGGCCTATGCGAAGGATGACGCCGAACGCCTGGTCTGCGGTTGGCCGCAAACCATCGAGCGTCTGGAGGCGGCGGAATGAGCGGGCAGGGGAAGGACAAGTCCTCACGGGCGCTGATTGCGCGGCCGGGCTACGAGATCGGATACGGCAAGCCGCCCGCCGCAACCCGGTTCAAGCCGGGCCAGTCGGGCAATCCCAGGGGGCGGCCTATAGGAGCCAAGAACAAACGTCCCGCGCTCAACGAGGAACGGATGAAGGCGATCATCCTCGACGAGGCCTACCGGACGATCACGGTGAGGGATGGTGACCGCAACGTCACCATACCCATGGCGCAGGCCATCATGCGCTCACTTGCTGTCAATGCCGCCAAGGGCCAGCACCGGGCGCAGCGGCTATTCTCCGAGCTATTGGCTTCGACGGAGAACGCTAACCGTGCCTTGCACGACCAGTGGCTCGACACCGCCATGACCTACAAGATCGAGTGGGACAAGGAGCTTGACCGACGCGCCCGGCTGGGTATCATCGATCTGCCCGATCCTCTGCCCCATTCCGATCATGTTATTATCGACATACGCGAAGGCACCGCGCATATCCGTGGTCCTGCCACGAGGGAAGAGAAAGCCGAGTGGGACATGTGGACGGCCCGCAAGGTCGACTTCGAGGCAGAGCTTGAGGATCTGCGCGAAATGCTAGAGGCCGAGGCAAACCCGAAAACGCGACAAACCCTCGAAGATGACATCGCGCAGACCAACAGGGTCATCGACATCATCGACCGGGTGCTTGGCGGAAAGCCGTTCAAAGGGTGAGCACCAGCGGCGGGAGCGTGACTTCGCCGCACTTGCGAAGCCGCGAGTGGACATTCGGGATTCCGGTCTTTCGCTGCAAATGCGAAGCAGAGGTCGAGAATGCGGTAAAGCGGACACCTACTGAGGATGCAAAAGACCGGTGCAAACCAACAGAATCCCACATGCGCCCGCCGGTTTTGTTGGCACCCAATTGGTCCGATGCGCGGAACGCCAACCGGGCTCGACGATTGAAGTAGCATGCATGCCTGCTTCGTCCACGCGGCAAATGGTGCACGGGGTGCGCGCTTTGGCGTATCGCCTGTCGATTTGTGCGCATCACGCGGGATCGTAGATGTAACCGATGCCACGCACCGTTCGGATAACCTCCGGTTTTTGAGGATTGTGCTCAATCTTTTTGCGTATGCGTGAAATGCGGATGTCGATGGACCGGTCGAACGGGTCCCATGACCTGTCATGCGCGCCCTCGAGGATCTGGTCACGGTTCAGGACCCGGCCGCGATTCTCGGCGAAGTGCTTGAGCAGTCGGAACTCCATCGCCGTCAGAGGGACTTCACGCCCTTCAGAGTCGACCAGTTTCGCTGCATCAACATGCAGCCAGGTTTTGCCGAAGGGAAAAATCCGCTTGTGCTTGGACGGGCTCTGCTGTGCCTCGTTCTCTGAATCCTTGCCCGACGCCGGTGCGAGTACGTCAATGAGCATGTTCACCAGCGAGACGTCCCGCCCATTGCCGGCTTCTTCCGCTGCGGACCGGACAGCGTGCAAATGCGGTCGGTCTGGGGCGTTTGCAACAGCAAGCTGCCTCTCGAAGGACGGAAGGCTTGCTTGCTTGGCGACCACGTTCATGAGAGCGATGAACGAACCGACGTCGATCTGAACAACCGGCGATGAACCGGCTTCGGGTCGTTCATATGCAAGGGAGGCGGTGGACATTTTAAGTTCCTTTTCGTTCATGCAGAAGCGCGTGGACTGTGCTTCCTGCCTGTTCGTTGTTTAGGATCTTGGACCGTGGAGAGCGGCTTCGCGCAAAAAGATGTCGCTCCGACCGCCGGATAACCCGATGTCCCTGAGAATATGGGTGCTCAGATAGTCCAACTCGCGATCGGCCATGCGCCGCATGCGCGCCTGTTTGCGCACCCCGCTTTTAGTCCTGATAGCTGCCACGGCCGTGTCGATCATGCCGATGCATTCGGCGAAGAAGCCGCCGCGCTGGCGTGAACTGGCGGGCATATCGGGCGATGCGTCGAAAAATCGGGCCGATGCGCCGCCCCGGAGTACAAGCAGCGGCCCTCGGATCGTGTTTGCAGGCATGTTCGCCGCCTTGGGCGGGAAATCGGCCGGGAAACAGTGGTCTTCTTGGTGAGGTGCAGCACTTGCATTAATATTGTGCATGTCGTTTCCTATCGTCAGGTCATGTAATGAGCGTGACCACCGCGTGAACGCGGCCCCGACCAGAAGTGGTCGATCGGTCATCAAGAGGGTGGCTGGTGGCGCGGCCGACCATGATCGGCATGAGCGAAATCTCTCGCGCCACCTCACTGCCGAAGAGCTGAAAAAAGGCACCAGCCCGCGGCGTCAAAGACAAAACAATTACTTAGAGCTGAAAAGCTCTTTCGTGCTATATTCTTGTTCTAATCTTCCTTGGTTGCTTCCGTCATCACGCTCCAGTCAGACCACCAGTTCCAGAGATTGAGTCCTTGTGGCTGTTGCCTGATCTAAACGTGCGAAAGTCTTGATTGATCGGCCCGTCAATATCAAACAAATTGTTCGTATGCATCCGATAAGGAACGCTAATGGACACAGAACTGTACCGCACATTCTTAGCCATAGCCGATTCCGGCGGCTTTACGTCCGCCGCACAAATCGTTGGTCGCACTCAGTCTGCCGTGAGCCAGCAGATCAAGCGGCTTGAGGATATGCTTGGGCAGCCCCTTGTCGACCGGGCAGCGACTCCGGTCGCGCTCACGGAATATGGCAAGTCACTGTTACGCCCCGCGCGCCAGATCGTGGACACGCACGACGAGGCCATGGCGATGTTTCGTCGGACGGCGTTCGAGGGGATCATCGTGGTCGGTGTGGCGGATGCCTACGTGAACCGGATTCTGAAAGATGTCATGACCGAGTTCGCGAAGCTATTGCCGCAGGGCACAATCAGCATCGTGATCGACGATTCCCTCGGCCTGTCGCGGCGAATTGCCAACGGATCTGTTGACCTTGCCTTCGTGACGGAGGGAAACTGTCCCACGCGCGGCCCGGTTGCGTTCACCGACCGACTGGTCGTGGTCGGACCATCTGAGGTCAATCTCAGCAAGGTCGATCCCCTGCCCGTCGCGGTCTGGGACGAGCGCAACCAAGACGAATTACCGCTTGTTGCCGCTCTGGAAGCCATGAACCGGCGCTACCGTCCGGTCTGTGTATGCCGCAGTGTTTTCGCCCAACACCAAGCGGTTACTGCCAATCTTTGCGTCGCCGTCCTGGTCGAGGGCAGCATGGTCGCTGGCGAACGCGCCTATCTGGAGGAGGACGGGTTTCCGGTGATGAAACACCTGAACATCCGGCTGGAGAGATCCTACGCAAAGCGCTCACCTGTCATAGAGCAACTGGAAAAGCACTACCTGGAGTTCTTTGGAAAGACGAGTGCGGATCGGGCAAGTCGGCCGATGTAGTCCGAGCTGGCGCAGCGTGTGGCCTCAACCGGGACATACGGCAAATAATTGCCCGCTCATCCACCGGCTAGCGAAACCATTGAAACATGTCGCGCAATTCGCCTGAAACATGGCGGGCCTAGGTCTTCTGTCCATCGGGCGAACGGTTCGCCCGCCAAGCCCAGACATTAACGACAGGAGATTATCAATGACCACCGCTACCGCCGACAAACCCGCCAAGGTCGCGATGAACGGCGTCGATGTGCCGACGTTCGTCGCCACGCTCGGCGCGGTCGGCCAGACGCCCGATATCGCGAAGTTCACCTTTCGCGCCAATGGCGAGTGGCTCTCCGGAACCCATTCCCGGACGAGCATTACAGGCTTCTTCGGCGCGATGGTCGAGCAGGAACACAAGCAGAGTTACAGCATTGACGGCGACCACCCGATGGTGCTTTGCGGCACCGACAATGGCGTCACGCCGGTCGAGATGTTGCTTGCGGGACTGTCCGCCTGCATTACCGCGGGCATCGGCAACATCGCGTCAATCCGCCAGGTGAAGCTTCACTCGGTCGAAACCTCAATCGAGGGCGACATCAACCTCAACGGTATCCTTGGCCTCGACAAAACCGTCCGCAATGGTTTCTCGGGCATCCGCGCCACCTTCAAGATCAAGGGCGACGCCTCTGACGAGGTGCTGGAGCAGATCGTGCACCAGTCGGTTGCCCGCTCAGCCGTGTTCGACGTGCTCACGAACGGTGTGCCGGTCACGGTTGCCGCCATCGCGAACTGAGACGGACGACCGGCGCCTGTCGTGCCGGTCGCTCTCTCGCTCCCTGACCAAAGGATCAGAACGATGAAGAAAATGCGCAAGGCGAAAAGCTACGGAAACGGCTTTGACCACATGGACAGCAAGGAAACGATCCGCGCGTTCATTTCCTGGTGGAACGAGAAGAGTTTCTTTCCGTTCGACGCCCGCCATGAAGAGGCCGAAGCCGCGCCCCGACGACTGGCTGCCTGAACGCGATCCGCCACACTCACGAAGACGCCCGCATGCTTCCCGCATGCGGGCGTTCTCTGTCGCCCCCCAAGCAAGATGTGCCGCTGAAACAAACGAAACCCTTTCGTCCTGAACGCGCCGTTCGGTTGAAACATCCGCACGTCAAGGAATGCACAACACAATCAGGGAACCTTGAAATGCCGCTTCGCGTGGACACAGTCATCATTGGCGCGGGTCAGGCAGGCCTGGCGCTTAGCCACTGCCTGACCGTAAGGGGAATAGAGCATGTGGTGCTCGAACGCGGCCGTGTCGGCGAACGCTGGCTTTCGGAACGCTGGCCGGAGTTGAGGCTCCTTTCTCCGAACTTCGTGACCCGCCTACCCGGCCTCGGCACCCTCGGCGATCCAGAGGGTTTCATGCGGTCGAGAGAATTTGGCACCCTGCTGAATGATTACGGACGCGGTTTCGGAGCGCCGATCAGGATGGGCTGCGAGGTAGTGTCGGTCAATAGGGCGGGAGACCGCTTCTTCGTCTTCACGACGCGCGGCGCGTTCTCGGCCAGCGCGGTCGTCATCGCGACCGGTGCCTGCGATCAGCCAGCGATTCCAGCCTGGGCGGAGGAGTTGCCGGACGACATCCGGCAAGTCACCGCTACCAACTATATCGGACCCGACATGCTCGACGAGGGCGGGGTCCTGGTGGTCGGTGCCTCTGCCACAGGGATGCAGATTGCGCGCGACCTCAGCGCTTCCGGCCGGCCGGTCACGATCTCTGTAGGACGTCACGCCCCCGCGCCGCGGCGGTATCGCGGTCGGGACCTTTTTTACTGGCTTGAGCGCACGGGATATCTGTTCGAGCCGCGGGATCCGGCGATCCCTGATGAACGGCTACTGACACTGCCGTCACTCCAGTTGGCCGGCGGGACCGATAGGAAGGAAATCAACCTCGACCGGCTTAAGGCGCAGGGCGTGACCATCGCCGGTCGTGCCCTTGGCGTGACGGCTGGTAAAGTTCATTTCGACGATTCCCTGCCAAAAGTGGTCTACGCCGCAGAGATCCGACTGAGCAGGCTTCTGTCCAGAATCGACCATTACATCTCCGGGATGGGGTTTGACGCTCCGCCGAGGCCGGAGGCCCGAAAATTCCACGAGAAGGTGGGATATGGTCCGCGCCTACTGAATCTGGAGGCCGCCGGAATCCGAACCGTGGTCTGGGCCACAGGCTTCCGCCGGACGTATCCTTGGCTGCGACTGCCCGTGCTCGATTCCCGGGGAGAAATCCTTCATGCCGGCGGCGCCACGCCAGAGCCCGGGCTCTTTGCGATGGGTTTGCCCTTCATGCGCCAGCGGAGCTCGGCCTTCATTTACGGCACGGGTCGCGATGCCGAGGCCATTGCGGAAGGCGTCGCGGCGCACCTGACCATTTCGAAAAGCATTGCAGCATAAGAGGCAAGAAATGATGCACAATTTCAGAGAGAACACTTTCGACGTCATCGTTGTCGGTGCCCGTTGCGCCGGAGCAGCGACAGCCATGCTTCTGGCGCGCCGAGGGGTGAAGGTTCTTGCCATCGACCACGATCATCCAGGCACCGATACGATGTCGACCCACGCGCTCATGCGCGCTGGCGTGTACCAGTTGCGCAAATGGGGCCTTCTCCACGCCATCATCGGCGCAGGAACGCCTGCGGTACGGCGGACAAGCTTTATCTATGGCGGCGAGGCGCTTGATATCGACCTGAAGGACGAGGACGGGATCGCCGCGCTCTACGCGCCGCGCCGAACGCTCCTCGATTCAACGCTTGCAAACGCTGCCGCAGCTGCGGGCGCCGAATTGCGCTACCGCACCGGTTTTGTCGGGTTCGTTCTCAACAGAGTCGGACGGGTGATCGGCGCTAAGCTGCAAACACCCACGGGTACCGTCGAGGAGGTGCACGCACCCCTCGTGATCGGGGCGGATGGCCGACGTTCCGCAGTCGCCCGTGCGGCAGGCGCGCAGGTTACGAAAGCGGCGCAGAACACGATTTCCTGCGTGTATCAATACGTGTGCGGCCTGCCCAATCGCGGCTACCGTTGGCATTTCGCACCTGCTGCAGCGGGTGGGGTGATCCCGACCAATGACGGGCAGTCCTGCATCTTCGTCGGCCTGCCGCCCGAAGTACTGGCTGAATTGCGGAAGACCGGTCCCTTGAGGCTTGAAGAGATCGTCGCCCGCTTCGTTCCCGCCATGGCCGACGATCTTGCCGGGGCCCAGGCGACGAGTGGGACGGTGTTCTTTCCCGGCCTTCCGGGCTTCCTCCGCCAGTCGGCGGGTTCGGGTTGGGCACTGGTTGGCGATGCAGGCTATTTCCGCGATCCGATCACGGCGCATGGCATCACCGACGCGCTTCGCGATGCGGAACTCCTCGCGGATGCGGTCGTCGCCGGTACGGTCGCCGACTACCCGGCGCTGAGGAACGCGCTGTCGTCTGAATTCTTCGCGCTGACTGACCGGCTGGCGGGGCTGGATTGGACGATGGGCGAGGTGCAGAACATCCACTACGCCCTGAACCGCGCCATGAAAGCGAACCAGCGCTGGATTACCGGTTCCGACCATGACTTGCCCGCAGCGGCGTGAACGGGATTGATCCAGGAGAACCCGCCTTCGGGCGGGTTTTCCGTTGCGGTCATGGCAGAAAAAAACCCGCCGGTAGCCGGCGGGTCAGTCGTTTCAGGTTTGGGAATCCGAGGGATTGTCAGGGACGATAGGCCCGGCGTTTATCGTGATCGACGCAGACGCCGATATCTTCTGCGATATGCGCCGGCAATCCGCCGATCATGCGATAGTTGCGGCGCTCGTCCCGCAGGCGCGCCAATGAATGGTAGAGGTCGTTAATGGCTTTCATCTGTTGGCTCCTTGGCCGGTTTCAATGGCGCGGTTCTAGTCGCCCGGTGTTTCTGGCGGATATCTCGCGACGGCGAATTCGGCTTCAATTGTTTCGGCGCCTTATCGGCGATCGATGAAATTGAGACATAGCGCGAGCGCTCCAAGAGCCCATTTCACCCGTCGCGCGTTGCCACCCCTGCTCCGCCGCCTCTGAAACAATTGAAGCCTCGCAATCCAGCCCACGAAAACGGACTGAAACGCGGACGGTTCAGAGTGGCTCAATCAACAACGCAACGGAGCTTCCAGATGACCCGTTTCTCCGAAACCGCCCGTTCCGGACCCGAATTCGTCGGGCCGTTCAGTCCCTGGCCGCGCCGCCGCCTTCGGCCTTCGCGCCGACATTTCGCCGCCGGCGCAGGCGCCGCCGCGGTCGTCCTCTTTACCCACTGTATTCTCCCACTTCTTTGAGGAATTTGACATGATCAACCGGCATTCTGGCATCCTCCAAACCATCGGCAACACGCCGATCGTCCGGATCAACCGCCTCGCACCGGAAGGCGTCGAGCTTTATGTCAAGCTTGAAGCCTTCAATCCGATGGGGTCGGTGAAGGACCGCCTCGCCCTGGGGATAATCGAGGCCGCCGAACGCGACGGAACGCTCCGGCCGGGCCAGACCGTCGTCGAGGCGACGTCTGGCAATACCGGGATCGGCCTTGCCATGGTCTGCGCGGCGAAGGGCTATCCGCTTGTCGTCACCATGGCGGAAAGCTTTTCGATCGAACGGCGCAAGCTCATGCGCTTTCTCGGCGCGAAGGTCATCCTGACGCCGGCCTCCGAAAAGGGCTCCGGCATGATCGCGAAGGCGCGCGAACTGGCCGAGAAACACGGCTGGTTTCTCTGCCGCCAATTCGAGAACGAGGCCGGGCCGGATATCCATTCGCACACGACGGCCGAGGAGATCTTGCGCGACTTCAGCGATACGCCACTCGACGTCTTCGTGTCGGGTCTCGGCACAGGCGGCACCATGAAGGGGGTCGCGCGCGTCCTGAAGGCCAAAAGCCCGATGACGCGGATCATCGCCGCGGAGCCCGACAACGCGCCCATCCTCGCCTCCGGCATTCCGCAAAGCTACGCAGAGGATGGCAGCCCGGCGGCGAGCCACCCCGCCTTCCGCCCGCACCTGATGCAAGGCTGGACGCCAGACTTCATTCCCAAGCTCGCGAACGACGCGATGACAGCGAGCCACATTGATCAGATCCAGCCAGTGCCCGGCGACGACGCGTTGAAATGCGCGCAAGACCTCGCGCGCGTGGAGGGCATCCTCTGCGGAACCTCCGGGGGCGCCACTTTCGCCGCCGCGCTGGAGATTGCCCGCCATGCCCCTAAAGGTGCGCGCATCCTGGCCATGCTGCCCGACACCGGCGAACGCTATCTCTCCACGCCGCTCTTCGCGCATATCGGCGAAGCAATGGACGACGCGGAGAATGCCATCGCCGCCTCGACCCCGCGCTTCCGCTTCGATGCCGTCGCCGCGTCTGTCGCACAGCCGGTTCTGCCCGATCCGTCGGACGAGGCCGTTTCCCATTTCAGCGACCTTATCTCCGATCCTGCTCAGCCAGTCGTGGTGTTCTCGCTCGAATGGTGCGAATTCAGCTGGTCCGTCCGCAATCTCTTCGCGGCCGCGGATATCGCGTATCACTCGGTCGATCTTGACGGCCCTCACTATCGCGAGAACGACCATGGCGGCGCGGTGAGGCGCGCGCTGGCCAAGAATACCGGCGCCCTAACGATCCCGCAGGTCTTCATCGCGGGTCGCCATATTGGCGGCGCGACCGAGACGTTCGACGCGTTCAACGACGGTAGGTTGCGCCAGATGCTGGTCGATGTCGGGCGCGATCTCAACGCAGATGCGGTCGAGGACGCCTACCGCTTCCTTCCCGCATGGCTGCATCCGCGCAAGCCGTCTGCCGCCTGACTCGAAAGGCACGTCCAATCATGCGCCCGAACATACTCACGCGTCTTCACTATCGCTGGGTGATCGTTGCCGCAGCGTCGGTCATGCTCGCTATCGTGATGGGACAGCTCGTCAACGGTCTGTCGGCCTTCTTCTCTCCGCTTGAGGCCGAGTTTGGCTGGAAGCGGGGCGACATCGCGCTGATCAACACGGCCGGGCTGATCGGCATCGGTCTCGGGGGTGTTGTCATGGGCTTCGCCGCCGATCGCTTCAACGTGCGTGCAGTCATACTGACGGGTTCCATCGTAAGCGGGCTTGGCTTTGTCGCCGCATCGCGCGCAGAGACGCTGTGGCAGCTTTATGCGATCTCGGCCCTGACCGGCGCTTTCGGCGGCGGGGCCATCTTTGCTCCGGCCTTCGCACTGGTGGGAAGTTGGTTTCGCAACGGCGCCGGTCTGGCCATCGGCCTCGCCTCGGCAGGTCAGGCGATCGGACAGGGCGGTGCCCCGTTCGCCAATACACTGTTGATTGAAATCTTCGGCTGGCGCGGCGCGTTCCTTGGCTACGGTCTGTTCTCCCTTGCGCTACTCATCCCGCTTGCCTTCCTGATGCGGATGCCAGGTGCGGGACCGGAGTCTGGCCCAACGGCTCCTGTAACCGCTACACACATGCCACTTCCGCTCTCGACGCTGATCGTGATGATGAGCGCCGCCGTCCTGTTGTGCTGCAGCCTCATGTCCGTGCCGTTGATGCATCTCGTTCCGCTGATCGAGGGGTGCGGCATTCCCGCACCGCAGGCGGGCGGCGTTGTCTTCGTAATGATGCTTGCCGCGATCGCGGGACGGGTCGCGTTCGGCAAGCTTGCGGACACGATTGGCGCGCTGCCCGCATACTTCATCGCATCCGCCTGGCAGACGGCGTTGGTCTTCGGGTTTACCAGGATCGGGGATCTGACCTTGCTCTACATCTTCGCGCCGATCTACGGCTTCGGTTATGCCGGCGTTATGACCAGCGTTCTGACGACGATCCGGGCCCTTACCCCGCCGACGAGGCGCGCCGGCGCGACCGGGCTGATCCTTGCCTTCGCATGGGCGGGGCACGGGCTCGGCGGGTATGTCGGCGGACTGCTTTTCGACCTGACCGGCACCTATGACCTGACCTTCCTGGTCGCGGCAGCAGCGGGCGCAGTCAACCTCGTCATCGTCGGTGCACTCTATGTCACGGCAAGCGGCGCACGGAACGACGAGGTCCTGATTTCCTGAGCGCATCGCGTCCGATAGTCTTGCGCTGCCGTGACGTATCTGTTCCGTAGTGCTTCCTTCCATTCCACCGACTGGATCGCACCATCAATCCGTGGGATCATACGCCTACCGGACCGGGCGCGGCAGTCCGTCACCGAGGTGATCGAGGATACGAACACGCCCATCACCCACTTCGCGCTCAAATTGTGCGAGTGCGGTTGGTCGGCGCGGCGGTTTCTGCGTGGTCTCGGTGTGCACTTCCGGTCGGACGAGATGCAGCGGTCCGGGTTGGGGGGCGACAAACGGGTGGACCTGCGAAACCGGATATGTCTGAACAGAGTCCCCGGGGCGTTGCAAGCGCGCCCCGGGTCGACAAGGGGCCACAACTTCACCTCTTTGCCGTAGTGGAGGACCAATGAAAACGACACCATCTCGAAAGGGATTTCATCTGCTTCCCATCCATCTGGACAGTACGGTCGAGGCACTTGGGCTACCGTGGTCTGATGACCTCGGGTCCATGATCGAGATGACCAAGGCATTCTATGGCCAGTCCGGATACTCGCCGCCGTGGATAAGCTACCTGGCTATACAGGACGGCGAGGCCGTCGGCGGCGGCGCGTTCGTTGGCGCCCCGAGAAACGGGGCGGTCGAGATCGCATATTTCACGCTTCCCGATCGGCAGGGCCAAGGTATTGCTACCCTTACTGCTACGGCCCTCGTCGAGATTGCGAGATCGGGCACCAAGGACATCGCAGTCCTGGCCAAGACATTGCCTCGGCCCAACACATCTGCGCGCCTCCTCCAGCGTCTCGGCTTCGACCGGACAGGTCTGGCGCATGACCATGATATCGGAGAGGCTTGGCTCTGGACGCTGACGACCTGAATCCGGATGAGACTTGCCGCGCCGAGCGGTTGTTGGGCGAAGGCTTTCATCATTCGAAATGCGCGGAAGAGGTCTATACCCTCGTTGGGGCCGGCTTCTCGGGCCAGCATGACCGAACAATTGATCCGGCATCGCGCACGCAGGCGAGGTGGTTTCCCAAAAGCTCATTTTGAGCACACAAAACGGCCGGCCCCGCGCGAGGCGGGACCGGGCCTGTCCAACCGTCGTTACGAATGGGCGCAACTCACGGCCGGGTTGTTGTCGGCGATCATGCCCGATGGGTTGTCGCGCCAATGCCAGACATGCAGTTCGTAGAACGGATCGACCTCGTGCGTGCCGACCTTGTGCTTGAGCTGCATCTCGTGGCCCAGGAAGACGGGCACCTTGTCGCCGGTCCACTGCGCTTGGAAGACAATGTACTCCAACGCGACAAGGTGCATCGAGCCGTCGACCTGGGGTTCGTACATCAACACGTCGGGCTGGCTGACGTCGAGCACGCTGTCCATCGCGTAGGTCCTGTTGATGTAGTGCTGGCCCATCGCGCCGGCCTTGCCGTTGTCCGTACAGTCGAAAAGCGGCTCATAGCCAGCCGCCAGCGCATCCTCGATGCGATAGTAGCGTTCGGCCGCAAGGCGCGATGCTTCTGCATCCTTAGGCGAAAGCCGCAGGTCTGTCGCCTTTTCGTGGGCCGGTGCGATACTGGCCGATGCAAAGATCATGCCGACCGCGAGTGCGGTGATTGACAGTCTCATTAGATGTCCTCTCCGAAACGATGGCGCGCCGAAGCTGAAAAGTCCGGCGCGCGGAGATCAGGCCGTCGCCATTTCGGCCGGGTCCGGCCGAACAACGACGGTCGTAGCGACGGGATAGAATTCCTCCCCCGGCATCCCGACGCGGCGGGCGTGCTCTCGGATCGCGGCGCCGTCCTTGGCCTCGTAGATGCAGAACGTGCCGATACGGCCGTCCGGTTCGTTCACCACGTAGCTGCGAATCCAGCGAACCTGATCCGACATCTCCTCATTGCCGACGCGAGCGGACTTGGCGCCCGCAATTTCAAGTTCTGCCAGCGAGGCCCAGGCGCTCGGCCGACGAATGACGTAGAGTTGCATGTGTTACTTCCTCATGATGGAGCCGATTTCCAACGGCCCGGATTTGAAGCCACGCCTGTCGCGTGACAACGTCATGAGTAGTGGAAGTAAGGCAAGTAGGTCCTTATCCGTCCCTTATCCTTGCCGTATCATTTTATGAGCGGCCCACGGATGCGGTGCGGCCCTAGGTTCCTTCTCCGGCGGCCGGTGCAGGCATGGCGGGCGCCAGGCTTGCCGAGAGTGAAGCGGCTGCCACGCTTAGCCGCCGAGATCGGATACGTATTCCAGTGCGTTCGGCAGCGGAAAGTTCCGCCTGTGCGCCGACGGTGTCACCCGTCCGAAACAGCGCCTCGGCAAGAGTCAAACGCACCCGTGCGGCATGATATTCGATACCCGCACTTGTCCAAAGCTGGCGCGCAAGCAACAGCCGACGGGTCGCCATCGGATCCTTCCCGGAATCCAGATGATAGTGCGTTTCGTTGACGAGCGCGTGGACAGCCGACTGCTTCCAGCGCTCGGGTTCGGCGTCGAGTTCGTCGAGCGCTTCAATGGCGATTTGAGCGTTTCCCCACTGCGCCGCAATCCGCGCCTTGTAGGCGAGAAGCATTCCACGCCGTTGCAGGTGAAACCATGAAGCGCCAGCGAGCGCCCGGTCGAGCGCCATTAGTGCGGCTTCGAACTTGCCCTCGTCCGCAAGCAGGACGGCATTTCCCGGCTCTGCGTCCCACCCTATTGCATAGGCGGCGCCGTAGTCCTCGCGGGCCGCGTCGAGATCGCCGATCATCGCCTTGATGTCGCCACGCACCCGGTAGCCGTCGCCGACCGAGAATGCCTCTTCCTCGGACAGTTTCTGCATCGCTTCCTCGATCGCCTCAAGCGCCTCGATCAGATTGCGCTGTGCTCCCAGGACTTCGGCCCGGTGCAGATCGCACGATCCCGAAGCCTCCGCATAATTCGCCTCGCACCAGCTGTCGAAGCCCTGGCTCCATTGCCGCGCCCGCGACCAATCGGCATATGTGCGACAACTCCACAAGATATTGCAGTAGATGGTGCTGCCCATGATGGGATCGACACCGCTCGAGAGCGCGATCGCTGCTGCGTGGTTTTGTTGTCCAACACCTTCGTCGGTCCGACCGAGAGCGATGTTGTAGAACCCATGATAGGTCAGAGAAAGTGCGATCAGTCCTTGGTCACCGCAAGCGGTCGCGGCTTGATGCGCGGCCGCCGCAAGGTCCAGAGCCTCTTTTGCCCGCCCCCCGAAGCTCGCCAATCGCGACTTCATCCAGAGGAAGTAGGCATTGGTGCGCGGGTCGTCGATGCCAGCTTTCAGTGCATCAGCGCGGTCCATCCAGCCCGCCGACGCAGCGACGGCGCTGCGATCGATTTCGATTTTCGCCAAGGTCACGGCATCGCGGGCGGCGAGATGCGGGCTGCCTTCCTTCACATGTGCCCCAACGGCTCGGATCAGAACCGGTATCGCCGCCGCGGGACGTCCGAGGCATTCGACCGCAAGCGCCCAGCGGTCCATGTTCTCCGCCGACAGGTTTCCATCCGCGTCAAGCTTCTCGAACATTTGCGCGGCGGCAAGCCACTCACGTTGCTGCATGAGCCTCAGGGCTTCGGAAAGGCCACCCTCGGCAGCTTCGGATTTGGTCAGTGCGAGGACAGGCCGGTCAACAGAGAACCGATAGCCGTGGCGGACGAAGCTTCGAATCGCCCCGTCCAGTCCCCCCGGCTCAAGCGCGCGCCGCGCAAGGCTGACGAGGCGTTGGAGCGAGGCCTCGGTCACGATAACGTCGGGCCAGAGCGCGTCCATCAACTCGTCCTTTGGCACAACCCTGCCAGCATTTCGAACAAGATGGACAAGCAGATCGAAAACGCGCGGCTGCATGGGCACAGGCGCGTCCCCGAGGCTCAACTCACGGGCGCCCTCATCAAGAACGTAAGGACCGAACGAATGGCGCATTTCCTGCCGACGCGAGTTCGATGATTCAGAATACGCCGAAAGCCTTGGACGCGTAAGTGGGCAATCTCATACCTCGACCATATGCCCCAATCGCAAACGTCCGACGCTTGATCCTCATGCCATCGCCCGTCCGGCCGGTACACTGGGCTCCATACCATGGCGGCGCAACTTCAGCTCCATGAAGAAAAGCCAGTCCCGCAACGCGTGGTCATGGGTTCCATAGGGCGAAATCCTGCAAAATCCTGCACGTTCATAAAGCCGGTGCGCTTCGTACTGCAGCGGCCCGGTATCGAGGCGGATACTCTCATAGCCAATTGCACTGGCATCTGCGACCAGTCGTTGCAGCAAATAACGCCCAACGCCTTGGCCCTGGAAATTGGATGCGACGAACAACCGTTTCATCTCGCTGGTTCCACCGCCAAGATCGCGCAGCGCAACGGTACCTGCCGGCTGACCCGCGACCGTTGCAAGCAGCAATCTCCCTTGAGGTGGCGAAAAGTCTCCCGGCAGGCGGGCGAGTTCATCTTCGAAGTCTTGATCGCCGAAATAGCGATCGATCATGTCCCGATGGCTCGCATGACGGACACGGTGCCACGCAAGATAGCTGCGCAGGAGTGTGACGACACCTGCAAGGTCATCGGCAGTCCTCGCGATGCGAATCTCAGGCATCAATCTAGTCTCCGAGTTGGCCGGCCGCCGAACGCCACAGATGCTCGATGGGAGGCATCCCGGCCCTGTTGAAATCAGCCTTCATGTACGTCGTTTCAGCGCGTGCGTCCTGATGGGGCACCTATCCTATGCTGATCCTTCGCCAAGCTGGCCGCTCGGGCTGCAAATGGTCAGCCAAGCATCAGGGAGCGATCAGGACTCTTCTTTGGGCATTCGGCTACCCAATCCGGGAACGCAAACGCTTGCGTTTCCCGTGCGCGGCCGATGGCCAGCGCGGCTCAAGTCAACAGTCCCGATCCGCCCGTCCGATCGCCTTGTCGTGTCCGGTGTCCGTTTTGGGACTGCAACCAACAAAGTGGTGGCCGCAACGACCAACCGACGGAGATCAAGATGAACGTACAAACTGTTACCAAACCTGTTCAGAACGGCGTGAATACCGAGGCGCTCCTCGGCGCCCGCACTGCCCTCGCGGCCACGCCCGCAGCTGGGCAATTTACTTGGCGAGCGTCATGCGAATGGATCGACGGCACCCACAGCCGTTCGACCGTAACGGGATTCTTCGGCCTTGGCGCCGAACAGAGCCACACCAAGAGCTTCACCTTCGACGCGGACCACCCGCCGCAGTTTGCTTCGGCAGACAACGGCGCGACACCTGTCGAGATGGTGCTTTCCGCGCTGGCCAGTTGTCTCACTGCCGGCGTTGCAGCCGTCGCACAACACCGTGGCATTCAACTTCACTCGGTGACCGCGAAGGTCGAGGGCGACATGGATATTGCCGGCATCCTCGGTGTCGATCCGGACGTGCGCAACGGCTTCTCCGCGATCCGCGTCAGATTCGACATCGACGCGGACGCCACGATGGACGAGGTCGCCGCGCTGGTCGCCCAATCGCAGAAGCGCTCAGCGGTGTTCGACATCATCACCAACCCCGGAAACGTGAAGGTTTCGATCGCCTGAGGCATTCGACCCTATCCTGAGGATCACTGGTCATGTCAAAGCTGCCAGCCATCATCATAGGCGCCGGGCATTCCGGGCTTGCCATGAGCCGCGCGCTGGCGCGTCGCGGCATCGATCACATGGTCCTGGAACGCGGGCAGGTCGCGAACAGCTGGAAAACGGAGCGCTGGGACAGCCTGCGCCTTCTGTCTCCCAACTGGATGAATGGCCTGCCCGGCCAGCCCTATGCTGGGCCCGATCCAGACGGTTTCATGTCCGTTCCGGAATTGGTCCGAACCTTCGATTCCTACGCCCTGTCGAACGCTGTTCCAATTCGCACCCAAACGCAGGTCATCTCGGTCAGCCCCGCGCAAGACGGCTATAGTGTCCAGACCGACCAGGGCATGTTCCACTCCCGCAGCGTCGTCGTGGCGAGCGGGGCCTGCGCACTCCCTAATTTGCCGGCGGTCGCAACAGAACTGCCGCCCCAAATCGCCAGGATCACGCCGCTCACCTACCGCCGACCTACCGACTTGGTGCCTGGCGGGGTCCTGGTCGTCGGGGCGTCGGCCTCGGGCCTTCAACTCGCGCGCGAACTGGCACTCGCGGGCAGGCGTGTTGTGCTGGCCGCTGGCACCCATCTGCGGTTGCCACGCTTTTATCGCGGTGCGGACATCTTGAGATGGATGGAGCGGATCGGCGTTTTTGATACCCCATGGTACCAGGTCGACGATATCGAAAGAGTCCGGCGCACCCCGTCACTTCCGTTGATGGGGTCGGACGAATGCGAGACGTTGGATCTTAACGCGCTACAGGATCTCGGTGTCGAAATCGTGGGGCGTTTGGCTGCCGTTTCGGGTGGCAAGGCTCAGTTCTCGGGCTCGCTCGCCAACCTCTGCGTGTCGGCGGACCTGAAGATGGATCGCCTGCTCACTGCGATCGACAACTTTATCGCAACGTCCCGGCTTGCGGCGCCTCCGGCCGAGCCCATCCCACCTACGCGCGTACCCGATGCGCCGCGACTGTCGCTAGACCTAGTGAAGGAGGGGATCGGAACCGTTCTCCTCGCGACCGGGTGCCGACCTGATCACCACTGGCTCGACATGCCGGTCTTCGACCGGAAGGGCCGCATCCGGCACAAAGGTGGCGTCGTTGGGGCTGGGCTCTACGTCATGGGCCTGCCGTATCTGCGCACCCGTCATTCCACACACATCGCCGGCGCTTCAGCGGATGCCGAAGCGCTGGCGAGGCATCTGAGCGAACGCATTCTTGGCCGCGAAGCCGCCTGAGGAGTCAATTTCAATGACGAAGACGTCCGACATTTGCGATATCCTGATCGTCGGCGCTCGCTGCGCCGGGTCCGCAATCGCGATCCTTCTTGCCCGCGCTGGCCTTGACGTGCGCCTTGTCGAACAGGCGCCCGAGATCGGTGACACGCTTTCGACCCACGCACTGATGCGCCCCGGGGTGGCTGTCCTCGATCGGCTCGGGGTGCTTCGGCAGATCGTCGCTGACGGCACACCCACCATCACCCGCACCCGGTTCGCCTATGGGTCGGAAGATCTGCTGGATATCGCGGTGAAGCCGAAGGGAAACGCGGCTGGCCTCTACGCACCGCGCCGCTCCCTGCTCGACCGGATCCTCTGCCAGGCCGCGGTCGAGGCCGGAGCGCACCTGTCGCTTGCGACACGTTTCGAGACTGTCATCCGCGACCGATCGGGCCGCGTCGTCGGTGCCGAGGTCCGCCTACCCGATGGCAGCCCCTCGCGGTTACGTGCGGGACTTGTCATAGGTGCCGACGGTCGTCTCTCAGCAGTGGCTAGGTCCGTCGAAGCGCGCTGCCGTGTCGAGGACACCCATCACTCGGGCCTTGTATACGGCTACTTCGATGATATCCCGAATGAGGGATATCGTTGGTTCTTCGATCACGGCTTACAGGTCGGCCTTATCCCGACGAATGGCGGCCAGCACTGCGTCTTCGCCGCCTGTCGCCCGTCGGAGTACCGGGCACGTCTGGCATGCAATCCGCTCGACGGCATTGCCGGCGCGCTCGCGGTCTGGGCGCCGGAGATTGCCGCCCGGCTCGCGGAGGGTGCAACTGAACGCATGCGCCGCTTCCCTGGCGCGCCCGGCCATATCCGCGACTGTGCGGGACCGGGCTGGGCGCTTGTCGGAGATGCCGGATACTACAAGGATCCGGCGACCGCACACGGGATAACGGATGCACTTCTGGACGCCGTCCACCTCGCGGCCCATGTCTTGACCGAGCGGGACGCTCACGAGGGCTACCAGGCGCTCCGTGATGCGCATGCCGACGTCATCTTCCCGATCACGCAACGCATCGCCTCGTTCGACTGGACTTTCGATGAACTCGCGGTCTTGCACCGCGATCTGAATGACGCAATGCGCTGGGAGCTTGCGAGCATAGAAAGCGGACTGCCTCTCCAACAATCAGCGGACCGCGCCGAAAGTGGGACCGGTAGCAAGGTTAAGGGGATGACAGATGAAGAGCTTTCCCGCGAAGTGGCGGCATGAGGAGACCTGCATTGGAGAAGACTATCGACGGTTGGGCCGGGGTCATCAAAGGCCGTCCCATGGTGGGAATGCGCGTTGAACGCAGCCGTGTGACGCGGCAGGAGGACATCGAGGCCTTCACGGCAATGACGGGCGACCGCAATCCCGTCCACTATGACGAAGCCTTGGCGAAGAAGAGTCCTTTCGGCCGGATCATCGTGCAGGGAGGCGTCACGACGGGTCTTCTGAATGCCTGCGTGGCAGAAGATCTGCCGGGGCCGGGGACGGTTTTCCTCAATCTCAATCTGAATTTCCGAAAAGCGGTAGGGATCGGCGAGAGGATCACTGGCCGAGTCGAGGTCGAGGAGGTGCGGGTGGACAAACCGATCTGCCGACTAAGGGTATCCGTACGCGATGATGCGGGCGATCTCTGCGTTGAAGGCGCTGCGACGACTTTTACCGTGCCACTTTCCGCGCCATGAAGGCTACGTCAGGTCGCCTAAAAGATGCTGAGGTTCAAGAAGCCCGATTGCATCTATCAACTCGCGGCAAGCAATCCTAGAAGGCGAATGAAGGTCCCCCAGGTACCGTGTACAAACCCGAACGACCGGTTCGGTAAAGTTACGCCGCAGCGACGGCGAAGACTACGAATGTCCGATCTGGGCCGTCCCTGAAGACGGCCCAAGTCATTAGATTTCAATGGCCTCTGCAATCGCAAGAGCATCCTCAAGCTCGACGCCGAGGTACCTGACGGTGCTGTCCATCTTCGTGTGGCCCAACAGCAGCTGGACTGCACGCAGGTTGCCCGTTTTTTTGTAGATTTGCGTCACCTTCGTGCGCCGCATCGAGTGCGTGCCGTATGCGCTCGCCTCCAGGCCGATCGACGTCACCCAATCACGAACAATCCGCGCATATTGGCGGGTCGAAATATGCAGCCGCTCATGAAACCGGCCGGGCCAGAGGTATTCGGATCCGACCATCAGCGGGTCCTGCATCCACCTTTCGAGCGGGGCTCGGGTGCCTTCCGAGATTTCGAAGCGGACCGGCTTCTGCGTCTTGCTCTGCAGAACCGATGCTCGTTCCTTGATCTGGCCAGATGCCATGACATCGACGACCTTCATTTTGACCAGATCGCAGCCACGCAGTTTACTGTCGATGGCAAGGTTGAAGAGCGCCAGGTCACGATGGTTCTCGGCCAGTTCAAGTCGAACTCGGATCGCCCAAACGTGCTTTGGCTTCAGCGGTCGTTTCTGGCCAACGATACGTCCTTTGTTCCAAGCGGGGCGCAAAGCGCGAATGGCAGGTAAGTTTGGTGTTTCCATGACTGATCCTCCGATCCGCCATGCCCTCCCCAACGACAACCCGACGTTGACCCGGCCATCATATCACAGGATGCTGCGCCGCATCCGAGGTCGGCAGAGAGCCCACTTTCACCGATGCTGCGCAGCAGACGATTGGCCGCTTCGAGCTAAGACCCCATAAATCGCCGCCGTGCTTCAACGGCTATGTTGTAGCGCTGCTGGAGATCGGCGATCAGAGCCATCGCAACGTGTTTTGCATCGTCGCCTTCTGCCTCTCGGTAGCTCTGCTTCGCCGCCTCCAGCAACTTCTTGATTTTGAATTCCTCGGGCAGTGCGCCTGCTTCGGCCATTATGCGGGCCGCCACTGCAGTTGCCATGTCAATGAAAGCCTCACCTGATCGGTCGGGCAGTGGTTTTCCCTCGCCTTCGAGGCCGCTCAGCTTGCCCTCCGCAAGGGCCTTCTGGATTTGCTGCTCTACGAGGCGGTCAAATGATTGGGTCATAATGTATTCCTGCCTTTTCACTGCCGGCACTCAGACAATTTCATGACGACCCGTCGAGCATAACCACTGGAAACAAAGCGGCCACTCAAAATGTTGTGCAGCACGACAGCTTCGTCCGCAGACCACCAGTTCGCCAAACACTCGATTTCGCGGCGGCAGCGAAAGTCCGGTCTGGTGAAGCTGCGCCGCAGCGCTTGACTGCGTCGGCAACGGCCGCTCTGGGCCGACAAAAACGTGCGCTTCAGAAACCGGAAATGGGATGCGCAGGCATTGTCCCATTGCCGCGTGGTCCGGCTCAGCCAGTCTGAGGCCGACAGTAAGCCGTTTCAATTCCGATAGTCCGGGTCACGCGCATCCTGAAGCCGGATCAGCCCGGCCCATTCGGTCTTGCCGTCGTAGTTGTAGTGCTCGGATCGTGCCATCTGGTCCTGATAGCGCGCGACCTTCTGCGGATCTATCAGATGCAGGTCACGCCCCATCGAAAGTGTCTTGATCTGGGCAGAGCAGGTCTGGCGCAGGAAATAGGCGCGGAAGAGGGCCTCTGCGGCGGTTTCGCCCAAAGCGTAATAGCCGTGGTTGCGGCTGATCAGGATCTGGTTCCGGCCCAGCCGGCTGACAAAGTGCCGACCGAACTCCTCATCTTCCTCGAACTCGTATTCGATATAGCCGGTGATGTTGCCGAGATAGACCGCGGGCTGGTTCAGCGGCAGGATCCCGTCCTCGATCGAGCCGACGGCCATGACCTCTTCTTCGTGCCCATGCACGAAGAACATTGCTTCCGGTCGCGATCCGAAGATCCACTGGCAGAGGTTCTGCACCCCGTCGTTCAGCCAGGGTGAAGCGGGGTCAACGGGCTGACCTTTGGCGTCGATCTTGATCATGGTGGAGGCCTTCGCCTCCTCCCAGAACATGCCGTAGGGATGCACAAGGTAGTGATCCGGCTCGTCAGGAACGCGGGCGGCCACGGCGCCATTGGCAAGGTCGGACATGCCGTAGTGAGCCAGGATGCGGAAGGTCGCGGCGAGGTCTACACGGGCCTGCCATTCGGCGGCGCTGCAGTTCGGTCGGGGAGTGACGGCGGAAAGAGTCATGGCGGTCTTCCTCATGATTGGTCGGTCAATCTGCGCTCAAGCGCGCGGATCGTGGAATGAAGGTCGTCCCGGTCGGCATAGATGCCCTCGATGAACCGGGTTCCGCCCTTGGCTTCATAGCCATTGCGGCCGTGAAGCGCCCGGCGGTTGTCGAAGGCCAGAAGGTCGCCCGGCCGGTAGGCGAAGATCATCTGGTAACGCCGGTCCTGCGCACGCCGGGCAAAGGCGCGATAGGCGCGATAGGCACGGCCCTGCTCGTCAAGCGGGGCCACCAGCGGCGCACGCAGCCATGTGTTGTAGCGTATACCGGCAACATTGCCGTGGCGGTCGAGCTCGATGACCGTGCCAGCGGCTTTGTAGCTCGTCGCCTTCGCGCGGTTGTTGTAGGTCCAGTGGGTTTCGCACAGGGTGCGGAAATGCTCGGGCTCCTCGGCGCGCAAGTCCTCGGCGATCTTGTAGCCATCGGCATAGATGCCTTCGCCGCCCGAAGTTGAGTTGGCGCGGCAGAAGAGAAACTGCAGACCATGCGGGCATTCCCGTGTCGGCATGTCGATATGCTGCAAGAGCGCCTCGGAGGTGAAGGCATTGGAATCGGGATCGTCCTTGATCTCCAGCGTATACATCCGGCCAAAATTCGACTCCCGCACCGGCCCGATGCGCTCGACAACCTGCATCAGCAACCAGTCCTCGTTGGCGAGACCTTCGAGCCGTGCCACACCATAGTCCCTGAGTGCCGTGAGCCAGTCGAGGAACATCCGCGGGTCGTCGAGAGTGGCAGGGCCATCGAAGGTCGGCGGATTCGGGAGGTCTTCGGCGGTCCAAAGGGCCAGGGCGGAAGGTGCTTTTTGTGGACCGAACCAGGCATGGGCATGAAGCCATCCGGGGTGAAACCGGCTCGGTCTAACCCCATGAGACCACGCCACTTCGATTGCGCCATTGGCCAGTATGTTGGCGTCGATGACCGACAGCTCTTCGGGAAGGTCGAGCGGCGAGACGAGTGCCTCGCGCGACTTCGGTTGTAGCCGATCCGGCGCAGGGTCATTCTCGGCGAGGAAAAACGGGTGGTTTAGGCTGTGCTTGCCGTCCGACCATGTCACTTTCAGCGCGCCGTCCGTCGCCTGCACGCCAATGGCGGCCTCGACCACTGGCCAGTGATCGAAATCCGGCGTCAATGGCAGATCGTCATGGTCCTTCATCAGCGCCTCCTTCCCTGAAGCATCGTGATCGTAGCCCTTGCGCAATGGATAAGTTTGACTAGAAACAACACATACTTGATGTTAAACGACTGGCTGACAACATGACGGAAATCGCCATTCACATCTCGGAGGGGTTTCCCGTTCTGTCCTACACGCTCGTTTCTGAACCCCTGCGCGTGGCCAACCGGGAGCTGGGGCAGCGGGCGTTCTCCTGGACCGCGGTGTCGGATACCGGCGGAACGGTCTCATCGTCGAGCGGGATCCCGCTAGAAACGAAGCCCCTGCCTCTGCCAGTGCCCGATGCGGCGATTCTGCTGGCGTCCTACAATCCCGACCGTGCCGCGACCCCGCCTACACTTGCCTGGCTCAGGCGTCTCGATCGTGCCGGGGTGCTGCTTGGCTGTGTCGATACCGGCGCACTCGTTCTCGCCAGGGCCGGTCTTCTGGCGCGCCATCCTGCGGCGGTTCATCCAGAGGCGCTCGCTGGGTTCAGCCGCCAGTTCCCACTGAGCATGTTCATCGACCGGCTGTTCGATTTCGCACCGCCGAGAATGTCGAGCGCCGGTGGCATCGCGACCATGGACATGACGCTGGCGCTGATCGCCCATCACAAAGGTGCCCGTCTGGCGCGGCGTGTCTCGGATATCCTGACCTATGAACAGCGGCTGGTCGAACACCACATCGAGCCCGCGGTCGAGCGGGCGCTCGACCCGGCATTGCGGGATGCGCTGGTGCTGATGCGCGGAAATCTGTCCGAGCCGTTGCCGATTTCGGAGATCGCCCGAAGAACCGGCATACCGGGTTGGCGCCTTGCACGTTTGTTCAAACGCTATCTGCGACAGGCTCCGATCAGCTACTACCTGCGTCTAAGGCTGGAACGAGCACGCGACATGCTCAGAAACTCCGCCCTCTCGATCGGCGAAATAGCGAATGCCTGCGGCTACGAAAACATCGAGGTGTTTTCACGCGCCTACAAGGCCCACTACGGCACCGCGCCGTCACGGGATCGGACGATCTAGCAGAAGAGCGCCGAGCGCTGCAGAGCGCTCGAGCCCGAAACCTTATTGGGCAGGTGCTACAGAAGTCGACAGTCGTGTCTACCGCGAAAGACGGCTTCGTTGCACATCTGGGTCCCCGTCTTCCGGTGATGTCGCGTCGTGCAAGAATGTCTAATGTGGGGACGTCGAACCACCGAAACTTTCACGCATCGAATGGCCGTTCTGGGCCGCCCGCGTCGGACGGCCCTTCGGTTCAGATCTCGACGGCTTCGGCGATGGCCAGCGCGTCTTCGAGTTCGACGCCGAGATATCGGACGGTACTGTCCATCTTGGTATGTCCCAGAAGGAGTTGCACGGCACGCAGATTGCCGGTCTTGCGGTAGATCTCTGCGACCTTCGTCCGACGCATCGAATGCGTCCCGTAGGAACTTGGCTCAAGCCCGATCGACGTCACCCAGTCGCGCACAAGGCGGGCGTATTGGCGCGTTGAGATATGAAGCCGCTCGTGAAAGCGTCCGGGCCAAAGGTATTCCGACCCGATCATCAGCGGGTTTCTGAACCAGTCCTCCAGCGACTTCCGCGTGCCCTCTGCGAGTTCGAAGCGGACCGGCTTCTGCGTCTTGCTCTGAATGATCGAGGCGCGTTCCTTCACCTGTCCGGCGGCATAGACGTCGGCGACCTTGAGTTTCACAAGGTCGCAGCCCCTGAGCTTGCTGTCGATCGCGGTATTGAAGATCGCGAGGTCGCGGATGTTGCTGGCCAGTTCGAGCCGGACCCGGATGGCCCAGACATGTTTCGGCAGCAGAGGCCGCTTCTGGCCGACGACACGGCCCTTGTTCCAGGCGGGACGGCAGGCACGGATGGCGGGAAGATTGGCGATGGTCATGGCATCTCCTCCGGTCCGCCACATGCCACCCCAGCGCCGACAACGCGTCGGCGATCCAATAGTAGTCCAGCAGAGAAACATTGAAAAACGGTATTTGTTGGTATATCTGTGTGGAAGGAGGCAGTGCATGGCCAGAAACACGTCAATGTCCCTCGGGGACCACTTCACCGGCTTTATCGAAGCGCAGCTTCGCGATGGCCGCTACGGGTCGGCGAGCGAGGTCGTGCGGGCAGGCCTGAGACTGCTCGAAGAGCATGAGACCAAGGTTCAGGCCCTGAAAGACGCGCTGCTCGCCGGTGATGAATCCGGCCCGCCCCGTCCCTTGAATGCAGAAGACTTCCAGGCTCGTATGCACCGCCGACACACCGGTTGAGATGACTCGGATACTGTATTCTCCGCTCGCGGAGGCCGACCTTGAAGACATCTGGCTGTTCACCGCGCAGCGCTGGTCCACAGATCAAGCGGTCGCCTATACCACCGACCTTATCAACGCGGTCGACCAACTCGCGCGCGGCGACCGGACGGGGAGGTCGGTGTCGATTGCGGAGGGAATGCAGAAATGCCTGTCCGGGCGCCACGTCATATTCTTTCGCAGGAGCGAAGACGATCTCGTGGTCGTGCGGATCCTTCATCAGAGCATGGATGTCGAGCGGCACCTCTGAGATCCATTTCCGAACAATCCGCTCCGACTTTCTGCATCGAACCTGAATGGCAGCAATGCGGACTGCGACCGCAGCATCGCGGCTAGCCGCTGGAGGTCGGCAAAGGGCCGTTGCCTACATGTCCGCTGGCGGCCCTTTCCGGACCTTGCACCGATAACTGAGTGCTACGTTGCAGCTTTCGCATTGCTGCCGTTCGTGCAAATGGTGCGAGCGCGATCAATCCCTTGTTATTTGATCTCCTGTTGCGCGGGTACAAGTCGGGCCTCGGCAGCCGGAATCGCGACAGACACGCTCTTGTAGGTGGCAAACGGGTCTCCGCCCGATGGCGCGTAGGCGAAGACCACTCGGAACATGCCGGTCAGCGGGTATTTGATCTGGCTACAGAGATAGGCTGCATCGCGGACAGCAGCGGCGGGGCTGCCGGGGTTCCCTCGCGCAGGTCGCGCCCACATTACAGTCTTTCCGACTCCGGCCTCCCGAAACACGGATCGCACTGCAGGTCCCAAGATCCAGAACGCTATCCCTGAAGATGCGCGACCAGCCCGGGTGCAGGGTCGTCGAAGTCAAACCTGAAGTGCGACCAAGGCCCCTGGAGCGCCGATGACGCAGGCGGCTATTTCCGCGCCAAGTTGGACGGCGCGCGTTAGCTTATGACCAGTCAGCCTGGCGGACAGGAAACCTGCATTGAAGCTGTCTCCCGCCGCCGTCGTATCTACGACCGATGCGGCGGGGGGTGGCAGCCAGTGGCCTGCGCCCTCGGTGCCGGACCAGTGAATCGCCCCGGCACCATTCTTCACCACCACGTCGTTTGCGCCCGACCTGCGATAGCGCTCGATCGTCGCTTCCGGCGAGGGATCGCCGAACGCCAGTTTTTCGTCCTCATACGACGGCAGAACGGTATCGGCGACAGCGACCGCTTCCTCGACGGCAGCGCGCATCACACAAGGATCGGGCCAGAGCCGGAGGCGCAGGTTCGGATCAAAGGCGATCTGGCTGCCCGCGCGCTTGGCGGTGGCCAGGGCAGCCAGAAGGCGTTGCCGGTCATCTGCTGGCAGGATCGCCAGCGTGATGCCAGAAAGGACAATCAGTTCCGCGCCTTGCAACGCGTCAGCCAGCTCGGTTTCATCCCGTGCGAGGCTGCGGGCCGAAGATTGGCCGCGCCAGTAGGAAAAGCTGCGTTCGCCGTCCTTGATCGAAATGAGATAAAGCCCCGTCGAACCGCCCTTGCGAATGAAGACATGGCTTGTGCCGATGCCCGACGCGCGCATGAAATCCAGCATGGCCAATGACATCGGATCGTCGCCGACAGCAGTCACGTAATCGACCGGCCAGTCAGCAGGCAAAAGACGGCGCAGATACCAGGCCATGTTGAACGTGTCGCCGGCGAAACCCTGCCGGAAAAGTCCGCTTCCGGCCGGCGCCAGCTCGACCATGCATTCGCCGATGGCGAGAACACGCCGGTTCATGCCTCGTCCTCGGCAAAGCGGGTACGATGGCAGCGAAGGTATTCGGCGGCGTCCAGGCCGAATGGCCTGCCCTTCGCGGCGGCGGCCTGGCGCAGGCGGTTGCAGAGGGCGCCGACGGGATCGCCAAGGATGACCTCGGTTTCCGTACTTGGCCGCCCGGCTGTTTGCGCTTGCAAGGCATATTGAGCAGCCATGTTGGCAACGGGGGTCGCATGGCAGGCCACGGCCCGCAACTGCAGCTCGATCACCCCCGATGTGTCAAAGACATGGGTCACCGCTGGTACCGAACGGCCGAAGTACCAACGCTCGACGCAACCATGCGGCGCCAACCCTTCGGCGAAATGTTCGGGGTGGTGCTTGTCAAACATGGCCGTCCAATAGGCCTCATCGACCGCTTCGGCCAACACCTTGTGATCAAGGTTGTCTTCGTAAAGCAACGAATTGGGATCGAAGCACATCAAGGCGTAGGGTTTCAGGCGGCGAATTGCGTGGATCACGCGTTCCCGGAGCGCGACACGGCTGGCATCGCCAAGAACATCGGTCTGCCAGCCAAAATCCTCGACCGAGGCAATCCCCAGAACCTGCGCTGCCGCCCGGAACTCAGCGGCATTGCGGGCCACGGTCTCGGTTTCGTCCAGACCCACGGAATCCCACCGGTCGTCAGTCACGCGCAAGGCGTGAATGTGCCACCCTGCGCGCGCAAATAGCGCCAGCACACCGCCGGCAAAGATGGCGGCATCGTCGGCATGGGCCACCACGAGGAGCAATGATCTGCCGCGCCCATAAGTCAGGTCCGCATCTCGCATCACCTGCGGCTCGGGCGCGAGTTCGGGCAGCAGAAACCCGGCCATGATCAGCTTAGCGATGCCGCGATACCAATCAGGTAGCGGCGTGTTTCTGCCTCGGCTCGCACCTCGTCGCCGTCGGCGATAGCACGGAAGATCTGCAGCAGCTGATCATGGGAATGACGCCGGACGATCTCCGCAACCGCGCCATTCTCGCGATGGCCATCGAACTTGTGATCCATCCGAGCCGCCATGATCTGGTCAAACGTCCAAAGCAGGAAACTGTTTCCCGAGGCTTCGTAGTAGGACCTTGCAAAAAGGTAGATGCGTGACTTGAACTTGAGCCAGGTCGCCGGCTCCCGGACCGCCTCCAGCGCCGACTGCAGCCGCTCGAGATGCGCCTCCGAAATGTTGCGCGCCGCGAGCGCCGCCACTCCTGGTTCAAGGATCAGCCTCGCCTCGACGGTTTCCAGGAAGGAATGATCATGCTGCGCGCCGACATCTACCTCGGCGTCCAGTCGCTCGATGATCTGAGGCATGTTCTCAGCCAGCCAGGTGCCGGATCCAACCTTGCGATGCACAAGACCCGCCTCTTGCAGGATCAACAGGGCATCCCGAACCTGCTGCCGGGACGAGCCGTACATCTCAGCCAGCTGCCGTTCATTCGGCAACTGTTGGCCCGGCAGAAACCTCCCCTCTCGCATTCGAGCCATCAGATCGGCATGGATGTCCTGCGCTGTTACCTGACGATCGGTCAAGGCAGAGTTGTCGTCGACCAGAGCCATTGGGCCTCCGTCAGTTTCGATGGGCATAGGCTTTGTCCAGTCGCTTCCTTAGGTCGGAGACAAAGGCAGGGCTGATGGTTACGTCATGCGCCATCGAATGCCAAAGCGGAAGCGTGTTCACATAGGCGCGCATGCCCGTCAGGCCCTCGGTCGCCTGGTCCCAGGTCAGGCCCATTGCTTCGGGTCGGACATCGAGGCCGATGCCGGCAATCGTATCCAGCATCTCGTCCGCGTCCGTCTCGTGCAGCATCGTGCCGACGACGATGCCCAGGCCCACCGGCTGGCCGTGCAGGAACTTCTTCCCGGTCTGCTTCTCCAACGTATAGAACAGAAAATGGTCGGTTCCTTCGATGTGCCGAGGGCACCAGCCAGAACCTTGGAACGAAGTGCCCCACTTTAGCCCGTCGACCAGTGCATCGATGCCCTGGTCGGTCATGCTCCGAATGCCGTCGATATTGTCGATGATGCCGCGCACCTTGGACAGGGATTGGTCGGCCAGGTCCTGATCAAAGGGCCATTTCGCCTCGATCTTGCCGTTGTCGCGCGCATATTGCCAATCCAGCACCCCGGTACGGAAGCAAAGGATGTCGCCGATCCCGGACCAGTTCAGGTGGCGAGGCGCAGCTCGCAGGACGTCATAGTCGATGAAGATGCATTCGGGCACGGCATAGCCGCGATAGATGACTTTGCCGCCGTCGCGCACGCCCGAGCGGTGGGAATAGACGGCGTTGACCGAAAGCGCAGTCGGCGCCTGGAAGAGCGACAGATTGCGCCGCCAGGCGAACCATTTGGCGACGTCCAGCGCCTGACCGCCGCCAAGCCCGATGATTGCTCGGATGTCCTTCAGACCGGCTGCATCCCGGTCAAGGTCGGCCTGTTCAATCGAGTCCGTCAGGTAGAGCTGATAATCGGCACCCTCGAACTCATGGGCGAACATCTCCCAAAGGTCCGGCATGGTCACGATCAGGAAAGGAGGGTTGATGAAATTCTTGAACTCGCCGAAGAGGCCGCGCCCCATCACGGTCGGAAAGCCATAGTCAAGGCAACGTTTGCACATGATGAACTCCAATCATCCAAGGATCAGACCCGCATTAAGCCGCGGGCGGGAAGGGCCGGAAATCCCAGCAGAAAGCAGCAAGAGGCGGCCCGATAGGTCGGTCTCGGGTAGGGATACGGGGTTCGCACCATCTGGCAAGGCCGTGGTGACGGCGATCTGATCGAGGTCTGCCCCGAAGAACGCCAGCGAGGTTGGCCGGGCGACGGGCAAAGCGACGACGCGCTCGATCATGCCATCTGGGCGATACCGGGTGAGCCGCGCCCCGTCCCAATGGGTCGACCAGAGAAACCCGGCATCGTCAATTGCCGCCCCGTCGGGATAGCCAGCCTCGACCGTTATCTGGGCAAAAGCCGTAGCCGGACCGAGCGCAAAGCTTTCGCCCAATACAGCGCGGCGCCAAATGGTCCGCTCGGCGCTGTCGGCGTAGTAAAGCCATTCTCCGCCGGGTGAGAAGGCCGGGCCGTTGAAGACAGTAAAGCGCTGGTCCATCCGCTCCCAGCCACGACTTGACAGTATCCAGCACTGGCCCAACCTCTCGCGCTCGGCGCGGTGGCGCGAACCGATGACCGCCATGCGCCCCGAAGGATGCACTGCGGCATCATTCAACGCCTCACCCGACCCTAGACCGGGGGGAACATATGTTTTCCCTCCAACCACTATGCCGCCAGCCCCACCCTCAACACGGGTTCCGTCGCTCAGCCGGAAAATGAAGGCCGTTTCCTCGGCGGCGGCGTAGGCCGACAAGGTGCCGTTCCAGCCGAAGGCCCGGCTTTCAGGGATATCAACCCAGCTCAATTCGCCCGATTGGGCGTCATAACTTGCGCCCTCGCCAAGGGAGCAGCGTGGCGCGGCGAGGTGTGCAATGCCCGCCATCAGTAGGTTGCTGTCAGCCCGCCGTCGACGGCGAGGCATTGGCCGGTGATGTAGCGCGCCATGTCGGACAGGAGGAAGACAAAGGCTCCGGCGCAATCCTCGGGCGTCCCGGCGCGGGCCAGCGGGATCTTGCGGCGGTCAACGTAGATGCCGTTGAACCAGTCGGTTTCATGTTCGTGGACGCCATCGGCCATGATCGCCATGCGGGTATCGATGAAGCCCGGGGCGACCGCGTTGACGCGAATGCCCTGAGGCGCGAAATCGACCGCCATTGCCCGCGTCAGGGTCAGCCCGCCGCCCTTCGCCGCGGCATAGGCAACCGAATTCGCCTGTCCAAAGAGGGCTTGCGTGGACAGGGTATTGACGATCGCGCCGCCTGCCATCAACGGCGCAGCGGCCTGCGAGACCCTGAGGATCGACGTCAGGTTGACCGAAAGCACCTTTTCGAACCGCGCCTCGGCCACGGTGGCTGAATGGCTTTCATCCAGCATGGCGGCATTGTTCACCAGCCCGTCAAGCCCACCAAGCGCGGCAACCGCCGCTGTAACGCCTGCCTTGACCGACGCCCCGTCCGAGACATCCATCACAACATGCGCCGCCCCCATCGCAGCTGTGGTGGCTGCGAGTGCCGCCCTGTCAATGTCGGACAGGCAGACGGATGCGCCCGCCTTCTGCGCGGCCTGCGCCACCGCGAGGCCGATGCCGCGCGCAGCACCGGTAATCAGGATGCGCTTGCCCTCAAGCATCACCGGACCCAATCCACGGCGTTCCCGCATGACCACGGCTAGCCTTTTCTTCGCTCCAGCTGCGCTTCAGGCCGTCGCCACTCTGCCGCGCCACTTCGCAGACCTCGCGGATACGCGCGCTGACCAAGGGCGCCTCCTGCGCCGTGACGTTGCAGGGATCGAGGAAGATCAGCTGATGCATCGACAGATCGTCACGCAGCGCAATTGCCGGGTTTCCCGCCATGGCGCGGGACGCAAGTTCCCAGGCGTGCAAACCGGCCTCGGGCGAAAGCTTCAGGCGGACGCGGGTGACCGGATTTCCGGTCCAGTCGCCGTGACGTCGCGCGGTGACCCCCGGAAGGCCGGCAAGATCGGCGATCCAGCGATCGACAATTGCCGCTTCGCGCACCGCTTCGGCCGCATGGTCGCGCCGGCCCCAGGCTTCCAGCGCGGCAACGGCACCTACGATGGCCTCCTTGCCAGCCTTCATCAGCCGTCCCAGACCCCGGTTCTGCAAGATCATCGCCCGGATCATCGCTGCGCGCCCCGCGACGATGCCGCTGGTCGTGCCGCCAAGGAACTTGTGCCCCGACCAGATCACCGCATCGGCCCCAAGCGCCACCGGCCCGGTCAGGTCATATTCCGCCGCCATATCCACGATCACCGGCACGCCATTCGCCCGGCAGATGGAAACGAACAGGTCCATCGGTAATTCGCCCTCGCGCACAGTATGATGCGAGACGACATAGACCGCCGCCGCCAGCCCTTCCGCGATGGCAGCCTCAAGGTGATAGGTTTCACACAGCGCGGCGGTGCCGAGTGGCACTACCTCGGCCCCCGAGGCGGAGATCGCCTGCGGCACCGGCCCGCCATAGTTGACCATGTGCGACATCATGACCGCGACGCGGCGCTGTCCTTTGGTCGTTGGCAGAGCCTCGATGGCCGCCGGGTCATCGCCCGCCATCGCCGCCGCGCATGCCAGCGTGATCGCCGCGGAGGAGGAGGAGGTGACGTAGCCTGCCTCGGCCCCTGTTGCCGTCCGGATCGCGCGGTTCGCCAGAGCGTGCAGCTCGTCGATCCGGACGAACCGGCCGAGAATGTCATCCACCGCGGCGCGCACCTCGGCAGAGACCCGACTGGCCCCCAGCGTGGTCATTGTGCCGCTGGCATTTATCACGGGGGTCAGCCCCCAGCGTTTCATCACGTCGCTCATCCCTTGATTGCCCCTGAAGACAGGCCAGAAATAAGCCAACGCTGCGCCACGACTGTCAGAATAGCAATCGGCAGGATCGCCAGCGAGGAAGCCGCGGCCATCGGCCCCCAGTCGAGGTTGCGCGCAGAGATGAACCCTGAGATGAACACCGGCAGCGTCTTGGCCGAATTGCCGGCCAGCATCACCGGGATCAGGAACTCGTTCCAGGCCAGAAGCGCGACGAATATCGTAGTGGCGGCCATGCCGGGCAGGATCAGCGGCAGGACAACATGCCAGAGGATCTGCCAGCGACCCGCCCCGTCAACGGCCGCGCTTTGCTCCAGCGTCACCGGCACCTGCTCGACGAACGAGGTCATAAGCCATGTGGCGAAAGGTACGTTCACCGCTGCATACATCAGGATCAGCGCGATATGGTTGTCATAGACACCAAGCTTCGAGGTGATGGTGAACAGCGGGACCATGATCACGATAGCGGGAATCGCCCGCACCAGGATCAGGCTCACTTCCAGTGGGCGGCGGGAACGGAACCGGGGGGCGCGGGCCAGCGCATATGCAGCCAGCGTCGACACGGCGACGCAAAGCACCGTCGAAGCAAGGGTGATGACGATCGTGTTCAGGTAGATTTGGGAAAAGCCCCTGGTGTCGAAAAGGGCGACATAGTTCTTCCACGTCGGCTCGAAGCTGAAGAACTTCGGCGGCAGGACGAACGTATCGTTCCGGGTCTTGATCGAGGTCGACAACGTCCAGAACAGCGGAAAGAGTGCCACGAACGCGGCCAGCGATAGAATGGCGTAAGAGACTGCGTTTCTGATCCGATTGCGGTTTTTTCGGTCCATCTCAGGTCCTTTCCGCCGCGCGGCGCCACAGCCAGTAGATCGGCAGCACCATTAGCACCATCAGGATGCCGAGGGCCGCCGCCCGCGACGTCTGGAAGAAGCCAAAGCCGGTATTGTAGATCAGCATCCCCAGGGTCTGGGTCGCCGTGCCAGGACCGCCCTTTGTCGTGACGATGAAGATGATGTCGAACATCTTCAGGCTGTCGATCACCCGGATCATGAGTGTCACCAGGATCACCGGGCCAAGGGCCGGCAAGGTGACATGAAAGAACACTTGCCAGGGCCGCGCACCATCAATCTCGGCGGCCTCCTGCGGACCCTTGGGCAGGCCCGCAAGGCCGGCAAGGGCGATCAGCATGATGAAGGGAATGGATTGCCAGCTGTCGACGATCACCACGGCCCAGATCGCGGGCCATCGCGTGCCCAGCCAGTTCGGTCCGCCCACGCCAACCATCGACAGCGCCCAGTTGATGATGCCCAAATCGACATCGAACATGAAGCGCCAAATCAACCCGACAGCGACCGGGGTTAGGAGCATCGGAATGATCAGGATGGTGCGGAAGATCTGCGTTCCACGCAGGTTCCGCTCCAAGATCACGGCCAGGCCGATGCCGATGGGCATCTGCACCACCAGCCCCAGCACCGTTAGCCAGAAGGTTGTGCGGATCGATTCCCAGAAGCGGGGATCGGCGAAGGCGCCAGTGTAATTGTCGAAGCCGATGAACTTTGGCGGTACAAAGCTGCCCAGGGTCTCATTGCGAAACGAGAGCCACAGCGCCCCGAGGATCGGCAGCGCAAAGACCGTCAGGATCAGGAACCAGCTTGGCGCGACCAGCCTTTCGGCAAGTCGCGCCATCATGCTTTCGAAACTGTTCCTGCTTTTCATTTTTGCCTGCATGCATTGGCCGCGCAGGAAGCCCCTGCGCGGCCAGTGTTTCAGTTTCCGGCCTCTGCCGCCATGATCGGCTTCAGCGTCTCGTTCAGGGCATCAAGACCAGCCTGAATCTCGACCTCGCCGTTCAGCATTGCCGGCAGGGCGTCCAGCACCGCTTTTTCGAATTCTGGCCAGACCCGGATCTGGGGATAGCGCTCGATCCGGCTTGAAGCGGGGATGTTCAGAAGCGGCAGATAGGGATGGATGGCCAGCAGTTCCGCATCAGAAGCAATCGAATTGCGCCCGATCGCGGCTGCGCCCGCCATCAGGTAGGCTTTGGCATTCGATTTGCCCAAGACGAACTCCAGGAACTTCCAGGCAGCCTCTGGGTTCTTCGCGTCCGTCGGAATGCCGATGTTCCAACCGGCCAGATGGGTGATGTCGGCTGCACCCATCGGCATCGGCGCCGTGCCGATCTTGCCTGCATGGGTGTTCGATGCCGGGTCCAGTGCCATGCCCCAATAGCCCGAGTACTGGACCATTGCGCCCAGCTCGGTGGACAGGAACTTGTTCGTCACATCGTCGCCCGTAGCCGAGATGCCACCCTCGGGACCATAGGCCATCATATCCTTGAAGAACTGGGTCGCGGCTACGGCTTCGGCCGAATTCACCGTGGGGCTCAGTTGGTCATCGTAAAGATGCCCGCCAAAAGACCAGACGAGCGTCATCCACCACCAGCTGGAATTCGGGCCCCAGCCGAACATCGCGCCGTCGCCTTTGCCTGCTTCCTTAACCGCCTTGGCGTTGGCCATGTATTCTTCCCAGGTCTTGGCCGGCTGCAGCCCGAGATCGGCGTAGATGTCGGTGCGGTACCACTGGATCATCGGCTCGGTCGACAGGGTCAGGCCAAGGGTCTGACCATTGTACTTACCATAGTCCTGCTGACCGGTAGAAAAATCGCCGATATCGTATTCCGCCGAGGCACCGATCCAGGCATCAAGGGGCTGCATGGTGCTGGCCGCCCCATAGGGCGCCAGGAATGTATTGTCGAACTGGGCCACGTCGTATTGGCCCTGGCCCTGCTGGACCGACAGCAAAAGCTTCTGATGAGCCTCACCATACGGCACTTCGGTGACGTTCACCGTGATGCCGGTCTGTTCGGTGAAGGCCGGAATGAAGGATTGGATCGCCGTCGAGGACGGGCTGGGGATCAGGTAAAGGTTCAGCTCTTCGGCAAGCACGGGCGTGCCGAAGCTCGCGGCAAGCACGGCAGCGCTGAGCAGGCGCTTTGGCAAAGTCATGAAGATTCCTCCCGTTGTGGCTCTAGGCTACGGCCCATTGGGTCGGGCAGGCCGCACACCCTTCCATGATTAAGGCAACGAGGCAATTGTCAACCATTTTGTGCTTGCGGCAAACCATTTGTGGGTCACCCTACGCGATCTACCGCAGATTTTGCGGCAATTTCGACTTTCCAGCTAAGCCATGCATTGACAGGCGCGACATGGCTTGTCAGTTTCCCGCTAATGGTTGGCCATTCGGCCTCAGAGGGAACACGCAGTGGCAGAGCTGAAACTGGAGGGTTTTCGCAAGTCCTACGGCGCTCACGCTGTCGTACACGGCATCGATTTGACCGTGTCGGAAGGTGAATTCATCGTCTTGGTCGGCCCGTCCGGTTGTGGAAAATCCACTATCTTACGGATGATCGCGGGCCTCGAGGAAATCACCGACGGCACGGTTTCGATCGGCGGTCAGGTGGTGAATGACCTGGGCGCGCGTGACCGCAATCTCGCCATGGTCTTTCAGGATTATGCGCTTTACCCCAACATGACCGTCGCCGAAAACATGGGTTTCGGCCTCAGGATGCGCGGCATGGCCGCCCCCGAGCGGAACGCGCGGGTCCGCGAAGTCGCCGAACTGCTCCAGTTGACCGCCTATCTCGACCGCAAGCCCAAGGCGCTTTCCGGTGGGCAGCGCCAGCGAGTGGCCATGGGGCGGGCGCTGGCCCGACCGGCCCAGGTTTTCCTTTTCGACGAACCGCTTTCGAACCTCGATGCCAAGCTGCGGATGGAGGTACGGACCCAGATCCGGCTTCTGCACCGGAAACTCGGCATGACCACGATCTTCGTGACCCATGATCAGACCGAGGCGATGACCCTTGCCGATCGGATTGTCTGCCTTGACGCCGGTCGCATAGCCCAGGTCGGCACGCCCGAAGAGCTCTACAACCGCCCCGAAACCGTCTTCGTCGCAAGCTTCATCGGCTCTCCCCAGATCAATCTGATCGAGGCCGAAGCATCGGGCCGGACTCTGGCCTTCCGAGACGGGCAAAGCCTGACCCTGCCGGCGGAAGACCCTGCCTTTTCCAGCCCTCGCAAGATTCTGGTTGGCCTGCGCCCCGAAGATCTGTGCGACGACAGCCGAACCGCCATCCTGACAGCGCCGCAGAATCTGATGATGGACTACCTCGTTCCGGAAACCCTGGGCTCGGACACCTATCTCATCGGCGACTTGGGCGGGGCGCGGGTTACCGCACGCTGCGCGCCTGGGGCCCGCCCGCCGGCCGACAGCAAGGTCGCGCTTTATGCAGATACTGCGCGCCTTCACCTTTTCGATCCAGATACACGAAAGCGCCTTTGAGATGACCGTCAGGCCCGAAGACATTCACGCCTTTCCCACCGCCTTCGGGCACGACCTTTTGGCCGAGGTGCCGAATTTCGTGGCGACGCCCTATCTCGTCGTCACGATGGAGGACCTCTGGCCGCATCTGAAGGACCGATTTGCGAAGGACATCGAGGTCTACTTCGTCAGGTCGATGGAGCGCGCCGATCTTGAGGCCGATCTGCCAAAGACCGCACATTTTTCCAGCTTCATCGGCCTTGGCGGCGGGCAGGCCGTCGATGCGGCCAAGTACTTTGCCTGGCGGCACAATGCCAAGCTGCACCAGTTCCCGACCTCGCTTTCCGTTGATGCCATGTACGGCCAGCGCGCCGGCGTACGCGAGAACCAGATCGTCCGCTATGTCGGCTGGGCTATCCCGGAATGCGTGTATTTCGACTATGACATCCTTTCGGCGGCGCCGAAACACATCAACCGCGCCGGGATCGGCGATGTCTTCTGCTTCTTCACCGGCGCGTGGGACTGGGAATATGCCCATCGTACCGGCAAGGCCGAAGCGAAATGGCCCTATGACGCTGGTCTTGCTCAGCATTCCCTGAAGCTGGCCGAGGCCGCCCTTGTGGGCAAGGACGCGATCCGCGACATGACGCCCGAAGGCATCCAGCTCATTGTCGACGCCTTCAAATGGGGCGGCGCTTCCTTTCATGGCGCTGGCTGGTGCCCGCGCCATATCGAGGGCGTCGAACACTTCATCTTCTACGCGCTCGAAGCGCGAACTGGTGTCAAATTCCTGCACGGCCAGGCGGTCTGCCTGGGCCTGGTTGCCGGGGCCATGATGCATGACCGGCGCGCCGCTGAACTGCGCTCGGCCGTGCGCGACATCGGGGTCGATATCCGCCCCGAAAGCATGGGCATCACCTGGGATGACGTGGATGCCAGCTTGCGCGGGCTGTCCCGCTTTGTTCGGGACGTCGGCCTGCCTTACGGGATTGCGCACGACTTCGAGGTGACCGACGATTTCCTGTTACGGCTGCGACAGATGGTGGACGGAAATGGCTGACGGCGACGCGCCCTCCTGCGCAGCTGAGGCGCGGCTGCAAGCATTGGGCCTGACCCTGCCGCCGGCACCGACGCCTGTGGGAATGTTCCGGCTTGGCAAGGTCGAGGGCGACTTGTTGTTTCTCTCAGGCCAGGGTCCGCTTCTCGAGAGCGGGAGGCTCGCCACAGGAAAGGTCGGGCGCGACGTGACGGCCGAAGAAGCGCGACATCACGCCCAGCGTACGGGCCTCGTCCTTCTTTCTGTGGCCCGGCAGATTCTTGGCGACCTGGACCGCATAGCGGGGGTGACGAAGCTTCTGGGTTTCGTCAACGCAGTCGAGGAGTTTGATCGCCATCCTTTCGTTATCGACGGTTGCTCGGAACTATTTCATCAAGTTCTGGGCGACGGTGCCGCGCACGCCAGGTCGGCGATCGGCGTAGCCTCGTTGCCGGGCCGGATTTCAGTCGAGATCGAGGCGATATTCAGCCTGTCAGCATCAGGCTCCTGATACTTTTGGCGCGGCTCAAGCGTAAGATCGCTGGGCCGGTCGCACTCGTGTCGCAGGCCATCGGTGAACGTCAGGGCGAACACCACTAGCTCCCACAGACCGAATTCCGCCCCGGGATTTTGTAGTGCCGAAAAGCCAGGTGGACGGCCGAATGTCTGCTCTTGCCTCGGGCGTGGGGCACCATCGCGCTTGCAGCGAACGGCCGCTTCCCGCCCTTTCTGCTGGACTTCCGCTGAGAACGGAGCGGTAGTCGTATTGCCGCGACGCAAGTATCGTCGTGGGCTGCCCGGGAGACCGGGCTCTGCGTGGTAGGGGGCGGGTGGTCCGACCCCATTACCATGTGGAGATCAAGATGACACAATCCGGCAGCACCAAATCGGTTGGGCCCAGGGCACGGTCTGCGCGCCGCTCTTCGAGCGGCAATACAAAACCCGTCGCATCGAAACGCGATCAACTGCTGGCGCGACTGCAGAGCAGGGGCGGCGCGCGGCTGAAGGACCTTGAGACCGCGCTCAGATGGCAGCCCCACACGGTGCGGGCGGCGATCTCGGGGCTTCGGAAGGCCGGTCACGACGTGCAGCGGGAAGCCGGCAGCGACGGCGCCGTCTATCGGATCGTCGCCCCGAAGGCCACTTGCTGATGCGTCTCTCCAGATCAGAAGGTGATCTCCCGGACCGGCTCCAGGAGATCGCCACGCTCGACCGCGGTGCGTGCACGTTGCGCTGGCAGGACGCCTTCGGATCGCCGCCCCCGAAATACGCCTCGGTGCGCTTCATGCAGCGGATGCTGGCACGGGATCTGCAGATCAGGGTCGTCGGCGACTATCCCGCGCAGATCCGGCGGGAACTGAAATCCGTCGCAGGGGCATCCAGGCGCGGCGATGCCACGCCTCCAAACGCGGCACCGGGTACCTACCTGGTCCGCGAGTGGAATGGCCGCACCTACCGGGTGGAGGTGACATCCGGGGGCTATGTGTTCGATGGCCAGACCTATGGTTCGCTGTCGACGATCGCGAAGAGGATAACCGGCGCTCATTGGAGCGGGCCGCGCTTCTTCGGCCTCAGGCCGAGACGGGCAGGGTGAGATGGTCCGCGTCCGATGTGCCATCTATACCCGTAAATCCTCCGATGAAGGGCTGGAGCAGGAGTTCAACTCGCTCGATGCGCAGCGCGAGGCCTGCGAGGCCTATATCGCCAGCCAACGCCACGAAGGCTGGGAACTGGTCCGGGATCACTACGACGATGGCGGCATCTCTGGCGGGCATCTCGAGCGGCCAGCGCTCCAGCGTCTCATGCGCGACGTCGATGCGGGCAAGGTGGACCAGATCGTTGTCTACAAGATCGACCGGCTGACACACTCGCTTGCCGACTTTGCCCGGCTTGTCGACCGTCTCGACGCGGCGAAGGCCTCCTTCGTCTCGGTGACCCAGTCCTTCAATACTGCAACAAGTATGGGGCGGTTGACCCTCAATGTGCTTCTCTCGTTTGCACAGTTCGAACGAGAGGTGACCGCGGAACGGATCCGCGACAAGATCGCCGCCTCGAAGAGGAAGGGGCTGTGGATGGGGGGCTACGTGCCTCTGGGCTACAATGCCGCGGGCCGGACATTGACCATCAATGCCGGAGAGGCCGAGACGGTCCGGATGCTCTTCGCACTCTACGAGACGCATCGTGCCCTGCATCTCGTCGCGAAGGCGGCCCAACGTATCGGGTTGAGGTCGAAGCGCTACGTGACGCAGTCGGGCCGGGAAACCGGTGGCCAGTTCATGTCACGGGGTCACATCCACAAGATCCTCACCAACCCGCTCTACATCGGCAAGGTCTGCCACAAGGGGGTCATCCATGAAGGCCAGCATCCCGCCATCATCGAGGAGGACCAGTGGGAGAGGGTACAGCAGGTCCTGCAAGAGCAATCGGCGATCCCGCGCGGGCAGAAGACATCCGGTCGACCCAGCGCACCTCTGACCGGCAAGATTTACGATGCCGAAGGCGCGCGTCTGACGCCTGTCCACACGCAGAAGCGGGGTCGGCGCTACGATTACTACATTTCTCATGCGCTGAAGACCGCTCCGGTTCCGCCGGACAGGACAACGGGCTGGCGGCTGCCGGCAAGGGACTTTGAGAAACGTGTTGTGGCGGCGGTGCTGAGGCATCTGCGTGCGGCCCTGATGCGGGACCTGGTGCCATCGGCGGAGGTAAAGCTGATCGCCGATGCTACCTCGGTGATCGCGGGCGCGGGCGCCGATCTCTTACAGTCGGTGGAGCGCGTTGTGCTGGGGCAGGGTAAGATCGCGATCACGCTTGCGCCGAAGGCGCTGGGACAAGCCCTGGGCATTCCGACCGATCGCATCAACCCCGACAGCCTGCACTTCGACGTGCCGTTTGGACTCCGCCGGCGCGGCGTCGAGACCCGGCTTCTGCTCGAGGGCGATGCGCTTCCCCGCGACGAGACGCTGATCGCCAACATAGCGAAAGGGTACGCGATGCTAGGTGACGTCCTGTCCGGCCGGAGCTTCCGGGAGATTGCCGACACCAACGCGCTGTCCGTCAAACGGGTTCAGCAGATCGTCGAGTTTGCGTTCCTCTCGCCGCACTCGGTGCGGCGGATCATCGAGGGGCGGCAGCCTTCGTTCCTCACGGCCGACTGGTGCCTGAAGAACGAGATCCCCGCCGATTGGAGCGCGCAGGACGCACTCTTCCGCACCGCCTGATCCGGGCCAATCCCAAACTGGAAATACGGAATCGGCGATGAGAGACATGCCGCGGATTCGCGGCTTTTCCTAGCCGTGTTTGCGGTCTCTGGAATCCAACCCTCCGCGCAAGCCACGGAGAACGCGCGACAATACTCGACGCTCGGCGTAAGTCTCTGAAATTATTGGGTTTTTGGCAGCCCGTAGGGGAGTCGAACCCCTCTTTTCAGGTTGAAAACCTGACGTCCTAACCGATAGACGAACGGGCCACGCGGCGTGGAGCGGTGTTTAGGCCAGCGGCCTTTCACTGGCAAGAGGCTTTTTTCGATTTCTGCCGGGCGGAACCGGGCTGGCCGCAATGCCATTCATCGCCCATGACGTGGTGCCGGTGCCACCTCAGGGCCGGGCGGCATCCTCAAGCCGCAACTGGGGTTTCGACCGCCCGCCCCAGTGGTTGACCTCCAGCCGGCCGGCAATGTGCAGGGGCCGCCCGCCATGCGCCTCGATGAGGGGTCCGAGCGGCCCATCGAAGGCACCGAAGGCCACCGCCTCCAGTGTGGCCCCGGACGGATCGGCAAGGCCGAAGCGCAGATGGCTCTCGCCCATGCGCTTCAGAAAGGTGATGCCGGCCGAGGGGAAGGCAAAGCGCGGCGCCGGTGCCCCCTGCCCGAAGGGGCCCGCGCGCTCAATGTCCTCGATCAGCGTCGCGGTGGCTGCCCCAGGCATCAACAGCCCGTCGAGCCTCAGATCGCGCGGACCTTCCGCTCCCGCGCCCTGTCGCGACAGAAGCTCGCCAAGGCGCGCCATTGCCGGCTCAAGCCGTTCGCGTGCCACGGTCAGACCTGCCGCCATGCGATGACCCCCACCGCGCAGCAAAAGCCCCTCGGCCGCGAGGCGCTGAACGCTCGCGCCAAGATCGACGCCCGCGACCGACCGGCCGGAGCCTTTGCCCTCATCGCCGTCAAAGCCGATGACGACGGCAGGCCGGTTCGTCGCTTCCTTGAGCCGCGCGGCGACGATGCCGACGACACCGGGATGCCAGCCTTCGCCCGCCGCCCAGACGAGCGGCGCATCCAGGCCGCGCGTTTCCGCCTGGGCCAGCGCCGCGTCGCGTACCCGGTTCTCGATCTCGCGCCGTTCGGTGTTGAGCGTGTCCAGCCGCTCCGCCAGCGCCTCCGCCTCGCGGGTGTCATCGGTGGCCAGTAGCCGGGCGCCGAGATCGGCCGCGCCGATCCGCCCGCCGGCATTGACGCGCGGTCCGATCAGGAAGCCGAGGTGATAGGCGTTCGGCGCGCGGTCCATGCGGGCGATGTCAGCGAGCGCGCGCAGGCCCGGCCGGTCGCGCCGCGCCATCACTTTCAGCCCCTGGCGGACAAGCGCGCGGTTGACGCCGATCAGCGGGGCGACATCCGCGACCGTCGCAAGCGCCACCAGATCGAGCATGGCCATCAGGTCGGGGCCTGCCTGTCCATCCCCGCGCAGCTGCCGGTTGGCCTCGACGAGCATGAGGAAAACCACGGAGGCCGCGCACAGATGGCCAAGATCGCCCGCCTCATCCTGCCGGTTCGGGTTCACCACCGCATGGGCGGGCGGCAAGGTCTCGGCCCCCAGATGGTGGTCGAGCACGATGACATCCGCGCCCCGGGCCGCCCCGATCGGCTCATGGCTCAGGGTGCCGCAATCGACGCAGACGATAAGGCCGTGGTCCCGCGCCAGCGCCGCCATCGCCGGCACATTGGGGCCATAGCCTTCCTCGATGCGGTCGGGTACGTAAAGCGTTGCGGTCCGGCCCATGGTCCGCAGCCAGGCGATCAGGAGCGCGGCCGAGGCGCCCCCATCGACGTCGTAATCGGCGAAGATCGCGATCTTTTCTCCCTTGCGGACCGCCGACAGGAACCGCGCCGCGGCTCGCTCCATATCTTTCAGGCCACGGGGGTCGGGCAGAAGGTCGCGCAGTTGCGGCTCAAGAAATCGCTCTGCCTCCTCCGGCGCCACGCCCCGCGCCGCCAGAACGCGGGCAAGCGCAGGGGGCAGGCCGGTCGTCTGGGCGAGCGCTTCGGCCAGCCGGTCGGCCTCGGCGGTAGGGCCGACCCAGCGCCGTCCGGTCGCGGAACGCTCGACGCCAAGGAATGCCTGCATCAGCCCTTGTCTCCATTCCCGCCCTAAGGGCAGCCCATCATGGGCATCGGCATTGCTCTTTCATCTTGCGGAAAATACCTCGGGGGTTCGGGGGCAGAGCCCCCGGATGTCTGTGCCACCCAAGACTTCAGCGGATCGGGTTGCGGTAGACCATCCGCCGGACCGATCCCGTCTTCGACCGCATGAGAATGGTTTCGGTCTCGATGAAATTCGGCTCGCGCCGCACGCCGCGCACGATCGACCCGTTGGTCACGCCGGTTGCCGCAAAGATCACGTCATCGGTCACCATCTCGTCACGCGCATAGATGCGGTTCAGATCGCGGATACCGGCCTTGGCGGCGCGGCCGCGTTCGTCGTCATTTCGAAAAAGAAGTCGCCCCCAGATCTGCCCGCCCATGCATTTCAGCGCCGATGCCGCCAGCACCCCCTCGGGCGCGCCGCCCGAGCCCATATACATGTCGATGCCGGTGATCTCGGCCTCGGCGCAATGGATGACGCCGGCGACATCGCCGTCGGTGATCAGCCGGATCGCGGCGCCGGTCGCGCGGACCTCCTTGATCATCTCTTCGTGGCGGGGCCGTTCGAGGATGCAGACCGTGATGTCGGTCGGGCGGCATTTCTTGGCCTTGGCCAGTTCCACGACCCGTTCGGTCGCGCTCATCTCAAGGCTGACGACGTTTTTCGGCAGGCCGGGGCCGACGGCGAGCTTTTCCATATAGACATCGGGCGCGTGCAGAAGCGTGCCGCGCGGCGCCATGGCGATGACGGTCAGCGCGTTCGGCATGTCCTTCGCGGTCAGTGTCGTCCCCTCGAGAGGGTCGAGCGCGATGTCCACCGCGGGGCCATTGCCGGTGCCAACCTCTTCGCCGATGTAGAGCATCGGCGCCTCGTCACGCTCGCCCTCGCCGATGACGACAGTCCCCTTGATGTCGAGCAGGTTGAGCTGGTCGCGCATGGCGTTGACGGCGGCCTGATCGGCAGCCTTTTCATCGCCGCGCCCGATCAGGCGGGCTGAGGCATGGGCCGCGGCCTCCGATACGCGGGCAAGCCCGAGCGAAAGCATGCGGTCCTGAAATTGCTGTTTGTCGGCCATCTGATCCTCGGGTTTGTCTCTGCCGTCCTTCTAGCCTGCATCAGCCGCAGCAGGCAAGGCGAACGGGGGTCCGCCTGACCAAGTCGCTTCCTGTCGCCGCTGCTTGGCGGCTCAGATCATTGCGGCGGCAGGCTTGT
>JAWKXJ010000005.1:0-326487 GCA_041397105.1 Paracoccaceae bacterium
TGGATCAGCGGCTTTTCTTCCGGGTCGTTCCAGGGGGCAAAGACCGGGCGCTTGGCAGGTTGGGCCATGATGTCCTCGTCGGATCGAAAAAAACCCCGCGCCGGATTGGCGCGGGGCAATGACTTGGTGGCAAATCAGGTACCGGACTTGACCTTGGTCCAGAGCCGGGTCATCGACCGGTTGACCTTCGGGTCCCAGGGCGAGGTGGTGTAGAGGTTCGCCGTGGTTTCCGCATCCGGATAGATCGCGGTATCGCCGATCACGTCTTCGTTCAGAAACTCCTGCGACGCCATGTTGCCGTTGGCGTAGTAGACGTAGTTCGACGCGGCAGCCATGTTCTGCGCATCCAGCATGAAGTTGATGAACTTGTGCGCCCCGTCCGGGTTCGGCGCATCGGCGGGGATCGCCAACTGGTCGAACCACATGAGGGCACCTTCCTTCGGAATGTGATACTCGATTTCGACGCCGTTGTTGGCCTCGGCCGCACGGTCGCGCGCCTGAAGCACGTCACCCGACCACCCGAAGGCCACGCAGATATCGCCATTGGCGAGCGCGTTGATGTATTCCGACGAATGGAATTTCAGCACATAGGGCGCGATCGCCGTCAGCACCGGCTCCGTCTTCATCAGCGTATCTTCATCCTGTGCGTCGGGGTCTTCACCGATATACTTGAGCGCGGCAGGGATCAGTTCCGTCGGCGCGTCCAGCATGTGAACGCCGCAGGCGGCGAGCCTTTCCATGTTCGCCGGATCGAAGATCAGCGCGAGGGAGTTCACCGGCGCATCTTCACCCAGAACTTCCTTGACCTTGTTGATGTTCACGCCCAGCCCGGTGGTGCCCCACATGTAGTTGACGGCATACTGGTTGTCCGGATCGTATTTCGCGACACGCTCGGAAATCACATCCCAGAGGTTGCCGTAGTTCGGCAGTTTGGAGCGGTCCAGTTTCTGGAACGCACCGGCCTGAATCTGACGCTGCAGGAACGATCCCGTCGGCACGACGACGTCATAGCCCGACGAACCCGCAAGCATCTTGGTTTCCAGAAGCTCGTTGGAATCGAACACGTCATAGATCAGGTTGATGCCGGTCTCTTCACTGAATTTGGTCAGCAGGTCTTCGTCGATATAGTCCGACCAGTTATAGACCCGCACATCTTCCGCAGCGGCAGCGCCCGCAAGGGCTGCCATGGCCGCGATAAGGGCCATCCCCGATTTCATCATACTCTTTCTCCCGTTTTTACCCGCCAGGACAATGTCCGGCGGGCAGATTGCAGTCTTTGTGATTATTATCACCCTCTTTTGATCAAATTATTCGACTCAAATCAATATGGTATTTCTTTCACCTGCAATCTAAGATGCCGAATATCTGCCGTCTGGCAATCGTCTCAGTGGAACCGGCATGGAAAAACTGCGTGATCCGCGTATGTTACAGCGCAAGGTACCCTCGCACGAGGTCACCTATTGCCGACTGCGGGACATGGTGCTGTTCGGGCAGTTGACGCCGGGGCAACCCGTGACCATCCAGGGCCTGACGGGAACACTTGACGCCGGCATGACCCCGGTTCGCGAAGCGATCCGCCGGCTGACCGCCGAAGGTGCGCTTGAGCTTCAGGGCAACCGCCGGGTCTGTGTGCCGCAAGTGACCCCTTCGCAACTCGACGAGATGGCTTTCGCGCGCATGACGCTGGAGCCGCGGCTGGCTGAATTGGCCTGCAAAAACCTGAAAAAACAGGATATTTCTCAGCTCGAACAGATCGATTCCGAAATCAACCGGGCCATCGAGGGCGGTGATGTCCACCGCTATCTTCTCGGCAATTTCCGCTTCCATTTTGCACTTTATGAACGCGCCGATGCACCAGTCCTTCTGGCAATCGTGCAGTCGCTTTGGCTGCGATTCGGCCCCTCGCTCCGGGTTGTCTGCGGCCGATTCGGAACCTCCAGCCTGCCGGACCGCCATGAAGAGGCGCTGGCAGCGATGCGGGCAGGAGATGCGGCGGCCTTGTCGCGCGCCATCGCGGAAGACATCGAACAGGGAATCGATCAGGTGCGGCTCTCAATGAGTCCTGCAAACGTTTGATCAAATTCCATTGACAATCGCCGTTTTGATCATATCCTGAGCGCATCAGGACCGCCCGCGACCAAGACGGATTCGCTGGCGGCAACCTTCTTCATTCCCGCCCGATGCCGGTAAGGTTTCGCCCACCGGCGGCCGGGACCGGCCTCAGACATTGGACACGCCATGACCCAGATCACCAATCACCTGCCCACGAAGGAATTGCAGGCCCTCGACGCCGCCCATCACATGCACCCCTTCACCGAAGACGCGGCCCTGGCCAAGAAGGGGGCACGCATCATCACGCGCGGCAAGGGTGTCTGGCTGACCGACAGCGAAGGGCAGGAAATTCTCGACGGCATGGCCGGGCTTTGGTGTGTGAACCTCGGCTATGGCCGCAAGGACCTGGCCGAGGTTGCCGCCCGTCAGATGGAGGAGCTGTGCTACTACAACACTTTCTTCCAGACGAGCCATGTGCCCGCCATCGCACTTGCCGCCAAGGTCGCTGAACTGGCGCCGGGCGATCTGAACCATCTTTTCTACGCCGGTTCGGGCTCAGAGGCGAATGACACCAATATCCGCCTCGTCCGCCGCTACTGGGAAGTGAAGGGCAAGCCGGAAAAGAACATCATCATCGCGCGGCATAACGGCTATCACGGCTCCACCATGGGTGGCGGTTCGCTGGGCGGCATGGCGGGTATCCATGCGCAGGGTGGCCTGCCGATCCCGAATATCGTTCATATCGGCCAACCCCACTGGTACGCCGAAGGCGGCGATATGACACCTGAGGAATTCGGCCTTATCCGCGCCCGCGAGCTTGAGGAAAAGATCAAGGAATTGGGTGTGGACCGCGTGGCCGCCTTCATCGGCGAGCCGGTGCAGGGTGCCGGCGGCGTGGTCATTCCGCCCTCGACCTACTGGCCGGAAATCCAGCGCATCTGCGACAAGTACGGCATCCTCCTGATCGCCGACGAGGTCATCACCGGCTTTGGCCGCACCGGCAACTGGTTCGGCAGCCAGACGCTCGGCATCAAGCCGCACATCATGACCATCGCCAAGGGCCTCAGCTCCGGCTACGCGCCCATCGGCGGTTCGATCATCTGCGACGAGGTCTACAATACGGTCGCCAATTCGGGCGAGGACTTTAACCACGGCTATACCTATTGCGGCCACCCGGTCGCTGCGGCCGTCGCGCTTCGCAATCTTGAGATCATGGAAGAGGAAAACATCCTCGACCATGTCCGCAATGTGGCCCATCCCTATCTGGCCGAACGTTGGAACGCGCTGGCCGATCACCCGCTGGTGGGCGAGGCGCGGCTGATCGGCCTCATGGGCTCCATCGCGCTGACCCCGAACAAGGAAACCCGCGCCGCCTTCGCGTCCGAGGCTGGCACCGTCGGCTATCGTTGCCGCGAACGCTGCTTTGCCAACAACCTCGTAATGCGCCATGTCGGCGACCGCATGATCATTTCGCCGCCGCTGGTCATCACACCGGGCGAGATTGATGTCTTCATCGGACGCGCGACGAAGTCGCTGGACGAAACCTATGCGTCGCTGAAAGCGGATGGCATGCTGAAGGCCGCCTGAGCGGATGGATATCCTCACCGCCAACGATCAGATCGGCGCCTACCCGGCATCCTGGTATGCCGCGAGCGCCGAACCTCTGGTTCCCTATCTAGAGGCGGTGGGGGCACTTAGCTGCGATGTCTGCGTAGTTGGCGCGGGCTTTACCGGCCTGTCGGCGGCTCTGCATCTGGCCGATCGCGGCTTTGACGTGATCCTGCTCGATGCGAACCGGGTCGGCTGGGGCGCGTCGGGCCGGAACGGCGGGCAGGTCGGTACCGGCCACCGGCTCGATCAGGAGGAACTGGAAGCGATGGTCGGCCAGACGCGCGCGCACGCGCTCTGGCAGCTGGCACGGGAATCCGTGGCGCTGACACGGACGCTTGCCGGTATCTACGCACCATCCTCGGAATTCACCCCGGGCATCATCCATGCCTGCCACCGCGCGCGGTTCCTGCCCCATGTCCGCGCCTATGCGGAAAAGCTGGCGCGGGACTATGACTACACGCAGATCCATGTCTTCGACCGCGAGGAAATGCGTCACATGGTCGGATCGCCGGCCTATCACGGCGGCAACATCGACATGGGGGGCGGCCATCTGCATCCGCTGCGCTATGCCTTCGGGCTAGCCTATGGCGCGGCCGGCAAAGGCGTGCGTATCCACGAAAAGACCCGCGTCACGCGGATCGAGCCCGGCGACCCGGCGGTCGTCGTCACCCAAAAGGCCCGCATCAGCGCCCGGCATGTCGTTCTGGCCTGTAACGGCTATCTCGGCGGCCTCGACCCTCAGGTCGCCGCGCGGGTCATGCCGATCAACAACTACATCGTTGCAACCGAACCGATGTCGCCGGAGGTGCAGGAAACCTTCATCCGCAACAACCATGCGGTGGCCGACACGAAATTTGTCGTGAACTACTTCCGCTTTTCGGACGACCACCGGCTTCTCTTCGGCGGCGCGGAAAGCTACGGCTACCGCTTTCCTAAGGATATTGCCGCACTTGTCCGCAAACCCATGCTGGAGATTTTTCCCCAGCTGGCAAAGGCAAAGATAACGCATGCCTGGGGCGGCACGCTTGCCATCACCATGAACCGGATGCCGCATTTCGCGATGCTGCGCGGCAATATCCTGTCTGCATCCGGCTATTCCGGCCACGGCGTGGCCATGGCGACAATGGCGGGCAAGCTCGCGGCCGAGGCAATCGCCGGGCATGCCGAACGCTTCGACCTCATGTCCGCCATCCCGACGCCCCGCTTCCCCGGTGGTGTGGCCCTGCGCTGGCCGCTCCTTGTCGCGGCGATGCTCTGGTATTCGATGCGCGACAAGCTCTGATCCGGGTCAGAGCGACGGCCCCGGGCGAATGGGCGAACCGTCGGTGAAGCGCGACAGGCGGAACCGGGACAGATCGTGCCGTGTCGTGCGGCCCTGGACGAGATCAGCCACCACACGGCCGACGCCGGGACCGATGCCGAAGCCATGACCGGACAGCCCCGTCGCGATCGTCAGACCCGGCAGCCCCGCGGCGTGGTCGATGACGGGCACGACATCGGGCATCGTGTCGATCATGCCGGCCCAGGCCGATGCGATGGCCGGTCGGCCGACCGCGGGAAAGGCGGCGGCGAACTGGTCGCGGATGCGTTCGATTACCGCCAGGTTCGGCGTCGGATTCAAGATACGCATCCGCTCAAACGGGCTTTGCCGATCCGCTGCCCAGCGTCGGGCTGTCCCCCAAGCATCAGGATAGTCCTTCGGGGCCATCGGCAGCATCTTTGTCGACGACATATCCTTACGAATCTGCGGCCAGAAGACATGCAGGTGGCGAAAGGCATCGGGTCCAATGAAAAACTCATGAAACGCGCCGGGCGTCAGCGTGTAGCCGCCATCGGCCCGCCGCCGGAATGCGAAATGGCTGTCCGCCGCGGCGCCTGCGAAGACCTCTGCCACCGGCACCGTGGCCGACACGGTGGCGCGCACCGACAATTGCGGCAGGCCAAGCCCATGCCGCCGCGCCAGAAGCGATGACCACGCCCCCCCGGCCAGCACAACCCTGTCGGCGGCGATACGACCCTGCTCGGTCATGACCCCGACGACCCGCCCCCCGGCGATGTCGAGCGTGCGGACGGCACAGTTTTCAGCGATCACCACGCCTTTGCCTGCCGCCGCCCGGGCGAGTGCCGGCACGGCGACCCAAGGTTCGGCGCGGGCGTCCGACGCGGTCCAGATCGCGCCCGGCCAGCCTGCCTGGTTCGGCAGCATCGCCTCCAGTTCGCCCTGCGTCAGCATCCTCGTGTCGAGCCCATGGGCACGGGCATGTTCCATCCACGCCTCGAAATCGGCGATGTCTTTCGGCCCGTTGGCAAGGTAAAGGACACCCGTTTCCCGAAACCCGAGATCCGCACCTGCCTCGGTCTCCAGCCTGCGCCAGATATCGAGGCTCTCGATCATGATCGGCAACTCGGCCGGGTCGCGGCCCTGCTTGCGGATCCAGCCCCAGTTGCGCGACGACTGTTCGCCCGCGATCCGGCCCTTTTCGCACAGCGTCACCTTGACCCCTGCCCGTGCCAGAAACCAAACCGTCATCACCCCGATGATCCCGCCACCGATGACGACAACATCGCAGGCTTTGGGCAAAGGTGACGAGAATTCCACGGGGCTGGATGCCGAGATCGGAAATCCGGTCATCGCGCCAAATCCTCCACCAGACGTTCCATGAAGGCCATGCCTGCCGCGAACTCCGACATCTCGATGTATTCGTCGGCCTGATGCGCCTGCGCGATGTCGCCGGGTCCGCAAACGACCGCCGAATAGCCATGGCTCTGAAACTGCCCGGCCTCGGTCGCGTAGCTGACCACTGAAACGGCATTATCCCCTGTCAGACGGCGCGCGAGGCTTTCGGCCGCGCCCGTCGTTTCCGGCACCAGAGGCGGCACATTGAAATCGCGCTTAAGCGTGATGCCGGCATCCGGTGCCACAGCCTTCATCCCGGCCTCGACCGCGGCTGCGAATTCGCTGAACGCACCGTCCCATTCCGCCGTCGTCTCGCCGGGGACGACACGAAAGTCGATGCCGAACCGGCAATCCCCGGCCGTGATGTTGCAAGCCGTGCCGCCTTCGATCAACCCCACATGGGTGGTTGTCCATGGCGGATCAAAGGCCGCGGCCAGCACCCCCGGCACCGCAGCAGCAACCCTGGCATTCTGTGCATTGGCCCAGTCAATCAGCCGCGCGGCCTCCATGATCGCATTCACGCCGCGGTGCATCATCGCCGAATGCACCTCGTGGCCCCGGACATGCACGGTAAAGCCGCTGGTTCCCTTGTGGCCGGTGACCACCTTCATCCGGCTCGGCTCGCCAACGATCACGGCGCTGGCGCGCGGCAGCCGCGCAGCCATTTCCGCAACCATGCTGACGCAGCCTTCGCAGGCGATTTCCTCGTCATAGGAAAGTGCGATCTGCAACGGCCGCTTCACCCCCGCCCGCAGCGCCATTGGCACGGCGGCAAGCGCGAGCGCGTCGAACCCCTTCATGTCGCAGGTCCCGCGTCCGTAAAGTCGCCCGTCCCGTTCGCAAAGCATGAAGGGATCGCTGCTCCAGTCCTGCCCCGCAACCGGAACCACATCGGTATGACCGGAAAGAACGACCCCGCCGGGTACTGCCGGGCCGACACTCGCATAGAGATTGGCCTTGGTCCCTTCGGCGTTGTAGACACGATGCGCAGCGACGCCATGACCGGCAAGGTAATCCTCGACCCAGTCGATCAGGTCCAGATTGCTTTCGCTGGATACTGTCGGAAAGGCGATCAGCCGCTCCAGAATAGCCCGCGCCGCACCGATATCTCTCATGGCCGCCCTGTGAAATGCCCCGCATCCGCAGGCCTTTGGCCAGCCAGATCGGCGCGACACTGCCGCGCCGATGGCATTTGGTCAAGCCGGGCCGGTGCCGGGAACGGGCTAATGCATGCCGTTCCGGATCCGGCGGATCAACAGCCACACAGCCGCCAGCAGCACTGGCACCAGCGCCGCTGTCAGATAGGTCTTCGGCAGATGCAGCCCCTCGGCCACAGGGGCGAGGAGGTAGGCGGCAAGATTGACCGCGTAATAGCTGACCGCCACCACCGAAAGCCCTTCGACAGTGTGCTGCAGCCTCAGCGCCAGATCGGCCCGGCGGTCCATGGAGGACAGGAGCTGCTGGTTCTGCGCCGACCGTTCGACATCGACACGGGTGCGCAGCAAATCGCCGGCCCGCTCGGCGCGCAGCGCCATCTGCTCAAGCCGCCGCTCGGCCGATTTCACGGTCCGCATCGCCGGATCGTAGCGCCGCGTCATGAACTCGCCAAAGGTCTGCCGCCCTTCGAAACGGGCCTCCCCCATGACCTCGATCCGCTGGTTGACGATCGTCTCATAGGCTCCCGTGGCCCCGAACCGGAATGAGTGCTGCACGGCCAGCACCTCCAGATCCGACGAAATCCGCAAGAGCGCGTGCAGCGTCTCTTCGGCAGGGCAGCTTTCGTCCCTGAGAGCGACCACGAGATCCGAAAGCTGGGTATCGAGCGCATTCAGCCGCGAACTGAGATCGCGCGCGCGCCCGAGACCCAGCATCGACATCGCCCGATAGGTCTCGATCTCGCAAAGTCGCTGCACGATCCGGCCGACCCGGCGCTGCCCGGTTCCCGGCCGCACGAAAACCGCGAACCGCATCTGGCCCGACGGATCAATGCGGAAATCGCCGGCGATGACGGCGGCCTTGTCCATGACCCAGGAACAGGCAAGGCTCTCGGTCACGAACCAGGCCTTCATCTTTGCCTCGATCTCGTCGATTGCCTCCGGCAGCGGCTCGACGCGTACCATGATGGCGGCGATCCGCTTGCCCGGTGCAGCGGCCAGCCAGTCGGCAGGAAAAACGTCAAGCTCGCTTTGGTCGAAGGGCTTTCCGGCGCCTGCCGTTCCGAAGGCCGACAGCGTGACAAATTCCGTATGGCTTTCCCATTTCAGGTCGTAGCGACCGATCCGGGCCTCGAAATGGGTCGCCTCGGGAACCGGATGGCCAGCGCCGAACCGGTCGAGCAGGGCGACAAGATGCGCCCGCTCCGCCGCCCTGTCGCGATTGGCCGCACCGACGGGCTGCTTCAGCGCCAGATAGACCGTGTTGCACGGCACCGGCAACGACGGCGACGGACGCGCATGCAACTCATTGGCAAGCGAATAACGCAGCGGATGATCGTCAATCGGGGTCATGGCGTTTGTCCGGTGCGCGCGAAATGAAACTGGCCGGGACCCTAGATGAACCGGCGACCAAAGGAAAGATAAAACTCAATGTTTTCTGTACCTTAATGGTATACCGCCGTATGCAATCCGCGACCTGGCAACCAGAGCGGACCCGACGAAGCCACCGCGAAACGCAAGACAGGACGAACGGCTTCGCGGGGCTCGGGCCCACCGCACCGCTTCGGACTGGACAACCGCCACCTGCCGGAGCATCTTCCGGCCATGCCACATGATCATTCCGACCACGCGCACAGCCTTCTGCCGCCGGAACCGGCGCTTCGCGTCAAGGCGCTCGAGACGATCCTGACCCGCAAGGGTCTTGTCGATCCTGCCACGCTCGACGCCATCATCGACCTTTACGAAAACCGGATCGGCCCGCAAATCGGCGCGCGCGTCGTGGCCCGTGCCTGGACCGATCCCGCTTTCCTCGACGCGCTTCGACGGGACGCCAGCGCCGCCGTCGCCACCATGGGCATCACCGGCCGTCAGGGCGAACATGTCGTCGCCGTCGAGAACACGCCCGAGATCCACAATCTCGTCGTCTGCACGCTTTGCTCCTGTTACCCTTGGCCGCTCCTCGGCATCCCGCCCGGCTGGTACAAGTCCGATGCCTATCGCGCCCGCGCCGTACGGGAACCGCGCAAGGTTCTGGCCGAATTCGGCACGGAGTTGCCGGAGGGCCAGTCGATCCGCGTCTGGGATTCGACGGCCGAAGTCCGATATCTCGTCATTCCCATGCGGCCGGCCGGTACCGAAGGCATGACCTCGGAGGCCCTGGCCGCACTTGTCAGCCGCGACGCGATGATCGGCACCGCGCTCGCGCGGAAACCCGGTGACGCCCCGTGACGCGCGTCCATGACATGGGCGGGCGGTACGGCGACGGACCGGTCGCGTCCGACCCGAACACGCCCCTGATCGAGACGGAATGGCACGGACGGGCATTGGCGCTGACCCTGGCCGCCGGCGCGCTTGGCGAATGGAATATCGACATGTCCCGCCATGCCCGCGAAAGCCTGCCCGCGAAGGACTACACCCGCTTCAGTTATTACGAAAAATGGCTCGCGGCGCTCGCCAACCTGCTTGTCGCCCGTAGCCTCGTCACCCCGGCGGAAATCGCTGGCGGCATGGCTGAAACGGCCCTGCCCCATCCCCGTCGGCTGCCGCCCGAAGCCGTCGCCGAAACCTTTGCCCGCCATGTCCCCTATGCCCGCAAGGGACGCGCCGGCCAATTCACCCCCGGCGACAGGGTGCGCACCCGCCTGCCTGCCCGCAACGCCGCCGTCGATGGCGGCCACACCCGCCTGCCGGCCTACCTCGCCGGCCATACCGGCCGCATCGTTCTCAGCCACGGCGCCCATGTCTTTCCCGACATGAACGCCCATGGCCTCGGCGAGGCGCCCGAACCGCTCTACACCGTCGCCTTTGCCGCCGCCGATCTCTGGGGCCACGCAGAACATCCCGGAGACGAGGTCACCGCCGATCTCTGGCAAAGCTATCTCGAACCGGCATGAACCGCCCGGACGAACCCGCCCGCTTCGACGCGCCCTGGCAGGCCGATCTTTTCGCGCTGACCGTGGCCCTGTCAGAGGCAGGGCACTTTTCCTGGCCCGACTGGACAGAGGCCTTCGGCAAGACGCTCGCGGCACATGGCCGGGGCCGGCCGCTCGACGGCGGCGAGGATTACTACCACGCCTGGCTCGAAACGCTTGAGGCGCTCCTCGACCGTCTCGGTATCGCCTCCGCACCGGATCGCCTCGCGATACGCGATCTCTGGCATGACGCCTATCTGGCCACGCCACATGGCCAACCCGTCCGCATCCCGGGCTGAACCCTCGAACCGCGCCCTGACAGGACGGGCAGGACACACCTTCGGACACGCATTTCATCTTGCCCGAAATACCTCCGCCGGAGGCAACCGCGCCCGCAAGGGCGCGCAAGTGAAGGCGTGGCGCGGGAACCGCGCCTCCTATTGATCAGCGGTCGAGTTCGGCAAGAAGCGCCGCCGCCGCCGGCCCCGGCGCGGCGCGGCCGTCGGCGACCGCGCGGCCGAGTTCCTCCTTCCGCGCCTTCAGATCCGGATCGCCGGCGATCCGCGCCAAAAGTCCCGCCCGCACTTCCGCCTCGAACCAGCCGCGTGCCTGCTCGGACCGGCGTCGGGCAAAATGCCCCTCTTGCCGCCGCCAGTCCGCAAGCGCCTGCATCTCCGCCCAGGCGCGGTCGAGCCCGTCGCGTTCCAGCGCCGATATACACAGCGCCTTGGGAAAGCCCTCCGGATCCTGCGCCCGTTTGCGCAGAAGCCTCAGCGCCCCGGCATAGTCGGCACAGGTCCGCGTCGCTGCCGCCTTCAGCGCGCCATCGGCCTTGTTCACAAGGATGAGGTCGGCGATTTCCATGATCCCGCGCTTCACACCCTGCAACTCGTCACCGCCGGCCGGCGCGATCAGCAGGACGAAGAGATCGGCCATTTCGGCCACCAGCGTTTCGGATTGCCCCACCCCGACCGTCTCGATCACGACCACGTCGAAACCCGCCGCCTCGCAAAGTACCACAGCCTCGCGGGTACGCCGCGCCACGCCGCCAAGTTCCGTCTGGCTTGGCGAGGGCCGGATGAAGGCACACGGGTCCCGGGCCAGCCCCTCCATCCGGGTCTTGTCGCCAAGGATCGAGCCGCCGGAGCGAGCGGAGGACGGGTCCACGGCGAGAACCGCGACCTTCAGCCCCTGCCCCGTCAGCATCAGCCCGAAGGCTTCGATGAAGCTCGACTTCCCTACGCCCGGCGTGCCGGACAGACCGATGCGCAATGCCTCGCGCGCGCCGCCTTCCGCCAGTTTGGACAACAGGTCGCCCGCCGCCGCCCGGTGGTCGGCCCGCCCGCTTTCGACCAGCGTGATCGCGCGGGCAAGGGCGCGGCGCTCCCCCTGCCGCAACCGGTTCGCGAGTTCGGTGACATCCATGTTACGAAACCGGCGGCCTTTCGCTTAAGCTACGGTCATGTGAATTGACCTTGTTGGGGTTTTCTTGCCTCCTCCCTGCCATCCATGTCCAGAGCAACGGGCATAAAACATGAGCAGTGTGATGACGATTACCTTCCGTGGCATGGCCGCCTCTGTCCTGGCCATCGCGCTGGCGGTCCTGCCAGCAGGTGCCGAACAGACCGACAGCGCCGTCTTCAACCTTTCCCTCAAGGGCATTTATGCCGGCTCCCTGACACTTGAGGGCCAGAGCGACGGCCAGAGCTATGCCGCGACAGGCGTCCTGAAAAGCGGCGGCCTCGTCGCGCTTGTCCGCAAGGTGCGCTATGACGCCCGCGCGAACGGCACCGTCCGCACTGGAAAGTTCGTACCCGATCGGTATGAGGAGGATGCCGATACAGGCAAGCGCCGGTCGAAATCGGTCATGGCCTATGCCGACGGCGTGCCGCAGGTCACGGCCTATGACCCGCCCCGCGCGGCGTTCGACACCGATGTGGATCCCGCAACTCAAGGCGGCACCGTCGACCCGCTGACGGCGCTTTACGCCGCCCTGCGCGACACGCCGGAGGCCGAGGCCTGCAAGCTTCACCTTTACATGTTCGACGGCCGCCGCCGCAGTCAGGTTGTCCTGTCGCAGCCGAAACCGGATGGCGACAGCGTCGTCTGCATCGGCGAATATCGCCGTCTCGCCGGCTTTGCCGCGCATGAGATGGCGGAAAAACAGCGCTTTCCGTTCCGCCTGATCTATCGGCGGACCGGCGAGGGCATGCTCCGCGCCGAGGAAATCGTGATGGATACACTCTATGGCAAAGGCCGGCTGAAACGGCGATAACCGCTGCCGTGACCGACTGGCTGCCTATAGAGGATGCGCTTCCCGCGCTGATCGCCGCACTTGCGGGTGACGGTCGCGCCGTGCTTGTGGCGCCACCCGGCGCGGGCAAGACGACGCGCGTCCCGCTGGCCATACGCGACGCGGGCCTGACCTCGGGTCGCATCGTGATGCTGGAACCGCGCCGCCTTGCCGCCCGAGCCGCGGCCGAACGCATGGCCCAGTCGCTCGGCGAAGATATCGGCAGGACGGTGGGTTACCGCATCCGGGGCGAGGCGCGCGTGTCGGCCGCAACGCGGATCGAGGTCGTGACCGAAGGCATCCTGACACGGATGCTGCAATCCGACCCAGAACTGCCGGGTATCGGCTGTCTTGTCTTCGACGAATTTCACGAACGATCGCTCAATGCCGATCTCGGGCTCGCGCTCGCCTGGGAAGTGCGTCAGGCCCTCCGGCCCGATCTGCGGATCATCGTGATGTCGGCAACGCTCGACGCTGGCCCTGTGTCCGGACTGCTTGATGAAGCGCTCGTCATCCTTTCGGAAGGGCGCGCCTATCCGGTCGAAACCCGATGGCTTCGCCAAAGCCCCGATGCCTCGCTGCGCTACGAGGCAGCCGTGGCCGCGCTGATCGCAGATGCAGTGGCCGAAACCGAGGGGGGGATACTCGCCTTTCTGCCCGGCGAAGGCGAAATCCGCCGGGTCGAGGCCCTGCTTCGTCCCCGCCTGCCATCGGAGATTGCGATCCGGCCCCTCTACGGTGCCATGCCTTTCGGCGCGCAGCGCGACGCGATTATGCCGGCCGCGACCGGCCGCAAGCTCGTCCTTACCACATCAATCGCCGAAACCTCTCTCACCATCGAAGACATCCGCGTGGTCGTGGATGGCGGCCGGGCGCGGCGGGCGCGCTTCGATCCCAATTCTGGCATGTCCCGGCTCGTGACCGAGCGGGTAACCCGGGCCGAGGCGGAACAGCGGCGGGGCCGCGCCGGACGGGTCGCGCCAGGCATCTGCTACCGTTTCTGGACGAGAGGCGAGGAAGGCGGCATGGCGGCCTTTCCGCCGCCGGAAATCGCCGCCGCCGATCTTGCGGCTCTGGCGCTCGAACTGGCGCTATGGGGCAGCGATGGCAGCGGGCTTGCCTTCCTGACACCGCCTCCCGGCCCGGCGCTGGCAGAGGCCCGGGCGCTCCTTGGCGATCTCGGCGCGCTTGACGGGTCGGCGCGGATCACCGACCATGGCCGCGCGCTGGCCCAATTGCCGCTTCATCCCCGTCTGGGCCACATGCTCCTGACCGCCGGTCCCCCGGCCGCTCCGCTTGCCGCCCTTCTGGCCGAACGGGACCCGCTGCGGGGCGCCGGAACCAGCCTGAGGCTGCGGCTCGACGCCCTTCGCAACCCGAACGGGCACGATGTGGATCGGGGCACGGTCGAGCGCATCCGTGCCGAAGCTGCACGACTTACCCGTTTGGTCCGGCCCGTTTCGGCTGACTTTGACGTCTCCGAGATGGCGGCACTAGCCTATCCCGACCGGATCGGGCTGCGCCGCAGCGGCGACAGCCCGCGCTACGTCCTGTCGGGCGGCAAGGGCGCAATTCTTCCCGAAGGCGACCCGCTTGGGCGAAGCCGGCTGATCGTGGCGACCGATCTCGACGGCGATGCCCGCGAGGCGAAGGTTCGGCAGGCCATCGACTTCGATGAGGTCGCCCTTCGCCGCCTTTACGCCGACCGCATCGTCTGGCGCGATACCTGTGAATGGTCCCGCCGGGATGGCCGGGTCGTCGCCCGCCAGCGCGAATGTTTCGGCGCCCTTGTCCTGGCCGACCGGATATGGACGGACGCGCCGCCCGAGGCGCTCGCAAAAGCAGCCCGCGACGGCCTGCGCCAGATCGGCCTGCCAATCAGCGATGCCGCCCGGCGCTTACGCGCCCGGGTCAATCTTCTGCGCGGCGAGGGCGCGGATGATCTACCCGACCTGAGCGACGAGGCGATCCTTGCCAACGACGACTGGCTTCTGCCCGCACTGGCGGGCAAGCGCAGCGAGGCCGACCTCAAGGCGCTCGATCTTGCCGATACGTTTCGCGGCATCCTCGGCTGGGATGGCATGGCGCGGCTCGACCGGCTTGCGCCGCCACATTTCGAAACGCCCCTCGGGCGGCGTGTGCCAATCGACTATGACGGCGATCACCCCGCCGTCGCGCTACGTCTTCAGGAACTCTTCGGCGTCACCCGGCACCCGACCATCGGGCCACGATCCCTTCCGCTCCGCATCACGCTTCTGTCGCCAGCGCAACGGCCGGTGCAGGTGACGCTCGACCTGCCGGGGTTCTGGGCGACGTCCTATGCGGATGTCCGCAAGGATATGCGCGGCCAGTATCCGAAACACCCCTGGCCCGATGACCCGACCGTCGCTGAACCGACGCTGCGTGCCAAACCGCGTGCCACCTGATCGTTTCAGACATGTCGCGGATGCCGCCCGTCGATCAGATCGGCGGCAAGTTGCGCCAGCGGCTCGGCCAGCGCACCGACGGCTAATGCCCGCCCGCTGGCCGCATTGCCGTCGAGCGCCCGTTTCTTGACGCCCTGCACGATTGCGGCCATCCGGAAGAGGCTGAAGGCGAGGTAGAAGGGCCAGTTGTCGATCCCGGCGATGCCCGTGCGCGCGCAGTACCGCGCGACATAGTCGGCCTCTTCCGGTATGCCGAGCCGTTTTCGGTCCACGCCGCCAAGTCCGCGCAAGGCGGCATCGGGCGGCATGCGCCAAAGCGCACATTGATAGGCGAGATCGGCGAAAGGATGACCAAGCGTCGAAAGCTCCCAGTCGAGCACGGCGACGATACCGGTACCTTCCGGCGCGAAAAGAAAGTTGTCGAGCCGGTAGTCCCCATGGACCAGCGCGACCCGGCCGTCATCGGCGACCATATTGTCGCCAAGCCAGCGGATCACCGCCTCCATCGCCGGGATAGGGCCGGTTTCGGACAACCGGTACTGGCCGGTCCAGCGCGTGAACTGCCGTTCGAAGTAGTTTCCCGGCTTGCCGAAATCAGCAAGGCCGGCGGCGACAATGTCGACACCGTGAATCGCCGCAAGGACGCGGTTCATCTCGTCATAGATCGCGCCGCGGGCGGCAACGTCGGCGTCGGGCAGCGAGGGGTCCCACAAGGTCCGGCCGCGCACGAAGGACATCACGTAGAAGGCCGCACCCATGACATCCGGGTCCTCGCACAGATGCAAGGTCTCGGGCACAGGAACCGCGGTGCCCGCCAGCGCCGCGATCACCCGGAATTCTCGGTCCACCGCATGGGCGGATTTGAGAAGCACGCCGGACGGCTTGCGCCTGAGCACGTAAAGCCCGCTGCCAGCGGTCAGAAGATATGTCGGGTTCGACTGTCCGCCGTCAAACTTCTGCACGCCGCGAAGGTCGCGAAACCCGGGCACATGCGCCGCAAGATACCGGCCAAGCTGACCCGTATCCCAGTCTTCGGTCATTTATTCTGCGCCGCCCTTGTGGCAAGCCTGTCGCTTACCAGTTGCCGGCCGAGTGCCATCATGTGTACCTGATCGGGGCCATCGGCCAGCCTGATCTGGCGCGCGTAGTTGAAAAGTTCCGCAAGCGGCAAGTCCCCGGTCAGCCCCTTTGCACCATGAACCTGCATCGCCCGGTCGATGACGACCTGCGCCATCGACGGCGCGACGATCTTGATGGCGGCGATCAGGTCGCGCGCCGCCTTCGTACCTTCCCGGTCGATCTTTGCCGCCGCCTTCAGCGTCAGGAGCCGTGCCTGTTCGATCTCGCACCAGCTTCGCGCGATGTCCTCACGCACTGACTGATGTTCTGAAAGCTTGCGCCCGAACGTCGTGCGCTCCTCCACCCGGTCGAGCATCAGTTCAAGCGCCCGCGCCGCCCCGCCGATAAGCCGCATGCAGTGATGGATACGCCCGGGCCCGAGCCGGCCCTGCGCCACCTCGAACCCCCTGCCCTCGCCCAGAAGGATGTTGGCGACAGGCACACGGGCATCGTCAAAGACAATCTCCGCCTCGCCGAATGGGGCATCGTCGTAGCCAAGCGTAGTCGACTGCCCCACGATCCGGACCCCGGGGGTGTCGCGCGGCACCAGCACCATGCTTTGCTGGGCGTGGCGGTCGGGGTTCTCCGGGTCGGTCTTGCCCATGACGATCAGCAATGCGCAGGTTTCACGCATTGCCCCCGTGGTGAACCACTTCCGCCCCCGGATCACATAGTCACCGCCCTCGCGCCGTATCTCGCAGCGGATGTTGGTCGCGTCGGACGAGGCGACATCCGGTTCCGTCATGGCGAACCCGGACCGGATGGTCCCGGCAAGAAGCGGCGCCAGCCACTCGGCCTTTTGCGCCGCGGTGCCGTAAAGCGCCAGTGTCTCCATATTGCCGGTATCGGGCGCGTTGCAGTTGAAGACCTCAGCCGCCCACCAGACCCGGCCCATGATTTCGGCCAGTGGCGCATATTCGAGGTTGCTGAGTGTGCCGCCATGCGCCGGTGGCAGAAAAAGGTTCCAGAGCCCGGCCTGACGGGCCTTTTCCTTCAGAGCCTCGACAATCGGCGGGGTCCGCCATCGCCGCGAGGCGACCTCTGCGCGAAAAACCGGTTCGGCAGGGATGACATGGTCGGCCATGAAGGCCGAGAGCCGCACGCGCAGGGCCTCCACCTTGTCGCTGTAGTCGAAATCCATGCCGTGACCTTCATGCCGATGCCTATCCCCATTAACGGCAATGCCCGGCCCTGCGTCCAGCCCGAAACCTGCGGGTCCGGGACGCTGGTGTGGGGGTGGTGGCCGCTGTGGGACTCGAACCCACACGCCCGAAGGCCTCGGATTTTAAGTCCGGTCTGTCTACCGGTTCCAGCAAGCGGCCACGCGGGGTTGAGCTATAGTGACCCCGCCCCTCGCCGTCAAAGCCCGGTTTCCTTCACCGTCTCCATCGCCACATAAGTCGAAGTGGAGGCCACATGCGGCAATGTCGATATCCGTTCGGCCATGACCCGGCGATATTCCGCGATGTCGCTTGTCCGCACCTTGATAAGGTAGTCGAACCCGCCCGCGATCATGTGGCATTCCTCGATTTCCGGCGTTGCGCGCGCCGCCTTGTTGAAGGCCTGAAGCGCTGCCTCGCGCGTGTCCGACAGTCGCGCCTCCACAAAGGCGATATGGGCCTTGCCCATCCGCACCGGATCTAGAACCGCGCGATAGCCCGAGATCACGCCCGCTTCCTCCAGCCGCTTCACGCGCGCCTGCGTCGGCGTCTTCGTCAACCCGATCCGCCGCGCGAGTTCCGTGACAGGCAGGCGACCATCGGCCGCCAGCGCCCTGAGAATCGCGGCATCGAAGCGGTCGATGTCCGGCAGTCCGTCCTGCATGAAACTCATCCCCAAAATAGCCTATTTGCCTAGCCAATTCAGTATTTCAGGAAAACAGACTTCACGACAAGCGGTATCATGGGCGGATCGAAGGGGGCATCTCATGAACACGCACTGGACCGCCATTCAAACCGGAACCCTGGCTGACGAGGCGGGACTTCTGACCCGGCTCATCGCCGATGCGAGGCTAGACCGTGCCGCGCGCGACCGCATCGTGGCCAAGGGCGCGGCGCTTGTTCGTCAGATTCGCGCCGATGTGCGGCCCGGCCTGATGGAGGTCTTCCTCGCCGAATACGGGCTTTCGACCGAAGAGGGCATCGCGCTCATGTGTCTTGCCGAGGCGCTGTTGCGCGTGCCTGATGCCGACACGATGGATGCCCTGATCGAGGACAAGATCGCGCCCTCGGACTGGGGCAAGCATCTGGGTCACTCCGCCTCCTCGCTCGTCAACGCCTCGACCTGGGCCCTGATGCTGACCGGCAAGGTGCTGGAAGACCGCGAACCCGGCATCGTCGGCCACTTGCGCGGCGCGATGAAACGACTGGGCGAGCCGGTCATCCGCCGCGCCGTGCGGCAGGCCATGAAGGAGATGGGCCGCCAGTTCGTTCTCGGCGAAACCATCAACGCCGCGATGGAACGCGCCGCGAAAATGGAGGCGCAGGGCTACACCTATTCGTACGACATGCTGGGCGAAGCGGCAAAGACCGCCGAGGATGCCGAACGCTACGCCCAGTCCTATTCCCGGGCCATCGCCGCCATCGCCGCCGCCGCGACCAGCGACGACATCCGCGACAATCCCGGCATTTCGGTCAAGCTTTCAGCACTTCATCCCCGCTACGAGGTCGCGCAAGAGGCGCGCGTGATGGCTGAACTGGTGCCAGTCGTCCGCGACCTTGCCCGGCAGGCGGCAAAGGCGCGCATGGGTTTCAATATCGACGCGGAAGAGGCAGACCGCCTGACCCTTTCGCTGAAGGTGATCGAGGCCGTTCTTGCCGACGACCATCTGGCCGGATGGGACGGCTTCGGCATCGTCGTGCAGGCCTATGGCCGCCGCGCCACCCCAGTCATCGACTGGCTCTACGCGCTCGCGACAAGGCTCGACCGCAAGATCATGGTGCGGCTGGTGAAGGGCGCCTATTGGGACGCCGAAATCAAGCGGGCACAGGTCCTGGGGTTGGCCGACTTTCCGGTCTTCACCCGCAAGGAATCGACCGATGTGAGCTATGTCTCGAACGCGCGAAAACTGCTCGGCATGACCGACCGCATCTATCCGCAATTCGCCACCCACAATGCCCACACGGTTGCCGCCGTGCTCGACATGGCCGGCGAAGCGCCATTCGAATTTCAGCGCCTTCACGGCATGGGCGAGCGACTCCATGACATCGTCCTCAGGGCGGAAAAGACCCGCTGCCGCATCTACGCCCCTGTCGGCGCCCATCGCGACCTGCTTGCCTATCTCGTCCGGCGGCTTCTGGAAAACGGTGCCAACTCCTCCTTCGTCAACCAGATCGTCGATGAGGATGTCGCCCCGGAAACCGTCGCCGCCTGCCCGCTGACGGCGACCGAGGCGGCCCTGCCCAATGTGACAAACCGGACCATCCGCAAGGGCCCGGACATCTTTGCCCCCGAACGCGCGAATTCCATCGGCTTCGACCTGACCGATGCCGAGACGCTGGCCCGCATCGACGCGGCACGCGATGCTCATGCGAAGACCGTATTCGAGGCCGTCCCGATCATCGCTGGCAAGGTCAAGGGTGGGGCGAAACATCCCGTTTCCAATCCCGCGACCGGCGTGAAAACAGGGCAAGTGACCGAGGCGAGCGCGGCGGATGTCGAAACCGCGCTGGCGGCGGCGACCCCGTGGGACGCGAGCCCGGCCAAGCGCGCCGACATCCTCAATCGCGCCGCCGACCTCTATGAAGCCGATTTCGGGCCGATCTTCGCACTGCTCGCGCGAGAGGCTGGCAAGACCCAGATGGATGCCGTGTCCGAACTGCGCGAAGCGGTCGATTTTCTCCGTTACTACGCCGCGCGTGGAACGGAAAATCCGGGCGCACCGGCGGGGCTTTTCACCTGCATCAGCCCGTGGAACTTCCCGCTCGCCATCTTCACCGGCCAGATTGCCGCCGCGCTGGCCGCCGGAAACGCCGTTCTTGCCAAACCGGCGGAACAGACGCCGCTGATCGCCGCCCATGCCGTGACGCTCTTGCACAAGGCGGGGGTGCCGGCCTCTGCCCTGCAACTGCTGCCGGGCGATGGCGCAACGGTCGGAGCGGCGCTGACATCGGACCCGCGCGTCAACGGCGTCTGCTTCACCGGCTCGACCGAAACCGCGCTTCTGATCCGCAAGGCGATGGCGAAACATCTCGCCCCGGGCGCGCCGCTCATTGCCGAAACCGGCGGGCTGAACGCAATGATCGTGGACAGTACCGCGTTGCCGGAACAGGCCGTGCGCGACATCGTCGCCTCTTCCTTCCAGTCGGCGGGTCAGCGCTGCTCGGCCCTCCGCTGCCTTTACGTGCAGGAAGACATCGCCGCCCATTTCACGGACATGCTCTTCGGCGCGATGGAGGAACTGACGCTCGGCGATCCCTGGCATCTTGCCACCGATGTCGGCCCCGTCATCGACGCGGAGGCCGAGGCCGGCATCCGCGCCCATATCGAAAAGGCCCGCAAGGACGGCAGGCTGCTGCGCCAGCTTTCCACGCCGAAGACCGGCCATTTCATCGCCCCGACCGTCATCCGGGTGAAGGGTATCGCCGATCTGAAGCGTGAGATCTTCGGCCCGGTCCTGCACATCGCCACCTTCGATGCCGACGACCTGCCGAAGATCATCGACGACATCAACGCGACCGGCTATGGCCTGACCTTCGGCCTCCATACCCGCATCGACAACCGCGTTCAGGAAGTGACCGAGGCGCTGCATGTCGGCAATATCTACGTCAACCGCAACCAGATCGGCGCCGTTGTCGGCTCGCAACCCTTCGGGGGCGAGGGGCTTTCAGGCACCGGGCCAAAGGCCGGCGGGCCGGAATACCTTGCCCGGTTCAAGGCACCCATTCCTGTCGCCTCGTCAAGTGCCGCCAGCGGCACGGCAGACCCCGCCCGCATCCAGTCGGCGATCGAGGCCACACCGATGACCGAGGCGCTCGCCCGCATCGACCTGCCAGGTCCGACCGGCGAATCGAACCGCCTGACGCTGCTCGCCCGTGCACCTTTCCTTTGCCTTGGCCCGGGCACCGAGGCGGTGGAGGCGCAGGCCGATGCCATTCAGGCACTCGGCGGCCACGCCATCGCGGTCAAGGGCCGGCTCGACCCCGCCGCGCTTGCCGGTCTGAAGGGCTTTGCAGGCGTCCTTTACTGGGGCACCGACGGCGACGCCCGCGCCTATGGCGAGGCGCTCGCGGCCCGCTCAGGCCCGATCCTGCCCCTGATTACGACCCGGCCCGACCTCGGCCACGTCGCGCTGGAGCGTCATGTCTGCGTCGACACGACCGCATCCGGCGGCAATGCACAGCTTCTGGCCGAGGCGGGGGCGGCTTAGTCGAATTTTCGGCTCAGTGCCCAATGCAGACGTTGCCCGACCCGGCCCGACCACGCGCCTTGCCCGGGGTTAACAGCGCGGAACGCGCCCCCGGGCAGCGGATGGCCGCCCCGGTGGCCAGCCGCTTTGGTGCCGTAGACGCGAGGATTGAGGTCGCCCGGATATGGCGGGATAAAGTGGCAACCACTGAGGGAGCAGCGGCTGTCCGCGGCCATCCGCTGCCCTCTACACTTTAATGCGAACGTCTGCTCCGTCCCGCACAGTCGTTATCGACGCTCGCCGTAGCGAAGGTCTGGATTGAGCTCTGAGCGGACATTGCCATAGGAGGAACGGGGGCCGGGCGTGCGCCTGCCCGTGGGGTGGCGCGGCAACGATTGGGCTACGCGCTTTATGGTAGCCAGGTCCCTCTCCTGTCCGAGCTATGCGCTGGCGTCACCAAAGCGCCAGCCCGCCGGGACGGGCAGGCGCTCGCCCGGCGCCTTCGGCATGTTCCGGGCGGTTGGCGCTCCCGTCGGTCGTCCACTTTGTCCGCATGGCCGACCCCAATTCCATATCGTTGCCCGAAGCCACTTCCGCTTGACGCCAAGACCGAGATCGGAAAGCGTGGCCGCATGCTGCCGATCCGCGATCATAACCCGTCTGAACGGACACCTTTTGTCACCTATGCGCTGATCGCGCTCAATGTGATGATCTTCCTTCTGCAGCCCTCGATTTCAGGCGACGACATGGCGCTCGCGTCGTTCTGGCGGAACTGGGCGATGATCCCGGCGGCGGTCACGCAAGGCGGGGAATATCAGGGTATCCTGACCTCCATGTTCCTCCATGCCGGGATCGCGCATCTGGCCGGCAACATGCTTTTCCTCTGGATCTTCGGCGACAATCTGGAAGACCAGATGGGCCATTTCGGCTTTGCCGTCTTCTACATCGCCTCCGGCATCGCCGCCGCGCTGGCCCATATCGCAGCCGACCCCGGCTCGGTGATCCCGACTGTCGGGGCCTCCGGCGCCATCGCCGGGGTGATGGGGGGCTATCTGTTGCTCTTCCCCCGCGCCAGGGTCGATATTCTTCTCATCTTCATCGTCTTCTTCCGGGTCTTCACGATCCCCGCCTGGATCGTTCTCAGCTTCTGGTTCGGTTTACAGATTTTCAGCGGCTGGGGTGTCCCGTCCGAAGGCGGGGGCGTCGCCTATTGGGCGCATGCCGGGGGCTTCGCCGCCGGGATCGTTCTGGCGCTGCCCCTCTGGCTCCGCCGTGGGGCGCAGGCCTTCTGGCAGCGGACAGAAGGCCACCCGCCGCATCCCGAGGCGCAGTATTCGCCGTCACGAATCCCCAGGGTACAAAGGCGCAAATGACGCCCAAATTGTCATCCCCGCACCGACTGACCTGCCACTGCGGCGCGGTCGAACTGGAAGTCACGCTGCCGGACGGCCTCGCGTCGGCCCAGCGTTGCGACTGTTCGTTCTGCGCCCGGCGCGGCGCGATTGCGGCGACCGTCCCGCTCGATCAGCTGCGGATCGTCAGAGGCGTAGAAAACCTGACGCTTTATCAATGGCATACCGGTACGGCCAAGCACTATTTCTGCAAGATCTGCGGCATCTACACCCATCATCAGCGTCGGTTGAATCCGAACGAATACGGGATCAATGTCGCCTGTCTTGAAGGTATCAATCCGCGCGATCTTGGCGATGTTCCCTGGACCGACGGCATCAACCACCCCTCGGACAGGGCGTAGACCCGAACGTCAGCGCCGCAACGCGACGGCCACCCCCTGCCCCACGCCGACGCACATGGTGGCAAGCGCCGTGCCCTGCCCCCGCAACGACAGTTCCAGCGCTGCCGTGCCGACAATCCGCGCGCCCGACATCCCCAGGGGATGGCCAAGCGCGATGGCCCCGCCATTCGGGTTGACGCGTGGATCGTCATCCGCGATCCCGAGTTCACGCAGGACGGCAAGGGCCTGCGCCGCAAATGCCTCGTTCAACTCGATCACGCCGAAGTCGGACAGGCTGAGCCCGAGCCGTTCGCAGAGCCGCCGGACCGCCGGCACCGGCCCCATGCCCATCACGCGTGGCGCGATGCCCGCGCTTGCGGCGCCCAGAACCTCCGCCAGCACGGTCAGCCCGTGGCGGCGGACGGCATCCTCCGAGGTGACAAGCAACGCTGCCGCCCCGTCATTCACGCCCGAGGCATTGCCAGCGGTCACAGATCCGCCCTGCCGGAATGGCGTGGGCAACGCTGCGAGTGCTTCAAGGTTCGTCTTGCGGGGATGTTCGTCGGCCTCCACCATCGCCTGACCCGACTTGCCCGCCCGCACAGGTACAGCGCAAATCTCCTTCGCAAGCCGCCCCGAAGCGATCGCCGCAAGCGCCTTTTCCTGACTGGACAAGGCAAAGCTGTCCTGCGCATCGCGGGCGATACCGAATTCAGCGGCAACATTTTCGGCCGTTTCCGGCATCGACTCGGTCCCATAGGACGCGGCCATCGCCGGATTGACGAAACGCCAGCCGATTGTCGTGTCGTGGATCTCTGCCGCGCGCGAATAGGCCGCGCCTGCCTTCGGCATGACAAAGGGCGCCCGCGACATGCTTTCGACCCCGCCGGCGACCACCAGATCAGCCTCGCCGGCACGGATCGAGCGGAATGCAGCGACCACGGCATCCATCCCCGAGGCGCAAAGCCGGTTGACCGTCAGACCCGGCACCGTTTCGGGCAGTCCGGCCAGAAGCGCGGCCATCCGCGCCACATTGCGGTTGTCCTCGCCCGCCTGATTGGCGCAGCCAAGGATCACCTCGTCCACCGTCGCCCAGTCCAAGCCGCGATGCCGGTCGATCAGCGCCCGGATCGGCAGGGCGGCGAGGTCATCCGCCCGGACCCCGGCAAGCGCGCCGCCATATCGCCCGATCGGCGTCCGGACATAATCGCAGATGAAGGCCCTTGCCATGGCTCAGCCCTTTCCGATGACGGCGGTCGCCTCGATCTCGATCAATGCGCGGTCTTCGATCAGCCCCGCCACAACCACGACGGACATGGCCGGAAAGTGACGGCCAAGCACCCGCCTATAAGCTTCGCCAACCTCGCGCTGCCGCGCCAGATATTCGCGCTTGTCGGTGATGAACCATGTCAGACGGGTGATATCCTCGGGCGTACCGCCCGCCGCTTCGACAACCGCGACGATGTTTTGCAAAGCCTGTTCCATCTGGCCGACAAAATCGTCGGTTTCGAAGACTTGCGCGGCGGTCCAGCCGATCTGGCCGCCGACGAAAAGGGTGCCGTCCCCGATCAGGACGCCATTGGCATAGCCTTTCGCCGGTGCCCAGCCCGCAGGATTGATCAGACGGTGGGTCATGTCGGCTCTCCCAAATATGCTTTCATGGCTGTTCTTAACCCCGGCTCCCAGGGGCTTGATCGGCCGTCCGGACCGGTCCGCACCAGCGTCGAACGACAGGTGAACCGGACCTCCTTCTCGCATCTTCCGATGATGGAGAGGTCCAGACTGCTGCGCCCCAACCGTTGCACCGACAGGTCCAACCCAAGCCGGTCGCCGTGCCGGCTGGGCGCGACAAATTCGTTTTCGATCCGCACGGTGGGCACCCCCCCGGCGGCGATCAGACGGTGGAACGGTGTGGCAAGCGCGTCGTTGAAGAAGGCCTCAACACAGTCGTTTATCATCTCGAAATAGCGGGGGTAAAAGACGATCCCTGCCGGGTCGCAATGTTTGAACAGCACATTTTGCGGATAGGTGAAAACCATCTTTCAGACCCCCAGATGCCGGTCGGCGACCTCAGAGGTCAGCGCCGCGAGGCTGCCCGACCAGACAGTCGAACCACGTTCGAGGATGCTGGCGCTGTCGGCCACAGCCGCCAGTTCCTTCAAGGACTTGTCGACCACCAGTATGGCCAGCCCTGTTTCCCGTTTCAGCCGCGCCACGGCCGCCCAGATTTCCTGTCGGACGATGGGGGCGAGCCCCTCGGTCGCCTCGTCGAGGATGAGCAGCCGCGGATTGGTCATCAGCGCCCGCCCGATGGCAAGCATCTGCTGTTCACCACCCGAAAGTGACGCCGCCCACTGGTCGCGCCGTTCCGCAAGGCGCGGGAAAAGTTCGCCAACCCGGTCCATATCCCAGTGGCCGGATCGCGCCGCGGCCAGCAGGTTTTCCGCCACCGTCAGGTTCGGAAAACAGCGCCGACCCTCAAAGACCGGCCCGATCCCGCGTTGCGCCACCTTATGGGCGGGTATCCCCGCCAGGTCACGCCCGTCAAAGGCCAGCCGCCCCGACCGCGCCGGTAAGAGCCGGCAGATCACCTTCACGATCGTCGACTTACCCATGCCGTTGCGGCCCATGAGGGCAAGAACCTCACCTTCGTCGATCTGCAACGACACATCGAACAGCGCCTGTGACGCCCCGTAAGAGGCCGTGATATTGTCGAGCGTGAGCAGGCTCATGCCTCCTCTCCCAGATAGGCCCGGCGCACCTCGGGATGGCTGCGGATGTCGGCCACGCTGCCGGTCGCGATGATCTCGCCATAGACGAGAACCGATATGCGGTCGGCCAGCGCGAAGACGGCATCCATATCGTGTTCCACCAGAAGAATCGGCGCCTCGGCCCTCAGCCCGTCGAGAAATCCGGTCAGTGCTTTCGATCCGGCCGCGCCGAGGCCCGCCATGGGTTCGTCCATGACAAAGGCCCGGGGTGCCAGGGTCAGTGCAACTGCGACCTCTAGCTGCCTGCGCTGCCCGTGCGACAGTTCCGACGTGCGCCGCGCCATCTTTTCCGCCAGCCCGACCCGGGCCAGCGCCGCTTCCGCGCGTTCCCGCAAGGGTCCCTTCGCCAGGGCCCGCCCGGAGATGCGATAGGGGTTGCCGACCGCGCCGAGCGCGCCGAGCACGGCATTTTGCAAAACCGTGTCTTCCATGGCGAGCGTGGATATCTGAAAGGTGCGGCCCAGCCCCCGCCCTGCCCGCTCATGAACACCAAGCGGGGTCACATCCCGGCCGAGAAAAGTCACCTGCCCCCGGTCGGGGCGCAAGCCGCCGGCAATCTGCTTGATCAGCGTCGACTTTCCCGCCCCGTTCGGACCGATCAGCGCGTGGATTTCACCCGGTCGGAGGTCGATCGAGATGTTCTTGCTCGCCTCAAGCGCGCCAAAACGCTTGCAGATCCCTGTTGTGGCGAGAACCGGATCAGTCATGCGCCGCCACCCGTCCCGAGACGAGCCCGATGATGCCACCTCTGGCGAAAAGGACGATCAAGAGCAGCAGAATGCCAAGAAAGACATGCCAGTAGTCCGACAGTCCGCCCAGAAGATGTTCGAGCAGGATGAAGAGAACGGCCCCGACCACCGGCCCGAAGAGACGCCCGACGCCGCCAAGGATGATGAAGATCATGATCTCGCCACTTGTCTGCCAGCTGAACATCGCCGGGCTGACGAAACGGTTGAGATCGGCGAACAAGGCGCCGGCAAGCCCGGTGATCATGCCGGAGATCACGAAGGCCATCAGCCTGAGCCGGAAAGGCCGGATGCCGACGGTTTCCACCCGTTCGGCCGATTGGCGCGCGGCGTTCAGCGCCAGACCGAATGGCGACCGCGCGAGCATGGCTGAAAATGCCAGCGCAAGCAAAAGAACGGTCAGACAAAGGCCGTAGAACTGGATCGGAACCAGTGTGTTCAACCCCGGAAAGCTGTTGCGGACATAGATGGACAGCCCGTCCTCGCCGCCATAAGCGGGCCAGCTGATCGCGAAATAGAAGAACATCTGCCCAAAGGCGAGCGTGATCATGATGAAATAGGCACCTGACGTGCGCAGTGAAAGTGCCCCGATCACCAGCGCGGCGAGCCCGGATGCAACCATGGCGACGAGCCAAATCGCCGGCATGAACTTGGTGCCCTCAAGAACCAGAGGCGATGTCAAGATCGGCTCGTAACTCTGCGCGTGGCTTGCGAGAATTCCCATCGCATAGCCGCCGATACCGAAGAAGGCGGCATGGCCAAGACTGATCAGCCCGCCCATGCCGAGAACCAGATTGAGACCAACCCCGGCAAGCGCAAGCACCGCCGCCCTTGTGGCGAGCGTGATGTAGAAGGGTTCGTCAACGGCCCAGGCCCAGATCGGCACAGCGACCAGAAGCGCGACCATTGCCGCGTTGAACATGTTTTCCTTGATCATGCCCGAATCCCGAAGAGCCCTTGTGGCCGCCAGACAAGAACCCCGGCCATGAGGACGTAGATGAGCATCGAGGCCAGCGCGGAACCCACACCAGCCGCCGCCGAGGGACCCATGAAGATACCAAAGACATAAGGCAGAAAGAGACCGCCAAGCGTATCTGTCAGTCCGACCAGCAGCGCCCCGATCAGCGCGCCCTTTATTGAGCCGATACCTCCAATAACAATGACCACGAAAGCCAGGATCAGCACCGGTTCACCCATGCCGACCTGCACCGACTGGATCGCCCCGACAAGCGCGCCTGCAAGCCCGGCCAGCCCTGCCCCAAGCGCGAAGACAATCGTATAAAGCCTTGAAATATCGACACCAAGTGCCGCAATCATCTCACGGTCGCTCTCACCCGCGCGAATACGGATACCAAGCCGGGTGCGCGCGATCAGCCAGAAAAGACCGAGCGCCACCAGAAGTCCCACGCCGATCAGCGCCAACCGGTAGAGCGGGTATTGGATGCCGCCCGGCAACGTCACCGGACCGGCCAGATAGGGCGGAATGTCGAGATAGAGCGGAAAGGAGCCGAAGACCCAGCGTGTACCTTCCGAAAAAATCAGGATCAGCGCGAAGGTGGCCAGCACTTGATCCAGATGATCGCGCGCATAAAGCCTGCGGATCACGGCCACTTCCACCAGCGCGCCCGCGGCGGCAGACGCGGCCAGCGCGGCCACAATCGCCAGCAGGAACGATCCCGTCGCCGCCGACACCGCCGCAGCGGCGAAGGCTCCGACCATGTAGAGCGAGCCATGCGCGAGGTTGATCAGCCCCATGACACCGAAGACAAGCGTCAGACCGGCAGCCATGAGAAACAGCATCACCCCGAACTGGAGCCCGTTCAGGACCTGTTCGGCCAATAAGAGCATGGACATGGAACGTTCCCCGAAGCGGTCCGGGCAGGTCTTCGCCCGCCCGGACCTCAGACCTTACATCTTGCACTCGCCGGCATAGGCGTCCGCATGGTCCTCAAGCGCGACCCCGATGATCTTGTTGGTGAAGATGTCGCCTTCCTGGATCACCTCACGGGCATAGATGTCCTGAATCGGGTGATGGTTGGTGTTGAACTTGAAATCGCCCCGGACGCTGGCGAAATCGGCAGCCTCAAGCGCGGCACGGAAAGCATCCGCATCGCTGACCTCGGCCTTTGACATGGCGCTGAGAAGCAGGTTCGCCGTGTCGAAGCCCTGGCTCGCGTAAAGCGATGGCAGACGGCCATACTCGGCCTGGAAGCTTTCGACAAAGGCCTTGTTGGCGGGGTTGTCGATATCCTTGTTCCATTGCGACGTGTTCACGACGCCCAGCGCGGCAGCACCGACCGCCTGCAGGATACCCTGATCGAAGCTGAAGGCGGGGCCGACGACCGGCAAGCCGACGCCACTGTCGGCATATTGCTTCAGAAACGAAATCCCCATGCCGCCCGGCAGGAAGAAAAAGACGCTGTCCGCACCCGAAGCGCGGATTTGCGCGATTTCAGCCGCATAGTCGGTCTGCCCAAGCTCGGTATAAAGTTCACCAGCGACGGCGCCCTTGTAGAACCGCTTGTAACCTGTCAGGGCGTCCTTGCCGGCCGGATAATTCGGCGCAAGGATGAAGCTGTTCGTGTAACCTGCTGAATTTGCATAGGCTCCTGCCGCCTCATGCAGGTTGTCGTTCTGCCAGGCGACGTTGAAGTAGTTCTTGTCGCAACCTGCGCCGGCCAGTGCCGAAGGCCCCGCATTCGGCGACAGATAAAACTTGCCCTGCGCCACCGCACCCGGCACGACGGCCATCGCGAGGTTCGACCAGATGATGCCGGTCAGGACATCCACCTTGTCGGACTGGATCATCTTATCGGCCAGTTGCACGGCGATGTCCGGTTTCTGCTGATCATCCTCGATGATCACCTCGATATCGGTATTGCCCGACTGCTTGACCGCGAGCATGAATCCGTCGCGCACGTCGATGCCGAGCCCCGCGCCGCCACCCGACGTTGTCGTGATCATGCCGACCTTGACCGGCCCGGCGGTTGCGCCTGTGGCCAGCGCCAAGAGCGACGCCGCTATGGCCATGGATTTCAGTTTCATTGTTCACTCCCTTTCTGAAACGCTATTTCCGTTTTCTATCTGTGTCTTAATGGTCTATCTTCAGGTCCCGCCTAGTTTCGCCGATTGACCTTTCTTGAGCAGGAACCGCTGGATTTTCCCGGTTTGAGTTTTTGGCAATGCCTCGCAAAAGACAATACGGCGCGGGTATTTGTAAGGCGCAATCACTGCCTTCACGTGATCCTGCAGGTGCGTTGCAAGCGCGTCGTCCACCGAGACGCCCGGCTTCACCACGACATGCGCCTCCACGATTTCACCGCGTGCCTCATCGGGCGCGCCGACAACGGCACATTCCGCCACGGCCTCGTGCGCCAGAAGCGCTGCCTCCACCTCCGGTCCCGCGATATTGTAGCCGGCGCTGATGATCATGTCGTCATTGCGGGCGGCGAAGTGCAGATAACCCTCCGTATCCATGACGAAACTGTCGCCGGTGATGTTCCAGCCGTCGAGCACGTAGCGCGCCTGCCGGGCATCGGCAAGATAGCGGCACCCTGTCGGCCCCCGGACGGCAAGACGGCCCACCTCTCCGCGAGGCAGTTCCTCGCCATCCTCACCGATCACCTTTGCCTCGTAGCCGGTCACAGGTTTGCCGGTACAGGCCGGACGATGATCGTCAAAGCGGTTCGAAATGAAGATGTGCAGCATCTCGGTCGCGCCAATCCCGTCGAGCATCGGCTTGCCGGTCTTCGCCATCCAGTCCCGGTAGACGGGCGCGGGCAGCGTTTCACCCGCCGACACCGCAGCGCGCAACGACGAAAGATCGGCGCCGGTTTCCATCGCCGCCAGCATGGTTCGATAGGCCGTGGGTGCCGTGAAACAGACCGTCGCCCGATATTTCTCGATGATCTCGATCATGTTCTTCGGCGACGCGGTTTCCAGAAGCGTCGCCGTAGCGCCGAACCGCAAGGGGAAAATTGCGAGCCCGCCGAGCCCGAAGGTAAAGGCCAGCGGCGGTGAACCGACAAAGACATCCTCGGGTGTGACGCCAAGAACCTCCCGTGCATAGCTATCCGCAATAATCAGAAGGTCGCGATGAAAGTGCATCGTTGCCTTCGGCGATCCGGTCGTGCCGGAGGTGAACCCGAGAAGCGCTACATCATCGGCGCTGGTATCGGCCGCGCGGAACGTGACGGGCTTTTCCAGCGCCATCCGGTCCAGATCGGCCTCGTGGTTCGACGTGCCGTCGAACCCGGTGACTGACCGCAGGACGGGGCAACTGGCCGCGCAGGCCGCCAGTTCGTCAAGCAGCCGCGTGTCACAAAGCGCGTGGCTCACCTCAGCCTTTTCGACAATGGCAGCCAACTCGCCCGCGCGCAGCATCGGCATCGTGTTGATGACAACCGCGCCGGCCTTCGTGGCCGCCAGCCAGCAGGCAACCATTGCCGGGTTATTGGCCGAGCGGATCAGGACGCGGTTTCCCGGCACCACACCAAGGTCTTCCACCAGCACATGCGCCAGCCTGTTCGTCCAGTCGGCAAGTTCCTTGTAGGTCCGCCGCCGGCCGTTGCCGATCAGCGCGGTGTGGTCGCCAAACCCCTTGGCGACCATCGCATCGGTCAGTTCGACCGCCGCATTGAGCCGATCAGGGTAGTCGAACCCGTCGAGAAGAAGATCGGGCCACTGATCGCGCGGGGGCAGGTTGTCGCGTGCAAAGCTATCGGTATGTGCGCTTGGCCGAAGGTCCGTCATAGCTCGGTCCTCACCCGCCAGAGTTCGGGGAAAAGTTCCACCTCCAGCATCTTCCTGAGGTAACTCACGCCCGCGGTTCCACCGGTACCACGCTTGAAGCCGATCACACGTTCGACCGTGGTCACATGGTTGAACCGCCACCGGCGGAAGTAATCCTCCAGATCGACCAGTTTCTCGGCCAGTTCATAAAGCGTCCAATGGGCTGACGTGTCCTGATAGACCCGCTTCCAGAAGGCGATGATCGCCGGATCGGCGGCATGTGGGACATCGGCCGGCCGCTGTTCGGGCAGGTCGTGACCAAGCCGCCGCGCCAGCATCAGCGCCTCGCCATAGATCGACAGCTCTGCCAGTTCCGCCTCGAATAGCGCCATCACCTCCGGCCGGTGCGCATGGGGGCGCAGCATGGCCCGGTTTCGGTTGCCAAGCGCGAATTCAATCAGCCGGTACTGGTAGGACTGAAAGCCCGAGCTTTGGCCAAGCCTGTCGCGAAACTGCGTATAGTCGCTGGGCGTCATTGTCCGCAGCACATCCCAGGCGCTGTTCAACTGCTCGAATATCCGGCTGACCCGGGCGAGGAGCTTGAAGGCCTCCGGCAGATGGTCCTCGCGGATAGCCCGTCGTGCCGCGCCCAACTCATGCAGGCAAAGCCGCATCCAGAGTTCCGAGGTCTGGTGCTGGATAATGAAGAGCATTTCATCATGCGCGCCCGAAATCGGGTGCTGCGCCGCGAGGATCGATTCCAGACCCAGATAATCGGCGTAGGACATGCGCCCGTCGAAGGCCATCTGCGCCCCTTCGCCGGCGGGATCATAGGGTTTGACGCTCATCGCCCGGCCTCCATCGCCGCCCGCGCTATGATGACCCGCTGCACATCCGACGCGCCTTCGTAGATGCGCAGCGCCCTGATTTCGCGGTAGAGCCGTTCCACGACGGACCCGGCGCGAACACCGTCGCCGCCATGAAGCTGGACCGCCATGTCGATCACCTCCTGCGCCGCCTCGGTCGCATAGAGCTTTGCCATCGCCGCTTCGCGCGTGATCCTTGCGGCGCCCGTGTCCCTCGCCCAGGCCGCGCGATAGACGAGCAATGCGGCCGCGTCGATCCTCAGCGCCATGTCGGCAATATGGCCCTGCACCATCTGCAGATCGAAGAGCGGCGCACCCTGAACATGGCGTGTGGCGACCCGGCCAAGTGTTTCATCGAGCGCCCGGCGCGCGAAGCCCAGCGCCGCCGCCGCCACGGTCGGACGAAAGACATCGAGAACCGACATCGCCACCTTGAACCCTTCACCCGGCGCACCGACCATGGCCGTTTCCGGCACGCGCACATCGTCGAAAGCGAGCCGCGCAAGCGGGTGGGGCGCGATCGTCTCCAGCCGCTCGGCAACGCGCAACCCCGGCAGATCGGCCGGCACGATAAAGGCCGAGAGGCCCCGTGCCCCCGGTGCTTCCCCGGTACGCGCGAAAACGGTGTAGACATCGGCGATGCCGCCGTTCGATATCCAGGTCTTCTCGCCCTTCAGGACAAAGTCACCGCCGTCGCGCCGGGCCGTCATACGGCCCGCGGCCACGTCCGACCCCGAACCCGGTTCGGTCAGCGCAAAGCCGGCAATGGCGCGACCAGCGACGACATCCGGCAGCCACTGGTCGCGCTGCGCCGCCGAGCCGAAAAGCGAAATGGCGCCGCTGCCAAGCCCCTGCATCGCGAAGGCAAAATCGGCCAGCCCGTCATGACGCGCCAGAGTTTCCCGGATCAGGCAAAGACGGCGGACCTGTGGTGCCCCACCCCCGGGAAGAGCGGCATGATCGAGCCAGCGACCCTTGGCCAGCGCAGCAACCAGACCGCGACAGGCGGCATCGGTGTCGTCATGCACAACCGGCAATGCGGCATCACACCAGCGCTCCAGCGCCTCGGCCAGATCGCGCTCTGCCGCATCGAAGAACGGCCAGCCAAGATAGCTCCTATCCATGGCGGTGGCCCGCCTGATTGCTGGCGCAGGATCGGAAGTGACCCGGCTTTACCATCGTCAGTTCCCCTCGAAGACCGGTGTGCTGCGGCCGACAAAGGCCCTGTAGGCACGGCGAAAATCCTCGGTCTGCATGCAGATCGCCTGCGCCTGCGCTTCTGACTCGATTGCCTGCTCGATGGACATCGACCATTCCTGCATGAGCATGGTTTTCGTCATCATATGCGCAAAGCCCGGCCCCGCGGCGACGCTTTCGGCCAGCGCCTGCGCCTCGTTTGCGAGCGTTTCGGCTGGCACGAGGCGGTTGTAGAAACCCCACGCGGCGCCCTCCTCCGCGTTCATCGTTCGACCGGTGTAGAGAAGTTCCGCCGCCCGGCCCTGACCGATGATCCGCGGCAGGATCGCGCAGGCCCCCATGTCACAGCCCGCCAGCCCGACGCGTGTGAATAGGAAGGCTGTGCGCGCGGCCGGTGTCGCAAGCCGCATGTCGGCCGCCATCGCGATGATCGCACCGGCCCCCACGCATATCCCGTCCACCGCCGCGATGACCGGCTTGCCGCACTTCATCATGGCCAGGACCAGATCGCCCGTCATCCGCGTGAAGGCGAGAAGCTCCTTCATGTTCATCTCGGTCAGCGGACCGATAATGTCATGGACATCGCCGCCGGAACTGAAGTTGCCGCCGTTGGAGCCAAAAACCACGGCCTTCACGGCGTCGTCGTAGGCAAGCGCGCGAAACCAGTCGCGAAGCTCGGCGTAGCTGTCGAAGGTCAGCGGGTTCTTCCGTTCCGCCCGGTCGAGCGCAACAGTGGCGATCCCGCCTTCGATCCGGCAAAGGAAGTGGCGTGTATCCGACGACATCAGGAAACCCCCTTCGCACCAAGCTCTGCGACCAGCGCGTCGAGCCGGCGGATGACGCTCGCCGCTTCCGCCGCGCCGAAATCACCAAGCATTTCGTCGATCCACGCCTCATGCGCTGCCGCCTGCCGGGCAAACTCGGCGCGGCCCTTCGCCGTCAGCCTCACAAGCGCAGCGCGCCTGTCGCCCGGGACGGGCACACGGACCACATGCCCTTCTTCCGCCAGCCGGTCGACAATGCCGGTCACGTTGCCGTTCGAAACCCGCAGGACACCGGAAAGCTCGCTCATCTTCAGCCCCGCCTCATAGCGGGAAAGCGCGGCCATCACGTCGAACCGTGGCAGGGTGGTGGCGAATTCGGCCCTGAGACGGTCTCGAAGCCGCGCCTCGATCATCCGGCTTGCCTTCAGGAAACGCAGCCACAGCCGCAGCCGCGCCTTCGACATCGGCTCATCGACCGGCGCCTCTGCCGCAACCGCCCTGTCCTGCCGCGCGCTCATACTTCACCGCCGGACATGCTGAGCCCATGGCCGTTGACCGAACGCGCCGCATCCGTGCACAGCCAGAGCGCGGCACCCGCCACCTCGTCCGCGGTGATGAAACGGTCTTGCGGGTTTCCCTTCAGCAACACTTTCGCTGCATCTTCGGCGCTCATCCCCGTCCTTTTTTGTATATTTTCAACTGAACGCGCCAGCATCGGCGTGTCGATGTAGCCGGGGCAAAGCGCGTTCACGGTGATGCCGGCCGGCGCCAGTTCTGCCGCCAGGGCCCGTGTCAGGCCCAGCACGCCATGCTTTGCCGCACAATAGGCCGAGACATAGGCGAACCCCTTCAACGAACAGATCGAGGCGATGGCGATCATCCGCCCCTCGCCCATCGCCTTCATGTCGCCAAGGGCCGCCTTCCAGACGTTGAAGACACCGCGAACATGAACACCGAGCATCGCATCGAGGTCATCGACCGACATTTTCGCGAAAGGCTGGCTCGCCGCCTCACCGGCATTGGCGACAACCACACTGATGGGTCCTTGCAGCGCACGCGCGGTGGCGAAGGCAATCGCGACCGCATCGGGGTCGGTCACGTCGCAGATCTGATAGGGCAGCCCCTGATCGGCCAGCGGCCCTTCGCGGCGCCCCATGATCGTGACCTTGGCCCCGGCCCCTGCGAAGGCCTGCGCCGTTGCGGCGCCCACGCCGGTGCCGCCCCCTGTCACCACAACGTGCTTTCCTGTCAGGTTCATACCTTGCCCACCATTTCCGCCTGCCTGTCCGCAAGCCGCCACGCCTGATCGCGCCCGGCCTCATAAGGTTTCGGCCAGACCGCCTGCCGGTCACCGAGCGCCGTCGCCGCATGAAGCGTCCAGTATGGGTCCGCCAGATGCGGCCGCGCAAGGCAGACAAGATCGGCCCGGCCGGCAAGCAGGATCGAATTCACATGATCGGGTTCGTAGATATTGCCGACCGCCATCGTGCAAAGCCCGGTTTCATTCCGGATACGGTCGGAAAATGGCGTCTGGAACATTCGTCCGTAGACCGGTTTCGCCCCGACCGATGTCTGGCCAGCCGAAACGTCGATGATGTCGGCCCCAGCACCGGCGAACGCGCGAGCAATCTCGACGGCTTCTTCCGGCGTCACGCCCTCATCGCCCAGCCAATCATGCGCCGAAATGCGCACCGACATCGGCTTGTCATCGGGCCAGGCCGCCCGCATTGCCGCGAAAACCTCCAGCGGATAGCGAAGCCTGTTCTCCAGCGTACCGCCGTAGCTGTCCGTCCGCCGGTTCGATGCCGGAGAGATGAAGGACGAGATCAGATAGCCATGCGCCGCATGAAGTTCGACCATGTCAAAGCCCGCACGGTCCGCCATTTCTGTCGCCGCCACGAACTCGTCCCTGACCCTGTCCATGTCGGCCCGCGTCATCGCACGCGGTACCGCATTGCGGTCCGACCATGCGATGTCCGAAGGTGCCATCACTTCCCAATTGCCGTTTTCTAGCGGCAGATCGGTTCCTTCCCAGCCGAGCCGCGTCGATCCCTTGCGTCCCGAATGGCCGATCTGGCAGCAGATCTTCGCCGCCGTCTCCTCATGGACGAAGTTCACGAGACGCCGCCATTCTTCCTCATGGGCCGGCGCATAAAGGCCGGGACAGCCCGGCGTTATCCGGCCCTCGGGCGACACGCAGGTCATTTCCGTGTAGACGAGGCCGGCACCGCCTTTGGCGCGTTCAGCGTAATGGGCGAAATGCCAGTCTGTCGGGCAACCGTCCTTCGCCTTGTACTGCGCCATCGGCGATACGACGATGCGGTTTTGCAGCGTCATGCCGCGTAGACGGAAGGGTGCGAACATGGGTGTGCGCACGCCGTGTGAAGTATCTCCACCCGCCGACTCCTGAAACCACCGTTCCGCCGCCCCGAGCCAGTCCGGATCACGTGCGCGGAGGTTTTCGTGGCTGATCCGCTGCGACCGTGTCAGGAGCGAATAGGTCAGTTGCACCGGCGGCAGGTGCAGGTAGCGTTCCACATCCTCGAACCATTCGACCGAGTTTCGCGCCGCCGATTGCAGCCGCAGAACCTCCAGCCGACGCTCATCTTCATAGCGCGCGAAAGCCTCGGCCAGGGTCGGTGCACTGGCCACATAGGTTGCCAGCGCAATCGCGCTCTCCATCGCGAGTTTCGATCCCGATCCGATGGAAAAATGGGCCGTGGCTGCCGCATCGCCCAAAAGAACCACGTTCTCATGGCTCCATTTCTCGCATAGAACGCGCGGGAACCGGATCCATGCTGAACCCCGGATGTGGCGGGCGTTTGTCATCAGGGCATTGCCGCCGAGGTGATCCTTGAAGATCGACTCGCAGGCAGCGATGCTTTCTTCCTGCGACATCGCGCCAAAGCCCCAGGCATCGAAGGTCTTCTGGCTGCATTCCACGATGAACGTCGCCGTATCGGCATCGAACTGATAGGCATGGGCCCAGACCCAACCCTTCGCCGTTTCCTCGAAGATGAAGGTAAAGGCATCGCCAAAGGTCTGCTTTGTGCCGAGCCAGACAAACTGGCAGAGCCGCGTGTCGATATCGGGCCGGAACGCCTCCGCAAACTCCGTCCGGGTGCGCGAATTCAGCCCGTCGCTTGCGACCACAAGGTCGTATTCCGCAGCATAGCCCGAGGCCGGCCCGACCTCCGTCTCGAAGCGGAGATCGACGCCGAGCGCCCGCGCCCGCGCCTGAAGGATAAGGAGAAGCCGCTTGCGCCCGATGCCGCAGAACCCGTGGCCGGTGGACAGCATCCGCTGGCCCCGGTGATGAACCGCGATGTCATCCCAATAGGCAAAATGCGCGCGAATCTCTGCGGCACTTTCCGCATCATTTGCCGCCAGATTGTCGAGCGTTTCATCGGACAGCACCACGCCCCAGCCAAAAGTGTCGTCAGGCCGGTTCCGCTCAAAGACCGTTATCTCGGCGTCCGGCATCCTCAGCTTGGCCGAGATGGCGAAATAGAGCCCCGCCGGGCCGCCCCCAAGACATGCGATGCGCAATCCTCTCCCTCCCCGGCGGCTTGACTTGAAGGGAGGCTAGGCAGAACCGGATTTTATTTCAAGCATAAAATATTTTTGCTTGAAATGACCCGACCGCCCTCCTACGACTGATACAAGTTGGCGGCTGAACCGGACAGGCAGCCGAGCGGGGCGCGAGAGCGAATGACTGTCACAGTGACGCGGAATGGTGCTGTTGCGCTTGTCATAATCGACAATCCGCCGGTCAATGCGTTGTCACAGCCGGTTCGCCAGGCGCTCATGGAAGCGCTGCGCGAAACGGAAGCCGACCCGGCGGTCGACGCGGTCGTTCTCAGCGCGGCGAGTCGCACCTTTGCCGCTGGCGCGGATATTCGCGAATTTGGCCAACCGCCGGCGCCGCCCCACCTGCCCGATGTTATCCGCGCGATCGAGACCGCATCGAAACCCTGGGTCGCGGCCCTTCATGGCAGCGCCCTCGGCGGCGGTCTGGAACTGGTGCTCGGCTGCGCCTGGCGCATTGCCGCAAAGGACGCGCGGCTTGGCCTGCCTGAAGTCACGCTTGGGCTTGTCCCCGGCGCGGGCGGTACGGTCCGGCTGCCCCGGCTGATCGGCGCCTTCGAGGCGCTCGATATGATTGCCTCGGGCCGTCCGGTGACAGCGGCGAAGGCGTTCGAAACCGGCCTGATCGACGCCATCGCGCAATATGACCTGCTGGCCGAGGCCGTGGAATTCGCGGGCGCCCGGATGGTCGGGCGGCGGCCCATTCCGCTTCTTGACCGCCCCGCCCCCGTGCCGGCGAATGCCGCGGACTGGTCGGCCGCCACATCCCGAATAAAAGCACGCGCGCGGGGCCAGACCGCGCCCCTCGCCGCGATCGAGGCGGTGGAATTGGCGATCACTCTGCCCGGACCGGTCGCGTTGTCCAGCGAACGCCAGCGTTTCCTGACGCTGCGGGACGGCCAGCAGTCCAAGGCGCTGCGTCATCTCTTCCTGGCGGAGCGGGCGACCGGCCGCATCGCCCGTGCCGAAGGTGCAGCGCCTGCCCCACTGCGCCAGATCGGCGTCGTCGGCGGCGGCACCATGGGGGCTGGCATCGCAGCCGCCTGCCTGCTCTCAGGACTTGCCGTGACAATGGTCGAGCGCGATGCAGAGGCCCTGGCAAGCGGCGAAGGACGGGTCCTGGCGGTGCTGAGCGACAGCCATGCCCGTAACCTTGTCACCGACACCGAACTCGATGCCATGAAGGCGCGGCTGACCGGCTCCACCGCCTACGACGCGCTGAACCCGGCCGATCTGGTCATCGAGGCGGTTTTTGAGGACATGGCCGTCAAGGCCGAGGTCTTCGCTGCCCTCGACGCCGCCACTGGGCCGGAAACGATTCTCGCCTCCAACACCTCCTATCTCGACATCGACGTGCTGGCCGCTGCGACGCGCGATCCCGCGCGCGTCATCGGCCTTCACTTCTTCTCGCCCGCCCATGTGATGAAACTTCTCGAACTGATCGTCACGGGCAAGGCGAGCCCCGAAGCGCTGGCGACCGGGCTGGCGCTTGGGAAACGGCTTGGCAAGATCACGGTACCCGCCGGGGTGGGTGATGGTTTCATCGGCAATCGCATCATGTCCGCCTACCGTCGCGCCGCCGACGAGATGATGGAAGACGGCACCCTGCCCTGGGACATCGACCGGGCGATGCGCGGCTATGGGTTTGCGATGGGGCTTTATGAGATGCAGGATCTGGCCGGGCTGGATATCTCATGGGCGATGCGTAAGCGCCAGGCAGCGACCCGCGATCCTGACGCCCGTTACATTGCCATTGCCGACCGTCTCTGCGAAGCGGGGCGTTTCGGGCGCAAGACCGGCCGGGGCTGGTATATTCACGATGGCGGCACGGCGCGCCCGGATGCCGAGGTGGAGGCCATCATCCTGGCCGAGGCGACGCGAAAGGGCATTTCTCGCCGGCCGTTCGGCGATGGTGAGATTATGGAGCGCATCCTGTCGGCCATGGCCACAACCGGTCAGGCCGTCCTTGCCGAAGGGATTGCGGCCCGCGCTGCCGACATCGACGTTGTCATGGTCAACGGTTACGGATTTCCTCGCTGGAAAGGCGGACCGATGTATCAGGCAGGGTTGATCTGAGCCCCGGCAGACGGGTCAGGCAGGCTCTCTCAAGAGCTTCGCGAAAGGCCCGAAAAGTTCGGCATTGGCCGCGATGACCGATCCGCTGTCGAAAATCTTCTGATCTTCCCGCACGCCTTCGGCAAAGCCGCCCGCCTCGCGGACGAGGATCAGCCCGGCCGCGATGTCCCAGGCATTCAGTTCACGCTCCCAGTAGCCGTCGTAGCGCCCGGCGGCGACATAGGCGAGATCGAGCGCGGCAGAGCCGAACCGGCGCACCCCCGCCGTCGCCGGCATCAGCCGCGCTAGATCGCGCATCGTCGCAGGAAGCGTCTTTTTTGCGCCGAAGGGCACGCCGGTGGCAAACAGTGCCTCGCCCATGACGCGCCGGCCGGAAACGCGGATGCGGGTCTCGTTCATCCAGGCGCCCTGCCCTTTCTCGGCCACGAACATCTCGTCCTTGGCGGGGTCGAACACGACCCCCGCGACGATCTCGCCCTTGTGTTCGAGCGCAATCGAGATGGACCAGTGGGGCAGGCCATGAAGGAAATTTGTCGTCCCGTCCAAGGGGTCGACGATCCAGCGCCGGGTCGGGTCCTGACCTTCGGCGCCGCCGCTTTCCTCGCCGAGCCAGCCATAGGTCGGCCGCCCTCCCATCAACTCGTCGCGAATAGTCTTTTCGGCCGCGGTGTCGGCACGGCTGACGAAATCGCCCGCACCCTTCACCGACACTTGAAGGTTCTCCACTTCGCGGAAATCCTTGACGAGCCCGCGCCCGGCCTTGCGCGCGGCCTTGATCATGAGGTTGAGGTTGGCGCTGCCTTGCATGATCTGTATCCCTTTACATCAGGCGCTGGCTATACTTGGCGGCCGCCCCATTGTGAAGGGCGCAACTTGGTGAAATCTGATGTCGCAAGGTTCCGCCGACACAGCACCGGTGACGGCCTTACCATTCCGCCGATTGCGGCAATCCGTCCGTAATCTCGTAATAGTCAGACTTCGACTGCACGAAGATATGGCGCGAGATCGCCAGACCCGTCGGCCTGTCGAGCGTCCCGAGGGTCACATAGCTCCGCCCAGTTGCGAGGTCGCGCCAGAAGAGGTTGCCGCCACAGCCGGAGCAGAATCCCCGATCCGCCTGCGGTGAAGACCGGTACCAGCGCAGCTTCGCCTTTGCGTCGTCGACAACTGGGCCGGCATCGTCACAGGCGACCATCACCGCATGATGGCCGCTGGTGCGCGCGCACTGCCCGCAATGACAGGACAGGACCTGATCCTCCAGCACCCGGGTTTCATACCGGACCGCGCCGCAAAGGCAGCCCCCCATCCGCATTGTCATGGCCACCCCCGTTTTTGCCCGCCCCGGTCAGGGTCACCCTCACTTTCGGAAGGTCACAAAGCGCAGCATGGCCAGAGCACCGCCCAATGCAACCGCAAAACTGCCGCCGAATATCCATCGCGCTACATGGGCAGCCTCGCCCGCGCCCAGCGCATCGTGAAACCCGGCGGAATTTGCCAGAATTCCGACAACGGCGGCCCCAAGCGCATAGCCGAGATGCCCAACCGTCGGCAGCGCCGCCGAAAGCCGCTCCACATCGTCGCGCGGCGCCAAGAGCGTTGCACGGCGGAGGACGAAGACATTGGCGATGCCGTAGCCGAACCCCTCGACCGCCGCAAAGGCCGCAATCAGCCAGATCGGTCCGGCGGGCATCGCATAGGTCATGCCGGCAACGCTGGCAAAGACCATGGCCATGCCGATGCCGATCACGAGAGGGTCAAGCCTTTCCGGTAGGCCCGACACCATCACCGAACCAAGCGTCCAGGCGATGGAAACTGTCGCGATGACATAGCCTGAGACGATCACCGGCGAAGCGTGCAGCACCTGCATGAGGATCGGACCATAGGTCACAAGACCCATCGTGGCGATACAGGCCCCCAGGGTCATAAGAAGCGCCGAACCGACCGGGAAGCGCAGGTCGAACGGCCGCGCAGGCCAGAGCCTGCCAGCCCCGGCGGCGGCGTCGATGCGCGCGAAAAGCAAAAGCGCCGCAAGACCGGCCAGAAGGGCAAGGGCCATAGTGGACGGGTTCGGCGCGATCCCGGCATAGGACACAAGAAGGATGGACAGGCACAGAAGCGCCAGACGCTTGATCGGCAGACGTTCATCTCCAGTTCGGCCCGGCCCAGGGGTCGCGAGGCCAGAAACCCACCAGCCGATCCACAACGCGAGAAGCAGCGCCTGCGCGCCGAAGAAGGCAAATCCGGCGCGCCAGGATGCATAGGCCACAAAGAGGCTGCCGATCAGCGGTCCGGCAAACGCCGCCGCGCCCCAGAGAATGGACATCACGGCCATCGCCCTCGGCATCAGGCGTCGGGGGAAAAGCAGGCCTACCGCCACGAAGGACAGGGCCGCCAGCCCGCCGCCGCCAGCACCCTGAGCCAGCCGGCCAGCCAGAAGGACCGGCATTGTCGGCGCCATGGCGCTCAGCGTGCAACCGAGCGCGAAGACAAGCGCCGCGGCCGCCATCGGCAGCCGCAGCCCGTGACGCAGCGCCAGCAACCCTGATGCGGCACCGGCCACGATTGTGCCCGTTTCGTAAAGCGCAAAGGCCCAGGACACAACCCGACCGCCGCCGATTTCCGCCACGATCGCAGGCATCATCGTCGCCACGATGAGGCTGTCGGCCGCGTGAAGCCAGATCCCGAGACTGACCAGCACCACCGCCCCGATATGGGGTTGCCGCAGCACCTCCTGCCATGCCGCTGGTGTATCATCCACTTGCATCACGGGCCTTTCTGTCCTTGCTCGCGAATCCCTGCTAGGACCTCACCCTAACTTCAGGTCAAGACCTTTCGCCGCCACCGCGCAGCATCCGGGCGAGGAATGGCTCCGGATCGTCCGTCTCGACCAGCCTGCGGCCCTCGACAACCCAGAACCGGTTGCCGATCGCGCGCAGGAAACTGCGGTCATGCGTCACCACCAGCGCGGCGACGTCAACTGCCAGCAATTCCCGTTCGAGCGCTTCCTGCCCTTCAATGTCGAGATGGTTGGTCGGTTCATCCAGAAGGTAGAAATTCGGTCGGGTCAGCCGCAGGACCAGCATCGCAAGCCGGGCCCTTTGCCCGCCCGACAGCCGCGCGACCGGTGCGGATTGCAGGTCGATGCCGATGCCCGCCCCGGCAAGTAGCGTCCGCGCGCCCTGATCGCCAAGATCGAAGCGCCCGGTAATTTCCGCCAAGGGCGTGGCCCCGTCGTCGAGCTGGCGCAAGCCTTGATCGCTGACCCCGATCCGCATCGAGGGCGCGACCTTCACCCCCAGCACATCCTCGCTCGCCGCCGCCCTGCGAATGGCGTCGAGAAGCAGGCTCTTGCCTGCTCCATTCGGGCCAAGCAGCACGATCCGCTCGCCCGGCGATATCCACTTCTGACCTGTCCGGTACAGCAGCGTGCCACCGGGTGGCGCGACCGGCGCATCCTCCAATGTCACGAGCGCCCGTGCGTGGCTGCCGCTGGCGGCAAGGCGGATCGCCCCGGCCGACTGATCCTTATGCGCAGGCCGCGCGGCAGCCTCGATCTTCTCGGCGCGTTCGTTCAACTGCTTGGTCTTTGTGGTCAGCAGATCGCTGCCGGAGTTGATGCCGATATTCTTCAGCTTCGCCGCCTGCCGCCGCAACTGTCCCGCCTTCTGCATCTCGTTGGCAAAGCGCCGGTCTTCCGCGTCGTCCGCGGTGTCGAGCGCTGCCCGCGCCTGACTGTAGGGCAGCGCGAAGGTCTGGCTCCGCGTCGCGCGCAAGAAAAGCGTCCGGTTCGTCACCGCATCCAGAAAGGCGCGGTCATGGTTCGCGACGACAAAGGGATAATCCCGTGGCAGGGCGCCGAGCCATTCCTGCAACCGACCGATGCGCTCCAGGTCGAGGTGGTTGGTCGGTTCGTCAAGAAGCAAAAGATCGGGGCCCGTCACCCAGACCCGCGCCAGCAAGGCCAGCCGCTGCCAGCCGCCGGACAGGGCTGCCACCGGCCGGTCGCGCAGGTCTTCCGGGATGTCGAGTTCATCAAGAACGATGTCGACCCGCCAGCCTTCCGTCAGTGCCTGTTCGGGCGGCAGTGCCCCCCGCACGGCATCACGAAACGATAGCGCCGCAATCGCCCCGGGCACCTCCTGCTCGACATGCCCGACAAGGAGGCCGCGCGCCCGCGTCACCTCGCCAAAGGTCGGCTCTGCCGTACCGGCGAGGCAGGCGAGCAGCGTTGACTTGCCGCGACCGTTGGCGGCGACAAGGCCGATGCGGTCGCCGGGATGAATGGTAAGGCTCAACCCCGAAAAGAGCGGAGAAGCAAAGGTAACGCCAAGGTCGCGAACGGAAATCAGGGACATCTCGATCTCATCTGCCGGGGCCGGACCGGACAGGTCCGGCGTGGAAAACTTGAAGGGCAAGGTGCCGGGCTTTGCCGGCATCACCCCTCCGGGCAGACCAGATTGTCGGTGTTACCGTGGCCCGCCCTGCACATCGCCATGCAGGGCAAGATCAGGTCCGAAGGTTATCGGCCGCTTCCAATACAGCAATTCGCGGCCCTCCCTTGTCGAACCATCGCTGAACGAAAGGCTAGTGCCGTCGGCGGCCCAATGCAAGGGGACGGGTTTTCTCAAACTAGGCGTTGTCAAGTGCCCGATTCGGCGGCACCTTCGCTGGCATTGGGCCTCGCCCCGGTCCATTCCCATCTGGAGTGATATCATGCCGGCAGCGGAGATTTTTATACACGGACACGGTAGCTGGAAGCCGGCCAACGGCTATTTCCAGATGCCAAAGAATTGTTCCGTCAGTTTCTACACACATTTTGCCAAGCTTCTGAACGCCACGATGGCTTATCCGATCCTGGAAAATGCCTATAGCGGCGAAGCGGACCGCACGATCGGGCAATTCATGCAGGTGCCCAACATGCAACTGTCGAGCCTCACGCAGACACAGCAGAATTCTGCCGATGATCTTTTCGCCAAAGGCGGCGGCCGCAACCTCTACACCCTTCCCCCTGCGCCGCCGGTCGTCCGCATCTCGCTCGAAAAGATCGTTGATATGCACGTCGCTGCTCTGGAGCGCTCAGGCAAACGGAACGTCGAGCTGCGATTTCACTGGATCGCCTGTCAGCAACTCGGCCTGAAGTCCAAAGGCGGCGGCGAAGCGGGCGTGAATGCGTCCGACCGGAGCAATCAGTCCGGGCACAAGGGCCAGTACCTCTTCAAATGGCGCGACGACAACGGGGTCCTGCAGGAGCGCTTCGTCGCGAGCGAGAGCACCTTCAACAAGGTCGCCAAATCGCCCGCGGGGTAGCAGCGCACGTCCAAAGCTAAATCCCCTTGCGACGTCGGCAGGGCAGCGGCAATTGGGACTGGGTTCGGGGTCACTTGCCGGATGCCGCTTGCCTGCTCAGGCACGCTGCAGCTTTACCGGCTCGCTTCGTGCCAATCGCAGGAAATGCGCCATGAAAGGTCGGGTTCGGTCGTCGCCCCGGGTCGCGGCATACATCCGCTTTGTCAGGCCCTTTTCGGTCAGCGGGCGGGTCACGTAGTCGGGCTGATACTTGACTTCCCTCAACACCCAGTCGGGCAGAACCGACACGCCCCGTCCTGCCGCGACCAGCATCAGGATCACCGCAGTCAACTCGACCTGTCGGACCGCGCGCGGTTCGACCTTCGCGGGGGCAAGAAGCCCGGTAAAGACATCGAGGCGCGAGCGGTCGACCGGATATGTCAGGATCAGTTCGTCCAGCAGGTCTTCGGCAAGGATGAAGTCCTTCGCCGCCAACGGGTGGCCTGAAGCGGCCACAAACATGGGCGCATAGTCGAAGAGCGGGTTGAAATCGACCCCGCCAAGGTCTTCGGGGTCGGATGAAATCACAAGATCGACCTCTTCACGCTGCAAGGCATCCATCGCCCCGAAGGCCAGCCCGGGGCGAATATCGACATCGACCTCGGGCCAGGCATGGCGGAACCGTTCAAGCACCGGGAAAAGCCAGTCGAAACAGGCGTGGCACTCGATAGCAATGTGAAGCCGTCCGCTCTTGCCGGATTTCAGGGCCCGGAACTCTTCCACCACCGCCGCCACCTCGGGCAATATCCGGTCGGCCGCGCGAAGGAGCCGCATTCCCGCAGCCGACAGTTTCAGCGGCCGCGAGCGGTGGACGAAGAGCTCGACGCCCGTCTGCTCCTCCAGCCCTTTCATCTGGTGCGACAGGGCCGATTGCGTCGTATGAAGCTGATCGGCCGCGCGCGCGAGCCCGCCAGCCTCATGAATGGCCTTGATCGCCCGGAAATGCCGAAGGTCGAGATGCATCGGGAATTACTTTCGAATAAACTCATATAAATCATGAGAATTATGAAATTGTCTCACGTTAAGGGCCGTGAGACAAGGGGCCAACCAGTCAAGGATGTAGCCATGCCCCTGCCCCGCGTTTCGTTCGAGTTCTTCCCGCCGCAATCCATTGATGCCTCTTTCCGGTTGTGGGAAACGACGCAGCTTCTGGCGCCGCTGCGCCCGAATTTTGTGTCTGTCACCTACGGTGCCGGTGGCACAACCCGGCAGTTGACGCATGAGGCGGTGACGGCCATCGGCACCCATTACGGATTGAATGTCGCGGCGCATCTGACCTGCGTCGATGCCAGCCGGCAAGAAACGCTCGACATCGCGCTTGCCTATGCCGATGCCGGCGTCACCGAAATCGTGGCGCTGCGCGGTGACGCCCCCAAGGGGCAGGACCGTTTCGTGCCGCATCCCGAAGGCTTCGCGACATCCATCGACCTGATCCGGGCGCTGGCGGAAACGGAACGCTTCACGATCCGGGTCGGCGCCTATCCGGAGGCCCATCCCGAAGCCGCCGATCTGGCCGCGAATGTCGACTGGCTGAAGCGCAAAATCGACGCCGGTGCATCCTCGGCCATCACCCAGTTCTTCTTTGAGGCGGAAACCTTCTTCCGCTTCCGTGACGCCTGCGACAAAGCGGGCATCACCGCGCCGATCATTCCGGGTATCCTGCCGATCGCCTCATGGGCGGGCGCGAAACGGTTTTCCGAACGCTGCGGCGCAGAGGTTCCGGGCTGGCTCGACGATGCCTTCGCGCAAGCCACGCGCGACGGGCGCGAGGAATTGCTGGCCGTCGCGGTGGCGACCGAGCTTTGCGACGATCTGATCCAGGGCGGGGTCGAAGACCTGCATTTCTACACGCTCAACCGCCCCCACCTGACCCGTGACATCTGTTTCGCGCTTGGCGTTACACCCGAAGTCTCCCTGCAGAACGTCGCGTGACGCAACGTTCTGAACCCCGGCCCTGCATTGGTGATTGTGCAGGGCTGGGATTTTTCTAGGCTTTGGCCATGTTGTACCAGTCACCTCGCCTCATATGAACGACGCGTCAGAACCCGTCCGCCTGGCAAGCCGCGAAACGCTCCTGTCCCTCTCCGGGCTGGACTTCATGCGCGCGATCCTTGACGCCAGGATTTCCGCCCCGCCGATTGCGACACCGATGAACTTCCGGCTTCACCTCGTCGAACCGGGCCGCGCCGTGTTTCGTGGGGTGCCAGAGATGCGGCATACCAACCCGATGGGCAGCGTCCACGGCGGCTGGTACGGAACGCTGCTTGACAGCTGCATGGGCTGCGCGGTCATGACAGCGGTCCCGAAAGGCAGCCTTTATACAACGCTGGAATACCGCGTGAACATCACTCGTGCCATCCCGCCCGGGACCGAGGTCGAGGCAGAGGGCCTGATCCAGCATGCCGGCCGCTCCACCGGTGTGGCCAGAGGAGAGATTCGCGGCGTCTCAGACGGCCGGCTTTATGCGACCGGGTCGACAACCTGCATCATCATGCCCGGCGACTGATCCGACCCGGGACCGGCAGGAACCGGCGCCGTGGCGCGGCCACGTTGACGGTCGGATGAACGCTTTCGGACGGATCCGTGCCAACCGTCCGCCTTGCCCGGAAGAGGAACGCCTTGCCCCAGCCCCGCGTTGTCCCGACCGATGGCGCGTCCGGATCTGTCGCGAAACTGCTGCGCCAGCCTGGCGGCAGGCTCAGCCCGCACTGTTCCGCCTTGTCGAGCATCCAGACCAGCGGAATGTTGGAAAGCGGCCGGGCGGCATGAAACCCGCCAAGCTGGCCGCCGACATCGCCATGTGCGCCGCGAAACCAGACCTGTTCGATCCGGCCCTGCCAATCGCCCTCGGTCGTGTCCCAAAGGATCGGATCGAAAGCGGCACGGTTTTCGTTCAGCGCCAGCGCGTGATAGCCGTGGCGCACGACAGGGCCAAGCGCGTGGTTGTGGAATTCATGCTGCGGCTCGGTCCACATCCACAGGAAAGGCAGCCGCACCCCAAGCGCCTTCACGGTGTCGAAAACACCGATCATCTCGATCTCGATCGACGGATGGCAGAACCGCCGGCGGAAGGCGGCCTCATAAGGGCTTTCGCTGTCGCGCTGGTAGTAGCGGTAGGCCGCATTCACGTTGCGTTCAGTCGCGTGGTCGGCACGCAAAAGACCGACCTGGTCGATAATGCCCGCAAGCGAGCGTACGGCATAGGCGCCACGCGAATAGCCAAGCAGAAAGACCCGGTCGCCGGGCCGGTACCGTGTGGCCAGCCAGCCATAGGCGCGGCGGATCTGCCGGTTGATCCCGCGCCCCATGGCGACATTGCCGGTATCGCGCCAGACATGCCACTGCACGCCCGCCTCATAGTAAAGCGACATCTGGGCGGATTGCGGCAACAATTTGAGTTGCCGGTAGATCAGGCCGATATTGGTTTCGCAGCCGGGCTTGAGCGATGACAGTGTCCCGTCGAGCAGGATGACGTGGTCGCAGGATTTGCGCTCGCCGGCCTCGCGTCCGCGCACCGGCGTCTGCGTCTCGACCTGACGGCCGATCCGCAGGAGCTTTTTCAGATGCTGCTTGATCCAGCTCAACCGTTGCCCTTTCCGAGGTCCTTGCGCCGAGACTAACCCGAACCCGACCATAGTCTCAAATCACCAAGTCCAAAGATGCCGTGAACGAACCGCAGCGTCGCCGGTCCGGAAACAGTCACCGGCGCCATCCGGCAACGTCGATGCGACGCCCACGCGCACCCGGTAGTGTCAAATGACCAGCGTTGATGTTTCCGCACGCCAATCTCTCCTGCCCCCGGACACAAGACTAGGCATGCAAGTTTGACAGAAGATTGACCTTGGCGGACGGTTTTTGAGGTTTTCCGACAGAAGGCAGAAAGGCCGACCCATCGGGATCGGCCCTTCGCGCGTCATTGTCTTTGTTCGCGGCTTCAGCCGTCCAGCCGCATCACGGTTTCAACGCGCATCGCGCCAAAGCCATTGAACCGCGTGTTCGTTGCCGTCGAATAAGCCCCCATGCCCGAAAAGACGACATAATCGCCTTCGGCAATATCGCCGGGAAGGTCGACTTCGCCCGGCAGCCTGTCGACGCTGTCGCAGGTAGGCCCGAAAATCACCCGCGGGATCGGCGTGCCAACCCGCGCCTGACCTTCGGGCGACAGAACCTTGATGCGGTCGATGATGCCCGTGATCGGCAATTCATCCATGCAGCCATAGGTGCCGTCATTCAGGAACACATGTTCGCCGTCGCGCAGCCCCTTGATCCGTGCGGCAAGGCTGAAGCTTTCGGCGACGATCCCCCGGCCCGGTTCGCAAACCAGCGCGGGAGGTTCGCCATTGAAGGCCTCATCGGCGACCCGGCGGATCAGGGCGAAGATGGCGTCAAGCTGGGGAACTTCGCCCCAGAGCCGGTGCGACGGGAAACCACCGCCGACGTTCAGGCGGCGCGCCTTCACGCCAGACTTCGTACAGATTTCTGCGGCCATGCGGATATAGCTGTCCCAGGCCATCGGATCGGTGCACTGCGTGCCGGGATGGAAGGTCAGCGACGGGATGAAGCCATATCCGGCCGCTTCCCGCAGCATTTCCGTCGCAAGCTCGACCGTTGCGCCGAACTTCGCGCCAAAGTTATAGGCGGCCCCGGCGACCGGCAACTTGAAGCGCACCGAGATTTCGACACCCTCGGCCGGCACGATCTCTGCCAGTTTGCGCAGCTCGCTCCGGCTGTCGACGGAGTAGGATTTGACACCCATGCCGACGGCATAGGCAATCTCTTCCCGCCCGCGAACAGGGTTGTTGTAGTGCAGCGCCGCCGTGGGCGCGAGCCTGCGGATCATCTCGATTTCCACGGGCGAGGCGACATCGAAGCCGCTGACGCCTGCGGCAACCAGATTCTGGATCACGATTTCATCGGGGTTCGATTTGACCGCATAGGTCACAAGCCCCGGAAAACCATCAAGAAACCGCCGCGCCGTCGCCTGCAGGACGGAGGGCGCGAAGAACATCACGGGATGTTCCGGTTGCTGATTGCGGAGAAATTCGGACGGCGACGTCCAGATCGTCTTAGAGAGCCCCATCGGCGGATTTCCTTGCCAACAAGGCGCAGCCACCTCTTGCCCGGGACCACCGGTTGGAAAGCGCTTACGCATTTAACCAAACCAGGCCAGGTACGTATGAGCCGCCCTTTTCCTGAAACGAAGTTCGCCGGATATGGGTCACAAATTTACCGATCAAAATAGTAGATTTGTCTCGTAGAGTCGTTAAAATGACGAAAATCGAAGTCAAAAAGCCGGTGTTGCAGAATGGACGATCTTGACAGGTCAATCCTGGGGTTTCTGGGGGCGGATGCGCGTGTGTCGGTGGCGACGCTGGCACGGCGCCTCAAGGTCGCGCGGTCCACGATTCAGGCGCGGCTGGAACGGCTGGAGACCTCCGGCGTCATTGCCGGCTATACGGTGAAACTAGGCGAAGCGGCGCGTCAGGGCCGCATCCGCGCCACGGTGCTTCTGACGATCGAGCCGCGCGCGCAGGCCAATGTCCTGACCCGGTTGAAGGCGATCGCCGAGGTCGAGCGGGTCCATACGACATCCGGCCGGGTCGATTTCCTCCTCCAGATCGCCGCGCCATCGACGGCCGTGCTTGACGGTGTTCTCGACCAGATCGGCGAGATGACGGGCGTCCGGTCGTCCGAAAGCCTCATCCACCTGTCAACGAAACTCGACCGCGCCGTCTAGGCAGCGCCGATTCTGGCGCCCCTATGTGGGCAGGCGAAACCGGTTCACGAATTCCTGTGCCTCAGTGAGATCGCCAGTCACCCGCCCCGGCCCCGTCTTGACAGTCATCGCGACGGGCCGGGGTCCGTAGACGAGCGCCGCAATGCCATTCGCTGGGCCGGCAAACCGCAATGGAACCTGCGGTTCGGCGACGCGGGCCACGGCATAGTCGCCGTCTCCAACACGCACCTCGAAGGCCTCATCGCCCATGTCAAATCCGGCAACCATCGGTGCCCCCTGTCGCGATCCGACGGCGCGCATCGACAACATCAGCGCCGTCGGGCTGATGAAACGCCGCGGATCATGCCCCGGCTGGCGCCCGCCCCAATGGCAAAGCGCTTCGACAACTGGCAATAGCGCCAGACCGGCAGGCGTCAGGTCATATACGGGAACGGTCGCGGGCGGCGGAAGTACCTTGTGGACGATCAGCCCGGCGGCGGTCATCTCCTCCAGCCTCTGGGTCAGGATATTGGTCGCGATCGCCGGCAGCCCGGCCCGGATCGCGCCGAACCGTTTGGGGCCAAGCATGAGCTCGCGCACGATGAGCAGCACCCATCTGTCGCCGATCAGATCGAGCGCATGGGCCAAGAGGCAGCCGTCGTTATAGCTTTTCGGCATCTCGGCTCTCCTGAAACCCGTATAGTTTCTTAATAAGAGTTTTTAGTTGTTTTTTGCAAGTAGATCGACTTACGCTGCAGCATCGCCTTTTGACCATAGGAGCACGCCCATGTCTGCGGGTCGCGATCTTCCCGTTCTTGTCACATATGATTGGGTGCCAGACTTTCCGCGCGGATTTGTCCGCGATTTGCGCGTTCGCTGGCTCTTCGAAGAGATGGGTCAGGCCTATCGTGTCGAAACTGTTCCCATCGGGCCCAAAAGCGCGGACCATATTGCGATGCAACCCTTTGGCCAGGTGCCCATCCTGCGCTGGTCCGGCCGCAGCCTATTTGAAAGCGGGGCAATCCTGCTTTGGCTTGCCGAGGGTCACACGACGCTATTGCCCGAGGCGCGGCGGATCGACGTGACCCAATGGCTATTCTCTGCGCTGAACTCGGTCGAAATCAGCACCCTGCCCTGGATTTTCGCCATCGCATCGGCGGCCGCACCCCAGATCTTCGGCCCCGCCCCTTCCGCCGAAGTAATGGAACGGCTTACAATGCGCATGAACGGGCGGCTGTCGGCGATGGATCGGGTCTTGTCCGACCGCGAATGGCTCGACCAGGGGTTCACCATTGCCGATATCATGATGGCGGACGTGCTAAGGCTGGTCGATGACAAAGGTGGGCTGAAAAACTTCCCCGCCCTCAAGGCCTATGTGGCGCGGGCGACGGCGCGTCCGGCCTATCGCCGGGCGCATGACGACCAGATGGATCACTGGCGGAAGGCAGACGCGGCGCGCGCCGCCGTCGCCTGATAAATGCGGACAGGGAGGTTGCAATGACCGCTGATCGACACGGAATACCCTGCTGGTACGAACTTTCGACAACCAATGTCGATGCGGCGCAGGCCTTCTACGCCAGCGTCATCGGCTGGAAATGGTCGGCGGCCGGAATGGAAGGCTTCGACTATCGCATCGCCAGTTCGGGCGGCGATCTCATTGCCGGCGCGGCGGCTGGTGCGCCCGACGCACCGGGTCCTGGATGGACGATCTACTTCGCTGTTGCCAATGCCGACGAAACGGCAAATGCGATGGCAGCGGATGGTTGCACCGTGCTCGTGCCGCCGACCGATATCCCCAATACCGGCCGATTCTCTCTTCTGCGCGACCCGGACGGGGCCCGGTTTGGCATCCTGTCCGCAGAGCCGATGGAAAGCGGTGAAGGCAGCCAGGCCTTTGCCATGGACAATATCGGCCACGGCAACTGGAACGAATTGATGGCCGGCAACGCGGAATCGGCGCTGGCATTCTACGGGCGGCACCTTGGCTGGACACTGTCGCAGGCCCTGGAGATGGGGCCGGGCATGACCTACCGGATCTTTGCCTGCCACGGGCAAAACATCGGCGGCATGACGGATCTCATGCCCGGAATGCCTGGGCCGGGTGGTCCATTCTGGCTGCCCTATTTTGGGGCGAACGGGATCGACGCGGCGATCAGGCGGGTGAAAAAGGCCGGTGGAACGGTTCTGCATGGGCCGCACGAAGTACCAGGCGGCGCCTTCATTGCCGTTGCCCGTGATCCGCAGGGTGCCTATTTCGCCCTTGTCGGGCCGAAAAAGGTAGCGAAGCGCTGACCCGCAGGCGGCGGTCATCCCACCTTCCCACTTGCCGCAAGTGATCTGGATGCCTATTTCTTGCTGCGGCGGGTTCTGCTCTTCGCGTGCAAGGCCCTTTTCCAGTGGCCGATAATTTCTTCCGAGGGGGCTGGCTCTGTCAGGATCGTGGTCTTGGTACCCGGCGCCCACCTGTTAAATCAGGCTCTCGGGAAAAACACGCCTTCACGGATGCTGCGGTTCCCGCCACTGCCGCCGCATCCCGGCCACGGGCCTCAGCGGCGCTTGTCCGCCGCCACCCGGACCTCGGCCAAACCTTGTGCGTTGGGAGGAACCCGCGCTCCCTTGCCACCCGAAGGTTCATCCGACGCGGCCATGCGCATGATTGCATAGCCAAACTGCACACCGGAAAAGACGATGCCATTGAAGATCACGAGCATCAGAACGGCAATCCAGCCGCCATCCGTGGCCTGCACCAGATGCCAAAGGTTGCCGATATTGAGCCAGAGGAGAAGCGCGGTGAAGGCAAGGCCAAGCGCGAAGCCGATTGCGACATGGTGGATATAGAGGCGGACGAGCGCGGGCATGTCAGTAACTCCCTGCAACTGCCCCCAATCTAGGCGCTGGACCGGGTATGTTCCATTGGGACATGCTGTCGCATAGCAGTCGATCCCGACCACCAGCTCACGTCTCAAAACGCCTCTGGCCGCGCCTCTCGCGCCATGTGATCGAGCACGGCGTTGACAAAGCCCGCCTCCTTGCCGTCCGGAAAGAAGGCGCGCGCGACATCGACAAATTCCGTGATGACGACTTTGGGCGGCGTCGCCGCGAGCAAAAGCTCCGCCCCTGCCGCGCGGAAAAGCGCCCGCAGCACCGGGTCAATCCGGCCAAGCGGCCACTTGGCCACCAGTGCCCGGTCCGTCATTTGGTCGATGCGCGCCTGTTCATTCACCGCCTCGCCGATGACTTCCCGGAAGAGACCGGGATCGCCTTCGGCCATCTCGTCCTCTTCGTAGGTTGCGCCGAAGCGATGAGTTTCAAACTCCGCCCCGACCTTGTCGACCGTCTGACCAGAGGCTTCCATCTGAAAGAGCGCCTGCACGGCATAAAGCCGCGCGGCAGATTTCATCTGGCGCTTTTCGGCGGCCGTAAGTTTTCCGTCCCCGGCGCTCATGCCTGCCCCGTGTCTTTGGGCGCCCCGGCGATGCGGATTTCCTCGCCGGCGGGCTTGAAACCGATGCCCTTCGTCTGGCGCGCCCATTTGCGTGTCAGCGCGACAAGGTGCAGCGCGGCCGCCGCCGCGCCGCCGCCCTTGTTCTGGCTATCGGGATCGGCCCGCACCTCGGCCTGCGGGCGGTTCTCAACGGTCAGGATGCCGTTGCCGATGCAGACACCCTGCAGCCCGAGCATGGCGAGCGCCCGCGAACTGTCGTTGCAGACGGTATCGTAATGCGTGGTTTCCCCCCGCATGACGCAACCGAGCGCGACAAACCCGTCATAATCCGCCATCCGCGCGGCCATGCCGATGGCCGTCGGCACCTCCAGCGCGCCCGGCACTTCGACCAGATCGCATTCCGCCCCCACGGCGGCAGCGACGGCCCGGGCACCCGCGACGAGATTGTCCGCGATGTCCTTGTAGTAAGGCGCAACCACGATCAGAAGCCGCACCTTCTTGTCGAAGCGCGGCAGGGGAAGCGAATAATGGGTCTCGGAACCGGCCATGGCTCAGCTTTCGGAAATCGGGCGGGTGCCCACGATGTTCAGGTCATAGGCGTCGAGCCCGACATAGCGGGTCATGGGCGAATCCGTCAGAAGGATCAACTCCCGAAGTCCCATCGACGACAGGATTTGTGCGCCAAGCCCCGTCTGCTTGATCGTTCGGGGGCCGTCGTCCTCCTCGACAACCAGTTTGGCGCGCGGATCGCGGAACAGGCAGACAGCGCCCCGACCTTCGCGCGCGATGATGCGCATGGCGCGGGCCAGTTCGCCCTCCGGCCCCGTGCCGAGACCCAGCACGTCCTCAAGCACCTTCAGCGAATGCGTGCGCACCAGCACCGGTTCGGGCGTGGTGATGTCGCCCTTGGTCAGCACGACATGTTCGACGCCTTCGGTCTGGTCGGTGAATATCCGCATCAGCCAGTCGCCGCCAAAGGCCGAAGTGACTGTCTTCGTCAGCGTTTCGCGCACCAGATTGTCGTGCCGCCTCCGATAGGCGATGAGGTCCGAAATCGTGCCGATCTTCAGCCCGTGCTTCCGGGCAAAGGGGATCAGGTCAGGCAGCCGCGCCATTGTGCCGTCTTCGTTCATGATCTCGCAGATCACACCGGACGGGTTCAGACCGGCAAGGCGGCTGACATCCACCGCCGCCTCGGTATGCCCCGCCCGTACGAGAACGCCCCCATCGCGGGCGCGCAAGGGGAAGACATGCCCGGGGGTCGCAATATCCTGCGGACCTTTCGTGGGGTCAATGGCAGTGGCGACCGTCAGCGCCCGGTCATGGGCGGAAATGCCGGTCGACACGCCTTCACGCGCCTCGATCGACACAGTGAATGCCGTTTCGTGCCGCGACGAATTCGTCATCGACATCAGTTGTAGCCCCAGCGCGTCGATCCTGTCGCTCGTCAATGTCAGGCAGATAAGACCCCGCCCGTGAAGCGCCATGAAATTGATTGCCTCGGCCGTCGCCATTTCCGCCGGGATCACGAGGTCGCCCTCGTTTTCGCGATCCTCGTGATCGACGAGAATGAACATCCGCCCGCGCCGCGCCTCCTCGATGATTTCATCGGTGGGCGAGATTGCAGTTTTCAGATCGGTGGTCATCGGCTCAGCCTTCATCGCGCGCGTCTTTCGCGCGGCGATACCGGAAGCTCCGGGATATTGCCAGCCCAGAGGCGACATTCACTGCCCGTTGTCGCCGGGTCAGGGGGCGAAATACTGGCTGGCGGGCAGGAAACCGGCCATGCGGGTGGCCGAAACCCAGTCTCGTTCCAGCGCGGTTTCGCCGATCAGAAGCACCCGGTCGGCCGGATGCCGGTTTTCCGCCAGAAAGGCCCTGAGCACCGCGCGGGTTTCGCCCCAGGTCTCGGCCAGGCCCGGCGCGCGGATCGCCGCGTCCATCGTCACCCCTTGCTGGTTCAGCGCTGAAAGCGTGCGCTGGGGGTCAAGCGGTGGCTGCGCGGCCAGGAGCTTTCCAAGATTTCGGGCAGCCGCCACCTTTTCAGCATCTGCCTCCCGCACCCTGTCGCCGTCCTTAAGGAGGCGCAGTGCATTGTTGGAAAAGAGAAACGCCACGATATCGTGACCTGTCGCCGCCCGCACGCCGGCATAGGTCTTGTAGTCCAGCCCGATTTCCTTGGCGCGTTTCACGCGCAGGCGCACCACCTCGATCGGCAGGCGCGGCAGGAGCTGCTCGCGCGCCTGCACCCAGCAGGTCCTGCGCCAGCTTTGCCCCGGCTCGATTACCGGCCCGCCATTATGCCCAAGCCCCGCCATCATGCGCACCCGCCAGCGGAAAACCAGCAGACCGCAGCCGCCGCGGCGTATTCCGCGTCTGTCAGAGTTACGAACCGGGCCCCGTCAATGCCCGACAAATGGCGCCAGCCATGGGCATCCTCCGGGTCCCGCCTGCATTCGCGAAAGCCGAACGAGCCGTCACCGTGGCGCAGGAAATCGACGCAACGCTGCCTTGTCCCATCATTGACGGACCGAATGACGACCGGCCTCATGATGCCGCCCAGTCCTGCAACCGTGCGACATAGCGGGCGAGCGTGTCGATTTCCAGATTGACGATGTCGCCTACCCTGGCCTGCCCCCAAGTCGTAACCGTCTTGGTATGCGGGATAATGTTCACGCCGAAATCCACGCCATTCACCTCGTTGACCGTCAGCGAGGTGCCGTTCAGGGCGACCGACCCTTTCGGCGCGATGAAGCCTGCCAGCGTATCGGGCGCGCGAAATGTGAAACGCGTGCTGTCGCCCTCGTCCCTCATGGCGATGATTTCGGCGACACCGTCGACATGGCCGGACACGATATGCCCGCCAAGTTCATCGCCGACCATCAGCGCGCGTTCGAGGTTCAGCTTTCGCCCGACACGCCAGCCATTCCGGCCGATATTCGTCTTCGTCACCGTTTCCTTCGATATCTGCACGTCGAACCGGCCGCGCGGGTCCACGCCCGTGGCAATAACCGTCAGGCACACGCCGTCACAGGCGATAGAGGCGCCGATGTCGATGCTGGCAATGGAATAACCCGTGGCGATCCGGGCCCGCAGATCGCCCTGCTGATCCAACGACAGAACCTCGCCGATATCGGTGATGATCCCTGTGAACATATCCCGTCTCCGACTTTTCCACTTGCCTAGCCCGCCCCCTGCCCCACCGCAAGCGAAAGGACCGCAGAACTGCATCCCTGTCGCGACAGTTGCCGACCGAAGCCCCGGCGGCACGCAGTTTCACCGTGACACCTGCCCGGTTTGCAGGCAGATCGAAACCGACAGCCGCAGCTTAACCGGGATTGCCGTGACGGCGAGAAGGAAACAGGACGACGGGGGCCGCCGGTTCCTGATGCTTCAGGGGCCGCATGGCCCCTTCTTCCGGCAACTCGGCCGGCTTCTGCAGAGCGCTGGCGCAGAGGTGCATCGCGTCGGCTTCAACAAGGGCGATGAGGTCTTTTGGGGCAGGTCCGGCTACATCCCCTATACTGGTGAACTTGCCGAATGGCCGCATGATTGCCGCCGTTTGTTCGACGAACACCGTATCACCGACCTCATCCTCTATGGCGACGGGCGGGCGGTGCATTCGACCGCGATTGAGGTTGCACGCGGAATGAACATCCGCATTCACGTTTTCGAGGAAGGCTATATCCGCCCCTATTGGGCAACCTACGAACGGGGCGGTTCGAACGGCAATTCGCGGCTCATGACCATGCCGCTTGCCGAAATCCGGAAGGCGCTGGCCCGCACCGAGGTCGATCATCCCGACGCGCCGGCCCGCTGGGGCGACATGCGCCAACACATCTTCTACGGCGCGCTCTATCATTTCTTCGTCATGGCCATGAACGGGCGGTATCGCAACTTCCAGCCGCATCGCGGCATGACGGTGGCAGAGGAATTCAGGCTGCACCTGCGCCGCCTGATCCTGATGCCGTGGCACCGGCTGGAGCGCATGGCGGCAACGGCGAGGATACGGCTTGGCGGCTATCCCTATCACCTCGTCCTGCTGCAACTGGAACACGACGCGAGCTTCCGCCTGCACTCCGATTTTGCCGCGATGCCGGAATTCATCTCGACCTGCCTTGACGGCTTTGCCAAAGGCGCGCCGCCGCATCATCACCTCGTTTTCAAGGCCCATCCGCTGGAAGATGAACGTTCGGCCGTTGTCGCGACCATCCGCGACCAGGCCGCCGCGCTTGGCATTCAAAAGCGCGTTCATTTCGTTCGCGGCGGCAAACTTGCGCGACTTCTCGACGGGGCGCGAAGCGCCGTGACGGTGAATTCCACAGCCGGCCAGCAAGTCCTCTGGCGGGGCCTGCCGCTGAAGGCGTTCGGACGCGCCGTATACGACAAACCCGAATTCGTGTCGCGCCAGTCCCTTGCGGAATTCTTCCTCGCACCGGACAGGCCCGACAGCCGCGCCTATCGCGACTACCGCGCCTATCTCCTGGAAACCTGCCAGATTCCGGGCGGATTTTACTCGGCCCGGGGCCGGCGATACCTGCTCAGACAGGTCGTCGATCTGATCCTCGCTGACCATGACCCCTATGACGCGCTGGTCAAAGGCAAAGCGGCACCGCGGCAACAGTTGGTGGCCCAAAGCCGCGACAACTAGATTTTTGTCAGCGATCTCTGTAAGTTCTGAAAAAAACTTGAGGCAGTTTCCCGTAAAGAGGAGCCCGAGCAGTGAATTTTGGCGATATACGCTGGGCCAGATATCTGGTCCTGCTGGCGGTTGTGGCCGGGGTTTCGTCCTGCGGCCTGCCGCGCTCTGGACCCAACAAGCGCGAGATTTACGCGGGTTCTGCCCAACAGCAGGGCGATGCCTTTGTCGTTCCGGTCACAAGATCGGTGGCAGTTGCGACCGCTGCGACCCCGTCGCTCGGGTTTTCGTCGAGTTTCCAGAATGCTAGCGTCGTCGGGTCCGACGACATTCGCCCGGGCGACGTGCTTGGGCTGACCATCTGGGAAAACGTCGATGACGGGCTTCTCGCCGGTCAGGGCCATAATACAACGGCGCTGACGGAAATTCAGGTCGACGGCGCCGGGTTCATCTTTGTCCCCTACGCGGGCCGCATCCGTGCCGCCGGCAATTCGCCCGAGGCGCTTCGGCGCATCATCACCGGCAAACTCGACGCACAAACGCCCGATCCGCAGGTTTCTGTCGTGCGGATGGCCGGCGACGGCGCGACCGTTTCGGTGATGGGCGGCATCGGCGGACAAGGCGTCTACCCGATCGAGCGACCGACAAGAACGCTTTCAGCGATGCTCGCCAAGGCCGGCGGTGTCACGCTGGAGCCGGAAATCGCCCAGATCACCGTGACGCGCGGCAACCAGACGGGTGAGGTCTGGCTGAAAGACCTCTATTCCAACCCGCGCATGGACATCGCGCTGCGCCCCGGTGACGTGATCCTCGTGGAAAAGGACACCCGCAGCTTTACCGCGCTTGGCGCGACCGGCGCGCAAAGCCGCGTTCCCTTTGAATCGCAGACGATTTCCGCGATCGAGGCCATCGCCCAGGTCGGCGGTCTGTCGACCGGTATAGCCGACCCAACCGGCGTTTTCGTCTTCCGCGACGAAACCGAAGCCGTGGCCCGCGCCGTACTCGGCCGCACCGACCTCTTCGGCGATCAGCGCATCGTCTACGTGCTCGACCTGACGGAGCCGAACGGGATGTTCAACGCGCGCGATTTCGGCATTCGCGACGGGGATACGGTCTATGTGACCGAGGCACCCTTCGTGCAGTGGCAAAAAACGCTGTCAGCCATCACCGGGACCGTCGGTTCGGCGAACAACCTCAGTTCATCGACCGGAAACTGACGGTGCTCTGATGGGCGGTGCCACAAGAAACGAAGCCGCCGGGTCCGCAGCCCGGCGGCTCTTCGTTTTCAACGGCGGTTTTCTGACCCAACCGCGCATTCGCCGCATCCTGAAGCTTGCAGGCTATGACATCCGCATCGGCAAGCCCGGACCCGACGATCTGGTCGGCGTCTGGGGTCATAGCCCGACCGCGCCGCGGGGCGAGGCCGTCGCCATCCGGACGGACACGCCGGTCATTCGCGTCGAGGATGCCTTCCTGCGCTCGGTACAGCCAGGACGTGAAGGCGAACCGCCGCTCGGCCTCATGATCGACGAGCGCGGGGTCCATTTCGACAGCAGCCACCCTTCAGAAATCGAACATATACTCGCCACGGCCCCCTTGGACGACGGGGCAATACTTCAAAGAGCCAGGGAAGGGGCTGAAAGACTCCAATACCTTCACTTGTCCAAATACAACAATTTCGACATTTCGCTTCCGGTGCCGGATCCCGGCTACGTTCTGGTCATCGACCAGACGCAGGGGGATGCCTCCATCGCCTATGGCGGGGCGACCGCCTCGACCTTCCGCGAGATGCTGGTCTTTGCCCAGGCGGAACATCCCGGGACGAGAATCGTGATCAAGGGGCATCCAGAAGCCGCCCTGAACCACCGGCCCGGCCATTTCAACGACGGCCACACCCATGGCCTGATCACCTATGTCGGCGACCCGGTATCACCCTGGGCGCTCTTCGCCGGGGCCGTGGCTGTCTATACCGTTTCCTCGCAACTCGGGTTCGAGGCGATCTTTGCCGGCCACAAACCCCGCGTCTTCGGCCAGCCGTTCTATTCCGGCTGGGGATTGACCGAGGACGAAAACCCAGTACCGCGCCGGGAACGCAAACTGTCGCGCAGCCAGCTCTTCGCCGGTGCCATGATCCTCGCGCCGACATGGTACGACCCCTGCCGCGACAGGCTTTGCAGCTTTGAGGATGCGCTCGACCATCTGGAGGCCCGGGTTCGCGCCTTTCGCGAGGATCGACATGGTCATGTCGCGGTCGGCATGCGCCTTTGGAAACGGCCGCATCTGCAAAAGGCCTTCGGCCTGGAAAAGCCGCTGGTGTTCGAGGATGACCCGGCCCTTGCCACGGCCCGCGCCCATCGCGAAGGACGGCACATCCTGATCTGGGCAGGCAAGGAAACCGAAAGTTTCCGCGATCTGGCCAGCGATGTCACGGTGGCCCGGCTCGAAGACGGTTTCCTGCGCTCGCGCGGTCTTGGGGCCGAACTCGTGCCGCCCCTGTCGCTCGTGGCCGACCACACCGGCATCTATTATGATCCGGCAGCGCCCAGCGATCTGGAACGTCTGATCGCCGCTCCGCCGCCGCCGGGCGCCGAGGCGCGCGCGGAAAAACTGATAGCGCGGATCAATCGCGCTGGTCTTTCAAAATACAACCTCGATACAGGCGCCGTTCCGATCCTTCCCGAAGGGCGGCGCATCCTTGTGCCGGGACAGGTCGAGGATGATGCGTCAATCCGGCTCGGCGCGGGCAAGGAACACACCAATCTCGGCCTTCTGGAACGGGTTCGTGCCGAGAACCCGGATGCGGTGATCATCTACAAGCCCCATCCCGATGTCGAAGCCCGCCTGCGTGCCGGCGCGGTGCCCGATGCCGACGCGCTGGCCTTTGCCGATCTGATCGTCCGGGACGCGAATGCCATCGCTCTTATCGAGGCGGTTGGCGAGGTCTGGACGATGACCTCGCTTCTGGGATTCGAGGCGCTCATTCGCGGCAAGCGCGTCACCTGCCTAGGTATGCCCTTCTATGCCGGCTGGGGCCTGACGCGCGACCTTTTCCCGCAACCAGAACGGCGCAAGGCGCGCCCGTCGCTGGCCACGCTTGTTCATGCGGCGCTGATCGCCTATCCCCGCTACTTCGACCCCGTGTCCGGCCTGCCCTGTCCGCCTGAGGTCATCGTCGACCGGCTCGCCCGGCACCAGATTCCGGCGCCGGGCCGGCGCAACCGGCTCCTGTCGAAACTGCAGGGGGTCTTCGCCAGCTATGCCCGGTTTTGGCGCTGACGGGTCAAACCCGGCGGCGCCAGACATGCATGATATCGGCGCCGACACCGGTAACGGAAACGCGTTCAAATTCAGACACATCGCTTAGTTCAGCCGCGCCCGACACGGGGCCGACAGACGCGGTTCCTTCCGCGCCGAAAACACGGCCCGCTGAAAAGCCGATCAGCGTGTCGACATGCCCGCCGCCAAGAAGCGCGGCGGCAACCTGCGCGCCGCCCTCGCAGAAGACCCGGGTCAGCCCCGCCTCGCCAAGGCTTTGCAGGGCGGCCCGGATGGCAATGCGGCCTGTTGCATCGCTCCCGGTCCGGATCAGCCGCACGCCTTCCCGTTCGAGCGCCGCACCAGCCGGCCGTGCATCCCCGCAATGGAGCACCCAGAGAGGCACTGCCCTGGCCCCCCGCACGAGGCGGCTGTGAAGCGGCAGTCGGAGCCTGCTGTCCAGAACGACGCGCACGGGCTGCGTGACAGCACCTAGGTCGCGGACCGTCAGTTCCGGGTCGTCCGCCAATGCGGTTCCGATCCCGACCATCACCGCATCATGACGGGCGCGCAGTGCATGGACCCTGCGCCGCGCCTCTGGCCCCGTGATCCAGCGGCTTGCGCCGGCGGCATTGGCGATCCGACCATCGAGCGACAGTGCGAGTTTCAACGTGACAAGCGGCCGCCCGTCCCTGATGCGCGCCAGAAATCCGGCATTGGCCGCGGCAGCCACGCCCCCAAGCACCCCTTCGCTGACCTCGACCCCGGCCGCCCGCAAGAGGACATGACCCCGGCCGGAAACACGGGCGTCGGGATCGGTCATCGCCGACACGACGCGGGTAATCCCCGCGCCTATCAGGGCTACCGCGCAAGGCGGGGTCTGGCCGTGGTGTGAGCAAGGTTCAAGGCTGACATAGGCCGTCGCCCCCCGCGCCAGCGCACCCGCCTGCGACAATGCCACGGTTTCCGCATGGGGCCGCCCGCCCGGCTGGGTCCAGCCGCGCCCCACGATCCGCCCGCCCCGAACGATGACACAGCCGACCGCCGGATTCGGCCAGACAGAGCCTAGCCCCCGCGCGCCGAGCGCAATCGCCAGCGCCATGAAGCGCCGGTCGGCCTCCGGGCTCACTCCTCCGCAGCGCCGTCCGGGCGCAGCTCCGATACGAATTTGTCGAAGTCGTCGGCCGCCTGGAAGTTCTTGTAGACGCTGGCAAAGCGGACATAGGCGACCGTGTCGATGCGCGCGAGGCTTTCCATCACAATCTCGCCGATGGTCTTGGACGGAATATCCGTCTCCCCCAGGCTTTCCAGCCGCCGGACGATGCCGGAAATCATCTGGTCGATCCGCTCGGGCTCGATGGGGCGTTTCTGCATCGCGATCCGGATCGAGCGTTCCAGCTTGTCCCGGTCGAAATCCTCGCGCTTGCCGCTGGATTTGATGACGACGAGGTCGCGCAACTGGACACGTTCGTAGGTGGTGAACCGGCCGCCGCAAGCCGGGCAGAACCGACGTCGCCGGATTGCCACATGGTCCTCTGCGGGCCGTGAGTCCTTTACCTGCGTATCGACATTTCCGCAAAACGGACAGCGCATACCCTTCCCCTCGGTCGTGGCCTTGTGTTTTCCACAGGCACTATAGGTGCGCCTCTAGGAATTGGGTAGGGGGCAATTGGCCCTACCAGATAAGCGCCGTCCAACTGGGGGGAAAGTGCCACAATTTCTCACCCTACCCTGCGTTGGCCGCTCGTGCGATAGAACAACCATAACGGCAGTTCAGGCAAGGCAATGCCATCCTGCCATGTGTTCCGCGACCAGATGAGAATGGGCGCGCAACAGTGCTTCAGGCCGCTGATAATGCCACCACAATATGGCGGTCTCTCGGTGCTCGGCGATGTTCGAACAGGTATATTCCCTGCCATGTTCCCAGCGCCGGGCACCCTGATAGAACCGGGATCGTCAGGCTGACCGGCAGGAGCGACGCCTTGATATGGGCCGGCATGTCGTCCGGCCCTTCGCATATGTGCGTCAGATAGGACATCGCAGGATGATCGGACGGCGGCACAAGCCGCTGAAAGAAGGCCTGCAGGTCGGTCTGCACCTCCGGATCGGCGTTTTCCTGGATGAGAAGCGAACAGGAGGTGTGTCGCACGAACAGGGTCAGGAGCCCGTCGCCCTTTCCCCTGCACCAGCCCGACACTTCCTTCGTGAACTCATAGAGCCCCGGGCCATGGGTCGGAACGGTAATCGTCGCATGAAGCATTACGCGCCCCGGCCGATGATGCGACGCAGCCTGTGATACTGGCGGCGCATCTTCTGATAGGCGAGGTTCTTGCGCGGGAAATCGGTCTTTCGGTTCTTGCGGTCGAAAACGGTGAACTCCACCGTCTCGCGCCAGTCGATGGTCTTGAAGACCTCGTAGTGCAGGCCAAGTTTCCAGGCGAGATAGGGAAAGGATATCTGATCCCGCCTGCTGTAGCGCAGGACATGTTCGAACCAGCGTTCGCCGAAATGCGCAATGTCGGGATCGTGGTGGCGCCGCAGGATGAAATGCCCTTCGATCAGTCCAGCATTTTCGGGCATGCCTTCGGCACGGTAGGTGCGCATCCTCTCTCTGACGGTATCGTAGTCATCAAGGCCGTTTTCCCATACGGCCTGGCCCTCCTGATAAACACAGCGGCGGTGCGCATGGGGAAAGGCGAAAAACCCGGCCGACGACTGCGCCTTCGCCGCGGACACGACAGCCGACGGATCGGCGCGAAGCCGCGACTTGTTGTCGAGCCAGATCGACCACTCCGCATCGGGGAAATACCTGTGCGGCATCAGTTTCGCCCGCCGCGACGCCCGGGCGGGGTCGAGCCCGTCGAGCGGGTCGACCACAACTTCCACGCCCGGCAGGACAATGTCTGTCCGGTCGGTGAAGATCACGCGCCGGCACGCCTCGAACGCGCCGAACACCGCCGGGTTCAGCGGCTCTGCGCGGCCATAGGCCGCCGAATAGATCACCAGCGTCATGTCATCCCCGATACAGGTGTCCTTGCGCACCAGTATAGCCAGCCGGCATCGCAAGGACAGGGGCCGGTACACGCATTTGTTGATCGGACGGGGCCGGATACTGTGTTAACGTTGTCGCCTGATCTCCGCCATTCCCGTCTACCGCGACCCTTGAAGGAGCCTGCCATGACAAGAATGACTGCCAAGGATTTCCACCCTGATCTCATCGAACTTTACGATTTTTATGCCCATGGCATGATTACGAAGCGCGAGTTTCTGGATCGTGCGGGCAAATACGCCATCGGCGGACTGACAGCCGCCACAATTTTGGGGATGATGAGCCCCGACTACGCGCTGGCCGAACAGGTCAGTTTCAACGACCCCGATATCATCGGGACCTACATGACCTATCCGTCGCCAAACGGTCATGGCGAGGTTCGCGGCTATCTCGTGCGCCCCGCCGGGGCCGAGGGCAAGCTGCCCGCCGTCGTTGTTGTTCACGAGAACCGGGGGCTGAATCCTTATATCGAAGATGTCGCCCGGCGGCTCGCCAAGGCCGGGTTCATGGCGCTTGCGCCAGACGGGCTGACCTCTGTCGGTGGCTATCCGGGCAATGACGACGCTGGACGCGAGTTGCAGAAAACCGTCGACGGTACGAAGCTGATGAACGATTTCTTCGCCGCCGTCGAATTTCTCACCAGCCACGAAGGCGCAACCGGCAATACCGGCATTACCGGCTTCTGCTATGGCGGCGGGGTCGCGAACGCGGCCGCCGTCGCCTATCCGGAGTTGAAGGCCGCCGTGCCCTTCTACGGTCGCCAGCCCGCGGCCGAAGACGTGCCAAAGATCAAGGCGGCGCTGATGATCCATTATGGCGGCCTCGATGAGCGGATCAATGCAGGCTGGCCGGATTACGAGGCGGCGCTGAAGGCCGCAGGAACGGACTATCAGGCCTTCATCTACGAGGGCGTCAATCACGGCTTCCACAACGATTCCACCCCGAGATATGACGAGGCAGCGGCGGAACTGGCCTGGACCCGGACGGTCGACTTCTTCAAGGCAAAGCTCGCTTGAGGTGCCGGAAGGTCATGCCGCGCCATGAAGATCGCCGCGCACGGAACTGATATTACATCATTTCGTGCGCGGACTGGCCGTGCCCAAGATACCCTCGGAGAGGCAAGGAAACTGATGAATGACATAGACCGCGACCCGGTGATCGAATGCGCATCTGCCCCGTGTTCTCTGGGCGAGGTCGACCCCACCTATTCCGGACTGGACCGATGCGCACCGGCGGGCAATGACCGGCCGTCCGCTGTTTCACCGCCGGTGGATGCGAAACTCGCAGAAGGATTGCGCAGTGCCGACGGAAAACCCGCCATCATCATGGCCGAGGACGAGAACACCGGATCGTGACGCGGCCCCCGCCGGGGTCAGCGCGAAGTGCATCGGCTCGCCCGCCCGGCGCGGCGGTTTGGAGGCGCGATAAATGACCGTCGTGGGCGAAAGCCCCAACTCGCGCCCCGCATAATCGCCCGCTGCGCACCAGAAATCGGTCGGCCCGGCCCGGCCACCCCGCCAATTGACGGAAAAGCCCGATGGAGCCGGTGCCACCATCAGCCCGTTCTGTGCCGTAAAGCCGAAGGCGGGGGCGGTGAAGACGAGGGACAGAAGCAGGATCACGCGGCGCATCATGGCTCTCCTTTGGGCGCAGGTTGCGGGGATGATAGCCGGACGGCCGTGGCTGCCCAAGCGGGTCGTTGACCGGCCAGCGGGGATTCGCCTGCCAGATGCCGCGCTTCGGGTGGAAAGTCTGCCAAAGCGCAAAAAAGGGGGACGCAACGTGACCTTGTTCAACTTCATTCTGGCAATGGCGATGGGGGCGGCGATTTCGATCTATCTTCCCATGATCGCACAGTCGGCCCGTATTCTCGGTGCCCCGATCCTCGGCAATGTGCCCTTTTTCGGGATCGCCTTTGCAACGTCGATCCTGCTCGCGCTCGGCAGCGGCCATCGGCTGCCGGGACCGGCAAAACTGGCCGAGGTTCCCGCCTGGCTCTTTCTTGCCGGCATTGTCAGTGCGCTGATGATCGTTGGCTCGTCCTATCTGGTGCCGCGGATCGGGACCGGGGCCCTCTTCGTGCTGTTGGTGGCCGGCCAGATCATCATCGGCGCGGTGATCAACCAATACGGGCTCTTGGGCGTACCGGCGCAGGCGATTTCGGCCCCGAAGCTCGCCGGCACATTGCTGGTGCTGGCGGGTGCCGTGCTGGTGAGCTTCGGCGACAAGCTATTCGCGAAGTAAAGGCGGGGCGGAAGGTGACCCAGTCGGCGGGCATTACCCGAAAATCGCCTCGCCCTGCTGGTCGATCAGCGATTTTGCCTTGCGCAGCGTCATCTCGGCCGCGGCCTCGGCGGTTGAAAGCGTGTCGGCCCGCACCATTTGATGCGTCCTGACCTCGCCGCCGACCTCCTTCTCGATCCGCGCCGCGACCCGGAAACTGCCGCCTTCCGCGATTGGGTCGACAAAGATGCGGAAGCCCTCGTGAAGCACCGGCTCGGCCTGGGGTTTGTCACTGGGTGGGCTGGCGAAGAGACGGGAAAACCAGGACATGGGGAGCCTCCGTGTTTTCCCAGTTTTACAATGGGAACGGCGGGGTGGCCAGACGCCCCGCGGGCAGCAGTGGCACCGGCGCAACGGACAAAAGCGCCCCGCCCGAGGGTGATCGCCAGAAGCGCCCGCCAATGGTGGCGAAGCTCGCCGCGCCAAAGGCGGTGGCGAGCAAGCGTGATGGGTGCAAGCACCCATCCTACCTCGCTACCTCGCTTGATCCATGCCGCGCAGATCGTAGTTGTTAAGATATGGGCCGAACAGATCATCAATTTGGTCAACACGGAAATACCGTTCTTCAGCGGTCTTGCTTGTTGGTTTGTCTCGCCGGGCCGCCGCGTCTGCGACTCCACGTGGCACGATATAAACCGTGCGGTCTGCTCCTTGTCGGTCGGTCAGCTTTCATTAGGCGAAAGCTTGAGAGCGCAGTGAAGCTAACCGCCTTTTCGACAGCGCTCAAAGAAGCAAGAATCGACCGCAAAAGTTGACACAAAGTGTATTGCGACAATACTGTTCATAAGAACATTTCGGTCAAAGCTTGTCAGGTGGACCACGATGCTTTCCGGTTGGTTTTTCTTATTGCCCCGCATAGCAGTTTTGGCCTTGCCGATCATTGTTGCCGGCCCGGCTGCCGCAAAAGGTGGCATTAGCGCCATTTTGAGTGGAGCAGCAAATGGAGCATTTGAGCCCACTTCTGAAGTAAACCCGCGAAACCCCGACGCCATGTCTGAGGTGCCCCGAGTTTCCTAGACACCTGCCTCGTTCAGTTTCAGCTGTCTGATCTCGAAATCAACGGGCGACAGCATGCCGTTGTTCGTGTGCTTCCGCTTCGGGTTGTAGAACAGCTCGATGTATTCGAACACATCTCGTCTGGCATCGTCGCGCGTCGGGTAGGTGCGCCGCCTGATCCGTTCGCGTTTCAGAAGCTGGAAGAAGCTTTCGGCGACGGCGTTGTCGTGACAATTGCCACGCCGACTCATGCTGGGTTCGAGGTCGTGCTGGCGGAGAAACGTCTGCCATTCGCGGCTGGTGAACTGGGAACCCTGATCGGAATGCACCATGATCTTTCCATCGGGCTTTCGACGCCAGACGGCCATTAGCAGGGCTTGCAGGGCGAGGTCGGTCGTCATCCGGGACTGGGCGGACCATCCGACCACACGGCGCGAGAACAGGTCGATAACGACACAGAGATACAGCCAGCCCTCATGGGTCTTGATGTAGGTGATGTCGGTGACCCAGACCTGATCCGGTGCAGACGTCTGGAATTGCTGTTCCAGCCTGTTCTCAGAGACGATGGCTGGCTTGCCGCCGTAGCGGCTAGGGCGGCGTCTGTAACCCACCTGAGCCGCGATCCCGGCCAGCGATGCCAGCCGCGCCACCCGGTTCTCGGAAATCTGTTCTCCCTGATCGCGCAGATCGTCCGTCAGCTTGCGATAGCCATAGACCTTGCCGCTGTCGGTCCAGGCCTGACGGATCAGTTCGGTCTGGCGCTGATCTTCCTGCGCACGGTGGCTTAACGGTTCCTTAAGCCATGCATAGAACCCGCTGAAATGCACCCGCAGAACCCGGCACATGGCCCGGACACCGAACTCCTCGCGATGTGCCCGGATGAAGGCGTACTTCATTGGGACTCGCGCGCGAAGTACGCCGTTGCCTTTTTTAGAATGTCGCGCTCCTCGGTGACCCGGGCCAGCTCGCGCTTCAAGCGCCGGTTCTCGGCCTCATGGTCCACGCCGGGCTTCTTTGGCGAGGGATCACCTAACAGCCTCATCCATTTGTACAGAGAATGCGTACTGACACCCAACCGCCGGGACACCTCCCGGACCGGATACCCGCGCACCGTGATCTGATGCACCGCATCCCGCTTGAACTCGTCGCTGTAATTGCTTGTCCCCATGTCGGCCTCCTCGCCTCATAGTAAGGGGGCAATGCGTCTACAAATCTAGGGGCACCTCACACCTCAGTCCGTAGTAAAGATCAACGGCCAAACTGCCGTGCGGTTCATGCTCAACTATGCATGGAAAGGCGGCAATCTAGACTGGATACGGGACGGGGCAGACAAACCAGGATCTGCCCAGCGCTTTCAGTATCGCGAAAAGCCCGGTGCACGAATGAAGGCAGGCGGTGAGTACTGGTACACCGCTACATTCATGCTGCCATCGTCAGTGAGATCTGTCTCAGGATATACACTTAGTACGATGGACTTCAAACACCATGTCAACGGACACGGTTCGGTCCCATCAGTTAGCTTCAATTTCGAGCACGGCTACTTCAGCATTGTTGAATCGATCGACAGCAGGTGGAAATGCGGTTCCTTCAGAAACGTCGATGGCGGGCAAACCGCCGCTTGCGACCGGACTGAAAATGTTGGGCGGATCGGCAGACAAAGAGACTACAGTAACCGGTGGGTCCAAATGGTAGCTCACTTGCGCTGGTCGGGCGACAAGGGTTTTGTCAAGATATGGGTGGACGGTAAGCCGATATTTGGCTTCTCAGGCAACACGATGCAGTGGGGTCGGCAGGTCGAGTTCAAGTTCGGCCCTTACCGTCACCACATGACCGGCAATCCGGGAAACACAACGCTCTATTTCTCGGCCGTTGCAAAGGCGAAGGATTGCCAAGGACTTGGCATTGGAAACTGCGCTGTCTTGGCGTCCAATCCTCCGAAAGGCGGTTTTCAGAACGTAATCGGTAGAGATCGTTGGGTGGCTAACGACTTTAGTAGCCACAAATAACCTACTGATCTAGGAAACTCCTGAGCTTCCGGCTCCGGCTCGGGTGCTTCAGCTTCCGCAACGCCTTCGCCTCGATCTGGCGGATGCGCTCTCGCGTAACCGAGAACTGCTGGCCGACCTCCTCCAGCGTATGGTCGGTGTTCATGCCGATGCCGAAACGCATCCTGAGGACGCGTTCCTCGCGGGGCGTCAGCGAGGCCAGAACCCGTGTCGTCGTCTCCTTCAGGTTCTCCTGAATGGCGCTGTCCAACGGCAGGATCGCGTTCTTGTCCTCGATGAAATCGCCAAGCTGGCTGTCTTCCTCGTCGCCGATGGGCGTTTCGAGCGAAATCGGTTCCTTGGCGATCTTCATCACCTTGCGGACCTTCTCGAGCGGCATCTGGAGCTTTTCGGCCAGTTCCTCGGGCGTCGGTTCGCGGCCGATCTCGTGCAGCATCTGGCGGCCGGTGCGGACGAGCTTGTTGATCGTCTCGATCATGTGGACCGGGATGCGGATCGTGCGGGCCTGATCGGCGATACTCCGGGTGATGGCCTGCCGGATCCACCAGGTGGCATAAGTCGAAAACTTGTAGCCCCGGCGATACTCGAACTTGTCCACGGCCTTCATCAGACCGATATTGCCTTCCTGAATGAGATCAAGGAATTGCAACCCGCGGTTCGTGTACTTTTTCGCGATGGAAATCACCAGCCGCAGGTTCGCCTCGACCATTTCCTTTTTGGCCTGCCGCGCCTCTTTCTCGCCCTTCTGGACCTGATTGACGATGCGGCGGAATTCCGAAATGTCGACGCCGACATACTGGCCGACCTGCGCCATTTCGTTGCGAAGGTCTTCGACCTTGTCCTGGCTCTTCTCGATCAGGGCCTGCCAGCCACGTCCGGATTTCTCGGCCATCCGGTCAAGCCAGGTCGGGTCGAGTTCATAGCCACGGTATTCGTCGATGAATTCGCGCCGGTTGATGCGGGCCTGATCGGCCAGCTTCACCATATTGCTGTCAATCGACATGATCTTGCGGTTGATGCCGTAAAGCTGGTCGATCAGCGCCTCGATCCGGTTGTTGTGCAGGTGCAGTTCGTTCACCAGCGTCACGATTTCCGACCGGAGCTTCTGATAGGCGATCTCGTCGGCCAGCGAAAAGCTGTCATCCTCGTTCAGCGTGGCCGACATGCGCTGGTCCTGCATGCCCGAAAGCGCGACATAGTCGTGCGCAATGCTCTCCAGCATCTCCAACACACGCGGCTTCAACGCCGCTTCCATCGCGGCGAGCGACATGTTGGACGCTTCGTCATCCTCGTCGTCGTCATCGGCCTTGGCGATGGGGTTACCATCGGCGTCAAGCTCGGGTTCGTCGTCGGTCGCCTTGCGGGGTGCTGAACCTTCACCGCCCTGCACGACCGGTTCGACCTGATCGCCATCATCCTCCATGGAGCGGCCGAAGGTCGCCTCCAGGTCGATCACATCGCGCAGAAGAATGTCTTCGTTCAGAAGTTCGTCACGCCAGATCGTGATGGCCTGAAAGGTCAGCGGGCTTTCGCAAAGCCCCGCGATCATCGTGTTTCGGCCCGCCTCAATCCGCTTGGCGATGGCAATCTCGCCCTCGCGGGAAAGAAGCTCCACCGTGCCCATTTCACGCAGATACATCCGCACCGGGTCGTCTGTCCGGTCGAGCGTTTCGCTGGCGGCCGTGGCGACGGTGATCTCGCGCGAGGTCGAGGTTTCGACAAGCGCGCCGGCATTGTCGCCCTCTTCGGCCTCGTCATCCTCGATGACGTTGATCCCCATTTCCGACAGCATCGACATCACGTCTTCGATCTGTTCGGAGGACACCTGATCGGGCGGCAGGACCTGGTTGAGCTGGTCGTAAGTGATGTAGCCACGCTCGCGCGCTTCGGCGATCATCTTCTTGACGGCGGCCTGGCTCATGTCGAGCGACTGGTCGGCCTCCTGCTCCTCGGTTTTCGGCTCGTCGGTGTCTTTGGCGGCCATAGGCGCTCCTTCGGGTCGGCGAATCAGGGCGAATCGGTTCTGCCGGTTTTACCGAATCGCGGCGGCGAATCACAGGGTGCGCTGCCCTCAGTGTCTTTTCTTTATCCAGGCCGCGCTGTCGATCAGGCCCTGCAGCTGCGCCGAAAGGGCCGCGCGGTCTTCGCCCATGTCGGAACTGTCGTCGAGTTTGGGACGATTCGCTCGGTTCCGTGCTTCTACCGCATTCAATAGTCGCCACGTCAGGCCTTCGTCGACCAAGCCGTCCATATCCGCTTCGGCCTCTTCGACCTCTCGACGATGTCCGCGATCACTTTCGAGTTTTGCCATCTGCTCAGCCAACGTGTCGTGGCAAAGATCATAATCTTCGGGATTCTTGATCGGTGGCAGAACCCTTATGTGTGCACTATCCATAATCTTTTCAATGGCCTCACGACCAACACTGTCGCAAACCCGAAGGTACAAGCTGCCGTTGTCGTCAGAGGCATAGTTCGCAAGAATGACCTGTAGTATCTTCCAGTGACCTGGCTCGATCATCTCTAGCCTTTCGAGTCCGGCTTCGAATGCCGCTATTGCATCAGGGCGCGTGAGGCAAACCGCGATGATTGCCGTCTCTCGCATGTACTCGATTGCACGGTGAGCGGAATCACGAGCAAGCAAAGATGATTTGGTTTCCTCTAGGACGAGGTTTTCGCGTTTGCGCCTCTTGTCGAAGCGCCTCTCGAAAGCCGGAGGGCCAAAGTCACGCCATTCATAGTGTTTCAGGACCTCGGCGTAGTAACGCCTTATGTCCTTATCGCGGATTCTCGTAATGCTCTCGCGCAAGGACCGCCGAAGCGCCGCCTTGCGTTCCGGACTGTCAAAGACCCTTCCTTCCGTTTCTCGCCGCCAGAGCAGATTTGCCATTGGTTGCGCCTCGGCGACATATTTCGCCATCGCCTCGCGACCCCGCATCTGAATCAGGTCGTCGGGATCCATCCCCTCGGGCAGGATAACGAAGCGCAGGCCCTGCCCCGCCTCCAGCAAGGGCAATGCGAGGTCGACTAGTCGTGTCGCCGCCCGAATGCCCGCCGTGTCGCCATCAAGCGCGATGATCGGTTCGGGGTGGATGCGCCAGAGAAGGCGCAACTGGTCTTCGGTGATCGCGGTCCCAAGGGGCGCGACGGCCGCCTCGAACCCTGCGGAGACGAGCGCGATCACGTCCATGTAGCCTTCCGCCACAATCAGCGGCAGGCCCTTGCCCGCGGCCTCGCGCGCCGGCCCGTGGTTGTAGAGGCTGCGGCCCTTGTCAAAAAGTTCGGTTTCGGGCGAGTTGAGGTATTTCGCCCGCGCGTTCGGGTCCATCGCCCGGCCGCCGAGGCCGATACACCGCCCCCGCGCATCCCGAATGGGAAAGATGATGCGGTCGCGGAACCTGTCATAGGGCGGGCCGCCATCGTCGGGCCGGGCGCAAAGCCCCGCGTCCACCAGAAGATCGGCGGCCATGCCTTTCGCAGTGAGGGCCTGAAAGAGCCCCTGTCGCTGGTCCGGTGCGAAACCGATGTCGAACCGGTCCTGCGTCGCCTCGCCGAGTTTCCGGCGGTTCAGATAGTCGCGGGCCGCCGCGCCGGCCCCGGTTTTCAGTTGCAGCCGGTAATGCTGCACCGCCGCTTCCATCACCTTGACAAGCTCGCCCTGCCGGTCGAGACGGGCTGCCGCCTCCGGATCGCGCGCGGGCATCTGCATGCCGGCCTCACGCGCGAGGATTTCGACCGCTTCCATGAAGCCCACGTTTTCCGTTTCGCGCACGAAGGACAGCGCGTCGCCCTTGGCGTGGCAGCCGAAGCAGTAATAGTAGCCCTTCTTGTCATCGACGTGAAAAGAGGCGGTCTTTTCCTGGTGGAAGGGGCATGGCGCCCAGTAGTCGCCCTTGCCCTGATTGGTCTTGCGGTTGTCCCACGTCACCTTGCGCCCGACCACGCGGCTCAGGGAGGCGCGGTTGCGCAATTCGTCAAGAAAACCGGGGGGCAGACTCATGGGGAAGAATATCGGCGCTCGGGCCGTCCCGGACAAGGGCAAAGGGCATTAGGCGCCGGGGGTGCTACTCGATTTCGATGATGTAGCTGGCGCGCGGGTTGTAGAAGTCGTCCCAGCGTCCCCAGTCGTGGCGGCCACCAGTGCTCGGATGGCTGACGTGATCGTGCCCGAATTCACCGATATTGGCACGGCCTTCATTGTTGTTCGGCTTTTCGGGCGCCCAGTTTCGATAGGACATCGGTTCGCCTGTGACCCATTCCCAGCCGCCCGCTGGTTCGCGTGCTCCCTTTTTCTGCACTAATCCGATGGTAGGCCCGGCGGTCCAGATATTCCGGTAGTCGCTCCAATACGAATAGTCGTAGCGGATTAGCTCGACGATAAAATCGTTCTCTTCCTTCGAAGTAATGGTGGCGAGGTGTCCGCCAGTCTTGGTGACTGTGTTGGCCAGAATGTCGAAGGTCGCTTTCCAGTCATTCTGAACAGCGATGTACACGTGCCCGGCGAAGAGGCCGTAGGTGTAATTCTCGTATTCAAGATAATTTCTTGAGGCCGCCACGACACGGGCGTCTTCACCCAGTATCTCAAGCTGCTTCGCACCCTGCCGTACTGGGCGAGTCGACGATTTGACCGGCCGCAACTCATCGACACGCTGCGCAGCGCGCAGGCCGAGCGCACTGCCCGTGGCCCGCGTTACAATGCCTGTTGCCCGCAAGCCGTTCGCCGCCTGAAACACGCGGATCGCATCGCGGGATTTCGGCCCGAGATCGCCATCGACCGCGCCGTCATAGAAACCGGCACGCTTCAGAAGCGCCTGAACGGCCAGCGCGTCGGTTCTTGTCAGCCCGTACCAGGCATCGACCGAACGCGCGATATCGGTCGTGATGTCATCCGCCGCGATAAATACGCCAACGGGTGGCGGCTTCTTGACGAAGGCGCGCACCACCCATTCCAGCGCCTTCTCCTCCTCCGCCAGCGCCTCCTGTTTCAGCTTCCCGTTCGGGAAATCCCGGAAATAGAGCGCCCAGGCGCGGGGCGTACCAAGCCATTTTGCAGCCTCGAACTTTTGCTGCTCCAGCACCTCGCGCTCATCGACAACGGCCACCGCAGGCGCGGCAGGCACAACCATCGGCGGGGCGGGTTGCGGCGGCGTCTCCACCACTGCGACCGCCTTCTTCAGATAGATTTCGCGGGTCAGGTCGTTCGTCACGATCGGCGTCTGAAAACCCTGCGTTGCTACCTTCACATCGCGAATGACGCGCTTCATCAGCGACAGAACCTCGATATTGGCCGAGGGCAGATGCGCGGCCAGCGCGGTCGCGAAGGGCGAACCATTGGCGCCGCCGTCATAGGCCACTTGCCCCGGCGATGCGGCGAAGACGAGCATCGCCCCTTCATAGGATGTCTGAACCGGTGCAAGGCCGCGAGTCGCCTGCCCACGCGTCAAGGGCAGGTTTTGCGCGTAGAAGCGGTTTGCCAGCGGATTGTCCCGGCAGGCGTCGATGAAGACGAGCGCAGCCTTGGAATTCCGTTTCAGAAGCTCCACCACCGTATCGAGGGCAATCGTCTCGCCAGCGATGTCGAGTTCCGTCTCCAGCCGGGCGTCGGTCGCCAGCAGATAGTTCCGCCCGTCGAACTGCATCCCGTGGCCGCCGAAATAGAAGAAGGTGACATCCGCCTCCGCGTTTTCTTTCAGGAATGCGCTCAGTGCACGGGCAAAGCCGTCGCGCGTCAGATCGGTTCGAAGATCGACCTTGAAGTCGAGCCCACGAAGGGTTTCCGCGATGCTCCTCGCATCGCGACCGGGGTTTTCGAGCGCGGTTGCCGCCTGATACTTCGAATTGCCGACGACGAAGGCGACGCGCGTCTCGCCAAGCGCTGCCGAAGATGCGCAAACGGCCAGAAATATCAATGTGGCCAGCAGCCGCATGGCCAGCCCCCCGGTTTCACCCCTCGACAGGCAGGCTACGCGCCCCGCGCCCCTCCGATCAAGCGTTAACGCGTGGGGTGACGGCGGCCCTTGCGGCGACAGCCTCCATCGCCACGGACAGCTCGTGGATCGCCGACCGAACCATGGAACGGAAGACCAATATCATGAAGCGGTCCATCTCCTCGCGGACTAGGATCATCATCATGTGATTGAGCCCTGTGCGTATCACTCCACCAACCGGGAAAGCCGCGTCCCGCAGGTCGACCGGCACCAGCCGCGCCAGCACCGCTTCGGCATCGGGACCGGAAAGCGCAAGCCCGGCCCATCCATCAGACTGATCGGTCAGCGCGGCCAGCCCATGCAGAGGTGCGGGATCGGCATTGAAAAGCAGCGCCTGACCGCGGCCGGTCCAGAGAATGCGCGCGGACTTTGCCGATACCGATTGACCGGGTTCGGGCCAGCCAAGGCCGAGCGTCTTCAGGCCAGCGGCGACGCCTTTGGCCGTGCCGTTGAAGGGCGCGACAGAGGTCAGCCGGCCAGTCGATGTCTCCGCAAGTTGCGCATCGCCGATCGTCATCGGCAGCAGTCCGTCGCACGGCCCGGTTTCGATCAGGCTAGCCACGGGCGCGTCCTCCCTCAGGGTCGAAGAAGACCGGATGCGTGACCTCGACAAGTAGATCGGTGCCGCGCAAATGATCGACCAGCCGCACACGCTCGCCATGCCGCGCGCGCCCGTTCTTCAGGAAGGCAAGTCCCAGATGCGTCTTCAGTGTCGGTGAATGACAGACAGACGTCACGTAACCCTCGCTCAGCGCAGCAACGGGTTCGGAACCGGCCGCAAAAAGATGCGCGCCCGCCCCGAATTCGGCGCCGGCGAGCCGCAGGCCGACAAGCTGTTCGCGCTCAGGCCCCGCCAGGCCGGGCCGCTGACTGGCCGCCTTGCCGATGCAGTCCTTCTTCGCACTGACCATGCCCGCAAGGCCGATATCGAAGGCTGTCACCCGGCCATGGATTTCGGCATGGGTGATGAAGCCTTTCTCGATCCGGAGCACATTCAGCGCCTCCATCCCGTAGGCACCGCCGCCAAGGCTTTCAGCGCGCGCGACAAGATCGCGGAAAAGCGCATTGCCGTAGCGTGCCGGGACAGCGATCTCATAGCCACGTTCACCGGAAAAGGAGATACGGAAGAGACGCGCGTCCACATCCATCAGCCGCACCGGCACATATCCCAGAAATGGCAGCGCGGCATCGTCTATGGGTGACGCCAGAACCGAGTTCAGGAGATCCAGCGCAAGCGGCCCGGCGACGGCGAATTGCGCCCATTGCTCGGTGACCGAGATCATCCTGAGATCCCAATCCGGGCAGTGTGCCTGATGGACGAATTCGAGATGGCGCATCACAAGACCGGCGGCAGCGGTCGTCGTTGTCATCAGATAGTGGTTCTCGTCAAGACAGGCGGTTGTCCCGTCATCCATCACCAGCCCGTCTTCGCGCAGCATCAATCCATAACGGACCCGACCCGGCTTCAGCGTCGAAAACGTGTTGGTGTAGACGAAATCGAGGAAACGGGCCGCGTCGGGTCCCTGAATGTCGATCTTGCCTAGTGTCGACACATCGCAGACGCCAACCTTTTCGCGGACCATGCCGACCTCGCGGTCGCAGGACTCGCGCCAGGTCACCTCGCCGGGGCGAGGAAAATAAGATGGCCGGTACCAGAGCCCGGCCTCAATCATCGGCGCACCGCGTTCGAGCGCCGCCTGGTGCGAGGTGGTGAAACGTTGCGGAGCAAAGCCTGCACCCTGCCCGCCTGCCCCCATGGCCGCAATGGAGACGGGCACATAGGGCGGCCGGAACGTCGTGGTGCCCGTTTCGGGAATGCCACGACCGGTCGCGTCGGCCAAGATCGCCAATGCGGTCACAGATGATGTCTTGCCCTGATCCGGCGCCATGCCCTGGGTCGTGTAGCGTTTCATATGCTCGACCGAGGCGTAGTTTTCCTGCGCGGCCAGCCGAACATCCTTCGTGGTCACATCATTGGCCAAGTCGAGCCAGGCGCGGCCCTTGGCACCGTTGACCTGCCAATAGGCCTGGATGCGGCCGGGCTCATCCGCAGCCCTGGGCAGTTTCGATGTTTTCGGTTTGAGACCGAGATCGGTCAGCGCAGCGCGGGCGGCGCGTTCGCCATCGGCCAGAGCGCCGGCCGTCGAGAATATACCCGCGGCCGCGCCGCAGGCCTCAAGTCCCGGCACCATGCCGGATACGGGCACGAAAGCGGCGATACCCTCGTTCCAGACAGGCCGACCGTTCATGTGACAGGTCAGATGCAGGGCCGGGTTCCAGCCGCCTGAAACGGCCAGACAGTCGGCGGCGATACGCTCCTCGCCACGGTGCGAGGCAATGGTGATTTCCCGCAACGCCTTGCGGCCCGCCGTATCGACGACGCGCGCGCCGGCAAAGACCGGAAAGTCGCCCGCAGGCGCGGCATCGGCCCGCGTGTCGATCAGCGCCGCGACGGTGACGCCGGCCGCGGCCAGATCGCGCGCCGTCCGATGGGCGTCATCGTTGTTACAGAAGATGGCGACGCGTTGACCTGCCGTGACGCCCCAGCGGTTGAGATAGGCGCGCACCGCCCCCGCCATCATGATGCCGGGCCGGTCATTCATCGGAAAGGCGATATGACGTTCATGGGCACCGCTGGCCAGCACGGCGCGCTTCGCGACAATCCGCCAGAAACATTCCCTAGGCAGCGCGGCGGGCGGCTTCGCCAGATGCAGGCCGACCCGCTCAAGCGCCCCGAAAGTGCCGCCGTCATAGGCACCCGTTACAGTCGTCCGGGTCATCAGGCGCATATTCGGCATTCCCTGCAGTTCAGCGACCGCGTCCGCGACCCAGGCCGAACCGGGCCTGCCGTCCACTTCTTCCTCCTCGGCCAGAAGGCGGCCGCCGGGCCGGCTGTCTTCGTCCACGAGGATCACGTCCGCACCGCTCCGTGCGGCGGTCAGGGCGGCCATCAGCCCGGCTGGACCGGCGCCGATAACCAGCAGATCGCAGAAGGCCCAGGCCTTCTCATAGCTCTCCTGATTGCTCAGCCCCGAAAGAGCGCCAAGCCCCGCCGCACGGCGGATCGCCGGTTCATAGAGCCTTTCCCAGAAGGCACGCGGCCACATGAAGGTCTTGTAGTAGAACCCGGCGCCGAAAAAGGGCGACAGGAGGTCGTTGACCGCCATCAGGTCGAGCCCGAGCGACGGCCAGCAGTTCTGGCCATGCGCCTCCAGCCCCGCGTGAATCTCCTGCACTGTCGCGCGGACATTCGGCACCTGCGCGGCGCCGCGCCCGACGGTGACAAGCGCGTTCGGCTCTTCCGCGCCGGCGGTCAGCACCCCGCGCGGACGGTGGTACTTGAAAGACCGGCCAAAGAGCCGGACGCCTTCGGCGAGCACGGCGGAGGCAAGCGTATCGCCCTCAAACCCGGTATGTTCGCGCCCGTCAAAGCGAAAGCCGACGGGCGTGGCGCGGTCGATCAAGCCCTTGCCCGCGATCCTCATGGCTTGCCTCCCTTTCGGCCCTTAGCGAGGGCGGCCTTGCCTTTAGGCGGCGCCGTGCGGGCCGGGACGCGGGTACCGGCCGCAGGCGGACTGCCCCGTTCCGCGACGAGGCGCGTCGCAAGTATGGCATGGGTCACAGTGTTGCGCGTCACCTCGATCCAGGCCGAACAGCCAAGCTCGTGATACCAGAGATCGCGGGTTTCCCCAGCCGGGTTGTCGCGCAGGTGGAGGTAGTCATCCCACGCCTCTGACGGCGCATCTTCGGCAGGCCTGTCGAGGTAATCCGACGCACCGTAATAGGTAAACTCCCGCCGGTCGCGGCTGCCGCAAAGGGGGCAGGTTATGCGCATCGCGTTGCCTCCTTGCGGCCGGCCGTGAGGGGCGCTGCCCCTCGGCCTGCGGCCTCACCCCAAGGTATTTCGGGCAAGATGAAATCAGGCTGGCCATTCATCTTGCCCCAAATACCTCCGCCGGAGGCATCCCCGGGTCGCCGCGCGCGCAGGTGTTGATGTATTTCGCCAGGCATGCAGCCTCCTCAATGCAGGTTGTGCTGCGAACCGGTGCCTTCTTCGTCCAGAAGATGGCCGGTCGCGAAACGGTCGAGCCGGAAGCGGCGGGCGACCGCGTGTGGCTCTCCGGTCGCCATCAGATGCGCCATCGACCAGCCGGAGGCGGGCACGGCCTTGAACCCGCCGTAATTCCAGCCACAGTCGATGAAAAGCCCGTCGATAGGGGTCTTGTCGATGATGGGCGAACCATCGGGCGTCATGTCCATGATCCCGCCCCACGACCGCAGCACCCTGGCCTTGCCGATCATCGGCATCAGCGTCATGCCCGCCTCCATCACATGTTCGACCATCGGCAGGTTCCCCCGCGCGGCATAGGAGGCGTAGAAGTCGAGGTCGCCGCCAAAGACGAGCCCGCCCTTGTCGGACTGCGAGATGTAGAAATGCCCCATGCCGAAGCTGACGACATGGTCGATCACAGGCTTCAGGCCCTCGGTCACGAAGGCCTGCAAAATGTGGCTTTCCACAGGCAGGCGCATCCCGGCCATGGCCGCCACCTGACCCGAACGGCCCGCAACGACAATGCCGACCTTCTTCGCCCGGATCGCGCCGCGCGTCGTCTGCACGCCGGTCACCCGGCCATCCGCGATGTCGATGCCGGTGACCTCACAGTTCTGAATCAGGTCGACGCCGCGCTGGTCGGCGCCGCGCGCATAGCCCCAGGCGACGGCATCATGCCGCGCCGTGCCGCCACGCCGGTGAAGAAGCCCGCCATAGATCGGAAAGCGCGTCTGTTCGAAGTCGAGATAAGGCAGGTATCGCCGCACGCCTTCGCGGTCCAGCAGCTCCGCATCGTCGCCCTGGTTCACCATCGCATTGCCTCGCCGGGCGAAGGCGTCGCGCTGGCCGTCCGAGTGGAAGAGGTTGATGAGGCCCCTTTGCGAATGCATGACGTTGTAGTTGAGGTCGGCCTCCAGCCCTTCCCAGAGCTTCAGCGAATGGGAATAGAATTCCTGATTGCCCGGCAGGAAATAGTTGGCCCGGACAATGGTGGTATTCCGCCCGACATTGCCGCCGCCGAGATAGCCCTTTTCCAGCACCGCGATATTGGTCAGTCCATGATTTTTCGCGAGGTAATAGGCGGTCGAAAGACCATGGCCGCCGCCGCCGATAATGATGGAGTCATAGTCCGATTTCGGCTCGGGGCTCCGCCATGCGGGCGTCCATCCCCGGTTTCCGGCGAGACCTTCCCTGAAAACCCTCCATCCGGAGTAGCGCATTGGCCAGTCCTCATACCAAGGGGCGCGGCGGCCCCATCTCCTGTCCTATTGAACCCGCCCGAAGGGAAAATCCGCGCCCGTTTCCGACAGACAGACGACGCTTATCGTCCCTGACACTCAGCGGCCGAGCCATTCCCAGGGTCGCGTCATCTCGCCGAGTTTCAGCGCCAGCGCCGCCTCGTCGACATCGCCGGTCTTTTCCAGCCGCGCGACCAGGCCGCGCTTCTTGTCCTCGACGACCTCGGCCACACGAACGGCGAAACCGGCATCGGACATCACCTGATCGTAAATCCGGGCAATCGCGCGCTTGCGCAAATCGGGCTTGAAGATCTTGCCGACAGCCGTCTTCGGCAATTCACCCATGATCTCGATGTATTTGGGGATCGCCGCGCGTTCATGGATATGGGACTTGGCATAGTCCATCAATTCGTCAACCCCGACCGTGGCGTCCTTCACCAGTTCGACATAGGCGCAGGGCAGTTCGCCCGCGAAACTGTCGGGCTGCCCGATCGCACCGACAAAAGCCACGGCGGGATGGCGCATCAGCGCCTCTTCGATCTCGGCCGGGTCGATGTTATGGCCGCCGCGAATGATCAGATCCTTGGCGCGGCCGGTGATCCACAGATAGCCATCCGCGTCGATCCGGCCGAGATCGCCCGTCCGCAGATACCGGTTGCGGGCGAAAAGACCGGTATTCTTGGCAGGTTCGGTATAGGTCTCGCCTTCCAGCACACCGGGGTTCGACACGCAGATTTCGCCGACTTCATCGGTGCCGCATTCCTTCGTGACCTGACCTTTCGCATCGGCATGAAGGATGCGCACATCCGTATAGGGCAAGGGGATGCCGACCGACCCGATCTTCTTTTCGCCATGCGTGGGGTTCAGCGAGACAAGGCATGTCGCCTCCGTCAGGCCGTAGCCTTCGAGAATCTGAACGCCTGTTGCCGCCTCGAACCGCTTGAAGAGTTCGACCGGCAGCGGGGCGGAGCCGGAAATCGCCGATTTCAGCGTGGAGACATCGGCATCGACCTTGCGCTGCATGAGCGCGGCGATGGCCGTCGGCACGGTAATAAGGAAGGTGACGCCCCAGCGTTCGATGAGCTTCCAGAAATTGTCGAAGACACCGTCGCCGCGATAACCCGCAGGCGTCGGCAGCACGATATGCGCGCCGCTTGCGATGCAGGACATCAAGACCGGATAGGCGGCAAGGACGTGGAAAAGCGGCAAGGGGCAGATCAGCACATCGGTTTCGTCGAAAAGAAACGTGGCGCCCTGCCAGCCGTTATAGATCATGCCGGAATATTTGTGCTGGGCCACCTTGGGCATGCCGGTGGTGCCGCCGGTGTGGAAATAGGCGGCGATCCTGTCGGTCTTGCTGTCTTCGAAGGTCAGCCGGTCTGCCGGCATCCTGCGGCATTCGGCGTTGAAGGCCTTCACGTCGGCCTTGTGCGCCACCGGGTTCTTCGGCCGGATCAGGGGTACGATCCAGCTCTTGGGCGGGGTAAGATAACGGTTGAGGTCAATTTCCAGGACAGTTGTCACATTGGGTGCGTGACGCACCGCCTCTGCCGCCTTTTGCGCGACGTCGGTCTTGGGAAAGCTCTTGAGCGTGACGAGAACCTTTGCGTTCGTTTCCCGCAGGATCGCGCCGATCTGCGCGGGTTCGAGCAGCGGATTGATCGGGTTCACGATGCCGGCGACCATGCCGGCAAGCAGCGTCACAGCCGTCTCGACCGAGTTTGGCAGAAGGAAGGCGACGACATCCTTTTCGCCGACGCCGAGGCTTCGGAAGAGATTGGCCGCCTGCGTGACCCGTTCATGCAGGCGCACCCATGTCAGGGTTTCAGCCTTGTCTGTCGGCCCGGAGAGAATCTGAAAGCTGACCGCATTGCGCGCGCCGTGCCGGTCGCGCGTCTGCGTCAAGGCCTGATAGAGCGTGGCCGGCAGATCACGCTGTTCGTAGTGCATTTCTGATTCGACGGAATTTCGGTCGGCAACGGTCCCGAATCTGGCCATTCGATCCTCCCCTGGCGGCCCTTGTTGCGGCGCTTTTGGCCAACAATGGGAAGAAAGGCGCGATCAGGCAAGCATGACGTGGCCGTCTGGCCGCAATCGACGCGCAAAGGGCGCCTTGGCGCCCCTTGCAGCCTTGGTCCGTCAGGCGGTGGGAATGCGCAGCACCTGCCCGGGATAGATCTTGTCGGGATGCTTCAGCATCGGCTTGTTGGCCTCGAAAATCTCGTTGTAGCGATTGGCGTTGCCGAGCGTTTTCTTGGCGATGGCCGACAGGGTGTCGCCCTTCTTGACGGTATGAAAGACCGGGTCGCTGCCTGGCACGCTGTCTTCGACGGCGGCGACGCCCGCGACATTGCCGACGGCGAGGATCACCTTTTCCTTCATTTCCTGACTGACGGCCGCCCCCGAAACCTTCACCTTGTCGCCCTCGACCTTGATGTCCAGCCCCGAGGCATCAAGGCCAAGATCGGTAATTTCCTTCTTCAGCGCCTCTTCGGCCGGCACCTCGGCGGCTTCCGCGCTCGATCCGAACAGCGATTTGCCCGCGTCTTTCACAAAACTCCACAATCCCATTTGCAAACTCCTCATTCACTCGTCGACACCAGCGCCGATTGTCGGAGTATTGGAAACGGCGCTTGCGGCGGCAACCCCTTAAGTGGCGCTTTCCGTGGCGGAAGCGAATTGCAGCCGGGCCAGCCGGGCATAAAGACCGCCCTCAGCAACCAGCGCATCATGGCTGCCGGTCGCGACGATCCGGCCCTTGTCGAAGACAACGATGCGATCGGCCTTCTTCACGGTCGCGAGCCTGTGGGCGATGACAAGCGTGGTGCGCCCCTCGGCCAGCGCGTCGACGGCCTGCTGCACGGCACGTTCGCTTTCGGCGTCGAGCGCGGATGTCGCCTCGTCGAGAAGCAGGATCGGCGCATCGCGCAGGATGGCGCGCGCGATGGCGATCCGCTGTTTCTGCCCGCCGGACAGCATGACCCCGCGCTCGCCGACATAGGTATCATACCCCTGCGGCAGGATGGCGAGAAAATCATGCGCCGCTGCGGCGCGGGCGGCGGCCTCCACCTCGGCATCGGTGGCGTCAGGCCGCCCGAAGCGGATATTGTCGCGGGCAGAGGCCGCAAAAATGACCGGGTCCTGCGGGACGAGCGATATCGCGCGGCGAAAATCCGACCGCGCCATGTCGGTCAATGGCACACCGTCGATCATCACGCTGCCCTTGTCCGGATCATAGAACCGCTGGATCAACTGGATGACCGTCGTTTTGCCCGCGCCCGACGGACCGACGAGTGCCACCGTCTCGCCCGGCGCCACGGTCAGGTCGACGCCCTCCAGCGCAGACGTTTCGGGGCGGGCCGGATAGTGAAACGTCACATTGTCGAATTGGATCGCGCCCTTGGCGGGCCTTGGCAGCGGCACCGGGTTTGTCGGATCGGCGACGTCGTCCTTGGCCGCCAGAAGCTCGGCCAGCCGTTCGGTCGCACCGGCAGCACGCTGCAACTCGCCCCAGATTTCCGACAGGGCCGCCACGGCACCCGCCGCGAGGATCGCATAGATGACGAATTGCACCAGTTCGCCGGGGCTCATCGCGTCTGCCCTGACGTCGCGTGCCCCGATCCAGAGAACACCGACAACACCGGCGAAGACGAGAAAGATCACGATCACCGTCATCAAGGCCCGGGTCGCGATGCGCGTCTTGGCGGAACGAAACGCCTTTTCGGTGACTTCGGCGAATTCCGCACGGGTTTCCGCCTCATGCGTAAAGGCCTGGACGGTCTGCACCGATGAAAGCGTTTCTGAGGCCGTGCCGGAAGATGCCGCGATCCAGTCCTGGTTTTCGCGGCTGAGCGTTCGCAACCGGCGGCCCATGGTGATGATGGGCACGATCACCGCCGGCACGATCAGTAGGACAAGGCCGGTCAGCTTGGCCGATGTCAAAAGCATCAGCACGATGGACCCCAAGAGGATCAGGAGGTTCCTGAGCGCAATGGAAACCGACGACCCGATGACGGACAGGATCAGTGTCGTGTCAGTGGTGATCCGGCTCACGACCTCGCCTGTCATGATGTTTTCGAAAAAGGCCGGGCTCATGCCGATCACCCGGTCGAACACGGCGCGGCGAATATCGGCCACAACCCGTTCGCCAAGCCGGGTCACGAGGTAGTATCGCGCGCCAGTCCCGAGCGCGAGCAAGGCCGCGATGCCGAGTGCGGCGGCGAAATAGCTGTCAAGCAGCGCCGCCCCGTCATTGAACCCGTCCACCACCCGGCGCACGGCAATCGGCAACAGAAGTGAGACAGAGGCGGTGACGATGAGCGCGAGCCCCGCCAGCAGCGCCAGCCGGCGATAGGGCGACACGAACGGCCAGAGCCCGGCGAGGGCACCCACCCGTTTTGATACCGCGCGATCTTCGGTAATCGCTTCGGGCCTGCGCGCCATGCCGTCTCCTGTCCCTCGTTCCCACGCGGGTTTATGCGCCCCGGAGGCCGGGGGCAAGCCGCGGGAACGTCGCAGGGTAGCGTCCACAACGCCCCGTCAGTTCACCGTTTGCCGAAAATGGAAAACGCGGCGCCGAATGTCGACGCCGCGTCTATCCCGACAGTTTCTGGCGTGATCTTCTGCCCCGGGTCGCACACCCCGGGGCCGCCGACTGCCGCAAGAGGAACGCAAGGAGGGTTGGCCAGCGTTCCGTTCAGTGGTGTCCCTTCAGCCGATACGATTCTCCGGCCAGTTGAAGACACGATCCGTGAGTAGGTAGCTGAGCGTGCCGAGGGCAGCCCCGGCAGCGCGTATCAAGGGAGCAATAATGATCGTTGCCATTGCCACCTCTATCTCCAGCAAGAGTAGAAAGAGGCCCGAAAAAGCAAGGGCGACCACGATGGAAATACTATCTACAGCCTTGTAACCGAACATCTTTCACTCGTTCATAAGACCAAATTGCGACTTGGTGTTCCCGGCCAGCCGGCTCGCCGTCATCTCGGGACCGCGAAGGCTCTCCACTGGTTGTTTGTCATCCTTCCGGAAGTGGTTCTTCCGCCTCATCCTCCGGCAGCGTAACGCCGAGGTCGGAAGCGAGTTCATCGACCAGATCATCGAAACGTTCCGGCGACAGGGGCTTGTTCGATTCCGTGCGGATGCGTTCGACCGCTTCGGTAAGAAGCTCGTCGATGGCAGCCGTTTCGGCCTCATCCTGAAGACGCTCGGCCTCGGCATTCGCAGCGGCCTGCGCGGCATCCAGATCGGCACCGTCGCAGTTTTCGCTGCACCCGACGACACCGTCCTCAACCGAATAGACCGGGTCGCCCGCAACCGCGCCATCATTGAGAAAATCCGCGAGGTCCTGATCCGCGACGTCGCCCACCTCACCGCCGAGAAGGCTATCGAGCGCGGCCTGTTCGTCCTCTGTTAGTTCCTGACCCGACGCGGCCTTGGCGGCGAGCTGGAATTCCGCCAGCGCGCCGATGGTGCCGTTGAAGTTCTGGTTGCGGATATGCGCGTCAAACGCCGCCTGGCTGGCGTGGGAGGCGTTCCACTTGCCCTTCTCGCTCGGATGAAGTGGGCTGCCTGTGGTCGGGTCGGTCACAAGAGCTGCGGACTTTGCCGATGCGCCGTTCGTCTTGGCGCCTTTTGACTTGCCGCCACCGCTTTTCTGACCCCCGCCCGAGGATTTCCCGGCGCCCTGCCCGCCGCCTTTGCCCTGGCCGCCACCCTTACCTTGGCCGCCGTTACCCTGGCCGCCATTGCCGTTCTTGGCAAAGGCCATGTCGGGGGCGAAGGCAACGGCGGCGACAGACACTGTGCCGAGCAACGCAATCGCGATACACGCGGGTTTCAGGGTATTCCGGAGGGTCAGCGCCATCTCATCTCCTAACGTCTGCAACATCCGGCCGTAGCTGGCCTTCACCATTCCCGCCGTCGTCGCTTCCCGCCACAGCGATTCGGGCCATCGGGGTGATCGTTAAGACCATCCAAACACAAACCCCTTGAACCGGACGGCAACAGTTCGTTCATGCTGGGTTCACGTTGAATCGGGTAAATATTGTGCATGTTCCGTCGATTGCAGATCGCAGGTATCGTCTTTCCGCTGCTGGCTGCATTTCCAGCCCACAGCGCCCCCGTGCGCGAAATCAGTCAGCAGGAGCTGCGAGCAAGCGTTGGTGCCGGCAAGAGCATGAGTCTTGCCGGCATCGTCGCGCATCTGCCATCACAGGTCGGTGGGGAACTTGTGGATATCCGCGCTTTCGAGGCGGGAGGTATCTTCTATCACGTGCTCGTCATGCAGCCGAACGGCAAGCTTATGAGCGTCGTTCTTGACGCGAAGACGGGCAAGGTCGTTGCCGGCAATTCGGCCACAGCCAAATCCGTCCGCAACGCGGCGCGAACCGCGAGCAATGGCAAGGCCAAAGGCAAAGGGTCCAATCCCGGATCAGGTGGCAATCCTGGCAACGGGAATGGCAACGGCAATGGCGCCGGTAATGGCGGAGGAAACGGCGGCGGCAATGGCGGTGGAAACGGCGGCGGCAATGGTGGCGGCAACGGCAAAAAGTAGCTATAGCAGTTGCAGCAGTCCGTAACCCCGGTTCTCGTGTTTCCATGCGAATTCTGATTGCCGAAGACGAAATCGTACTTTGTGACCAGATCAAGCGCGCGCTCGTCGCCGAAGGGCGGGCAGTCGACACCGCCCATGACGGCGAGGAGGCGGAGTTTCTCGGCGCCACCGAACCCTATGACATGATCATCCTCGATATCGGACTGCCTAAGAAAGACGGCATTTCGGTGCTGAAGGAATGGCGCGCCAAGAACGTCCGGACCCCCGTTCTGATCCTGACTGCCCGGGACAGCTATGCTGACCGGATCGACGGGCTTGATGCCGGGGCGGACGACTACATGTCAAAGCCCTTTCACATGCCCGAACTTTCCGCGCGCGTCAGGGCGATGCTGCGCCGAAGCACGGGCGCGGTGAACCCGCTCTTCCGAAAGGGCGCGTTCGAGTTCGATACCCGGAACGGACGCGCAATGATGAACGGATTTCCGGTCGAACTGACCGCGCAGGAAGCAGCCGTCCTGTCCTATCTGACCCACAATGCCGGCCGGCTGGTGCCACGATCCGAATTGTCGGACCATATCTACGAATATGACGGCGACCGCGACTCCAATACGATCGCCGTTTTCGTTACCCGATTGCGCAAAAAGCTCGACCCGGACCTGATTCAGACCGTGCGCGGACGCGGCTATATGATCTCGGCCGACTGATGCGATCTCTGCGCCACAGGGCAATCCTCGGCGGGTTGATCTGGGCGGGCATCGCGATCGCCATCGGCGGCCTTGCACTGATCTACTTTTTCGACGGACTGACCCAGCGCCGCTTTGACGACACACTTGCCGAGCGTCATCTGCAAGTGATCTCGGCACTCGGCAACAGCGGTGGCGACCCGGAACTGGTCGGTGACTTCCTGACCGATCCGGCCTATGAGCGACCCTATTCCGGTCGCTACTGGCAGATCGTCGCACCGGGAGGCGATACCTATACCTCACGCTCCATGTTCGACGCGGTTCTCACCGCCCCCGAACAGGCGACGGCAGAACCCCGGTACTGGGATGGCGAGGGCCCGGACGGACCGACCCGGGGATTGCAAAGCCTGGTTACGCTCGATGATGGCTCAGCCTGGGTTGTCGTGGTCGCAGAATCCCTGCAGATGCTTTTGGCAGAACGCGCGCTGATCCGAGACAGCCTTTTGACCACCTTCGCCCTCGTCGGCGCCATCGGCGTCGTCGGCGCCGCGCTTCTGACGACGGTCGTCGTCAGGCCACTGGACAAGCTCGGACGCGACGTGGCGCATCGCTGGGACAAGGCAGAGGCGCTGAACCCGGCCGACTACCCCCAAGAGGTGGCGCCGCTCGCCAATGACATAAACGCCCTTCTTAAACGCAATCGTGACATCGTCGAACGTGGGCGGCGGCAGGCGGCTGACCTTGCCCATGCGCTGAAAACACCGATTGCCATCATGCGCAACGAGGTTGATGCCCTCGCTGCTGCCGGGGCCGACACCACTACCGCGCAGGGTGCGCTGGAACGGGTGGAGGCGCAGCTTCATCGCTCTCTTGCCCGTGTCCGTGCAGCCAACAGCGGCGGATCGGTCAACATGCAAACCGATCTGTCCAAGTCGGTCGAGCGGCTGGCGCGGCTATTCCATGCCCTGCCAGACAGTCGCGACACGCGGTTCACCCATGCCGTCGCCCCGGACTTGAGTGTTTCGGTTGACATGCAGGATGTGGAGGAAATCCTCGGCAACCTGCTGGAGAACGCGTTCAAATGGCGGCGGTCCCAGGTCCGGTTGAAGGCATGGGCAGACGGGTCGGAGGTCGCGATCGCGATCGAGGATGACGGCCCCGGCATTGCCGAAGAACACCGGCGCGAGGCGCTGCGGTCTGGCGGCCGTCTCGACAGTTCGGCACCCGGCACTGGCCTCGGCCTCGCCATCGTCAGCGATCTGGTCCAGGCCTATGGCGGGCGCTTTGAACTCGGCACCTCGGACGATCTCGGCGGGCTTTCTGCCGTCGTTACGCTGCCGGCGCGGCGTAGCATTGGTGCGGGGTCCGCCGCCAGTACGATACCTGAAAACCGTCACACCTGATCGCAGTCGAACGAAAGGTTTGTACCGCACCGCTCAAGGCCTACCGTAAATACGGCCCAATCTCCGATCACTCGTGAAGGTACTTGCGCGGTCAATCAGGGATGGAGCGGGCGGCGGGAATCGAACCCGCGTCATCAGCTTGGAAGGCAAAGGACACAATCGAAAACAATGGCAATATTTCAACACCATATTACTCTGATTTTAAGAAAAATGTCGGTGATTTGTCGGGAAGATTTTTTTGGAGCGGGCGGCGGGAATCGAACCCGCGTCATCAGCTTGGAAGGCTGAGGTCTTACCATTACACAACGCCCGCTCGGCGCGCTATGAGGTATGCGAAGTAATCTGCGAGGTCAAGCAGGCCACCGCAGCGATGGAGGTGAAGCTTATGGAGAAGGCAGAGGCCATTATCATCGGTGCGGGTGACGGGCTTTCGGCGTCGCTCGCGCGGGAGTTAGGCCGGGACCATCAGGTGACGCTCGCGGCCCGCAGCAGCGTAAAGATGAACGTTGTGGCGGCAGCGACCGGGGCCAGAACCGCCATCCTCGACGCGACGGACGAGGCAGCCGTCGAAGCCCTTTTCGATGCCCTGCCCGTGCCACCGCGGGTCGTGATCTACAACCCTTCCTATCGCGTGCGCGGCCCAGTGGCCGAGCTTGACACAGCGGAAGTACGGCGGGCGGTTGAGGTTACTGCGATCGGGGCATTCCTTGCCGGAAAGCACGCTGCAAGGCGCATGCTCATGGCTGATGCCGTCGCCGGTTGCCGCGGCACAATTCTCTTCACCGGGGCGTCGGCCGGGGTGAAGGGGTTCCCACTGTCGGCCCCTTTTGCGATGGGAAAGTTCGCGCAACGGGGGCTGGCGGAAAGCATGGCGCGCGAGCTGCATCCAAAGGGAATCCACGTCGCCTGGATCAACATAGACGGCATGATCCTGAACCCCGGTCGGAGCGAGCCCGCAGACCGGCCGGCATCGATGCTACGGCCAGACGCCATCGCCCGAACCTATCGACACCTGATCGAACAGGACCCAAGCGCCTGGTCCAACGAGATTAGTGTGCGACCGTGGGTGGAGACGTTCTGAGTTCCTGCGTCTAGAGTAGTCAGAATCGCGGAAATGGGCGGATTCCGGGCTTTCGCCGCATGCGCAATCTCATCATGGAGAATCGCGAAAAGCGGCCATTCAGATGCCAGCTTGGATCGTCTTCTCTGCGTTCGCGCGGTAGTGTCCAGACTTTCGGGACAACGGACATTCGCTGCGGGTGCGAAGGCGTCGTCGGCAGGGCAAAAAGACGACATTCAGAGGCTGAAACCGTCTCGGGAGACCTGCTCCTACCCCCGGGCGAAAGCTGTCGCTCGCTGCGGGGGCAAGAGTGCGAGGTCTTCAAGCAGGAGCGGACATTAGAGCGATCGAGCGGCTGGGCTACATCGGTCCGACATATCGACCAGATGAAAGCTGGGGTGGGAACTACATGGCGACAGAAACTTGTGAGAGTCGCCTCCTACCATGAGAATGCCTTGAACGAAGGCTATCGCGCCGGAATGCTGGTGGGCCGGGCCCCGCGCCGCTGAGCCGCGATGCGAAACGGGGCGTTGGGTGCTCCGTACCCTTCATAGCCCCGGACGCGCTGAACGATTTCGAAGAAGAACGAGTTCTGTTGGGTCTCCGAGTAAAGTTGAAAAAACTCGCCGGTCTCGTCCCTATCGTAGAGAATGTTTGCGGCCTTCATGCGCGCGACGAGCGCCGCGTCGAGGCCAAAGCGCGCCTCGATGTCGTCGTAGTAGTTAGCCCCGATGCGGAGGGCCTGAAATCCGCGTTCCGCGAAGGCGGCAGCGGTGGCAAAGATGTCGTCGGTCGCCAGCGCAAGGTGTTGAACCGACGAGCCGAAGCTTTCCTCGATGAAGCGTCCCGCAAGAGTGCGCCGGGTTTCGGCCCCGTTCAAGGTGACACGCAGCCGGCCGGAGCGGACGGCCTGCGACCTGACCAGACCATCGGGGTCCACGACATCCACCATCGGGGCCTTTTCGGCGTCGAAGATCGACGTGTAGAACAGCGTCCAGCTCAGCATTTCCTCGTAGCGCATGGTCTGGCCGATATGGTCGACCATGGTCAGGCCGGCGCCGGATGAGGCAGTGCTGGTCCCGAACTCGATTTCCCACACGCGATCAAGGTCGGATACGTGATCGAGGAACCGGATCATAGACCCGCCTACACCGCGAATGCCCGGGATATTCAGCTCTCCCTCGCGCGTCGGCTGGACATGTTCCTTCGCGATCAGGGCCTTGGCACGTTCGAAGGTTGACTGCGCGTCGGGAACCATCACCCCGATTTCGGAGACGGTCGTCCCGTGGGTGACGTAAGAGCTGTGGGCAAAGCCCTCGGAATCGGTGTTGACGATGATGTTCACGCCGCCCTGACGCCAAAGCGCCACGGACTTTGACATGTGCCGTCCCGCGGCCACGAACCCCATGCTGGTCAGAAGCGCCTCGAGCGCAGGGGCTTCCGCGTCCGAGGTCGCGAATTCGATGAATTCCACATTCGACACCTGGGCCGGCGGCGGGAAGGCGAGCAGGTCAACCTTCAGCGCCGGCTCGGCGCGGCGCACGCGGTCCATCTGGGCGATCAGGCTGCGGCGGCCGTCGATCGCGACAAGCCGCGGCAGACCTGACCGGAACTGGTCGTTGAATATCTCAAGGCTGAGGGGGCCGGAATAGCCTGTCGCGGTGACCGCGCGCATGAAGCCGGTGACGTCCAGATCGCCCTCGCCCGGCAGGTTGCGGAAGTGGCGCGACCAGTAGAGCAGATCCATCTCGATCGCGGGCGCATCGGCAAGCTGGACAAAGAAGATGCGATCCCCCGGAATGCTGCGGATCGATGCCGGGTCGATCCGGCGCGCCAGGGTGTGAAAGCTGTCGAGGATGAGCCCGACATTCGGGTGATCGGCGCGCCGCACCACCTCCCATGCGTCCCGGTGGTCATTCACATGGCGGCCCCAGCAGAGCGCCTCGAACCCGACGCGGACACCGTGGGACTTCGCAAGATCGCCGAGTTCGGCAAAATCGGCGGCCATCCGGTCGATGCCGCCCATCGCCGCGGGATGCACGGATGAGCAGACGAGGACCAGGTCGGTGCCGAGCTGGTTCATCAGGTCGAACTTGCGCGCCGCACGCGCGAATGCGCGGCTGCGATATGGTTCAGGCAGCCCCTCGAAGTCGCGGAAGGGCTGGAAGAGCGTGATCTCCAGCCCCGCCTCCCGAACCATCCGGCCGACATCCCGGGGCATATAGTCGGAGGACAGAAAATCCTGTTCGAAAATCTCGATTCCGTCGAACCCGGCCTCCGCGATCGCCTGAAGCTTTTCCTCGAAGCTGCCAGAGATCGAGACAGTCGCAATGGAGGTTTTCATGCCGCTTCCCCAATCGCCATCAGAGTTTGCCGCAAAAGATCCGTGTCCACGTCCTTGCCCGAGAACAGGCGCCAGGCATGGACGCCCTGAAAGAAGAAAAGCTCCCATCCCGAAACGATGGTCAAGCCATGGGTTTCGGCATCGGCAAGAAATTGGGTGTCGGGGGGCGTATAGACGGCGTCGAAGGCCCAGCCGGCCCCCGCCATCGCGTCTGAAGCGATCGGGCTGCCCGGATAGCCGACCATGCCCACCGGCGTGCAGTTGATGATGCCCGAGACCCCTGCGGCGGCTACTTCGGCGGAGTCGTCTGTCGTGACAAGAAGCCCGGGCGCCGCCTTGCGCAGGTCGTCGGCAAGCGCCTCGGCCTTGGCGGGGTCGCGGTCGACGAGACGAATTTCGGACGCACCGAGCGCAACCAAACCGAAGGCGACTGCGCGGCCGACACCGCCCGTGCCGATCATCAGCGCCGGTCCGGGGGCCAGGTCGCTGCGCACGCGCCGGTAGGCCGCCACGAATCCGGAATAGTCGGTGTTGTGCCCCTTGGGGCCGTCCGCTTCGAAGATGACGGTATTGACGGCGCCAATGGCGTGCACAAGGGCGTCGTCGATGACCACCTTCGCGGCAGCGCGTTCCTTGTAAGGATAGGTGACGTTTATCCCGCGATAGCTGCCCGAGGCGCAGTTCGCGAAGACCGCGTCAAAATCCAGACCAAGGTCGCGCGGAATAAGCCTGTCGTAGGTGACAACCATGCCGTTCTGTTCCCCCGCGAGACGGTGCAGGAACGGCGAGCGCGACCGGGCGATGTTGTCGCCGATCAGGCCGAGCCGCAGGTCCGGGGTGTCGTTGCCGCTCATTGACCGATCTCCTTGCCCGCGCGGTTGCCGAGAAGACGCGCCTTGAGTTTACGCCAGAGCGGTGTCTGGCTGAAGAAGATGAAAAGAACCGCCAGGAACAGGACCAGCGACAGCGGGCTGGTCAGAAGTCCGTGGAAGAAGCGCCCCAGGTCTTCGCGTTCCGAGATGATCGCGCGCCGCCAGTTGTCGTCGAGAAGGCGCGACAGGATCACCCCCAGGATGACCGGACCCAGCGGGTAGCCGTAGTGCCGCATGAAATAGCCGAACACCCCGAAACCCAGCATCCAGTAGACATCCGTCAGCGAGTTGTTCACCGCATAGGCACCCACGATCGACAAAAGCAGGATCAAGGGGATGAGAACCGAGCGCGGCATCTCGACGATCTTTGTGAAGATGCGGATCCCGGTCAGGCCGAAGAGCAGCATGAAGAAGTTCGCGGTGACCAGCGCACCGACGATGAACCAGAACATGTCCGGCTTGTCGATCATCAGCATCGGGCCGGGGTTCAGGCCGTGGATGAAGAGCGCGCCGATCATGATGGCGGTGACCGCGTCGCCCGGAATGCCCAGCGTCATCATCGGGATGAAGGCGCCGCCAACCGCCGCGTTGTTCGCCGTTTCGGGTGCAACCAGCCCCTCCATAGCCCCCTTACCGAAGGGGCGTTCGGGCTTTTTCGTGACGCGCTTGGCGTGATCGTAGGCCATGAGCGCCGCAATGTCACCGCCGGTGCCAGGCAGGGCGCCGATGATCACGCCGATGCTGGATGTCTGCAGCGCCAGCGGCAGGTACTTGCGGATGGTGCCGAAGGAGGGGACGATCTTGGTGATCTTCTGGCGCACCGCCGGCAGCCCAACGTGATGCAGCTGCAAGAGTGCTTCGGACACGCCGAACATGCCGATCATGACCGCAATGAACGAGATACCGCTTTGCATCACGGAAAGGTCGAAGGTGAACCGTTCGGTGAAGGTCAATGGGTCGCGGCCGACCGCGCCGATGGCAATGCCGAAGGCCCCGGCGAAGATGCCCTTCACGAGGCTCCCCTGCGACAGCGACCCCACCAGCAGAATGCCTAGAACGGCAAGCAGCATGTAATCGCGCGGCTGGAAGCTGAGCGCGAAATCCGAAACGAACGGCGCGGCGAGCGCGAGGACAAGGATGCCGAGGAAGCCGCCAAAGAACGACATGACGGTGGTGACGCCGATGGCCTCGCCCGCCTCGCCCCTGAGCGCCATCGGATAGCCGTCGAGCGCGGTTGCGATCGCGGAGGGGGCACCGGGGATGTTCAGAAGGATCGCGGTGCGAGAGCCGCCGTAAACTCCGCCCATGTAAATGCCCACCATCAGCGAGATCGCGGGGTAGACGTCCCAAGAGAAGGTGAAAGAGATCAGGATCGACACCGCCATGGTCACGGACAGGCCGGGAATGGCACCGATATAGACCCCGGCGAAGGTGCCGACCCCGACCAGAAGCAGCAGTTCCGGCTGGGTGAAGATGGTAAAGAATGCAAGCAAGGCGTCCATCAGTTCGCTCCGCCAAAGAGGTTGCGCACGGCCTGGATCATCTCGGCCTCGGGTACGATCCCGGCCGGCATCAGGACGGTGAAGATGATCCGGAACACGAACCAGACAATGATAAGGGACAGGATGCCGACCGCGCCGGCGAAGGCCCAGCCGCGCGGATCCAGGAACTTGATCGCCACGATCAGGAAGGCCGCCGAGGTCGGAAGGAAGCCCACCGGCTTGAGGAGCAATCCGTAGGCGAGGATGAGGACGACGAAGACGGCGACCCGCAGCGGGAAGATGTCATTGGCGAGCGTCTCGGTCGTCAGCAACGGTAGGCGCCAGGTCTTGAAGACCGTGACGAGCGCGGTGAGGAGCATGACGGCGGTGGTTCCCATTGGTACGACGCCGGGCGCTGAGAGCGCTTCGAAGCCGGAAATGCCGTAGGCCTCCTTCAGAAGGAACCCGCTGGCCAGCAGAAGGAAGATCGCAAAGGCCAGCTCGCCGGGGCGGCGGGATGTTTCGTATCCACCCGGGGTGGCGTCCGAAGACCCGTCGTGATGTTCGCCGTGTCCGTGAAATTCCTCGTCCATCCGATTACCCTCCCTGGCATCAGCTCCCGAAAAACGAAAGGCGCCGCCCGCTCAGATCTCGGGCGGCGCCAACCGGGACGCTGGGTCCCATCAACTCCGTCCCTGGCTTACTTGGCCGGACGCGCGATGCCGAAGTCCTCGGGCGAGGCTTTCGTCAGTCCGGCATCCTGCATCAGCCAGGCGGTGGTCTCCTGCCACTTCGTCAGGAAAGCGCGTGCCTCCTCGCCGCTGATGTTCATCGGCGTGAAGCCGCGGTTCTTCATCAGGTCCAGAAAGTCCGGCTGTTCGGCGGCTTCCTTGTAGGCGGCAGTCAGCTTGGCGACAGCGTCGTCCGGCGTGCCGTTCTTCACGAAGATGCCGAAGAAAGGGCCCCAGGGCAGATAGCCGTTGTAGCCCTCGTTGAACGAGGTCACGGTCGGCACGTCGGGCAGCGCCTCGGCGGCGGCAACGTCGATGACCGCCAGCGGTTTCATGGTGCCGGCGCGGATGCCCTCGATCGAGGCACCGAGCACGGCCGGCATGACGTCGATCGCGCCACCTTGAAGCGCGGTCAGCGCCGGGCCGTCGCCATCGTAGGGAACGAAGATCACATCAAGGTCGCCCTCGACGGCCTTGATCATCGCGGTGACGACCGACGGCAGGCCGCCCGGACCGGTAGAGCCGAAGCGTACTTCGCCCGGGTGGTCCTTGATATAGGCCATAAGGCCGGCGTAGTCGTCGAAGGGCGCGTCCTTGCCTGCCACCAGGATCGGCGTGCCGCGGGCCAGGACGTTGACCGGAATGAAGTCGCTGTAGTCCTTGTCGCCCAGCCCCATGACTTTGTAGAGCAGCGGGTTTTCGGCGCCCATAAGCAGCGTGTAGCCATCTGCATCGCCGTCGGCGACCTGGTTCAGCGCGATGGCGCCGACGCCGCCGGTCACGTTCTGCATGACGACGGTCCCGTTCAGGACCTTTTCTGCATGCGGCGTCACGGCGCGCATGACAGTGTCGGTCGACCCGCCGGCGCCCCATTGGATGATGCCTGCGATTTCCTTGCTCGGATAGTCCTGCGCAAGCGCGCCGGTCACGGTGATGGCCAGTGCCGAAACGGCGCCAAGAATTATGTGCTTCATCTGATCCTCCCAGGATGATGTCCAAGACGGGCCAACTCCCCAGCCCGTTGACGCCACGATGGCGCAGGCGGGGTAGTAACGTCAAATATCAATCTGTTTGCAATATTAACCTGATGTTAATTCTTCGGCACGCTCTGTGTCGTAAAGGTACCTTTGGCGGCCGCGACCAGTTCTTTGCGGAACCTCTGGATCGCGTATTCGGCAAATCCCGACAGAACACGCCCCTTCTTGCGGACCACATAGACCGTCACGGTCGTCTCTTCGACCAATGGAATGCGCACAAGACCCGGCATGTACACCTCTGCAACCGAGAAGGCGTCGATGAGTGCGACGCCCAGCCCGTGCCGCACCAGACTGACGACGGTCTGTGCAAAGCGACCGCGCATGGAGTGGCGCAGCGGGACGCCCTCCGCAAGGAACGGTTGGGCAAGTTTCGCGCCGTAGGGGTCGTTCGGATCGACGCCAATCATAGGCTCGTTTGCAAGCTCGTGAACCGAAATGGCCTTCCGATCTGCCAGCCGATGACCTTCTGGCAGGATGACGACCAGCACACCTCTGGCTAGCTCCTCATTTTCGATCCCTGGGTTGTCGATGCTGGAACTCATGATCACGAACTCACCGCGTTCGAGGAGAAGGTAGTCCACGGTCTCTTCGATCTTCAGGATGTTGAGGTCTATGAACAGGTCTGGATACCGGTGCCGGATCGATCGCAGGGATCGTGCCGCAATGAACTGCGCCACCGATGGCGCCGAGGCAAATGAAAGTTCGACGTTCTCGCCCTTTTCCAGCGACTCGATGGCAACCTGTAGATTTTCGACCCCTTTGTAGACGGCGCTGATCTGGTCGAAGACCGGGCCGGCTTCGACCGAGGGGATGAACCGGCCGGCCCGGCGTTCAAAAAGACGAATGCCGAGTGACTCCTCTGTATGCTTGATGAGGCGGCTGATGCCGGGAGCTGAGACATTCAGCTGATCCGCGGCGCCGCTGATCGTGCCGCGCATCATGACCGCCCGGATGACCTCAACCTGCCGAAGCGTGATTTCTCTCATGTAGTTCTCCCAAGGCCGCGCGACAACTTAACATGATGTTACCCAGAGTGCTCAGCAGATATTTGACGTTACCGTCGCGCCGGTGATCCTAGGGGTAATCTTTCAGGACTTGACGCAAGGCGTGCCCGTGGATGAGCAATTCGATCTGGTCGTTGTCGGCTCGGGTGCCGCTGGTCTTTCTGCGGCGGTGACCGCAGCGCATCTTGGTCTCAGCGTTACCGTTCTGGAAAAGGCGGAGGTCATCGGCGGGACGACAGCCTGGTCGGGCGGCTGGATCTGGGCGCCGCGCAATCCCGTCGCCCTGCGCGCGGGGATCGTCGAAGATGCCGGGGCGCCGAGGCAATATCTTGAAGAGGTGTTGGGGTATCGGTTCGATGCGGCTCGCGTTGACGCCTTTCTGGCGGCGGCTCCAGAGATGGTCGTGTTCTTCGAGGCGCACACCACGCTTCAGTTCGATGGCGGTCTTCACATCCCGGACACCTATTCCGATCTGCCGGGGGCCGGACAAGGCGGGCGATCCGTGATCGCGAAGCCGTATGATGCGCGCAGGCTTGGTGCTGCAGTCAAACTTCTGCGCGCGCCCCTGCCCGAAACGACGCTGAAGGGTCTGACCATCCAAGCCGGACCGGACCTCAAGGCCTTCATGTCCGCGACGCGCTCCCTCCGCTCTTTCGCCTATGTCGCGGGACGTGTTTCGCGTCACATGGCGGATATTGCCCTGCATGCGCGTGCCATGCAGCTCAGGAACGGCAGCGCGCTGGTCGCCCGGCTGATGCGCAGCGCGCTTGATCTTGGCGTGGACCTGCGCCCCTCCTGCCCGGCGCGGCACCTGATGACTGACGGTAGCCGCGTCTGCGGCGTTGAAACCGAAGGTGGCCGTTTCATCGCGCGAAGGGGCGTCGTGCTCGCCTCAGGAGGTTTTCCGCAAGACCCAGGGCGGCGGGCCGCCCTCTTTCCCCGTGACGAGGAACATCTGACCCTGGCGGTGCCGGGGGCCACCGGCGACGGCGCCCGCATGGCCACGGAGGTGAGGGCTGCCTTTTCACGCGATGCCGAGGCACCCGCCGCCTACTGCCCGGTGTCCAATGTTGTCTGGCCGTCGGGCGCGACTGGTCGCTTCCCGCATATCATTGACCGGGGCAAGCCCGGCGTCATCGGTGTCCTCGCGAACGGCCGCAGGTTCTGCAACGAGGGGCTTGGGTATCACGATTATGTCCGCGCGCTGCTCGCATCCGTGCCGGAGGGGCAGAAGGCCCGTTCATGGCTGGTGTGCGATCATCGGTTCATCCGGCGCTACGGTCTCGGCATCGTCCGGCCCGCGCCGCTTCCTTTGCAGGGGTGGCTGCGAACCGGATACCTGAAGCGTGGCACCACCATTTCAGACCTCGCCGGCCAGACGGGCATCGACGCGGCGGGGCTGCAGGCGACCATCCAGCGCTTCAACGCGGATGCGCGCCACGGACAGGACACCGAATTCGGACGGGGCACCACGGCCTACATGCGACTTCAGGGTGACCCTGCCCAGACGCCCAACCCTTGCGTCGCGCCGATCGAACACCGGCCCTTCTACGCGGTCGAGGTCGTACCGGGAAGTTTCGGAACTTTCGCCGGGCTCGCAACCGATGCGCGGGCCCGTGTCCTGCGCGCCGATGGCACCCCCATCCCCGGCCTCTACGCGGCAGGAACCGATAGCCTCAGCGTGTTCGGCGGGCATTACCCAGCGGGGGGCATCAACCTCGGACCCGCGCTAACCTTCGGGTTTATCGCGGGACGGGATGTCGCAAATGGGGGCATGGCATGACGCATCGCCTGTCCGTCGCCCATCTGACCGCCATCACGCTGCCGCCCGACGAGCTTATTGAAGCGGCGGGCGCGGCCGGATTTGACGGGGTAGGGCTGCGCCTTCAGCGCGTGACCGAGGACAGCCCTGGCTACCCGCTCTGGGAGGACCCCGCCGGACTCCGCGCGGCGCATGCGGCACTGCGCGCGACCGGCGTTGCGGTCCGCGATATCGAGTTCATAAAGATCACCCCCGAAACGGATGTTACCGCGCTTGACGCGCTGCTCGACGTCGGCGCCGAGCTTGGGGCGGCGCAACTGATCACCGCGCCTTACGACGATGACCATGGCAGGCTTGCCGACAAGCTGGGCGCACTGTCCGAACGTGCCCGGCTGCACGGGATCGGCGTTGTCCTGGAGTTCTTTCCTTGGACCTCCGTTCCCGATCTGACGGCCTGTTGGAACGTGGTGCAAAACGCCGGCCCGGCCGTCGGCATCCTTGCTGACGCCCTGCATTTCGACCGTTCGAATTCGTCTCTGGGCCTCTTGGCCGCCCTTCCCCCCGAAAGGTTGCCCTTTGCGCATCTTTGCGACGCACCCCGGCTACCAAGCTACGACACGTCACAGCTCTTGCACACCGCCCGCGAAGCGCGGTTGGCTCCGGGAGAGGGCGAAATCGACCTGCACAGCTTTCTTCGCGCGCTTCCGCCGACCATTGACCTGGCCCTGGAGGTCCCCACGAGCCGCACCTTCAATTGTTCGGACGCGATCGGGTGGTTGCGTAGGCTCCGTGGCGCAACGATGCGCCTTCTGTCCGATTGCGAAACCCTGCGTGTCATATGACGGGCTGGCTTGGGCAAAGCGCCTGAGCGGCCACAATGTCCTTACGATGGATATAGCGGGCGTGCGCGGATAAGACTGGAAGTTGAAACCTCAGGGCGATGGCAGAATGAACCCGCTTCTTGATGAAACGCATATGTTTGGTTCGCTCTTTGCGGACCCGCAGATCAGTGGCTTTTTCGCATCCGAAAGGATGATCGAGCGGTTCACTGCCTTCGAACGTTGTCTGGCGCTGGCGCTCGGAGATGCGGGACTGGTATCCGCAGCAGAGGCAGACGGCGCAGTCGCGGCCATCGACGCGTTTAGGCCCGACCTCGACCAGATCCGAGACCGTGTCACGGCTGATGGTTTGCCGGTTCCCGCTTTTGTCGCCCAGCTCAAGGCGTCCGCATCGCGCTCAGTTTGCGGGGCGATCCACAGGGGCGCAACCAGCCAGGACCTGATTGACACGGCCATGGTACTGGGATTGCGCGGCGCGAACGACATATTCGCCAGCCGGATCGCTGCTGTGATCGACGGCTTCAAGCGGCTCGATACCGCGTTCGGTCGGACCGAGATGATGGGGCGCACGCGCATGCAGGCGGCGCTGCCGATCCGCGTTTCGGACCGGATTGCGACCTGGTCCCTGCCGATGGAGCGCCATCTGGAGCACCTTCGGTCATTAAGGCCCCAGGTCGAGGCGCTGCAATTCGGAGGTGCCGTAGGAAACCGGTCCGATCTCGGCGGCAAAGGGGATGCCGTCGCCGCCGCCATGGCGAAACGGCTGGGGCTGGCCAATCCGCCGCGCGCCTGGCACGCCATGCGCGAGACTATGGCGGACTATGCCGGGTGGCTGTCGCTGGTGACCGGGACGATCGGGAAATTCGGGCAGGACATCTGCCTGATGGCGCAGCAGGGGGTCGAGGAAGCAGCACTCTCTGGTGGGGGCGCCAGTTCGGCAATGCCGCACAAGCAGAATCCGGTCCTTGCCGAGCTTCTGGTGACCTATGCCCGCTTCAATGCCACGCAGGTCGTGGGGATGCACCACGCCCTGATCCACGAGCAGGAACGCTCTGGCGCGGCCTGGACGCTGGAATGGATGACTTTGCCCTTGATGGTCGCGGCGACCGGCAAAGCGCTGCTTGTCGCAGGCGAATTGCAGGGCAAGATTATCCGCCTGGGCCCCGCGGGCTGAAGCGACAACCGAGGCGCCCAGGGGATGGCAGGCGCGACCGCCGTCAGGCCGCCAGATTTGGCATCCGAAGACCCAGCGATGCGCGCGCCTGTTGCCATGTTGCAACGGGGCGTTCGTATTTCTCGCAAAGTTCCACGGCCCGGCGAACCAGCGCCGCGTTCGATGGCGCCAGCCGAGCGCGGTCCAGACGGACGTTATCCTCAAGACCGGTGCGGGTGTGGCCGCCCTTGGCGATGGACCATTCGTTGATGCGCAATTGCTCGGGCCCGATGCCCGCAGCGCACCACAGCGCGTCCGGCGCAAGCCGGCTCAGCGTCTCGATGTAGAAATCGAAGATCCGCTCGTCGGCCGGCATCGCGTTTTTCACGCCCATCACGAACTGGACGTAAAGCGGCGATTTCAATCGTCCGTCTGCCGCCATGCGCGTCGCCTGGACGATATGGCCGAGGTCAAAAGCCTCGATCTCGGGCTTCACGTCGTATTTCAGCATCTCCGAGGCGAGCCAGTCCACGAGATCCGGCGGGTTCTCATAGACGCGCGTCGGGAAGTTGTTCGAGCCGACGGACAGAGAGGCCATGTCGGGGCAAAGCGGCAGCATGCCGCCTCGTGCCGATCCTGCCCCCGACCTGCCGCCGGTCGACAGTTGGACGATCATGCCGGGACAGTGCTGTTCGATACCTTCCTTCAACCTGCCAAACCGCTCGGGGTCCGAGGTAGGTTTGCCGTCGTCGTCGCGCACATGGCAGTGCGCGATGGTGGCGCCGGCCTCGAAGGCCTCGTGTGTGCTTTCCACTTGCTCGGCGATCGTAATCGGAACCGCCGGGTTGTTGGCCTTGGTCGGGAGCGATCCGGTGATCGCCACACAGATGATACAGGGATTGCTCATCGCTCAGATATCCATGAATACGGTTTCGCCATCGCCCTGAAGGCGAATATCGAAGCGGTACTGTCCCGGCGCGGTGCGGCGCGCGACCAGAGTGTTCCGACGGTCGACCTGCTCGATCAGGTTCAGAACCGGATCGACCCCGTTGTCCTCGTCCTCGAAATACATCCGGGTGTTGAGGCCGATATTGATACCGCGCGCGACCAGCCAGAGGCTGATGTGCGGCGCCATCAAGCGACCGCTGCGGCCTGGCGTGGCTCCGGGCTTGACGGTTTCGAAGGACCACAGGCCAGTCTCGAAGTTCGTGATGACGCGGCCCCAGCCGCGGAATCCCTTGGCGACGTCGGCGTGCCGCGGGTCCTCGGGATGGGCGTAGACGCCATTTGCATCGGCCTGCCAGGCCTCCAACAGGACATCCTTCACCGGTGCGCCGGTACCGTCATAGACGATACCTTCCACCCGGATCCGTTCACCCGGCGCGTCCGGGCCCGCGATGTCCCAGCCCAGTTCCTGCCGGTAGATGTCGAACCCGGCCGCACCCGGCGCTAGGCCGATATGCACGTAGGGACCCGCAGTCTGCGAGGGAGATTCCTTGAGGTAATTCAGAGGCTGTACCATGGTCAGTTCCCCTCCAGACGATTTTCGAAGAGCGTCGAGCGCCGGCCACGCAGGATAATGTCGAATTTGTAGGCCAGCGAGTCGAGCGGGATGGCGGCGTTGAGGTCAAGCGGCGCGATCAGTTGATCTATCGCACGTGGATCAGGGATTGCCGCCACGATCGGGCACTGCGCAATCAGCGGATCGCCCTCGAAATACATCTGGGTGATCAGACGCTGGGCAAAGGCAGTGCCGAAGACCGAAACATGGATATGCGCCGGCCTCCAGTTGTTCACCCAGTTGCGCCAGGGATAGGCACCCGGTTTCACGGTGCGGAAGAAGTAATAGCCGTTTTCATCGGTCAGGGTCCGCCCGCAGCCGCCGAAATTCGGGTCGATCGGCGCAAGATACGTGTCCTTCTTGTGCCGGTATCGCCCGCCCGCGTTGGCCTGCCAGATTTCGACCAGCGTGTTGGTGACGGGGCGACCGTTCTCGTCCAGCACGCGTCCGTGGACGATGATCCGCTCTCCCACCGGATCGCCGGTCTTGGCGTAGTTGCGGATCAGGTCATTGTCGATCGCGTCAATGTCGCCATGCCCGAAGACCGGTCCGGTGATTTCTGACATCGAACCTTGCAGCGACAAAAGCGCCTGGCGCGGACTGCGGGCGATCGAGGTCTTGTAGTTGGGCGTGTGGGCCGGCGGTTGCCAGGTCCTGTCACGCTGATAGAATTCGGCGGGCTTCACGTCTGCTCCTCCTTTGACATGTCGGCAAAAGTGTCCTTGGCGATCTTGATGGCGTGGTTCGCGCGCGGCACTCCCGCATAGATCGCGACATGCAGGAGCGCCTCAAGCACATCGGACTCGCTTGCGCCGGTACGGCGGGTGGCCCGGATGTGCATTGCAAGTTCGTGGTCATTGCCAAGTCCGGCAAGAAGGGCAATTGTCAGCATCGACCGCTCGCGCAGGCTGATGGTGTCTCGCGCCCATACATGGCCCCAGGCGGCATCGGTGATCAGCGCCTGGAAGGGCGCGTCGAAGGTGGTTTTGGCCGCCTTGGCCCGATCAACGTGCGCATTCCCAAGGATGCTGCGGCGGATGTTCATCCCGCGTTTTGAATGATCAGTCATGAAGATGGTCCTGCAGAAATTGGATCAAGAGGTTGGCGAACGCCTCCGGCGCCTCAACGGGAGGGAGATGGCCGACGCCGGGGATGAGCCGAAAGGCAGCGCCGCGGATCACGTCAGCCGTAGCCTTGACCGCCTCAGGCGGCGTGGCGCCATCGAATTCGCCGCCGATAACCAGTGTTGGCAGCCTGAGCGAGGCTGTTTCCGCGCTGTAGTCCGCACCGGAAAGGGCTCGACAGGCGGCGGCGTAACCGTCGGCGGGCGTCCGGGCCATCATGTTGCGCCAGAGGGGAAGTGATGAGCCGTCTAGGAAGGCAGGTGCAAACCAGCGGCGCATGATGTCATCGGCAATGCCCGCGACACCTGATGTCTTGACCGCCCCGATACGAGCCTGCCAGCCCTCTGACGTACCAAGGCGGGCGGCGGTATTCGACAGGACGAGCGTATGGACGAGATCGGGACGCCGGGAGGCTACACCTTGTGCGATAAGACCGCCGATCGAAAGACCGACGAAAGCCACGGGCCGGTCGGAAAAATGTTCGATGACCGCGATAGCATCGTCCACATGATCGTGAATGTCTTCGCCCGCGCCGCCATCCGAAAGCCCGTGGCCACGCTTATCATACCGGACAATGCGCCAGTTTTTTGGAAGTAGCGGGAGGATGGGTTCCCAAAGCCTGAGATCCGTCCCAAGCGAGTTTGCGAAGACCACTGTCGCCGCCGTCGCGGGTCCATCGACTTGGCAATGCAGCGTCCCGAAAGGGCGTAACAGTGCTTGCATCAGAAATCCTCCTTTTTATAACATATCAGGCATAGATTTCGAAAGATAATGCCAAATCGGCGTGAATGGATAATCATATGGTTATGCATAGAGGAATTAAGCTTCGCCATATCCGCGCCTTCCTCGATATAGCGAAAGAGGGAAGCCTGTCAGCCGTGGCGCGGGAACAGGGCATCACGCAGCCCGCCCTCAGCCGCACATTGTCGGAGCTTGAGGATCTGCTCGGCGTCGCCCTCTTCAGGCGCGAGAACCGCCGCCTTGTCCTGACCGAACACGGCGCGATCTTTCGGCGCCACGCCAGCCAAGGATTGCAGGCGTTTGAAACCGGGGCCGCCGCGCTGCGTCCCGACTATGCGGGCGGTGCGGTACGGGTCGGCATTCTGCCCTCGGCCGCCACCGACCTGTTCCCGCGCCTTGCGTTGAAGCTGCGCAATCTTTCTCCGGAAACCCTGCTGAAGATCGAGACCGGGCCACACAAGCATCTGGTCGGGCTTTTGCGTGACGGGCGGATTGACCTCATGTTCGGCAGAATGCCTGATGCGAGCGACATGTCGGGGCTGGCCTTCGAGCACTTGTACGAAGAGGACATCGTGCTGGTCGCCCGGAACGGTCATCCCCAGTTCGGCGCCCATCCGACAGAGTTTCTACAGCAGTCGCCCGTCATCCTCCCGCCTGAGGACGCCATCATCCGCCGTCCGGTCAATGACTATCTCAGCACACTGAACCTTTTCGGGCTGCGCCCCGCTTTTGAGACCGTAGCCTTGGCAATCGGACTTTGGATCGTGACAAGTTCCGATTCCGTCTGGTTCATCTCGCGAGGGGTCGTCTCGGATGAGATCAAGAGGGGAAGACTTGTTGAAATACCCACAGATGTTCGATTTCTGTCAGGCGCTGTCGGCATGACCTATCGTCACGGCGCGCGTATGTCTCAAAGCCTCGACCTTTTGATGCGCCTGACCAGAGACGAAGCGATGCTGCACGGAAATTCTGCAGAGCCCCATCGGGGCGCAGAGTAGCGTCGGCAAGGGGTCGAGATTGAAGCGTGCTTGAGCTCCAACGACCGGTTCAGGAACGCTGCACCGCAGCTTGCGGGCGCGATGGCAATGTCAGGAATGGGCCGGGCCTTACCTCTCCGGGGGGTCAAAATCTTGCCGACGCCACGGCGCATCCGAGGTCTGTTTTGAGCCCGAAGCGGCCCTGTCCAAGCGACGATTCCGTGACCCACAGCCTTTCGTTAGCCGGATAGGTAACTCCAGCTTCGCGGTGGTGCTTCCAAGCAACCGGCCTTTCGTGGCTATTGTACATTGCAAAGCCGCCGCGGCAGCGAAGTTCGCCCGGGACCGACCTTGCCGAGTTCTTCGTTGCTGCGTTCAGCCAAACTGGAGAAATGCGTTCACGCGGGCTCTCCGCCGAGGACTTCCCAAAAGTCGGCCCTTAGGTTGTGGTGAGGAAATGGCTCATCGGGCACCTCGACCTCAAGGAATGCACAAAGCGGCTCCCAACCTTGCGCGACATCGAAGACGAGCACTCGGTCCTTGGGCAGCGCCTCTTGCACTTCCTTTGTCCTGCGACGATAGGCGGCCAGGCCGATCTCTTTATCGTGAAGAACGCCGCCGAAAGTATCCTTTCCGGCCAGATCGTTCCACGCCGACAGGATGTCGCGAATGTGAGGCGGCAACGGCAGTTCCTGATACCGGGCCATCAGCTTGCCGATGGTCTTGTCGAAGCTGGCCCACCATTTCTCTTCGGGCCGCACCGTATGGACCACCTTTGCATCCGGAAACGCAGCGGCCAATTCGCGCCAGACATGTGCGCCTGGCCAGTCCACCTGTGATTTGTACCCCGCGAATACGGTTTCCCAGTCGACAGCATCTCCGGCTGCCAGTTTCTGCCAATGCACTACTTGCTCAGGGTTTACGACTATTTCGTGCATGTGATGACAGCGCCCGAAACCCAGCCGCTCCAGTGCCTCTTTGAGAGATTTCGTTCCTGTCCGTCCAAACCCTGAACCGATGACTTCAAGCGCCATGTCAGATCCTCCCCATCCATCGGACAAGCATCTGCCCCGGTTCACCCCATGTCTACAGTTATTGCCCCGAAGCTGGTGCAAGTTTTGCCCGGACGTATACGGCCGCTTCGTCCCGGGCAGCGATCGTTCGCCCAATCCATGGGCGCCACAACGCAGCAAACGACCGTTTCTAGACCAAGGCGACCCGGCTCGTACTCTGCGCCGGGTCCGCCGATGGCAATCTCTCGATGGCGTCAGGCCCAGAACTGGTCCCAATTGTACAGATCGAAGAAGTGTTCTTTGCCGGACAGAATCTTGCCGTCCGCGACCTCGAACGTGATGCAGCACATGGTGTCGAGCGTCTTGCCGTTGCGCTGACCGGTATTGCGGTGCACGCCCACGACCTGTCCGTTGCCGTTGGACGAGACGTACTGCAGTTCGGCCTTGAACGTGCCGTCGGTGCCGCCGAGGTACGTGCCGTACTGCGCATATACCGCCTCGCGGCCCTCGCGCAGCCCGGCGATGGGCGAACGTCCCGGCGTCTCCCAGGTCAGATCCTCGGACGAGAGCGTCGAGAACAGGTCGAGGTCAGCGGTGTTGAAGGCGTGGTAGCCCTTGCGAACGACGTCGGCTGCGGATTCTGCGGTCATTTTGGTCTCCGATGCAGGTGCGATGTTTCCGATGAAAGCGGTGCTGGCGCCGGCCGCTCCAAGGGCCGCCGCGGCCTTAAGAAGGCCTCGCCGCGCAGGCGACTGCGGGCCTTCATGTGTCGGGAAGTCGAGTATCTTCTTCATGTTTGCTCCTTCAGCCGGACGGTTCGTGTCCGACAGTCAGGAGCATGGCCGCATCCGAGCGGCCTCACATGAGGGGAAATCCTCAGGCGGCGGCGATTTCTTCCGCGATCAGCCCGCGCTCGAGCGCATAGAGCGCCGCACCGGCGCGGGTCGAGACGCCGATCTTGGCATAGAGGTTCTGGATGTGGTTCTCGGCGGTCTTGGGTGAAATGCCCAGGACATTTGCGGCTTCCTTGGCGGTCAGCCCCGACGCGATGTGCCGCAACACCTCGATTTCCCGCGGCGTCAGGCCGTCGATGCCCGGCGCGCTGGCTCGGCGCGACGCCTGTCCGGCAGCAGTGAGAACCGCCTCAGTTCCATCAGGACAAAGTTTTCCAGAAGACACCAGTTCGCGCAGCCTGGCGGCGGCGGCCTGGGCGCTCACGCCTGGACGGTAAGGGCGGTTCTCGAGGGCCGTGCAATAGGATTCGGCAGCGGCAAGTATGCGTGCCGCGGGCGACAGATCGGGCGCCTTGGCGTAGCGGTGATATCCGGTGCCGTCCAGCCGCTCGTGATGGCGCAGGACCAGGGCCGCAATCGCGCGCCCACTATCACCAAGACAGGCCAGGGCCTTTTCGCCGTGATAAGGGTGAAGCTGCGCATTGTCGGTTTCGCGCGGGGAAAACGGAGTTTGCTTCAGCCAGGTCGAAACGGGCACCGACAACTCGCCGATGTCGTGGACATAGCTCGCCCAGCGAATGGCGCGGATGTCGTCGTTCGGAAGCCCGAGGCACCGCCCGGCGGCAGCCCCCAGCTTCGCCACGGCACGCGAATGGCCGAAGGTGAAGGGCATGCGCATGTCGATCATGTCCGCGATGGCAACGAAAGCTTCCTCGCAGGCGTCCTCGTCGAGATAGGCGTAGGGTTCGGGTTCCAGCGACAGGATGAAATCGCTTGTGACCTCGGCATTGGTCCCATGCATGAAGCGTTCGGGCTCATCGAGAAAAAGGTCTGCAAGGGCCGCTTCGTAGGGACCGTCGCGGCGTGCCGTGATTTCATCGACCATCCGGTCGAAGCCATGCGCCTCAGTTAGCGCGACGGCGTCCTGCGCAAGCGTCACGATCCGGACTGGCAGACGGACGGCATCACCGGACAGACCGTTCGGCAGGCCCTTTCCGTCCCATCGTTCGTAAAGCTGGCCAAGGTTGGCCTGCATGTCACTGTTCAGCCCGATACGCTGGCCGATGCGCTGCGCGACCTCGCAATGACCAGCGAGGATCGGCACGCTGATGCCGATAGCATCGGCCAGCCCCTGCTGGACGGCCGCCTTCAACCGGTCGGGCGGCAGGTCAGAGAAGTGGCGGTTGAAGGCGTTGACGAAGGTCTGCCCGATGGCCGCGTGGTTGCCGAGATCGGTGATTGCAAGGTCCTGACGCAGCGCAATTTCGTCTCCGAACGCGGAAGCCAGAATGTGCGTGTCGGCGTTGCATCCGATGTAGCGCAGGATCGCGTGATGATAGACCTGTCGACGCATGTCGGTGTCGAGCTTCATCGCATCGGCCATGCGCATCGCCACGACGCAGGACCTGAGCGCAAAGTCCCGCGACTGCCCCGTCGCGAGATCGGTCGCATAGGCGAGAACCATCATCAGATCGGCACGGCGAACGGCGAACTTGCTTGTCATGGTAGCGCGCCCCGGGAACGGACACTTTTCGCATCCTCAGGCTACGAGAGCCGCGTCGAAAACGCAATCAATCCGTAGGTCTGCTTTGTCCCGCACAGCCGTTATCGACGCTCGCCATAGCGAAAGTCTGGATTGAGCCCATTTTGGGCAACTCGCGCAGTGGGAGGGGCCGAGTTCCCGTTCCGCGACAATGCGGACCTGACCGAGGAAGCGGCCGCAATCTAGGGGCCTTTGAGCCGACTAGTGGTTTACTTGCCGCGGACGGCGCGGGCCAATGGCCCCTCGTCTTCTAAAGATAAGGCCATCGGCCATTCCCGGATGACGGATTTCAGTGACCTCCAGACCGACGTCTCAACTCGGAAGTCCGTCGAGCGGTCGTGCCGTAAACGCCTGGATAGCCGCCTGCGGGGTTTCCAAACCTTTCCGTTCAGAGCGGAGTGGCGCCCGTCTCCACCCGCGTTACCTTGCCATCCTTCAATGAATAGGCTCCTAGAACGGCCTCGCGGGTTCCATCCGGATACTCATTGATGGCATGGACGACGAGGATATCGTCGTTCTCATAGATGCACCGCGGTTCCCCAAATGTCGCCCCGCCCGGAGCCAACATCTTTGTCAGCATCGCCGCGATCTCGTCCCGATTCATGATCTGGCCGGTCTGATGCCGCACGAAGGTGCAGTCATCGGCCATTTGGGCGATGTAGGCGTCTACGTTGTGGTCTTGCATCGCTTTCCGAAGTTTCTCGAATACGGACATTTGGCCCTCTCGGCAAACGTGATTCGGACGTTGCGTCCGGTCAGTCTACCACGACGTCAAGGCCTTGCGGTATTGGCATCTGCTCGAAGAACTCCGCCATCCGTCGACATGCGAAGTCCGTTTTGTCCCGCGCAGCGGTCGATCGACCAGCCAGTGGGTGCCTCGACGCGGCCAATGACCGTTTCGAGCCCGAATCTGCCAACTCACCCGAGATGTAGCTCGACCCACTACCCGAGAGCAGGCACGGCTTGTACAAACCGTCGCCCGATCGCAACCTGAGGCCTGCAGCGCCAGATTGATCGTGTCAAGCAATGATACGTTTGAGAGTTCAGACCGAAGCCCGGGAGTGTGTTCGCGCCCGCAACTCCTTCACCTTAAAAGGAACAGCGGGCGCGAGTTTCGGCAAACTTGCAGCTCAACACTCGTTACGTCCCACAAAACACCCAAAACGAACGTACTCGTTACATCCCGGAGTCTAGCATTTCCGGCAAGACTCCGACACTTACCTAAGGGACAGGGCGTCCGACTAACATCGATCCAGTGACCTCGAACTAGCTACATTGTTTACCAAATGCGAACAGTGGAACAGGTTTCAGCCACAGTCGCGCCGCTATAGCGACAGATGAGAAACAAAAGCCCGCCCAAGCGGCCAGATGAGTCGCTGCTGCCGGTGGTTCCACGGTGATTTCCGGTACATCTGCAGGTCCGCTTTGGAGAAAGTTTTGCAGGGTTTTGTTTCCGTCGGGACCAGTACCGACTGCAATATCGAAATCTTCGTGCGACTCATAAACTGCTGCCCGAAATATCGATGCGTGGAATCATTGGGCACTGTGGACCTGAAAACGAGGATGCTGGCCATGGCAACAATATTTCGGATTGGGCTATCAATAATTGTTGCTTCATATTTGGCTGGCTGGAGTAGCGCTGGCGAATGGGGTGGCCTCAACGGCATAGAGCCACCAGGAACCGAGGCGTCGTCTGGCCCCAAACGCGAAGGTTGGCTACCCTTCAACGAACGGCGGCTAAGGGCCGGGTCCGAAAGGCCGCTATTGGCCGCTAGCGGACACGGCGGCAAACGGCCCAATCCGGACCTTAGCCACCGGGGAGGATGCAACGGCGCAGTTTCCAAAAAGCGGACGTTGGTGTGTACGCCTATAATGGCTGCAGACGCACATGCTCAGGTCGAGGCGCATCACAATTGGGGCTCTGGAGCCTCGCTACAAGCGGGGCGCAGTCGTTCTGAGAATCGAAAGCGCGGCGCAGCTTCGATATATCACTCCACTGGCCCTTTTTGATCCGGTCCATCCCGCAGATCCGGCTCAAATAGTCGGGCCTTGGACATTTGCCGACGGCCCAAAGGCGACCTTACCGGCGGGATTCGACGCTGCGCCTGCAACCTGAAATCCGACAATCGCTTCAACGCAAATGCTTGTCTCAACAGCGATAAGCAGCGTAGGCTGGTGTTAGTTTTCTTGGCAATTGTCGTGGTCCAATGCCGTCAGCAACGAAGCCAAAGCATGAATTGCCGCGCCCATGTCTTCCTTGGTGGCAAACTCTTCAGGCGTGTGGCTCACACCGTCACGGCATCTGACAAAAAGCATCGCAATGGGGCACAGATCAGCCATGGCCGATGCGTCATGTGTGGCACCCGACGGCAGGACAAGGCAGGACCTGCCTGATTTCGTTGCAGCGGTAGCCAGTTGGGCGGACAATGTGTTGTCGCAAGGCTGCGCCATTTGGGCGTAGGTCTTGCTTGCCTTGATCGCTGTGTTCCGGTCCGCGGCCAGTTTCAGCATGAAGTGGCGAAGCGCTTCGCCCGCGGCTTTGCGGGTTGCGTCCTCTGGCGAACGAAACTCGGCCGTTATGGTCACTCGGCGCGGTACCGCATTGACGACATTCGGTTCAACGGTCAGGGCACCGACAGTTGCGCGGAGGTTGGGGGTGGTTTGGCCCAACCGGTCAACTTCGGTGACAATGGCGGAAGCGGTGACAAGCGCGTCGCGCCGTCCGGTCATAGGCAATGTTCCTGCGTGGCCGGTTTCGCCTATTATCTCAATCTGATGCCGTTCAATGCCGCAAATCGCCGTGACGACGCCAAGGGACTGATTTTCACGCTCAAGAACGGGTCCCTGTTCAATGTGCGTTTCCACGAAACCCAACACGTCATCGCGATTGCGTGCCAGCGTTCCTATCATTTCCGGGTTCAGCCCGAAGCCTTTCATCGCCGCCTGAAGCGTCACCCCGTGGGAATTCGTCATGGCGAGCACAGCGTCATCGAACGTCCCCGCCAGGGCGCGCGAGCCAATCAGGGCCGTCGGAAACCGCACGCCTTCTTCGTCAGCGAAGGCCAGGACCTCGACCGAGAATGGCAGGTTGATCCCGTCTGACCGAAGTTTTGCCAAGGCCAGAAGCGGCAGCACGACGCCCATGATCCCGTCGTAGGCGCCGCCCTCGCGTACTGAGTCCTGATGCGATCCCATCAGCAGCGTTTTCGATCTGGGTGGACCTTGAAGCCGGCCAATCAGCGTTCCGGCATGGTCAAGCGCGACGGTCAAACCGATCGCTTCCATGTGCATCTGAAGAAGATCAATCGCCGCCCGGTGTTCTGGCGTGAAGGGAAGACGCGTCACACCCGGACCCGGTTCGGAGCAGGTCGCGAGTTTGTTCAGAAGGGTCTCGGCGCGTGCCCCCCAATCAGTCAAGGATACGTTCCTTGTCGGATGCCACCGGAACCTGCCCCACCCAGTTACCATAGTCGCCGGAAGTGGCCTTTTGGCAAAGGTGCTCCAGCGCGCCAATCGGATCATCGGCGTGGTAATCGACCCGCAGCGTCACCGGTGGACGATCAGGGTGGAGGACAAGCAAGGCCGCCGAAAGAAGGCCACGAAAGTCGCCCCCCGCGTCATGGGCGGCCTTCAGAGCATTGATCAATCGGCGCTCGAATGCTTCGGCAGAACTGGTGAACGCGGTTTCCATCGCGCTCAGTACTCCGTCACTTCCCAGCATGTTTCCCGAAACGATTCCGCCCGGGAATGTCAGGCTGCCTTTCACATCCTCATTCTTGTCCCCGGTATAGGCGGCGACGTTGCCGCTCAGGTCCATCGCCGAAAGTTGCCGATACGCCCGCCCTCTGTCGCGGGAGGTCACGTCGTTGACCGCCTGTTCGGGCGCGGAGCCGTTGCGCATCTGCTGCAAGACATCCTCCCCCCAGAATGTCGAGGGTGCGGCGCCCTGGCTTGCGGACATGCCTGCGCTGAGATCTCCACGCAAGACCCAGCCACCGACGCAAAGACTGCCTGTTGCGGCAGCCCCCCCGATAGAGCCTGTCTTTCGGTCGCGCGCGAGAATCGAGAACGTCATATCGCACCTTAAACTGGAACCACCCATTTATCATGATAAATTGACGATTGCAATTTATCATGATAAATACACAGCCAGAACACCAACAGGGAGAACAAGAAATGACGCTAGTTTCCTGGACCCGAAGGGGCCTGGTCGCGGCCGTTGGGGCCGCTTTCTTGATCGGCGGTCTGGGTGGACCGGTCGTTGCACAAACCCCGCCCGGCGTCTTGATCGTCGGCCAGATTGCAGAACCAAAGTCGCTCGACCCTGCGGCCGTGACCGCGGTCAACGATTTCCGCATTCTCGTGAATGTTTACGAGGGGTTGACCCGCTACAAGTCGGGCACACTGGAGGTGGAGCCAGCGCTGGCGACCAGTTGGGATATCAGCGAGGACGGCACCCAATACACCTTTACCCTGCGTGATGGCGTGACGTTCCACGACGGGACGCCCTTCAACGCCGAGGCCGTCAAGTTCAACTTTGACCGGATGCTGGACGAGAATCACCCCTATCACGATACGGGGCCTTTCCCGCTGTCGTTCTTCTTTGGCGCGGTTCAATCGACCGAGGTCGTTGATGACATGACAGTGAAGTTCACACTGAACGCGCCCTACGCACCCTTCCTGTCGAACCTTGCCTATCCCACCGGTCTGATCGTGTCGCCTGCCGCCGTCGAGGCGCATGGCAAGGAGTTCGGCCGCAATCCGTCCGGCACCGGTCCCTTCAAGTTCGCCGAGTGGCGGTCAAACGAGGCCGTCGTCGTTGAACGGAATGACGGCTATTGGGGAGAAGCCGCTGGCACGCAAGCTGTCGTCTTCCGCCCGATCACCGACGCCAACACCCGTGTGGCCGAAATGCTGGCGGGCGGTATCGACATGATGGTTGAAGTGCCACCGACATCGCTGGGCCAGTTTTCGGGCGGCGGCTTCAGCGTTGCCGAACAGGCCGGGCCGCACGTATGGTTCCTGATCCTGAACGCCAAGGAAGGCCCCTTTGCCGACAAGCGTGTACGTCAGGCCGCAAACTACGCGATCAACAAGGAAGCAATCGTGAACGACGTGCTGGAAGGCACCGCAAGCGTGGCGGCTGGTCCGACTCCTCCCGCCTTTGCATGGGCCTATAACGAAGCGCTCGATCCCTATCCCTACGACCCCGAAAAGGCCAAGGCGCTGATCGCCGAAGCCGGGGCTGATGGGGCAACGCTGACCTTCTATGTCACCGAGGGCGGTTCCGGTATGCTTGATCCGGTGCCGATGGGCACTGCGATCCAGGCGGACCTTCAGGCCGTTGGCTTTGACGTGAAAATCGAAACCTACGAGTGGAACACCTTCCTGGGCGAAGTGAATCCGGGGCTGGAGGGCAAGGCGGACATGGCCGAAATGGCCTGGATGACCAATGACCCCGACACGCTCCCCTATCTGGCGCTGCGGTCCGAGGCCTGGCCTGACAAGGGGGGCTTCAACTCGGGCTACTACGCCAATCCGAAGGTCGATGAACTGCTGGACGCGGCCCGCACGGCGACGGATCAGGAAGAGCGCGCGCGGCTCTACCGCGAGATGCAAGAGATCGTGCAAGAAGATGCGCCCTGGGTCTTTGTCGCCAACTGGAAGCAGAACGCGGTAACCAATGACCGGGTGGAGAACTTCGGGCTTGAGCCGTCGTTCCTGCTGCACCTGCAAGGCGTGGTGAAGAACTGAAACTAAAAGCTCCAGGGCCGTCCTGTCGGCCCCGGAGCAACCATGCGCGGGGCAGTGATGGGCGGCTACATACTGAAACGTCTGATCTCTGCGGTCCCGGTCCTTCTGGGCATCACGATCATCGTCTTCCTGATCATGTCGTGCATTCCAGGCGATCCGGCCACCGCAATTCTTGGCTCGTACGCCACCCCTGAAAACGTCGAAAAGCTGAACCGTGACCTTGGTCTCGATAAGCCGATGGTCCAGCGCTATTTCATCTGGCTCGGCAATATGCTGACTGGCGATTTCGGGCGCTCCTTTTCGCTCAACCGCCCCGTGCTGGACGAGATCGTCGAGCGTTTCTCTGCAACCCTTATTCTGGCCGGCACGGCGTTTGTGCTGTGTTCGGTTCTTGGCGTGCTGGCAGGCGTGGTCTCGGCCGCGCGCCAATACGGTCTGGCGGACAAGGCAATCACATTCATCGTACTGATCGGCATCTCGGTGCCATCCTTTTTCCTTGGCATGATGATGATCCTGCTCTTCGCGGTGAACCTGCGCTGGCTGCCGGTATCGGGGATGTACGCGATCTATGGCGGCGGGGACCTGCCGGATCTTCTCAACCACCTGATCATGCCCGCGCTCGCGTTGGCGGCGGTGGCGACGGGCGTCATTGCGCGGCTCGCACGTTCGGCGATGCTGGAGGTCCTGCGGCAGGATTATATCCGCACGGCGCGCGCCAAGGGTGTGCCGGAACGCCGCGTGATAATGGGTCACGCGCTGCGTGCGGCCATGGTGTCGATCATCCCGGTTCTCGGCATTCAGGCCGGGTTCGTCCTGTCGGGGGCGGTCTACATTGAAATCGTGTTTCAATGGCCCGGTGTGGGGCGGATGCTGGTCGAAGCAATCCTGAAGCGCGATCTCTTGCTGGTTCAGGGCGGCGTTGTCTTCGTTGCGGCCTGTTATGTCATGTTCAATATCGCGGTGGACGTGGCGCAAAGCCTGCTTGATCCAAGGATCAAGACATGAGCACCTTTCTGAAACTCCTGTTCCGCAATCGTCTGGCCGCCATGGGCGCGGTGGTGTTGGGGGCGATCCTGCTTCTGGTGCTCGTCACGCCGATCCTGCCCTTGCACGACCCCGACATCACCGCCACCGCCGACCGGTTCAAGCGACCGTTCACCGAAGGCCACCTTCTGGGCACAGATCATCTTGGCCGCGATCTGCTCAGCCGTTTGCTACATGGAACGAGGCTTTCTCTTGCTATCGGTGTCGCCGCTGCGTTGATTGCCGCCACCATCGGCTCGGCCATCGGCATTGTTGCGGGATATTTCGGCGGACGCACCGACAATATCATCATGCGCGGCGTGGATATGCTGATGGCCTTTCCCTACATCCTGCTGGCACTGGCCATTGTTGCCGCCCTCGGCCCCGGGCTGATGAACGCCTTGATTGCCGTGGCCGCTGTCAACGTGCCCTTCTTTGCCCGCAACATTCGCGGCATCGCCGTCGGTCTTGCGGGACGTGAATTCATCGACGCGGCACGGCTTGCGGGTATGGGCCATACGCGGATCATCCTGACCGAGCTTTTGCCCAATGTTCTGCCCGTCATTGTGATCGCCATGTCGACAACCGTTGGCTGGATGATCCTGGAAACCGCTGGTCTGAGCTTCCTCGGGCTCGGCAGCCAACCCCCCCAAGCCGATCTTGGCTCAATGCTTGGTGAAGCACGTTCGGCGATGATCTCACATCCTCATACTTCGATCGTGCCCGGGGCGATGATTTTCCTCATCGTCATGTCCATCAACCTGCTGGGCGACGGCGTGCGCGATGCGCTTGACCCGCGGCTGCGCTCGGGCGCGCTGTCGCGGCCGCGGGCAACCACGCTTGTGGAGCGTCAGGGCGACACCCCCGCCGCAACCGATGATCTTCTGGCTATTCAAGAGCTTGAAACCCAGTTTCATGTCGCCGATCGCATCTACCGCGCTGTAGGGGGCGTCTCACTGGCAGTGAAGCCCGGAGAATGCCTGGGCGTGATCGGCGAAAGCGGCTCAGGCAAATCCGTCACCGCACTTTCGGTCATGGGCCTCGTGGCCTCGCCACCCGGAGTAATAACCGGCGGCGCGGTGCGGTTCCAGGGCGAGGACCTGATCGGCGCGCCCTACGAAATCCTGCGCCAGATGCGCGGTGACCGGGTGGCCTATATCTTCCAAGATCCTCTTTCCACCCTGCACCCCCTCTATCGCATCGGGCAGCAACTCGCCGAGGCAATCCTGTCGCACCACAAGATTGGCTCTGCCGAGGCCCGGTCCCGCGCAATCGGGCTGCTGAAAGATGTGCGCATCCCCAACGCGGAGGCTCGGGTGGACAACTTCCCCCACGAAATGTCGGGCGGCATGAGACAGCGGGTCGGCATCGCGATGGCGCTGGCGAATGAACCCGACGTGATCATTGCCGACGAACCCACTACCGCGCTGGATGTGACGGTGCAGGCCCAGATCCTTTCGCTCCTTGACGACCTGCGCCGTGACCGGGGGCTGGCGATCATCTTTATCACACATGATTTCGGCGTCGTGGCGCAGCTTTGCGACCGTGTGGCGGTGATGTATGCGGGCCGGATCGTCGAGGAAGGTCCCACCAAGGCCGTACTCGACGCACCCGCGCATCCCTACACCAAACGCCTGATTGCCTGCGTGCCGGAGCTGGGAGGCGGACGGCGCGAACTGGCAGCCATCCCCGGCCTGCCGCCGGTTGTCGATGACCTGCCGCCGGGATGTGCCTTTGCGCCACGTTGCGACAGGGCACAGGACAATTGCAGGGCAGCAGAAGTCGCGCTGTGGGGGAACGAACCGCGCGCCGTCCGTTGCCTCTATCCGGAGGAGGCCATCTGATGCTTGCGCTAAAGGTCACCGACCTCGCTAAAACATTCCCACTGAAAAAACCGTTCTTCGGCCCTACCCCACCCGGTGTGCGTGCCGTACGGCCGATGAGTTTCGAAGTTGAGGCGGGCGAAACGCTGGGCGTCGTCGGCGAATCCGGCTGCGGAAAGTCCACGCTGGCACGGATGCTGGTCGGGCTGTTGGAGCCATCGGAAGGAACAATCAAGATCGAAGGCCGCGCGCTCGATAACGCCGATCCGGCGGAGTTCGGCAAGCTGATCCAATATGTCTTTCAGGACCCGCAAAGCTCGCTCAATCCACGCAAGACCATTCGTCAGGTGATGGAAGCGCCGCTGAAACGCCTTCATGGCATGGCGCAGCCAGAGCGCGACCGGCGTATCAACGAAATCTTCGCCAGCGTGAACCTGCGCGAGGAGTTTCTCGACCGCTATCCGCATGAATTCTCCGGGGGACAGGCGCAACGGATCGGTATCGCCCGCGCACTGGCCGCCAACCCCAGGATCATCATTCTGGACGAACCGGTTTCCGCACTTGACGTTTCGGTGCAGGCGCAGGTTCTCAACCTGTTGGCCGATCTGAAATCGCAATTCGGGCTGACCTATCTCTTCATCACTCATGACCTCGCGGTGGTCGAAGCGGTCAGCGACCGGATCATCGTGCTTTACTTTGGTGCCGTGGTCGAGATTGGCAAAGCAGAGAGCATCTTTGCAAACCCCCGGCACCCTTATACAAAACTGCTGGCAGACAGCGCGCCGGTCGTGGGTAAGCCTCTCAAGGCGCCTGAGCAGAAAGGAACGGAACTGCCCGATCCGCTGAACCCTCCTCCGGGCTGCGCCTTTGCCGGTCGCTGTCCGCGCGCATTGGACCTGTGCCGTGTTAAGGAGCCAGACCTCGAACCAATGGGAGACGACCAGTTTGCCGCCTGCCACCACCCGCTCCACGACTGAACCCAAACTCAGCCGCCCCGTGCAGGTCGCCGAGGCGATCAAGAACTGGGTCGTCGAACAGGGTTTGCAGGCCGGAGACCGTCTGCCCGGGGAAGCCGAACTGATCGAGCGCTTTGGCATGGCCAAGGGCACCATCCGCGAGGCGATGCGCGTGCTCGAAGCGCAGGGGCTGATCAAGACCCGCACCGGACCCGGCGGTGGCAGTTTCGTGCACGAAGTCAGCCGCCAGCGCGCGAAGGCATTGCTAGGAAATTACTTCTATTTCAAGGATCTAACTATTGGCGACATCTACCAGTTGCGCCTGACTTTGGAACCTGAACTGGCTGCGACGCTCGCAGGAAAGTTGTCCAAGGAAGTCCTGGATCAGCTTGAAGCTAATATTACAGCGTATTCCGAACCCGCCAAGACGCTGAACGAAGAACGCGAACAGCACGTCGCCTCGTTGCGTTTTCATGCAATCCTCGCCGCGCAGGCGAAGAATCCTCTGCTTGGATTTGTGATTGATTTCATGGTGAACCTTCTGGCGGACCTGACCGTTTACCGCCGCCTTTATTCTCCCCCAAATGTCGAGCTTTGGAAGCAAGGCCGCGATCACCAACGCCAGCTCATTATCGCTCTTCGCGACGGCGAAGCGGAAACTGCACGCTCGATTATGTTCGATCACATGGAAACGGCTTGGAAACTGATGCGCCGGCAAGAGGTCGAAATGGAAAGCAGGTTCATTTCCGAATGAGACTCATATCCGACCTCGGAGCAAACGCGGCATTTCGCGATAAAATGCGCTGGCGACGTTGAGTTCTCATTGTAGGAGGCCGTTGCGGATCGGAGGATCCGTCATGGAACCAACTCCAAACCCGCCAGCTATCCGCGCCCTACGCCCAGCATCGAACATGGGCCGCGTTGTCGGCCATAAGCAGCCGTTCGTCGGCCTTTGATATCCTTCACCGCCGCCTCCGCCGTCGGCTTTACTGTTCCGGGTTTCTGTCTCATCTCCATTCCTTGGTGGCTACGATGAGTCTGAAACCCTCCGTTACGAAATCAAGTCAAATGTCCCATGGGTGCTGACGGCGAAAAGGCAAACAACTCATGCGATAGCGGCGGCGGCTCTTTCAACGGCAGCGTCAGTCATGACCAAATCGGCCTCGGTTAGCGCGAGACAGGGATAGATCTTGCCGGGCGACTTGAAGATTCCGTTGGCACGCAGGACAGCGTTGAAGGACGTGCTTTTCTTTGCATCAGCCGACAGAACGTCGCGATAGGTCTGGACCTCTCGGTCGATAAACACGATATCGAAAAGCGTCGGATGACCGACGATGCGGTGCGAGACCCCGGCGGAATCTAGATGGTGGGCGAAAATCGCCTGCAACCGTTCACCAAGGGCATACAGTGTGTCGTAGGCGCAATCGCGGCGCAGAATCTCCATCGTCTTCAAGCCTGCCACGGCAGCAACCGGGTTGCCCGAAAGTGTGCCGAGCATCATCAGCCACTTGTCTGCCCCAACGATGGACTTGTCGAAATGGTCCATGATGTTCTTTCTGCCAGCCACAGCTGCCAGCGGGAAACCACCGCCGATGATCTTGCCGAGCGTGCAGAGATCGGGCGTCACACCGTAGGCCTCCTGCGCGCCGCCGTAGGCGAAGCGGAAGCCGGTCACGACCTCGTCGAATATTAGAACGATGCCATAGCGATCGCAGAGCTCGCGCACCGCCTGCAGGAAGCCGGGTGCGGGCGGGATAATCCGTTGCAGCGGTTCGACGATGATGCCTGCCACTTGGTTCCCATGTTCTTTCAGCAGGCTTTCAAGATAGTCGGGGTCGTTGAAGGGGGCGATCAGCATCTCGCCCCGGACCGACTCGGAGATCCCCGCGCTGTCGGGCACGGCTTGCGGGAAGTTCACGAGCCGCGTTGGCGCGAGGCTCATCTGCGCTTCGGCGGACATGCCGTGATAGCCGCCTTCGAATTTCAGGATTTTGTCGCGCCCCGTGTGGGCGCGGGCGAGCCGCATTGCATACATGTCCGCCTCGCCGCCCGAGGAGAGGAAGCGGACCTGTTCGGCGCAAGCGACAGCGCGGCAGATTTCCTCGGCCAGTTCGACGGCGGGTGCGTTGTTGGCGAAGAAGGTCATGCCCTTCGGCAGTTGCTCCGCTACCACCTCCAACACTTCGGGATGACCGTGACCAAGTAGCATAGGGCCGGAGCCGATCAGGTAGTCCACATATTCGTTTCCGTCCTCGTCCCAGACGCGGGCGCCCTTGCCCTCGCGGATAAAGACGGCGGGGTCGAAATTGCCCAAGCCTCCAGCCGGCAGTACCGCGCGGGCGCGTTCTGCCCAGTCTCGCATAGGGGTCTTGTTGAGCATGGGCTCCCTCCTAGTCGATAATGGCCAAAGGCTGGCCCAGTGTATCCAGATCGGGCGTGACCCCCAAACCCGAGCCTTCTGGCGGCGCGATGCGGCCCGCCTTGCGAACCGGGGCGGTCGGATCGAGGCGTGGGCCAACATAACCTGACAGGTCGCAGGTGTTCAGAAGCATCCGCTCCGGCGTCGCGGCGGCGAGTTGGAGAAGTGCGGCCGTAGTGACATCGGAGCCCCAGGTGTCCTCGACGCACATCTTCGCCCCGAGATGGAGGCAGAGATCACGCGCCCGCCGCATCGGGGAAAGCCCGCCGAATTTCGACAGCTTCAGCGCGACGGCGTCCATGCAGCCGAGTTCATACGCCTTCAGGAGCGAGGCTGTGTCATGCCCGTTCTCGTCGATTTTCATCGGCAGGCCGGTCGCGGCCCGGACTGCTGCGCATTCCTCCAGCGTTGCGCAGGGCTGCTCCAGCATCACATCCATGCCCGCGACCGCCTTGCCGACCCGTGTTGCGTCGAGCCGTGTGGCACCGCAATTCCAGTCACCGTAAACAAGCGGACCGCCGCCCACGGCCTCGCGGACCAATCGCAGACGAGCAACATCGGCTTGCCAGTCCCCGTCGGCACCGAGCTTGACCTGAAACTGGGCTATCCCCTCCCGATGCGCGTCCCTCGCGATCCGTGCCATTTCTTCAGGCGCGATACAGGTGATCGAGTGGTAAAGGGCCATGCTGGCCATCTGGCGCCCGCCGAGAAGCGCGTAGAGCGGCAGTCCGGCGACCTTGCCGGTGATGTCCCAGAGCGCGAGGTCGAGTGCAGATTTGGCATAGGGATGACCTTGCAGCCAAGCATCGGCGCGGCCCATCAGCGCTTCTGGGCCTAACGGATCGGCTCCGATCACCACCGGCGCGAGGTATTCCAGCGCGGGTTGCACGCCCTCAGCATAGGCTGGCAGGTAATGCGGGATCGGGCAAACCTCGCCCCAGCCTTCGATGCCCGTGTCGGTGTCGACGCGCAGGACGACCGAGGTTACGGTGTCGCAGGTCTTGCCGCCTGCCATGTGGTAGGCGACATGGCTGGTGAGCGGCACTTGCCAGAGAGACAGACGTTTGATCTTCATGCTGCATACTCCGCGACTGGCGTGCCAAGGCTGACGAAATCCGGCGTGACACCAAGCCCCGGCGCGTCCGGCGCGATCAGTCGGCCATCCCGGGTGGTCGGTCCGCCCAGCCCGGTCGAGCGGGTGTTGTAGTTCATCAGGTCGGTTGTGTTCTGAAGGTATTCCTCGGGTGTGGAGGTGGCGAAATGGGCGACGACTGCGCTCGTGATCTCGCCGCCCCAGGTGTCCTCGCTCACCACCGGAAATCGGTTGTCGATGAGAAAATCACGCACCCGGCGGGCTTTCGAGAGCCCGCCAAGATTGGAGACCTTTAAACAGCAGATGTCGGCTCCCCGATCGGCGACGATGCGCTGCGCGGCCGCCATGCCAGTGACGCATTCGTCGAGCTTCATCGGCTGTTCGGCTATTCGCCGGACCTGCTGGCATTCCTCGTAAGTCCTGCAAGGCTGCTCGAGAATGAAATCGAGATCGCGTGTGGCGCGGGCCACCCGGATCGCATTGTCGACACGCCAGCCCTGGTTGGCATCGGCCATAGCCTTCTCGCCAGGCTTCAGAAGCGGAACCGTGACTCGGATGCGGTCGATGTCGCTCACCCAGTCGGCGCCCACCTTAATCTGAAACTGGCGGTACCCCTGGGCGCGATAGACCTCCATCTCGGCGACGGTCTCGTCCACCGCCCTCTGGGGGGCAACCCGGTACATCGGCGCGGCCGGCGTCAGCTTGCCGCCCAGAAGCATCCAGACCGGCAGGCCGGTGGACTGGCCAAGGATATCCCAGCAGGCGGCGTCGAAGGGCGCCTTGGCGTAGCCGTGGCCCTGGATGGCGTGATCCATAATTCGCTCGACCCGCGCGACCTGCCTCGGGTCCTCGCCGAGAAGTGCAGGGGCGAGGAGGCGCGCAGCGGCCTCGACACCCTCAGAATGGGCGACCATGTAATTCTCGCCGCAGGGCGTGAACTCGCCGCAGCCGGACAAACCTGCATCCGTGTCGAAGACAACGACCGACGCCCTCGCGACCCTGATCGCATTGCCCGCGCCCCAGGCATAGGTACCGCCGACGTAAGGCAGATCAGTCTTGTAGACGCGAATGCGACTGATCTTCACGGCGTCACCACGATGTTGCCGGTGTGCTTCTTGTCGATGAAGGCCTGTTGCGCTGCGCGGAGTTCCTTCAGCGGATAGGTTGCGGCAAGGACGGGCCTGATTTCGCCGCGCTCGATATAGCCGACGACGTCCCTAAAGACATGTGGCGGGATCACGGTCGAGCCGGTGAATGTCAGGTCGCGCAGGTAGAAGGTGCGAAGGTCCAGTTCAACGATCGGCCCGGCGATCGCTCCAGAGCAGGTATAGCGTCCGCCGCGTTCGAGGATGTCGATGAGCGTCGGCCAGTAGGGCCCTCCTACGATATCTGCGACAACGGTGATTTTCTCACCTTCGAGTGCCGCGCGCAGATCTTCCGGTGCGCGGGGCAAGATGCGGTCAGGGCCGAGCTTCGCGACCTCGTCGTGCTTGGCCTCCGACGCCATGGCGATGACCCGCGCGCTGCGGCGCTTGGCGAGTTGGACGACCGCGCCGCCGACGCCACCGGAGGCACCGGAGACAAGCACGGTATCGGCCGCCATCACGTTGGCGCGTAAGAGCATCCCCTCGGCGGTTGTGTAGGAGCAAGAGAAGGTCGCGAGTTCTGCGTCGCTGAGGCCGCATTCGACGACGGCGATATTGCGCATGTTGACCTTGGTGTATTCGGCGAAACCGCCGTCGCATTCCGATCCGAAATAGCCCGCATTGTCCATGTTCATTGGTTTCGACCAGTCCCGCAGCCAGCCGTCGACCATGACCCTCTTGCCCACCAGCGCCGGGTCCACGTCTTCGCCCACCGCGACGACCTCGCCCACGGCATCTGCGCCTTGGATGCGCGGGAAGGTGATCGGGCCCCCGCCCCAGGTCGGATCCGCTTCACCGACCGATTGATAGGCGTCGCCGGTCGTCGCTTCGTTGACCGCCTTGGAATACCAGCCCGTGCGGGTGTTGATGTCGGTGTTGTTGAGCCCGCAAGCGCCGACCCTGATCAGCACCTCCATCGGGCCGGGGTCGGGGCGCGGCCAGTCCTCGTACCAGACATATTTGTCGAGCCCGCCATGGCCGGTCAGGACCATCGCCTTCATCGTGCTCATGCTTCCGCCACTTCCCTGGCCTCGGTGCGAGGTTTCAGGTTTTCGGGGTCATAGACCGGCGCGCCGAGTACCCTGGCGCGGCGCGGTTCGCCCATGATCACGACCTCAAGCTCAGTTCCCGGTTTCGAATGGTCCACTTTCAGGTAGGCGAAGGCCAGGAGTTTGGCGGTGCTATGTCCGAACGCAATGGAACTGACAGTGCCGACCTGATTTCCGCCCGCCAGTACTGCCTCGCCGCCATTGCCGTCGGACTGGCCATCGCCCTCGACCTGCAGATAGGCACAGACCCAGCGAAGCGGCTTTGCCGCCGCTGCTTCGGTTGCCGCCTTTCCACGGAACGCCTTGTCCATCCGTACGAAACGCATCACGTCAGCTTCGGGCAACGTCACCTCGTTCGTGAGTTCACCAGCCCCCTTAAAGCCCTTCTCCATCCGCATCGCGTTCATCGCGAAGGAGCCGTAACTGACCATCCCATGCGCCTTGCCCGCCGCCTTCAGCGCCCGGAACGCGCCTAGGATCGCAGTGCGCTCGCCATGGAACTCCCAGCCGAGTTCTCCCGCATAGGACATCCGGAACGCCCAGACTTCGTGGCCGCCGATCGCGATCTTCTGCGCCGTCATCCATTTGAAACCGGCATTAGTAAGGTCCGCCCCGGTTGAAGCCCCGAGGATATCGCGGGCCTTCGGGCCGTTCAGCGCCAAGGCACCCCAGTCTGTGGATCGGTTGGTGATGGTGACATTCTCACCGGCATTCGCGAAGCTCAAGTAATCAACCAGCCGCTGCTCGAAGAAGGCCGCACAGACGAGGTAGAGCCGGTCCTCGGCAAGCCGCACGACGGTCGTTTCCAGCTCGATCCGGCCGTAGTCGTTCAAAAGGTGGGTGAGACCGATCCGGCCCACAGCGGGCAGCTTGTTCGGAACCAGCCGGTCAAGGAAGGCGGCAGCGTCCGGACCCGAGACCTCAACCTTCGAGAAGGCCGAGATGTCCATGATGCCCGCCCTCTCCCGTACAGCGCGGACCTCGGCACCGATGATGTCGTGCAGTTTCGTACGGCGGAAGCCATAGATGTCCAAGGCCTCCGTGACTTCCGGCGCGAACCAGCGCGGGCGCTCGTGGCCATAGATCTCTTCGAAGACGGCGCCTTCGGCCTTCAGGTCGTCGTAGAGCGCCGATGGCTTCACCGGGCGACCATCAAGGCGGTTAAAAAACGGAAACGGAATTTCGTGGCGGAGGAGATAGTCCTCCTTCGCCTTGGCGATCTGGTAGGTCTTGTCGGCATAAGGTCCGAATCGGCGCGGATCGAATTCGCGCATGTTGATGTCGGCCGCGCCATGCACCATCCAGCGCGCCAGTTCCCGCGTCAGGCCGGGGCCCCAGCCGATGCCGATCTGCGTACCACAGCAGCACCAGTAGTTCTTCAGACCCGGCGCCGGGCCAATCAGCGGGTTACCGTCGGGCGGATGCGAGATCGCGCCATGCACCTCGCGAGCGATGCCGAGTTCGGCGAGGATAGGCATCCGGTCCATCGCATTTTCGAGCCACGGCATGATCCGGTCATAGTCGGGCTCGAAAAGCTCGTTCTCGGCGTCCCAGGGGCAGTGATCTTCCCACACCGTGTTTGGATTGGCCTTCTCATAGATGCCGATCAGGCCCTTCTTCTGCTCCATGCGGATATAGCCCGAGACGAGCCGGTCATCGCGGACCACCGGCAGTTCCTTGTCGAGCGCCTCAAACTCGGGGACCGTGTCGGTGATCAGATAATGGTGGGTCATCGAGGTGGCGGGCAGATCATAGCCCGACCAGAGCGCCACCTGCCGCGCATAGGTGCCGCCTGCGTTGACGACATGCTCGCAGGCGATATCGCCCTGCTCCGTCTCGACCAGCCATTCGCCGTTCCGCTGTTGGGTTGCATTTGTCGCGCGACAGCGGCGGACGATCTTCACGCCCAGCTGCCGCGCCCCCTTGGCGAGCGCGAAGGCAGCGCCTGCCGGGTCGACATGACCGTCATCGGGTGTATGAAGCGCCGCCATGACGCCATCGAGATTGTAGAATGGATGCAACTCGCGGATGCGCTCTGGCCCGACGATCTCCATCGGAAAGCCGAGCCCCTTGCCGACCGAAATCGTCTGGTGGAGCCAGTCGAGTTCGTCATACGTGTAGGCAAGGCGCAGCGAGCCGCAACCGTGCCAGGTTACCGACTGGCCGGTTTCGGCCTCCAGCACTTTAGAATAGAGGTCGATATTGTAGCCCACGCATTTGCCGAGGGCATGGCTCGAGGTGGAATGCGTAATCTGCCCTGCTGCATGCCAGGTAGAGCCTGACGTAAGCTCCGCCTTTTCCAGCAGGACGACGTCCGCCCAACCCTCGTGGGCGAGGTGATAGGCAAGGCCACAACCCATGATCCCGCCGCCGATGATGACGACGCGGGCGGCGGAGGGCAGAGCGCGTTCCGACATTCAGAAATTCCCGAGTTGAGTCGCGTTTTCCCTCGACAGGTTAATGGGACAGATATACCATCGTCAATCATGAATGGCACAGATGTATCATCAGTTGTCCTGAACCGCCTCTCCGAGGAGTTCGAGACGCTGACTCCGGAGGCACAGAAGGCCGCGCGCTACGTCCTTGAGAACCCGCATTGCGTCGGCGTCTCGACCGTGCGCGAGATCGCAGGGTTTGCCAATGTGAAGCCCAATACCGTCGTGCGCATGGCCCGTCAGGTCGGCTTCGACGGCTACGAGGATTTCCGCGCCGCCTTCCGTGAGGCGATCCGCAGCGGGTCGGCGGGCTATCCAGATCGCGCGCGCTGGTTACAGGATGTCTCGAAGAAGGGTGCACTCGGCGGGCTTTATGCAGAAATGGTCGGCTCCGCGATCCGCAACATCGAGGATACATTCGCGGGTATCGACGAACCGGCGCTAAAGGCTGCGGCCGAAGCGATCTGGTCCTCACGCCGGGTCTACACGGTTGGCGTCGGCGTGAACAATGCCAACGCCCGCAACTTCACCTACCTCGCCTCCACTGGCATGGTGGAGTTCTACGCGATACCGCAGGCGGGTTCGAACCCTGCCGACGACATCGCCTGGGCAGACGGGCGCGACGTGCTGATCGCGATGACCTGCCGCCCCTATCGTCGCGAAGTCGTCGAGACGGTCAGAATCGCCCGTGAACAAGGCATGACGGTGATCGCCATTTCCGACAGCCCGGCAAGCCCGATTGTCATGGCCGCACAGCATCGCTTCAACGTCTCGGTCGATACGCCGCAATTCTTCCCCTCATCAGTCTCGATCATCGCGCTGCTGGAGACGCTCCTGAGTTTCGTGATCGCGGTGGCAAGTCCGGAGATCGTCGAGCGGGTCGAAAAGTTCCATAAACGCCGCCACCAACTCGGTCTCTATCTGGAGGATCCCGAATGAACGTCCCGCTCGTCCATTCGCTCGAAGCCCGTTACTACACCGACCCCGAGATCTTCGAGAAAGAAACGAAGGGGCTGTTGGCCCGGACGTGGCAGTTCGCCGGGCATGAATCTCAGATCCGTAGTCCCGGCGACTACTTCACCTTCGAGGTCGCGGGTGAATGCCTTTTCTGCATCCGCGGCCGCAACGGCGAGTTACGCACGTTCTACAACGTCTGTCAGCATCGCGCTCACCGGATGGTCGAGGGCACCGGCACCACCCGTGTCGTCGTCTGCCCCTACCACGCCTGGACATACGAACTCTCCGGTGAACTTCGCGCTGGTCCGAACGTCAACTCCGTGCCGGGCTTCGATCGCAAGAAGATCTGCCTTACCTCGGTCCGCACGGAAAGCTTCCACGGCTTCATATTCGTCAACCTCGACGACTATGCGGCGCCAATGGACGACTGGTATCCCGGGGTCCGTGCCGAACTCGCTGATTACGTGCCCCATATCGACGCGCTTGAACCGCTAGAATGGATCGAGGTCCCCGAGAAGTGCAACTGGAAGGTCTCGGTTGAGAACTATTCCGAATGCTACCACTGCTCGATAAATCATCCGACATTCGCGACTGGCGTTATCCGGCCCGAGACCTACGACATCCAACCGATGGAAAGGGGTTACGTCCTACGGCACACAACCGAGTGTCAGGACCAGTCTAAGATGACCTATTCGATCGACACCACGGTGCCGCATGGGGGCGAATACCGGTCTTTCTTCCTCTGGCCGATGTTCTCGTTCCAGGTTTATCCCGGGAACGTGCTGAACACGTACCATTGGCGTGCGCATGACGTTGACTCCTGCACCGTCTGGCGTGGCTGGTATACGCCCGGCGGCGAGGATAGCGAGGTGATCCGCCGACTGGCCATTCAGGACCGGGCGACGACGGTTGAGGAGGACATCCGGCTGGTGGAAAGCGTGGCCAAGGGGCTGAAAAGCCGGGGCTACCGGCCCGGCCCTCTGGTGCTCGATCCCGATTGCGGGTTGAATTCCGAGCACTCGATTCAGACGCTGCAGCAATGGATGCGCGAGGCCGTTGAGGCGTGAGTGTGAGGTCAGCACCAATTGGACTGAGGCACCCCAAGATATGTAGCGTAGGCGCCGTCGGCGATGACACTGCCAATAACCTGTTCAGGCGGGATATGCCCGCACATAGTTCCGTTGAGAAAATTGGAGAGCGCCACGCCCTTCGCCACCGAGCCGAGGATGACAAGGACCCAGGTCGCGGTGAAGAAGTAGAACGAGAGCCCGCGCCAGATCTCCACCTTTTTGATACAGATTCCTGCCCCTTTGAAATCGTCGACGGGCCCCGAGGCCGCAATCTCTGAGACGAGCCGCACCACCCCGAGCCAGCGAACGCGCCCATCACCCTACCATGCGGAACAAGCGATGGTCGGGCCAGGCTTGCCACCGGGGAACAAACCGAGAATTGATGAGCAGGAGAAGCAGAAGGGCGACCATAGGTTGGCGTCAGTTTGCAAAATTCGGTGTCAAGATTGGTTTGACCATTGTATTCTACGCCTGTGTCTACGCCCCTCCAAAAATCGAGATCCTGCTGCTTGGCTGGTCGGTACTTGTCCATCGGGGTGCTCATTGGTCAATAAGACCATGTCAGCATAGCACAGGTATGCCCTAAGCGCCAAAACCCGGCCACCCTGATCGTGGCACGAACTGACTCTCGGTGACGGCGCCTTGGTATCTGCTGACGGGAATAGTCAACTCGGTATCAATCACTTGGCTAATGGCTGTGCTATCGTATTGGGAACGGAACCAAGGTGCTCTTGTTCGTCGAATGGCAGGGCTCGACGAACCAGGTCAATCTTGACAACGGTCCTCCGCTTATTCCTCCGCCAAGCGGTACTTTCGCACCTGCATCGAACTTCCGCTCCCGCGCACCTCACCCGTTTCTGCCAAGCAGCCGGGTTGACCCTGGTTCCGGCACATGTGCAAGCGCGGTATCGATGATGTTGAGGACCTTGCGGGTGCTGGCGGCATCATCTTCGAGGGCCTGGCGCAGCTGCGCGTCCTTCTCGGTTTCCAGCTGCTCCTCGAGCCAGGCGAGTTCTTCCACGAAGTCTTCCCGGCGGTCACGCCAGAGTTTCAACTCGGCCTCCTCGGCACGTGTCATGGGTCCCATGATCCGCGCGGTTCCTCGATCCATGTCGATCACGATGTGATCGGGATGCGGGACGGGATCCGGCAGATCCGTGATGCCAAGGCTGTCCCGCCGATCGAGTTCGAGTTCCCAAGCGATCTTGTAGTCCACCGAGGCGTTCAGATATTCGTCGTTGAGCTGCTTGTTGCTGGTCTCAACCGAGGCCAATAGTTCGGCAAAGAGTCGCTGCGCCCGGCGTTGTCCCTTCGCGGCATTGACGGCGAGCGAGCGCATGTTCGCCTGCGCCATCGGCACGGTGACGTTGCGATCGCCGTCCCGCACGGTGATCGTGCGGTAGGCCGCGCAGACATAAGTCGACCCGGCGGCAAAGCAAATTTCCTGTTCAAAGATCACCGCCGGCATCGTTCCGGCTGTTCTCCTTTCGAACGAAGGGATCGACATAGAGTTTCGTGGCAGCCTCCCCGATGCCGTTGGAGATTGCGACCGCGCCAGCGACAAGAGCAAGGGGGACGACAGCCAGTCGACCGACCCAAGTTCCTGTCCTGCTGCTTGGCTTGCCGGCACGGATGCCTTTCTTGCGTGACGAACCAATTTCTTCGGCCTGGAGGTAGGGTTGATCGTCGCGGTCCCGCCGCATCGCTGTCTTGTACGTGCCGCCGAATGTGAGCGTGCTGTAAACGTCGCCGTAAATCTTGTGCATCGCCTTGCTCCCCTGGTTTCCGAAGCGCGCGGCTTCGGCCCTGTGGCAACAACCCTAGCCAGCGCCCGTCCCCCGGCCGTTAGAGGGGGCGTCACTGCCGGGGCACTCTCGCGTTGCGGCACGTCATTTTGCCGTTAATAATTTCGGCCGAGGCGTTAATTCGTTCGACAAGGCGCTGTCATGTACCGAATGAACCTTTTCGGCGCGTTTGCCCTGACCGGTCCGGATGGGGCCGATATTGCCTTGACCTCGGCAAGGGCCAAGGCACTGCTCGCCTATCTGGCGCAGTCGCCGGGCATGCGGCGGAGCCGCCTGGAGATCATGGCCTTGCTCTGGTCGAACCGGGAAGAGGCGCAGGCGCGGGCCTCGTTGCGGCAAGTCCTGCATGGCTTGCGAAAGGAACTGGGCGCGCAAGGTGCGGAGATATTGCGTGTCGAGGCGGATTGGGTGGCACTTACCCCCGGCATGATCGCAACGGGTTCAACGGGCGAGGGGGAATTCCTGTCCGGTCTTCACGTGCAGGACGCTGCATTCGACGAATGGTTGCGCGACACGCGGCTGCGCTGCGAAGACGACGTTGCCCCGCCACACCTTCATGACGCGGGTTTTGTGCAGGACAGGCCGGTTGTTGCCGTCCTGCCCTTTGCCAATCTCTCCGAGGAACCCGAACAACAGTATTTTGCCGATGGCATCACGGAAGACATCATTACTGAACTCGCGCGGTTCCAGTCGCTTTGGGTCATCGGCCGCAGTTCATCTTTCGCGTTTGCGGATATGGACCCGGAAACCAAGGACCCCGGCCGGCAACTGGGTGTGGGCTATGTCGTCGAGGGAAGCGTGCGGAGATCAGGTGAACGCCTGCGGGTCACCGCGCAACTGGTCGAAGCGGCGAGCGGTATGCGCATCTGGGCCGAGCGCTATGACCGCATGATGGAGGACGTCTTCGCGGTTCAGGACGAAATCGCGGCTTCGGTCGTGGCAAAGCTGAGCCTCAGCCTCGACAGCCGGCAAACGGCGATGGCACGCGGCAGGCCGCACAAGAACCTGAGCGCCTACGACTTGCTTCTGCGGTCGCGCTCGGCGTGGTGGCACGGCAATGACAGCGAAGCCTATCAACTGGCGGCCAGATCGGTCGAGGCCGACACAGCATCGGCGGTGGCGCACGCCTATTTCTCGCTGCAGAACGCCTATCAGTTTTACAGCGGCGCGATGGGTCTGTCGCTGGATGAGATCGGGCGCAAATGCCTGTTTCATGCCGAAGCCGCACTTTCGATAGATGATACCGACCCGATCATTCATGCCTATGTCGCCATGGGGTTTGCGTTCTCGCCGCTCGGGTTCAGGGAACGCGGCCTGAAACACGCCGAGATTGCTGGCAATCTCAACCCGCATGATTGCGAGATCATGCTGTTTCACGCCTGGAATCTGGCTTTTGCCGGCCGAACGGACGAGGCGCTCGCGCTCTTGAAGAAAGTGAGCGCGCTCAATCCGCTGGGCGGCTACATGATTTCTGCCTGCTATGCTGATACGCTCTACATGCATGGTGACTACGCCGGCGCGCTTGATAGTTTCAGGGGATGGGCGGAAGCGCCGCCAAGTTTCGTGCCGGTACTGGCGGCGTCACTGGCTCAGATGGGGCGCCTCGATGAGGCCAAGGCCTGCCTGGCCGAATTAAGCCGGATGAAGCCCGAACATTTCAGTCTGGAAGGCTATGCCCGCGCGCAGTGCTTCACCTGTCACAAGGAAGAAGATCGCGAAAACTGGCGCCGTGGCTTTGAGCTGGCGGGGATCAAGTTGTGAATGCGCCCGCGATGAAACGTGGTACCGACGCCCCGGCTCGAACGGGGGACCCCCAGATCCACAATCTGGTGCTCTAACCAACTGAGCTACGTCGGCACTCCCGGGCCATTTAGCGGCCCCGGCCCCGCATTGCAAGGGTCCGTTTGCCGCCCGCCTACGGGTCCGACGCCGCTTGCCACCGCCCCCCAATCCGCGCTAGCAGCACTCAGGGACGAAGGAGGCACGCATGGGCATCAATAGCGAAAGCGATCTGTCGGCAAATCTCCAGATCGGCCCGACCTCGCTCGGCATGGTCCGCATCTATGTGGAGGCGGAGGGCGTCGACCTGCCGCTCGATTTCGATCCCGAGGAAGCCGAGGAAATCGCCGAAGAACTGCGCGCGGCAGCCGAAGCGGCCCGCGCCATGGGCAGCCCTAAGGGGAAACCCCGGAAACGGTGACACCGGGGTCACGGAAGCCCTGCAAACGCAGCGCCGCGTGCCGGGCGAATTTCTGCACGACAACCTTGCGCCGCGCCCCCGCCAGCGGCGATGCCGGACCCATCCGGACGATTTCCGCGTCATAGCCATCCGCAAGGATCAGCCCGGTATCGGCGGGCAGGAGTTCGGCGGGAAAATCGGTATCGACCGCCCAGAAAAAGCGGTCAGCCCATTCCAGATAGCGGTGCCATTTGCGGTCGGCGCTGAAATCCGCGCGCCCAGACTTGCATTCGACAATCCAGACCTCGCCCTTGGGGCCAAGCGCCATCACATCGACCCTCAGCCCCGGCGCGGGCACCAGTTCCTCCACGGTAACGAAACCGTGGTGGAGCAGATGGCGGCAGACGCCGCGGGCCAGAACTTGGCCGGGCATGAGGTTCTCCAGCATGGGGCATTTATGAACACAACGTGAACATCTGTCCAGTACGGTCTTGGATTGGATGGAGTTTCCGGGCCCGGCCCGTTGTGAACCCCGCGAAAGGCACGACGCGAGCCGGGCGGGAAAGCGCAATGTCATAAGGGCAGCGGCTGGCCGCGGGCAGCCGCATCTGCCACCCGTGGTCGCCGCTTTATCCCACCACATCCGGGCGACCACAATCCCCGCACCCACGGTACCAAAGCGGCTGGCCTCCGGGGCGGCCAGCCGCTGCCCGGGGGCGCTGACGCGCTGTTTACCCCGGGCAGGGAACCGCTCGGCTGTTTTTGGGACTACACCTCGGGGCAAGGCTTCCTTCTGATCCGGGGGCGACTGACGGTCCCGCTCCGAGGCGGCTTCAACGCCCGGCCGCGACACCCGCATCCGTCAGGGGCACCCTTTCGCCCGCGCGGATCACCGCCGGGTCATAGGGCTTGCGGTCAAAGACCTCCCGCACCATCGGCACGAAGAATTCCAGCGGCAGATCGTCATAGTCGGGGTCGAAACTTGCCTGATCCCAGCGTTCGCAAAACTCCGCGCAATCGTCGAAATAGCGATTGCCCCGATGGCGGTCGCGCTTGTGCTGGTCGCCGCCGACATGGTGGCCGTAATAGAGCATCTGGAAATCGCCATGGGTCTGCACGACCCAGGTGCATTGCTCGCGCACGAAGGGCTTCAGGATCGTCGCGGCATATTCGTCGTGATTGTAGGGCGCGTAGATGTCGCCGATGTCGTGCAGAAGTGCGGCGACAACCCAATCAATATCCGCCCCGTCGCGCCAGGCCCGTGTCGCCGACTGCACCGAATGGCCAAGGCGGGTGATCTGATAGCCCGAGAGCGACTTGTCGAGTTCGACAAGCGCGGTCAAAAGCCGGTCTGCGGTGTGTTTCGTGTGGTCGATCTCATGGGCGGTGAGGAATTCGTATTCCTCCTTCGTGCCGTCTTTCATCTGGGTAAAGCTGACTGTCTTCATCCTGCGGCCCTCGCATATAGCCCCTTGTCGTTCGCCGCGCCCTTCATCAGGAACGCCGCCTGAGCGGAACGGATTTCCTCGTAAAGCGCAAGGCTCGCGGGCGTGAAATTCGCGGTGGGGGCTGCGTAGTTGATGAAATTACCCACACGGTCCGCGCCCCGCGCCAGCATCGCGTAATCCTTGTCGCCGACTAGCTGGGCGATCTCGGGCGTGACATAGCGCACGACCGCGCCAATGCGGCGGTCGTCGGTGGTGTTGGGGCCGGAGCCGTGGATCGTCAGCCCGTGATGCAGGCTGATCTGGCCGGGCATCAGTTCGATGGGCACCCGGTCCTCGGGCGCGACATCGACCTTCACCTCCTGCCCGCGGCTCAGCAGGTTGTCCTCGGCAAACGTGTCCTCATGCGGCAGGATCGGGTTGAGGTGCGAGCCCTGGACGAACTCCATGCAGCCCGCGGCGCGGGTAGACGGTGAGAGCGCGAGCCACATGGTCACCATCCCGTCGATGGCACCAAGACCCCAATAGGTCAGGTCCTGATGCATGGTGACCTTATGCTTCGTGCGCGGCTCCTTGATGAAGAACTCCACCCCGTAGATCAGCAGGTCGGGGCCGAGGATGCCCTCGACCACGTCGAGGATCGCGGGGTCGGTGCCGATGCGGTGGGCAAGCGGCAAAACGCAATTGGCATTGACGCGCTTGTAGGTGTTCAGCGGCAAGGGCAGGCCAGCATCGAGCCAGTCGCGCTCGATCTCCTCCAGTTCCGCCCGCCAGGCGCGCGCCTTATCCGGGCTGATCGCCTGAACGGGGAAGAGGTAGCCATCCTCCCAGTAGCGGGTCGTTTCGGCCGCCGACAGTCGGCCATCGGTCAGTGGAATCGTCATGCCGTCCCTCGCGCGTGTCCCTCGATCCGCCCCGCCCCGGACCTGATCCGGGGCCTCCCTGCAGGCTGGCGACGAGGTCCCGGGTCACGCCCGTGACGGGCGTTTCCGGCCCTAACCTAGCCGCGAAACCGGTCGGGCCAGCACGGTTTCTCTTGCCGGTCAGGAAAAGCTGAGCTTATCCTCGGTCGCATGGCGACCACCCGCATCCCCTCGCTCAACTGGCTGCGCGTCTTCGAGGCGGCGGCGCGGACGGAAAGCTTCGCCCGCGCGGCGGCGGACCTGAACATGTCGGCCCCCGCTGTCAGTCAGCAGATACGGGCGCTTGAAGATCACCTCGGCACGCCCCTTTTCAACCGGCATCCCCATGCCGTGACCCTGACGGAGGCCGGCCGCGCCTATCTGCCCTCGGTGCAGACATCGCTCGTCTCGCTCGAAAGCTCGACCGCCGGCCTTTTCGGACGGGCGCGGGAGGAACGGCTTTATGTACGCTCGGTCCTGATCTTCGCGCAAGGCATACTGGTGCCGCGCTACGCGGATTTCACCGCCCGCCACCCGGGCATCGCCCTGAACCTGACCACCGGCAATGCCGCCGCCGATTTCCAGCGCGGTTTCGCCGATCTGCAGATCGTCTTCGGCGCGCCCTCGGCCTATGGGGCGGCGCATGATCATCTGCTTGACGAAATGCTCTACCCGGTCGCCCGGCCGGACATCGCGGCGCGGATCACCCGGCCGGCCGACCTTCTGGCCCACCCGTTGATCGAGGTTGCGACCCACCGTGCCGGCTGGCCGCATGTCTTTGCCGCGATGCGCCTTTTAGGGGAACAGGCGCGGTTTCTGATGGTGGATTCGACCGTGATGGCCACCGCCTTGGCGGCGGAAGGGGCCGGCATCGCGCTCGCCCGCGCCCCGGCGAGCGATTGGGCCGTGGCCCGCGCCGGCCTTGTCGAATGCCTGCCAGGTTTCCGGGTTTCAGGGCTTGAAAGCTATCACCTCGTCTACCCCGACCGCGCCGCGCTCAGACCGCCAGCGCGCGCTTTCCGGCACTGGCTTATCGACCGGATGGCGGAACTGCGGGGTGGCAAGGCCGCCGTCTAGGTGCGACCCGTTGCAAGACCCGCCCGGCAGGGAATGATGCGGATCGCTACCGCGCCCTTAGCGCCCAGCCGACCCCACCAAGGACAAGGATCGCCGCAATGACAAAGCGCAGCGTCAGCGCCTCGCCCAGAAAGGCCATGCCGCCCGCCACGGCGAAGATGGGCACCGTCAGTTGCGCGACCGCCCCCCGCGACGGCCCGAGCGCAGGCAGAACCGCGTACCAGAGCGCATAGCCAAGCCCCGATGTCACGGCGCCCGAAAGGATAGCGAGCGCCACGCCCGCCGGCGCCATGCCCGTTCCATCCGCCGGCAGCGCGAGCCAAAGCACCAGCGCCACCGGCACCGCCAGGATGAAGTTCCAGCCCGTGGCCGAAAGCGGATCGCGCGCGCCGCGCGCCGACAGGGAATAAAGGCCCCAGCCGATACCGGCCACCGCCATCAGCGCCGCCTCCATCGGGTGGCCCGCCGGCGCCGATCCCGGCGCCAGAAGATAGACGAGGCCGGCAAAGGCCATTCCCGCCCCGATCCAGCGCCGCACCGGCACCGCCTCATGCGCCAGGAGCGCGCCCGCGAACATCGTGATCTGCACCATACCAAAGAGGATGAGCGCCCCGGTTCCGGCATCGAGCGCGCCATAGGCAAGCGAAAAGCCGAAGAGATAGACGAGAAGCGCCGGCGTGCCGAGCGCGCGGCCCCGCCAGCCCGGCCAGACAACGCCGCCCCGCCACCAGCCCCGCAGGACAAGCAGCAGCCCCAGCATCCCCGCCCCGGCCAGAAGCCGGATCACCGCGAAACTCACCGGCCCGATCAGCCCCGGCCCCACACCGGCCCGGTTCAAGACCGAATTCGCCGCGAAGGCCAGCATCGTGACAAGGGTCAGAAGAAAAAGCCGCATCCCCGCCTTCTACGCCCGCCCGGCGCGCCCGGCAATCACCATCCCCGGCCCAGTTTCCGCTTTGTCGATCCGCCGAAGGGCGTTACCCTCCCCCGACCCAGTCCCCGGCCAGGAAAGGCGCGCCCATGCCCGTCACACCCAACATGACCTCTCTTGCCGGCACCAAGGGCAAGGCGCTCACCTGTGCGATCCAGGCCATGTCACCGCCCGCCGGGTCGGGCAACTGTCTCGAACAGTCGGTCAGGGCGGAAATCGACGCTGCCGGCGCGGTCACCATCCGCGCGGCCGCATCCGGCACCGGCGTCTGGGTGCCCTATATGCCGGGCCGCACCTTCTACGGCTGGTCCACCAACGGGGCGACCTGGATGGGCACCGGCCCTTTCAGCGGCTGCCACATCGCCTTCTTCACCGATGGCGCCCGCGTCGGCATGGCCCATATCGCCAAGGAATCGGGCACTTCCGCCGCCGGCGAGGCCTGGGCAACCTTCACCAAGTCGGGCGGCATCACCGTTCTCAACGAATGGAAGATCGGCCTGCCCGACCCCACCCGCTATTCGGCGAGCTACGTCTTTCTCGACCTGTCCGCCTCCAAGTCCATCGGCCTTGCCCAGGTCGATGTCCATGTCAAAACCATGGGCGGCGCGGACGGCACGATCTTTGACGTCAAGAAGGTTCTCTGAGGCATAGTACACAAGGGCCGCTTGGCTCTTTCACTCGCCCCCATGCCACGCTAAACACCCCCGAGCCAATTCGCGGGACGTGACAGCATGCCGATGGAAAAGACCTTCAACGCCGCCGAGGCGGAACAGCGCCTTTATGACGCTTGGGAGAAATCCGGCGCCTTCAAGGCGGGGGCCAATGCCTCGCGGCCTGAGACCTTCTGCATCATGATCCCGCCGCCGAACGTCACCGGCTCACTCCATATGGGCCACGCCTTCAACAACACGTTGCAGGACATCCTGACCCGCTGGCACCGGATGCGGGGTTTCGACACGCTCTGGCAGCCGGGGCAGGACCATGCGGGCATCGCGACCCAGATGGTCGTCGAACGTGAACTCGCCAAAACCAACCGCCGCCGCACGGATATGAGCCGCGATGAGTTCACCCAGCTTGTCTGGGAGCAGAAGCAGAAATCCGGCAACACCATCATCGACCAGCTGAAGCGCCTCGGCGCCTCCTGCGACTGGTCGCGCAATGCCTTCACCATGTCCGGCGCCCCGAACGCGCCCAAGGGCGAAGAGGGCAATTTCCACGACGCCGTCATCAAGGTCTTCGTGGACATGTATAACAAGGGCCTGATCTATCGCGGCAAGCGCCTCGTCAACTGGGACCCGCATTTTGAGACCGCGATCTCCGACCTTGAGGTCGAGCAGATCGAGGTCGCGGGCCAGATGTGGCACTTCAAGTACCCGCTCGCCGGCGGCGAGACCTACGAATACGTCGAGAAGGATGAGGACGGCAACGTCACCCTCCGCGAAACCCGCGATTACATCTCCATCGCCACGACCCGCCCCGAGACCATGCTCGGCGACGGCGCGGTCGCGGTCCATCCATCCGATGAACGCTACGCCCCCATCGTCGGCAAGCTCTGCGAAATCCCGGTGGGGCCGAAGGAACACCGCCGCCTGATCCCGATCATCACCGACGAATACCCCGACCCGAGTTTCGGCTCGGGCGCGGTGAAGATCACCGGCGCGCATGACTTCAACGACTATGCGGTCGCCAAGCGCGGCAATATCCCCTGCTACCGGCTGATGGACACCAAGGCGCACATGCGCTCCGACGGCGCACCCTATGCCGAGGCTGCCACCGTGGCCATGGCCGTCGCCAAGGGCGAGCGACAGCTTTCCGAGGCCGAGACGGACGCGATCAACCTCGTCCCCGACGATTTGCGCGGGCTCGACCGCTACGAGGCGCGGAAGCGCGTGATCGAGCAGATCACGTCCGAGGGGCTGGCCGTCACCGTCCTCCACAAGAGCATCGACAAGGAAACCGGCGCCGAACATCTCGAACGCCTGCCGCTCGTCGAACAGAACAAGATGATGCAGCCCCATGGCGACCGCTCCAAGGTCGTCATCGAGCCGATGCTGACCGACCAGTGGTTCGTCGATACGGCGAAGATCGTCGAACCGGCGCTGCAAGCCGTCCGCGACGGCATGGCCGCGCAAGAGGCCGGGAGTTTCGACGAAAAGGCCGGCTACACCCGCATCCTGCCCGAACGCGACGCCAAGACCTATTTCCACTGGCTCGAAAACATCGAGCCTTGGTGCATCTCCCGCCAGCTCTGGTGGGGGCATCAGATTCCGGTTTGGTATCTCCCTGGCCGCTCTCAGGATGGCACTGCTCAACAAAAGGGCGCGGCTGAAGAGCTGGTTTCCGTCTACTGCGCCGGTTCTTTTGAAGAGATCGCTGAGATCATCAAGACGCACTATGGCGTCACGGAAGTGGTCGAGGTGACGGACGATGTTGGAGCACACAACTGGTACAGCCGGTGGGATGGCATGATCGCCAATGCCACGCTGGATCAGGGCAAATTGTTCGTCTACCGCGACCCTGACGTCCTCGACACCTGGTTCTCCTCCGGCCTCTGGCCGATCGGCACGCTCGGCTGGCCCGAGGAGACGGAGGAGCTGAAGAAATACTTCCCGACCGACGTCCTCGTCACCGGCTTCGACATCATCTTCTTCTGGGTCGCCCGGATGATGATGATGCAGCTTGCCGTGGTCGATCAGGTCCCCTTCCACACCGTCTATGTCCACGCCCTCGTCCGCGACGAGAAGGGCAAGAAGATGTCGAAGTCCTTGGGCAACGTGCTCGACCCCCTCGACCTCATCGACGACTACGGCGCCGACGCGGTGCGCTTCACCCTGACCGCCATGGCGGCGATGGGGCGTGACCTGAAGCTCTCCAAGGACCGCATCGCCGGCTACCGGAACTTCACCACGAAGATCTGGAACGCTACCCGCTTCGCCGAAATGAACGGCGCGCTGCGTAGCGACGTCGGTACTACGGATGTACTACGCGAAAACTACGCCAAACATACGGTCAACCGCTGGATCATCGGAGAGACGGCGCGCGCCCGCCTCGCGGTCGACGAAGCCCTCTCCCAGTTCCGTTTCAACGACGCCGCGAATACGCTTTACGCCTTCGTTTGGGGCAAGGTCTGCGACTGGTATGTCGAATTCGCCAAGCCCCTCATGGACGGCGAACATGCAGGCGAGACAAGGGCCACGATGGCTTGGGTCCTCGACCAGTGCTACACCCTCCTCCACCCGATCATGCCCTTTATTACCGAGGAATTATGGGCACTTACGGGCGACCGCGCCAAGATGCTCGTCCACGCCGACTGGCCGACCTACGGGCCTGAACTCATTGACGAGGCCGCCGACCGCGAGATGAACTGGGTGATCACGCTCATCGAGGAAATCCGCTCCGCCCGCGCCCAGATGCACGTGCCGGCAGGCCTGAAACTGCCGATCGTGATGACCGCGATGGACGACAAGGGCCGCGCCGCCTGGGCGAACAACGAACCGATGATCACCCGCCTCGCCCGCCTCGACGGCATGACCGAAGGCAAGGCCCCGAAAGGCGCCATCACCGTCGCGGTCGAAGGCGGCGCCTTCGCCATCCCGCTCGAGGGTGTGATCGACATCGCGGAAGAAAAGTCCCGCCTTTCCAGGACATTGGAGAAACTGGAAAAGGACATCGGGGGCCTCAGGGGCCGCCTCGCCAACCCCAAATTCGTCGAAAGCGCCCCCGAAGAGATCGTCGAGGAAACCCGCGAAAAACTGGCACTCGCCGAGGACGAAGCCGCAAAACTGAAGGCCGCGCTGAAACGTCTTTCAGACATCGGCTAGTTTCTTCGTTGCCGAAATACCCCGGGGGGTCCGGGGGCCGCGCCCCCGGGGCTAACCCCCTGAACCACTGTCATTTTCAGGCCAGATCGGTCGGCGGCAGCGGCGGCGCGTCGTCATGGCGCGGCACCGTCTGGCGTTCGATCTTGCGCGTTACCTTCGGCGGCTCCGCACCCCGGTGCAGCGCCCGGATCGCCGCCTGAACCTCGGCGTCCGACCGCGTCCGCCGCTCCAGATGGCGGGCATAGTCGACCCAGGTCGGCACGTAATACTTCTCGCTCCAGATCTCCGGCCGTTCCAGATCGCGCAAAAGCGCCCAGCGCCGCGCCCCGTCGCGCTTGCGGATGCGCCGTCGTTCCTGCATCAGCGCCAGAAAGTCATCCACATCGGCCTGTGCGATCTCATATTCGATCATCACGAAGATCGGCCCGCTGCGACCCCTAAGGTCGATCTTCGGCACCGCCGCCGTGCGCAGGCCAAGGGGCGTCAGATCAAGCTCGCCGAACTCGTCGACGCGAAGGACGCGCCCCGCAAAGACACCTGCGACCAGCAGCCCCGCGGCCAGCCAGAGCGCCACGTCCACCCCCGCCCGGTCGGAAATCCATCCCCAGGCCCAGGCGCCGCCCGCCATCCCGCCGAAGGCCGCCATCTGATAGAAGGCGAGCGCCCGGCCCAGCACCCAACGCGGCGTTGAAAGCTGTACCGTGGTGTTGAAAAGCGACAGCGCCATGACCCAGGAGGCCCCCGCGACCAGCAGCATCGGCAGGACGACCGCATGGACCGGCAGGGCCGCAAGCCCTGCGGCGGCCAGCGCGAAACCGGCAAAGCCGATCTCGACCACGCGCTCGTTTCTCAGCGCCGCCCTGAGGCGTGCATTCATCATCACGCCACCGATGGCGCCGAGGCCAAATGAGCCAAGGAATAACCCATAGGTAAGCGCCGAGCCGCCCATCGTGTCGCGCGCATAGACCGGCAGCAGTGCCATGACCGATGATGCCCCCGCCCCGAAAAGCGCCGCCCGCGCCATCACCCGCATGAGCGCGGGCGACATCAGCATGTAGCGAAACCCCGCGCCGATGGCCTTGCCGACCTCTTCGCGCGGCAGGCGGCCGTCCCGCGCCGCGCCGGGCCAGCGCCAGACCCCGAGGATGAAACCGATATAGCTCGCCGCATTGATGGCAAAGGCCACGGCCACGCCCGCCGCCGCGACGATGGCCCCGCCCAGTGCCGGCCCGACCGATCGGGCGAGGTTGAAGCCCATCGAGTTCAGCCCGACCGCGCCCGCCACCTGATCGCGCGGCACGATATCGCCGATCGAGGCCTGCCAGGACGGGTTGAAAAGCGCCGTCCCGCAGCCGATGAGAAAGGTGAAGGTCAAAAGAAGCCAGGGCGTCAGCCCGCCCGCCCAGGCGACCGCCGCCAGCGCGACCGACACCGCGAACATGAAGAGAAGTGCCGACAGCATGATCCGCCTTCGGTCGAAACTGTCGGCCAGCGCGCCGGACAAAAGCGACAGGACCATGATCGGCAGCGTGTTCGACGACTGGACAAGCGCCACCATCGAATGGCTCGCCGTCAGGCTGCCCATTGCCCAGGCCGCGCCCACCGCCTGTATCAGCGTCCCGAGATTGGAAAACTGGCTGGCAAGCCAGAGCCTGCGGAAATTCGGGTTACCAAGGGGGACTAGTGTGGCGGGTGTCGAGATCTTCTGGTCCTCCGGCAACTCCCTCCCTTTCTGCGCCCCGGCCGGACCGAGGGCAAGGGGTGCGTCGATGCCACTTGCCCGGGCGGGCGCAATCTGCTTCTCCTTCCTCCATGACCGGACCCCGATACACGCCCCTCGTCGAAAGCCTGCCCGCCACCGTTCCCTTTGTCGGGCCAGAAACCCAGGAACGCGCGCGGGGCCGGCCCTTTGCCGCCAGGGTCGGTGCCAATGAAAGTGTCTTCGGCCCCTCGCCCAGCGCCATCGCCGCGATGGCGGCCACCGCTGCAGATGTCTGGATGTATGGCGATCCCGAAAACCACGACCTGCGCCACGCGCTGGCCGCGCATCACGGCGTGGGCGCGGAGAACATCGTCGTCGGTGAAGGCATCGACGGTCTTCTCGGCTATCTCGTGCGCATGCTCATCGCGCCGGGCGATGCGGTCGTCACCTCTGACGGCGCTTATCCGACATTCAATTTCCATGTCGCCGGTTTCGGCGGGGCCCTTCATAAGGTCCCCTACACGGGTGATCATGAAGACCCCGACGCACTGATCGCAAAGGCCCGGGCAACCGGTGCCAAGCTCATCTACCTCGCCAATCCGGACAATCCGATGGGGTCATGGCATGACGCCAATACCATCGGCCGCATGATCGGGTCGGTGCCTGATGGCTGCCTTCTTGTCCTCGACGAGGCCTATATCGACCTTGCGCCCGAAGGCACAGCACCGCCCGTCGATCCCGCCGATACCCGTGTCATCCGGATGCGGACCTTTTCCAAGGGTTACGGCATGGCTGGCGCGCGCGTTGGCTATGCCATCGGCGAGGCCGGGCTGATCACCGCCTTCAACAAGATCCGCAACCATTTCGGGATGAGCCGGATCGGGCTTGCCGGTGCCCTGGCCGCGCTTGCCGATCAGCCCTACCTCGCCGAGGTTCGCGCAAAAGTGGCAGAGGCGCGGGACCGGATCGGCGCCATCGCGCGCGAAAACGGTCTCATCCCCCTGCCCTCGGCCACGAATTTCGTCACTATCGACTGCGGCGCGGACGGTACCTTTGCAAAGCGGGTGCTGGCTGAATTGATCGCACGGGATATTTTCGTTCGCATGCCATTCGTGGCGCCCCATGACCGCTCTATCCGCGTCAGCTGCGGGCGGCCGGAGGATCTGGCGGCCTTCGCTGCGGCGCTGCCGGCTGCGCTTCAGGCCGCGCGGGGCTAGGCCTGCCTAGACGAGCGCCGCGGCCGCCGCGGCCAGCGCGCCGCCGCCATGCGGGATCTGCAGCGCCTGCATTCCGGTTTCCATAACCGCAAGCGCGCCGAGCGTCATATGGGCGTTCACATGACCCATATGCGCGACCCTGAGATAGCTGCCAAAGCCCGGTTCGCCCTTTTGCGCCATGCCAAGCCCGATGCCGAGCGTGACCCCGGCTTCCGTCTCCGTCCAGGCGCGCAGGAGTTCGGCATTGCCGCCGCCGATGCGGGCGGCCGTCACCGCATGGGCCCGGCGCGACCTGTCGGCGATGTTCAGCTCGATGTCGCCACCATCCGCCCAGGCGTCGAATGCCGCCCAGACTGCCCCGGCAAGCTTCCGGTGGCGTGCCCAGACATGTTCCAGCCCCTCCTCGCGCAGGATCATTCCAAGGGATTCGCGCAGGCCGTAGATGTGATGGGTCGGCGCCGTGCCGCAAAACTGGTTGGAAAAATCCGGGCCAAAGACGCGTGGTTCCCAGTCCCAGTAGGGTGTGCGCCAATCGGCCCGGCGCGACGCCTCCCGCGCCTTGTCGGAAAACCACACGAAGCCAAGCCCCGGCGGCAGCATCAGCCCCTTCTGGCTGGCCGCGACCATGACGTCGACGCCCCAGTCATCCATCCGGAATTCCTCGCAGCCGAGCGCGGCAATGCCGTCGACGGCAAGCAATGCGGGGTGGCCGGTCGCATCAATCGCGGCGCGGATCGCGGCGATGTCGTTGCGAACCGATGTCGCCGTATCGACATGGGTGACGAGGACGGCGCGAATTTCGTGGCCCTTGTCCTTCGCCAGTGCCTCGGCGATCCGCGCCGGGTCCGCCGCCATGCGGCGACCGAAATCGAGCTCTTCCACTTCGACCGACATGCGCCGCACCGAATTGGCCCAGTTGACGCCGAACTGGCCGGTCAGGACGGCCAGCGCCTTGTCACCCCGGGAAAACATGTTGGCATTCGCGGCCTCCCAGGCGGCATGGCCATTGCCCACATAGATCGCCACATGGCTTGTTGACAGCGCCACGCGGCAGAGATCGGCCTTCACCTCGGCCGTGATCTGATGCAACTCGCCAGCATAGATATTGGGCGCGGCCCGGTGCATGGCATTCTGCACCCGGTCGGGGATCACGGAAGGCCCCGGGATCGCCAGATAGGACCGTCCTTGCGCGAGTGTCATCTCTTACCTCCTGAGATTGCGCAAGCGGTATCCGGGCGGCCCGGCAACGTCAATCGGCTCCGCCCGCGAAGGGGGGCCGCCTTGTCAGCGCGGTCGATTTCGGGCTAGATCGCTGCCAACTTCCTGGGCCTGCGGCCCCACCACCGACAAGAGCCTGAAACAGCGCCGTGACCCAGCCCGACACCGCCCGTCAGCCTGTCGCCGACCCTTACGGATCCCGGCGGCTCTTCGGCCGTCTCTGGCGGGGCTATCTTGCCAGGTACAAGGGCACGATGGCGCTCGCCTTCATCTTCATGATGATCGAGGGATCGACGCTCGCCATCCTGTCCTACATGCTGAAGCCTCTCTTCGACCGGGTCTTTGTCGGGGGCGAGACCGGGGCGATCTGGTGGGTCGGCGGCGTGATTTTCGGCCTATTCCTGACCCGCGCCATAACGCTTGTCGTGAACCGTTCCCTCATGACCCGGATTTCACTGAAGAGCTCGACCGCCATGCAGGTCGACCTGCTGGCCCATATCCTGACGCTCGACGGGCGGTTTTTTCAGGAAAATCCACCCGGCGCGCTGATTGAGCGCGTACAGGGCGACACCACCGCGGTGCAGAACATCTGGGCGCTTGTCATCACCGGGCTTGGCCGCGATGTCATCGCGCTCGTCTCGCTTTTTGGTGTGGCGATGGCGATAGACCTTCGCTGGACGCTTGTCGCGCTGATCGGGGCGCCGGTTCTGATCCTGCCTACAATGGCCGTGCAGCGCTACATCCGGCGCAAGACCAACCATGTGCGGATACAGGCCGCCGCCCGTGCGACCCGGCTTGACGAGGTTTTTCATGGCATCGCTGCGGTCAAGCTGAACCGGATGGAGGATTATCAGCTTGACCGGTTCTCCCGTATCGTAGCGAACATCGTGCGGGCAGAGGAAAAGACGGCCGCCAGCCGGGCGCTGATACCGGCATTGATCGACATCGTCACCGGGCTCGGCTTTCTCGGCGTCCTCATCCTCGCGGGGCCGGAGGTCACGGCCGGCGAGCGCAGCGTGGGCGAGTTCATGTCGTTCTTCACCGCGATGGCGCTTGCCTTTCAGCCGCTGCGGCGTCTCGGCGATATGGCCGGCGCCTGGCAGGTTGCCGCGGCAAGCCTGACGCGCATCTTTCAGCTTTTCGACCGGGCGCCGATGGTGCGCATCGCTGCCAAACCGGTTCTGCCGCCAGCCGGCCAGACCGGGGTCAGTTTCGACGCCGTGCACCTTTCCTACGGCGAACACGATGTCCTGCGCGGGCTGAGCTTTCGTGCCGAGCCGGGCCAGACAACAGCCATCGTCGGCCCGTCCGGTGCCGGCAAGTCGACGGTCTTCAACCTTCTGACCCGGCTTGTCGACCCTGACGCCGGGCAGATCGCCGTCGGCGGAGCGGCAATCGCGGAAATGCCGCTTGCCGACTTGCGCGATCTCTTTTCGGTCGTCACGCAGGATGCGACGCTTTTTGACGAAACCATCCGTGAAAACGTGCTTGTCGGCCGGACGAATGTCGCCGAAAGCGATCTCGGCGCTGCGCTGAAGGCGGCCCATGTCTCCGATTTCGCCGACACCCTGCCTGGTGGTCTGGAAACGCCAGCCGGCCCACGCGGATCGGCACTGTCGGGCGGCCAGCGCCAGCGGGTCGCCATCGCGCGGGCGCTCTTGCGCGATGCGCCAATCCTGCTTCTTGACGAGGCCACATCGGCGCTCGACGCCAGCAGCGAGGCGCTGGTGCAGGAGGCGCTCGACCGGCTCAGCGCGGGACGTACCACGCTTGTCATCGCCCATCGCCTGTCCACCGTCCGCAGTGCCGACAAGATCGTTGTACTCGCTCACGGCAGGGTGGCGGAGGAAGGCACGCATGAGACGCTTCTGGCGACGAACGGCCTTTATGCCGGGCTTTGCCGGCTGCAATTCTCGGAGTGAGCGGAATGACCGACAGCACCAGAGACCAGCGTCGCGTCATCGCCCTTGCCGGTCAGGACCGCGAGAGCTTTCTGCAGGGGCTTGTCACCAACGATCTCGGTCGGCTGAAAACGGGGCTTGTCTATGCCGCGCTTCTGTCGGCGCAGGGAAAGTATCTGGCGGATTTCTTCCTTGTCCCCGACGGCGACCGCATCCTCATTGATGTTCATGCTGACCTGGCCGACGGTCTGCTGCGGCGCCTGTCGATGTACAAGCTGCGGGCGGATGTTTTGCTGGCCGACAGCGGCCTTGCCGTCGCGCGTGGCACCGGCACCCCGCACGCCGGGGCCTTTGCCGACCCCCGCCATCCCGCGCTCGGCTGGCGGCGGTATGTGCGCGGCGAGGTCATGGATGACGCGACCGACTGGGACGCGATCCGGGTCACCCATTGCATTCCGGAAACCGGTGTCGAGCTGATCCCGGATGACAGCTACATCCTCGAATGCGGGTTCGAGCGGCTGAACGGCGTGGATTTCCGCAAGGGGTGCTATGTCGGGCAGGAGGTGACCGCCCGGATGAAGCACAAGGCCGAGTTGCGCAAGGGGCTCGCCACCGTTCTGATCGACGGGTCCGTGCCGGTCGGAACCGAGATCACCGCCGATGGCAAGACTGCCGGTCAGGTCTTCACCCAATCCGGCGGCAAGGCCATCGCCTATCTGCGGTTCGACCGCGCCACCGGCCCGATGACCGCCGGTTCGGCGACAGTCACTTTGCCGTGAACAACCCGGTCAGGCGCGTTCGGAATATTCCATGAATTCGGTGTGGACGATGATATCCTCGTCCGGGCCGATGAAGGGCGGCACCATGATCCGGACGCCATTGTCGAGGATCGCGGGCTTGTAGCTGTTGGCCGCCGTCTGGCCTTTCACCACGGGTTCCGTCTCGACCACCTTGCAGGTCACCTTCTGCGGCAGCTGCATCGACAGCGCCTCGTCCCCGTAATATTCGATCGTGGCGATCATGCCGTCCTGCAGGAAGGGGCGGCGGTCGCCGAGAAGATCGGCGGGCAGTTCGATCTGCTCGAAGGTCTCGTTGTCCATGAAGACGAGCATTCCGTCGTTTTCATATAGGAACTGCTGGTCTTTCTGTTCCAGCCGCACCTGTTCGACCTTGTCTTCCGAACGGAAGCGTTCGTTCAGCTTGCGCCCGTCGCGGAGGTTCTTCAGCTCCACCTGCGCAAAGGCGCCGCCCTTGCCGGGCTTCACATGGTTGACCTTCACGGCGGCCCAGAGGCCCCCGTCATGCTCCAGCACATTGCCGGGGCGAATTTCGTTGCCGTTGATCTTGGGCATTTGCAAAACCTTGTCAGAAGGTTGACTGGACTCAGCGCGCACCTATATATGCCGGGCCAACCGCTGACAACCCAACTAGATACTGTGGTTCCGACCGCGCCGATATGCTACAGACGCATGGCAGTCATTCGTTTTGGGGCATACCGAATCGTCGGGAAAACGCCATAAACAGCAGGACGCCTGGAAACGCAAGAGCAAGAAAAAAAGGATATATAAATGCGCGACTTCGTTGATGGCACCGCATTCAATTACGAGCAAGGCCAAAGGTCCCGTAAACTCTTCGCGGCCGTGGTGCTGGCGGCATTGGATGACGCGATTGCCGACGACAAGAAATATGGCAACGGGCCCGAGCAGATCGCCCGTTGGGCACGGTCACGCGATGGCCGTGAGGTTCTGTCCTGCTCGGGGATCGACCCCAATGAGCGGGTCGTAAAGGGGCTGATGGAGTTCGTGGCCAAGGGTGTGCGGACCTCCGTTGCGCTTTCGCGCGAAGAAAGTGAACGCCGCCATGCCGCGGAAGAAGCCGAAGCGGCCTGATCGGCGAGCCTCAAGCCGAAAGGTTGAAAACGCGCCCCGATGCGGGCGCGTTTGCTTTTCTACCGGTGGGTTGACTGTGTCGGGGCAAGGCCCCCTCTCGGATTCGTGCTGACCCGGCCTATTCCGCCTCGTCAATCTCCAGCGCGCGGTTGATCTCGCGCCGGACAAGCTTGCGGACATTTCGGGTGATGCGCTCGCCCAAGGGGCCCTGCATCTCCTGTCGGATGATCTCGCTCACAAGGGCGCGCAGGGCCTCGCGGTCTATCGCCCCGTCGACGGGGTCAGCGAAAATGTCGTTGCCGTCGACGGCCGCGACCTCATCTTCGGTATCCTCATCTGCGGCGATGTCCGATTCCGGTCGGGCGATGTGAAGGCGGCGCAGCCGGCCGGCAGGCGCGGCGGCCTCTTCGACGTCCAGGGCCATGGAAGCCTCGGTCATGTCGCCGTCAATCCCGGCCGCATCTTCGTATTGATCGTCGTCGTCTTCGGCCTGCGAACCCTTCGTCACGTCAGGCGCGGGTGACTCGATCTGGGCGCGGACCGATCTGCCGCCGGTGAAATTGTCATCCTCGAACCCCAGCCGGACGGCGAGCCCCCGTTTCACAACCGCCGATGCGCCAACCATCGCGCCGTCAGTGATGGCGGCGTCGAGGCCATCGGCCACCGGATCGGCATCCACCACCGGTTCCGGCCCGTCTTCCGCGACCGAAAAGCTGAATTCCGGCGCGTCCTCCTCCGCCTCGCCCTCGACCGCATCGGCCACTTCGCTGCCATCGGGTTCGAAAACCTCGCCGATCCCGGCAACGGCTGCCTCCAGTTCGGCAATCGTATCTTCCAAGGACGCGCTCACCCGGCTTGGGGTGGTCTCAGCCCTCTCACTGTCGTCCTGCGCCTCAGCACCGGCGCTTTCCTCGGTCCGCTCGACCTCGTCTGGTTCGTCGCTGCCGGCCCAATCCTCCGGGATCTGAACGGTATTCTCGCCGCCCGTCACGTCCTCAGCCGCGTTCTCGTCATCATCGCCGTCTGCGAACGCCTCGGCGGTATCACCACGATCGTCATCAAGTTCGACGGCCGTTTCATCGATCGTCTCGCCACCCTGCCAATCCGACCGCTCCGCGACCCGCAATGCGCTCGTCAGGACAAGCTTGCCAGACCCGCCTGCCGGTTCTGGGGTAGCATCCTCCGGGCCCCGCGCCTGCCGCGGCTCGGCCCGCAAGTCTTCCGAGACCAACCGGCGAATCGAGGACAGGACGTCCTGAATGGCGACATTCGACTGCGAGCTCGACATCCGTTGCTCCCTATTCCCACTTGCCGGGGCCAATGGCCCCCCCGCACCCGGTCCGGCGACCTCCGGTAGCCGCCGCGATGCAATCTCAGTTCCGGCCGATGGCCTGCAAGACCCGGTCAAGGCTTTTGCCCTGGACCGATGTCGCCGGGGCCGACTTGACCGCCTCGTAATAGGCGGCGGCATCATAGGTCGGAATCCCGAGGCTAAGATGATCGACCGTCAAAAGACCCATAGCGGACAATAACGAATAAATTGCTACCTGAAGCTCGGCCTCGGCCTCGATCCGGCTTGCCTGCGCATCCAGAAGCGACTGCTCTGCATTCAGCACATCCAGCGTCGTGCGCGCGCCGAGCTTGGCTTCTTCCTGCACGCCGCGGTAGGCGACCGTGGCGGCCCGGATCTGCTGTTCGGTGGCTACGATCTGTGCCCGCAGAACCTCGATATTGGCCCAGGCCGTCGCGACCCCCTGCCCGACCTCGACAGCCGTCTGGTGGAGGGCCGCGCGCGCGCCGTCACGCCCGGCGATGGCCTTGCGATGCGCAGCAGAAAGCCGCCCGCCGGCATAGATCGTCTGCGACATACTGAGCCCGACCGAGCCGGAATTGCGCCCGCCATCGGTCAGCCCAAGAGACATGTCCGCGGTCAGCTCGGGCCGCCGCTCCGCCGCCGCCGCCGCAATCCGCAACTCGGCAAGATTGACCTCCCGCTGGGCGCGCCTGATCGCCGGGTGCTGCCGCTGCGCCAGTGCCGCTGCAGCCTGAACGCTCGGCGGCAGCGCGGGTTCGCGCGGCGCCCCGGCAAGCGTACCCGGATAGGCACCAACCGTCGCCTTGTAGACCTCCCGCGCGGCCGCCAGCCGGCCCTCGGCGGCAGCAAGACCCGCGCGGGCCGAGGCCAGCTGCGCCTCCGCAAGCGCCACGTCTGTCCGCGTCACTTCGCCCACCTCGAACTGGTCCTGCGTCGCGCGAAGCGTCTCGCCGATCACGCGCACCGAGTTCTGGTTGATGGCGACATTTTCCAGCTCGCTGCGCACCATGAAATAGGCGTCGACCGCGTTCAGAAGGATATCCTGCTCCACCTGAACCAGCGCCTCGCGCGTCGATAGAACCGCCTCCTTGGCGATATCGACGCCAAGCTTGTTGCGGCCCGCGTCCCAAAGCACGACCTGACCGCTGAGGGCAAGCGTGGCGGAAAAGTTCGACCGCGCCACACTTGACCGGGAATAGCCCGAATCGAGCACCCACTGCAGCACAGGGCGAAGCGACGAAACCGCAGTTGCCACGTCTTCGTCCGCCGCCCTTAGGACGGCGCGGTTCTGATCGAGAATGTTGGAGTTGCGATAGGCCGCGATCAGCGCGTCAGCCAGCGTCTCGGCGCGCGCGCCGGCCGGCAATGCAACGCCTGCCGCCAGAAGCGCGGCAATGAGCATCCTCGTTGGCAAGCCCCGTCTCATCACCTTACCCCACAATCCTTCCGGCCATGCCTTGCCCTGCCGCAGCAGGCGAAAACCCGGCCGTCAGAGCGAAAATTCCCGTGGCCGCGCAAATCCCGGCAGTACCGGCGCGCCCGCGTTGAAGGCATACCGCCACACGATCCAGCCGTCGGCCTTGTGCCCGACCCGGCAGACGCCCAGCGCGCCTTCCATGAAGATGCAGCCGATGCGCCCGCCGTCCTTCAGTTGCGCCGCCAGCGCGTCCGGCACCGTTTCAACCGCGCCTTCGATGACGATCACGTCATAGGGCCCATGCTTTGCCGCGCCCTCGGCCAGCGCGCCTTCCATGACGGCCGCGTTGTCCGCCCCCTCATCCGACAGCCGCGTCTGGGCCTGCGCCGCACGATCCGCATCGTCTTCGACGGCGACGACGACATCGGCCAGGCGGGCGATCACGGCCGCCGAATAGCCAAGCCCGCAGCCGATATCGAGCACCACGTCCTGCGGCCGGATATCGAGCGCATCGAGCATCTTGGCCAGCGTCCGCGGCTCCAGCATGATCCGCCCGCCGCCGAGATCGAGGTTTTCGCCGGCATAGGCCGCCTCGCGCCGGGGCGCGGGAACGAAGGCTTCGCGCGGAACGCTCAGCATCGCCTCGATTATCGGAAATTTGGTGACATCGTTCGGCCGCACCTGGGTATCAACCATCATCGTTCGACGGGCAGCGAAATCGGTCATGTTCTGAACTCTTGGGTCTTGATTGGCAGCGTGAACTCGTCTTGCCACAGAACGTGCCGCTGGGCAACGGTGCCACGGCCGCATCGGGCCACAAATTCCCGGCCCGGCGGAATGGCTTGCGAAGCCGGGGACCTTGGTATAATCCCCTCGCATCTTCCGGCGGGTTGGCGGAGAGGTTACGCAGCGGATTGCAAATCCGTGAAGACCGGTTCGATTCCGGTACCCGCCTCCACTCCCCCGAACCGCGCTTCGATCCCATTTGGTACTGCGGCGACGCATCGGCGGGGACCCTCCCACCGACCTATCGGCTGAGCGTATCAAGCCATAAGAAATAAAGATTTCCGCATTCGGCCCGGCTCGACCAAGATCGGAAAGCGGCTTTGACTCGTCGCCTGCGGGCCTTGACTCGCGATCGGGCTATTTGTCACTGTTCCGCTACCACTGGGGGCTAGGAAGATCTCAAGCCGTCACAAAAACGAAAAGAACTCTGGACATATGTGTTCCACCCGGCTGGTCCTATCGGCCGGGGGGTCTCGCACGTACCGATAAGACCAAGCCACAACAGAGAGGTCGCAATGACAAAACCAACAAGACTATTCATGGCAAGCTGGGTGGGGATGGGCCTGCTGACGACCAGCGCGCTCGCCGCCTGCCCGGGCGCTACCGTCGCCGACATGCAGGGGCTGGGCGCTGGCCAGTTCCCGCAGCAATATGACGTCGCCGAAATCCAGGCCATCGGCAACTGCACGATGGAATTCGCCGAAAACCCGGCCATCGCGGACCTGAACGCGCAGATTCGCGGCAACCCGGCGCTGCCGCCGCTGTCAGAGCGTCTGCCGGAAGAGCCGCTGGTCGTGATGCCCTACGAGTCTGTCGGCAAATACGGCGGCGTCCTTGACGCCCTGTCGAACGCGACAGAGGCCGGCACGTCGGACTTCATGTCGACGCGCCACGTCAACCTCGTGCGCTATTCGGACGACCTGCAGACGATCGTGCCGAACGTCGCCAAGTCATGGGAATGGAACGCCGATTACACGCAGCTGACCTTCCATCTGCGCAAGGGCCACAAGTGGTCCGACGGCCAGCCCTTCACCTCGGCCGATGTGAAGTTCTGGTACGACAACCTCGCGCTTGATCCGAAGATCAACGAAAAGCCGAAGGACTACGTGACTGTCGGCGGCGAGCGGATGACGGTCGACACGCCGGACGAGACCACCGTGGTCTTCAACCTGCCGGCGCCGAAGCCGGGGCTTCTGGCCCACTTCGCCACGCATTTCGCGCAAGGCTTCCAGCCAAAGCACTTCCTCGGCCAGTTCCACCCCGCCGTGAACCCTGACGCCGACACGCTGGCGCAGAGCCTCGGCTTTGCGGATGGCTATGACGCGATCAAGGCCTATTACGGCAACTCCGACTGGATGGACACGCCGACGCCGATGCTGAATTCGCCGGACAAGGTCGCGAACCTGCCGCTGGATGCAGCCCCGACGCTGGAAAGCTTCATCGTGGTGCGTGAAACCACCGAAGGCCGGCACTTCGTCGCCAACCCCTATTTCTACATGGTCGACACCGCCGGAAACCAGCTGCCCTATATCAACGAGCAGGACGAGGTCTATGCCAACGACCAGGAAGTGCGCCTGCTGAAGCTCGTCAACGGCGAGGTCGACTACAAGACCCAGTCGCTGCAGTTGGCCGATGCGCCGCTTCTGCTCGAAAATCAGGAAAAGGGCGGCTACACGATCCATCTGAAGCCGAAGATCGCGATGCACGCGATTTCGTTCAACGTGACCTCGGCGGATGAAGCCAAGCGCGCCGTCTTCGGCGATCTGCGCTTCCGTCAGGCGATGTCGATCGCGATCAACCGCGAGGAACTGAACCAGGTCGCCTATTTCGGCGAAGGCACGATCCAGCAGTACACCGGCTTCTCGCCGACGCCCGCCTTTGTCGACGAAAAGTGGAAGACCTTCGCGACCGAATACGATCCGGCTGCCGCGAATGCGCTGCTTGACGAAGTGGGCCTGAAGGATGCCGACGGCGACGGCTTCCGCGACCTGCCGAACGGCCAGCCTCTGGTGCTGAACCTGCAATTCGCGACGCAGGGCATCGCCGGTCAGGTTGTCGAACTCATCGGCCAGAACTGGGCCGAGGTCGGCATCAAATCGACGGTGAAGGAAGTGACCCCGGACGAATATCGTTCGGCCCAGTCGTCCAACCAGCTCGATGTCGGCCTTTGGGAAAAGGGCCAGCCCCTTGGCATCATCATGGGCAACAACGAGCTCTGGGTGCCGCCGTTTGAAAACTACTTCGCTCACCGGACCGGCATGCTCTGGGCTGAATGGGTGGATTCGAACGGCGCCAGCGGCGTCGAGCCGCCGGAATATGTCAAGCAGCTGATCGCCGACATCAACGCCTTCCAGTCGACCCCGTCGGATTCGCCCGATTTCGGCGTGATCGGCGCGCGGATGGTGGAGAACATGGTCTCCAACCTGCTCTTCATCGGCACGGCCCTGACGCCGGACCCGATCTACCACCGCAACGCGCTGAAGAACTTCACCGAGTTCAAGACGGCGTCCTACGAATACTACCGGACATATCCCTACCGTCCGCAGCAGTGGTACTTCGACGAATAATCGTCGCCGTCCCTGCCATTTGAACGCATCTGAGGCGGGCCGACCGCCCGCCTCAGGTCTACCCGCACCACGGTCGCATCAGGGGAAACGCTACCGTCATGAGTCAGTTCATTCAATTCGCGATGACCCGCGCCTTCATGGCCCTCGTCACGCTCCTGACCGTCTCGCTGATCGTTTTCACGCTGATGGAGCTGGTGCCCGGCACCTGCGCCGAACGCTACCTCGCCTTCAAGAACACCCAAGGCTCGCAGATCACGATTGCCGACATCGAGGCCGAGGAAAAGCGGCTTGGCCTGGACCGGCCCTTTCCGGAACGCTGGGGCAAATGGGTCTATAACGTCTTTGTCCATGGCGAATTCGGTGACAGCTGCATTCTGAGGCTGAACATCAACCAGCTTCTGGCCGACAAGTTCTGGATTTCGCTCGGCATCTGCATGGCCGCGCTCTTCCTGTCTTACGCCATCGCCGTGCCAATCGGCATCATATCGGCCAGCTCATCGAGCCCCATCACCAACAACTCGCTTCGCTTTGTCAGTTATCTTGGTCTGGCGCTACCGAACTTCCTGCTCGCGCTCATCATCATGCTCATTTCGACGGTTCTTTTCGGGGACAGTCTGACCGGGCTCTTCTCCAAGGAATACCGCGACGCGGCGTGGAGCTGGGCAAAATTCGGCGACTTCATTTCCCGCGCCTGGCTGCCGGTCTTCATCCTCGGATGGTCTGCCACGGCCTTTGCGCTGCAAACGGTCCGGGCGCTGATGCTCGATGAAATCGGCAAGCTCTATGTCACCGCGGCCTCGGCACGCGGCGTGACGGGCGCGCGGCTTCTCTGGCGCTATCCGGCCAAACATTCGCTCGGCCCCGTCATCAACTCGCTCGGCTTCGACCTGAACCGGATTTTCAACGAACTGCCCATCGTCGCGCTGATCCTGACCCTGACCGAAGCAGGCGCGCTTCTTTTCGAAAGCCTCGCCCGGTCCAATGACCAGCAGCTTGCCGGCGCAATCATCTTCCTTCTGACCGCCAGCATCGTCGCGCTGAACTTCTTCACCGACATCCTGCTGGCCCTGATCGACCCGCGCGTCCGGCGCGGCCTGATGGGATAATCCGCGATGTTCTGGAAAAAGAAGAAAGCCGAAGGCGTCGACCAGCAGGCCAAGGAGGCCTATTTCACCGCCTCGCAGGGCCAGTTGATCTGGGCCCGGTTCAAGAGCAACCGGACCTCCATGATCGCGCTCTATGCGCTGGTGCTGATGATCGTCATGGGGCTTTTCGCGCCCTTCCTGTCGCCCTACGACCCGACCATCGCCGGGCGCGACAAGGACTATGAGAACGGCGCGCCACAGATCCCGAAATTCTGGGACGAAAACGGCTTTTCGATCCGCCCCTTCATCTACGCGACTGAACGCGAACGCTCGGCTGCGACGAACTTCCGCTGGGTGATGACCGAAAAGCGCGACCACCGGCTTTACGTCCAGTTCTTCGTCCGCGACTGGGATTACAGGATTTTCCATGCCGACTGGGACCTGCCGGGCAACGCGTTTGACGTCGATGTGGCGCTGATCCGCTCCAATCTCCACCTTTTCGGCGTGGAGGGTGGCAAGGTCCATCTCTTCGGCACGGATGGCAGCGGCAAGGACATCTTCGGGCGAACGCTGCATGCCATCTGGACCTCGCTTGCCGTCGGCACGCTTGGCGTCTTCATCTCCTTCGTCCTTGCCCTCGTGATCGGGGGTGTCGCCGGCTATTTCGGCGGCTGGATCGACAGCGTGTTGCAGATGATCACCGATGCGATCCGAACCGTACCGTCGATCCCGCTTTTCATGGCGCTCGCCGCCTTCATGCCCGATCACTGGTCGTCGGAAACGCGGTTCTTCTTTATCTCGATCATCCTCGGCCTGATCGGCTGGCCGACGCTCGCCCGGCGGATACGAACGCATCTTCTGACCGAACGCACACAGGAATACGTGCTCGCGGCCGAACTTTGCGGGGCCTCGTCAAGCCACGTGATCCGGCGCCACCTGCTGCCCTCCTTCACGAGCTACATCATCGTCGACCTGATGATTTCCTTCCCCTACATGGTCCGCTCCGAAACGGCGCTTTCCTTCATCGGCCTCGGGCTGAAGGACCCGGTCAACTCGCTCGGCGCGCTGATGCAGAACGTCTCCAAGGCGGACGTGCTTCTGAATTATCAGTGGTACTTCATCCCCGTGATCTTCTTCATCGCCCTCGTTCTCGCCTTCGTCTTCGTGGGCGACGGGTTGCGCGATGCGGCCGATCCCTATTCGGGGACGAAAAAATGACCCAGCCGCTGATCTCCGTCAAAGACCTCACCATCCGCTTTCGCACCGACGAGGGCCTTGTCACCGCGGTCGAGGACGTGTCCTTCGACATCAATCCCGGCGAGGTCATGGGCCTTGTCGGCGAAAGCGGTTCGGGCAAGTCGGTGACGGCAAAGGCGCTGATGCGCCTCAATGCCGGCAATACCCACTACGATCCGAAGTCGAAGATCATGCTCAACCTGCCGGATGGTCAGGTCGATGTCTTTTCGCTGAAACGCGACCGCGACATGCGGGTCGTGCGGGGCGGCGCCGTCTCGATGATCTTTCAGGAACCGATGGCCTCCTTCGCGCCGGCGATTTCGGTCGGCGAACAGATGGTCGAGCAACTTCTGATCCATACCGATCTGACCAAGGCGGGCGCACGTGACCTGTCAATCGAGATGCTCGACCGTGTCGGCATCCCCGACGCCGCCCGCCGCTTCGACCAATACGCCTTCGAGTTTTCCGGCGGCATGCGCCAGCGCGCGATGATCGCGATGGCGCTGTCGACCCGTCCCCGGCTGCTGATTGCTGACGAGCCTACGACGGCGCTCGACGTGACCATTCAGGCGCAGGTTCTCGACCTGATGAAGGACCTTGTCCGTGAATTTGGCATGGCGATCCTTTTCATCACCCACGACCTCGGTGTCATCGCGCAGACGGCCGACAAGGTGGCGGTGATGTATCTCGGCCGGATCGTTGAAAAGGGCACCGTCCGGCAGGTGATCCGTGACCCGAAGCACCCCTATACGCAAGGGTTGATCAATGCCCTGCCGAAGCTCGAAGACCTCAGCGCCCATCTGACCCCGGTTCCCGGCGACATCCCCTCGCCGCTCGACCGGCCGAAAGGCTGCGTCTTCCACACCCGCTGCCCTGTCGCGATCAAGGGCACCTGCGACCGCGACGTGCCCCAGTTCACCGACATTCCCGGCGGCCGGACGGTCGCCTGCCATGTGGCTGCCGCGCGCGAGACAGAAGGAGCGGCCGGATGACAAAACCACTGATCGAAGCCAAGAACCTTTATGTCCGCTACGGTATCGGCGGCGGGCTCCTGACCAAGAAGGTCCATCTGAACGCGGTCGACAACATCTCGATCTCCATCGCCAAGGGCAATTTCTTCGGCCTGGTCGGCGAAAGCGGTTCGGGCAAGACGACGCTCGGGCGCGCGCTTCTGCGCGCGGCCCCGATCAGCGACGGCAGCGTCACCTATGACGATGGCGAGGTGCGCTATGACCTGCGCAACCTGTCGAAGACCGATCTGAAGGAATACCGCAAGCGGGCGCAGCTGATCTTTCAGGACCCCTATGCCGCGCTTTCCCCCCGCATGACCGTCCGCGACATCATCGCCGAACCGCTCGAAGTCATGGGTCTGACCAAAACGCGCGAGGAAACCGATGCGCGGGTACGTGAAATCGCCGCCAAATGTCGGCTGAACCTTGAACACCTGCGCCGCTTCCCACATGCCTTTTCCGGCGGCCAGCGCCAGCGCATTTCCATCGCCCGCGCACTGGTCTCCGGGCCGCGCTTCATCGTTGCGGATGAAAGCGTGGCGGCACTAGACGTGTCGATCCAGGCCGATGTTCTCAACCTTCTGAAGGCGATCCAGCGCGACATGGGGATTTCCTTCCTGTTCATCAGCCACGACCTGTCGGTGGTCGCGCATGTCTGCGACCATGTGGCGGTGATGTATCTCGGCCAGCTGGTTGAAACCGCCCCGACGCGGGATCTCTTCAAACGGCCCCGCCACCCCTATACGAGCGCGCTTATCTCGGCGATCCCGGCGCTCGACCCTGACGCGCCTGCCAATGTCGAGAAGCTGGAGGGTGAGATTCCCTCGCCGACCAAACCGCCATCGGGATGCAAGTTTCACACCCGCTGCCGCTTCGCCCGCGATCTTTGCAAGCAGGAGGCACCGGCCCTGCGCGAGGTCGGCAAGGAACGCTTCGTGTCCTGCCATTTCGCCGAGGAATTCGACTTCACCCGCGACGCGGCCCCGGCCGGGGCGAACGCCTGAGACCGAAGATGACCGGGAAGGGCAACGTCCTTTTCATAACCGTCGACCAGATGGCGTTGCAGGTGCTGTCCGGCCCGCTCGCCGCCCATGTCGCCACGCCGAATATCGACCGGCTGGCCCGTGGCGCGGCGAATTTCGGCAATCATTTTACCGTCACCGTGCCTTGCGGCCCGGCCCGCGCCAGCCTTCTGACCGGGCTTTACGCGATGAACCACCGGGCGATCCGCAATGGAACGCCCCTTGCCCGTCACCATGCCACGCTTGGCACGGAGGCACGGAAAGCCGGGTATGAGCCGCTGCTTTTCGGCTATTCGGACATCACGCCGGACCCCACCCAACTCGACCCCGAGGATCCCGATCTGCTGAGCTATGAAGGCGTCGCGCCGGGGTTTCGGGAACTGGTGGAAATGCGGCTCGATGACGGGCTCGAATGGCCCGCCTACCTGCGGGCGAAGGGCTACGATTTCGTCATGGACGGCGCGAAGGTGCCCGATGTCTTCCGCCCGCGCGGACCCGGCAATGCACCCCGCCCCTCCGACCCTGCGCTTTACAGCGCCGAGGACAGCGATACCGCCTATCTGGCCGACCGCACGCTTCAGGCGCTCGACATCCGCCGGCAAAAGCCCTGGTTCGCCCATGTCACCTTCATTCGCCCGCATCCGCCCCTGGTCGCACCCGCCCCCTACAACCGCATGGTCGACCCTGCGGGTCTGCCCGTGCCCAATTTCACGAAACCCGATCATCCCTTCCTTGACGCATGGTTCAGCGCCCCGGCCTCGACCGGCCTTTTCTGGGGGTTCGACGGCGACTGCGCGGCGCTGCCGGATACGGTTATCGGCGAACTTCGCGCCGTCTATCTCGGCCTCATGGCAGAGGTCGATCATCATATCGGGCGGCTTCTCGACTGGCTCGACGCCACCGGCCAGACAGAGCGGACCCTTGTCGTCCTGACGGCCGACCACGGCGAGATGCTGGGTGAAAAGCGGATGTGGGGCAAGGAAAGCGTCTTTGACCCCGCTTTCCGCATCCCGCTTATCATCCGCGACCCGCGCGCCTGCAAGGCCGCGCATCTGACAGCGATGACCGAATCCGTCGACATCGCGCCAACGATCCTCGACTGGATCGGCCGGTCCGCACCCGAAGCGATGGATGGCCGCTCGCTTCTGCCGCTGGTCCATGGCGGGCACCCAGCCGACTGGCGTGACGCCGTCTTTCTGGAGGCCGATTTCGGCGATCCGGCCACGCCCACCCGGTTTCAGCGACATCTCGGGCTGACCAGCAACCAGACCGGTGTGTCGATCCTGCGCGAGGAGCGCTGGAAATACGTGCATTTCGGCGGCGGCCTGCCACCCCTTCTCTTCGATCTATCCGCCGATCCGATGGAAACCTTGGACCGCGCCGGCGATCCGGCCTGCGCGACGGAACTGACGCGGCTCGCCCGGCGGCTCATCGACCGCATGAGCGAACGACGCGACCGCCGGCTGACCCATTTTCAGTTTGGTTAGAACGTAGGCCCCCTGAGGTCAGTTCGGCATCGCCACCCCGTCAACCGCCCGGATCAGATCGGCCCGGCAGCGGGCGATTATGAAATCCGTGAAGGCGCGGATCTTCGGGTCACGCAAGCGGCGGTGTTGCGTCAGGCAGGACAGCTGCACCGGGACCGGCGGCGTCGCCTTGGCCACCGGGACCAGCGCGCCCGACCGCAGGTGGTCCGCCACCTCGAAGATCGGCTTCATGACGATACCGCGCCCATCGAGCGCCCAGCCCGTCAGCACGTCGCCATCGTCGGTCTCGAAAGGACCGGCCACTTCGAAGCGGCGCGGGCCTTCGGGTGTGACGAGCGTCCACTGAAATTCCCGCGCGCCCGGAAACCGCAGGTTCAGGCAATCGTGCTTGTCGCGCACAATCTCATGGCCATCGGCAGGGGCGCCGCGCTTGGCGATATAGGACGGCGCCGCGCAAAGAACCCGCGGGCAATCCGCGACCGAACGCAGTTTCAGCGTGCTGTCTTCCAGCGTGCCAAGGTGAAACGCCATGTCGAGCCCTTCGGCGATCACGTCGATGACCCGGTCCGACAGCCGCAGCCGGACATCAATCTGCGGATATTCATCCTTGAATGCGGGCACATGCGGCGCGATGAACCGCCGCCCCACACCAAGCGGCGCGGCGACGAAAACCGTGCCCTTGAGGTTCTGGGTTGACGACATCACCGCCGCCTCGGCCTCATCAATGGCGTCCAGCACGCGCAGCGCCCCTTCATAGAAAATGCGGCCGTTCTCCGTCGCCTGCAGGCGCCGTGTCGTCCGGTTGAAAAGTCGGATGCCAAGATGCTTTTCCAGTTCCGCGATGCGCGCCGAGGCGACCGCGGGCGATGTCCGCTGGTCGCGCGCAGCGGCGCTCATCGACCCCAGATCGTAGACCCGGACGAACATTTTCAGGTTGTTGACATAGGACATGGCCTGCGCGCCCCGGCTATTCTTCGGCAATCCTTGAAAGTTCTAAGGCATTCGAAGAATTATCATGAAGATGCATCCCGGTATAGCTTTAGTTCACGGCCGCAAATGCCAGGGAGGGTTCGGGGATGTACGATTTCATTGTTCTTGCCGATTGGCTGGAATTCGCGGTCCGCTGGCTGCATGTCATCACCGCCATCGCCTGGATCGGCTCGTCCTTCTATTTCATCGCGCTCGACCTTGGCCTGCACCGGGATCGCAATCTGGCAAGCGGGGCCGATGGCGAGGAATGGCAGGTTCATGGCGGCGGCTTCTACCATATCCAGAAATACCTTGTGGCGCCCGAAAAGATGCCGGGCGACCTGATCTGGTTCAAATGGGAAAGCTATGCGACCTGGCTCTCGGGCTTCACGCTTCTCTGCCTTGTCTACTATCTCGGCGCCGATCTTTATCTGGTCGATCCGAACGTGCTCGACATTCCGGTCTGGCAGGCGATCGGCATCTCTCTCGCCTCGCTCGCCCTTGGCTGGCTTCTCTACGATACGCTCTGCAAATCGCCGCTCGGCGAAAGCCCGACCACGCTCATGATCCTTCTCTACCTGATCCTCGTGGCGCTCGCCTGGGGGTATACGCAGGTCTTTACCGGGCGCGCGGCGCTGCTGCATCTGGGGGCCATCACCGCGACGATCATGTCGGCCAATGTCTTCATGGTCATCATCCCGAACCAGAAGGTGGTGGTCGCCGACCTCATCGCCGGGCGCACGCCCGATCCAAAATACGGCAAGATCGCAAAACTGAGATCGACGCATAACAACTACCTGACGCTGCCCGTCATCTTCATGATGCTGTCGAACCACTATCCCCTGGCCTTCGCGACCGAAAACAACTGGATCATCGCGAGCCTTGTCTTCCTGATGGGCGTCACGATCCGCCACTGGTTCAACACCCAGCACGCCCGCAAGGGCAGCCCGACCTGGACCTGGGCCGTCACCGCGATCCTTTTCGTGATCATCGCGTGGCTTTCCACCGCCCCTCTCTTCCGGTCTGAGCCGGAAGGCGCAGCCCGCCTGACCCCCGCGGCAGAGCGCTTTGCCAATGCCGAAGACTTCGACGATGTCGAAAGCATCGTGCTTGGCCGCTGCTCCATGTGCCACGCGGCGGAACCCTTTTACGACGGTATCCACTGGGCGCCGAAGGGCGTGCTGCTTGAAACCCGTGAACAGATCGCCGGGCAGGCCCGCAAGATATTCCTGCAGGCGGGTGTGACCCACGCGATGCCGCCTGCCAATGTGTCCTTTATCGAACCGGCGGAGCGCGCCCGGATCGTCGCGTGGTACCGGGGTGTGACGCGGAACGACGGGTAGACGCCAGCCATTTCCCAATGCAGTGCGGGCAACGGAGGGCAGCGGCTGGCCGCGGGCAGCCGCCTCCACCTCCCGTGGTCGCCACTTTATCCCGCCACATCCGGACGACCTCGATCCCCGCGCCAACGGCACCAAAGCGGCTGGCCACCGGGGCGGCCAGCCGCTGCCCGGGGGCGCTGACGCGCTGTTAACCCCGGGCAACGGGCCGGCGGGCGTCCTCCCCTACGCCGCGCCACCCTTCAAAAACGGAAACCAGTCTGCCCTCAGCCGCTCGCCCGGCTGCATCCCGTGCCCTGGAAAGGGTGGAGAGGTGCGGCCCGGCCGTTCCACATAGCGGGCGTCATCGCCGACCAGCCGCAGCGAAAAGGCACGCCGCCGCCGGTCGCTCGTATTGCCGCGCGCGCCATGCAGCGTCTGGAAGTCGAAGGCGACCGCATCGCCCGGCTCCATTGCCCATTCGCGAACTTCCATCCCTTCTGCATCGGGGTCGGGCACCGGCATATAGGCTTCCGGATCGGCGTAGAAATCGGTATCCGCCAGCCAGCGCTTCGGCAGCACTTCCTTCGGCCAGCGATGCGAACCCGCCACGCAACGCAGCGTCGCCTCCGTGACCGGGTCGACGGGTGACCAGAAGCTTACCGTCTGGCGGCCCTTGACGAAGTAATAGGGCCCGTCCTGATGCCAGGGCGTCGCCTTGGAGGTTCCGGGTTCCTTCACCAGCACATGGTCGTGAAAGACCTGCACACCTTGTGAGCCCATCAGCGCTGCCGCCACTTCGCCCACCGCCGAACCTTCGATAACCTCAGCGAATTCCGGAATGCGCTGCCAGTTACAGTAGTCGTCGAAGAACCGCCCGCCCTCGCCCGGCTTCAGGTTCTCGGCCGCGTAGGGTCCCGGCTCCGCCATGTTGCGCTCAATTCCGGCGCGAATGGTTTCGACCCAGTCCGTCCAAAGCCCCTTCACCAGCACGACACCGTCGCGCTGATAGGTCTCGATCATCTCATCTGTCACGACTGGTGCGGGCAACGGGTGTCTCCTCGGGCCGGTGGTCTTTTGCCATCAATAGCGCGTTGTCATCCGGTGACCACGGCAAAATGACAACCGGACATGGGTGATGGCCGCGCCGTTCCACCAGGTTGTCCGCTCAGCCGTGAAGACCGGCTCGCCCTCGTCCATCCCGAGGTATCCGGCCACCGCCCCTTCCGCCGCCGTCGCGAGAAAGCTGATCTCCACCTCGGAAAAGGGCACCGCCGAAATCAACCATTCGTTCGGTCCGGACTCCGTGAAATCCGCCCGCTCCGCCTCTGGCAGGGCGCCGAGATTGATCCAGCGATCCTCCAGCTGATAGGGCGCGCCGCCGGCCGAATGGAGGCACATGAGGTGCAGGACCTTTGCGCCCTTCAGAACGCCAAGCCGCCCGCGCAGCCAATCGGGCGCACGCAAGACCTCGCGTTCCAGAAGCGCATAGCGATAGGCCGCACCGGTCGCCTCGATCTCGGCCCGCACGATGGGAATTTCGAACCGCGCCGCGCGAAGGGGCGATGCCCGAACCCGCGTGCCCGCCTTGCGACGGCGGTCGAGAAACCCTTCCTCGCTCAGTTCCCGCATCGCGCGGTTAACTGTTGCCCGCGCGACACCGAAGCTCTGTGCTAGGTCCACCTCCCCCGGCAACAGCGTTCCCGGCCCCCAGTCACCCGAGGTGATCCGGGTCAGGATCGCGGCCTTCACCTCGCGGTAGGTGGTCGGTTCCGTCGGGATCGCATCACCCATGGACAAGCCTGCTCACATTCTATTTGTATGAGGATATCTACGTTTTGCCTGATGTTAAAGTGCCGTGGAGCCGTGTATGGAGATCGTCGAAGCGAAGGATTTCCTGCGTCAGCCGTGGAAGAACGGCGGCGGCGTCACCCATGAAATCACCAAGGCCGAGGCCGATGGCCGGCTTCTCTGGCGTCTGTCCATGGCCGAGGTGGACACCGACGGGCCGTTTTCCGCCTTCACCGGTCTCAGCCGCATCCTGACGGTGATCGAGGGTGACGGGATCGACCTTCACGGACCTGAGACGGTTCTTGCCGCGCGCCACCTGGGTCCTGTCGCGTTTTCCGGCGACCTGCCTGTCATAGGCCGGCTGACGGGCGGACCCATCCGCGACCTGAACCTGATCTTTGACGCAACCCGGATGGAGGGCAGTGTCACCGCGCTGGAAGGCCCGATGAACGTGACCCACACCGCCCCGCCGGGCGGCCTGGTCGAGATTTTCGCGGTTGCGGGCGGGGTTCAGGCCGATGGCCAAAGCCTGACGCGCTTCGCCCTCGCCCATGGCCCGCGTCTCGCCGTCGCGCTGGCCACCCGTGCGTCGGCACTTCTCATCCGGCTCGCACCGGTACGCTGATCCGGTTCTCAAAGCGCCGCGACAAGCGTGGTGATCGCCCGCCGATAGGCCGGCACGATCCGGTCGCGCGCAACATGCCGCCCGCCCCTGACCTGATGCCGGCCTGCCGACCAGAGATCGGTCACGACACCATCCGGCGCGGCAAAGGCTAACCCGTCGAGCAGCTGGGTTTCCGTCAGCGCGCAAAGCGCCGTGTGGCCGCTGTCGATCGCGACCAGATCGGCCAGCTTGCCTTCGCCGATGACCCCAGCCTCTCGCCCCAGGGCCTGTGCCCCTCCGGCCGCAGCACCGCGATAGAGAAAGTCGCCGACCGACCCCGCATCCGGCACCATCACGTTGCGCGCAACATCCCGTAAACGCTGGGAATATTCCAGCGTTCTCAGCTCTTCCACCAGTGAGATGCGCACATTCGAATCCGACCCGACGCCGAAGGCCCCGCCTGCGGCCAGCCAGCCCGGACCCATGAATGGTCCGTCGCCCAGATTGGCCTCCGTCACCGGGCAAAGACCCGCCACCGTTCCGGATCGGGCAAGGCCCGCGCATTCCGCCTCGGTCATGTGGGTCGCATGAATGGCGCACCAGTCCGGCCCGACGGGCGCATTGGCCAAAAGCCATTCGACCGGCCGCGCCCCGAGCCAGGCGGTGATGTCGGCAACCTCCTGCGGCTGTTCGGCGATGTGGATATGGACGGGCGCGCCCGCCGCCAGCGGCAATGCCCGCGCGAGGTCTTCCGGACAGGTGGCACGCAGCGAATGCGGCGCGATACCGACGACCGTGTCGCCAGGCAGGGCCGATGCCCGCGCCCGCGCCGCTTCCAATAGGCGCGCAAAGTCCTCCACCGTATTGCCGAAGCGTTTCTGACCGCCGGCTAGCGGCTTGGTCCCGGCCCCGCCGTAGGTGTAGAGCACCGGCAAATGGGTCAGCCCGATTCCGGTCGTCGCTGCGGCGGCGAAAACCCGCTCCGACAGCTCCGAAATACTGCCGTAATGCGCACCCCCCGGCTGGTGATGCACATAGTGGAACTCACCCACCGCGGCATAGCCCGCCTCCTGCATCTCCATGAAGACCTGCGCGGCGATGGCCTCCACCGTTTCGGGCGTCAGATGTTCCAGAAAGCGGTACATCAGCTCCCGCCAGGTCCAGAAGCTTTCCCGTCCGGCCGCCCGGTATTCGGTCATCCCCGCCATCGCGCGCTGAAAGCTGTGGGAATGAAGGTTGGAGAGCGCCGGCAGAAGCGTATCGACCTGGACATCCCCGTCAGCCGCGCGCTGGCCGGAAAGAACCCCGGTGATCCGCCCGTCCGCTACTTCAAGCCGGACATCCGCCGCCCAGCCATCGGCCAAGAGGGCACGTTTTGCGAAGATCATCGACGCCTCCATTATGTATAGACATAATACATATACTGATATACAAACCGAGTCGATATCCTAAATTGCCGGGCCCTCCGATGCGTCAGCCGCAAAACCTCTTCGTCAATTGCCGCGCCGCCACCATGGACGGCGATGCGCCCTATGGGCTGATCGATGATGCCGCCATCGCCGTTTCGCAGGAAATGGTCGTCTGGGCCGGACGGCGGGACGACATCCCTGCCGCTGTCGCGGCCTTCGTTCCCCGTGACCTTGGAGGGCGGCTGGTGACGCCCGCGCTCATCGACTGCCATACCCATATCGTCCATGGCGGCAACCGCGCGGGCGAGTTCGAGATGCGCCTGAATGGCGCGAGCTATGAAGAGGTCGCCCGGGCCGGTGGCGGCATCGTGTCCACCGTCCGCGCCACCCGCGCGGCCAGCGAGGATGACCTGATTGCCGCGGCGCTGCCGCGGGTCGACGCACTTCTCGCCGAAGGCGTGTCGGTGATCGAGGTGAAATCCGGCTATGGCCTTGATATGGATACGGAACTCCGGATGCTCCGGGCCGCCCGCCGGCTCGCCGCGCTGCGGCCCGTGACCATCGTTACCAGCTTCCTCGGCGCCCATGCGGTGCCCGCCGAAATGAAGGGCCGCCCCGACACCTATATCGACGAGGTCTGCATCCCCGCCCTTCGCGCCGCCCATGCCGAGGGCCTTGTCGACGCGGTCGACGGCTTCTGCGAGGGCATCGCCTTCGACCCAGCCCAGATCGCCCGCGTCTTCGAAGCCGCCGCCGCGCTCGGCCTGCCGGTGAAGCTCCATGCCGAACAGCTCTCCAACCTCGGCGGGGCCGCGCTTGCGGCGCGCCACAAGGCACTTTCGGCCGATCATCTGGAATATCTCGACGAGGCCGGTGTGCAGGCGATGGCAACGGCCGGAACCGTCGCCGTCATCCTGCCCGGCGCCTTCTACACGCTCCGCGAGACGCAAGTGCCGCCCATCGACCTTTTCCGCCGCCACAACGTCCCCATGGCGATTGCTACCGACATGAACCCGGGTTCCTCGCCCATGTGCTCGCTCCTTCTGGCGATGAACATGGGCTGTACGCTCTTCCGCATGACCCCGGAAGAGGTGCTGAAAGGCGCCACCAGCCATGCCGCCGCCGCGCTCGGCCTGACCGACCGGGGCCGGATCGCCCACGGCCAGCGTGCCGATTTCGCGGTCTGGGATGTCGATCACCCCGCCGAACTTGCCTATCGCATCGGGTTCAACCCGCTCAACACACGTATCATCGGAGGCCTCCTGTGACGCTCACGCTCACCCCCGGCGCAGTCACACTGGCCGATCTCGCCCGGGTCTATGCCGAGGAAGCGCCGGTGCGGCTCGACCGCGCCTGCCGCCTTGCCGTCGAACAGGCCGCCGCGGCCATTGCCGCCGCCGCAGGTGGCGATGTTCCAGTCTACGGCGTCAATACCGGCTTTGGCAAACTTGCCAGCATCCGCATCGCCGGCAAGGATACGGCCACGCTGCAGCGCAACCTGATCCTCAGCCACTGCTGCGGCGTCGGTGATGCGATCAGCCGCCGCCACGCCCGTCTGATGATGGCGCTGAAACTTCTCAGCCTCGGCCGGGGCGCCAGCGGCGTCCGCTGGGAGCTGATCGAACTTCTTGAAAACATGCTGGAAAAAGGCGTCACGCCGGTCATTCCGGCGCAAGGTTCGGTCGGCGCCTCCGGCGATCTCGCGCCCCTCGCCCATATGACCGCCGTCATCATCGGCGCGGGCGAAGCCGAATATCGGGGCGAAATCCTGCCGGGGGCCAAGGCACTCGCCGCCGCCGGCCTCAGCCCCATCCCGCTTGGCCCCAAGGAGGGCCTCGCCTTCATCAACGGCACCCAGTTCTCCACCGCCTTCGCCCTTGCCGGTCTTTTCGACGGCTGGCGCGCCGCGCAAAGCGCCCTTGTCACCTCGGCGCTCTCGACCGATGCCATCATGGGCTCCACCGCGCCCCTCCAGCCGGAAATCCACACGCTTCGCGGCCATCCCGGCCAGATCGGGGCCGCCGCCTTCATGCGCGCGCTCCTCGACGGCTCCGAAATCCGCGAAAGCCACCGCGAGGGCGACACCCGCGTCCAGGACCCCTATTGCATCCGCTGCCAGCCGCAGGTCACCGGCGCCGCGATGGACGTGTTGCGGCAGGCGGCAAGGACGCTGGAGGTGGAGGCCAACGCCGCCACCGACAATCCGCTTGTGCTGACGGAGGCCGGCCTCATTGTCTCGGGCGGCAATTTCCATGCCGAGCCCGTGGGCTTCGCCGCCGACATGATCGCGCTCGCACTGGCCGAGATCGGCGCCATCGCCCAGCGCCGCATCGCGCTCATGGTCGACCCGACGCTTTCCCACGACCTGCCGCCCTTCCTCACCCCCGATCCCGGCCTCAATTCCGGCTACATGATCGCCGAGGTGACAACGGCCGCGCTCATGTCGGAAAACAAGCATATCGCCATGCCCTGCGTGACTGACAGCACGCCGACCAGCGCCAATCAGGAAGATCACGTCTCCATGGCCGCCCATGGCGCGCGCCGTCTCGGCCGGATGGTCGAAAACCTCGACCGCATCCTTGGCGTCGAACTTCTCTGCGCCGCACAAGGAATCGAATTCCGCGCGCCGCTGACAACCTCCAGCCCCCTTCGGAACGTCCTTGCCCGCCTTCGCGCCGACATCGCCCCCCTTGGCGAGGACCGCTATCTCGCCCCCGATCTCGAAACCGCCGCCCGGCTGATCGCCTCGGGCGACATCGCCGCCGCGCCGGGCCTCGCCCTGCCCCTCCTTTCCGCCTGACCCGAAGGACCGCCCCCATGCTCGACCGCAAGAACACCCGCGACATCTTTCCGCCCACCGGACCGAAGCTGAACGCCAAGAGCTGGCAGACCGAAGCCCCCTTGCGGATGCTGATGAACAACCTCCATCCCGACGTCGCCGAAAACCCGCATGAACTCGTGGTCTATGGCGGCATCGGCCGCGCCGCGCGTTCCTGGGGCGATTTCGACCGTATCGTGGCCACCCTGAAGGATATGGAGGACGACGAAACCCTCGTCGTCCAGTCCGGCCGCCCGGTCGCCGTCGTGCGCACCCATGTCGATGCCCCCCGCGTCCTCATCGCCAACTCGAACCTCGTGCCGCACTGGGCCACCTGGGACCATTTCAACGACCTCGATAAGAAGGGGCTGATGATGTACGGCCAGATGACTGCGGGGTCCTGGATCTATATCGGCACCCAAGGCATCGTGCAGGGCACTTATGAGACCTTCGCCGAAGCCGGCCGCCAGCACTATGGCGGCGATCTCAGGGGCAAATGGATTCTGACCGGCGGTCTTGGCGGCATGGGCGGGGCCCAGCCCCTTGCCGCGGTCTTCGCCGGCGCCTCCTGCCTCGCCGTCGAATGCGATGAGACCCGGATTGATTTTCGCATCCGCACCAAATATTTGGACGCCAAGGCTCACACGCTGGATGAAGCGCTCGCGCTCATCGCCGGCTGGACCGCGAAGGGCGAGGCGAAATCGGTGGGCCTTCTCGGCAATGCCGCGGACATCTTCCCCGAGCTTGTTCGCCGGATGAAGGCGGGCGGCCCCCGGCCCGACATCGTCACCGACCAGACCTCGGCCCATGACCCCCTGCACGGCTACCTGCCCTCGGGCTGGACCGTCGCCGAATGGCGCGCGAAACAGGAAACGGACCCCAAGTCGGTCGAGAAAGCCGCCCGCGCCAGCATGAAGACCCATGTCGCCGCCATGGTCGACTTCTGGAACGCCGGTGTGCCGACGCTCGATTACGGCAACAACATCCGCCAGGTCGCGAAGGACGAGGGGCTGGACAACGCTTTCGCCTTCCCCGGCTTTGTCCCCGCCTATATCCGGCCCCTCTTCTGCAAGGGTATCGGCCCCTTCCGCTGGTGCGCGCTCTCGGGCGACCCGGAGGATATCTACAAGACCGACGCCGCGATGAAGAAACTCTTCCCCGAGAACGCCCATCTTCACCGCTGGCTCGACATGGCACGCGACCGCATCGCCTTTCAGGGCCTGCCCGCCCGCATTTGCTGGATCGGCCTTGGTGAACGCCACAAGGCGGGCCTCATGTTCAACGAGATGGTGGCGTCGGGCGAACTGAAAGCGCCGGTCGTCATCGGCCGCGACCATCTTGATTCGGGCTCCGTCGCCTCACCCAACCGCGAAACGGAGGCCATGAAGGACGGTTCCGATGCCGTCTCCGACTGGCCGCTCCTCAATGCGCTCGTCAACACCGCCTCGGGCGCCACCTGGGTCTCGCTTCACCATGGCGGCGGCGTCGGCATGGGCTTTTCCCAGCATGCGGGCGTCGTCATCGTCGCCGACGGCACGCATGAGGCCGCGAAACGCCTCGAACGGGTCCTCTGGAACGATCCGGCCTCGGGCGTCTGGCGCCATGCCGATGCCGGCTACGACATCGCCGTCACCGCCGCCCGCGACAACGGCCTTCGCCTGCCGACGATCCTCGGCAACTGAAACCGGCAGGGTTCGGGGACGGGTTCCCGCCCCCCCCCCTGCTTTCTGTCCGAAAATACCCCCGGGTGGGGTCCGGGGAGGGCAGCGCCCTCCCCGGCGGGTCGGCGCGCGACGCGCGGCGAAATCGGGCATGTTCGCGCCAGCCCGGCTTGCGCGTCCCCGTTCCCCCGTGGCAAGGCTCTGCCATGGCCATCGACCGCCTCCTTTTCCGGCTCCCCCTCGCCCTTTATGGCGCGGGGCTCGCGCTCAGGGCGCTCCTGCCCGGCGGCAGGGCGGCGCGGGCGCGCCTTGCCCGCGACGGGTCGCCCCACCCGGCTCCCGGTCCCCGGCTCTGGCTCCATGCCGCCTCGAACGGCGAACTGACCTCCGCGCGCGCTGTCCTGGCTGAAATCCTCGCCCGCGACCCCGATCTTTCGCTCGTCATCACCACCAACAGCGAAACCGCGCGGGCCCTCGGCGCCGGCTGGGCCCTGCCACGTTCCGTGGTCACGCTCGCCCCTCTCGACACAGCCGCCCCCCTCCGCCGCTTTCTGGCGCGCTGGCAGCCCCTCGCGCTCGTCACGGTCGAAACCGAGCTTTGGCCCGCGCGCTTCGCCGCCTGCCGGGCAGAGGGCATTCCCGTCCTCATCGTCGGCGCCCGGCTTTCGGCCCGCAGCCACCGGCGCTGGCGCCGCCTCGCCGCCGTTGCGCGCGAGATGCTCGGCGCGGTCGCCTATCTTTCCGCCCAGGATGAGGCGAGCGCGGACCGCTTCGCCGATCTCGGCCTCGATCCCGGCCGGATCGGCCCGACCGTGACCTTGAAATCGGCGGCCGGCGCAAGCCGCGCGCCCTCCGTGCTTGCCTGGCCACGGGCGCTGACCGTCCTCGCCGCCTCGACCCACCCCGGCGAGGAAGAAATCGTGCTCAGCGCCTTCATGGCGGCGCACCGGGAAAACCAGGAGCTGCGGCTTATCCTCGCCCCGCGCCACGCCCGCCGTGGCAAGGAGGTTGCTGCCTCCATCCGCGCTGCGGGCCTCACCTTCGCAACCCGCTCGGCGGGCGAGATGCCCACGCCGGAAACGCCGGTCTTCCTTGCCGACACGATGGGCGAGATGGACCTTTGGTACGGGGCGGCCGGCCTCTGCTTCACCGGCGGCTCACTCGTCGATCACGGCGGCCATACGCCGTTTGAGCCTGCCGCCCATGGCGCGGCTATCCTTCATGGACCCTACACGGCCAATTCCGCCCCGGCCTACGAGGCGCTGGCCGCAGCCGGCGCGTCGGAGGAGGTGGGGACAGCCGAGGCGCTCGCCGCCGCGATCTTGCGGCTCGCCGATCCGGCCGAACAGGCCCGCCGCGCCGCCGCCGCGACAACGGCCCTCGCCCCGTTCGCCGACCTCGCCGGGCTCGACCGGTTCTACGGCGAACTTGCCCGCACCACAGACCGCCCCGCCCTCGCCCGACCGATCCCCTGACCGGAGCCACCGCCATGCCGGCCGACGCCCTCACCCTTGCCGATCTCGATGCCGCCGCCGCCCTTGTCCACCGCCACATGGACCCCACCCCGCAGCTTTCCTGGCCGCTTCTCAGCCAGCGCACCGGTGCCGAGGTCTGGGTCAAGCACGAAAATCACGGCCCCATCGGCGCCTTCAAGGCGCGCGGCGCCATCACCTTCATCGACTGGCTGAGGCGCAGCCAACCCGAATGCCCCGGCATCATCACCGCCACGCGCGGCAATCACGGGCAAGCCCAAGCCCGCGCCGCCACGCGCGCCGGGCTCCGCGCGGTCGTCTACGTGCCGCACGGCAATTCGGTCGAAAAGAACACGGCCATGCGCGCCTTCGGGGCGGAGCTTCGCGAATTCGGTGACGACTTCGATGCCGCCCGCGAAGAGGCGATGCGCGCGGCGGTGGCCGAAGGTCTCTTTCCCGTGCCGCCCTTCCATGCCGAGCTCATGCGCGGCGTCGCGACCTATGCGCTCGAATTTTTCCGCGCCGCGCCACCGCTTGACGCCGTCTATGTCCCGATCGGTTGCGGGTCGGGCATCTGCGGCGTCATCACCGCGCGGGATGCGCTCGGCCTGTCGACCGAGGTCATCGGCGTCGTCGCCGAAACCGCCGCCGGCGCAAAGCTGTCGGTCGAGGCGGGGTCGCTCATATCGACGAACTCTGCCCGCACCTTCGCCGATGGCATGGCCGTCCGCGTCCCCGTGGCGGAGGCGTTTGCGATCTATGCCAGGGGGGCCGCCCGCATCATCGCGCTGTCGGAGGCCGAGATCGCCGAGGCGGTCCGGATCTATTACAGCGACACCCACAACCTCGCCGAAGGCGCGGGCGCCGCGCCGCTGGCCGGGCTCCTGCGCGAAAGGGAGAGGATGCAGGGCAAACGCGTGGGGCTGATCCTGTCGGGCGGCAATATCGACCGCGACTGGTTTCTCACCATCCTCAAGGGCGGCGTTCCGGCGCCGTGAAGTGTCAGCAATTCGCCTTTCTGGTTTCCAGCCGAACACCCATCCAACAGGGCAGCGACTGGCCTCCGGGGCGGCCAGCCGCTGCCCGGGGGCGCTGACGCGCTGTTAACCCCGGGCGGACCGAAACATTCGCGCCTTGGCGGAGGCGCTCGTCTAACGGAATCGAGCAGACCAAACCGCGCCCCTTCCCCAGACCATACTGGAATCCGCTGCAACCATATGCTATCTGTGAAGAATTCCCGCGTAAGAACGGGATGGAACTGGCAGGTATACTAGACATGGGGCCGGGACCCGCGCGTCCCGGGCAGCGCGTGAAAAAACTCGACAAGACCGATACCGCCCCGCAGGAGGCGATGACCCAGTTTGCCGCCCTCTGCTTTCGGCAGAAGGCGAAGGCAAAGCCCGAAGTCCTTCTCATCACCAGCCGCGATACCGGTCGCTGGGTCATTCCCAAAGGCTGGCCGATGAAAGGCAAGTCCGGGCCCGAATGCGCCGAACGCGAAGCCTTTGAGGAGGCGGGCGTCGAGGGCGTGCTCATTCCCCACTGCCTTGGGCTCTTCACTTATGACAAGGGGCTCGACGACGGCGCGCTGCAGCCTTGCGTCGTCTCCGTCTTCCCGATCCGGGTTGACAGGCTTCACGCCATCTACCCTGAACACGGGCAGCGCCGCCGCCGCTGGTTCACCCCCGCCAAGGCCGCGCAGAAGGTCGCCGAACCTGAACTCGCCGCACTGATCGCCGCCTTCGACCCGGCATCTCTGCCGCGCCGCCCCACCGGAAAATCTTGATATTCCGGTAGAAATGGCCACATAGAGCGCAGAGGTTTCAAGTACGGCCGCCATGATCCGCTTTTCGCTCACCTGCGCCAATGACCACAGCTTCGATAGCTGGTTTCAGTCTGGTGACGCCTTCGACACGCTGAAGGCGCGGGGCATGGTCAACTGTTCGGTCTGCGGCTCGGCCGATGTCGCAAAATCGCTGATGGCCCCGGCGGTCAGGCCCGCCCGAAAGGCCAAGACGCCGGCCGCGACCAACAGGCAACCATTGACCACCGACCGGTCCCCGCAGGAAGCCGCGCTCGCCGCGCTCCGTCAGGAAATCGAGAAGAATTCCGACTATGTCGGCATGAACTTCGCCGCCGAGGCGCGCGCGATCCATGATGGCGAGGCGCCGGAACGCTCGATCTATGGCGAGGCGCGGATCGAGGAGGCCAAGAAGCTTCTCGAAGACGGGGTGCCGGTCGCACCCCTGCCCTTCCGCCCCACCCGCCGCAGCAACTGAGCGGCCAGCGGCGGAAGCCGGCAGCAAGGCAAAGGACCTCTCATGAACATCCTCATCACCGGCGCCAATCGCGGGATCGGCCGCGGGCTTTTCGATCACTACGCGGCCTCCGGCACCCGCGTGGCGGGGACGACCCGGGGCGTCCGCCCGGACGATCGCTGGCTTGCCTTCGACGCGACCGATCCCGCCAGCACGGCCGCGCTCGCGGCGGCCTATGGAGACCGCCCGCTCGATCTTCTCGTCTGCAATGCGGGCGTCTATGTCGACAAGGGCGAGGATCTCGCCACCGGCTTTCCGGCCGAGGCCTGGGCCGAGACATTCGCGGTCAACGTCACTGGCGTCTTTCTGACCATTCAGGCGCTTCTGCCCAACCTCCGGGCGGCCCGGGGCAAGATCGCCATCATCTCCTCGGGGATGGGGTCGGATGCCCGCGCACCCGGCGGCAGCTACATCTACCGCGCCTCCAAGGCCGCGGCACTCAACCTCGGGCGCAACCTTGCCGCCGATCTGAAATCTGACGGCATCGCCATCGGCATCTACCATCCGGGATGGGTCGTCACCGACATGGGCGGCAGCAGCGCCGATATCGACATCGCGACCTCGGCCAAGGGGCTCGCCGCCCGCTTCGATGCCCTGACGCTCGCGACCACGGGATGTTTCGAGGATTATGCCGGGCGCGCCATCCCGTTCTGACCGGGCGGGCGATGCGACAGCGATGCCCCTTGCCCTCCTGCCCCCGCCCGCATAAGAAACCCGCGATTTGACTCGGGGCGCGCGCGCGAGCCTGCATCCGCATGTGGGCAGCGCGCAATTGGGGGGCCGGAATGCCGCTTCTCGTGATGAAATTCGGCGGCACGTCCGTGGGCGATCTGGCCCGCATCGCCAATGCCGCCCAGAAGGTCAAGCGCGAGGTCGAGCGCGGCTATGACGTGATCGTTATCGTCTCGGCCATGTCGGGCAAGACCAACGAGCTTGTGGGCTGGGTCGAAGACACTTCGCATCTTTATGACGCGCGCGAATACGATGCCGTCGTCGCCTCCGGCGAAAACGTGACGGCCGGCCTGATGGCACTTCGCCTGCAGGAAATGGATGTCCCGGCGCGGTCCTGGCAGGGCTGGCAGGTGCCGATCAACACCACCTCAGCCCATTCGGCGGCGCGCTTCGTCTCGATCCCGCGCGAAAACATCGACGCCAAGTTCGCCGAAGGCTTCAAGGTCGCCGTTGTCGCCGGTTTTCAGGGCGTCAGCCCCGAGGGCCGCATCACCACGCTCGGCCGTGGCGGGTCGGACACAACCGCCGTCGCCTTCGCTGCCGCCTTCGGCGCGGAACGCTGCGACATCTATACCGATGTGGATGGCGTCTACACGACCGACCCGCGGATCAGCCCCAAGGCCCGCAAGCTCGACCGCATCGCCTATGAGGAGATGCTGGAGCTTGCCTCGCTCGGCGCGAAGGTGCTGCAAACGCGCTCGGTCGAACTTGCCATGCGCTACAAGGTGCGCCTGCGGGTCCTCTCTTCCTTCGAGGATACCGACCACAATTCCGGAACGCTTGTCTGCTCTGAGGAGGACATCATGGAATCGAAAGTCGTCTCCGGCGTCGCCTATTCCCGCGACGAAGCGAAACTGACGCTCGTCTCGGTCGAGGATCGGCCGGGCATCGCCGCCGCAATCTTCGGCCCTTTGGCGAGTGCCGGGGTCAATGTCGACATGATCGTCCAGAACATTTCCGAAAAGGCGGTTGAAGGCGGCAGTATCGCCGTGACCGACATGACCTTTTCCTGCCCCGTCAATCAGGTGGCGCGCGCGCAGAAGGCGCTGACGGATGCGGCGGCCAGCGGCTCGATCACCTATGACGAGCTGATCGTCGATACCGATGTCGCCAAGGTATCCGTGGTGGGCATCGGCATGCGGTCCCATGCCGGTGTCGCGGCACAGATGTTTTCGGCCCTTTCGGCCGAAAACGTCAACATCAAGGTCATCGGCACGTCCGAGATCAAGATTTCCGTGCTGATCGACCGCAAGTACATGGAACTCGCGGTGCAGGCGCTTCACGACGCCTTCGCGTTGGAAAAGGCCTGAGAGCGGCCAACAGTAGTCCAGTCTCATCGTCGTGCGAGCGATTCCTCGTGCGGCCCGAACGCGCGCCCTGCCCGGGGCAAACAGCGCGTCAGCGCCCCCGGGCAGCGGCTGGCCGCCCCGGAGGCCAGCCGCTTTGGTATCGTAGGCGCGGGGATCGAGGTCGTCCGGATATGGCGGGATAAAGCGGCGACCTCCGAAGGTGGAGGCGGCTGCCCGCGGCCATCCGCTGCCCTGTTCTCTCTGTCGGCAAGGCCTGCCACACCCGACATCGGAGAAAGACACACTCACGTCGTAACCACCCTTCCTGTCAGCATCCGCCCGCCCACCTCCAACCGAATCCGGTTTCCATTCCGACCGCTTCGCCCCTATAGAGGGCAGGAGGAAAACCGGGGCAGGTGATGCCGGAACGCACGGAAACCGAAAGCCGCAAACTCCTCAGGCGTTTGCGCGACACCCTTGCCGAGGCCGGCGCCGGGCAGGAACGGCTCGACCGCATCACCCATCTCATCGCCGATTCGATGGGGACCGAGGTCTGCTCCATCTATCTGTTCCGTGACGATGACACGCTGGAACTTTGCGCGACCGAAGGGCTGAAGAAGGAATCCGTCCACCAGACACGGATGCGGCTCGGCGAGGGGCTCGTCGGACGTGTGGCGAAGGCCTCCACCCCGATCAACACCGCCAACGCGCCCGCCGAACGGGGTTTCCGCTACATGCCCGAAACGGGCGAGGAAATCTTTTCCTCCTTCCTCGGCGTACCGATCCAGCGGCTCGGCGAAAAGCTCGGTGTCCTTGTGGTCCAGTCGAAAGAGGCCCGCGCCTTTTCCGAAGACGAGGTCTATGCGCTTGAGGTTGTGGCCATGGTCGTGGCCGAAATGACCGAGCTTGGCGCCTTCGTCGGCGAAGGCGAGGCTTTGTCGGCGCTCCACCAGCAGCCCGCAATGTTTCGCGGCGGCACGGGCCAGGAAGGCACCGCGGAAGGCCATGTCTGGCTTCACGAACCCCGCGTCGTCATCACCAATCCGGTCGGCGATGACCCGAAGAAGGAACTCGCGCGGCTGAACGATGCCGTCAACCAGCTTCGCCTCTCTGTCGACGCGATGCTGACCATGACCGACGGACAGGACAAGGAACAAAGCCAGGTTCTCGAAGCCTATCGGATGTTCGCCAATTCGCGCGGCTGGATGCGGCGGATGGAGGAGGACATCGCCGCCGGCCTTTCCGCCGAAGCGGCGGTAGAAAAGGAACAGTCCGCCGCCCGCGCGCGGCTCGAAACCGTGCCCGACCCCTATCTGCGCGACCGGCTCCACGATCTTGACGATCTCTCCAACCGGCTCTTGCGCATCCTCACTGGCCAGGGTGCCGATACCGGCGCGGAAATGCCGGAAAAGCCGATCCTTGTGGCGCGCAATATCGGCCCGGCTGAGCTTCTCGACTATGGCCGCAAGCTGAAAGGTGTGGTGCTGGAGGAAGGCTCCGTCGGCTCTCACGCCGCCATCGTCGCCCGCGCGCTGGCGATCCCGCTTGTCATCCATGCCGAACGGATCACGACCGAGGCGCTGAACGGCGATCATATCCTTGTGGACGGCGATCAGGGCGTCGTGCATCTGCGCCCCGAAAACACTGTCGCCAACGCCTTTCGCGAAAAGATCGCGATGCAGGCCGCCGCGCAAAGCCGCTATGCGAGCCTGCGAGACCTGCCCGCGACCGCCAAATGCGGCACGACCGTCAGCCTTCACATGAATGCGGGTCTGATGGCAGATCTGCCCTCGCTCGTCGGATCGGGCGCCGATGGCGTCGGCCTGTTCCGGACCGAGCTGCAATTCCTGATCCGCAGTTCCGTGCCCAAACGGGCCGAACTTGCGGCCATCTATGCCTCAGTCCTCGATGCGGCCAAGGGCAAGCGCGTCGCCTTCCGCACCCTCGACATCGGTTCCGACAAGGTGCTGCCCTACATGAAGCGGGTGGATGAGCCGAACCCCGCCATGGGCTGGCGCGCCATCCGCGTTGGACTCGACAAGCCGGGTGTCATGCGGATGCAGCTACAGGCGCTCCTCCGCGCCGCCAGGGGCCGGCCGCTGACCGTCATGTTCCCTTTCGTCGCCGAATTCGAGGAGTTTCGGCGCGCCCGCCAGATGCTGCTCGACGAGGTCGGCCGCGAACGCCAACTTGGTCACACGCTGCCCGGTATCCTCGAAATCGGGGCGATGCTGGAAACGCCGTCGCTGGCCTTCGCGCCCGATGCGTTTTTCGAGATGACGGACTTCATCTCCATCGGCGGCAACGACCTGAAGCAGTTCTTCTTCGCTGCCGACCGCGAAAATGAACAGGTACGGCGGCGCTATGACCTTCTGAACACAAGCTTCCTGCGCTTTGTCGCCCAGATCGTCCGCCGCTGCCGCGCCACCGGCACGCCCCTGTCCTTCTGCGGCGAAGATGCCGGCCGCCCGATCGAGGCGCTCTGTCTTGCCGCCATCGGGGTTGAAACACTGTCGATGCGCCCGGCCTCCATCGGCCCGGTCAAGCATCTGATCCGCAATGTCGACCTGACCGAGCTCGGCGCGCTGATCGAGGCTGAATGCGCCTCAGGCCAGACGAATGTCCGCCCCGCCGTGATGAGCTGGCTTGCCGGTCAGGACATCTGAGGCGGCTGCCAGCGGCCGTCCGACGCAAGGGATGGCGGGGGTCCTTGCCCGCCCTCAGCGCAGCCGCTTCACCGTCCGCCTGAACTGCGCCAGTACCTCGTCCTGGCCATGGCTTTCCGACAGCCGCTTCAACCCGAAATGGACGGTCGCCATATCCTCATAATAGCGCATGAAGGCGAGGTTGATACCCGCCCCTGTCGCCGCGCCCAGCACGGGCGCCGTCTGCGCCGCGAGCTTTCGCCCCAGCATCGCCGCCACATCCGGTGCGATGCGCCCGATCACGGCCTGCAGCGTCGATCCGCTGACCGCGAGCCGCGCCCCGATGAAGCCCGAATTCATCCCGTCATCGTGCCGTGTCGGGCCGCCCGCGCCGAAAATCGTCAGGCATTCGAGCCGCGTTTCCGCATCGGCAGGGTCAAAATTATGCGCCGCCGCCGCGCGCTGCATCGCCGCGAAGATCACCGCGACGCTCAACGGCAATTCGACCAGCGCGGTGCCGATCCCGCCGAAACCGCCAACCGCTCCGCCGACCACCGCCGCCACCCGGTGCCCCCATGGCCCCGCCGCCGGCACCGCCGGATGCGCGCCAACCCGCCCGGCGAGCCTGTAGGTGCGCGTCAGAAGGTCGGCCATGCCCTGATCAATCACCCGCTGGACCGGCACCGGCAGACCCGTCATACGCCCTTCGATCCGCCGGCCGAGCCGGTTCATCGTGGACATGACCGGCCCGTTCGCCCGCTGTGCCCTGATGGCCAGCGACGAAATGGTGACAAGCGCATCGGGCGGCAGACGGCTGCCGCTGGCCATCATCGGCGCAGGCAACGCGTCGGCAAGAACCCCGGTTTCGTCGGTTTTCGTGGTCATGCTGAAGACATGGGCATCGCGGCGGGTCGTTGCAATGGTCCCGGGGCCTCGCCTGCCTATGCGGGGCAGTCGCTGGCCTTCACGACCTGCCCGGCAACGCCGTCCCAGGCCCCCGGCACAAGCGCCAGTCCCAGAACCCGGTCGGGATTGGTCGGCGGCGGCATCACGACATGGGCGAGCTTGCGAAAGCCGAAGCGCCGGTAATAGGGCTCATCGCCCACCAGAAGCACCCGTTCCCAGCCAAGTCGCGCCGCCTCGGTCAGGCTTTCGTGCATCAATAACGCGCCGAGCCCCTCACCCTGGCGCGTCGGGTGCACCGCCACGGGGCCAAGAAGCAGGATCCGCCGGCCCGCGACCTCCGCCGGCCAGTAGCGGATGACGGCGGCGAGGATGCCCTCGCTGTCGCGCAGCACATGGCAAAGGTCCTTGACCTTGGCCACCCCGTCGCGCAGCCGGTAGGAGGACAGCGCGGTCCGCCCCGGCGCGAAGCAAAGGTCATAGAGCGCCTCGACCTCCCACCAGTCGACCTCCGTTTCCTCCTCGAGCCTGTACACTGGTGCCCGCTCTCCCCGAATCCGCTGGAATTCGCCCCTAACATGCGGGCAGGATCGGTTCAAACCGAATGAGAGGTTCCATGTTCTACAGACCCGAGGATGGCCACGGCCTGCCCCATAGCCCCTTCACCGCGATTGTCACACCGCGCCCCATTGCCTGGGTCGCCACCCGCGGGCCGTCGGGCGACAACCTCGCGCCCTATTCCTTCTTCAACGCCGTGGCCTATACACCGCCGCAGGTGATGTTTGCCTCGACGGGCCGCAAGGACAGCGTGACCAATATCGAGGCGTCCGGGGTCTTCGCGATCAACATTGTCGAATACGCCGCGCGCGAGGCGATGAACCTCACCTCGGGCAGCTACCCGCCGGGCACGGACGAATTCACGCTTGCCGGTGTGGCGCGCACGGATTGCGAAACGATCGACTGCCCGCGTGTGAAGCACGCCCCCGCGACCTTCGAATGCCGGCTCTCGCAGATCGTCACCCTCGCGGGACAGGACAATTATTTGATCCTTGGCGAGGTGACCGGCGTGCATCTGCGTGACGACTGCCTCGTCGATGGGCGTTTTGACGTGACCCGGTTCCGGCCAATCGCCCGATCCGGCTACAAGGACTATGCTGTCGTCACGGAGCTATTCTCGATGACGCGACCGGGCGAGCAATAGGCGAAGAAAGGGCGCGCCTGACCCAGCAGCCAAGACTGCCAGTCCAATGCCCTGTCGGAGGGCATCGGTTGGCCGCGGGCAGCCGCAACAGCATGCGTGGTCGCCACTTTATCCCGCCATATCCGGACGACCTCAATCCGCGCGCAAGCGGCACCAAAGCGGCTGGCCTCCGGGGCGGCCAGCCGCTGCCCGGGGGCGCTGGCGCGCTGTTAACCCCGGGCTCGATGATCTTTGCCGATACTCAGCCACCCCGCCCACAACTCCCCGCCAACCTGCCATACGCCTGCCATACGTTTTGCCGACGCCGCGCATACCCGCTTTCGCTCGCGCCGCGCCGGCCCTAGGCTCACCCACACGCAGAAGGAGAATCGTCATGACAGACCCCCTGATCGGCATCATCGGCGGTTCCGGCATCTACCAGATTGCGGGGCTGGAGGATGCACGCTGGCAGACGGTCGACACGCCCTGGGGGGCACCTTCCGACCAGATCCTGACGGGGCGGCTGGACGGCACCCGCATGGCCTTTCTGCCCCGCCACGGCCGCGGTCACGTCCATAGCCCGACGACCGTCCCCTACCGCGCCAATATCGACGCGCTGAAGCGGCTCGGCGTGACCGACATCATTTCGGTTTCGGCCTGCGGGTCATTCCGCGAAGACATGGCACCGGGTGATTTTGTCATTGTCGATCAATATATTGACCGTACATTTTCGCGCGAAAAATCGTTCTTCGGCACCGGCTGCGTGGCCCATGTCAGCCTTGCCCGACCCACCTGCGCCCGCCTTTCCACCGCCTGCGCCGAAGCCTCCGCCGCGGCCGGTATCCGCACGCATGAGACGGGGACCTATCTCGCCATGGAAGGCCCGCAATTCTCAACCCTCGCCGAATCCCGCCTTTACCGCGATGTCTGGCATTGCGATGTCATCGGCATGACCGGCATGCCCGAGGCCAAGCTCGCACGCGAGGCCGAGATCTGCTATGCCTCCATCGCCATGGTCACCGATTACGACTGCTGGCATCCCGGCCATGATGCTGTCGATGTTTCCCAGGTCATTCAAACGCTTACGGGCAATTCCTCGAAGGCCGCATCGCTGATTTCCCGCCTCGCGCCCCTTCTCGGGACCCATCGCGCGCCCTGCCCGGCGGGCTGCGACCACGCGCTCGATCACGCCATCATGACCGCCCCGGACAAGCGCGACGCGGCACTTCTGGCCAGACTCGACGCCGTGGCGGGCCGGGTTCTCGGCAAGGGCGCTTGACAGGTCCGCCATGCCGGTGGCTTGCTCGCCCCGCCGGTTTCCAGGCCGGCCGCAACAGGGAGAATCGCTGATATGGCCACGGACCTCTGGCTGACCTTTGTCGCCGCCTCGATCGTCTTGCTGATCATCCCCGGCCCGACCATCCTCCTCGTGCTCAGCTATGCCCTGTCGCAAGGCCGCCGTGTCGCGCTGGCGACTGCCTTCGGCGTGGCCCTTGGCGATTTCATCGCGATGTCCGCCTCGCTCGCCGGTCTCGGCGCGCTCGTCCTCGCCTCGGCCACGCTCTTTTCCGTGCTCAAATGGATCGGCGCCGCCTATCTCGTCTTGCTCGGCGTGAAGCTCTTCCGCTCCGCCGGCACGATGGAGGTCGGCCACCTGCCCGACGGCCGAAGCGGCACCCCTCGCGCGGTCTTCACCCATGCGGCCGTGGTCACGGCGCTCAACCCCAAATCCATCGTCTTCTTCATCGCCTTCGTGCCGCAATTCTTGCGCCCCGATGCGCCGCTCGCGCCCCAGTTTTCGGTGCTGATCGCCACCTTCGTCACGCTCGCCACACTGAATGCGCTGGCCTACGCGCTTCTGGCCGATCACATGCGCCAACGCATCCGCCAGACCGCGCTTCTGCGCGGGCTCGCCCGGCTCGGCGGCGGGATGCTCGTCGCCATGGGGCTCGTGACCGTCGCCCTGCGCCGGCATAGCTGAGGGATCCATATGGCCAAGACCGTCAAGGACTACATCCGCACCATTGCTGACTTCCCCCATGAGGGGATCATGTTCCGCGATGTGACCACGCTTTTCGCCGATGCGCGGGGCTTTCGCATGGCCATCGACCAGCTTCTGCACCCCTATGCCGGCGAACAGATCGACAAGGTTGTGGGGCTTGAGGCGCGCGGCTTCATCCTTGGCGGCGCCATCGCGCATCAGCTTTCGGTCGGGTTCGTGCCCATCCGCAAGAAGGGCAAGCTGCCCGGCGCCGTGATCAGCCAGGCCTATACGCTGGAATATGGCGAGGCGGTGATGGAGGTCCATGACGACGCGCTGCAGCCGGGCGAAAAGGTGTTGATCGTTGACGACCTGCTCGCCACGGGCGGCACCTGCGAGGCGGGCATCAAGCTGATCGAGCGGCTGGGAGCCGCGGTGATCGGCTGCGCTTTCGTCATCGACCTGCCAGAGCTTGGCGGGCGTGCGCTGCTCGACCGGCTGGGCATGAATGTCCATGTGCTTTGCGAATTCGAGGGGGCGTGACGCCGGCTGCGAACCGCGTCGATCACGGCAATGTTAACTCTTTGCTAAGAGGCGATCGGCTATGATCGGGCCATCCGATATCTTCGGGGGCTAAGACTATCTCGTGTGTTGCGTATCGCTCGGGCCCTGCCGGTCACTCCACCGGCAGGGCTTCGCGTTTTGTCAGCCGCGAAGGACGGCACCCGGGTTCATGATGCCCTGCGGGTCGAGCGCGGCCTTGATCGCCCGCATGGCGCTGAGCTTCGCAGGGTCGCCGTATTTCACCAGATCGCCGGTCTTCAACCGGCCGATCCCGTGTTCGGCGCTGATGGTCCCGCCGAGTTCGTGCGTCAGGTCATGAACCACCTCGGTGATCCGGACCGAAAGGTGCCTCTGCGCCGCTGCCGTGTCACCCGGCGCGGGAAAGATGTTGTAATGCAGGTTGCCGTCGCCGAGATGGCCGAAGCAATTGATCCGGAACCTGCCGATCCGGGCGATTTCGGCATCCGCCCGGGCCAGAAACTCCGCGATTTTGGATAATGGCAGCGCCGTATCATGCGAGGCGATGGCGCCGATCCTGCGGTTCGCTTCGGGCAGGTTTTCGCGAAGGTTCCAGAAGGCCTGCCGCTGCGCCCCGCCCTGGGCGATCACCCCGTCCGTGACGAGGCCCGCGGCCTGCCCGGCCTCGAATATTTCGGCCAGAAGCGCGTCTGGGTCCGGACCCTGCGGCAGGCCGATCTCGGCCAGAACCGACCATTCGGGGCGGTCATCGAAGGGCTGCCGCAGCTCCGGCATCGCCTCATCGAGGAAGAGGAGACCCTGGCGCCTGATCAGCTCAAAGCTCGTCACAGCCCCGCCCGTCCGCTCCTGCGCGAGCGAAAGCAGCGTCAGCGCGGCGTCTGGCCCCGCAACCGCAAAAAAGGCGGTGCCGATTGCGGCCGGTCGCGGGAATAGCTTCAAGGACGCCGCCGTGATGACGCCCAGCGTTCCCTCTGCCCCGATCAGAAGATGGCGGAGATCATAGCCGGTATTGTCCTTGCGAAGCCGTTTCAGCCCCTTCAGAATCGATCCGTCTGGCAGGACCGCCTCGATCCCGAGGCAAAGTTCGCGCATGTTACCGTAGCGCAGAACCGCGACACCGCCGGCATTAGTGGCCAGATTGCCGCCGATCCTGGCCGTGCCTTGCGAGGCGAGCGCCAGGGGGAACAGCCGGCCGGCCGCCTCTGCCGCAGCCTGTGCATCGGCAAGGATCACGCCGGCCTCCAGCGTCATTGCGTTTTCCTCCGGATAGACGCCGAGGATGCGGTTCATCCGTTCCAGCGACAGGATGAGGGGCACGGGACCACCAGGGATGACCTGCCCGAGGACAAGGCCCGTCCCGCCGCCCCAGGGAACGACGCCAACGCGGGCCGCATTGCAGGCGCGCAGGATTTCGGCGATCTCTTCGGCGGTTCGGGGCCGCGCCAGAACCGCCGCGGGCGTCGCAGCGCGCTGCCGTGGCTCTTCCAGATAGGCTTGACCGGCACGGCTCACCACGCCGTCCGGCAGGCGCGCGGCAAGATCTTCGGCAAATCGGCTGTCGGCGGGGTTCAGCATGGGCGCGATGATGCACAGCGCGCAGGCGTGGGCAAGAGCTCAGTCAAGCGGCTTGGGGCGAAGCACGATGACCGTCGGCCGTGCGGGCAGCGAGGCCAGGGACACCTCGATATCGCTTTCATCGTGGAGGTCGATGGCAAAATCATCCTCCATGCCCGCAAGAAAGGTTCCAAGGCCATGGCTGCTGAACCAGTGCATCGGCAGGACGATGGAGGCGCGCAGCCGTTTCAGCACCCGGATCATTGTCGGCAGGTCGAGCGTCATGCCGCCATCGACCGGCGCCATCACGACATCTAGCCGGCCAAGGGCGGCATATTGCTCCGGGGAAGGTTCATGATGCAGGTGCCCCAGATGGCCGATGCAAAGCCCCGCGACCTCGAAGACGAAGATGGAATTGCCGGCGGGCTCCACCGTGCCGGCCGGCCCCCTGATATCGGTCGGGACATTGCGGATCAGCATATCGCCAAGGTCGAGATGATGTTCCGCCGGTTCGCCGTATAGTCCCAGCCCTGCAGGACATGGGCGATGCGCTCGTCCGGCCAGGGCGTCCAGTGCGAATCATGCGCGTGGTTCATGGTGACCACGGTCGGAACCGGACCGGCGGGGCCAAGGGGGCCGGTGTAGTCGGTCGCCACGCTCAAGCCGCCTGTGGTTTCAAGGTAGTAGGTCGAATGGCCGACATAGGAAAGCCGTACCGTCTCGGCCGGCAGCGGTTCGCCCCAGCCGGCCTGCCAGAGATAGGTCAGCCCCGGCGCGGCATCGGCGATGGCGATGCAGTGGCTTGGCGTTCGCGTCTGGCCATGCGCGGCCCCGGTGAGCGCAAGGGCGGCGCAAAGGATCGCGGCGCGGGCAGGTTTCATGAGCTCCACCTCCGAAGGGAACCCTAACCCGGGGACGGGCGCGAAACGAAATGGAAACGGTGCCGTTCACGCCCCCGTGTACGGGCGGTCGACCACTCGCCCGGGGTTAACAGCGCGCCAGCGCCCCCGGGCAGCGGATGGCCGCCCCGCAGGCCAGCCGCTTTGGTTCCGTCTGCGCGGGGATCGAGGTCGTCCGGATGTGGCGGGATAAAGCGGCGACCACTGAGAGATTAGCGGCTGACCGCGGCCATCCGCTGCCCTCCGTTATCACCGGCAAATTGGCAGCGCGCCCCTACCCGGCCTCGGTCCGGCCGCGCCGGTCGCTTCTGAGGTTGGCGTAAAGGACATGGTTCCGCCAGCGGCCATTGATCTGCAGATAGCTCTGCGCCACGCCCTCGTATTTGTAGCCGCATTTTTCCAGCACGCCGCGCGATGCGGCGTTTTCCGGCAGGCAGGCGCTTTCGATCCGGCTGAGGTCAAGCTCAGTGAAGCAGTGATGGATCACCGCGCGCAGCGCTTCAGCCATGTAGCCCTGCCGCGCGTATGGCGCGCCGATCCAGTAGCCGATCGTCGCCGCCTGCGCCGGACCGCGGCGGATATTGTCCACCGTCACCGCCCCAAGCAGCGCCTGATCGGTCCGGCGGATGAGGAAGAGCGGCATCGCGGTGCCGCCCGAATAGGCGCGCTGCGCCCAGTAGACGCGGTTGGTGAAGGATTTCCGCGACAGGTGATCGGCAGCCCAGACCGGCTCCCACGGGCCGAGAAATTCCCGGCTTTGGTCGCGCAAGTAAACCCAGGTGCGGAAATCGGAATGTTGCGGCAGGCGCAGCGTCATCCGCTCGGTTTCGACCCGGGGCTTGCGACGCCGCAGAAACATCAGGCGGCAAGCCTTTCGCGCAGCGCCTCAAGCCGGGGGGCATGGTCCACCGGACCGTAAAGCGCCAGTGCCGTCGCCGCGCCGACCGGCAGCCTTTCGGCAAATCCCGTGACCGCGCCGAGGTTGACCGCGTCGATCTGCGCGAGCGTTTCCTCGGTGTCCGGCACCCTTCCCCAGACGGCGATATAGCGCGCCATCCGTTCGGCCCGGCCCGACGGGCTTTCCAGCCCCATCAGAAGGCCTGCGCGCATCTGCGCCTTGGCGCGGGCGACCTCGGCCTCGGTCATGTCGCTGGCCGCCCGCTTCAACTCGTCCATCGTCAGCGCGCACAGATCGCCGATTTCGTCAGCGGACGTGCCGGCATAGATGGTAATCATGCCCGTGTCGTCATAGGCACCGGCCTGCGCATAGATCGAATAGCAAAGGCCCCGCTCCTCGCGGATTTTTTGAAAAAGCCGCGAAGACATGCCGCCGCCAAGCGCGGTGGTATAGACCTGCGAGGTGTAGAAATCCACGTCGCGGATGGCAGGCGCCTGAAATCCCATGGCGAAATGCACCTGCTCCAGATCCTTGATCTCCCGCCGCTCGCCGCCTTGCCATTGCGCCGGCTGCTGGGCGGGCGCCTTTGTCCTGCCACGCGCGCCGAAAATCTCGGCCGCCGCCGCGACAATGGCATCGTGATCGACCGCCCCGGCGGCGGAAAGGATCATCTGTTCCGGCCCGTAATGTTCGCCGACAAAGCGCGTCAGATCGCCCCGGCCGAAGACCGACACCCGTTCCGCCGGGCCAAGAATGGTGCGCCCCAGCGCCTGATCGGGAAAAGCCGCTTCCTGCAGCCAGTCAAAGATGATGTCATCGGGCGTGTCCAGCGCCTGACCGATTTCCTGCAAGATGACGTGCCGCTCGATCTCTATCTCGTTCGGATCGAAGACCGGGTTCAGCACGATATCGGATATGACATCGAGCGCCAGCGGCACATCGGCCTTCAGCACCCGGGCGTAGTAGGCCGTCATCTCGCGCGAGGTATAGGCGTTGATATAGCCGCCGACATCCTCGATCTCCTCGGCGATCTGCAGGGCGGTGCGGCGCTTCGTGCCCTTGAAGGCCATATGTTCCAGAAAATGCGCGATGCCGTTCTGTTCGGGCCTTTCGTGCCGCCCGCCGGCGGTCAGCCAGATGCCGATGGAGGCAGAGGCGAGACCCGGCATCGCCTCGGTCGCGATGCGCAGACCGTTCGGAAGTGTCGTCAGACGGGTAATCACGACCGCCGCCTTTCCTGAATGACTGCCTGCAGGGCGGCCAGATCGTTGGCCACGCGCGTCACACGTTCCGACCGGTCGAAAAGATCGGCCATGCGTGACGGCAGGGCGGGATGGATGCCGCTTGCCTCCTCGACCGCCGCGGGGAATTTCGCCGGATGGGCAGTTGCGAGCGTGATCATCGGCACCGGGCTGAGGTGGTTTTCGGCGACTTTCACGCCAACGGCCGAATGCGGGCACAGGAGCGTCCCGCTCGCCGTCATCTCCGCCTTGATAGCGGCCATCGTCTCCGCCTCCGACACGCGGCCTGAGGCAAAGACCGCCCGCAGCGCCTGCAGGGCCCCTTGGCTGACACCAAAGCCGCCAGAAGATTTCATCTCCTCCATCAACTGCGCCACCGCGCCGCCGTCGCGGTCATAGGCTTCAAAGAGCGCCCGTTCGAAGTTCGAGGAGATCTGGATGTCCATCGAGGGGCTGATCGAGGCCTTCACGCCATCCTGTTGGTAACGCCCCGTCTCCAGACAGCGGTGCAGGATGTCGTTCTGATTGGTGGCGATAACCAGCCGTTCGATCGGCAGGCCCATCCGCCGGGCGATGTATCCTGCAAAGATATCGCCGAAATTTCCCGTTGGGACGGTGAAACTGACGGGCCGGTGCGGCGCACCGAGGCTGACGGCCGACGTGAAGTAATAGACCACCTGCGCCAGCACCCGCGCCCAGTTGATCGAGTTGACGCCAGCGAGCCCCACCGCATCGCGAAAGGCGAAATCGTTGAACATGTCCTTCAGCCGGTTCTGGCAATCGTCGAAATCGCCATCCACCGCCAGCGCATGCACATTCGCCTCTGCCGGTGTGGTCATCTGGCGGCGCTGCACTTCTGACACGCGGCCATGCGGGTAAAGGATGAAGACATCGACATTGGAAAGACCCCGGAACGCCTCGATCGCTGCCGATCCGGTATCGCCCGAGGTCGCCCCCACGATGGTGATCCGCCGCCCGTCGCGCTTCAGCGCGATCTGGAAGAGCTGGCCAATCAGCTGCATCGCGAAGTCCTTGAAGGCCAGCGTCGGCCCGTGGAACAATTCCAAGAGGAAATGGTTCGGCGCAAGCTGACGGAGCGGCGCACGCGCCGCATGCCCGAAGCCGGCATAGGCGGTCGCGATGGCCCCTTGCAGTTCCGCGTCGCTGAAAGCCGAGCCGATGAACGGCCGCATCACGCGAAAGGCGGCATCCTCGTAGGACAGGCCGGCCAGAGCGGCAATTTCCGATGACGGCATCACCGGAACGGTCTCAGGCACGTAAAGGCCGCCATCGCGCGCCAGCCCCGTCAACATCGCTTCGCTGAAACTTAGGACCGGGGCCTTTCCCCGGGTGGATACATAGCGCATTCGGCCGTCCTCAGATCATTCTCTGCCTGATACGCCACAGGAGAAACGCTGTCATCCCCAGCCAGACGGCCGCGAGCGAGAACCATGTGATTGCGTATTCCCTGTGGTCATTTGGTATCCCTTCGGTCGTGACCGGCGCGGGTGCGATCGCCCCGTCTGGCGGCCCGTCGCGCAGGACGATCATCACAGGTTCGGTCCCAAGTTCGGCAGCCATCGCCGGAACATCCCGCGCGAACCAGATATTCGCCTTCAGGTCCGGCGCAGGCGTGAAACTGTCAGCCTCAACCGGCCAGAGCAGGTTGCCCGTCACCTCGACATTGCCGGCCGGCGCGGCGGGGATGGCCGTCTCGGTCGCAATGAACCCGCGGTCGACCAGTATCGTCCGTGTGCCGACCGTGAAGGGCGAGATGACGCGGTAGCCGCTGCCGACGTATTTCTGACCTGAGAGGACCCGCAGAACGCCGTCGCCAAATGTCCCCGATGCTGTCACCGCGAGGTACTGGTCCGCTGCCTGATCAGGTCGCTCCGGCAGGGAAACCGGTGCCTCGTTCAGGCGCGACGCGATGCCGGACAGCATCGCCTCCTTCCATTCCAGCCGCTGCAATTGCCAGAAGCCCAGCGACAAGAGCACGGCCACCCCGCCGAAACCCAGCATCAATGGAAAGGCGATCCGCCGCATCACAGCTCCTCAAACGCGAAAGGCGCGCGGCCATGAAGCCCCGCGCCTTTCCGGTATTTCCGCAACAGCCGTGAAAATCAGGCGCTGCCCCAGATGTAGATGGCGGCAAAGAGGAAGAGCCAGACCACGTCGACGAAGTGCCAGTACCAGGCGGCGGCCTCAAATCCGACATGCTGTTCGGGCGTGAAGTGACCCTTCATCGCACGGATCATGCAGACCAGTAGGAAGATCGAACCGATGATCACATGCGCGCCGTGAAAGCCCGTCGCCATGAAGAACGAGGCGCCGTAGATGTTGCCGGCAAAGCCGAAGGCGGCGTGGCTGTATTCGAACGCCTGAAGCGCCGTGAAGCAGACACCGAGGAATACGGCAAGCGCGAGCCCGTTGATCATGTCCTTGCGGTTATTCTCATGCGCGATGGCATGGTGCGCCCAGGTCGCGGCGGCGCCGGAGCAGAGAAGGATCAGCGTGTTGATCAAAGGCAGATGCCAGGGGTCGAAGGTTTCGATCCCCGCCGGCGGCCAGACGCCGTCGATGGCAGGCGAGCCTTCCGTCATCGGGTAAAGCGCGTGCTTGAAGAAGGTCCAGAACCAGGCCGAGAAGAACATGACCTCGGACATGATGAAAAGGATGAAGCCGTAGCGCAGGCCAAGCCGCACCACCGGCGTATGATCGCCGGTATTCGCCTCGTGGACGACTTCCGACCACCACGCATACATCACGTAAAGCACCAGCACGAGGCCGATGAGGCTCATGAAGGGCGTCATGCCTTTCATCCAGAGAACGGCTCCGAACAGCATGATGAACCCGCCGACCGCGCCGAGGAACGGCAGGATCGAGGGTTTGAGAATGTGGTAGTCGTGGTTTTTTGCGTGCGCCATTTCGGTATCCCCGGTGTGGGCCTCAGTTATACGGCACCGATTGGACAGGCGAAAGGGTCGCCTGCTTCTCGGGCAGTTCGGTTTCGTAGAAAGTGTAAGACAGCGTGATATGCCGGATATGGCCGGCGTCGCGATCCGTCACCATGTCGGGATCGACATAGAAACTGACCGGCATTTCCACCCGTTCGCCGGGTTGCAGAACCTGCTCGGTAAAGCAGAAGCAGTCGATCTTGTTGAAGAAATAGCCCGCGAGATCTGGTGCGACGTTGTAGGCCGCCGTCCCCGCAACGACCCTGTCGGTCGGGTTGTAGGCCTCGTAGAAGGCAAGCCCCGTTTCACCGATCCGCAGCGTCATTTCGCGCACGACCGGCTTGAATTCCCATGGCATGCCGCGGTCGGTATTGGCGTCGAACCGGATCGTGACGGTTTCGTCCAGAACCTTGTCGGATGCTGCCTTCGCGACATTCGTCGTCCCGCCATAGCCCGTGACCTGGCAGAACCAGGAATAGAATGGCACCGCGGCCCAGGCGAGCGCGCCCATCGTCGCCACGACGCCCAGAAGCTGCGCCGCCGTACGCGCGTTGCCGTCAAGCCGCCTCATTGCGCCGCCCCCGCAGCCGCCGGCATTCGGGAGGGATCAAGGTAGGAAACCTTGACGATGGTCAGCCCGAAAACGAGCGCCACGAAAAGCGCCAGTGCGATCCCGAGGCCCAGGTTGCGGCCAAAACGGCGGCCGTGAAGCTCATGGTCACGGTGGATCGCCATCACCAGCCCCCGATCCCGGTCATGCGCAGCACGGCCTCAGCGAGAAGGGCACTGAAATGAAGGAAGAGATAGGCCAGCGAAAAGCGGAAAAAGTCCCGTTCGGCCTTGTAGCGGTCGGCCTCTGCGGCCGTCTCGTCACGGCGGCGGATGCGCCAGGCGCCGACGATAAAGCCCGCATTCAGGACCAGCGCCACCGCCAGATAGAGCGGCCCGCCGATCGAGGTGAAGGCAAGGCCAAGGGCGAAGGGTGCCAGCAGAAGCGTATAGACGAAGATATGCGCCCGAGCCGCCGCGCGGCCATGGGTGACGGTCAGCATCGGCACCCCGGCCTTGGAATAGTCGTCCTTCATGAAAAGCGCGAGCGCCCAGAAATGCGGCGGCGTCCACATGAAGATGAGCGCGAACATCAGAAGCGATTCGACGCTGACGCCGCCCGTTGCGACAGCCCAGCCGATCATCGGCGGAAAGGCCCCGGCGGCACCGCCGATAACGATGTTCTGCGGCGTCGAACGCTTCAGCCACATCGTGTAGATCACCACATAGAAGAAGATCGTGAAGGCCAGAAACGCCGCCGCGAACCAGTTCGCCGCAAGCCCCAGCATCACACAGGACAGGCCCGCAAGCCCCAGCCCGAGGCCCAGCGCCTCGCCTTCCGATACCCGGCCCGCGGGGATCGGCCGCGCGGCCGTCCGCCGCATCACTCGGTCGATATCGGCGTCGTACCACATGTTCAGCGCTCCCGAGGCCCCGCCGCCGAGCGCGATGAAGAGGATCGCCGTGAAGGCCACGAACGGATGCACCGGGACCGGCGCAACCATTAGCCCGACAAAGGCGGTGAAGACCACCAGCGACATCACACGCGGCTTCAGGAGCTGGACGAAATCGCCGAACCCTGCTTCCTGGCCGTGGTCGATGGCACTGATGTCACTCATCCGGTTCCCCCTCGGGCCGGCGGAAACCCGCCCCGCCCCTTCGGCCTCAGTTGGCCGAAGCCACCTGAACCGGCGCCGCCGGCACCGAAAGACCCGCGAATTCCTGTTTCGCGCGCGTCAGCCATTCGGCATAGGCGGCCTCGCTGACGACCTTGACGGTGATCGGCATGTAGGAATGGTCCTTGCCGCACAGTTCCGAACACTGGCCGAAATAAATGCCTTCGCGTTCGACGTTGAACCAAAGCTCCGCGATCCGCCCCGGAACACCGTCCTGCTTCACAGCAAAGGCCGGGATCGTCCAGGAATGGATCACATCCGCCGCCGTCACCTGCACGACAACCGTCTTGTTGACCGGCACGACAACCGCATTGTCGGTAGCAAGGAGATATTCGTTCTGGCTGTAGCCCGCGGCCTCAAGCCCTTCGCGGCCCAGCATGAAGCTGTCGAAGCCAAAGCCCTCGTCGACATATTCATAGGACCAGTACCACTGGTTGCCCGTGGCCTTGATCACGATATCGCCTTCCGGGATTTCCTGCTGCTTGAAGAGAATGGGCAGCGAGAAGGAACCGAGCACGACAAGAATCAGCACCGGCACGAGCGTCCAGACGATTTCCAGCGGCGTGTTATGCGTGAACCGCGCCGGCGTCGGGTTGGCCTTCTTGTTGAATCGCAGCGCAACGGTCGCGAGCAGGATGACGACAAAGGCCGACACGATGATGCAAAGGTAAAGCAGCATGTGGTCGAGCCACTGCTGGTCATGCGCCAGCGACGTCGAGGCCGGCTGGAATCCGGTGCCGTCGGCATGCGGCTGGCCGATGATTTCAAGCCCCGTGATTCCGTCCTGGGCCCATACGGCGCCGGCGATCATGGTGGACGTGATGGCGGCCGCGAGGCCCGAGGCGAAGGTTGCAAAGCGCATGTCGTGTTCCCGTTCTAGCCGCGGCTTCTTGCTACCGCTTCCCGGCGCGCACCGAAGAGATCGGCAAGCCGGTTGTATCCGCGGTTTCTAAAATCATATTAGTGAGAAACGGACAAGCGAAAGTGTTGCGGCAAAGGGCCGCTATTTCACATGAGGGCCCTCGAGCCGGGGAAAATACGATGACTGAGAGCCGCTTCTCACCTTTCGAAACGCTCATCGACCCCGACCGGGCGCTGTCGATTCTGCGTGAGGCCACCCATGGCGCGGAGGATGGCGAGTTGTTCCTCGAACGGCGCCGGTCCGAGGCGCTCGTCTTCGACGACGGACGGCTCAGGAATGCCAGCTACGACGCCTCCGAAGGATTCGGATTGCGCGCCGTCAATGGCGAGGCATCCGGCTACGCCCATTCGACCGAAATATCCGAAAGCGCGCTGAAGCGCGCGGCCGAAACCGCCCGGCTGGCCGTCGGCGCGGGCGGCGGCAAGGCCGCGGCGCCGCCGCAGGGCACGAACCTGAAGCTTTATACCGATGCCGATCCGATGGCTGACGCCGCCTTTGGCATCAAGGTGGAAACACTGCGCGAGATCGACGCTTTCGCCCGCGCGCTCGACCCCCGTGTGGTTCAGGTCTCGGCCACCATCGCGGCCTCTCTGCAGGAGGTTTTCATCCTGCGGCCCGAAGGCGGCATCATGTCCGACATCCGGCCCATGGCGCGGCTGAACGTGTCGGTGGTGGTGGAAGAAAACGGCCGCCGCGAAAGTGGCGGCACCGGCGGCGGCGGGCGCCACGGGCTTGCCGGGCTGATGACGCCCGATCATTGGCAGACCGCTGCGCGCGAAGCGCTGCGCATCGCGCTTGTCAATCTGCGCGCCGTACCCGCGCCGGCCGGCGTGATGGACGTGGCCCTTGGCGCCGGCTGGCCCGGCATTCTTCTGCACGAGGCGATCGGCCACGGGCTCGAAGGCGATTTCAACCGCAAGAAATCCTCGGCTTTTGCCGGCCTGATGGGGCAGCGGATCGCGGCCAGGGGCGTGACCGTGCTCGATGACGGCACGATCCCCGACAGGCGCGGCTCCATCACCATCGACGACGAAGGCACGCCTTCGGGCAAGAATGTGCTGATCGAGGATGGCATCCTCGTCGGCTACATGCAGGACCGCCAGAATGCACGGCTGATGGGCGTGGCCCCGACCGGCAACGGACGGCGCGAAAGCCACGCCCATATCCCGATGCCACGGATGACCAACACCTACATGCTGGGCGGAGACGCGGACCCCGCCGATATCGTCGCCGGCATGAAGGACGGGATCTATGCCGTCGGCTTCGGCGGCGGACAGGTCGACATCACCAACGGCAAGTTCGTCTTTTCCTGTACCGAGGCCTACCGCGTCGAAAACGGCAAGGTCGGCGCGCCGGTCAAGGGCGCGACACTGATCGGCGACGGGGCGACGGCGCTGCAACAGATCCGGGCCATTGGCTATGACATGGTACTCGACCCCGGGATCGGCAATTGCGGCAAGGCCGGCCAATGGGTGCCTGTGGGCGTGGGCCAGCCGACGCTTCTGATCGGCGGGCTGACGGTGGGCGGCTCGGCGGCGTGATGCGCTGGCCCGTGCGCCGCGCGGTCGACGCCGACATGATCCCGCTCGCCACGCTTTGGCACGCGACCTGGCATGAGGCGCACGCCGCCATCGTGCCTCCTGCCCTTACCGCGATGCGCAGCCTTGAGAGTTTCGCGACACGGCTGGCCGAGGCGCAGGACAGGCTGCGCGTCGCCGGACCTGACGGCGCGCCACTCGGGCTCTGCATCACCAAGGACAATCGGGTCGATCAGATTTATATCGCAGCCGTGGGCCGTGGCACCGGCCTAGCGGCCGCTCTGCTCGCCGACGGCACGGAACGCCTGCGCGCGGCGGGCGTCATCATGGCCGAACTCGACTGTGCGGAAGGCAATGATCGCGCCGCGCGGTTCTATGCGCAGCAGGGCTGGCAGCGGCGCGGGGTGGAACTGGCGACTGTCGAGACCGCCGATGGCCCCTTCCCGCTCCGCGTCATCGTTTTCGAGAAACAGCTGTTGTCATCGGGCGCGGTCTGAACACGATCAGCCGTAGCTACAGATGAACTACGCACGACATACGGATGACTGACGCCTGAAATATTCGGATTGCATTGGGGAATGACCAGCGAATCGTAACTTGCCATTAACCTAAACACTGCAATCTGGCCCGGCGAATGAGGCAGGCTGCGAGGGAAAAAGGTTTGTTATCTTACCCCACCCCCCTCACCCCACCCACCACGGAAGACGACAGGCTGTCGCGGCTTCGCCTCATTCGCTCCCGCCGGATCGGCGTGGCGACCTTCTACCGGCTTCTGGCCGAACATGGCTCCGCCCGCGCTGCGCTGGACGCGCTGCCGGACATCGCCCGGGCGGCGGGGGTCGAGAAATATGCGCCCTGCCCCGAACCTGTCGCGCTCGCCGAACTGCGCGCCGGAAAGGCGGTCGCCGCGCGCCTTCTTTGCTGGGATGAGCCGGACTATCCGGCAGCGCTGCGCCACATTGCCGACGCCCCGCCGCTTCTCTGGGCCATGGGCGATCTGACGCTCGCCCAACGGCCGATGGTCGCCCTTGTGGGCGCGCGCAACGCCTCCTCGCTCGGCACCCGCATGGCGCGCAAGCTCGCCGAAGGGCTTTCTGCCGCAGGTCTCACGGTGGTCTCGGGCCTTGCCCGGGGCATCGACGCGGCCGCCCATCTCGCCGCCCTGCCGCAGGGGACGGTCGCGGTCATGGCAGGCGGGGTCGATGTTGTCTATCCCGTTGAAAACACGGCACTTGCCGATGCGATCGGCAAGAAGGGCCTCAGGCTGTCCGAACAACCCTGCGGGCTTGAACCACAGGCGCGTCACTTTCCGCTCCGCAATCGCATCATCTCCGGTCTCGCGCGATGTGTCGTCGTGGTGGAGGCCGCCGCCCGTTCCGGCAGCCTGATTACGGCGCGCTGCGCGCTCGATCAGGGCCGCGACGTGATGGCGGTGCCGGGCAGCCCGTTCGATGGCCGCGCGTCGGGGTGCAACATGCTGATCCGCGACGGCGCAACGCTGGTCCGCTCTGCCGAGGACGTGCTTGAATTGCTGAAACTGCCTACCGCCGGTCCGGACCAGACAGGGACGGTGCCCACAGCCGTCACCGATCCGCCGGGAGGGGCCGTCGAGTTGGCTGACCCCACGTCGGCCCCGTCACGGCCGGAGGCGGCGGCACTTCACCGCCGGATTCTCGGCCAGCTCGGGCCAAGCCCACTGGCCGAGGATCAACTGATCCGCGATCTCGCCATCGCCCCCGCCGCGATCGCCCCGGAACTCCTTGCGCTGGAACTTGAAGGCCAGATCCTACGCCACCCCGGCGGGTTGCTGTCACGCGCTGTCTGAAAAACCACCGGACCACCCTGGCGCGACCATGAACGCCTTTGCGGCGGCACCCTATGTCGGTCCGGCAACCGACACCAGGGGCCTCTTCACCGCCTGCGACAGGACGCGGAAACGTCGTCGTCCCCCAACCGATGCGCAGATACCGGCAAAGGATCGGTCAGGTCCGCTCACCTTGCCCACGACGGTCCATTGACATTCGGCAACCTTCCCCCACATGTTCCGCGCCCAGAATTGAGCAGGCATATTGAAGAGGAAATCATGGTTGTCGTCGTTGTAGAATCGCCCGCCAAAGCCAAGACAATCAACAAGTATCTTGGCCCGGACTACACGGTTCTCGCCTCTTACGGCCATGTTCGCGACCTGCCCGCGAAAGACGGATCCGTCGACCCCGAAAGCGGCTTCGACATGAAATGGGAGGTGGCGAGCGACAGCAAGAAACATGTCCGCGCCATCGCCGAGGCGCTGAAATCCGACGACACGCTGATCCTCGCCACCGACCCCGACCGCGAGGGCGAGGCGATTTCCTGGCACCTGAAAGAGGCGCTGGCCTCGTCGCTCAAAAAGGGCAAGACCGTGCGCCGCGTGACCTTCAACGCGATCACCAAATCGGCCGTCAGCGAAGCGATGGCCCAGCCCCGCGACGTGGACACCGCGCTGGTCGAGGCGTACCTCGCCCGCCGTGCGCTCGACTATCTCGTCGGCTTCAACCTTTCGCCCGTCCTCTGGCGGAAGCTGCCGGGCGCGAAGTCGGCGGGCCGCGTGCAGTCGGTCTGCCTCCGCCTCATCGTCGAGCGCGAGATGGAGATCGAGGCGTTCCGCGCGCGCGAATACTGGACCGTCACCGCGACGCTTCAGACCCCGCGCGGGCAGGAGTTTCAGGCCCGCCTGACCGTCCTCGGCGGCAAGAAGCTCGACAAGTTCGATATCGCCAACGAAACCGCCGCCGAGCTGGCCGTGCAGGCGATCACCTCGCGCGACCTGACGGTAAAATCGGTCGAGGCGAAACCGGCCACCCGCAACCCCTACCCGCCCTTCATGACCTCGACCCTCCAGCAGGAGGCGAGCCGCAAGTTCGGCATGGGCGCCAAGGCGACGATGAGCGCGGCGCAACGCCTCTACGAGGCCGGGCACATCACCTATATGCGGACCGACGGCATCGACATGGCGCCCGAGGCGGTGATGGCCGCGCGGGACGAGATCAAACGGCGGTTCGGGGCGAACTATGTCCCGGGCAGCCCCCGCATGTACAAGAACAAGGCCAAGAACGCGCAGGAAGCGCATGAATGCATCCGCCCGACGGACATGAGCCTTTCCCCCGACAAGCTGAAAGTCGCGGACGATCAGCGGAAGCTCTACGACCTCATCTGGAAGCGGACCATCGCCAGCCAGATGGCCGCCGCGCGGCTGGAGCGGACCACCGTGGACGTCGCCAGCGCCGATCAGCAAGTGGAGCTGCGCGCTACGGGCCAGGTCGTGATGTTCGACGGCTTCCTCAAGGTCTATGACGAAGGCCGAGACGACGACGGCGACGAGGACGGCGCCCGCCTGCCGCAAATCATGCAAGGCGAACGGGCCGAGAAGCGGGCCATCGCGCCCGAACAGCATTTCACCCAGCCGCCGCCCCGCTACACCGAGGCGACGCTCGTCAAGCGTATGGAAGAACTCGGCATCGGCCGCCCTTCCACCTATGCCTCCATCGTCACGACGATTCAGGACCGCGACTATGTGCGGAAGGAAAAGAACCGCCTGATCCCCGAGGATAAGGGGCGGCTGGTGACAGCGTTCCTCTCGAACTATTTCCGCCGCTATGTCGAATACGATTTCACCGCCGACATGGAGGAGGAGCTTGACGACATCTCGGCAGGCGACCGGAACTACAAGGAGGTTCTGGCCCGCTTCTGGCGCGACTTCACCGCCGCGATTGCCGAGACAGCTGATCTGCGCATCGGCGAGGTTCTGGAAAAGATCGACGAGGTGCTTGCCCCGCATCTTTACCCGCCGCGCGAGAACGGGTTGGACCCGCGCACCTGCCCGACCTGTGGCGAGGGGCGTCTGAACTTAAAGACCGCGCGCTCGGGCGGGGCGTTCATCGGCTGTTCCAACTACCCGAACTGCCGCTATACCCGCGCCCTTTCAGCCCCGAACGGTGAAGAGGCCGGCGGTGGCGAACGGGTGCTGGGCGAAGACGCGGGCGACGAGATCTGGCTGAAGGCCGGGCGCTTCGGACCCTACGTGCAACGGGGCGAGGCGACCGAGGACAATCCCAAACCCGCCCGCGCCAGCCTGCCGAAGGGCTGGTCGCCTGACGCAATGGACCTGGACAAGGCGCTGACGCTTCTGAACCTGCCCCGCGCCATCGGGCCGCATCCCGAAGATGGCGAACTGGTCGAGGCAGGGATCGGCCGCTATGGGCCTTACGTGAAGCACGGGCGCATCTATGCCAACCTGCCCGAGGTTGAGGAAGTTTTTACCATCGGCATGAACCGCGCGGTCGAGGTGCTGGCCCAGAAGGCCGGACGCGGCAACCGCAGCGCAGCGCCCGCTGCGCTGAGGGCGCTGGGAGAGCACCCGGACGGCGGCAAGGTCGAGGTGATGGCGGGCCGCTACGGTCCTTACGTGAAATGGGAGAAGGTGAACGCAACCCTTCCCAAGGAGATCACGCCCGAGGCAGTGACACTGGAACAGGCGTTGGGCCTGATTTCGGCGAAGGCGGCGAAGAAGGGCGGCGCGCGGAAGAAAGCGGCCCCCAAGAAAGCGGCCCCAAAGAAAGCGGCGGCGAAGAAGGCCCCGGCAAAGAAGGCGGCAGCGAAGTCATAAAGGCTCGGAGGGGCGAAGTGACCCCGACCAGGGTTGGGCGGTACGCGCCCTGTCTGTTGGAAATGTCGCAGAGTGAAAGCCAGTGGCGGGTCTGGCGCGAAAAGGTGTCCCTCCAGTGGAGGGACACCCGTGCCATTGCCCGAAGGCGCAAGCCGCAGGGCAAGGGGCAATCCATCCTGGCGAAGGATGCCGAAATTCTTGAACCGGGCGGCGCGCCGAAGGCACCTGCCCCCGCGCAGGACTTGGGTCGAACACCCCTACCCCTTGCCGACCCCCTCCGGGTCAGGCGCCATCAAGAGCTTCCGCACGAGTTCGAAGCTGTTCCTGACCTCCATCTTGCGGATCATGTTGGCGCGGTGAACTTCGACCGTGCGGTGCGAACAGCTTAGTGCCAGCGCGATTTCCTTGCTGGTGAAGCCGTTGACGAGATACCGGGCAATGCGGGTTTCCGCCGCTGTCAGCGGGCCGGACGGCACGGCTTTCAGATCGGCGGGCCGGTAGGTCCAGATCGCGAGCCTTTGCGGGTCGTTCCGGTCAAGCGCCGCGCCGAACCCCTCCATCCAGACCACGCGGCCGTCCTTGCGCCGCATGAAACGTTCGTCCTGATAGACCGGCTGCGCGATCATCGCCTTTCGCGCCCGTTCGCCGATGACCTGATAGTCGCTCTGCCCGGGGTAAAGCATGCGGATCGACCGGCCTTCCAGTTCCTCCGGCGACCAGCCGAAGACGTCCATGACCCTGAGATTGGCGCGCAGGATCACCCGGTCCGCCAGAACCAGCGTTGCGTCCGGCGCGTGCAGGAAGGCCAGACGTTCATAGTCGCGCGCCACCGCATGCGGGGCCGCCCCCTTGGGCATGGCATCCTCCTTGCTGATACGTATTGACTACGTATTCTTACGGATGGCAGAGCCTTCGGCAATCCGTCACGGTCGCGCCGCAAGCGGTTTTGCTGGCTCGAACGGCAACACCGCGTTCATGACATCGGAAGGAGGATGCCGATGAAGAAAGTCTATGGCAGCGCGAAGGAGGCTCTCGACGGTCTCATTCACGACGGCATGATGATCGCCGCGGGGGGCTTCGGCCTTTGCGGTATTCCCGAACTGCTGATTGACGCGCTGGTCGAAAGCGGCGTCAAGGACCTGACCATCGCGTCGAACAACTGCGGCGTGGACGGCTTCGGCCTTGGCAAGCTCCTGGACACCAAGCAGATCAAGAAGATGATGTCGTCCTATGTCGGCGAGAACGCTGAATTCATGCGCCAGTACCTGTCGGGCGAGCTTGAGCTGGAGTTCAACCCCCAAGGCACGCTGGCCGAGCGGATGCGCGCCGGCGGCTGCGGCATCCCGGGCTTTTACACCAAGACCGGCGTCGGCACCGTGATCGCCGAGGGCAAGGAACACAAGGACTTCGACGGTCAGACCTATATCCTCGAAAAGGGGATTTTCGCGGACCTCTCGATCATCAAGGCCTGGAAGGCCGACACGACCGGCAACCTCGTCTTCCGCAAGACCGCGCGCAACTTCAACGTGCCCGCCGGCATGTGCGGCAAGGTCTGCGTGGCCGAGGTCGAAGAGATCGTCGCGCCCGGCAGCCTTGATCCCGATGGCATCCACCTGCCCGGCATCTATGTCCACCGCGTCATCGCGGGAGAGCATGAAAAACGTATCGAACAGCGCACCGTGCGCAAGCGGGAGGCCGTGTAATGCCCTGGGATCGCAATCAGATGGCGGCACGGGCCGCGCAGGAACTTCAGGACGGCTGGTACGTGAACCTCGGGATCGGCATCCCGACGCTGGTGTCGAACTACATCCCCCAAGGGATGACTGTGACGCTGCAGTCCGAAAACGGCATGTTGGGCATGGGACCCTTTCCATATGAGGGCGAAGAGGACGCGGACCTGATCAATGCCGGCAAGCAGACGATCACCGAACTGCCGCATTCGGTCTATTTCGACAGTGCTGCGAGCTTCGGCATGATCCGGGGCGGCAAGATCGCCATGGCCATCCTCGGCGCGATGGAGGTTGCTGAAAACGGCGATCTGGCGAACTGGATGATTCCCGGCAAGCTCGTCAAGGGCATGGGTGGCGCGATGGACCTCGTGGCCGGCGTGGGCCGTGTGGTCGTCGTGATGGACCACACCTCAAAGCATGGCGAATCGAAGGTGCTGAAGGAATGCACCCTGCCCCTGACCGGCAAAGCGGTTGTCGACCGGATCATCACCAACCTCGGCGTTCTTGATGTCGTCGAGGGCGGGCTGAAGATCGTCGAGCTTGCTGACGGCGTCAGCGAAGCCGAACTGCGCGCGGCGACCGAAGCAACCATCGTCGGCTGAGGCGCATGGGGCTGCACCGGCAGGCCACTTTGGAGGCCAGGGCAGCTTTGATTGACGTCGGCGGCGCGTGAACGAATTTCTTTCCTGCGCCGCCCCGATACTGTCGACAATTGCGCAACAAATTCATATTCCTGCCCCATTCTGTTGATAGCGACCGGGGCAATGATGGCCGCAGACATTCCCTTGCCCAAATCCACCCCGCCCGCACCGCGTCGCCGGTCGCGGGAGCTTCTTGTCGCGCTCGGACTGATCGCGTTGTTCGTGGTCGGAATCGTCGGGCTTGCGGCGGCGACCGGCTGGCAGGAAACGATGGCGCAGATCGCCCGGCTGACGCTCTGGCAGATCGCGGCGCTCCTATGCCTGTCACTCGTCAACTATGTCTTCCGTGGGTTGCGCTGGCATCTCTTTGCGCGGCGCCTTGGCCTGCGGACCAGCCTGGCGCAGGACATGCGTCATTTCTTCGGCGGTTTCGCGATGATCGTTACGCCCGGACGGCTCGGTGAACTGGTGCGGATGCGCTGGCTGAAACGCGAAACCGGCTGGAACGTGGACCGTACCGCGCCGCTGATGCTCGTCGACCGTGCCTCTGACCTCGCGGTGATGGCGATTATCCTCGGGCTTTCGGTGGCGCTTGCCGCCGGCGCGATCCGGGGGGCCGTGCCGGTCACGATCATTGCGCTGGCCGCCGCAATCGCCGTTACCCGTCCTTCGCTTCTGGCGGCGCTTGTCACATGGGCCTACCGCGCCATCGGGCGGTTCCCGCGGCTATTTGCGCGCGCACGCGCCGCGGCCCAGTCGCTCGACCGTTTCAGCCATGGTCCGGCGCTTGCGGTTGCGACCGCGCTCGGCGTCATGGGATGGCTGGCCGAGGGCTATGCCTTTCACCTGCTTCTTGGCTGGATGGGCAGTGATATCGGCCTCTGGAAGGCGATTTCCATTTTCGTCTTCTCGACGCTTGCCGGCGGCCTGACCGGCGCGCCGGGCGGTGTCGGCGGTGCCGAGGCAGCGATGATCGCGCTTCTGGCCATGGATGGCATTCCGCTTGAAACCTCCGTTCCTGCGACGGCCATCATTCGCGTAACGACGCTCTGGTTCGCCATTGCCCTGGGCGCGGCGATCTTCCCCTTTGCCGAGCGGCAATCAAAACGAGGTGCCCATGCGCTGGAAAACCGCTGATTATTCCGGCTGGGGGCGGGCCCTGACCGCCACGGGCGAAATCGCCCGGCCCGAACGGATGGCCGCGTTGGAAAGCCTCCTCGCCGCCGAGGTCGCGCCCGCGATCGGGATGCTGCGAAGCTATGGCGACGCCGCGCTGAACAGCGGCGGGCGCGTCATCGACATGACGCGGCTCGACCGGATGCTGGCCTTCGACGCCAAGACCGGCATTCTCGATGTCGAGGCCGGCGCGCACATCGGCGACATCGCAGCGGCCTTCGGCCCGCGCGGCTGGCTGCCGGCGGTGATGCCCGGGACGGGGTTCGCGACGGTGGGCGGCTGCATCGGTCAGGATGTCCACGGCAAGAACCACCACCATGTCGGCAGTTTCTGCCAGCATGTCGTGGCCCTGACGCTCTGGCAGAATGGCGGCTTCGTGGAGGTGACGCCGAAGAAGACGCCTGACCTTTTCCGCGCGACCGCAGGCGGGCTTGGCCAGACCGGCGTGATCGTCAAGGCGCGGCTGCAACTCATCCCCTGCAAGGGCGACGTGATGGTCGTGACCGAACGCAGGATCGAGGGCTGGGACGAATTCCTTGCCCTTCTTGATGCCAGCAAGGCCACCTATACGGTGGGCTGGCTCGACGCCACCGCGACCGGGGCCGCACTTGGCCGCGGCATATTGGAAGAAGGGGAAACCGGGTCCGGCCTGATGCCGAAGCGCGTCCGCAACCGGAAGGTGCCCTTCAACGCGCCGGGTTTTGCGCTGTCAAAGCCGGTCGTCCGCCTTTTCAACAACGCCTATTTCCGCCGCGTGCCGGACAGTGGTCGAACTGTGGTGCGGCCGATTGCGGATTTCTTCTTCCCGCTCGACAAGATCCATGACTGGAACCGGCTTTACGGCAAACGGGGGTTCCACCAGTTCCAGTGCGTCGTACCCATCGGCGCGGCCCCGGCCCTGCGCCAGTTGCTGGAGGCGATCGCTGCTTCCGGCCTTGCCTCGCCACTTGCCGTCCTGAAACGGATGGGACCGGGCCGCGCCGGATACATGAGTTTCCCGATGGAGGGCTACACGCTCGCCGTCGATTTCCGCAACACGGCAGAGGCGCGGGAACTTATCCAGCGGCTCGAAGACATGACCCGGGCGGCGGAGGGGCGGATCTACTTCGCCAAGGACAGCCTGTCCCGCAGCAGCGGCGTCATGGGCATGTATGGCGAACAGGACGACTGGCGAGAGGTCGTTCACACGGCCGATCCGTCGGCAAAGCTGGCGACCGATCTGGTCCGGCGACTGAAACTGAGGGGCGCAGCATGAACAGCACCTGGATCATTCTCGGCGCCACGTCGGCCATGGCGCGGGCCTTTGCCCGCCGTGTCGCCGGTGAAGGCGCGGCTGTCCTGCTCGCCGGGCGCGACATGGACGATCTCGCCGCCATCGCGTCCGACTGCACGCTGCGGGGCGCCCGCCTTGCCGAGGCAGTTTCTTTCGACGCCCGAAAGCCCAAGGATTTCGCTGCCCTGATAGAACGGCTCGACCGCGAGGAAGGCCAGTTGAATGCCGCCGTCTTCGTCGGGTCGATGCCCGAACAGGCCGCCATCGACGCCGACCCCTCAATGATCGACGGCGTCGTGACCGACAGTTTCACCGGCCCCGCCCGGCTCCTGCAGCTCCTCGCCCCCCTGATGGAGGCGCGCGGCAGCGGCACGGTGGTTGGCGTCGGGTCCGTCGCAGGCGACAGGGGCCGCATCGGCAACTATGTCTATGGCGCGGCCAAGGCCGGGTTTCACACTTATCTTTCGGGCCTGCGCAACCGGCTGACCCGCGCGGGCGGCCATGTCGTTACCGTGAAACCCGGCTTTGTCGATACGGCAATGACCTGGGGGCTTCCGGGGCTTTTCCTCGTGGCCTCGCCCGATGCCGTCGCGGCCGACATCGAGAAAGCCGTCAGGAAGCGCCGCAACGTGATCTATACGCCTTTCTTCTGGCGTTTCATCATGCTGATCATCATTCACATCCCCGAATTCATCTTCAAGAAGATGAAGATCTGATCCGCGCGCGGCCTAGCCGCCGAACCACTGCGACCAGAGCCCGGCCGCCCAGAACATCAGGCTGAGCGTGATCATCAGGATGCCAATGCCGAACTTGTCGCGCATGGCGAAAACGATCGGGTCATAGTCCTGCTTGCCGAACCAGCCGAGCGCGACCATCCGGATCAGCCAGAGCGCCATTGGGATCATTGCGGCCCAGAGAATCCAGGTTGTCGGATAAAGCTCCAGCCCCTGATCGCTGATCGAATAGAGAAAAAAGATCAGCAGCGCACCGATGGTCCCAAGCCAGGCCACGTTGAGAAGGTCGCCGCGGTCGGGGCGGCCATAGCCCCTGCCCGGCAACCTCTCGTCGTTCTTGGCGAGTGTCAGTTCCGTCAGCCGCTTCACACAGCCAAGCGTGATGAAGATTGGGAAGATGAAGATCAGCATGTAGATCGACACCTCGACCTCGCCCGCGGCCGCGCCTGCGATGACCCGGATCGTGTAGAGCGCGGCAAGCGTGGCCACATCGACCCAGCGCAGGCGCTTCAGCTTCAGCGAATAGGCGAGCGACAGCACCATATAAAGTACGATCACACCGAAGAAGGCCCAGTTCAGGGCCAGCGCGATCCCCAGGGCGAGAAGGGCAAGCCCCACAAAGGTCGCCATGCCAACGACGATGGGCACCTGACCGCTCGCGAAGGGTCGGCGGCACTTGGTCGGGTGGAGCCGGTCAGCTTCCAGATCGAGCAGGTCGTTGACTATATATATGGAAGACGCGGCGGCCGAGAATGCGACGATGCCGAAGAGTATCGGCAGCAACGTCGCCCATTCGAAACGATGGGCCGCAATCATGGCCAGCAGCAGCAGGACGTTCTTGACCCATTGATGCGGGCGCATCGCCTTGAGAAGCGCGCGTGTGTTCCAGCCGCCCGGAAACTCGACGATGTTCTGCCCCCGCGCCGTCAGCGCGCGCGCCGATGGCACATGCCCGACCACAAGTGCGTTTTCCGCATGCTCCCAGACGGCCACGTCGACCGAGGAATCGCCGGCATAGTCAAAACCGCCTTCCCCGAAAGCTTCGACCAACGCTTCAGCCTTGGCCTTGCCTTTCAGGTTGCGCCCCCGGTCGGATGCGAAGACGCGTTCGGAAAAGCCGTATTCCGCCGCCAGCGGCTCTACGAGGCTTCTGTCGGAGGCCGAGGCCAGTATGACCTCGCGCCCGGCCATGCGGCTGCGCAGCGCCAGATCGGCGATTTCCGGATTGACCGGCAACAGATCCACCCGGATCGGCGCGATTTCGGCCAGCGCGGCCTTGAGCCGCTCTGGGCGCCGGAACAGCGTCAGGCCCGCACGGAGCGTGGCAAACGGATCCTTCCCGAGACCGGCCCAGAAGCTTTCAAAAAGCATGTCAGTCTTCAGAAACGTCCCGTCGACATCGAGGACGAGCGGCTTTACTTCAGTCATATCGGGCGTTCTATCCTTTCACTGCGAAAACGCAGCCGTCCGTTGCCAGCTCCGGCGGCGTGAGGCAAAGCCCCCGTGCAACCGCCCATGCTGCAAGAACCTTTGGCACATAGGCCCGGGTCTCGGCAAATGGCGGCACGCCGCCATTCGACTTAACCGCATTCTCGCCCGCATTATAGGCCGCAAGCACCAAAACCGGGTCGCGGTCGAATTCCGTCATCAGCCAGTCGAGATAGGCCACCCCGCCCTTGATGTTCTGGACGGGATCAACGCTGTCGCTCACGCCGAACCGTTCGGCCGTGGCGGGGATAAGTTGCATCAGCCCGGTCGCGCCTGCCGGCGATACGGCGTCGATGCGCCCGGAACTTTCGATGCCGATGACCGCCAAAACCAGCGCGGGCGAAACCTGGGTGCCGATTGTCGCCTTCATGATCTCCGTCCCGTGGACGGCGGCGATATCCTGAAGGTGCTGCAATCGCGGCGCCGTCACGCCTAGCCCGTTCGGTCCTTTCGTTAGGGCCGCCAGCGCCTGGGAAAACCGGCCGTTCTTGTCACCGATCGCTGGTGATACCTCTTGCCAGTACCAGTCATAGGCGGTTTCACCCTCCGCGCCGTCGGGCAGAAGGCCGGGCGCGACGCCGCCGCGTGGAATCGGATGTTCGGGCGGCGGCAACCCTGATGCGAGCCGCCTGCGCTGTTCTTCCGGGTCGATCTGCACGGTAATCCGCTTCTGCCCCGTCGCGGCAGGCGCGCCGATCCGCTTGAATGTGAAATCGGGATAGGGCTCCACAACGACAGGCGTGGTCTGGCAAAGGGCCTGCCCGGCGAGGAAAGCCATCGCCAGACCGGTTGGCGTCACCAAGTTGCGCATCTTCCGTCTCATGCCGCGACTGTGTATCCGACTGCTCCTTCCTTCTCCCAGAAACGGCGCACGGGCACCAGCCCGCCGGCCATCACGCGCGACGAATCGGCGGAGATTCGGCCTTTTGGCAACAGAAAAACTCATATCGCAATAGGGAGATTCCAGTATTTATATATATTTTTCAGATAGTTAAGTCTCATCCGGAAAAATGAAATCAACCACAAAATGTACGATCCTTGCCCAACTCCTGCCATGTTTGACCGGCCAATTAGGGACATGCCGCGACGGATACGGGAGTTGGCGAGGACCCGCCCGGAGGACACGCTGCGGTGAGTGTAACGGGCGAACCTTAACTGGAGTGACAACTATGAAACTGTTCAAGCTTGCGAAGAAATTCAACAACGAAGAAGACGGCGCTGTGACCGTTGACTGGGTTGTGCTGACCGCCGCCGTTGTCGGCCTGGGCATTGCTGCTCTTGCCGCCGTCAAGAAGGGCACCGGCTCGCTGACCTCCAAGATCAACAACCACCTGTCCAGCCAGACCATCGTCAGCACGTTCTGATCGGTCGGACACGAATTCAAAAGACCGCGTTCCTCCGGGAACGCGGTTTTTTCATGCCTAATGCGCCATGTAGGCCAGCATCAACGCCAGGCCGGCCGAAAACGCCGAACTGCGGCCAAGCCCAACCTTCGATGGCCGCGTAGAACACTATCCCGGAAACGGAAACACTGACTGAGATTTGTTTCCCGAAATTCTCGCGCAACAACGAAAATGTACGAACTCCGCCGCAGTTGAGACACGATTCATGGGTAGAAATTATCCATGCCGCGACGGATACGGGCCGACTGAACCCCCGGAGGACACGCTGCGGATGGTGCAACGAGCGAAACCTTACGGAGAGACCAAAGTGAAACTGTTCAAGCTTGCGAAGAAATTCAACAACGAAGAAGACGGCGCTGTGACCGTTGACTGGGTTGTGCTGACCGCCGCCGTTGTCGGCCTGGGCATTGCTGCTCTTGCCGCTGTCAAGAAAGGCACCGGCTCGCTAACCTCGAAGATCAACGACCACCTGTCCAGCCAGACCATCGTCAGCACGTTCTGATCGGTCGGACACGAATTCAGAAAGCCGCGTTCCTTCGGGAACGCGGCTTTTTGTTGTCTGGCGCAGCTGCCTGTCTCACGCCCGCGGAACGCCCCGACAAAACAACCTGCAGTAATGGGCCGTTTCCACAGCATTCGTTTCCGGATCGCTTCATTTTGAACCGAAAATGTACGATCTCCGCCCTACTTGGGTCACGATTCGGCGTCAGAACAGGGACATACCGCAGCGCAGACGGGAGACGGAACCCCGGGCGACACGTTGCGGATAGTGCAACGAGCGAAACCTAACGGAGAGACGAAAATGAAACTGTTCAAGCTTGCGAAGAAATTCAACAACGAAGAAGACGGCGCTGTGACCGTTGACTGGGTTGTGCTGACCGCCGCCGTCGTCGGCCTGGGCATTGCTGCTCTTGCCGCTGTCAAGAAAGGCACAGGTTCGCTGACCTCCAAGATCAACAACCACCTGTCCAGCCAGACCATCGTCAGCACGTTCTGATCGGTCGGACACGAATTCAGAAAGCCGCGTCCCTTCGGGAACGCGGCTTTTCTGTTTCACGCCGGATGGTTGCGGCTGTTTCTGTATTCCGAATGAACTGTTTCGAATTGGTTCATAGCCGCACAAGAAAATGAACGACCACCGCCGCAATCATGACACGAAAAAATACTTTACTGACCTTGGGTTGGAAATGGAATCTTGAGAATGGCTGCCACGGGAAGGGCGCGGTTCTCGGAAAAACGACGGAGCACGAAATGAAACTGTGGACACGCATATCGCACTACTCCGCCGACGAAAGCGGCGCTGTCACTGTTGACTGGGTGGTCCTGACCGCCGCCGTCTGCTCGCTCCTGGCTGTCGCCATGGCCGGCATTCAGGGCAACATGTCCAGCGTCGGACAGAAGGCGGGCGACTATCTCAGCAGCGCGTCGATCGTCACGACGTTCTGATCGCTGCCCCCCGCGGCCGCGACGAATTCTCGGCAGGTTCATGCCGGCGGTGGAAGCGCCCCTTTAAGAGGGCGCCTTTCGCGCATAATGTAGCTGCCGTCCGAGTGTTTCCGAAAATGGCAAATTCCACCGGTTGGGCGCGCTTTAACCACCATTTAGCCGTATTCGCCGACAATATTCTGCGACAGGGAGGCAGCGGCACGCGGCGGGCGGAAATTCCGTGCCCGCGCCTCAGAGAAGAAAGGACACACCATGCGGTTGGTTTTTGGATTGGTTTTGATTCTGGGGCTGGGTCTTGCCGGTTTCGCTGTCTACATGGTGCAGGACTATGTCGAACAGGCACAGGCCGAACGCGACCGGCTGGCGATCGAGCAGGCGAATGCGCCGCGGCTCGTCAATGTCGTCGTCGCCAAGAAAGCCATGAAATACGGCGAGCGGATGACGCGCGCCGACCTGGAGGTGATCAAGTGGCAGGAAGGCAAGGTGCCGCAGGGCGCCTTCAACGCCATTGTCGCCCCGCAAGGTGGCGACCCGAAGATCGTTCCGGTTTTTTGGGAAGGCGAGACGCGGCCTCGTGCGGCCCTGCGCAGCCTTGAGGTTTTTGAACCCGTGCTGGCCACGAAGGTCACCGAACCCGGTGTGGATGCCGGCATCAACGCGAACCTTTCCGCCGGCATGCGCGCCTTCACCATCAATGTCGATGTGTCCTCGGGCGTGTCCGGCTTCCTGCGTCCGGGCGACCGCGTCGATGTCTACTGGACCGGCAATGCCGGCGGCCAGGAAGTGACAAAGCTGATTGACGAGGCGGTGAAACTGATCGCCATCGACCAGAGCGCCGATGCCGACCGGAGCGCGGAAACCATGATCGCCCGCACGGTCACGATCGAAGGCACGCCGCAGCAGGTCGCCGCACTGTCGCTGGCCCAGCAGACCGGCCGGCTGACCCTGTCGCTTGTCGGCGCTGGTGATGTGACCGAGGTCGGTGCCGTGGAAATCGACCGCAACAGCCTGCTCGGTATTGTCGAGGAAGTCGCCGCGCCGGAAGCAGAACCCGAAAAGATCTGCACGATCCGGACGAACAAGGGCGGCGAGATCGTCGAAACCCAGATCCCCTGCACCAACTGAGTCGCCCGGCGGCGGCATCTGCCTCTGGCACCTCTATGAGCAAAGCCAATTCGGCGCGCTGCATTTCGCATCGCGCCGAATTGTCTTTTGTGGCCCCGGCACGGGCCAATTTCATCCCCGGCCATCCAAACCGTGATAATATCTGCCCGCAGAGCCTTGAATTTCAATCGATTCAGGCCGTGAACGCGGCATCCTGACCGCGCCTGCCAAAAAGGCATCGGCCCGCCCGTCCCGTCATTCTGTTCGGTTTTGTCGTCATGTTGACGCGACGTGTGCGTTCCGCCGATGCACAATTGTCTTGTGCGGCGGATTGCGGACGGTACGCTCTTGCCACCCGCCGCCACCTCTGGCGGCCGCATTCAAGAAATGACAACAGGAGGTTCTTTCAATGAACAAGCTACTGCTCTCGACGATCCTGAGCGTGGGCCTCGCGCTTCCCGCCGTCGCGGCAAACGTCCAGGCCGGCGATACGCTGGCCGAGAACCAGGAATATACCTACTGGCTCCTCGACGCGATCAAGTCGATGGACCCGCAGATCAACACCGACGTCGAAGGCTCGGGCATCATGCGCTCGCTCTTCGAAGGCCTCTATAACGAGGATCAGGTCGGCAACCTCGTTCCCGGTGTCGCAACCGGATACGAACTGTCCGATGACAAGACCACCTACACCTTCAAGCTCCGCGACAACGCCAAGTGGTCGAACGGCGACCCGGTGACGGCGAACGATTTCGTCTATGCGTGGAAGCGTCTGGCCGATCCGGCGACCGCCTCGGAATACGCCTGGTATATCGAGCTGATGCAGATCGTGAACGCCTCGGAAATCATCGCCGGCGAAAAGCCTGTCGATGAACTGGGCGTGCGCGCCGTCGACGACCTGACCTTCGAAGTGAAGATCACGGCACCCTTGCCCTACTTCCCGTCGATGACCACCCATGCCTCGGTTTTCCCGGTCAGCCAGAAGGTGATCGAAGCCAATGGCGACAAGTGGACGGAGCCGGGCAACCTCGTCGGCAACGGTGCCTATGTCCTGAAAGAGCATATCCTCGGCGAGAAAGTCGTGATGGAGCGCAACCCGATGTACTGGGATGACGCCAACACGATCATCACGAAGGCAACCGCGCTGACCATCAACGACGAAAACGCCGCGCTGACCCGCTATCTCGCCGGCGAGCTCGACCGGACCAGCGTTCCGACCGGCCAGTATCCGAAGCTGAAGGCGGAATATCCGGATCAGGCGGTATCGGTGCCGCAGTCCTGTTCCTACATCTACATGTTCAACCTGGACGAGGCGAAAGGGCCGGCCGCGCTTAAGGACGTGCGTGTCCGCAAGGCGCTCAGCTACGCCATCGACCGCGACACCATCGTCGACAAGATCCTGCAGGGCGGCCAGTCGCCGTCCTACAACTGGACCCACCATGCGACGGCCGGGTTCGAAATGCCGGACATCGACTATTCGCACTGGACCCAGGACGAGCGGAACACCAAGGCCAAGGAACTTCTGGCCGAGGCGGGCTATGGCCCGGACAATCCGCTGAAGCTGACGCTGAACTACAACACCTCCGAAGGCCACAAGAAGATCGCCATCGCGGTGCAGCAGTTCTGGAAGTCGGTGGGTGTCGAGATGACGCCGAACAACATGGAGTGGAAGGTTCACACCGACAAGATGCAGAACCAGGACTTCGAAGTGGCCCGCTATGCCTGGTGCGGCGACTACAACGAAGCGTCAACCTATCTGGACCTCTTCACCTCCTATTCCGGCCACAACAACGGCAAGTTCTTCAATGACCGCTACGACGAGGTCATGAAGGAATCGAAGACGGCGGCAGACCCGGCGCCGCTCTACAAGGAAGCCGAACAGATCCTCGCGGAGAACATGCCCTTCGCGCCGATCTATCAGTACACCAAGGTTGAGATGATCAAGCCCGACATGCGGGGCATGAGCCTGACCAACCTGATGCAGAACTGGTACCTCAAGGACATGTATCGCGTCGCCAACTGAGGCGGCTCATCCCGGGGCGCGTCCGACAGGGCGCGCCCCAATCCTTGCGGTGAGGTTCCCTCATGCTTTCCTACATTGCCAAGCGTCTGGCCATCGCCATTCCGACGCTGCTCTTGCTCATCATCATCTCATTTCTCCTGATGCATGCGGCCCCCGGCGGCCCGTTCACGCAGGAACGCGCCCTGCCCCCGCAGGTTCTGGCCAATCTTGAGGCGAAGTACGGCCTCGATCAGCCGCTGTGGAGACAGATGACCTCTTACGTCTGGGGCATCGTCGCGCATTTCGATTTCGGCCCGTCCTTCATCTACAAGGACCGGACGGTGAACGAGATCATTGCCCAGGGCTTTCCGGTCACGCTGACCTATGGGTCGATTTCCTTCGCGCTTGCGGTTCTGATCGGCGTGACACTCGGTGTCGTTGCCGCGATCCGGCACAATACCTGGCTTGACTATCTTGCGGTCGGGGTTTCGATCGGCGCGCAGGTTTTGCCAAACTTCGTCATGGCGCCAATTCTGGTGCTGGTCTTCACGCTTTGGCTGCGCTGGCTGCCGGGTGGCGGCTGGGAAGGCGGCCAATGGCCCTACATGATCATGCCAGTCGTGGCGCTTTCCACGTCGTTCATGGCCTCCATCGCGCGGATTACCCGGTCGTCGATGCTGGAGGTGCTGAACTCCAACCATATCCGGACGGCCCGCGCCAAAGGCCTGCCCGAACGCAAGGTGATCCTGCGTCATGCGCTGAAACCCGCGCTGCTGCCGGTGATCTCCTATCTCGGCCCCGCCTTTGTGACGATGATCACCGGCTCGGTCGTGGTGGACATGTATTTTTCCACCGGCGGCATCGGCAAGAGCTTTGTCGATTCCGCGCTCAACCGCGATTACGCGGTCATGCTTGGCGTGACGATCCTGGTGGGTGCGCTCACCATCCTCTTCAACCTCGTGGTCGATATCCTCTATGCCTGGATCGACCCGAAGATCCGGTACTGATCCCATGGTTGTTGACACGATAAAGATGAAGAGCCTCAGCGACCGGCTTGCCGCCGAAGAGGTCAAGGGCCGGTCCCTCTGGGCCGATGCGCGGGCACGTTTCGTCCATAACAAGGCCGCCGTCGCGGGCATGATCGTGCTGATCCTCGTCGGCCTTTTCGCCATTTTCGGCAACTACATCGCTGCCTGGTCGAATGAGGAGTTGGATTTCGGCGTCATGGGCCAGATCGCCGATCTCGGCGGGCCGTCCTTCGAGAATGGGCACTATTTCGGTACCGACGATCTTGGTCGCGACCTTTTCGCCCGCACCGTGCAGGGCACCCGCATCTCGCTCATGGTCGGCATCGTCGGGTCGGCCATCGCGGTCATTGTCGGCACGCTTTACGGCGCGACGGCCGGCTATGTTGGCGGGCGCGCCGACAACATCATGATGCGGGCCGTCGATATCCTGATGTCGATCCCCTACATGTTCGTGCTGATCCTGCTTCTGGTCATGTTCGGCCGCTCGATCTTCATGCTCTTCCTGGGTATCGGGCTTATTTCCTGGCTGGACATGAGCCGGATCGTGCGCGGCCAGACCCTGAGCCTCAAGCATAAGGAATTCATCGAGGCGGCGCAGGCCACCGGTGTGCCCGCTTTCACCATTATCTGGCGCCATATCGTGCCGAACCTCCTCGGCGTCGTCGCGGTCTATGCGACACTTCTAGTGCCGTTAATGATCCTCACCGAAAGCTTCATCTCCTTCCTTGGCCTCGGCGTACAGGAACCGCTGACAAGCTGGGGGGCTTTGATTTCTGAAGGGGCCAAGACCATCAACTACGGCACACTCTGGCAACTCGCCTTCCCGCTTTTCTTCTTTATCGTCACGCTCTTTGCCTTCTTCTTCGTCGGCGATGGCCTGCGCGACGCGCTCGATCCGAAGGACCGCTGAGATGGCACTGCTTGAAGTCAGCAACCTCGGCGTCAGCTTCGCCACGACCGATGGCACAGTGAATGCGGTCAACGGCGTGAACTTCAGCCTCGACAAGGGCGAAACGCTCGGCATCGTCGGTGAAAGCGGATCGGGGAAAAGCCAGCTTTCCTTTGCGATCATGGGGCTTCTCGCCCGGAACGGGACCGCGACCGGGTCGGTCAAATTCGCTGGAAAGGAAATCCTGAACGCCCCGCCGCATGTCATCAACCCGATCCGCGCCAACCAGATCGCGATGATATTTCAGGATCCAATGACATCGCTGAACCCCTACATGCGCGTGGCCGACCAGATGGCCGAGGTACTGATTCACCACAAGGGCATGGGCAAAGCCGAGGCTGTCGCCGAATGCACACGTATGCTCGACGCGGTAAAGATCCCCGACGCGAAGGGGCGAGTCGGGCTATACCCACACGAGTTTTCCGGCGGCATGCGTCAGCGGGTGATGATCGCGATGTCGCTCCTTTGCCGGCCGGAGCTTCTGATTGCGGATGAGCCGACCACGGCGCTCGACGTGACCGTTCAGGCGCAGATCATGACGCTTCTCCGCGATCTGCAGCGTGATTTCGGCATGGCGACGATCCTCATCACCCATGACCTCGGCGTCGTCGCCGGGTTCTGCGAGGATGTGCTCGTGCTCTATGGCGGTCAGGTGATGGAACGAAGCCCTGTCGACCCCTTGTTTCAGACCCCGGCCCATCCCTATACACGCGGCCTCCTCAAGGCGATCCCGCGCGTTGACCAGCACGGCGAGGTACTCGACAGCATTCCGGGCAGCCCGCCCAACATGACGAACGCGCCAAAGGGTTGCCCCTTCGCGCCGCGCTGCGACTTTGCCGCCGAGGACTGCCTTGACCATCTTGCGCTGCTTTCGCAGTTTGCGCCCGACCGCTGGCGGGCCTGTAATCGCACGCTGGAGGAACTCGCATGACCGAACCGCTGCTTCGCGTCGAAGACCTGCGCGTCACCTTTCAGTTGCGGCGCGCGGGCGACATGCCCTGGACGAAGCCGCGCCTTCTCCACGCCGTCTCTGGCGTCAATTTCGAGCTTTTCCCCGGCGAGACGCTTGGCATCGTGGGTGAATCGGGCTGTGGCAAATCGACCCTTGCCCGCGCGCTCATTCAGATGGTTCCCGGCACCGGCAAGGCGATTTGGCAGGGAAAGACCGACCTTCTGGCACTTTCCAAGCGCGAGATGCTGAAATATCGCGCCGATATTCAGATGGTGTTCCAGGACCCGCTGGCGAGCCTCAACCCCCGCATGACGGTGGGCCAGATCATTGCCGAACCACTCAGGACCCACAAACCCGAGCTCTCGGGGGACGAGGTCAAGGGCCGGGTCAAGAAGATGATGGACCGGGTCGGTCTTCTGCCGAACCAGATCAACCGCTATCCGCACGAGTTTTCCGGCGGTCAGTGCCAGCGCATCGGCATCGCCCGCGCGCTGATCGTGGAACCGAAGCTTCTGATCTGCGATGAACCGGTTTCCGCGCTCGACGTGTCCATTCAGGCGCAAGTCATCAACCTTCTGTCGGAATTGCAGCGCGATCTGGGGCTCGCGATGATTTTCATCGCCCATGACCTCAGTGTCGTGAAACATATCTCCGACCGCGTGATGGTGCTTTATCTCGGCCGCTGCATGGAGGTCGCGCCGGGCAGCGAACTTTATGCCGACCCGCAGCATCCCTATACGCAGGCGCTCTTGTCCGCTGTGCCGATCCCCGACCCCGTGGCGGAACGCGCAAAGGTTATCATTCCGCTTGATGGCGACCTGCCCTCGCCCCTGTCGCCGCCATCGGGGTGCGTTTTCCGGACGCGGTGTCAGCGCGCCCAATCACGCTGCGCCGAACAGAAACCGGAACTCACCCGCCAGAACCACGCAGTTGCCTGCCATTTCCCCGGGCAATTCGGTCTTGCAAAGCCGGCGATGGAACCGGCCTGAGCCTTCAGGCCCACGGCCGGTTCAACCTAGCCTTCGGCGCGAACGACCCTTTGGGTCTGAACGCCAAGCCCGTCGATCCCGAGCCGGATCGTTTCGCCGCCTTTCAGGTAGACCGGCGGCTTTTGCCCCATACCGACACCCGGCGGTGTCCCGGTGGAGATCACGTCGCCGGGTTGCAGCGACATGAAGCGGCTGACATAGGACACCAGGAACGGAACGGCAAAGATCATCGTGGCCGTCGACCCGTTCTGGTACCTTTTCCCATCCACGTCGAGCCAAAGGCCAAGCCGGTCAAGGTCGCCAACTTCATCGGGCGTGACGAGCCAAGGCCCGATCGGGCCGAAGGTGTCGCAGCCCTTGCCCTTGTCCCAGGTGCCGCCACGTTCGATCTGATAGGCCCGCTCGCTGACATCGTTGACGATACAATAGCCGGCGATGTGCCGGGTCGCCTCCGCCTCGTCGATATAGACGCCGCCCTGTCCGATGACGATGGCCAATTCCACCTCCCAGTCGGTTTTCTCAGCCCCGCGCGGTATCAGGATATCGTCATTCGGCCCGCAGACCGCCGATGTCCATTTGTTGAAGATCACCGGTTCGGGGGGAATGGCCATGCCGGTTTCGGCGGCATGATCCGCGTAGTTGAGCCCGATGCAGATGAACTTGCCGATGCCGCCGACACAGGCGCCAAGGCGCAGGTCCCGCTGCGGCGCACCGCTCACCAGTGGCAGGCTTTCGGGATCGAGTGCCGAAATTCGGGCAAGATTTTCGGGCAGGAGCGTTGCGCCGGATATGTCGTCGACATGGGCGGACAGGTCGCGCACACCGCCATCCGCATCAAGGATACCGGGTTTTTCCCGTCCTTTCGAACCATATCTGACAAGTTTCATTCGGCCTCCCTCGGTTCGTCTCTTGTCGCTGCCGACAGTCGGCATGACGCCGGTCACTCTAGACACGCCTTGCGGCTGGCCGCAATTCGCAATCCGGTGTTCTGCGGGCTTGCGGCGGACCCGCAATAAGGCGAAGCTCCGCGCCGCGAACGTAATCGGCATCGGAAGCGAGGCAGCAGCGACATGATAGAGGTCTTCGACGGCCATAACGATTTTCTTCTGAGGCTGCTGCGCGCGCCGCAAGACCGCGAGGAGATCTGGCTGAAAGGCAATGGCAAGGGCCATCTGGACCTTCCCCGGATGCGTCAGGGTGGCTTTGTCGGCGGGTTTTTCGCTGTCTACATCTCTTCGCCGGAATCGCATGACGCGCCCGATACCGAGGCGCTGATGGATGCCCCGCCCTATGACATTCCCCTGAACGACCTGATCGGCACCGATGTCGCGCAGCCGGTTGCGGCTGCGATGATCGGGCACCTCTTGTGGATGGAACGCACCGGCACACTCGCCATTTGCCACACGGCAGCGGAAATTCGTGCCGCGATTGCCGCGGGAAAGATCGCGGCGATCCTTCACATGGAAGGTGCTGAGGCCATTGGCGAGGATCTTGACGCGCTTCATCTCTGGCACCGGGCAGGACTGCGCTCTCTCGGCCCGGTCTGGTCACGCCCCACCGTCTTTGGCCATGGGGTGCCTTTCCGCTATCCGGGCTCGCCCGACACCGGTCCGGGGCTCACAGAGGCCGGCAAACGGCTGGTCCACGAATGCAACCAGCTGAAGATCATGCTCGATCTGTCTCATCTGAACGAAAAGGGCTTCAACGACATCGCCGAACTTTCAGACGCGCCGCTTGTTGCCACGCATTCGAATGCCTTTGCCGTCACACCGTCGACCCGCAACCTGACCGACCGCCAGCTGGACGTGATCCGGCAAAGCAACGGGATGGTCGGATTGAACTTCGCCACCATTTTCCTGCGCGAAGACGGGCGCAAGTCGACCTTTTCGGGCTGGGACCCGGTCCTGCGCCATCTCGACCACCTCGTTGAGAAGCTGGGCGAAGACAATGTGGGGCTCGGTTCGGATTTCGACGGCGCGTCGCTGCCGGCCGATATCGGCGATGTCGCGGGCCTGCCACGGCTTATCGAGGCGCTGCGCGCGCATGGTTACAATGATGCGCTTCTGCGGAAGATCGCCTGCGACAACTGGCTCGCGCTCTTGGAGCGGACCTGGGGCGCATGAGCCTTCTGACTCTCGACAACCGTACTGCGCGTCGATTCTTCCTCGACCGTCACGCGCTGATCGAGCCGCCGACGGGTCCGGCAAAGGGTGACGATCTGCTGGCGCTGATCATGCGGCTTGGCTTTGTGCAGGTCGACAGCATCAACACGGTCGAGCGCGCGCATCACATGATCCTCTGGTCGCGTCGGCAAAGCTTTCGGCCATCCAACCTGTCCCGGTTACTCGAACGCGACCGGACGCTCTTCGAGCACTGGACCCACGACGCCTCGGTCATCCCGACCGAATTCTTCCGCTACTGGAAGCTGCGCTTTTACCGCGATGCCGAACGCATTCATGCCCGCTGGGCCAATTGGCACGGATCGGAATTCCACGCGAAGGTGGAGGATGTGCTGGCCCATGTGCGCGCCGGCGGCCCCTGCGGGTCTGGCGATGTGGGCGAGGACGAGACGCGTGGCAAGGGCGGCTGGTGGGAATGGCACCCGTCGAAAACCGCGCTCGAATACCTTTGGCGGTCGGGCGAGTTGTCTGTCTGCCACCGCCGCAACTTCGCCAAGGTCTACGACCTGACGGAGCGGGTCCATCCCGAGGCCCATGCCGCCCCGGCCCCGGCCGAGGAGGCGACCATCGACTGGGCCTGCAACGCGGCGCTCGACCGGCTCGGCTTTGCCACTTCGGGCGAGATCGCGGCGTTCTGGGATCTGGTGACACCGCAGGAGGCCAAGGACTGGTGCGGCAGGGCGTTCGCCCTGGGCGATGTCATCGAGATCGAGGTCGAAGGCGCCGATGGCCGCCCGCGCAAGTGTCTCGTTCGTCGGGACGTTGCGACAAGGTTGGCAGATGTCCCCGATGTGGCACAAAGGGTGCGCATCCTGTCGCCCTTCGATCCGGCACTGCGCGACCGGAACCGGACGGAGCGATTATTCGGTTTTCACTACAGGATCGAGGTTTTCGTGCCCGAGCCGAAGCGGAAATATGGATATTATGTATTTCCTGTCATGGAGGGCGACCGCCTGATCGGGCGCGTGGACCTGAAATGCCAGCGTGCTGACAGGCGATTGGCGATTGCTGCCTTCTGGCCGGAGCATGGCATATCCATGGGGCGCGGCAGACTGGCGCGGCTCGAAGCGGAGCTTGAACGGTTGGGGCGCTTTACGGGCTGCACGACACTGGCCTTTGCCGACGGCTGGCTGCGCGAACCGCTGGCCGACTGACATCCGTCCCCCCGGCGCTGCCCGAAACCGACCCCCTTTGGTGTCGTCACTGCGACAGATCGGCGGTGCCGCGCGCGCCAGTCTGGCCGCGATGTTTTCAAGAGGGCACGCGGATGCAACGTGAAATCGGCTACGGACGAAGCGTTGCCTTCGTGTTGGCGGGTGCCGTCCTCTGGTCGCTGATGGGGCTCGTAATCCGTACCCTTGGCGATGCGGGGACCTGGCAGGTTCTCTTCTACCGGTCGCTCGGCATGGTCCCGGTCCTTTTTGCCGTGATCTGGTACAGATCGGGCGGGCGGCCCCTGCCTCGGATCGCTGCGGCGGGTGTTCCGGGCCTCATCGGTGCGACGGGTCTGGTCCTTGCCTTCGCCGGCGCCATTTTTGCCATTCAGACGACCTCTGTCGCCAATGCGGTCTTCCTTTTTGCGGCGGCTCCGCTTGTCACCGCCGTGCTGGCCTGGGCGATCCTGAAGGAAACGGTCCGCCCGGCAACCTGGGCGGCCATTGCCATCGCCTCGCTCGGCGTCTTCATGATGGTGCGGGCGGGCCTGTCGGCGGGCGCCGGGCTTGGCAGCATCGCCGCGCTCTTGTCCGCCTGCGGATTTGCGGCCTTCAACATCACGCTGCGCTGGGGGCGCCTGTCGGACATGCTGCCCGCCGTTCTGATCGGCGGTGTCCTGTCGATTGCGGCCGCCGCCATCGTCATCCTGTCGCGGGGCGACAGCTTTGCCTTGCCGCTGACCTCGATCCTGCTCGCCATGGCAATGGGTGCGGTCCTGCTGGGACTTGGCATGGCGCTTTATACCGCTGGCAGCCGCGTCGTGGCCGCGGCCGAACTCGGGCTGCTCAGCATGGCCGAAATCCTGCTTGCCCCGATCTGGGTCTGGGTCATTCTGGGTGAGGATGCGCAGACCGACACGCTGATCGGCGGCGCGATCCTGCTTGCCGCGATTGCCCTGAATGCGCTGACGGGAATGCGCCATCGCCCGGCCAAGGTGATCTGAGCTACTTGCCCCGACGGAAGAACCGCGACCGGGCATAGAGCTCTTCAAGCCGCTTCATCCGCGCCTGTGTTTCTTCCCAGGTCAGGGTCTGCACCGCGGCAAGCAGCGTTTCGACCAGCACCTGTATCGCCACGGTCGAATCCCAGGCCGATGGCACCTCGATATGGGCAGAAAGGCGGTATCGCGCGCTGGCAGCCGCCGGCGATACCCACTGGTCGGTGATCAGCACCACCTCGGCCCCCTGATCAGTCGCGATATCAACCAGTTGCAGGACGTTGTTCTCATACCGCCGGATATCGAATGCCAGAAGGATGTCGCCCGGCGACATGTCGATCAGCGCGGGGGGCCAGGCGTTCGACATGTCGGAAATCAGCGTCACACCCTGCCGGATCACCTTCATGTGTGTAACGAAGTAATCGGCCATCGCATGGGTGATCCGCCCGCCCATGGCAAAGACCTTGCGGTCCTTGTCGGCAAGAAGCCGGGCTATGGCATCGAAATCGGCATGGTCGATCTGGCCAAGCGTCGCCTGAAGGTTGCCCACGACCGCATCGGCAAACCTGTTCAGGATGTGCGTATTGGGCGCCCCGGCCGCCCAGCGGTCGTGTTTGGTCAAAGGCGAGATCAGCCGTTCCTCAACCTCGACCCGCAGGGCAGCCTGAAAATCGGTATAGCCCTTGTAGCCGAGCTTCTGGACGAGGCGCACGACCGTTGGCGTGGACACATCGGCGGCCTTGGCAAGCGCCGTGATGGAACCGAGCGCGGCCACCGGATAGTTGCGTGTGACATGCTGGGCCAATTGGCGTTCGGCCCGCGTCAACAGGTCGAAGGATGCACGTATCTGCCGTTCGATCGTCGGAAATGACGCGCCCAATCGCGGTCTCCTCCAATTGCCCCGGTGATCGTCGGGGCGGCCAACCTTGTAAAGATTGTAACAGAAATTTCCCAAAAGAAAACTTATTGACAGGCGCCTTGTCATGACCGGATCATCACAGCATGAATCAGGGGGATTCTCACGACATGGGGCTGGTCGGCGCATCGGTAGCACGGGTGGAAAACCCGTCTGCGAGCGGCCCGTTCCTGATCGTCTGCGAACATGCCTCAAACCGGTTTCCGCCCGAATTCGGCACGCTTGGCCTCGATGAGGCGGCTCGGCGTGCTCATATCGCCTGGGACCCCGGCGCACTTGGACTTGCCCGCGGCCTCGCGAAGCGTCTCAACGCGCCTTTGGTGGCCGCCCAGGTCTCCCGCCTTATTTACGATCTCAACCGCGCGCCCGATGCGGCGGGGGCGATGACGGCACGCAGCGAAACCTATGACATTCCGGGCAATACCGGTCTGACAGACAAAGAGCGGCGTCGCAGGGTGGAGGCCGTCTACCTGCCTTTTCACGCAGACCTTCACGCGGAAATCGTCGCACGGCTGGCGCGGGGGCTGCGGCCGGTCATTGTCACCGTCCACAGCTTCACGCCCGTCTATTTCGGCCAGCTGCGCGAGGTGGAATTCGGCATCATCCACGATGCCGACCCCGCGCTTGCCGAAGCCGTCCTTGCCGAGGCCGTGGCGCGAACCGACCTCGATTGCCGTCTGAATGCGCCCTATTCGGCCGCCGATGATGTCACGCATACCTTGCGGCTTCAGGCCACGCCCTACGGGCTTGCGAACGTGATGCTGGAAATCCGCAACGACCTGATCGCCGACGACGGCGCGGAAGAGGCGATGGCCGAGCGGCTCGCCCCGGTGCTGATCGCGGCGCTAACACGGATCACCCCACCGATGTCGATGGAGGCGACCGCCTGATATGCCGAACTGGATCAAGACTTACGTGAAGCTTGTGGACGCGCTGAACTACCGTATCGGGCGGTTCGCGATGTATCTTCTCTACCTGCTCATGGGGGTTCTGCTCTATTCGGTCGTCAGCAAGGGCCTTGGGACGCCAGCGAACTGGCCGATTGAGATGGCGCAGTTCACCATGGTCGCCTACTACATGCTGGGAGGGCCCTATTCGCTGCAACTTGACAGCAACGTGCGCATGGACCTGCTTTACGGCCGCTGGTCGGACCGGACGAAGGCTTGGGTTGACGCCTTCTCGATCTTTGCAATGATTTTCTACCTCGTGGTCCTTCTTTGGGGGGCCTACGACTCCACGGTCTATTCACTTGGCCTGAAGTGGGTCGACACGGAAGTTCTCGGCCTAACGATCCCCTGGCCACAAACTGGGTTTCTCGAGCGTAATCCCTCGCTCTGGCGGCCGGTCATCTGGCCGATCAAGGTGATCATGGTCATCGGCATCTTCCTGATGCTGCTCCAAGCAATCGCGTTCTTCTTCAAGGACGTCGCACGTCTCCGCGGAGAAGAACTCTGATGTCCTACGACATGATCGCCATTATGATGTTTTCGACCATGATGGTCATGATGATGACCGGTCAGCGCGTTTTCGGAGCGATCGGGTTTGTCGCCGTGCTGGCGGCGGTGGCTCTCTGGGGCGACGGCGGCTCGAACCTCGGCTTCTCGGCCGCGATCAAGCTGATGAAATGGTACCCGCTGCTGACGCTGCCGATGTTCATCTTCATGGGCTACGTCCTTAGCGAAAGTCGGCTGGCGGACGATCTCTACCGCATGTTCCACGTCTGGATGGGCCCCGTGCCGGGCGGGCTCGCCATCGGCACGATCTTCTTGATGGTCGTGATCTCGGCGATGAACGGGCTTTCGGTCGCCGGCATGGCCATCGGCGCCACCATTGCACTGCCAGAGCTTCTTAAGCGCAACTACGACAAGCTGATGGTGACCGGCGTGATCCAGGCCGGATCGTCGCTCGGCATCCTGGTGCCGCCATCGGTCGTGCTGGTCCTCTACGCAATGATCGCGCGCCAGCCCGTCGGGCAGCTGTGGCTCGCCGGGGTCTTCCCGGGACTTTTGATGGCCGGTCTCTTCATCGCCTACATCGCCATCCGCTGCTGGTTCAATCCCGAACTCGGCCCCGTTCTGCCGGCCGACGAGCGGGCGCAGATCAGCCGGGCTGAGAAGTTCCGGCTGCTGCGTGCTGGCATCCTGCCCTTGCTGATCTTTCTGATCATGATGGTGCCTTTTGTCACCGGCTATACCTCGCTGGTGGAAAGTTCGGTCGTCGGGGCGCTCGCCGCGGTGGCAGCCGCGATAATCAAAGGTCGGTTTAGCCGCAAGGTCTTCGAGGAAGCGACGCGGCAGACGCTCGCCATCTCCTGCATGTTCATGTGGATCATCCTTGCCGCCCTTGCCTTTGGGGCGGTCTTCGACGGGCTTGGCGCGGTCAAGGCGATCGAGGGCTTCTTCGTCGGCAAGCTGGGACTTTCCGCCTGGGAAATACTGATCCTGATGCAACTGAGCTACCTGATCATGGGCACATTCCTCGACGATACGGCTATGCTCGTCATCGTCGCGCCACTTTATGTGCCCTTGGTTAGCGCGCTCGGTTTCGACCTGATCTGGTACGGCGTCCTTTACACGATCACCTGCCAGATTGCCTATATGACGCCGCCCTTTGGCTACAACCTCTTCCTGATGCGCGCGATGGCACCGCCCGAGATCTCGATCTACGACATCTATCGCTCGATCATCCCCTTCGTGGGCGTGATGATCCTGGCGCTGATGCTTGTCATGATATTCCCGGAAATCGCGCTTTGGCTACCTGACTACGTCTACACCAAATAACTGAGAATCCCACGCAGGGACCGAACCTCAACTGAAAAGGAGAGAAGAGATGACTACCAGACGGAAGTTCCTAACCAGCGGCGCCGCGGTTGGCGCGGCCGCGCTCGCAGCTCCAGCGGTTCACGCGCAGGGTGCGCCGATTAAGTGGCGAATGCAAACCTACGCCGGCTCGACGCTCGGCCAGTTCGTGTCCCAGCCGCTCGTTGACATGGTCAACAAGGCCGCGAACGGCGAGTTCGAGATCGAGCTGTTCTTCGCTGACCAGCTTGTGCCCACGGGCGAGCTTTTCCGTGCGATGCAGGACGGCACGATTGACGCGGTGCATTCCGACGACGACTCGATGGCGGCGCCGGTCGACATCGCGGTATTCGGCGGCTATTTCCCGCTTGCGACCAAGCACGCGCTCGACGTCCCGACGCTCTTCACCCAATACGGACTCGCCGACATCTGGCGCGAGGCCTATTCCGAGGCGGGTGGTGTCGTCTGGCTTTCGGCGGCCGGGCAGGATCCCTGCAACTTCAACACCAAGAAACCGATCCGCAGCCTCTCGGACCTCGACGGACTGAAGCTCTATACATTCCCGACGGCGGGCCGCTTCCTGGCCCAATTTGGCGTGGTGCCGGTGCAGATTCCCTACGAAGATGCTGAGGTCGCGGTGCAGACGGGCGAGCTTGACGGCATGTCGTGGTCGGGCATCACCGAGGACTACACGGTGGGTTGGGCGGATGTGACCGACTACTTCACCACCAACAACATCTCAGGCGCCTGGATCGGCTCTCACTATGTCAACGAGAAGGCCTGGGCCGATCTGCCGGAGCACCTCAAGGCACTCTACACGGCGTGCCTGGAAGCTTCGCACACATTCCGCAACCAATGGTACTGGGGCGGCGAGGCCAAGCTACGTGCGACCGGCACGAAGCTGGAGCTCACCACAATTCCGCAGTCGGAATGGGTGGCTGTCGAAGAAGCCGCCGCGAAGTTCTGGGACGAGATCGCCCAGCAGTCCGAGCGATCGGCCAAGGTCGTTCAGATTTTCAAGGACTACAACGAAATTCTGAAGAAAGCTGGTCCTCCCTATAGCTTTGGCTGACCATATCAAATGGGGCGGCAGGTCTTTCGCCGCCCCTTCCCAATCCGGAGAAATTTGATCAAATATTCAGCAGGACGGTGAAGGGCCCGAATCCGGGCCTGCAAGAGGAACGAGGAGAGACCTGAATGCCCGCTAATCTGACATTCGACGCGCTGAAGAAAGCCGTCTCCGCCGGGGAAATCGACACCGTTCTCGCCTGTTTTCCTGACATGCAGGGGCGGCTGATGGGCAAGCGTTTCGTCGCGAAACATTTCGTTGACGGTGCATGGGAAGAAACCCATTGCTGCAATTACCTTCTGGCCGTCGATGTCGAGATGTACACGGTCCCCGGCTACAAGTCGGCAAGCTGGGAAAAGGGCTATGGCGACTATGTGCTGAAGCCCGACCTTTCGACCCTGCGCCATGTGCCCTGGCTGGAAGGCACCGCGATGGTGCTTTGTGACCTCCTGGATCATCACACGCATGAGGAAGTGGCCGTCTCCCCTCGCGCGATCCTGAAGCGCCAGATCGCCCGCGCCAAGAAGATGGGCTATGACGCGATGATGGCGACGGAGCTGGAATTCTTCCTCTTTCAGGACAGCTTCGACGACCTGAACGACCGGGGCTACCAGAATCTTCAGGCCCTCGGCCGCCACAATATCGACTATTCGATCTTTGGCACGACCAAGGAAGAAAGCGTGATGCGCGCCATCCGCAACGGGCTTTGGGGTGCAGGTATCCCGATCGAAAACTCCAAGGGCGAGGCCGAGGTCGGGCAGGAAGAGATCAACGCCAAGTATTCCGACGCGATGGACACCGCCGACATGCACGCCATCATCAAGAACGGCGTCAAGGAAATCGCCTTCCAGAAAGGCCGCGCGGTCACGTTCATGGCGAAGTACGACCACCGCCGCGCCGGATCGTCGAGCCATGTCCACCAGTCTTTGTGGAAGGGCGGCAAGCCCGCCTTCCGGGACGAAAAGGACCCGCATGGCATGTCGGACCTCATGCGCCACTACGTGGCCGGGCAACTGACCTATGCGCGGGAATTCACCCTCTGCCTCGCGCCCTATATCAATAGCTACAAGCGCTTTGTCGTCGGCATGTTCGCCCCTACGAAGGCGGTCTGGTCCTTCGACAACCGCACAGCGGGCTTCCGCGTCTGCGGCGAGAATACCAAGGCGATCCGGGTCGAATGCCGGATCGGCGGGGCCGACCTCAACCCTTATCTCGCCTGCGCCGGTCTGCTGGCGGCGGGTCTGGCCGGGATCGAACAGAAACTGGAACTGGAACCCGCGATCACCGGCGACATCTACCACGCCAAGCGCGTGCGCGAGATCCCGCATACTCTGGGCGAGGCGGCGAGCCTGATGAACAAGTCCAAGATGCTGCGCGCCGCCTTCGGCGACGACGTGGTGGATCACTACGTCCATGCGGCGGAGTGGGAGATTCACGAACAGAACCGCGTCGTGACCGACTGGGAAGTGAAACGGGGCTTTGAAAGGTTATAGTAACTATAGTACAGTATTGACAGTAATAGTTTCGCGAATTACTTTATGAAAGTACCTCGCGAAAGGAACACGCAGTGAGCAAATATGCAGCCCTTACCGATCATCTCTCCTCCCGCGCCGAGAGGCGCGTTCCGATGAGTTTTGCCGATCTCGAAAAGCTGCTTGGTTTTGAGCTGCCGAACTCTGCGCGTTCGCACCGGCCATGGTGGGCCAACTCAGCGCACGGACATGTGCAGGCGCGCGGCTGGCTCGATGCCGGGTATCAGTCCGAGCAGGTCGATCTGGAGAAGGAGCGGCTGGTTTTCGTGCGCCTGAACAAAGCAGATACGATTGCTTCGGGTGGCGCTCAGCCGACGGGCAACCATCCCCTCCTTGGATGCATGGCGGGAACGATTACGATTCCGGAAGGCGTCGATTTGACTGAGCCAGCCTATTCGGATGACGAAATGGATGTCTTATTGGACGATAAGGCAGCCCGGCTGCGCGGGGATCGGACATGAGCGCTCCACTCCTTCTCGATACCTGCGCCGTGATCTGGGCTGCTACGGGATGTAATGCGGAACGACTGGGTGAGCAGCTCAACGAGGCCCATGAAAACCGCACGCCAATCTGGATATCGCCCATCAGTTCGTGGGAAATCGGCACGCTGGCGGCGACCGGGCGCATCCGCGTCGCGCGGCCGGTTCTGTCATGGTTCGAGGAGATACTGACCAAATCGGGCGCTGCGCTGGCCGAGCTTGGCCCCCGCGTGCTGGTCGCCTCAACCGAACTGCCCGACGGCATCAACCGAGATCCCGCCGACCGCATCATCGTCGCCACGGCGCGGGAATACGGGCTCAGGGTCGTCACCCGCGACCGGAATATCCTGAACTATGCTGAAAAAGGCCATGTCATGGCGATGGCCTGTTGATGAGGACCAGATGACCAAGATGATCCAATGTATCTCGCCCGTGGACGGGCGGGTCTATGCCGAACGTGCGCCCCTGTCGCCGGAAGCTGCGGCCGCCTCCGTGGCGCGGGCCAAGGCGGCGCAGGGTGCATGGGCCGCCCGCCCGCTTGCCGACCGCATCAAGCTGGTGCAGGCGGGCGTCGCCAACCTCAACGCCGACAAGGACCGGATTGTCGAGGAACTGGCCTGGCAGATGGGCCGCCCGACGCGCTTCGGCGGAGAATTCGGCGGCCTCAATGAACGCTCGAACTTCATGGCCGGGATCGCGGCCGAGGCGCTGGCGCCGATGGTGGTCGAGGAAAGCGGCAATTTCGCCCGTCGTATCGAATTCGCGCCCCATGGCGTCGTCTTCGTCGTGGCGCCGTGGAACTACCCCTACATGACCGCGATGAACACCATCGTTCCGGCGCTGATCGCCGGGAATTCGGTCATCCTGAAACACGCGAGCCAGACGCTGGTCGTCGGTGACCGCATTGCCGAGGCTTTGCACAAGGCAGGCGTACCCGAGGAAGTGTTCCAGAACATCGTCCTTGACCATTCAGGGACCGAGAAACTCATCGCTGACCGGTCATTTGGTTTCGTGAATTTCACCGGTTCCGTCGGCGGCGGACAGGCCATCGAACGGGCGGCGGCGGGGACCTTCACCGCACTTGGCCTCGAACTCGGCGGCAAGGACCCCGGCTATGTGATGGAGGATGCCGATATCGACTGGGCCGTCGATACGCTGATGGACGGCGCGATGTATAATGCCGGCCAGTGCTGCTGTGGGATCGAGCGCATCTACGTCAATCACAAGCTTTTTGACGATTTCGTCGAAAAGGCGGTGAGCTGGGTCAACACGCTGAATCTCGGCAATCCGTTCGACGCTGAAACGACGCTTGGCCCCATGGCCAACAAGCGCTTCGCCGCCGCCGTCCGCGCCCAGACGGATGAGGCCGTGGCCGCAGGTGCGAAAACCCTGATCGAACGGCAGAACTTCCCGGCCGACGATGGCGGGGCGTATCTCATGCCGCAGGTTCTGGTGAATGTCGATCACTCCATGCGGGTGATGACCGAGGAGAGCTTCGGCCCCGTCGTCGGCATCATGCCGGTGAAATCCGACGAGGAAGCGCTCGCCCTCATGAACGACAGCCCCTATGGCCTGACCGCCAGCCTCTGGACCCAGGATCAGGACCGCGCCTGGAACATCGCGCGGCAAGTCGACACGGGCACGGTCTTCATGAACCGCGCCGATTATCTCGACCCGGCGATCTGCTGGACCGGCTGCAAGGATACCGGCCGTGGCGTCGGTCTTTCCAAGCTCGGCTATCAGTCCGTCACCCGTCCCCGTTCCTACCACTTCCGCAAGGTGAAACCATGACCGCGCCTACCGCCAACTGGTCCTACCCGACCGCCGTCAAATTCGGCCCCGGCCGCATCAGGGAACTTGCCGATCATTGCAAGGCGGTCGGCATGAAGAAGCCCCTTCTTGTCACCGACAAGGCGCTTACCGCGCTGCCGATCACAGCTCAGGCGCTTGACATCCTCGACGCCGCCGGGCTGGGTCGCGCGGTCTTTTCCGAGGTCGACCCGAACCCCAATGAGATGAACATGGAAGCCGGGTTGAAGGTTTACCGCGCGGGCGGCCATGACGGCGTCGTCTGTTTCGGCGGCGGCTCGGCGCTCGACCTTGGCAAGATGGTCGCGCTGATGGTCGATCAGAAGGTTTCCGTCTGGGAGCTTGAGGATATCGGCGATTGGTGGACCCGCGCCAATCCTGCGACCATCGCCCCGATCATCGCGGTGCCGACGACGGCGGGCACCGGATCGGAGGTGGGGCGCGCGGGCGTTCTGACCAACTCGGAAACCCACAAGAAAAAGATCATCTTCCACCCGAAGCTTCTGCCCGCCGTCACGATCTGTGACCCGGAACTGACCGTGGGCATGCCGAAATTCATCACTGCCGGTACCGGGATGGATGCGCTCGCCCACTGCCTTGAGGCCTATTCCAGCCCCTTCTACCACCCGATGAGCCAGGGCATCGCGCTGGAAGGCATGCGGCTCGTGTTCGAATACCTGCCGAAAGTCTATGCCAACCCGACCGACCTTGAGGCCCGCGCCCATATGATGAGCGCGGCGGCGATGGGCGCGGTGGCCTTCCAGAAGGGGCTTGGCGCGATCCATTCGCTCAGCCACCCCGTCGGCGCGGTCTACGGTACCCATCATGGCACGACGAACGCGGTGGTGATGCCGATGGTTCTGGACTTCAACCGCCACGCCATCACGCCCCGCATCGAACAGGCCGCCGCCTATCTGGGCATCAAGGGCGGCTTTGACGGCTTCAAGGCGCGGGTCATGGCGCTCAGGTCTGAACTCTCCATCCCTGAAAACCTCACGGCGATGGGGGTCGAGGCATCGCGGCTGGACGAGCTGACCGAGATGGCGCTGGAAGACCCGTCCTGCGGCGGCAACCCGGTCGAGATGACGCGCGACAATACCCGCGCGCTCTATGAGGCCTGCATGTAGGGCGGCGGGCGCGTGGCCTGTCGCTGCGATGGGCCTGTCGGGCATCAAAGCAGGCGGGGGATGCCATGACCGGGTCTGACAGCGAAATCCTCGTCGTCGGCGCAGGCGTCATCGGCCTTGCCATCGCGCAGAGGCTCGCCAGCGAGGGTCGCGACATCGTGGTCATCGACCCCGAGCCGCCCGGCTCGGGTGCATCTTATGGCAATGCCGGGACAGTCGCTGACTATGCTGTGCAGCCGGTCGGCACGCCGGAGGTGCTTCGCAACCTTCCTTCGCTGCTTTTCGACCGGAACTCGCCGCTGGCGATCCGCCGCGCCGCCCTGCTTTCGCTCGCGCCTTGGCTGATGCGCTTTGCGCGCCAGTCATTGCCGGGCGCCGCCCGCCGCAATGCCGAGGCGCTTGCCACGCTTCTTGCCGATGCCAGCGCACGCTGGCGAACACTTGCCCCAGCCATTGGCGGCGGCGATTTGCTGAGGGACAGCGGCTGCCTTTACATGTACGAACGTGCCGCGGCGCTGCGCGGCGCGCAATCGGACCTCGCCTACCGGCGAAGCGTCGGCGTGCATGTCGAACTCCTGACGCCCGGCGAACTCGCCGCGCTGGAACCGAACCTGCCGCCGGCAGAAGGCGGTGGCGCGTTTTTCCCGAAGGCGGTCTTCTTGGCCGACCCGGGCCGGATGATGAACCACCTTGCCGATGCCGCCCGCAAGGCGGGGGCCGGCTTCGTGCAGACGCGCGCACTTAGCATCGAGAGAGAGCCCGGAAGGGTCCAGGTGAAGACCGAACTCGGACCGCGGTCGGCGAAGACGGTCGTCATCGCGGCAGGCGCGCATTCCCGTGCGCTTGCCCATATCGCGGGGGACAGGATCCCGCTCGACACCGAACGGGGCTATCACCTCGAGTACGACACGGCGCAACCACGTCTGTCGCGGCCCGTTTGTCCGACATCGCGGGGCTTCTACCTTTGCCCTATGACGGGCCGCCTCCGCGCGGCCGGGACGGTGGAACTCGGCGGGCTGCAGGCCCCGCCCTCGCAGCACCGGCTTGACCGGCTCGACGCCGGGGCGCGGGCGATCTTTCCCGATCTTCCTGCGGCAAGCCGGACCTGGATGGGGTTTCGCCCGTCGCTGCCCGACAGCCTGCCGGTTATCGGTCCCTCGCGCCGGGGGGCGGAAGTTCTCTTTGCCTTCGGCCACGGCCATATCGGCCTGACGCTCGCCCCGGTAACGGCCGCGATCATCGCCGACCTGATTGCCGGTCGCACGCCGGCAATCGACCCCAGCCCATTTCGAAGCACCCGGTTCTGAGGCTTTTTTGCCCTAGTTGCAGCGGCTTGTTGCCGGAAATACCCGCCACAAACCCATATCCCCTCGAAGCGGCCACTGTTCTATGTATAGTGGCGCCAAAGCACGTGGAGGGCTTCTTGAACAGGCGACAGGGCATCATTCTGGCATCAATCTTTGCGGTTTCGATACCTGCCGCGCAGGTCATCGCCGACCCGATGCTGTCCGAAAGCCGCGGGACCTTCGGCCTGCCCGGCCTGATTGATATGCCGACGGCCGAAAGCGCGCCCGAAGGTATGCTCGGGGCCTCCGTCTTCCGCTTCAGCGGCGGCATGCGCCTGTCGGCCACCTTTCAGGTAACCGATCGGCTGACCGGGGCCTTCCGCTATTCCCGCGTTCCTGGGATATTTACCGGTGGTGCAGCCCTTTACGACCGGTCGTTCGACATTCACTACCGTATTGTCGATGAAAAGGGCATGCGCCCCGCCATCGCTATCGGATTGCGCGACTTCATCGGCACAGGCATCTATTCCTCCGAATATGTCGTTGCGACCAAGACCGTAACGCCGCGTCTGCGCGTCACTGGCGGTCTCGGCTGGGGCCGGCTTGGTAGCAAGGGCTCCATCGGCAGCCCCTTCGGGGCACGACCGCCGCTCGACTTCGGCGAAGGTGGCAAGGCGAATACGGATCAGTGGTTCAAGGGGCCGGTTTCGCCCTTCCTCGGCTTTTCCTGGCAGGCGAACGACAAGCTGACGCTGAAGGCCGAATATTCCTCCGACGCTTACGCCGCCGAGACCGCTGCGGGTACTTTTACCCGCGATTCCTCGGTAAATCTCGGCTTCGACTATGCCGTGAACCGGTCTTTCAGCGTCAGCGGCTATTACCTTTACGGCTCCGAAGTGGGCCTGCAATTCAACCTCGCCATCGACCCGCGGCGCCCGCCCGCGCCAAGCGGACTTGAGGGCGCGCCACTGCCGGTCCGCCCGCGGCCTTCGCCGTCGGTCGTCCCGGGGGCCTGGGCGACAGACTGGGTCAACGATCCCGAGGTTCATCCCGGCGTTCAGGCCGCCCTGTCGAAGGCACTGGCCAAGGATGGTATCCTCCTGGAGAGCATGGCACTTTCGGCCAGCCGGGTCGAGGTACGCATCCGCAACCAGCGCTATCTGGCCTATCCGCAGGCCATCGGCCGCACGGCGCGCACCATCACCCGCGCCGTTCCACCGTCGGTCGAAACGTTCGTGATCACTTCCGTCGTCAAGGGAATGCCCACCTCCTCGGTCACGATGTCCCGCCGAGACATCGAAAGGCTGGAAAACGAGGCCGCGTTCGAGATGCTGAACGCGTCGCACTTCAGCGATGCGCTGAACGGACCCTCCGCCGGTCTCGTGCCGACGCCGGATGTCTACCCGCGCTTCGTCTGGGCGCTGACGCCCTATGGCGAGGCCAGCGTCTTTGACCCGGACGACCCATTTCGCGCCGATGTGGGGCTGCAGCTGTCGGGCAAGTATGAATTCGCGCCGGGTCTTGTCCTGTCCGGCGTGATCCGCAAGACGCTGGTCGGCAATCTGGACGAGTCGACCCGGGCCTCCGACTCGACGCTTTACCATGTGCGTTCCGATCTCGTCGAATATCAGAAACAGGGCGATCCCGGCATTCATCGCCTGACCTTTTCCTGGTACGACCGCCCTGCCCCCAACCTTTACAGCCGCGTTACCGTTGGCCTTCTCGAACGGATGTATGGCGGCATTTCGGGCGAATTGCTCTGGAAACCCGTCGACAGCCGCCTCGCGCTCGGGGCGGAGCTGAACTATGTCAAACAGCGCGACTTCGACACCATGTTCTCGTTCCGCGACTATGATGTCGTGACCGGGCATGCCTCGGCCTACTACGATTTCGGCAAGGGCTTTGCCGGGCAGGTCGACGTCGGCCGCTACCTTGTCGGCGATTGGGGCGCGACATTCTCGCTCGACCGCGAGTTTGCCAATGGCTGGAAGGTCGGCGCCTTTGCCACCTTCACCGATGTCTCTGCCGCAGAGTTTGGCGAAGGTTCGTTCGACAAGGGCATCCGCCTGACGATCCCGGTTTCCTGGACGACTGGCAAACCTTCGGCCAACACCGTGTCCACGGTCATCAAGCCCCTCAATCGCGACGGCGGTGCGCGGCTGGACGTGGATGGTCGGCTCTATGAGACAATCCGCCAGTCCCATCAGGGCGACATGCAGATCCAGTGGGGGAGGTTCTGGCGGTGATGCGCGGGGCTTCCCGGCAACCGGCGCGCCTTGTCCTTCCGGTTCTGGCCCTCGCGGCCGGACTGGTGCTGACCGCCTGCGGCAACGATACCTCGCGCACGGAAGGTTCGAAAATCGCGCTCGATGTCGCCAAGTCGGTCAAGGCGAGGCTCGTCGCGCGCAAGAAAGGTCCCGGCCCTGCGCCGGACCCGGAGGCGCTTGCCTCAACCGCCATGGCGTCCTTCCCCGGGCCGCTGATCATGGTCGGGATGGAAAAATCCGGTGTCGTATCGGCCATGGGCGAATATGGCCGGAACGGTGCCAATCTCACCTATGCCTCGCCCGCCCAGCAGACGATGACCTTCCGTGGCGGTCTTCTCGTTGCCACACGCGGACTTGGCCATGACCTGATGTCGGCCGAGCTGGGTAGTGCGGCGACGCTTATCGCCCAGCGGGCCGAAGGTGAGTATCAGCGTGCCAACCGATATCTGGACGGCGAAGGTCTGGAAAGACCGCTGCCGATGACCTGCAGCCTGAAACGCGGCGGGTCAGAGCAGTTTGCTTTTGCCGGGACGACCTACGCGACTGAAATTCTGAACGAAACTTGCCGGTCGACTGGTCTGACCGTCACAAACGCCTATTGGGTGACACGGGACGGCACAATCGCGCGATCACGGCAGTGGATCGGCCCGGCGCTCGGCTATGCCGGTATTCAGCTCGTCCGGGGCGAAAGCCATTAGCCCGGCCGCGGCCTAGGCGAATGGCAATCGAACACAACGCGTTTCGGAAACACAAAAGGCCAAGCGGCGGAACCGCTTGGCCTTTTGAATGTCTTGCCTGAAAACGTCCCCGGCCTGCCGGAGATTGTTTCGATCAGGTGCCCGACGAAGCCGCCGCAGCAACACCCAGCAGCAGAAGCGCCGGGATCAGCAGACCGCTGCCAGACGAGCTAGCGCCAGCCGCAACGATCGGGTCGCCTTCAACCATCGGTTCGGAATATCCACCGGCAACGGCAGCGCCGGCCGACAGGCCCAGCACCAGGGCGAGGGTAGCGATTTTCTTCATTTCAATTCTCCGCTCTTGTCAACTCAAGCCGCCATGCGCCGACAGCTTCGGGGCGACTCAACCACAATCCCCCTAAGAAGAAAAGAAAAAATCCCTCGCCTTGGCCGCATCCCGCCGATGACTGTTGCCGATAAACCGTAGTCAGCCCGCGAAAATTTGCGCCAGATAGTAGGACCCGCAATGAGGCCCCCGTGGGTCGAGCGCCGCGCCTGACCCCATCCACCGGACGCGCCCGTCAAGGATGTTCTTCCGGTGGGATCGCGAATTCATCCACAACTCAACGACATAGCTGGCCAGCGAGGCGTAGCTGTGGGCAGGTATCGTTTGACCCGACCCGTCAGCGAACTGGCAGGTCTTCGCATCCCTGATCCGGAAGGAGCGCCCGTCGATGCGATAGCGCGCGACAAGACCGATGTTTTCAGACCCGGCGCGGAACGGAATGCCGGTTGCCCTGATGCGGGCGCGTGTGCTGGCCCGCCCCGCCACCGTCGACGCATGCGTGAGTTGTCTCGACCGCGCCATCCATTTCGCATGGCCCGACGCGACCTGCATCATGGCCACTGATGCCTCCAGCGGCGCCAGTCCTTTCCGGCAGCGGGCATAATTGACCTCGGCACGGATCGCCGCGTCGATGCGCCGCTGGTCCAGCCCGCCGGTCGAGGGAATGGCGAGAAGGTCGCCCGATGGCGATGGGCGCGTGCATGACGCCGCAGCCGTGGCCAGCAGAAGCCAAGCCGACACGATGAACGCCACTGACCGACCGGGATTTCCCGCCACGACGCCGCCCCTTGCCTGAACGGACACAAGCCCGCCATTTCTTGCCTACTGTGCACAGAGCCTAGCGAATTTGGGGGGTTGCCGCAATCGAGGCCGGCCCGACCGTTGACAGCACAGGGGCATTCGTACCATGTCGGCGCAGGTATTTTACGAGGGCATATCATGAAAATCGCGATGATCGGAACGGGATACGTCGGTCTTGTATCCGGGGTCTGTTTTTCCGATTTCGGTCATGACGTCGTCTGCGTCGACAAGGACCCGCGCAAGGTCGACATGCTGCTCAACGGTCAGGTGCCGATCTACGAACCCGGACTCGATACGCTGATGGCCAAGAATGTCGCGGCAGGGCGCCTGCGGTTCACGGGCGACCTTGCTGCCGCTGTCGACGGGGCCGATGCCGTCTTCATTGCGGTCGGCACCCCCACACGCCGTGGCGATGGCCATGCCGATCTGACCTATGTGATGGCTGCCGCCGAAGAAATCGGCCGTGCGCTGACCGGCTATGCCGTTGTCGTCACGAAGTCGACCGTCCCCGTCGGCACGAACGCGGCCGTGGCCGAGGCCATCCGCAAGGCCGCACCAGACGCCGATTTCGATGTCGCTTCCAACCCGGAATTTCTGCGCGAAGGCGCGGCCATTGACGATTTCATGCGCCCAGACCGGGTCGTTGTCGGCGTCACCTCCGACCGTGCCCGCAAGGTGATGGGCGAAATTTACCGCCCGCTGTTCCTGCGCGATTTTCCGATCCTCTACACCGATCTGGAAACCGCCGAGATGATAAAATACGCGGCCAACGCCTTCCTCGCGACCAAGATCACCTTCATCAACGAAATCGCCCGGCTGTGCGAAAAGGTCGGCGCGGATGTGAAGCAGGTGTCGCGCGGCATGGGGCTCGACAACCGCATCGGCAACAAGTTTCTGCATGCTGGTCCCGGCTATGGCGGTTCCTGCTTTCCCAAGGATACGCAGGCACTTGCGCGGATCGGGCAGGAATATGCCGCGCCCATGCAGATCGTCGAAACCGTCATCAAGGTCAATGACGAGATCAAACGGCGGATGGTGGAAAAGGTGCTCGACCTTTGCGGCGGATCTGTGAACGGCAAGACCGTCACCGTGCTCGGCGTGACGTTCAAGCCCAATACCGATGACATGCGCGATGCGCCGTCGCTGACCATCGTGCCCGTTCTCGTCGGCAATGGCGCGAAGGTCCGCGTCGTTGACCCGCAGGGGCGGCGTGAAGGGGAACATCTTCTGCCCGGCGTGACCTGGATGGATGATGCCTATGCGGCCGCCCAAGACGCCGATGTCGTGGTGATCCTGACGGAATGGAATGAGTTCCGGGCGCTCGACCTGCCCCGCCTCGCCGGGTTGATGAAGCATGCGCGCATGGCCGATCTGCGCAACGTCTATTCGCCGCGCGACGCCAAGGCGGCCGGGTTCGAGGCCTATTCCGCCGTCGGGCGCTGAGCCCAGGTCACGACGGCGGCCGGCGATCCGGCAGGGTCACGCCAGAAACTTTGCCCGTGCCGCAGCAAGGCTCGCGGGTTCCGCCATGCCGGCGGGCGTGTGGCCATCCGGCACCCCCCGCGCCATCGCGGTCGCGACCGGCAGCACGCCAGCCCAGCCCCCGGCGACAAGATCGGCCTCGTCATCGACCGGTGGGCCCGAGCGCACTTTGACCGTCATCACTTCGATATCGAGCGCGAGGACGCCCGTCGCCTTTTCCTCCTGCCCGGTATTCGCCCGGACCTCATCATGCCGCCCCGGCAAAAGGTGTTCGGTGATGAGGCGCAGCGCCCGGTCGAATTCCGCCTTCTCCGTCACCTTGCGGGCGGTGCCGTGGACGACACAGGATCGGTAATTGACCGAGTGATTGAAGGCTGATCGCGCGATAACCAGCCCGTCGATCAGCGTCACCGTCAGGCACATCGGCATGTCGCCGGTCTTGGCGACAACACGGGTCTTGGAGGCCCCGTGAATATAAAGGCGATTGCCATCACGGGCATAGGCCATGGGAATGACCATCGGCCGCCCTTCGGCGATGAAGCCGACGTGGCCGACCAGTCCCTGATCGAGAATCGCATGGGCAATTGCGACGTCATCGATCTTGCGGTTGGCCTTTCTGATCTTGGCATAGGCGGGTGGTTTGGACATGGAGCCTCCGGTCTTGTTGCGGGCAGACATAGAGTCGCCTATGGTTCTATGGAAGTTCCAGATAGTTGACATTTTATGGCACCACTTTTGCTGACCACGATTGCTGCACCTGACCGGGACCTGCCCACGCCGCTTGCGGTGCAACTCTACCGGTCGCTGCTCGACGCCATCCGCACCGGGCGGGCAACCGGGTCGCTGCCATCGTCGCGAAAAACCGCCATAGCGCTTGGCCTGTCGCGCAATACCGTCAATGCAGCCTATGATCTCTTGCGGGCGGAAGGGGCCGTCGACATCCGGCATGGTGCGGCCCCGCGTGTTCTGCCGCCCAAGGTGTCGGATAGCGCCGCGCTGCCGTCCGCAGGCGCGCGCGGCGGTCTGAGCGCGCGGGGCGAGGGCTGGGCAAGGGACGGCATACGCCGAAGCGCCGGCGGGATCATGGCGCCGGGCCATCCGGACGAAACGCTCTTTCCCCGTGATGAATGGGCCATGCACCTTCGTCGCGCCGGGCGTCGGCGGCAGGGGGCTGGATTCGCCTATGCCGACTATTCCGGCATTCCGGCATTGCGGTCGGTTCTTGCGCGTCGGCTGACGATCGATCGCGGCATGCAGGTCGAGCCTGACCAGATACTCGTCACGCCCGGCAGCCAGGCCTCGCTGAGCCTTCTGGCGCTTGCGCTGGCCGAGGCGGGCGATATGGCGCTGATCGAAGAGCCGGGTTATCCCGGTGCGCGCAATGCCTTTCGCGGCGCGGGATTGAGGCTTTGCCCCCTGCCAGTCGACGCCGAGGGGGCCGATCTTTCCGGCGCACCGCCCGCACGGCTTGTCTATCTGACACCGGCGAACCAGTACCCGATGGGGCATCGCCTGTCACTCCGCCGCCGGGGACAGGTTCTGGACTATCTGAATGGCACCGGCGCCTTGCTTGTCGAGGATGACTACGACAGCGAGTTTCACTGGCAGGGCCGCGAAATCGCCGCGCTGCAGGGGGATGCGCCCGATCAGGTCATCGCCCTTGGCACCGCCGCAAAGGCGCTGATGCCCGCGCTGCGGATCGGCTGGATCGTCGCGCCGCGCCATATCGCGGGGCCATTGCGGGCGGCCCAGCGTAATCTCGGGCTGGGCGTCAACATCCATGCGCAGGCGGCCTTGGCCGAATTCATGGACAGCGGCCGCTACCGCGCGCATCTGCGGCGCATCGCCCGTATCTACGGCGAACGCGGACGCGCACTGGCAGCGGCGCTGAGGGCCATACCGGGGCTTGACCTGCCCGACCCATCGGGCGGTGTGCAACTCGGCTGCCGCCTGCCGGGCGGCGAGGCGGGCATCGTCCGGGCACTCCGCGATGCGGGCTACGGCACGGCGGCGCTGTCGGATTACTGTATCGGCCCGCCGCAGGAAGGGCTGATCACCGGTTTTGCCGAAGCGACGGCCGAACGCATCGACCGGTTCACAAACGTCTTGCGGGCGGCGCTCGCATCTTTCGCCGGGTGAAGCTTGAGGTGGGCCGGCACCGTCCCTATGGCTTTGGTACGAACATCCCGCCAAATTCCTGACGCAGAACGTTTTTCTGCACCTTCCCCATCGCATTGCGCGGCAGGTCCGCGGCTATCGCGATGTGTTTCGGCTGCTTGAACTTGGCAAGCGTGCCGCCTAGGGAGGTGCGCAGACCGGCGACGTCAAGCATCGCGTCCGGCTCGGCCACGACAACCGCGACGACCGCTTCGCCGAAATCGGGATGCGGTACACCGATTACCGCACTTTCGGTCACGCCGGGCAGCGCATCGAGTGCCAGCTCGACCTCCTTGGGATAGACGTTGAAGCCGCCCGAAATGATCAGATCCTTGCCGCGCCCGACGATGGTGACATAGCCATCCGCGTCGATGCGGCCGAGATCACCGGTGATGAAGAAGCCGTCCGCCCGCAATTCTTCCGCCGTCTTTTCCGGCATGTTCCAGTAGCCCTGAAAAACGTTCGGGCCACGCACCTCGATGGTGCCGATCTCGCCCTTGGGCAGGGCATGACCGGCCTCGTCGCAAACATTCAACTCCACTCCCGGCAGCGGAAACCCGACTGTACCCGCGCGCCGGTCGCCCTCGTACGGGTTCGACGTGTTCATGTTGGTTTCCGTCATGCCGTAACGTTCCAGAATGCGGTGGCCCGTGCGCGCCTCCCATTGACGATGGGTTTCGGCCAGAAGCGGGGCAGAGCCGGACACGAAAAGCCGCATCTTGCCCACCAAATCGCGGGTCAGGCGCGGGTCGTCCAGAAGCCGCGTGTAGAACGTCGGCACCCCCATCATCGCCGTCGCCTCAGGCAGATGGCGGATCACCGCATCCGTGTCGAACCTGGGCATGAAGATCATCGGGCAACCGGCCAGAAGCGCCACATTGGTCGCGACGAAAAGGCCGTGGGTGTGAAAGACGGGCAGCGCATGGAGCAGGACGTCGCGGTCGGTGAACCGCCAGTAGTCCTTCAGGACCTCCGCATTCGACAGAAGGTTGCCATGGCTCAGCATCGCGCCTTTCGACCGCCCGGTCGTGCCAGATGTATAAAGGAGCCCGGCCAATGTGTCCCTGCCGCACGCTACCGGGGCGAATTGGCCGTCCATTTCCGCCATCAGTGCCGCGAAAGAGCCTGACCCGTCGGTATCGAGCGTTCTGAGTATCGCCCCGGCGGCCTTTGCGATCGGGATCAGCGCCGGTTCGGCGCGTGGCGACGAGATCAGACATTTCGCGCCGGCGTCTGAGACGAAATAGTCCAGCTCCGCCGCCGTATAGGCCGTGTTCAGCGGCAGAAAGACGATACCGGCCTGAATTGCCCCGGCGATGACGGCCAGCATGTCGGCGCTCTTGTCGAGTTGCAGCGCCAGCCGGTCGCCGGGCCGCAGACCGAGCGCGGCCAGCCCATTTGCGGCCTGCGCAGCGCGACGCAGGAAATCAGCGTAGCTGACCGAACCGCCGTCCGGCAGGCGCAGAAAATCACGCTCGCTGCCGGCATGGGGTGCGAAGAGCGCGTCATAAAGGTGGTTTGTCATCCGGCGGCCTTTTTCGTTCCCTTTAGCCACGTCTCAGCGCGCCGGCAATCAGTCCGAGTACGAATAGGCCCGCGGCGGCGGCAACGATTGAAGGGCCGGCGGGCGTGTCGAACCGCAGCGACGCCCAAAGCCCGGCAAGAACGGCCGCTGCACCGGCAAGGGTGGCAAGACCTGCCATCGCCTCGGGGCTGCGCGCAAGGCTACGCGCCGCGGCGGCAGGGATGATCAGGAGCGCCGCGATCAGGAGGGCACCGACGATCTTGACCGAAACCGCAATGACGAGCGCCATCGTGACAACCAGCACCAGCCGTTCGCGGCGCGGATCGAAGCCGGCCGCCTGGGCCAGCTCCTCGTTCAAGGTGGCGGTCAGAAGCGCATCCCAGCGCCAGACGAGAAGCGCCAGAACGGCAATCGCGCCGCCCCAGATCCAGATCAGGTCACGCCCCGTGACTGCCAGCACATCGCCAAAGAGATAGGCCGTCAGATCGACGCGCGCGCCGGGAAGGAAGGAAATCGCCAGAAGTCCTATGGCCAGTGCCGAATGCGACAGCACCCCAAGGCTCGCATCGGCGGAATGGCCCCGGCTGCCGAGTAGCGTCACCGCCAGCGCCATCGCCAGCGCCACGAAAAGCGTGCCCGCATAGATCGGCAGCGAAGAGGCAAGAGCAAGTGCGACGCCAAGCACCGCGGCATGGGCAGTCGCATCGCCCATATAGGCCATTCGCCGCCACAGGACGAAAGAACCCAGCGGACCCGCCGCAACGCAAAGCCCAAGGCCCGCGAGCGCCGCGCGAAGGAGAAAGTCGTCAACCATCTGCGGGCTCCGGGGTGTGGTGGTCGTGCCGATGGCCATGATCGTGGTGATGACCGTGGTCATGATCGTGGCCGTGATCGTGGTCGTGATCGTGGTCGTGATCGTGGCGATAAAGCGCAAGCGCCCCGCCCGTTCCCAGACCGAAGAGCGCGCGGTATTCCGGCGCGGCGGAAACGACCCGCGGGGCACCTTCACAACAGATGTGCCCGTTCAGGCAGACGACCCGGTCTGATGCGCTCATCACCACATGGAGGTCGTGGCTGACCATCAGGACGGCAACCCCGGTTTCGGCCCGGACATCTTCAAGGAGCCGGTAGAAAGCCGCCACGCCGGGTTGATCCAGACCCTGCGTCGGTTCGTCGAGGATCAGGATATCCGGCCGGGCGAGCAGCGCGCGTGCGAGAAGCACCCTTTGCAGCTGCCCCCCCGACAGGTCGGCCATCTGCCGGGCCTCGACCCCTGCAACACCGGTCCGCGCCAGCGCCCCGGCGGCCTCCGCATCCGTCACCTTGTGCGGAAGGGACAGGAAGCGGCGCACGGTCAGGGGCAGAACCCTGTCGACATGAAGCCGCTGCGGCACATAGCCGATGCGCAGACCCGGGGCACGGTCCACCTGCCCCCGCGCCGCCGGTTCAAGTCCGATGAGCGCGCGTATCAGTGTCGATTTCCCAGACCCGTTCGGGCCGACGACCGTCACGATCTCGCCCCGGCGGATCGCGAAATCGACCGCCTGCAGCGCAACGACAGCGCCATGGCGCACCGACAGGCCCTTCGCGGCGATCAGGGTCACGGTTCGGCCCCCGAACAGGCCGGGCAAAGGCCCAGCGCCTCGATATTCGTTCGCTCGATCCGAAAACCGAGTGCCGCTGATGCTGCCTCCATCGCGCGCCTGACCGCCTCGGCCGGGGCCTCTGCCACCGCCTCGCAGCGCCGGCAGATCAGGAATGCCGGGACATGCGCCTCACCGGGATGGGTGCAGGCGGCAAAGGCATTCAGCCGCCGGATCCGGTGGACGAGTCCAAGTTCGACCAGAAAGTCGAGCGCGCGATAGGCAACGGGCGGCTGCTTGCCGAATCCGTCTTCGGCAAGCCGTTCCAGAACCTCGTAGGCCCCCATTGCACGATGCGATTCCAGCAGGATTTCCAGCGCCCGCCGCCGCACGGGCGTCAGCCGCGCGCCACGTTCAGCGCTCAGTTCATCCGCGCGCGCCAGGGTATCCTGCGCGCAATGGCTGTGATCGTGGTCGGCAAAGGCCAGACCCGGACCGGCATCTGATGGTGTCGCGCACATGGCCGGCAGTCACCCCCACTTGACATGTTATGATATTACATACGATACCCTTCTCGAAAGAGCAATCGGAAAGCCCTGCCATGCGTCAAACCCTTGCCGCCCTGCCCCTTCTCTTTCTGGCCGGCACGACGGCGGCCGCGAATGCCCCCATCGTCGTCACCGACATTCCGCCGGTTCACGCGCTTGTGGCGACTGTCATGGACACGGTGGGCAGCCCCGTTCTGCTGCTGGATCAGGGCGCGGACGCGCATGATTTTCAGTTGCGCCCGTCACAGGCCAGCGCCCTTGCCGATGCCGATCTGATTTTCTGGATCGGCCCGGAACTGACCCCCTGGCTCGAACGGGCCCGTGCCGTGGCGGACGAGGCCGCCTCCGTGCCGCTCCTGCATCTTCCGGCGACCTATCGGCGGGCCTATGGCGACGATGGCCATGATCATGACGCGCACGAAGCCTCGGGCGCGGATCATGCCGCCGATGCGGAACCGGCTGGCCACGACCACGCTGATGGTGACATCGACCCGCATGCCTGGCTCGACCCCGCGAATGCCGCCCTCTGGCTGGGGCGGATCGCCGATGAGCTTTCGGCCCGAGACCCCGGAAATGCAGTCACGTACCGCGCCAATGCCTCGCTCGCACAGACCCGGCTTTTGGCGCTGGAAACCGACCTGCAGGAAAAACTCACACCCGCCCGGTCCGCACCGATCGTCGTCGCCCACGATTCGCTTGGCTATTTTGCCGATCACTTCGGCCTGACCGTCGCCGGGGCCGTTGCCGAGGGTGACGCCGCTGATCCGGGCGCCGCCCACCTGTCGGCGATGCGCGCGCTTCTTCAATCGGGCGATGTCGTCTGCATCTTCCCGGAGGCTCAAACGAACCCCCAACGTATCACCGCGCTGGCAGAGGGCACACCGGCGCGGATCGGTGCAGCGCTCGATCCGGAAGCGCGGGCACTGACACCCGGACCGGCGCTCTACCCCGTCCTTCTGACCGAACTGGCCGACGCCATCGCCGATTGCATTGCCGGACGCTAGCCAATGGCATCGCCGCGCATCCAGAGATTCGGAAAGACGGCGCAGGGCGCTGTCGTTGACGCCGTCAACATCGCTGCGGGCGACATCCGCGCTACCATCCTGACCTATGGCGCGACGATCCAGTCACTTCGCCTTGGCGGGACCGATTGGCCAATGATCCTTGGCGCGCCCACGCTCGCGCCCTATGAAGCGGCGCTGCGTTACACGGGCGCCATCGTCGGGCCGGTCGCGAACCGCATTGCCGGTGCCCGCGCGGTGCTCGATGGCAGAACCTTCCGTTTCGACCCGAACGAGGCCGGGAAGACGACGCTCCATGGCGGCACCGACGGCACCCACAACCAGATCTGGCAGATCGTCGATGCCAACGACAGCGATGTTCAGCTTGCGCTCGATCTGGCGAATGGGTTCGGCGGATTTCCCGGCCGGCGGCGGATTGTGGCACGGTTTCTGGCCGCGCCGCCTGCCGATCTGGTATTGACGATCAGCGCCGAAAGCGATGCACCGACCTGGTTCAATCTCGCCAATCACTGCTATTGGAATCTTGACGGGCGCGCGACGACCGCGGGCCACCGGCTCCGCGTTCCGGCGGACCGCTACCTGCCGCTCGGGCCAGACCTGACGCCGTCCGGCCCGCCTGCCGCCGTCGCCGGTACAGACTTCGATCTGCGCCAACCCGTGTCGCTTCGCGATGCGCCCCGTTACGACCACAATTTCTGCCTGGCAGACGGGCACCGGCTGCCCGCGCTCGCCGCTGAGCTTGTGGGGCTTTCCGGCCACCGTCTCCGCATCGACAGTACGCTGCCCGGGCTGCAGATTTATGACGGGGCAAATCTGTCCTCCGGCGGCGCACCGGGGCTGCTGGGTCGCCCTTATTCCCCCTTCGCGGGCATCGCACTTGAACCACAGGACTGGCCGGACGCGCCCAACCGCCCGGATTTCCCGACCGTGACTTACCGGCCCGGCGAAACCTACCGGCAGATGACACGCTTCCGGCTGGATCGCCTGCCTGCTGCTTGACAGCGTGGCGAAAGCCGGCACCATCGCCTTGTTCCCGGTTTTCCGAACATATGGGATGGCAGACGATGACGACGGGCCCGCTTCCCACCCTATTCGCCGAACTCGGCAGCCATTTTGGTCTGTCGCGCCCGGCGGGACTTTGCCTTGGCGCGATCTGGCGGGCCGCGCAGGCGCCCTGCGCCGACGATCTGACCGCCGCACTCGGGCTGTCACGCTCCAACGTCTCGACGGCACTCAAGGAATTGCGGGAATGGGGCCTTGTCTCGGTTGCGCGCGCGCCCGCCGACCGAAAGGAGTATTTCACTGCTCCCGCCGATCCGTGGGACATGATCCGGACGGCAATATCGGCGCGACACCGAAGGGTGATGGCGCCAGCACTTGACCGGCTTCTGCTGGCCGAAGCCGAAAGCCCCGATGCCCGCATCGCTGCATTGCATTCCGCGCTGTCGGACATCGCCGACTGGGCGGGCGGGTTTGCCACCCTTTCCACGCCCGAGGTGGCGCAGGCCTTTCGCCCGGCCACAACCGACACCGCCAAGGCGCCCGGCAAGAAAAAGAAAAAGAAGAAGAAGGCCTGAAGCGCCAACAGCGCGCCGCCGGCGTCAGGTCAGGTCCATCCGGCCATCGACAAAGACTGCGTTGCGGTTGTTCAGCGCCTTTTCGAGTTCGTGACCATTGGAGAAGAACAGGACCGACGGGGCGTCGCCATCAACGCGCTGCATGGAAAATTCCTCGCCCGGCGTTTCCAGCACCGACCAGATCGAATAGTCGCCGCCCTCGCGGCCGATCCAGAAGGAAATCGACTGGCCCGTTTCTTCCGGCCCGTCATCGCCTTCCATCGCCAAGGCCACCTGCCCGTCGGCCAGCACATAGCCATCTGCGGCCATCATCCCCTTTGCCATCTGCAGGCTGCAACCGCTGGCCAGAACCAGTTCTTCGCCGATCAGGGGGACGACCTTGAAGGTGCCGCCGGGGAAGATCAGCAGCTTTTCGCAGCGAACCGGTGCAACCGGGCTGACCCACAGTTCCAGTGCCGTCGCTTCCATGCCTTTTGGCGGGTTCAGATGGAATATCTGGGAGTCTTCCAGCACCCCCTCCTCGGCCACAGAGGGCGACAGGTCCGAAAGGCTTGCCAGCGCGTAAAGCTCCAGGGGATCGTCCTCGGGTTCCTCATCCCGGGACACACGCAGGAGGCAATAGGGTGTCCCCGCACCATCGACGGTCAGCAGAAATTCGCCCGCCTCGACATTGCTGGCCAGCACCTTGAACGCCATCCCGTCAAGCGCATGGCCGGGTCCGATCTGACGCTTGATACCGCGCGCGAGCCGCCACGCCTCGATCCGGCCGGTGCGCCGCCAGCCTTCTGGCAGGTCGATCATGAAATTAGCCCCCCTCGTCGCGCCGCTGTCTTCCCCGTGGCCCGCGCCGCGCCCTGCGGCTGCCATCGGGGTTCCGGACGCTGGCAGTTTGCCACATGGCCGGACCGGGGCAAGGAAAAACCGCAACCGCCCCGAAGACCGGCGTCTTGCCCCGCCCTTGCCGATTGTCGCGCTTGACAAATGCCCGCCGCTGCGCGAATAACCGCGCCGGTTCGGGGCAGTAGCTCAGTTGGGAGAGCGCGTCGTTCGCAATGACGAGGTCAGGGGTTCGATCCCCCTCTGCTCCACCAAATAGTTTCTTTATGCTATTGTGACCCGCCCCACCTGAGTGGTCCGATTTCAGTGTTAGTGCCTGATCGGCCTCTGGTCTATCGGGACGATTGTTTCTGGGGCCGGCGGACGGTAGCCCAGAGCGCTGTGTGGTCGCTTCTTATTGTAATGCCTCCGCCATTGTTCGGTCAGGATCTGCGCTTCTCGTAGGCTGTCGAAGATCTCCCCGTTGAGCAGCTCGTCGCGGAACCTGGCAAACAGTCTTGCGCCCGGCCCGCAGTACCGGAAGAATTGTGCCATGGAGCGAACCATGGACCCTGCGATCCTTGGCAAATGGATCGGAAAGACCGAAACGCGGACCGATAGAATTCGGGCCGAGCCGGTCAATTTCATGGAAATGACGCTCGACCGGGCGCCGCTGCTCGGCGACGGCGATATCCTTCCACCGCTCTGGCACTGGCTTTACTTCCTTCAATCGGTCAGGCTCGGCGATCTGGAGCGCGACGGCCACCCCACGCTTGGCGGATTTCTTCCGCCGGTGTCGCTGCCGCGGCGAATGTGGGCGGGCGGGCGGCTGGGCTTTGCCGCGCCGCTCCGTATCGGGGCCATGGCGACCCGTGTATCGACGATCACGGGTGTCCGCCTGAAGGACGGCCGCAGCGGCCCGCTTTGCTTCGTGACCGTCCGTCACGAGGTCAGCAGCGGCGGTGTTCCCTGCCTTTGGGAAGACCATGACATCGTTTACCGCAACGACCCCGCACCGGGCGATGCGCCCCCTGCCCCGCCCCAGAACGGAACTGACTGGGAGATCAGCGAGAAGATACGCCCATCCGAAGTGATGCTGTTTCGCTATTCGGCGCTCACTTTCAACGGCCACCGCATTCACTATGACCGGGACTATGCCCGCAATGTCGAGGGGCATGGCGGCCTCGTGGTGCATGGCCCCCTGATTGCGACGTTTCTCGCTGATCTGGCCATTCGAATGGGCCGGGGCGAACCCCTCAGGGCGTTCGACTACCGAGCCATCAGTCCGATATTTGACGGGCAGGATTTCGGCCTTCATGCCCGCAGGACGGCAGATCGCGTGGAACTTGCCGCATCGCGCCCGGACGGCGGTCTGGCGATGCGGGCGCGGGCTGTTTTCTGAGGCGCTGCGTGGCAACGGCGGTTCCTGCACCAGCAAGTGGAAAGCCATGCCGGCCCGACCTCCGGGCGCAAGGCGGCATGGCTTTCGTTTCGGGTCAGCCGACCGGTCAGCACCCAGTGGGTGCCTGATGCGGTCTTCGTTTCAGGCGCCGGTCAGGCGGTCGCCGACTGGCCTTCGGGTTTCGACAGGCCGATGACGGTCACGACGGCCGCGCCGTTCAACAGGTAATAGGCGCCGTCGAGGCCAGAGAACCCCAGCGCGAAAGGCAGAACAAGGAACAGAATGCCAACTGCCAGATCGACGGCAAGGTGAAGCCTGTAGGGCAGGACGCGGAAAAGCCCGAGGTGGTGATCGGTGAAAACCGTGAGCGCGAAGGCCGCAAAGCCGACGACGGGCGAGATCACAAGCGCCAGGGGGTTGGATGTGCCAAGCCCCAGGACGAATGGCATGGCGATGAGGGCGAGCGCGACGGGGTAGTCGAGCCAGGCGTGAATTGTCTTTGTAACGAAACGCATGTTGATGGGTCCTTTCGGGTCAGGTCTGGGTGAAGGCGGCATTTCCGCCGTGACTCCAAACTACCTGCTGCGGTCAGGACTTTTAATTTCAGAAAGTTCTGAATGCCTGTCAGATCGTCCCAAAATTCGGATGATTATGATTCGACCAATGCCCTGGCCGGGCTGGAATGTCTGAATGATGCAGGCGATGCGCCGATCTCTTTCTTGAAGACCCGGCTGAACGCCGATTCCGACGCATAGCCCGATATCTCCGCCGCCTCTGCCACCGACAGCCCTCGCGAAACAAGCGCTTCGCGGGCGATCTGCATCCGCCAGGATGCGACATAGGCCATCGGCGTGATGCCGAGCTTTGCCACAAAGCGTTCGGCGAAGCCTGTGCGCGAAAGCCCCGCCTCCCGCGCGAGGCTCGCCACCGTCCACTCTGCCGAGGGTGCGCGATGCAATGCGGCGAGCGACCGCGCGATATGGGGGTCAGCAAAGCCCGCAATGCCGCCATCGCCGGATGCCTGCTGTTCGATATAGGCGCGGATCGCCTGGGCAAAGATCGCCTCGGACATCTTCAGCGCGATCAGATCGCCGCCAAGGCGCGCACCGCCGGCCTCGGCACCGATGACCTTCAGGGTCGCTTCCAGCCAGGATCCGGCCTCTTCTCCATAGCCCCGCAGGTGAATATAGGGCGGAAGACGGTCGAGCAGCAGATGCCGCGATCCTTCGGCCATGGCGAAATGGCCGCAGATAAGCTGGGTATCGCTGGGGCTTTCGTCGCCGCCCCAGACAAGCGTACCGCTGCCGTCAAAGCCCGATCGCACGAGAACATCGTCGAGCGGCAGCGCCTCGTCCGGCCCGGTGTGTCTGCAGGACAGCACATGTGCCAGACCGTGGGGAATGATCACGAGATCGCCCTGCGACAGGTGCACCGGTTTCGCCTGCCCCGCGACCCGGACAAGCGCGTCGCCCCGATGGGCGAAGTGGAACCGGGTGACGTTCCGGAAGGCCGGAACGCGCACGCCCCAAGGTTCCGTGAAGCTGGTCCGGAAGTAGAGCGTCCCCTTGAGGGAGAGGCGTGTGAGAATATCGCTGAGCAGGTCCAACATGCGGCAGAGTTTATCAGTATTTACAATATCGTCCAGATACCCGGACGATCCAGCATGTCTTGCGGACTATCCGGCATTCAAACGCCGTCCGTTTCGCGATCTACAGGCGTCACGCCAGGTGCGGCGGTTCGACGGATGCGAACCGGACGACGCCTGGACGCGGCGGGCCCTGAACGGCCCGCCCCATCTGACACCAACCGAAAGGAAACAACATGTCTCGCAAATTCACCCTCGCGGCGGTCACGCTGGCGGCGCTTTGCGCCTTTGGCCCGGCCATGGCCGCCGACGAAGCCAATGTGGCGCCCGGGCTCACCTATGGCGGCGCGCCGCTCGGGCTGCACGGAGCCGACCCGGTCGCGCTTCTCGACCACGGCACCAACGCCGAAGGCACCGCCGGCTTTGCCGCCGCCCATGAAGGCGTCGCCTACTACTTCGCCTCGGAAGAAAACCTGAAGGCGTTCGAGGCGAACCCGGCCCGCTATGCGCCGCAATATGGCGGCTTCTGTGCCTTCGGCGTTTCTGTCGGCAAGAAATTCGACGGCGATCCGCGCTATGCCGCGGTCATGGACGACAAGCTCTATGTCTTCCTGAACGAGGACGTCTACAAGGCCTACCTGAAAGATCAGGCCGGGACGATCACGAAGGCGGAAGGCAACTGGACCATGATCGAGCATACCGCGGCGACCGATCTCTGATCGCGCGGACCAGTCCCCCCTTTGGGCCGGCATCCGGATGCCGGCCCGCAACATTGATGGTGAGCAAGATGACACCGAAACTGATCCTCATCAGCCACACGCTTTGCCCCTATGTGCAGCGCATCGCCATCGCGCTGGCCGAGAAGGGGGTCGCGCATGAGCGCATCTTCGTCGATCTCGCTAAGAAACCGCGGTGGTTTCTCGACATCTCGCCGCTTGGCCGCACGCCGGTGCTGCGGGTGGGCGATGCCGCGTTGTTCGAATCCGCGGCCATTTTGGAGTTTCTGGAAGATACGCTGGCCACCCCCCTGCATCCCGTCGACCCGGTCGAACGGGCGCGCCATCGCAGCTGGATCGGTGTTGCCTCCGAATGCCTGAACGACATTGCGGGGTTCTATGCGGCGCCTGATACCGCCACCCTCGAACGAAAGGTCGCATCACTCCGCGCGCGGTTCAGGCTTCTGGAAGAACATCTCGGCCACGGCCCCTGGTTCGCCGGACCGGCCTTCAGCCTCGTCGATGTGGTTTTTGCCCCGATCTTCCGATACTTCGCGACTTTCGAACGGATCGCTGATTTCGGCTTTTTCGACGGACTCGACAAGGTATCGGCATGGCGCAGTTCACTGGCGGCCCGGCCCTCTGTCCGCGACGCGGTCGGACCCGATTATGATGACCGGCTCTACGACTTCCTTCACCGGCGCGGTGGCGCGCTTGCCCGCCTCATGCCCCTGCCCGGCATCGCCGAAAGGATTTCGGCATGACAGGTTCCCGCCATCACGACGGCATCGAATTCGTGCGGCTGACAGAAATTCCCCTGACGGACCTCATCGCCCATATGTCGGAACCGCATCTGCGCACCCATATGCCGCTTCTCACCTCCGACTGGGGCCCTGAGGAAGCGGCAAGTTTTGTCGCGGCGAAAGAGGCCTGTTGGCCGCGTGACGGGCTGGGCCATTGGGCGATCCTGTCACGGGGTCGCTATGTCGGCTGGGGCGGGTTCCAGAAGGAGGGGGCCGAGTGGGATTTCGGCCTTGTGCTCAGGCGGCAGGATTTCGGCCTCGGCGGCGCGATCACGCGAAAGGCGCTGGCCTTTGCTTGCGCCGACCCGCGCATTCCCTTTGTCACATTCCTGCTGCCGCCGTCGCGGCGCAAGCTTGGCGCCCTACGCCGTATGGGGGCCAAAGCAGAGGGCAGCGTCAATTATGACGGCGCCACATTCCTGAAATATCGGCTCGACACCGCCATGCCTGACAGCCCGCCGGGGCAGAGCGGGAAACGCTAAGGGACAATAGTCTGACTGCGGCGCTTTCGCGTTCAGGCGACGTTGAAGGTCACGACACCCAGCCCCTCGACCTCTGCCTCCATCTTGTCACCGCGCTGGACCGGGCCAACGCCGGCCGGCGTTCCTGACATGATCACATCGCCGGCGGCGAGTTCGAAATACTCGGAGAGATAGGAGATCATCTCCGGCACCTTCCAGATCATCTGGTTCAGGTCGCCCTCCTGACGCAACGCGCCGTTGACCTTCAGCGTTACCCGCCCCGAATCAAGGTGGCCGATCTTGCTGACCGGGTGAAGCGGCCCTGTCGGGCCCGAGCGCTCGAAGGCCTTGCCGATTTCCCAGGGGCGGCCGAGTTTCTTGGCTTCGCCCTGAAGGTCGCGCCGCGTCATGTCGAGGCAAATTCCGTAGCCCCAGACGTGGTTGAGCGCCTCCGCAATCGGAATATTCACGCCACCGGAACCGAGTGCCACCAGCATCTCGACCTCATGATGAACGTCGGAGCTGTGGGGCGGGTAAGGAAAGGTGCCCGAGGAATCGAGGTTATTGGGGTTCTTCTGGAAGAAGAATGGCGGCTCCCGATCGGGGTCATGCCCCATCTCCACGGCATGCGCGGCATAGTTGCGGCCGATGCAATAGACCCGGCGCACCGGGAAATGCCCGCCTCCCACCACCGGAATGACCGGAACGGGCGGTGTAGGGATCACGTGGTCGGACATGTTCGGGGATCCTTTCGGTTGCCAAGTTGATACTTGTCATATGCCAGACCTGTGTTAAGATCAATCCAAACCAATCTGTCCGAACTGAAAAAAATCTTCGGAATCAGCCTGTAATTTGGGCATTTTGCGATTTCGGTTGGAAATTGGTCGACCAATAATGAGGGTGCCTTGCAGCTTCTTGTCGAAACATCGAAGGCAGGCCACGCCGAAAACCGCCTGCGCGCCTATATCGCCGAAGGCGGTTACAAAGCGGGCGACCGGCTGCCGCCGGAACGGGAACTGACCGCCCGGTTCGATATGACCCGCGCGACGCTTCGCAAGGCGCTCGATACGCTGGAGCGGGATGGTCTGATCTGGCGCCATGTCGGCAAGGGCACCTTCGTATCCGCCCAGAAACCGGATGTCGGAGGCGGCTTCATCGAACTCGGGCGCAAGCTGACGCCCTTCAGGATGATGCGCGCCCGCCTGACGATCGAACCGGCCCTGGCGCGCGAGGCGGCCGTCAACGCCTCCGGCGCCGCCATGACGCGGATGCAGGTCGCGCTAGAACGCGCCCACAGCGCGTCAAGCTGGCGCGATTACGAAATACAGGACGACATTTTTCACCGTTCCGTGGCCGAGGCGAGCGACAACCTTCTGCTGCTTGCGCTCTTCGACCAGCTCAATCAGGTTCGCCGCGCCGTCGCCTGGGGCACCGTGACGCGGGAAACCGTGAAGCCGTCGTCCAGCCACTCGAGTTTTGCCGAACATGAGGCCATTGCCGCCGCCATCGCCGAACGGAACCCCGAGGCGGCTTATGACGCCATGAGACTTCACTTGCGGTCGGTTTCCGAACGCCTGTTTGCGGAGGTTTGAGGCCCAGCATCCTGACCCGGGGCAGAAAACGAAAAGAATACCCCGGACGCCACCCATCTAGCGACCCAGTTCTCAGGGAGGAGAACCATGAAACACCTGGTTAAGAAGATCACCGGCTTTGCCGTCGCGCTGCCGCTCGCAGTCGGCCTGGCCTTTTCAGCGGCCGAAGCCGCGCCCATCAAGATCGCACTCGCCGAAACGCCTTCGGACGAACTTGCGGCCTTCTTCGTCGCCCTCGACCGTGCCAAGGCAAACGGGCTCGACTATGAATGGACGGCCTTCTCGGACGAGGAACTGGCCATTCAGGCGGTCCTGTCGGGCCAGATGGACATCGGCTTTGGCACGCCATATTCGGCGATGCAGCGTTCCAAGGCGCCGATCCGCATTATCTATCAGCTCTCCAAGCTGAAATTCTTCCCGGTCACGACGAAGAAATACAGCGAGCTGAAAGATCTCGACGGCCAGCCGATCATGCTGCATTCGCGCGGCGGCGGCACCGATTCCATCGCCAACGTGATCGAGGAGCGGATTGGCATCAAGCTCGGCGAACGCTCCTACGTGCCGGGTTCGGCCAACCGGGTCGTCGCGATGATGGCCGGTCAGGCGGATGCGACCATTCTCGATCTGTCGAACAAGAACAAGATCATGGCCGAAGCCTCAGACCGCTTCAACGTGCTGCCGATGTTCGATGTGGACGCCAGCGACGAGGCACTCTTTGCCAATCTCGACTGGATCAAGGCCAATGAAAAGGATGTCGATATCTTCGTCCGCGCCCTTCTCAGCGTCTATCGCGACATGGCCACCGACCCCACGGTCATCCGCCGCGAAACCAACCCGGACGGGCCCATCGGCCAGCTTCCGGCGGAAATCCTGGCCGAGCTTGACGGCTTCTACAAGGATGCGGTCGAAGGCGGGCTTTATGACGTGAATGGCGGCGGTCGCAAGGCCGCGATGGCGGATATGGAATGGTACTCCGCCGCCGGCCAGCTCGACGGCGATGCCTCCTCTCTCAATATCGAGGATTTCTGGTATCTCGCCCCGCTCGACGCCGCGATGAACTGAGACATCAACGATGGCCGGCGGACCCTCCGCCGGCCACCCACAATCCCGACTTCCCGGACCGCCCTCGATGCAGCACCGCCCCCTTCTTCTGAAGTTGCTTTCAGCGGCGATCGTTTTCGGGGCCTGGGAAATCGCCGGGCGCATCCCGGTCAGCTACGCCTTCCCGACATTTCTTGAAACGATGCAGGCGCTTGCCGCGATGACCTTCGACGGCTCGATCTTCACCGCCTATGCCGAAACCTTGAAACCGCTTGTGGTCGGTGTCGCTATATCCACCTTTCTCGGCATCGGCCTCGGCCTTTGGGTTGGCCTTTCGGCCCGGTTCGAATGGCTTTTCTCGCCCATCTTCATCGTCATGCAGGCGGCACCGCTTGCCGCGCTCATCCCGCTTCTCGTCATGGCCTACGGAATCGGGCTGACATCCAAGGTCTTCGTCGTCTGTATCATGGCGATGCCGGTGATTGTCCTGAACACCGCCGCCGCGGTCCGCAACACCCCAAGTTCGATCAAGGAAATGGGCCGGTCCTTCATGGCCAGCGACATGGATGTCATCCTGAAGATCATCATCCCGGCCGCCTCGCCGCTCATCTTCTCCGGTCTCCGGCTCGGCATTTCCGCCGGCTTCATCGGCGCGATCCTGTCGGAACTGAAAATCACTCCGACAGGTGTTGGCGACATCATCACCTACAGCCGCTCCATCGCCGATTATCCCAGCATGTATGCAGCGATCTTCTCGATCATTCTACTCGCCGTGCTTTTCCTGAACCTCCTGGAAAAGCTCGAAAACCATCTCTTCGAAGGAAATAACCGTGGCTATGTCTCAGACTGAAGCGGCGCCCATGCCCGACCCGGCCCCGGCCAGCGCCGTTTCGGTGCGCAATGTCTCCAAGACCTATGGCGATGTCGAGGCGCTTCGCAATTTGTCGCTGGAATTTCCGCGTGGCGAGCTGACCTCGCTTCTCGGCCCGTCCGGCTGCGGCAAGACCACGCTTCTCAAGATCATCGCGGGGCTTCTTGAGCCGACCTCGGGCGAGATCGAGGTCGGCGGCACGAAGGTCACGGGCCCCGGCCCGGACCGCGCCTTCGTCTTTCAGGATTTCGCGCTTCTGCCCTGGGCCAATGTCCTCAGAAACGTCGCCTTCGGGCTTGAACTGCGCGGTGTCGGTAAATCGGAACGTGAGGCTGTGGCCGAGAAGTACATCCGCGATGTCGGCCTCGCCGGGTTCGAAAAAAGCTATCCGCATGAACTGTCGGGCGGCATGCGCCAGCGCGTCGGCCTTGCCCGCGCACTTTCGGTCGATGCCGATGTGCTGTTGCTCGACGAACCCTTTTCCGCCGTTGACGAACAGACCCGGCGCAAGTTTCAGGAAGACCTGCTGGCGCTTGTCCAGAACGAGAACAAGACCTTCATCTTCGTGACCCATTCCATCGAAGAGGCGGTCTATGTCTCTGATCAGATCGCCATCCTCCTGCCCCGCCCCAGCCGAGTATCGGAAATCATCCGGCCATCGAGCTTTCGCGGCAAGGGCGTCGACAACATCCGCCGCGACCCGGAATATCTCGACATCGTCGATCAGATCTGGGCGTCCTTGCGCAGCTATGTGGAATAGGGGCCGGCGATGAACCTCTTCGGCTACCGGCTGCCTGCCATGTCCTCGCTGATCCTCTGGGGGCTCTTGTGGGAAATCATCGGCCAGCTTGACCTGACCTTCTTCGTCCCGCCTTTGTCCGAGGTCATTGCGACACTCTTTGCCATCATCGGCACGCCGGCTTTCGTCAAGGCGATGACGGAAACCGCCTATGCCTTCTTCGCGGGGGTCTTCTTCGCCACCGTCATCGGCATCCCGACCGGCATCCTGATGGGCAAGAACCGCCTTCTGGACGAGTTGCTGCTGCCATGGGTCAACATCTTCCTTTCGGCGCCGCTCACAGCGCTTGTCCCCGTCCTGATGGTTCTCTTCGGTTTCGGCACCAAGACGATCATCATCACGACGACGCTTTTTGCGATCTGGATCATCATCCTGAACGCCCGCGCCGGGGTCATGCAGATCAACCGTTCGCTGGTCGAGATGGGTCGTTCCTTCGGGGCGACGCCGATGGACGCGTTCTTCAAGATCTATTTCTGGGCGGCCTTGCCCGAAATCCTCGGCGGGGTCCGGATCGGCGTGATCCGGGCCGTCAAGGGCGTGATCATCGGCCAACTTCTGATTTCCATCGTCGGCTTCGGCGCGCTCTTCGAGCTTTATTCCTCCAACTTCCTCATGGCGCATTTCTGGGCGGTGCTGATCGTTCTCTTCGCGCTTGCCTTCACCATATCGGAACTGCTCGCCTGGCTCGAACGCCGGGTCGCCTATTACGCCGCCAAACGCTGAGGCGCCGCCTCAGACCGTGTGCAGGTAAAGGTCGTAGTCCACATCCGAAATCGTCCGCGCGACACGGGCATATTCCGCCGCCTTCACGGCCGTGAAGGTGCGGTGCATGTCCTCGCCCAGCGCCTCTTTCAGAAAAGCGGACTTTTCCGCTGCCTCGATCGCCGACCGCCAGTCGCGCGGCATCGTGCCAGCCGCCTCATCCTCATAGCCGTTACCGACCGTTTCGGGGCCGGGGTCGATCTTTTCCGCAAAACCATGGCGGATGGCGGCAAGCACCGTCGCGGCGACGAGATAGGGGTTGGCATCCACACCCGAGGGGCGATGTTCGATCCGCCGCGCCGCCAGCGCGCCTGCAGGCACCCTCAGCGCGACCGAGCGGTTGTTGACGCCCCAGTTGGTCGAGACGGGCGCATAGCTTTGATTGGCGAAGCGTCGCCATGAATTGGCGTGCGGCGCGAAGACCAGCATCGTCTCGCCCATGGTCGCCCGCATCCCGCCAAGGGCGTGAAGCAGGCGCATGTTCCACTGGCCCTCCTTTTCCTCTGCAAAAACGTTCCGACCATTCGCATCCTGCAGGGACACATGGAAGTGCATGCCGGAGCCTGCATATTTCTCGACCGGCTTGGCCATGAAACAGGCGGTCACACCAAACCGCCGCGCCGCCATCCGGACGATCCGCTTCAGCCGCACCAGATCATCGGCCGCCTGCATCACATCCTTGCGGTAATCGAGCGTCAGTTCGTATTGCCCGGGCGCATATTCCGAAATCACCGTTTCGGCACGGATACCTGCGCGTTCCGCCCCGGCGTAGATTTCGGAAAACAGCGGTTCCATTCCGTGCAGGTGGTCAACCGAATAGACCTCGGTCTTGTCGGACCTCCGGCCGTCCAGAACCGCCGCTGCCGGGCGTACGCGGCCATCGGCGTCGCGTTCGTTGGCCAAGAGGAAGAATTCCAGCTCAAAGGCGCCGGCGGGAAACATGCCATCGGCCGCCATCAGATCGACCTGCCGTTGCAACGCGTGGCGCGGATCGGACGTCATGGGCCGCCCGTCAAGCTCATAAAGCGACATCAGCACTTCGCCCCGCGCGGGCTTTGTCCCGTGCAGGGGTACAAGCGTTCCCGGAATGGGCCAGGCCCGCAGATCGCCGTCGCCCTGATCCCAGATCAGCCCGGTTTCATGCACATCCTCGCCGCAGATATCGAGCCCGAGGATCGAAATCGGCATGTGCCGGCCGTTCCGGTAGATCGAGAGGAGTTCATGACGGCGGATGATCTTGCCGCGGCCAATGCCGTTGGCGTCGGTCAGGACAATATCGAAGGCCTCGATCTCCGGGTGGTCGGCCAGAAAGGCCTCCGCCTCGGCCATCGTCGCGCCCGAGGGGCAGGTATTTTCGCTTGTCATGCCATCAGCTCCGCAGTGATATCGTCGAAGGCCGCGATCAGCCGATCTATTTGATCAAATCCTGTCGCCGGGCTGATCAGCATCATGTTATGGAAGGGCGCGATCAGGCAGCCGCGATTGACCAGCGCCGCATGAATCGCCTTTTCCAGCGCCGGCTTGTGGGCCTCATAGCTTTCGGAACCGTTCCGCAAGGGTGTCGGATGGCAGATGAATTCCACCCGCGCACCGACCCGCACCACATGCCAGGGGGCACCGTGACGCTGGATGGCATTGGCCAGACCGGCCTCAAGCCGCGCCGCGCCCGTCTCCATATGCGCGTAGTTTTCCTCTGTCATGACATGGGTCAGGTTGGCGCGCATCGCCGCGAATTGCAGCGGGTTCGCCGACAGCGTCGTGCCGATTCCGGAAAAGCCCTCGGGCCGTGTTTCGTTGAAGGCGGCAAAGCGTGATGCGACAGTTTCCGACATTCCCCAGACAGATGCCGGCAGGCCACCCGCCACAGGCTTGCCCAAAACGAACATATCGGGGTCGAGCCCATGGCGCCGCGTATAACCGCCGAGGCCAGAGGACACGGTATGGGTTTCGTCGATGATGAGAAGCGCGCCATACTTCCGCGTGAGTGCCCTCAGCGCCGCATGATAGCCGGGATCGGGCAGAACCATGCAGCAATTGGTCATCACCGGTTCGGCCAGAACGGCCGCCACATCGCCCTTGGCAAGGGCCGCCTCCAGCGCCGCCAGATCGTTGAATTCCACCACGACCGAGGTCTGCGCCAGATCCACGACCTGCCCGACGAGGCCCGGGCGTTCCACCGTCCTTCCGTCCACATTCCGGACCATCGCGTCATCGACGGCCCCATGGTAACAGCCTGCAAAGAAAAGGATCTTCGGTCTGCCGGTCACCGCCCGCGCCACCCGGATGGCGAAGCGATTGGCATCGGTCGCGGTTGTCGCAATCTGCCAGCGGAAGGGGCCGAAGACCTCCTGCAGAAGGCGGCCGACCTCCAGCGCGTCTTCGGTCGGCAGCATATAGGTCAGGCCCTTGCTAGCCTGCTCTGCAATGGCCCTTGCCACCGGTTCTGGCGAATGGCCGAACATTGACCCGGTATCGCCCAGGCAGAAATCATCAAGTTCATGCCCGTCTACGTCGCGCAACCGCGCGCCATGGGCGCTTTCCACCAGGATGGGGAATGGCTGCGGCCAGTCGCGCATCCAGAGCATCGGCACCCCGTCGAGAAAGGCGGCGGTTCCGGCCTGAAGTGCCGCGCGCGTCTTTGGGCGGGCGACGGTGAAGCGCTCCGCCTCGCGGGCGCGGATCATGTCGATGCGGTCGGCCCTGACGCCGCCGATCAGTTTCGGGTCATTGGTCATGGAAATCCTCGGGAAATCTGGTGTCTGCTGGCTGGCAATGTGCAGGTGTCGCCGGATTGCGCCGGCGCCCTGCTAGCCGGCAGCGGCCGGCGGGGCGGGCAGCCCGAAGCGCAGCCGTTCGGCCGCGCCGCCCACGGCCGTGCGCGCCGCGATCACGCGGGCGTTTCGGCAAAAATCCTGGGGCAGCAGAAGACATCTCATAATTTGATCATATCACGGGTCGGACCTGCCGCGCCAGCCCCTTCGGAAGGCCCCTAGCCCCGAGGCTCGACCGCGAGGTCTTCGAGGATCGGACAGTCGGGCCTGTCATCGCCCGCACAAGCCGCGACAAGATGCGACAATGTCCTGTGCATCCCGGTCAGCGCCGCGATCTTGCGGTCGATCTCGGCCAGATGACCCCGGGCGATGGATTTCACCTCCGCGCTGCTGCGCTGCGGGTCGCGGTAAAGCGCCAGCAACGCCCGGCAATCCTCGATCGGAAAGCCCAGCGACCGGGCGCGGCCAAGAAACGCCAGTTGGTGCAGTTCCTGTTCCCCATAAACCCGGTAGCCGTTGGCGCTTCGGGCGGGTTCCACCAGCCCGATATCCTCATAATAGCGGATGGTCTTGGCCGGCAGGCCAGACGCCTTTGCAACCTCGCCGATATTCACCTGCCCGCCCCCCTCAGGCCGCCGCCGGTCGCAAGGCGGCTGCCGGTTTCATCTGACCCTCTGCAAGGACCGGCTGCACGAAGCGCAGCCTGAGCGCATTTGTCAGGACAAAGACACTCGACATCGCCATTGACCCGGCCGCCAGCATGGGCGACAGCATGAGCCCGAATGCAGGGTAAAGCAGGCCTGCCGCGACCGGGATCAGCGCGACGTTGTACCCAAAGGCCCAAATCAGGTTCTGGCGGATGTTGCGCATGGTTCTGGCCGAAATGTCGACGGCATTGACCACACCCTGCAAGTCCCCCGACATCAGCACCACGTCGGCGCTTTCGATGGCCACATCGGTGCCGGTACCGATGGCGATGCCAACATCGGCATGGGCAAGCGCCGGGGCGTCGTTGATGCCGTCACCGATGAAGGCGAGCCGCCCACCCTTTGCCCGCAATGCGTCGATTGCGGCGACCTTACCCTCTGGCGGCACTTCCGCCACCACCTCGTCGATGCCGAGCTTGGCCGCAATCGCCTCTGCCGCTGCCCGGTTGTCGCCCGTGACCATCGCCACCTTCAACCCCAGCCGGTGCAGGCCCGCAATCGCTGCGGCCGTCGTCGGCTTCAATGGGTCGGATACCGCGATCACGGCCGCCGCCCGGCCGTCCACCGCGACGTAAATCGGTGTCTTGCCTACCCGCCCCAGGTCGCTGCCCGCTTCGGCCAAAACGCCCAACCCGACGCCTTCGCGCGCCATAAGTCTGTCAGCCCCGACAAGCACCTCGCGCCCGCCTATATCGGCCTGCGCGCCAAAACCGGTCACCGACCGGAAGGCGGTCGCCGCCTGCTCCGCCGCCCCCTCCGCCGTTGCCGCGTCCACGATGGCCCGGGCGATGGGATGTTCCGACGCGCGCTCGACCGCCGCCGCAAGCGACAGCACCTCGGCCCGCTCGAACCCCTCCGCCAGCACCAGATCGGTCAGCGCCGGGCGCCCCTCGGTCAGGGTGCCGGTCTTGTCCACCGCCACGACCCTTACGCCGGAAAGCCCCTGCAGCGCATCGCCCTTGCGGAAGAGAATACCAAGATCGGCGGCGCGACCGGTGCCGACCATGATCGAGGTCGGCGTGGCGAGCCCCATCGCGCAGGGGCAGGCGATGATCAGGACCGCGACCCCAGCGACCAGCGCGCGCGTCAGCGCTGGTTCCGGCCCGAAGGCGAGCCAGGCGATCACCGTCAGCGCCGCCGCCGCCATCACCGCCGGCACGAACCAGAGCGTGATCCGGTCGACCAGCCCCTGCACTGGCAGTTTCGCGCCCTGTGCCGCCTCCACCATGCGGATGATACCGGCCAGTTTCGTGTCCGACCCGACGCCGGTCGCCCGGAACAGAAAGCTGCCGGTGCCGTTGACCGTACCAGCCACCACGGCGTCACCATTGCCCTTGGCCACCGGCAGCGGCTCGCCCGTGATCATGCTTTCATCGACCCAGCTTTCGCCCTCGCTGAGCGTCCCATCGACCGGAATGCGCCCGCCCGGGCGGACGCGGACAAGATCGCCGACCAGAACCTCGTCCACCGGCACGACGGTCTCGCGACCATCGCGAAAGACCTCGGCCGTGTCGGGCCTCAGCCCGATCAGCCGGCGGATCGCGGCCCCGGTCCGCCCCCGCGCCCGCGCCTCAAGCAGCCGGCCAAGCAGGATAAGCGCGACGATGACGGCCGCCGCCTCAAAATAGACGGCCCGCGCGTCTGCGGGCAGAAGCGCCGGAAGGAAGGTCGCGACGACCGAATAGCCATAGGCCGCCGCCGTGCCGACCGCGACGAGGCTGTTCATGTCCGGCGCGCCCCTCAGAAGTGCGGGAAACCCGGTCGCATAGAACCGCCGGCCGGGGCCGACAAGGACCAGCGTCGTCAGGACGAATTCGAAAACCCAGACCGGCCAGAGCCCGATATTGCCCGCGATCCAATGATGAAAGGCCGGCACGAGATGACCGCCCATCTCCAGAATGAAAACCGGCAGGGCCAAGGCCGCGGCAAGCCAGAGCGCGCGCGTCAGATCCTGCGCCTCCGCCGCATCCCGGTCAGCCACCCCTGCTGTCCGGTCTGACCCCGATGCGCGCCGCCCCGGGTATCCGGCGCGGGCCAGCGTCTGGGCCAGGTCTGCCTCAGACACCTGCCCTTCCAGATAGCGCACCCGCGCGCTTTTCGCGGCGAAGTTCACCTCTGCCGCCAGCACCCCCGGCACAGCGCCAAGCGCCCGTTCGACGCGCGCCACGCAGGAAGCGCAGCTCATGTTGTCGATGTCAAAACCCACTTCGGCCCGCCGCGCCGGATACCCCGCCTTGTCGAGTCGCTCGGCGATATCGGCGACCGAGGCCGGGGCGGCAAAATCCACATGCAGGGTTTTGCTGGCGAGGTTGACGGCTGCCTCGGTAACGCCCGGCGCCGCCCGCACGGCCTTTTCGACCCGCCCCGCGCAGCCGGCGCAGTGCATCTTGTCCACGGCAATCGTCAAAGCAGTCATCACGGCCATCCTATCGGTTCAGGCGGGGTATTGCCCGTCAGATAAGGGTTCCCGTGACTGGAAGGTCAAGGGGCAAAGCCGCCCCTGCGACCTTCTGGCCGGTCAGAGGAGGCCGCGCCCCTCCAGATCGGCCCGCAAGGCAGCGGCATCTGTGAACTGAACCGCCTGCCAGCCCGCCGCCCGCGCGCCGTCCACGTTCTTGGCGCTGTCGTCGATGAAGAGGCAGGTTTCCGGGCTGAGGTCGTTGCGACCCGTCAGCACCTCGTAAATCCGCCGGTCCGGCTTGATCAGACCTTCATGCCCGGACACAACCACATCCTCGAAGGCGGCATCGAGTTCGGGATGCATCTTTCGCGCGACCGGCCAGGTATCCGCCCCCCAGTTTGTCAGCCCGAACACCCGCCGTCCGGCCGCCTTCAGATCGTCGAGAACGGCCCAGCTTCCCTCCACCTTCCGCCGGATGGTTTCGTCAAACCGGTCGAAGAACCGGTCGAGCAGCGGCGCATGATGCGGCCAGCGTTCGGCAATGGCCGCCACGGCCGCCGCCCGGCTGCGGCCACGGTCCTGTTCCAGGTTCCAGGCATAGAACCCGACCTCCGCAAAGAAACGGTCGATCGCGGCATCATCGGCAAAGGCATCGCGGAAGGGGGCGCGTTCGTCCCAGGCGATCAGGACATTGCCGATGTCGAAGACGATATGGGTCATGGTACGCTCGCTGGCCGATGCAAATCCGTTCACCCCTTAGCAGTGCAGGCACACCGGCAACATCCACTTTTGCTTGCAAAATGTTTCATGCGCCGCCTTGACCAAATCATCGCCTTGCCCGACATCAGGTGTGGACCTAACGGAGTTAACGATGCCGAGCCCCAATCAAGCCGCGATGGAGTTCCTTCTGACTCGCCGCTCGCGGCCCGCCCGTACGCTCACGACGCCGGTGCCGACACGCGACGAGTTGATGCCGATCCTGACCGCCGCCGCGCGTGTGCCCGATCACGGCAAGTTGGAGCCCTGGCGCTTCATCGTTCTGGAAAAACCGGCACTGACCCGGCTTGCCGATCTGGTGGCCAAGCGCGGTGCGGAGCTTGGGCGCAGCCCGGAGGATAACGCCAAGTCGGTGGCGCAATTCGCCGATGCCGACCTTGTCGTCGCCGTCATCCGCTGTGCCCGGTCGACCGACAAGATACCCGATATCGAACAGACCCTGTCGGCCGGCGCCGTCTGCCTGACCGTTCTCAATGCCGCGCTCGCCTCTGGCTGGGGTGCCAACTGGCTGACCGGCTGGGCCGTCGATGACGAGGTCTTCTGCGAAACCGGCCTTGGACTTGCCTTCGACGAATGGATTCCGGGGCTGATCCATATCGGCACCGAAACCTCTGCCCCGCCCGACCGGCCGCGCCCGGATATCGACAAGATCACGACCTGGGTCAGCGCGTGATCTTTACCGATTTCGCCAAAGCGCTCGGCCAGTTCTTCGATCCCCGTTTTCTGCGTGTCCTTCTGATCGGTGTGGCGCTGTCGCTCGCGCTCCTCTTCGGCATCTATGCCCTTTTTGTGCAGGTACTCGACTGGCTGACACCGGAAACGCTGACACTGCCCTGGGTCGGCGAGGTGACATGGGTTCAGGACCTCCTCGGCTGGGGATCGCTTCTCCTGATGCTCGGGCTTTCGGTCTTCCTGATGGTGCCGGTGGCCTCCGCCTTCACGGGTCTCTTCCTCGATGATGTCGCCCAGGCGGTGGAAAGCCGGCACTATCCCGCCCTGCCCCCGGCCCCGCGCCTGCCGGTCATGGAAAATCTGGTCGACAGCCTGAATTTCTTTGGCCTTCTCATCGCCGTGAACCTTCTCGCGCTTCTCCTTTACGCTGTTGTCGGACCCTTCGCGCCGCTGATGTTCTGGGCCGTGAACGGATATCTTCTCGGGCGTGAATACTTCCAGATGGCTGCGATGCGGCGGCTTGGCCGTGCGGGCGCGAAGGAGCTGCGGAAGAAGAATGCCGGCGCAATCTGGTTGGCGGGCATACTCATGGCCGCGCCGCTGTCCTTCCCGCTCGTCAATCTGGTGATCCCGGTTCTCGGCGCGGCGACCTTCACCCATCTTTTCCACCGGCTGAACCGCGCGGGCTAGCCCGGTCAGGGACCGAGCCGGTTGAACCAGTCGATATCGCGCAAGGTCACCGCCCCGCTGAGCAGAATGGCGGCAATCACACCCCAGATCACGATGGTGATCGCCGTCGTCAGCTTTGCCTTGCGGGCGATCTGCGCATCCGCCGGCGCGCCGGGCGGGGTACCCGGTTCCACCTCGCCCGCCTCGGCCTGACTTCCCGGCCGGATCTGCAGGACGATGTAGAAGACCAGAAACCAGATAACTGCAAAAAGGACGATACCGCCGGTCAGGTTCATCAGACCTGCTCCAGTTCCACCAGACAGCCGTTGAAATCCTTCGGATGCAGGAAGAGAACCGGCTTGCCATGCGCCCCGATCTTCGGCTCTCCAGTCCCCAGCACGCGCGCGCCTTGCGCCTTCAGACGGTCGCGGGCGGCAAGGATATCCTCGACCTCATAGCAGATGTGATGGATGCCGCCCGAAGGGTTCTTTTCCAGAAATCCGGCGATGGGGGAGGCTTCGCCAAGGGGATAGAGCAGCTCGATCTTCGTATTGGGCAGTTCGATGAAGATCACCGTCACACCGTGGTCGGGTTCGTCCTGCGGCGCGCCAACCTTCGCGCCGAGCGTATCGTGGTATTGCGCCGCCGCGGCCTCCAGATCGGGCACCGCGATGGCGACATGGTTGAGGCGTCCGATCATCGTTCTGGCTCCCGCGCTGTCTCGATACCCGCCTTATGGCGCGCCGCCCCGACCCGCGCAAGCGGACCATTGGACGCGGCCCGGCGGCATTTACCGGCTGTTCATCAATGACTGTCTAACTCCGGAAGAGCACAGCCCGCATTCGACAGAGGAGGCAACCCATGGGCGACGATCTTTCCGACTTCATGGCCCGGCGCACGCCTACTGCCGACAGACCGCTTCTTGGGCTGACCGTTCTGGTGGTCGAGGACAGCCGCTATGCCTGCGAGGCGCTCCGCCTCATGTGCCTGCGTTCGGGCGCGCGCATCCGCCGCGCCGATTGTATCGCCTCGGCCCGGAGGCACCTGCAATGCTATCGCCCGGCCATCGTCATCGTCGATCTCGGCCTGCCGGACGGCTCCGGGCTCGACCTCATCGCGGAAATCGCCGGGCAGGCGCCGCGCCGGCCCGCCCTTCTGGCGACAAGCGGTGAACCTTCTGCCGTCACCGTGGCCCTGTCCAAGGGTGCCGACGGGTTTCTCGCCAAACCCTATGAAAGCCTCGCCGCCTTCCAGCAGGCGGCGCTTGGCGTTCTGCCGGCGGTTACGCCGCCCGGCCGACAGACTGCGACACTGCCGGGGCAGGACCGGATCGAACCCGATCCAATGGCGCTGCGCGACGATCTGACCCATGTGGCCGCCCTCCTCCGGGCAACGCCGGACCGGGGCACACTCGGCTATGTGGCGCAGTTTCTGTCGGGCGTCGCGCTCAGCGCCCATGACGATACGCTCGGGGCAGCGGCCGAGGCGCTCGCATCCGGTTGCCGGGACGGGGGTGAGGCGCCCGGCCCTCTCGCGCATATCAGCGGTCTTGTGCAGGATCGTCTTGCCGCGACGGCGGCGATCTGACGGGCCGCCGGGTCAGCCGGTTAGCCCGGGATCCGCCATATAGATCAAGGGCCGGGTCAGGTCCGACAGGCTTTGCCGCTGCCGGCCGTTGCCATCGAAATTCGTCGGGTCGAGCCAGCGTTCGAAGGCAGCTTTCAACGCGGGCCATTCCTTGTCGATCACCGCGAACCAGGCGGTGTCGCGGTTGCGCCCCTTGTAGACCGTCGCCTGCCGGAAAATCCCTTCATAGCTGAAACCCAGCCGCAGTGCGGCGCGGCGCGACGGCAGGTTCAGCGCATCGCATTTCCATTCGAACCGCCGGTAGCCGCCGGCAAAGGCCCGCGCCATCATCAGGTACATCGTCTCGGTCGCTGCCCGGCCCCGTTGCAGCGCGGGGGCGAGATTGATGTGGCCGATCTCGACCGATCCCGAAGCCGGCGTGATCCGAAGATAGCTCGCCACCCCAGCCGCCTTGCCCGTCGCCCGGTCGATCAGCGCGAAGAAAAGCGGGTCTGCCCCCGCCTCCACGCTCGCCACCCAATCGCGGTAGTCACCTTCGGCCGCAAAGGGCCCGTAGGGCATGTAGTCCCAGATGCGGTCATCGGCGCGGTTCGCGGCGAAAAGATCGGCCGCATGGCGCACCGCGCTCAGCCGCTCCAGCCGGACATAGTGCCCGTCCATCGGGCAGTCGGCTGGTGGCGCGGGTGGCACCCAGCCAGTCAAAGCCTCACCGAATTTCGCTGCCATCCCTCGCCTCTGCCCCCCTTGTCGGCCTACCGCGGAGCCTAGCTGTTCCGGCGGGCGGCTGAAAGGGTCGAGCGCCAGGGCCGGCGTCGCGAAATGGGTCCGAAATCGCCCCGATCCTGCACCAAGCTTACCGCATTCATGCCGCAATCTCCCGCGATCTTCGTCTCAATCGGACATCCCGCCTGCCAGTGGAGTGAGACATGAGCGACAAGATCATCCGCATCGCACTGAACGAAAGACTGACCCGCGCCGCGCATTGGACGGTCTTCGCCGTCGGCGCGCTGTCGCTGACCTTCTCCATCGCCGCCACCGCCGCCTCGGCGTTTTGAGCGGGCGTTTGGGTCTCTGACGGGCGCCGCCCGTCGTTGCAGCCTTTTGATCGTGTTGAACCGCGCCGCCCAGCCGCGCGGTTTTTCTTTTTCCGGCAGTGCGTTGCGGCTCACTCCTTCGGAATGACCCTGAGCCTCAGTTCGCGCAGCTGTTCGTTCGTGGGCTCGCTCGGCGCGCCCATCATCAGGTCCTCGGCCCGCTGGTTCATCGGGAACATGATGACCTCGCGGATGTTCGCTGTGTCGGCCAGAAGCATCACCATCCGGTCGATCCCCGCCGCGCAGCCGCCGTGGGGGGGCGCGCCGTATCTGAACGCCTTGACCATGCCGCCGAAGCGCTTTTCGACTTCCTCCTTCGGATAGCCGGCCAGTTCAAAGGCCTTAAACATGATCTCCGGCTTGTGGTTCCGGATCGCGCCACTGACCAGCTCATAGCCGTTGCAGGCGAGGTCATACTGGTAGCCAAGCACCTTCAGCGGGTCGCCCGACAGCGCCTCCATCCCGCCCTGCGGCATCGAGAAGGGGTTGTGGGAAAAGTCGATCTTCCCCTCGTCGTCCTTCTCGTACATCGGGAAATCGACGATCCAGGCAAATTTGAACTGGTTTTCGTCGATCAGCCCCAACTCCCGCCCGATCTCCATCCGCGCCCGGCCCGCGACGGCCTCGAAACTCTCGGGCTTGCCGGCGACGAAGAAGACGGCGTCGCCCTCGCCCAGACCCAACTCCGCGCGCAGGGCCTCGGTCGCCTCCGCCCCGAGAGCCTTGGCGATCGGTCCGGCGGCCTCCGTCGTCCCGTCCTCGGCCTTGCGCCAGAAGATGTAGCCCATCCCCGGCAGGCCCTGGCCTTGCGCGAAGGCGTTCATCCGGTCGGCGAACTTGCGCGACCCGCCGCCCGGCGCCGGGATGGCGCGGACCTCGGTTCCTTCCTGCTCCAGAAGCTTCGCGAAGATCGCAAAGCCCGAGCCGCGGAAATGGTCCGAGACGACCTGCATCTTGATCGGGTTGCGCAAGTCCGGCTTGTCGGTGCCGTACCAGAGTGCCGAATCCGCATAGGATATCAGCGGCCAGTCCGCGTCCACCTGCCGGCCCTCGCCGAACTCCTCGAACACGCCCTGAATGACCGGCTGTACGGTAGCAAAAACATCGGCTTGCGTGACAAAGCTCATCTCAAGGTCAAGCTGGTAGAAATCGGTGGGCGAGCGGTCGGCGCGCGGGTCTTCATCGCGGAAGCAGGGCGCGATCTGGAAATAGCGGTCAAAGCCGGCGACCATGATCAGCTGCTTGAACTGCTGCGGCGCCTGCGGCAGGGCGTAGAACTTGCCCGGATGGAGGCGCGAGGGCACGAGAAAGTCGCGCGCGCCCTCGGGCGAGGACGCCGTGATGATCGGCGTCTGAAATTCGGTAAAGCCCTTGGCCCACATCCGGTCGCGGATCGACTTCACCACGCGCGCGCGCAGCATCATGTTGCGGTGCAGCCCCTCGCGCCGCAGGTCGAGGAAGCGGTAGGTCAGCCGCGTCTCTTCCGGGTAGTCCTGATCCCCGAAGACCGGCAACGGCAATTCGTCAGCCGGACCCAGCACCTCGATCTCGGTCACATAGACCTCGATCTCTCCGGTCGGAATCTTGGGGTTCACCAGGGACGCATCGCGCGCCTTCACGCGCCCGTCGATGCGCACGACCGTTTCCGCCTTCAGCCGCTCGATGGCGCCGAAGGCCGGGCTGTCGGAATCCGCCAGCACCTGCGTCATCCCGTAATGGTCGCGCAGGTCAATGAACAAGACGCCGCCATGGTCGCGCACCCGATGCACCCAGCCCGACAGCCGGACGGTTTCGCCGGCATTTGTCTTGTTCAGATCGGCGCAGGTGTGGCTGCGATAGGCGTGCATGTGCGTCCCCTTTCGAGAGGCGATTTCCATTCGCGCCGATACACCCCGTCCCCACGGCGAAGTCAAGGCTGGGCGCATCCGCCGATTGCGCGCGATCCGTCACCAATTGTCCTCTCAACCGCCTTATTGGCGCCCGAATGGCCCGCAATTACCCGAACCATGACGAATGCGCGCGCCATGATGACATTTTCGCTGACACCGCTGACGGACCGGCTGATCGCGGTTTCGCTTCTCTCGGTCTGGACGCTCTTCGTGCTGTTCCAGCTTTGGGGGTTCTGGCCACCCGATCTCGCCGCGATCTATATCGCGGGCCATCTCTGGCAGACCGGGCAGACGGAACTCATCTATGCCGCACCACCCGGCTTTTTCGGCGGCCCGGCCGACAGCTGGCTGCCGGTGATCTATGAACTCGGCGGCCGGACGGAACTGGAAACCGCCTTTCCCTATGTCTATCCGCCGCTTTGGGCGGTGCTGACGGCACCCCTGACGCCTCATCTCGGCTTCAATGCCTTCTCCAACCTCGTGGCGCTTGTCCAGATGCCGCTTCTTTCCGCGTCCGTCCTTCTGGCGGCGCGGCTCTTCCGGCCGGCGAACCTGCCGCTGGCGGGGTGGAGCCTGGCCGCCGTCTGCGTCCTTTTCTTTTCGCTGCAATCGCTCATGGCCATCGTTCACAACCAGCCGACGGTCACGGTCATCTTCCTGATCCTTCTCTGCTTCGACCGGCTCGATCGCGGGCAGGACCGCGTCGCGGGGGCCGTGCTGGCGCTGGCCGCGGCAATCAAGCTATGGCCCGTCGCCTTCGCGGTCATCCTCCTTCTCGACAGGCGCTGGCGGGCGCTGGCGGCCTTTGCACTTGCCGGGGCGGCGCTCGGGCTTCTCAGCATCGTACTCGCCGGCTGGCCGATGCACCGGGCCTTTCTCGACATGCTCGGGCTGGTGAAAGAGGCGGGCCTTCTCTCGGTGGCCAATATCTCGCTCGTGCCGGTGATCATGACCGGGGCGATGATTCTCGGCCTCGCCGATCCGGTCGATTTCACCAACAAGATCGTCGTCTTCCGCGATGTGCCGGTCTGGCTCGGCCCGCTTCTGCTGGCCCTCGGCGCGGCCTATTTTGTGGCGCTCAGCCAGCGTCTGCGCCAGTGGCCCGCGCCCGACCGCCGTGCCATGCTGGTCTTCGCGCTCTCGATCCTCGTGCCGCTATTCGGGCCGCTCGGCTGGTCGCACTACTATCTCCTGCCGCTTTTCATGCTGCCCGGTCTCGTCGCGCGGCTGCCGAAACGGGAAATGCTTGGCTTTGCGCTCGGCGCAGCCCTCATCAGCATCGAGGATATCGCCTCGCCCATCACCGACCAGCCGGTCGCTGCGGCGGTCTACACGCTTGTCGGCTGCGCCTTCTGGCTCTGGGTTCTCTGGCGGCTTTACCGCTATGCCGGCGAAGCTGGCCGGCAACCCGCCTGAAGCCCCATCAGGGCTTGCGCCCGGGCCGGTCTTGTCTATAACCCCCGACAATTTGCGAATTGGGGGCCGGGCCGATGCCGAAGAGAACCGATATCAAGTCGATCATGATCATCGGGGCCGGACCTATCGTCATCGGGCAGGCCTGCGAGTTCGACTATTCCGGCGCACAAGCCTGCAAGGCGCTGCGCGAGGAAGGCTACCGGGTCATTCTGGTCAACTCGAACCCCGCCACGATCATGACCGATCCGGGCATGGCCGATGCGACCTATATCGAGCCGATCACTCCCGAGATTGTCGCCAAGATCATCGAAAAGGAACGCCCCGACGCGCTTTTGCCGACGATGGGCGGGCAGACCGGCCTCAATACATCGCTGGCGCTGGCCGACATGGGCGTTCTGGAAAAGTTTAACGTTGAACTTATTGGCGCGAATCGCCAGGCCATTGAAATGGCAGAAGATCGCAAACTTTTCCGCGAGGCGATGGATCGGATCGGGCTGGAAAACCCCAAGGCGACCATCGTGTCGGCGCCGAAAAAGCCGAACGGCAAGTTCGATATCAATGCCGGTGTGGCCCAGGCACTGGCGGAGCTTGAACATATCGGCCTGCCGGCCATCATCCGCCCCGCCTTCACGCTGGGCGGCACTGGCGGCGGGGTCGCCTACAACCGGGATGAATATGAGGCGATCTGCCGCTCCGGCCTCGACGCCTCGCCAGTGGCGCAGATCCTCGTCGATGAAAGCCTTCTCGGCTGGAAGGAGTATGAGATGGAGGTCGTCCGCGACAAGGCGGACAATGCGATCATCGTCTGTTCCATCGAGAACGTCGATCCGATGGGCGTGCATACCGGCGATTCGATCACCGTCGCCCCGGCGCTGACGCTGACCGACAAGGAATACCAGATCATGCGCAACGGCTCCATCGCCGTCCTGCGCGAGATCGGGGTGGAAACCGGCGGCTCGAACGTCCAGTGGGCGATCAACCCCAAGGACGGCCGCATGGTCGTGATCGAGATGAACCCGCGGGTGTCGCGGTCGTCCGCCTTGGCATCGAAGGCCACCGGCTTCCCCATCGCCAAGATCGCCGCCAAGCTCGCCGTCGGCTACACGCTCGACGAGCTCGACAACGACATCACCAAGGTCACCCCGGCCTCGTTCGAGCCGACCATCGACTATGTCGTGACCAAGATCCCGCGCTTTGCCTTCGAGAAATTCCCCGGCGCCAAAGCGGAACTCACGACCGCGATGAAATCCGTGGGCGAGGCCATGGCCATCGGCCGCACCATCCACGAGTCATTGCAAAAGGCGCTGGCGAGCATGGAAACCGGGCTGACCGGCTTTGATGAGATCATGATTGAGGGCGCGCCGGAAAAGGCCGCCGTCATCGCCGCCATCTCGCGCCAGACGCCGGACCGCCTGAGGCTCATCGCGCAGGCCATGCGCCACGGGCTGTCACTTGACGAAATCCAACACGCAACGGCCTTTGACCCCTGGTTCCTGGCCCGGATATTTGAGATTATCGAACAAGAAGCCGAAATCCGCAAAAGCGGCCTGCCGGTCACCGAAGCGGGCCTTCGCAAGCTCAAGATGATGGGCTTTACCGATGCCCGTCTGGCCAAACTCACCGGCCGCGACGAAGGCCAGGTCCGCCGCGCGCGCCAGCGGCTTGGCGTCACCGCCGTCTTCAAGCGCATCGACACCTGCGGCGCGGAATTCGAGGCCCAGACGCCCTACATGTATTCCACCTACGAGGTCCCGGCGATGGGCGACGTGGAATGCGAGGCGCGGCCCTCGAACGCGAAAAAGGTCGTCATCCTCGGCGGCGGCCCGAACCGGATCGGTCAGGGGATCGAGTTCGACTATTGCTGCTGCCATGCCTGCTTCGCGCTGACCGATGCGGGCTTCGAGACCATCATGATCAACTGCAACCCGGAGACCGTGTCGACCGACTACGACACCTCCGACCGGCTCTATTTCGAACCCCTGACGCTGGAACATGTCCTCGAAATCCTGCGCGTCGAACAGCAGAACGGCACGCTGCACGGTGTCATCGTCCAGTTCGGCGGCCAGACGCCGCTGAAACTCGCCAACGCGCTCGAAGCCGAGGGCATCCCGATCCTCGGCACCACGCCCGATGCCATCGACCTTGCCGAAGACCGCGAGCGGTTCCAGAAGCTGTTGCAGAACCTGAACCTCAAGCAGCCGGTCAACGGAATCGCTTCCTCCGACGAACAGGCCATCGCCATCGCCGAACGCGTCGGCTTCCCGCTGGTCATCCGCCCCTCCTACGTGCTCGGCGGCCGCGCGATGGAGATCGTGCGCGACATGGACCACCTTCGCCGCTACATCACCCACGCCGTCGACGTCTCGGGCAAGAACCCCGTCCTTCTCGACAGTTACCTTTCGGGTGCGATCGAAGTGGACGTGGACGCGCTCTCAGACGGCCAGACCGTTCATGTCGCGGGCATCATGGAACATATCGAAGAGGCCGGCGTTCACTCGGGCGATTCTGCCTGCTGCCTGCCGCCCCATTCGCTTTCCGCCGACACAGTCGCGGAACTGAAGCGCCAGACCGAGGCCATGGCCATCGCGCTGAAGGTCAAGGGCCTGATGAACGTCCAGTTCGCGATCAAGGACGGCACGATCTATGTGCTGGAGGTCAACCCCCGCGCCTCCCGCACCGTCCCCTTCGTCGCCAAGGCCACCGACAGCGCCATCGCCTCCATCGCCGCGCGGCTGATGGCGGGCGAGCCGATGTCGGCCTTCCCGATGCGCGCGCCCTACCCCGCGGGCGTCGGCCCCGACACGAACCTGCCCTATGCCGACCCGATGACGCTTGCCGACCCGAACATGCCCTGGTTTTCGGTGAAGGAGGCCGTGCTGCCCTTCGCCCGCTTCCCCGGCGTCGATACGCTCCTCGGCCCCGAAATGCGCTCGACGGGTGAGGTGATGGGCTGGGACCGGACCTTCCCCCTCGCCTTCCTGAAGGCCCAGCTCGGCGCCGGCACGACGCTGCCGGAAGGGGGCCGCGTCTTCATCTCGATCAAGGATATGGACAAGACGCCCGACATGGCCGCAGCCGCCCGCGACCTTGTGGCCATGGGTTTCGACATCATCGCCACCCGCGGCACCGCCGCCTTCCTGACCGAAAACGGGATCGAGGCAGAGACCGTCAACAAGGTCTATGAGGGAAGGCAGGAGGGCAAGCTGCACATCGTCGACCGGCTGAAGAACGGCGAGGTCGCGCTTCTTTTCAACACGACCGAGGGCCAGCAGGCGATCGAGGACAGCCGGAGCATCCGCGCCGTCGCGCTCTATGACAAGATCCCCTACTACACCACCGCCGCCGGGAGTGTCGCCGCCGTGCAGGCGATCAAGGCGCGGGGTGAGGGGATCGGGGTGAGGACATTGCAGGGGTGAGACGCGACCCCGGCTTTGGCCGGGGTGAAAGCGCTCCAGTGGAGCGTTTTCAGCGTCGAACGACCGGAGCGCAAGCGGAGGGCCGGGAAATCGTGCCACAAGAGACCGTTCCGTCTCCTTAGATGAAGCGCTGCTTCGCATGTGACATACCCCGAATCACAGCGTCCTATTCGCCCCGATTGCGGCGAGAACGTTCTCCAAGCATTTCTTGAAGCTGTAGGATTCGGCTTTTCAGTGTGTTGTTCTCTCGCTCAAACGGATTGGTTTCACCTGACATCTTGAGTTTCGCCAGCTCAGCCTTCAAACTGAAATTCTCCTTCTTAAGCTGCTCTATTAGGTTTTCTAGCGCGGCCGCGGCATCTTTGCGTCGCAGACTCTTTGCGAGAGCTTTTCGAGCAATCAGCTTTGTCTTCTCTCTAGTTTGCTCAGCAGTTGCCAACGCCTTTTCAGCCTCAACTGCAATTCCGATCGCGGGGTCGGTTGCCATTTCAAGGAGAGCGTTCAGGCGTTCCTCCAACTTCTCTAGGTTGGTTGCTGTAATCGCAAGCGTCTTTCGTAACCCGTTCGGGCCTTGTGTGCCGCCATTCGAATTTCGCTTTGCTGTCTCTACCGGAGCAAACTTGGTTTGATCCTCGCCGACACTTGCCGGGCTAGTCGTACGCATGTGCTCGCGCAAGTGCTTGAGCTCATCGCGGACCCTCTCAATATCTTCGAGGAATGATGCCCATCCCATATTTAACACCGAGAGAGCTGACGCATCACCTACTTCACCCCGGCCGCCCCTCCAGCCAAGCCACGGCACGCGCCGTATCCGCGCCCTGACCGCGCTCGGTGAAGAAATCCGCCGCCCGCGCCGCGCCGACTTTCTCGGCAAGCGCCAGCGCGATGAACTGGTTCAGCGACACGCCTTCGCGCATCGCGAAGTCCTCCGCCGCCGTTTTCAGCGAATGCGGCAGGTTCAACGATACCCGTGCTTTCGGTGCGGTCATGTCGCGATCCTCTTCAAAGCTTCTGCCGGGCTCAGAACCTCGATCCCGAAACGGCCCGGCGCCGTCCCGAAATCCCGCGCGTTGTGGGTCACGATGGCCACGGCCCGCGCATTGACCGCCGTTTCCAGCACCATCTCGTCGCCTGGGTCGCGCAGTTGCGGACGCCACAGGAAATGCAGATCGACCGGCGTGACCGTCCCTGCGATATCCGTCAGGAACACCCCGATCTCGTCCCGCGTGATCCCGGTCTCCAGCAGGAACTCGGCCCGGTTCAAGACGTCTTCGTATTCATAAAAGAGCGGCACCGAACAGCACCAGCGAAAGCCGCCCCGGAACCCGGCGATCAGCAGCGGATTGCTCGCCCCCGCCCGGCTGCGGGCGCCCGCGACAAGGACATTGGTATCGAGGACAAGCCGCATACGTCATATATAGCGTAACATCATATTCAACGCAATATCATCCCCCATCCGCGATCTCCCCCCGCGCCACCGCCTCCCGCCGCTTCTCGGCATGAACCTCGGCCTGCGGGCGCCAGTGATACCGCGTGTCGGCGACCGTCGGAGACCAGAAGAGCCGCCCGCCCAACCGCCAGGGGTCGAGCACGATCCCCTGATAGATCGTCCCGCCCGGCAGCGTCAGAAGGGCCGTCGAATGGTCGATGCCAATCAGCCCCGGCGTGGCGATGGCGCGTTGCACCTCCAGCGTCCGGAACCCCTCGGCCCGCAGCCGCGTCTCCATGTCCTCCGCCCAGTGCCAGCAAAGGCCCCTCGGCTTCAGCCCCAGATTGACCTTGGTGTTGTGGATGAGCGGCGGGTCGACGATCTCATATTCGCGCGCCAGATGCGCCGACCAGGAATAGGCGAGCGCGGCGGCCCGCGCGGCCTCCTCCGCGTCCACCCCGGGGCCGAGCGCCATGAGGCCCGCGGCCAGATCGGCCACCTGCTCGCGGCTCGCGGGTTCGGGCGGCGCGGCGCAGCCCGCCAGAAGCACGATCAGCGCCAGAAGGGCTGCCAAAGGTTTCATCCCGGCCTCGTTTTCGTCCTGCCTGCCGCCAGTCTAGACCCGCCCCCTGGTCGATTTCCAGCCCGCCCCAAGGGCCGGGACACTGTCGTGACGGATTTCCTACGCTGTAACTACAGAAAAGTTACGCCTGCAATACGGGCGCTTGACTTCCGCACCGAAACCCCCCATGTGGCCCACATCCGACCGGCCCGCTGCCGCGTGAGCAGCCGTTCCCCGAGATGGGGGCAGAGGCCCGGATACCGGTTCCCATGTCACGCCAGGGGTCCTGCGGTTCACGGATGAACCGCGCCCCGATGATGCCCGTGCCGCGCCTGACCGCGTCGGCGCGACTTGACTTTTCCGGCCCTGAGACTGGGCCGAACCTACAGGATAAGACCTTGAATTACTTCGAAGAACTGGGCATCGACAGCCGTGTCGTCGCCAACCTTTCCCAGATCGGCCTGACAGAGCCGACACCCATTCAGACCCGCGCGATCCCCGCCGCACTGGATGGTCGCGACGTCATGGGCCTTGCCCAGACCGGCACCGGCAAGACCGCCGCCTTCGGCCTGCCGCTGGTGACGCGGCTTCTCGAAATCGGCCGCCGGCCAGAGCCCAAGACCGCCCGCGCCCTGATCCTCGCCCCGACCCGTGAACTCGCCACGCAAATCACGGAAAACATTCAGAAATATGCCAAAGGCACGCCGATCCGGACGTTCCGCGTGGTGGGCGGCGCGAGCCTTGGCGCCCAGGCCCAGCGCCTCGCCTCCGGCATCGACATCCTCGTCGCCACGCCCGGCCGTCTGATCGACCTTCTCGACCGTAAGGCCCTGAAATTGAACGAGGTTCGTTACCTTGTCCTCGACGAGGCTGACCAGATGCTCGACATCGGCTTCATCCACGCCCTGCGCCAGATCGCGCGCCTCCTGCCGCCGAAACGGCAAACCATGCTCTTCTCGGCCACAATGCCAAAACTCATGGACGAAATCGCCGCAACCTACCTGACCAATCCCATCCGCGTTCAGGTCTCGCCCCCAGGGAAAGTGGCCGACAAGATCACCCAGGGCGTCCATTTCACCGGCCAGGGCGACAAGGCGAAACTTCTCGCCGAATATCTCTCGGCCCATCCCGGCGATCTGGCGCTCGTCTTCGGGCGCACCAAGCACGGCGCCGACAAGCTGATGAAACTGTTGACGGGCGCGGGCTTTAGTGTCGGGGCCATTCACGGCAGCAAGAGCCAGGGACAGCGCGAACGCGCGCTTCAGGCCTTCCGCGACGGGGCGATCAAGGTACTTGTCGCCACCGATGTCGCCGCGCGCGGCATCGACATTCCCGATGTGCGCCATGTCTACAACTACGACCTGCCGAACGTACCGGAAAACTATGTCCACCGGATCGGCCGCACCGCACGGGCAGGCAAGGCGGGCCGCGCCGTTGCCTTTTGCGCGCCGGCCGAATTCGGCGAACTCAGGGCCATCGAGAAGGTGCTGAAGGAAGCGATCCCCGTTCTCGCCGGCAACCCGCCGAGCGCGGCCGAGGCCGGCAGCGCCGCCAAGTCCGCACGCGGCGGGCGCGGCAAGACCGGCGGCAACCACCCGGCAACAGCCGGCCAGCGCAAGGAAGGCGCGACCAAGCGTCCGTCGCGGCGGCGCCCGGCCCGCCGTCCGCGCCGAGACCAGGCGGCCTGAGGCGCCTCCGCGCCGACAACCTGATAAAGGCGGGGTGCACCGGCGCGAACGTCCGGTCAGCCCGCTTCTTCCTCCAGATGCAGTTTCATTTCCAGAAGGACGCGCTGAATGGCCAGCGTCTCGGCCAGTAACCGCTTGGATTCGTTGATCGTGATCCGGCCATCCTGGATCGACTGGTTATATTCGGCCATCAGCATCGCGAAGCGTTGGCTGAGCGTCACGACATCGGCATTGACGCCGCCCGTCACGGTATTGCGCCGCTCGCCGTCATAGGAGAGCGTGACCCCGCGCAAATCGGCCAGAGCGGCCGTGACATGGGGAAAACGCGCGGCCGCCTCAAGCGCCGCGACGACATCAATCGGCATGAACCGGTCGGCATGTTCGGGGTCATCCGAATAGTAGCGGCCGAGCGTCGCCTTGGACTTGCCGCAGAGCGCTGCGGCGGCCTCGATGCCCACATCCTTGACCAGCGCCTCGCTATGCTTTTTCAGATAAGTGGCGCTCACCTTTGACACTGACACAGCCTCCCGAACTCTGTCCCCGCGGGCCCGGCGGGGGAAATCGCCTGTGTCATTCCCCTTAATGGCTGGACAGGCAATTGTCATTCCTAAACCGTTCCCGTTCTTCGGGAACGCACATGAGTAACCGGCGCCTCGCCGCCGGCATCCGTGTGGGGTCCGCCGTTGTCCGGCCTGGTGAGGCGGCCGGAGCCGGTCATGCCGGCAGCAACACGGCGGACCTTCCCTGCCGCCGCTTCGTCCAAGAGTGCTTGATTGCTCCGGCGGAGCGGCGGTATCAGACCGCATGGCCAAGCTCTATTTTCACTATTCGACGATGAATGCCGGCAAGTCGACCTTGCTGCTTCAGGCCGCCTATAACTACCGCGAACGCGGCATGGCGACCTATCTCCTGACCGCCCGGCTCGACGACCGCGCCGGTCAGGGCCGCATCGCAAGCCGGATCGGCATCGCCGAGAACGCCGATACCTTTACCGCAGGGACGGACCTTTTCGCGCTGATCGCAGAACGGCTTGCGCAAGGGCCGGTGGCTTGCGTCTTTCTCGACGAGGCGCAATTTCTGACGAAGGACCAGGTCTGGCAACTGGCCCGCGCCGTCGATGACCTTGAGGTTCCGGTCATGTGTTACGGCCTCAGGGTCGATTTCCGCGCTGAGCTTTTTCCCGGCTCGGCCGCGCTTCTCGCGCTTGCCGACGAGATGCGCGAGGTGCGCACGATCTGCCATTGCGGCAAGAAGGCGACAATGGTCGTGCGCCGTGGCGAGGACGGCCGCGTGTTGCGGGATGGCGCGCAGGTCCAGATCGGCGGCAATGAAACCTATGTCTCGCTCTGCCGCCGCCACTGGCGCGAAGCGGTCGGCGACCGCATCGCAGCCGGCTGACCTTTCCCCAATGCGGCGCCTTGCGGCGCCACGCGATCACGCGCCGCCGTACCTTGCGGTACGGTGGCTCGGCGGCGCCTCCGGCGCGGGGGTATTTCTGGACAGAAAGCAGAACGGCCCGTCCGGATGATCCGCAACGGGCCACCGCTTCCTGTCGCGGTCATCGGCTCCCCAGCCTGTACCGCAACGACACGTTCCCCGTTCAGGATTAAGAAATACCTAACTCTCGCTTTCTGTCGAAAAATACCCCGCAGGGGGTCTGGGGGACGCGGGTCCCCCAGCGGGTCGGCTCGCCGAAGGCGAGACGATATCAGTAGAGCCGCCCGCCGAGCGGTACCGCCTGGCCAGGTCCGATCAGGACGACCTCGCCATCCTCGTCGGGAACCCCGAGGACGAGGACCTCGGACATCACGGGACCGATCTGGCGCGGTGGAAAATTGACGACCGCCAGGACCAGCCGGCCCGGCAGGTCTTCCGGCAGATAGTGCCGGGTGATCTGGGCGGAGGACTTCTTTTCGCCGATCTCGGGCCCGAAATCGACCCAGAGCCGATAGGCGGGCTTGCGCGCCTCCGGAAACGGCTCGGCGCGGGTAATGCGGCCGACGCGGATATCGACCTTCAGGAAATCGTCAAACCCGATCGTCATTTGCCAAGCTCCCGTCCGCGTTCCGAAGCGGCATGGACGGCCGCGCGCAGAAGCGCCGGAAAACCGCGTTCGCCATCCATCAGGACGGCGAGCGCCGCCGCGGTGGTTCCGCCTGGCGAGGTGACGTTGACCCTTAGCTGGCCGGGATCGTCATCGGTCGCTTCGGCCAGCGCGCCGGCACCGGCGACCGTCGCCTTGGCGAGGCGCATCGACAGGGAGGCCGGAAGCCCCTCTGCCTCGCCTGCCGCCGCAAGCGTCTCGATCAGGTGAAAGACATAGGCGGGGCCGGACCCTGAGACCGCCGTCACCGCGTCCATCTGCGCCTCGCTCTCCAGCCGCACCACCTGCCCGACCGCGGACAATAGCGCCTCGGCAAGGTCCATGTGGCCGGCATCGGCGCGGGCATTGCCGACAATCGCGGTGATCCCGCGCGCGATGGCCGCCGGCGTATTGGGCATGGCACGGATGATCGGCGTCGCCAGTCCAAGCACCGTTTCGTAATAGGCAATCTTCGTGCCGGCAGCGACCGACAGGAAAAGCGTCTTTCCGCCGCCCATGGCGGCAAGGCTCGGCAGCGCCTCGGCCATCATCTGCGGCTTCACGGCGACCAGAACGATGGCCGGGTCGGCGGGCAGGGAAGCATTGAGTCTTACGCCCGTGGCCTTCAGCCAGTCGGAGGGGTGCGGTTCGACGATCCAGACGCTTGACGGCGGCACACCCTGCTTCAGCCAGCCCGCAAGCATGGCCGATCCCATCTTGCCGCAGCCAAGAAGTACCAGTCCGCGTTCCTTAAGAATCTCAACCGACATCATCCTGCCCTCCCCGTCCGGCGACAGAGACTAGCGATTGAGGCCGGAAGGGAAAGCCCTGATCGTCAGGCGCGTCCGTAGGCCCGCCCCATCGCGACATCCATCGCCTGTTCGGGGCTGTCGTCGCCCCAGCAGACGAGCTGGAATGCCGGATAGAAGCGTTCTGCCGAGGTCACCGCTTCGGTGATGAGCCGGTCGATCTGTTCCGGACCGGCAATCTGACCGCCGGTCAGGACCAGCCCGTAGCGCCAGACCATGAGCCGCTGTTCGCGCCAATAGGTGAAGGACCCTGCCCAGACCATGTCATTGGTCCGGTTGAGCGCGTCGTAGAGCGCCGGCAACCGGTCTTCCGGCGGCTCCATCTCGAACGTGCAGATGAGCCGAAGCGTTTCGTCGTAACCCGACCAGGCCAGCGTGATGGAATATGTCCGCCACTGGCCTTCGACAGCCATCGCGATCTGGTCGTCGGTCACGCGGTCGAAATCCCAGTCGTGATGGGTCGCGAGCGTTTCGACGATGTCGATCGGATGCAGATCCTCGGTATTCAGGTAGCTTTCTGAAAGTGACATTGCCCGGCCTCTGTTCTTTTCTAGCCTCATGCGGGCCGCAACCCACTAGCGGCTGAGTGAGCCAACAAGGGCAAGCGGTTGCCCGCCGCCTCCCTCACCACATATGGTGTAGGCAAAGCGCCAGCCTGTAAAGGCAAATTTTTGCAGGAAAAGCGTAAAACGCGCCTTGACGCGTCGTGCATCGACAGGGCAGCCAGGACGGCTGATCGCCGGAGTCGGATCGCCCCGGCGGGACCGGGCGCGGTGGATTACGAGATCTGGATCAGGACTTCTTGGCGCGGGGCCGGGGCGCCGATTTTTCCGTCACAGCGCCCCCTTCGGAAGCGCCCTCTAGCGCGGCGAGGCGCGCGGCGAGCCTTTCGTTTTCCTCGCGGGCCTTCTGCGCCATCGCCCGGACCGCGTCGAATTCTTCGCGGGTCACAAAGTCGCGGTCGGCCAGCCAACGGTCGACCCAGCCCTTCATCGCGTTTTCGGCCTCGGTCTTTGCGCCCTGGGCGACGCCCATCGCATTGGTCATGAGCTTCGACATGTCGTCAAAAAATCGGTTCTGGCCCTGCATCGTCTCGCTCCTGTCGGCGGCGCATCTGTGTGCTATATGGGCGCAAGAGCGGCAAAGCTCAAGCGCAAGGCGGCCGATCGCCGACAAGGCGGCGGTGTGGTTGACAAGGGCGCTGACAGAAGGTCTCTCTGCCGGGCGAGGGAGAACAGCATGCAGGCCGGCCTAACCTTTCCCGACATCTCAAACGAGATCGTGTCGCTTCCGATCTTTGGCCTCACCTTCACGTTGCGCTGGTATGCGCTTGCCTACCTTGCCGGGCTGATCGCCGGCTGGCGGATAATCGTGGGCCTGATGCGGCGCGAGACCCTGTGGCCGGACAATCGGGCGCCGATGGCGGCGAAACAGGTGGAAGATCTGCTGACCGCGATCATTCTTGGCGTCATCCTTGGCGGCAGGCTGGGCTTCGTCCTTTTCTACCGGCCCGACTACTACCTCTCCCACCCGGGCGAAGTCTTCCGTATCTGGGAAGGCGGCATGTCCTTCCATGGCGGGTTTCTCGGCGTTGTCGCGGCCGGGCTCTGGTTCAGCCGCCGTCACGCCATTCCGGCATTGCAGCTGGCCGATGCGATGGCGCTAGTGGCCCCGATCGGGCTTTTCCTCGGGCGGCTTGCCAATTTCGTCAATGCCGAGCTTTGGGGGCGTCCGTCCAGCCTGCCCTGGGCGGTGATCTTTCCCGGAGCGGCGGCACAGGATTGCCCCGGCGTACCGCCCGGGTCCTGCGCACGCCATCCAAGCCAGCTCTACGAGGCGGGGCTGGAGGGGCTACTTCTCGGCGTGCTGCTTTTCTGGCTTCTGGCGCGCGGCGGGCTGAGACATCCCGGCCGGATCACCGGCACGTTTCTTCTGGGCTACGGCTTGTCGCGCTTTGCCGTCGAGTTCGTGCGCCAGGCGGATCACCAGTTCATCACACCTGACAACCCCCTCGGCTACGTCATTCAATTCGCGGGCGCCGGGCTTTCGATGGGTCAGCTCCTGTCCCTGCCGATGATCGCTGCGGGGCTATGGCTCATCCACCGGGCATGGCGATGACAGCGCTTGGCGACCGCCTTGCTGCCCGCATCGCAGCCGAGGGGCCGCTGACTCTGGCCAGCTACATGGCTGAATGCCTCCTTGACCCCGATCACGGCTATTACGCCACCCGCGACCCTTTCGGCCGCGAGGGCGATTTCACGACGGCGCCCGAAATCAGCCAGATGTTCGGCGAGTTGTTGGGACTTTGCCTCGCGCAGTGCTGGATCGACCAGGGTCGGCCTGCCAGCATCCGGCTTGCCGAACTTGGGCCGGGCCGGGGAACGCTGATGGCCGATGTGCTGCGGGCAGTTCGCAGCGTACCGGGGTTTCGTGAGGCGGCAACGGTTCATCTTGTCGAAGCGTCGGCGACATTGCGGAAGGTGCAGCGCGAACGTCTTGCCAGGGAAGGCGTCGAGTGGCACGGCACTGTCGGCGATTTGCCCTCCGGTCCGCTCTACCTGATCGCGAACGAGTTCTTCGACGCCCTGCCAATCCGCCAGTTCGAACGTGACGGGTCGGGTTGGGCGGAACGTCAGGTGGGGTTGGTTGGCGATCGTCTTGCCCCGGGGCTGGCGCCCACAGTGCCGGTCGGACTGCTGTCTCATCGGCTTGCCGACACCCGGCCAGGTGACATTGTGGAAATATGCCCCGCCCTGCCCGCCATCGCGGGCGAGATCGGGCACCGTATCGCGGCATCTGGCGGGGTCGCCATCGTGATCGACTATGGCGGTTGGCACTCGCTCGGTGACACGTTTCAGGCGGTGCGCGCGCACAAGCCGGTCGACCCGTTCGCCAATCCCGGTACGGCGGACCTGACGGCCCATGTCGATTTCGAGGCCCTCTCCACAGCCTTCTCGCAGGCCGGCGCGGCCGTCACGGGGATGACGCCGCAGGGCCTCTTCCTCGAACGGCTCGGCATTACCGCGAGGGCCGAGGCACTTGCATCGCGTCTGGCCCCTGCGGCGCGTGCCGCTCATATAGCCGCGCATCGGCGCTTGACCCATCCGGCGGAAATGGGAAGGTTGTTCAAGGCAATTGCCTGCTATCCGTCCCATTGCCCGCCACCGCCCGGATTTGACCCCGCCGACAGACATGACCCTTGAAATCCTGACCCACGAGGCGCTGCGGCCTTTCCGGCACGGGTTCTTTACCCGGAAAGGCGGCGCTTCGTCAGGCATCTTCGCCGGGCTGAACTGTGGTCGCGGTTCTTCGGATCAAAGCGAGGCGGTTGCGATCAACCGCGCCCGCGCGGCCGAGGCGCTTGGCTTGTCGCCGACGGCCCTGGCGGGTGTGCATCAGGTTCACTCCGCCGATGTCGTCACGGTATCGGACCCCGACGACCGGCTGCCGCGCGCCGACGCACTTGTCACGGCCACCCCCGGCATCGCGCTGAGCGTCCTGACGGCCGATTGCCAGCCAGTGCTTTTCGCCGACCGGCAGGCAAAGGTCATCGGTGCCGCCCATGCGGGCTGGCGGGGCGCCCTGAGCGGCGTGCTCGAAGCGACGGTGGCGGCGATGGAGGCCTTAGGTGCCCGCCGTACAGATATCGTCGCCATCATCGGGCCAACGATCAGCCAGCGGAGTTACGAGGTCGGCCCCGAATTTCTCGACAGTTTCCTGGCAGAGGATGAAGGCTACAGCCGCTTCTTCGCTGGCGGCACCGGCGACCGGATGCATTTCGACCTGCCGGGATTCGGGCTTCACCGGCTGCGCGAGACGGGGGTGAGACTGGCCGAATGGACCGGCCATTGCACCTATGCCGATTCCGAGCGCTTCTATTCCTACCGCCGCTCGGTCCATCAGCATGAGGCCGACTATGGCCGGCTGGTTTCGGCGATTCGTCTTTGACAATTGGGCCGGCGGCAAGGGCCGCTCCGCCAATCTCTGGCCGCAATTGTCCTCGAATCTGAAACAATGAAAATTCTAACTAATTGAAAACGTTACATACTTACTTTTCGCCTCGCGCGCCGAAGAAAGATTGTCCTTCGCAATAATTCTGCACCATTGCCCTCAACCTGCCGCATTGGCAGGCGATATTGCATCATCCGGGCCACAGACCGGACCAAAGAAAGCGGCCCACAGAGGCCGTGAATGAGGCAAAGGAGCAGTCAGATGAGTTCGCAACGTCGCTGGATGAAATGGGTCCTGGCCGACAGCGCAGACCTCGGTATCCCCCTACCGTGGCAGCGCGGTTTCCGCCCGAAGGCCATTCGGTCCCGCCGCATCCGTATCGTTGCCGAATAACCCCGCCACCTGACCATCCCATGCCCAACCAGGACCCGCGCGCGCACCCAGGCGTGGGCCAGAGGATTGGCGGACCGGCAACACTCACCCCGCCGGCCGGTCCGCCGCCCCTTCCCAATATCCGGTGCAATAACAGCCCTGACCTCCATCTGACCGCAAGCGATTCGCCGATTTAAGGCAGCGCCGATCTTAATGCGGCGTAAATGCGTCGAACTGATCGTCCGGCCTGAAACAAAACCCGGCGGCTTGTCCGCATTGGTCCGCGGCGCCGGCAAAATCGTTGCCAGTCTTTGACAGAAGCCCCGAAAGCCGGCAGTTTGTCCGCATAGTCAATCTGCATTTTACCGGGTGGGGGCGCCCTCGCAGATATGACAGACCGAAAGGCTGTTCATTGTGTCTTACCCCCAGCGTACGATTTCGGGGGCTGTTACGGATGTGTTTTCAACTCCGGCACCGGCTCCGCGTTCCACGACCATTTATTCACCTGAAGCTGAGCGGAAATTCGTCCGCCCCGGCCATCTGACCCGGCGTTACGAGATCGCCTATCTCGCCGACGATGGCTCCATCGAAATGACAACAAGCCTCGCGCCGGCGATCCCGGAGTTCGAGGAGGCGTTTTCGTCCTTCGCCCGCGGTACCGTCATCGCGACGACCGAGGGGCCGGTCGCGGTCGAGGATCTTGTCCCCGGCCTTGAAGCGATTACCGCCGAAGGCCGCGTCGAAACGATCATGTGGATCGGCTCCATGACGCATTTCCCGAGCCGCGCCTCCATCGGGCTCGATTCCGCCAAGATGACGCGCATCACGGCTGAGGCCTTCGGGGTCGGCCGTCCTGCCCCCGACCTGATGCTCGGCAGTCAGGCACGGTTGCTTCTGCGCGACGCACGGTGCGGCAGCGTCGCCCAAGCCGAGGCCGCCTATGCCCCGGCATCGGCCTTCGTCGACGGCGTCAGCATCATCGAGGTCACACCGGCAGCGCCGATCGCAGTTTACGGCATCGTCCTTCGCCGGCACGGGTCGCTGCGAGCGGGCGGGCTTGAGGTGGAAAGCTTCCATCCCGGCACGGGTCTTGCCGAGCGGCTCGACCAGCAGATGTCGAACCTTTTCCTGTCACTCTTCCCGCATGTGCGGTCTTACGTGGAATTCGGGCCGATGCTCTATCCGCGCATGACGAGCCATGAGGTGGAAGCCGCGCTTCTGGGCTGACAGCCCGGAAACCCGCGCAAAGACCTATCGCCGCGCCCCCATCAGGCGCGGCGGCTTACCCGTTCCTCCAGCACATCGAACGGCACGCCGGGCATATCCTTGGCGCAACGGATGACGAGCGAGGTCTTGACGCTTGCCACATTGGGCGCCGAAGTGAGTTCTTCGGTCAGGAAGGTCTGAAACGACGACAGATCAGGCGCCACACATTTCAGGATGAAGTCGATCTCGCCGTTCAGCATGTGGCATTCACGGACGAACGGCAGTTCACGGCAGCGCTGTTCGAAGGCGGCGAGGTCAGCCTCTGCCTGGCTGTGAAGGCCGACGAGCGCGAAGACCTGCACCTCGAACCCCAGTTCGCGTGGGTTGACATCGGCGCGGTAGCCACGGATATAGCCAGCCTCTTCCAGCGTCCTGACCCGGCGCAGGCAGGGCGGTGCCGATATCCCGACCCGGCGCGCAAGCTCGACATTGGTCATACGGCCATCCGCCTGTAGCTCGGCAAGGATTTTTCGGTCGATCTCGTCGAGCCTGTTGGCCGCCATTGGTCACTCTCCCGGTGAAATTTTGCGGAACTTACCGCCAACGACCAGGACGCGCAATATTATTTCACTATCGCGCAATATTCTTGGCTCATTGAAGCTTTGTTCGCTTAGCACCCCGATCGCCAAATGCCTGCCGCAGGAGCGCGACAAATCCTGCTGCCGCCCCTTCGAGGGCTGACTGTCGCAACACGGGGTCAGCCATGGCCCGGGCCGTCATGACGGCACCAGTCGCAAGGATAAGCGCCGCACGAAGCGCGCCAGCATCGGCCATGATCTGGCCTCTCGCCATCTCTTCCACGATTGCGGCCCAGGCTGCCTCATAGGCGCGACGGGCCGGTTCGGGCGCACGCGCGGTCTCTGCCGTCAGCGCCGCCGCAGTGCAACCCGCGAAGACCTCCTCCAGATGTTCGGGCGCCAGATAGGTTGCAAAGATCGCCTCCATTTCGGCCCTGAGGTCTTGTGCCGATGTGCCCGATCGCGCGGCAAGCATCCTGAGCAGCGGATGCTCATGTCGGATCACCTGCTCGAAGAGATAGGATTTGGACCGGAAATGCGCATAGAAGGCGCCGCGCGTCAGGTCCGAGCGCTGCATGATCCGGTCGAGGTTGACGGCGTCATAGCCGTGCTTGCGGAACAGCTCCGCCGCGCCGGCAATGATCCGGTCGCGGATTTTGGCTTTGTTTGCCTCGGTGAGCCGCATGAAGTTGGCTTATTTATGTATGTTGACCGACATATATAAAAATCCTAGCCTTGGGGCAAGCCACCGAACGGCAGGAATATGGATTCGGACGGACGCCAGACATGGGCACGGCTCCTCACCCGCTTTGCAGCGGAAGAAACGGACGTGGCGGCCGGTTGCATGATGTCGGCGGAGGCGCTGACATTCGCGAGCAAGGTCTTTGCTTTCTACAGCACGAAAGGCGGCCGGATCGGACTCGGCTGCCGGCTAGGTCGGGATTATCCCATCGCCTCGCTTGGCCTTGGCGACTGGCAATATCTTGCCCCGTTCAAGACGAAGCCGCCGATGCGCGACTGGATCGTGGCGGGCGTCGGCGATCTGGAGAAATGGCCGGAACTTTGCGCTCTCGCACTTGATCTTGCCCGAAATGGAAAGCGACCCCAACCATGACACCCATCACCGTCACCCCGATCTATGCCGCTGCAATCGCAATCCTGATGGCCGTCCTGTCCACGCGGGCGGGCCTTCTGCGAGGCAAGCATTCGGTCGCGCTTGGCGACGGTGGGAATGCCGAACTGTCTCTGGCCATTCGCCGTTTCGGCAACCTGTCGGAATATGCCGCCATGGCGGTGCTGCTGCTCTTGCTGATGGAGTTGCGGGGCTTCGCGACCCAGTGGCTTCACGCCTTTGGTGCGACACTCTTGATCCTGCGCGTCCTGCATCCGTTAGCCCTATTCGACCGGATGGGGGCGCCGGCCTGGCAGAAGGTGGGCCGCTTCGTATCGGCGGCAGGAACGGCGGCACTTCTCTCCATCGGCGCAATCGTGCTTCTTGTCGGATAGCCAGACCACCCTTGGGGGGTTTCCTCGCCCCGCCCCGCTGACTATATCGCCTTGAGAGGATACATGCGCAGCCGGGGGCGATGATGGGCGACAAGAGGCATACCAAGGTTCTGATCATCGGCTCCGGCCCGGCGGGGTATACGGCAGCCGTCTATTCGGCCCGTGCCATGGTCTCGCCGATACTCGTTCAGGGCATCCAGCCCGGTGGGCAGCTGACGATCACGACCGAGGTGGAAAACTGGCCCGGCGATACCGAGGTGCAGGGTCCCGACCTGATGGTGAGGATGGAAGCCCATGCCCGCGCCATGGGGGCGGAAGTCATTTCCGACCATATCGCATCGCTCGACCTGTCCCGCCGACCCTTCACCGCGCAGGCAGATAGCGGCACAACCTACACCGCCGATGCAGTGATCCTAGCCACCGGCGCGCAGGCGAAGTGGCTAGGCCTGCCGTCTGAAGAAAAGTTCAAGGGCTTCGGCGTCTCTGCCTGCGCCACCTGCGACGGGTTCTTCTATCGCGGCAAGGAGGTGGTGGTGATCGGCGGCGGCAATACCGCAGTCGAAGAAGCGCTTTTCCTGACCAACTTCGCGTCGAAAGTCACGCTGATCCATCGCCGTGATACGTTACGGTCGGAAAAGATCCTGCAAGACCGGCTCTTCAAGAACCCCAAGATCGAAACCCTCTGGAACCATACGGTGGAAGAGATACTTGGAACGGAAGCGCCACTTGGCGTGACCGGCGTACGGGTGAAACATGTGGAAACCGGCGCGGTCAGCGACCTGCCCTGCGACGGGTTCTTCGTGGCCATCGGCCATGCCCCGGCCTCCGAACTCGTCAAGGATCAGCTTGAGTTGCACAATGGCGGTTATGTGAAAGTCCGACCGGGGTCCACCCACACCTCCATCCCTGGCGTCTTCGCGGCAGGCGACCTGACCGACCATGTCTATCGTCAGGCCGTAACCTCGGCCGGCATGGGCTGCATGGCGGCGCTCGATGCGGAACGCTGGCTGGCGGCGCAGGAGGAAGCGGTCAGCGAAGCGGCGGAATAGGGTGCCGACCACAACGATTTCGGGCCTGTTCTACCGCATCGTCTTTACCGAATTCGCGGCAAGCGTCCTTGAAGGCGTGCGCAACCCGGAAGGGCGCTATCATCATGATGGCGAACCGGCGATCTACCTGTCGCCGACGCCGGAATGGGCGGCGATGGCGATTGACACCTATCTGCGCCCCGGCGACGCGCCGCGCGTGATCGTGCCGCTTCGTGTCGCCGATGCCCGCATCTGCGACCTGCGCGATGCCACGACCTGCGCAGAACTTGACATCGACCCCGAATGGCCATCCGTCCCCTGGCAGCCTGAGCGCGCGGCGGGCAAGCCCGCGACAAGCTGGCGCGCCAGCGATGCCGTCAGAAGGCAAGGGGCCGATGGCATGATCTACCGTGCGCGGAGTTATCCGGATCGCTGGCACCTCGTTCTTTTTCGCTGGAATACCGAGGCGACAATAGCGCGGGTTTCGCCTGAGGGCGCGCCGTCGGCATGGTCGCCAGTTGGATCGCCAAAGGTCCCGTCAGCCTGACCGACGCCTCTTCAAAGCGGGCGGCAGTCACGATTGCGGCAGGTGGGTCCGCGCCTTGGCAACAATGCTGCCGCCGCCGGGGCACTGATTGCCATATCCGCCCCAAACGGCACTTTTTCCTTCCCTTTGGCAATGCGTTATGAAATGCGTTCATCGCTGAACACAATTGATTCGAACCGCCCGTGCCGCCAAAGGCCTCCTCCGCTTCGGAAGACGACCAGCTCTTCCGCGTCCTGCGTCAGCTTGACCAGCGCCCCGATGCCTCGCAGCGGGCGACTGCGGATGCCCTGGGGATCAGCCTCGGCACGCTCAACACCCACCTGCGTGCGGCAGCCGATGCCGGATTTATCCGGATAGCGGAACGTGATGGCCCCGACCGCCGACAACGGTTCACCTATGAACTGACGGCACGGGGCGCGGCAACCAAGGCCCGCCTGACCGACCGATTCCTTGCCCGCAAGCTCGCCGAATATGACGCTCTTCACGCCGAACTGACCGGCACGGAAAGCGGCCTCCTCCAGATCAAGAAAAGGACCCCTTTGATGCAATCCAACATTGCCCCCATTCCCGAACTGTACGTTTCCTTCGATTCCGCGCAGAAGCTGAAGGCCGAGGCCGGCAACCTGCCCTCCTGGGACCTGACGCAGCGCCAGATCTGCGACCTCGAGCTTCTCATGAATGGCGGGTTCTACCCGCTGAAGGGCTTCATGACTGAGGCTGACTATGACAGCGTCGTCGACAGCATGCGTCTGGCTGACGGGTCGCTCTGGCCGATGCCGATCAACCTCGATGTCAGCGAGAAATTCGCCGAAAGCATCGAACCCGGCCAGGACATCGCGCTGCGCGATCAGGAAGGCGTTATCCTCGCCATTCTCTCCGTCACCGACAAGTGGGAGCCGAACAAATCGCGTGAGGCCGAAAAGGTCTTCGGCGCCGATGACCTCGCCCATCCGGCGGTCAACTACCTGCATCACACCGCCGGCAAGATCTATCTCGGCGGCCCCGTCACCGGCATTCAGCAGCCCGTGCATTACGACTTCAAGGCCCGGCGCGACACGCCGAACGAGCTTCGCGCCTATTTCCGGAAAGTGGGCTGGCGCAAGATCGTCGCCTTCCAGACCCGCAACCCGCTTCACCGGGCGCATCAGGAACTCACCTTCCGAGCCGCGCGCGAGGCGCAGGCGAACCTCCTGATCCACCCGGTCGTCGGCATGACCAAGCCGGGCGATGTGGACCATTTCACCCGCGTCCGCTGCTATGAGGCGGTTCTGGACCAATACCCCGCATCCACCACGACGATGAGCCTTCTCAACCTCGCCATGCGTATGGGCGGCCCGCGCGAGGCGGTGTGGCACGGGCTGATCCGCAAGAACCACGGCTGCACCCATTTCATCGTCGGGCGCGACCACGCCGGTCCCGGCAAGAACAGCCAAGGCAAGGATTTCTACGGCCCCTACGACGCGCAAGAGCTGTTCAAAAAGCACGAGGCCGAGATCGGCATCGAAATGGTCGACTTCAAGCACATGGTCTATGTGCAGGAAAAAGCTCAGTACTACCCCGCAAACGAGGTTCCCGAAGGATCGACAGTTCTGGACATCTCCGGGACCGAGCTTCGCCGCCGCCTGGCCGAAGGGCTGGAGATCCCCGAGTGGTTCTCTTTCCCGCAGGTCGTCGCCGAACTGCGCCGCACCCGTCCCGCACGGTCCAAGCAGGGTTTCACGGTCTTCTTCACCGGCCTTTCCGGTTCGGGCAAGTCGACCATCGCCAACGCGCTGATGGTCAAGTTGATGGAGATGGGCGGCCGTCCTGTGACGCTTCTCGACGGCGATGTGGTGCGCAAACACCTGTCGTCAGAGCTTGGCTTCTCGAAAGAGCACCGCGATATCAACATCAAGCGCATCGGCTATGTGGCCAGCGAGATTACGAAAAACGGCGGGATCGCCATTTGCGCGCCCATCGCTCCCTACACGGCCACCCGCCGCGCCGTGCGCGAGATGATCGAAGCCTATGGCGCCTTCGTCGAGGTTCATGTCGCCACTTCGGTCGAGGAATGCGAACGCCGCGACCGCAAGGGGCTCTACAAGCTCGCCCGTGAAGGCAAGATCAAGGAATTCACCGGCATCTCCGACCCCTATGAGGAACCGCAGAACCCCGAACTGCGTGTCGAGACCGAAAATGTCGATGTCGACAACTGCGCGCATCAGGTACTTCTGAAGCTTGAATCGATGGGCCTCATCAGCGCCTGATACGGCCTTGCGAAAATGAACGATCGCCCGCCCCTCGGCGGGCGTTTTTCTTTGCTCCATCGCGGAAAAGGTCTATATGCACCGGGCCTACAGAAGAGGGGCGTAGAGATGGCCTACAAGGTTTTCATCGACGGCGATGTCGGCACGACGGGTCTGCAGATCCGCGAGCGTCTTGAACGTCGCGACGACCTCACGCTCCTCCGAATCGACCCTGGGTTGCGCAAGGACAATGCTGCGCGGCTTCAGGTCTATGCCGAGGCCGATGTGGCGATCCTTTGCCTGCCGGACCCCGCGGCAAAGGAAATAGTTGCGCTTTGCGATGCCAAGGGCCTCGCGACGCGGATCATCGACGCCTCCACCGCGCATCGGACCCACCCGGATTGGCAGTTCGGCTTTCCCGAAATGGCGAAGGGCCAGCGCGACGCGATCCGCAATGCGGCACGCGTATCCAACCCGGGCTGCTGGTCGACCTGCGCCATTGCGCTGATCCGGCCGCTTGTCGATGCAGGGCTGATTGCCCGCGATGCACGGCTCGCCATCTCGGGTGTTTCCGGCTATTCGGGCGGCGGCAAGGCGATGATCGAGGAATTCGAATCCGGCGCCGTCCAGGGATCGTTCCTCTACGGAGCCGCGCAGACCCACAAGCATCTGCCGGAGATTTCCCTCTATGGCGGCCTCTCTCATGCGCCCGTCTTCGTGCCATCCGTCGGACACTATGCCCAGGGCATGGCCGTCGCGGTCGAACTGGCGCTCGGGACCGATGGCCTGGCCCGCGCCGAGGCAACGCTCGCGGCCCACTATGCCGGCGAAGCGTTCGTGTCGGTCGTTCCTGCCGATACCCACGCGCCTCGTGCCTATCCGCAAAAACTGAACGGCACCAACAAGATGGAGCTGTCTGTTCACGGCAATTCTGAAACCGGGTCGGCGGCGCTTGTCGCCATTCTCGACAATCTCGGCAAAGGCGCATCTGGTGCCGCCGTCCAGAACCTCAACCTGATGCTTGGGGTCGATGAGGCGACATCCCTCTGACGCCCCATTTCGGGGTCGATAAGTCTTACCCCAGCGGCAGGCTTGTGGCAGGGATAGGGGATCACCCACCGAAAACGGACCCTGTCAGATGAACAACGACTTCTTCGAAAAGGGCCTTGCCAAGCGCAAGGCCACCCTCGGCGCGGACTATGTCGAAAAGAACCTAGCCGCCGCCGATGATTTCACCCGCCCCTTTCAGGAAGCGATGACGGCCTGGTGCTGGGGTTTCGGCTGGGGCGACGAAGTGATCGACGCAAAGACACGGTCCATGATGAACCTCGCCATGATCGGGGCGCTCGGCAAGATGCACGAATGGGAAATCCACCTCAAAGGCGCGCTGACGAACGGCGTCACCAAAGAGGAGATTCGCGCCATCATCCATGTTGTCGCAATCTATTGCGGGGTGCCGCAGGGCGTCGAATGCTTCCGCGTCGCGCGCAAGGTGTTCGACGCGGCCTGACGGCGCCCCGGCAAGCTGACCTTGGCAATCAGACGGGTCGCTTCATCCGCTCCATCAGGCCGTCTTTCAGCACGAACTGGTGATAGATCGCACCGACGACATGCAGACCGGCCAGCACCCACAGGAGGTTGAACATGACCTCATGCCCTTCGCCAGCGGCGTCCACCCCGCCGAACCAGGCGACCATGCCCGAAAGGGGCAAGAGCAAGATCAGCGCATAAAGCGCGAGATGGGTCAGCTTGGCGACCTTGTCGAGCATCGGGTGGCCGCCTTCTGGCAGGTCGGGTGCACCGCGCGTCAGCCGGATGGCGATACGGGCAAGGGCAAGCACGAAGACCGTCACCCCGACCCAGACATGCAGGGCCGCGGTGTTTCCATAGTTGTCGATACCCTTGTGAACGCCGTACCAGGCCGACTTCATCGCCTCATGCGTGAAAAAGTTGACCAGAAGCAGGAGGACAATCCCCCAGTGCAAACCGATCTGAACCCTGCTGTATCCGATAACCTTTGACATGATCCCTCAATCCATTGCGGCCAACGCTATCGCGCTGGCATTCGTTTCAACGCAAATGGCCGGGATTTCCGTCGCAGGTCAAGGGCTGCGGCCCGTTCCTCAATGAACGCTGACCGGCGCCAAGTCGTTCTGACGCGCGAGCATGAAAGCAAGCGAACGGTCACGCACCAGTGCGAGCCGTTCACCGGCTGCGTCATGAAGGGCATAGAGCTGTTCAAGGCCCTGCGCCTCGATCTCCGCGCGCAGTTCCTGCGGCAGTTCGCCGATTGTGACCGGGCGGACATAGACGATCTGCTTGCCGCTGTCGGGTCCGAAGTCGAATTTCGCGTTCATGTCGGCTTCCTCACGCTTTCCGGATCTTGATCGTCTGCACGACCGGTTCGGGAATGGCACGGTGCAGGTCGATATGCAGAAGACCATTTTCGATGACCGCCCCGGCAACCTCGACCCCGTCAGCAAGGACGAAACTCCGCTGGAACGCCCGCGCCGCGATGCCGCGATGCAGGTAAACCCTGTCACCTTCGTCGTCGGCCTGCCGGCCCCGGATCAGCAATTGCCGGTCCTCAACGGTGATGGCCAGATCGGCCTCGCGGAAACCGGCCACTGCCAGCGTGATGCGGAACCCGTTCTCGGCAGATTGTTCGATATTGTAGGGAGGGTAGCCGTCCGAGCCGGATTTGGCGGTTCGCTCCACGAGCCTTTCGAGCTGATCGAAGCCCAGAAGAAAGGGATGGGCGGCAAAGGTCAATTTCGTCATCGCGGGCCATGTCCTTTGTACAAGCGACATCTTGGTTCCGGCCCCGATTGCGGCGGCCGGTATGATGGATATGGTCATTGTCACCGGCGACGGCAAGTGCGGCCGACGGTTTGACACGTCATAGTTCGCGGCCGCCGTCGTTGGGGACAGGCGCATGGAACGTTGGCTGGTTGGGAGGCCCACTGTGGGCCAGCAACCTACCTTGCAGCGCGACCGCTCAAAATCCGTGCCGCCACCTTGTCCTGCAGGCGCCAGAGGTAGCGGTCGTGGATGCCGCGCGCTTCCAGTTGGACGACGGTGTTGTGAAGGTATTCGGCCATCGAGCCACGCTCGCCCGCGGCTGTGGCCAGGGCTTCAATGACCGTATCCTCGCTCAGCCCCGGCAGATAGGCGTCGCTCCGCCGGCTGATCGGAAAGGCGATGGCGCGGACGGTGCCATGGTCGGTCCGTGCCGTGACCCAGCGCACCGGCGGGCGGCCTTCGCGCTTGATCGGCAATTCGCGCTTAAGAATGGCGGCGAGATTTTCGTCCACCGCATCGGGCGGCAGTCGGAAGGTCACGCCTCGGCACGATCCGCCCCGATCCATCGCCAGCATGATTCCCGGCCGTTCCGGCGTACCGCGATAGAGGCGGACCCAGCCAAGGCAGAAGGACCGATGCCAGCCAGACACCGTCGCCAACCGTTCTTCCACGAAATCAAATTCCGGCCGCCAGATCAGCGAGCCATAGGCGAAGATCCAGACTTCTCCACTTGCTGGCGCCCCGGCCATCAGATCAGCGCGGATACGCGCAAGATTGTCATCCGAATTTAGATCGCTGCGCCCCGCCAGCTTGCCGCTTTCCCCATCATGGGGCGGCACCATCGCCACCACCTCGGGCGTCAGGCGCATCTGGCGGTTTGTGCCAGTCATCGTGCCGATTTCCGATCCGCCAAAGACATCAGCGCAGCTTCAGTGTCGCAAGGCCGATCAAAGCGAGGATGAGCGAAATGATCCAGAACCGGATCACGATCTGAGGTTCCGCCCAGCCCTTCTTTTCGAAGTGATGATGGATCGGGGCCATCAGGAAGACGCGCCGGCCGGTCCGTTTGAAGTAAAGCACCTGAATGATGACGCTCAGCGCCTCGACCACGAAAAGCCCGCCAACGATCGCCAGAACGATTTCGTGCTTCGTCACCACGGCAATCGCACCGAGCGCGCCGCCGAGCGCAAGCGACCCGGTATCGCCCATGAAGACGGCGGCCGGGGGCGCGTTGTACCACAGGAATCCGAGCCCCCCGCCGATCAGGGCGGCGCAGAAGATCAGGATTTCGCCGGTACCGGGTACATAGTGCAGGCCGAGGTATTCCGCGAAATTGGAGTTGCCGACGAAATAGGCGATGATCCCCAGCGTCCCGGCCGCGATCATCACCGGCATCACCGCCAGCCCGTCGAGGCCGTCGGTCAGGTTCACCGCATTGGCGGCACCGACGATGACGACCATTGCGAAAGGAACGAAGACGATGCCGAGGTTGATCAGCACATCCTTGAAGACCGGCAATGCCAATTGGTTGCTGAGCGCGACAGGATGGATCGCGGCCGCGGCGACCGCCGCCATCGCGGCAATCACAAGGCCGATCAGGAACCGTACCCGTGACGAGACGCCTTTCGTGTTCTGCTTGGTGACCTTCGCGTAGTCGTCGGCAAAGCCGATCAGGCCGAACCCGAGCGTGACGACAAGAACGATCCAGATATAGGCATTGTCGAGCCGCGCCCAGAGCAGGGTCGAAGTGAGAAGCGCCGACAGGATCAGCAGCCCCCCCATGGTCGGCGTACCCGCCTTGGCAAAATGTGTCTGCGGGCCGTCGTCGCGGATGGGCTGGCCCTTTTTCTGCTTGCGCCGCAAGAGGTTGATCAGGGGCTGACCGAAGAGAAACCCGAAAAGAAGCGCGGTGAAAAAGGCCGCGCCGGCGCGAAAGGTGATATAGCGGAAGAGGTTGAAGATGTCCCCGCCCTGCGACAGATCGGAAAGCCAGTAAAGCATCTAGTCGTCCCCTCTCGCTTCGCCGGCGCCCGGTTGCCCGAGTTTCTTCAGCGCGTCAACAACCAGACTGACCTTCGAACCCTTGGAACCCTTCACCAGCACAATATCGCCTGCATGCGCGATCTGATGGGCGCGCGCGGCCATGGCCGGCGCAACTTCTTGCCATTCGCCGCGTTGCCGGCGCGGCAGAACGTCCCAAAGCGCGCGCATCCGCGGTCCGACGCAGTGAATGACATCGACGGCGGCAAGCGCCGGATGATCGGCAATCGCGCGGTGCAATGCCAGCTCGTCCGACCCAAGCTCCAGCATGTCGCCGAGCACCGCGATCCGGCGCCCCGGCCGCCGGCCACGTGTGTCACGCGGCTTTGTCGCCGCCAGAACCTCCAGCGCGGCCGCCATCGAGGCGGGGCCGGCATTGAAGGCGTCGTCGATCAGGTCGAAGCTCAGATGATCCTCGACAATATCCAGATAGACCCGTTCGCGCTTGCCGCGCCCTGCCGGCGGCCGCCAGCGCCCGAGATCGGCCATAGCGATGGCCGGGTCGGCGCCCAACGCCTCGGCGGCGGCCAGCACAGCCAGCGCGTTCAGCGCGAAGTGCCGGCCGACGGTATTGAGCTTGAAAAGCCGGTCGCCATCCGGTGCCACGGCGCGAATGACGGTGTTTTCATCGCTCAGTGCCGCGTCGATCAGCCTGTAGTCGTCGTCCGCCCCGGCCCCAAATCGGATGATCCGGCCCGCACGGGCAGCGGCGGCCCTGTCGAGTATCGGCGTCACATCAATGCCAGTCGGGATAACCGCGATGCCGTCCGGTTCCAGCCCCTCAAAGATGGAGGCCTTTTCTTCCGCGATTGCCGCAAGCGATGGAAAGAACTCCAGATGCACCGCCGCGACAGTGGTGATCATCGCAAGGTGAGGCCGCGCCAGCCGCGTCAATGGCGCAATCTCGCCCGCATGGTTCATGCCGATCTCGATCACCGCGAAATCGCAGTCCTTGGGCATTCGGGCCAAAGTCAGCGGCACACCCCAATGGTTGTTGAAGCTGGCCTCGGCGGCGTGGGTCCGCCCCTGTCCCGCCAGCACAGCGCGCAACATCTCCTTCGTCGATGTCTTGCCGACCGAGCCAGTAACCGCGACGACCTTGGCCCGGGTTCGCGCCCGACCGGCCCGGCCAAGCGCCCCGAGCGCATCTAGAACGTCGGGAACGACCAGAAGCGGTGCATCTGGCCTGCATCCTTCGGGGATACGCGACACAAGTGCAGCCGCCGCACCTTTCGCCAGCGCATCGGCCACAAAGTCGTGCCCGTCACGCTGATCCGTAAGCGCGGCGAAGAGATCGCCCGGCGCTAGACTGCGCGTGTCGATGGAAACGCCTGTCGCGACAAAGTCGCGCGTGACGCGCCCTCCGGTGGCCATTGCGGCCTCGGCCGAATTCCAGAGCGGCGCCATCAGATACGGCCTTCGAGCGCGGCGACGGCGACGCTTGCCTGTTCGGCGTCATCGAAAGGATAAACGTCGGTCCCGATGATCTGCCCGGTCTCATGCCCCTTGCCCGCGATAAGGAGAGCATCGCCGGGCAAGAGCGCATCGACCCCGCGCAGGATCGCCTCCGCCCGGTCGGCGACTTCGGTCGCTTCGGGGCAGCCGGCCATGATCTCGGACCGGATGGTCGCGGGGTCCTCCGAACGCGGATTGTCGTCGGTCACGATGACCACATCGGCATGTTCCGCCGCCGCTTCGCCCATCAGCGGGCGTTTCAGCTTGTCACGGTCGCCACCGGCACCAAAGACAACAACGATCCGCCCCATCACATGGGGCCTGAGGCTTTGTAGCGCGGCCGCGAGCGCCCCGGGTTTATGCGAATAGTCGACAAAGACGGATGCGCCATTGTCCCTGCGGGCGGCGAGTTCCATCCGCCCGCGAACCGTCGTGAGCCCCGGAAGCGCCGCAAACACCGCCTCGGGATCGGACCCGGTGGCGATAGCAAGCCCGGCGGCTGCCAGCACGTTTTCCGCCTGAAACCCGCCGATCAGCGGCAGACGGATCAGATGCGGCCTGTTCTCCCAGGTAAAGCGCAGGTCCTGCCCGGTTGCATCGAACCGCTGAGTCCCGATCTGCAGATGCGCGCCCGGCGCCCGGCCAACGGTCAGCAGCCGCTGGCCCCGGAACTCTGCAATCCCCGCCATTTCCCGGCCGCGCGCACTGTCGACATTGATGACAGCTGTGCCATCTTCGGGAAGGACACGCGCGAAGAGCCCGGCCTTTGCCGAAAAGTATTCTTCGAAATCAGCATGATAGTCGAGGTGATCCTGACTGAAATTGGTGAAGGCCGCCGCCTTCAGCAGCACACCGTCGAGCCGCCCCTGATCGAGGCCATGGGACGACGCCTCCATCGCGACATGGGTGATCCCGGCCTCGGTCATTTCGGCTAGGAGCCTGTGAAGCGTGATCGGTTCGGGCGTCGTATGGGCCAGAGGCGCCTGAAAGTCGCCCAATATTCCCATCGTCCCGAGATTGACCGCCTGCAATCCAAGCGCTTGCCATATCTGGCGCGTAAAGGTCGCGACCGAGGTCTTGCCGGAGGTCCCGGTAATCGCAACGACCGTTTCGGGCTGGCGGCCGAACCAAAGCGCCGCGGCCGAGGCCAAAGCCTGCCGCGGGTCTTCGGCCAGAACCAGCGCCGCACCTGAACCGGCCAGCGCATCGGCGGCAATGTCCGCACCCTCGCGGTCGGTCAGGATCGCCGCCGCCTCCATCCGCAGGGCGTATTGGATGAACTCACCGCCATGGACCTTGCTGCCGGGAAGCGCCGCAAAAAGATGTCCCGGCCGAACCTGACGGCTGTCGACAGACAGGCCGGTAATACGCGCATCGCGACCGGCCTGGGCGGTCAGGCCCAGTTCCGACAAGGTTTTGGTCACGGTTGCCATGTTGCGCGCCCCCGACGCATCCGCAAGCTCAGTTGCGGATGAGTGTTACTTCAGCATCGGTGCCGGGTTCAACCTCGGGCCTGAGACCAAGCAGTGGCGCTGCGCGGCGGATGATCTCGGCCCCGACCGGCACCGCTGTCCAGCCTGCCGTGCGCCGCGGTTCGGTGCCTGAGGTCTCGACAGGCTCATCCAGCGTGACCACCAGTACGTATTTCGGCGCGTTGGCCGGGAAGACGGACGCGAAGGTCGCGATCACCTTGTCCTTGTAGTACCCGCCCGTCGGCTTCGGCTTGTCCGCCGTCCCGGTCTTGCCCCCCACGGCATATCCGGCGACGTCGCCGAATGTTGCCGTACCGCGGACGACAACCTGCCGCAGCATCCCGCGCAGGATGTCCGATGTCCGCGATGACAGGACGCGCGTCCCTTCGACCGGCCCATTCCGCTTCAGGATCGTCGGGGTCACGCGCAGGCCGCCATTTGCGATGGCAGCATAGGCCGTCGCCAGATGCAGGGGGCTGGCCGACAGGCCGTGGCCGTAAGAGATCGTCATCGCCGAGATGTCGGACCATTTCTTTGGCAGGAGCGGTTTGCCGGTCGACGCCTCGACCAATTCGACGGGCGCAGGTTCAAAGAACCCGAGGTCTTTCAGGAAGGACTGCTGGCGTATCGGGCCGATCATCTGCGCAATATGGGCCGTGCCGATATTCGACGATTTAACGATGACGTCCGTGACCGACAGCTGTTTGCCGTAGTCGTGGAAATCCCTGATCTTGTATTTCCCCCAAACGAGCGGGCCCTTGGTGTCGATCATGGTCTCGGGGTTGACGAGGCCGAGTTCCAGCGCCTGCCCGATGGCAAAAATCTTGAAGGTGGAGCCAAGTTCATAGACGCCCTGTACCGCGCGGTTGAAGAGCGGGCTGTCGCCGGCATCGCCCTTGGTCAAGGGTGCGGGCCGGGTATTGGGGTCGAAATCCGGCAGGGATGCCATGGCCACGACCTCACCCGTCGTGACATCCATCAGGACCGCCGTCGCCGCCTTGGCGTTCATCAGGGTCATGCCGCCATAGAGCACATCCTCCACCGTCGACTGGACGGTCAGGTCGAGCGAAAGCTGCAGGGGCGCCCCGCCATTGGCCGGGTCGCGCAGCCAGGTGTCAAAGACCTTTTCGACCCCTGCGGTGCCGACCACCTCGGCGGAACCGACGCCTTCACGGCCGAAACTCGCGCCGCCGAGGACATGGGCCGCGATGGCGCCGTTCGGATAAAGCCGCATCTCGCGCGGGCCGAACAACAGGCCCGGATCGCCGATCTCATGCACCAGCTGCATCTGCTCGGGAGAGATTTTCTTCTTTACCCACAAGAATTTGCGCGACCCTGTGAAATCCTTCAGCAACCGGTCGGCATCAAGATCCGGGAAAATCGCCACCAGTTCGCGCGCCACACGCTCGGGGTCGACCATCGTTTGCGGCTGGGCATAGAGCGCGTGGGTGACAAGGTTCGTCGCCAGAATGCGCCCCTTGCGATCCGTGATGTCGGCGCGCTCCGCAACAATCGGGTTGGAAAAGGCAGGGGCCTGCGGTTCCATCGGTTCGGTCGCGGCCAGAAGGCCCATTCGCGCGCCCACGACCGAAAATGCCGCAAAAAACGCGATCCCGAGCAGGAAAAGACGGCTTTCCGCCCTGAGCCTCGCGCGATCGCGCATCGCCTCATGCCTTACGCGGATGTTTTCGCGTTCGATCACATCGGGGTTCTCGCCCTTTTCGCGGGCGGACAGAATACGGGCGAGAGGACGCAGAGGCGTACGGATCATTGCGATTGCCCCTCTGCTGCCACCGTGTCGATGGGGTCGGTGATGGGTGCAAGAACAAGCGCGGGATACTCGACCTCACCGACCGTTCCGAACTGAGTTGGTTCCAATGGCAGGAGCCCCAGACGCTCGAAGTTCATATCGGCAAGTTCGCGCAGGCGGTCAGGGCGATTGAGATAGGCCCATTCGGCCCTGAGGACACCGAGGCTTTCCCGCAATTGGCCGATTTCACCGCGCAGGTCGCGCACCTCTGCAAGCTCGGCCTGGGTCCGGTAGTTTTCGCGGTAGGCCCAGAAGGCCAGGCCCATCACCGCCAGCGTCGAGAGGATGAAGAAAAGGCTTCGCATCGGGTCAGCGTCCTTTCTTTGCGATGGGTCCGAGGGCGGGTTTCGGCAGGCCGAGCGCGTCGCGGGCAACGCGGCCCGCAGGTGCCGATGTGCGTGTCGCGACCCGCAGCTTCGCCGACCGCGCGCGCGGATTCGCGGCCAGTTCCGCCGCATCCGGACCAATGGCGCGCCGTGATTGCTGCGTGAAGACGGGTGCGCTGACCTCGCGCGCCGGGGCATAGCGGCTCGCCTGCCCCTCCCCGCCCGACCGGAGCTGGAAGAACCGCTTCACGATCCTGTCCTCCAGCGAGTGGAAACTCACCACCGCGAGCTGCCCGCCCGGTTTCAGCGCCCGCTCGGCCGCCTCCAGTCCCTCGGCAAGCTGCCCGAATTCGTCATTCACAGCGATGCGGATCGCCTGAAAACTGCGCGTCGCGGGATGGCTTTGTCCCGGTTTCGGCCGCGGCAGACAGCGTTCGATCACAGAGACGAGTTCCAGTGTCGTCGTGAAGGGCCGCGCGGCGATGATGGCGCGCGCGATCCGGCGCGATGCGCGTTCTTCACCATAGTGAAAGAGGATATCGGCAAGTTCGGTTTCACCCGCGGTATTGACGAGATCGGCGGCAGTCATCCCCTCCGCCCCCATCCGCATGTCAAGCGGCCCCTCCTTCTGGAAGGAAAAGCCCCGCTCGGGCTGGTCGATCTGCATGGAGGACACGCCAAGGTCCAGCACAACACCATCAAGCGGCTCGCCGGCCAGACGGTCCATCTCGGAAAATGTGCCCTCGATCAGCCGCAGCCGGTCGCCATAACCGGCCGCCCAGCTTTCCGCCATGGCAAAGACGGACGGATCACGGTCAATCCCGATGACCCGATCGGCCCCGGCCGCCAGCAAGCCGCGCGCATAGCCACCCGCGCCAAACGTGCCGTCGAGCCATAGGCCCGAGACAGGTGCGACCGCTTCGAGAAGCGGCCGCAGCAATACCGGGATATGGGCGGGGGCATCGGCGGTTCTGGCGCTGGCAGCGGCCATCCCTTACCCCCTTGACCTTGGCGGCAAGAGACTGCGCGGATCGAAGTCGTCGGGATACTGGTCGGCCAGCTTGCGGCTGCGCGCATTGGCCTTCTTCTCATAGGTCTCGGGCTTCCAGATCTTGAAATAGTCGCCTGCCGAGATGAAGAACGCCTCGCCCTTCAGGCCGATCTTTTCACGCAACTTCTGCGGCAGGACCAGACGGCCATCGTCATCGACATTCGTCTCGATCGACTGGCCGTGCATCAGCTCTTCCATCCAGAGCCGTTCGGCCGAGCCGCGCTGCATATCCTCGATCTGTTCGTCGATCTCTTCGATGGCGCGCATCGTATAGACTTCGAGCCAATCCTGCTTGTCGCCACCATAGACGATCACAATGTTCGGGCGCAGGCCTTCGCACCAATCGGGGTCAGAGGCTTCGATGACACGGCGAAAGGGCGCAGGGATGGAAACGCGACCCTTCGCGTCCACCTTGAACGTATCAGACCCTCTGAACCGGCGTGCCAACGGCGCGCGCTCCTTCGTACCTGTCCCGCCCCCCGGCATTCGTCACAACCGCACCCCCGAAAGGACAACGGCGGATCGGGCTGCTGCCACTGCCCGATCCGCCGCCCTGTCCCATCGCTGGGTCTGTCCGGCTGCACATGCCACCTGGGGGGATGTCTGCTCGCTTGCGCGCCGGATCTTCTCTTCAGATGAATGCGGGTGCCTGTATGAAACCTGCTTTTTCGCCTCTTGGGGTCTTAGCGCCCCGTCTGTCCCGTCCTCATCGTGTTGTTAGGGATGACATGGGATTTCATGGGAATCAACAAAAAACTTGGCAAGAATCTTGTCGTTTAGGCTGATGCCACCAGATCGACACAGCCACAAGATGTGGATTTTGATCAGGAATGTGGAACCTATTGAGATAATTATTGGAACTGGCACAATATATTGTTTTCTGAACGCGCAGGTGCCGCGTCCCGCAATTTCCCAGAACCTTGCAAGAAATTACCGCCTCGCCTCAGAAATTCAGCCCAAGAGGTCAAGATCCGCCCGGAATCACATCGATTCACGCGCTGGTGATTCGCCGTCTCAGCCCCGGCGGCAGCGGTTTCCCATGATTTCCCGTAGAACGTCGTCCGGTCGCGTGGATGGCCGCGCCGCCGCCCGGCTCAGGCCATACCGCCCGCAATCAACCGGTGGGCCAGCCGTGCATAGGCATCCGCCATCGGCCCATCCCCGGCGGCAACAGGTTTGCCGGCATCGCCCGCCAGCCGGATATCGAGGCTGAGCGGGATTTCCCCGAGGAAGGGAATGCCGAGCTTTTCCGCCTCCTCCGCAACGCCGCCATGGCCGAAGATATGCGCCTGATGCCCGCAACTAGGGCAGAGATAGGTCGACATATTCTCGATCAGACCCAGAACGGGGGTCTTCAGCTTGGCGAACATGTCGATGGCGCGGCGCGCGTCGATCAGCGCCACATCCTGCGGGGTTGAAACGACAAGCGCCCCGGTCAGGTGGGTCTTCTGGCAAAGTGTCAGTTGCACGTCGCCCGTTCCGGGCGGCAGATCGACGATCAACACGTCAAGCGGCCCCCAGGCCACCTGGGTCAGGAGTTGCTGCAAGGCACCCATCAGCATCGGCCCGCGCCAGATGACGGCCTCATCTTCACGCAGCATGAAGCCGATCGACATCATCGTCACGCCATGGGCCACAAGTGGAATGATCGTCTTGCCGTCGGGCGACGCGGGGCGTTTGGACACGCCCATCATCTTCGGCTGCGAGGGGCCGTGTATATCCGCGTCAAGCAGCCCGACCCGCCTGCCCTGCCGGGCCAGCGCCACAGCCAGATTGGACGACAGCGTCGATTTGCCGACCCCGCCCTTGCCCGAGGCGACGGCAAGAATGCGGTCAACCCCGCTGATTTGCTGCGGCCCCGCCTGTGGAGTGGGGTGCCGGCCGATCTTCAGGTCCGGCGGCGCGGCCCGGGCGGCCGGACCATGCGCCGTCAGCACTGCCGAAACCGAGGTCACACCGTCAAGTTGCTTCAGCGCGGCTTCCGCGGCCTGCCGCAGCGGCTCAAGCGCCTGCGCCTCGGCGGCATCTTTGGCCTCGATGACAAAGCGCACCCGGCCCTCCTCGACCGCCAAGGCCCGAACGAGATCCCGGGATACGAAGTCGCCCCCGCCCGGCACCGCGATACGGGCAAGGCAGGCGAGAATATCATCGCGGGTCGCTGGCATCTGGGGTTCCTCCTGTCGATCGCGCGCGAGCCTGTGACGGAACCGTTCCGGGCGCAAGCCCCACAAGGTGGCCTTCACCGCCGCACGACTAAGATACCGTAACGGCAAGCAAATTCGTCTGGGTCTGCCATGCATTTTCTGCATAGCAGCAATGTCTGCCCGCCTATTGTGCATGTGCAGCATAGGCGCCATGTTATCGGCAACGGCGCCATACGGGGGCCGTCATAACGAAGGCAAGAAAAATGGCACATACGACATCCATCCGCGGATTTGAGGCGACCCTGATCGGGCGCATCTCCGCTTTCGTCGCGGAAATTCGCGACAGCCGTCAGCGCTACCGCGCCTACCGGCAAACCGTCCGTGAGCTGAGCAATCTCAGCGATCGCGAACTGAGCGACCTCGGTCTGCATCGTTCGGCGATTGAAAGTGTGGCAATCGAAGCCGCCTACGGCAAGTAAGAACAGGTTTTCTTGGGTTCTCTCCTCCTCCCTGGACCCAGGAAATTCGCGGCGGCATCGCCTCCTCCCTGATGCCGCCGCCCAAGATCGGGGCCGAATGGCCCGACTGAAAACGACGGGCCCTTTCTCCTCCCCCTTTGGGTCCGGAGTTGTGATGGCGGCAAGTCCGAAGACGGGCTGCCGCCATTTTTTCTTCGATCAGGCGGATATCCAGCGGCGGCCCTGGCGGGCCACGCTTCCTGCCTCGCGCCTGCGCGTTCCGCGCCGGCGCTCAGGCCATGGTCCGAGCTGCCAATTTGTCATCAGAAGGGGATGTCGCCCGCCGCTTCCGCCGCCACGACATAACCGGCCAGAACATGTTTCGGCCCCGCGGCGTCGAACACCACCGCAAGCTTGTCGCCTTCGATGGCCTCAACGGTGCCGTATCCGAACTTGCGGTGAAACACGCGGTCGCCTTCGGTGAAGGCCGAAACGGCGTCGAGGTCGATGACCACATGGCGCGCCTCCCGCGGCTGGCTGACGGGCCGCGTCGCGCTGTGTTCGGCCAGCCGCCGCCAGCCGGGGGAATTGTAGACATCGGCGCGGGCCGCCCGGTCATGAAGACCCGATCCCGGCCCGGCCATTCCCGCCGCACCGAAGCCACCGCCGTAAAGGCCGGGCGGTGTCAGCACCTCGATATGGGCAGCTGGCAACTCGTCGATGAACCGCGAGGGCAGCGCCGATTGCCACTGGCCGTAGACCCGACGGTTTCCGGCGAAGGAGATCGTGCAAAGCTCCTCCGCCCTGGTGATCCCCACATAGGCCAGCCGGCGCTCCTCCTCGACCCCGGTCAGGCCGCTTTCGTCCATCGAGCGCTGCGAGGGGAACAGCCCGTCTTCCCAGCCGGGCAGGAAGACGACGGGAAACTCCAGCCCCTTGGCCGCATGCAGCGTCATGATCGACACTTTCTCGGCGGCATCTTCGGTCTCATTGTCCATGATCAGCGCGACATGTTCGAGAAACCCCTGCAGGTTCTCGAATTGCTCAAGCGCCTTCACCAGCTCCTTGAGGTTTTCGAGCCGCCCCGGCGCTTCGGGCGTCTTGTCGTTCTGCCACATCCCCGTATAGCCGCTTTCATCGAGGATCGCCTCGGCGAGTTCGATATGGTTCTGATCCTTGCGCCCGGTCATCTCGTGCCAGCGGCCGATGTTATCGACGAATTGACGAAGCTGACCGGCCCCCCTGCCGGTCAGCGCACCGGAGGCGAGCGCAAGGCGCGCGCCGACATGAAGGCTTGCGCCCGCATCGCGGGCGCTCCGCTGGATTGTCTGCACCGCCTTGTCGCCGAGGCCGCGCTTCGGGGTATTGACCACCCGCTCGAAGGCGAGATCGTCGTCGGGCGATACCGCCAGCCGGAAATAGGCCATAGCATCGCGAATTTCGAGGCGCTCGTAAAACCGTGGCCCACCGATGACCCTGTAGGGCAGTCCGATCGTCAGGAAGCGGTCTTCGAAGGCGCGCATCTGGTGGCTGGCGCGCACGAGGATTGCCTGATCATCAAGGCTGACGGGGTCAAACCCGCGTGTTCCCCGCTGCAACGCCTCCACCTCCTCGCCGATCCACCGCGCCTCTTCCTCGCCGTCCCAATGACCGATGAGCCGCACCTTCTCGCCGCCCTCCGCCTCTGTCCAGAGCGTCTTGCCGAGCCGTCCGGCATTGGCCGCGATCAGGCCGGAGGCCGCCGCAAGGATATGTTCGGTCGACCGGTAATTCTGTTCCAGCCGCACCACATGGGCGCCAGGAAAATCCTTCTCGAACCTGAGGATGTTACCGACCTCTGCCCCCCGCCAGCCATAGATCGACTGGTCATCATCGCCGACACAGCAGATGTTCTTGTGCTTTGCTGCCAGAAGGCGCAGCCAGAGGTATTGGGCGACGTTGGTGTCCTGATATTCGTCGACGAGGACATAGCGGAACCAGCGCTGATACTGATCGAGAATATCGGGGTGCGCCTGCAGGATCGTCACGACATGCAGAAGAAGATCGCCGAAATCCGTCGCATTGAGCGTTTTCAGCCGCTCCTGATAGGCGACATAGAGTTCCGTGCCCTTGTGGTTGAAGGCCGAGGCCTCGGCTGACGGCACCTTCTCCGGCGTCCAGGCCCGGTTCTTCCAGTTGTCGATCAATCCGGCCAGCATTCGCGCCGGCCAGCGTTTTTCGTCGATATCGGCGGCGGCAATGAGTTGTTTCAGAAGCCGGATCTGATCGTCGGTATCGAGAATTGTGAAATTCGATTTCAGCCCGACCAGTTCGGCATGTCGGCGCAGGATCTTCACGCTGATCGAATGAAACGTGCCAAGCCAGGGCATCCCTTCGACCGCCTGCCCCATCAGCCGGCCGACACGGTCCTTCATTTCACGCGCGGCCTTGTTGGTGAAGGTAACGGCGAGAATCTCGTTGGGCTTCGCCCGGCCGGTCATAAGAAGATGCGCGATCCGCGCGGTCAGCGCGCGGGTCTTGCCGGTTCCGGCACCAGCCAGCATCAGGACAGGTCCGTCAAGCGTCTCCACCGCCTGCCGCTGCGCGGGATTGAGCCCGTCGAGATAGGGCTGCGGCCGCGCCGCCATTGCGCGGGCCGAAAGGGATGCGCCTTCAAAGGCGTCGTTTTCGCCGAAACTGCTCATGGGCGGCAATCTAGCTCGAAGCCTGGCGGAATTAAAGAGAAGTTCACAAAATGTTCCGTCGGTTTCGCTGGACATTTGCCAAGCCCCCGCCAAGAAACGCCTTTATGGACCTGCATCAGCGATTTCCGGCCATTGACGACCTGCGCGCCTGTGCCCGCAGCCGGATACCCCACTTCGTCTGGGAATATCTTGACAGCGCCACTGGCCATGAGGCGACGCTTCGGCGGAACCGGGCGAAGCTCGACAAGGTTCTGTTTCGCCCCTCGATCCTGCATGGCGAGTTCACGCCCGACCTGACCACCACCCTTTTCGGCCATCGCTTTCCCCTGCCGTTCGGCATCGCCCCTGTCGGCATGTCCGGCCTGATCTGGCCCGATGCGGAGCGCATTCTGGCCCGCGCCGCAGGGGCCGCCGGCCTGCCCTACACGCTTTCGACCGTCGCGACACGCACACCAGAGGACATGGCCCCCGTTCTGGGGTCACATGGCTGGTTTCAGATGTATCCGCCGCGGGATCCGGAGGTGCGCGCCGATATGTTGCGACGGGCCCGCGATGCGGGGTTCACGACACTGGTGCTGACGGCGGACGTGCCCGTCGCCAGCCGGCGCGAAAGGCAGATCCGGTCCGGCCTGACCCAGCCGCCGCGCCTGACACCGCGGCTCATGGCACAGGTCGCCCGCTGCCCCGCATGGGCGCTTGGCACTGCCCGCCTCGGCATGCCGCGCATGCGGCTTATGGACAGCTATGCGGAAAACAAGGTCAGCCTCTCCTCGACCGCCCATATCGGCTATCTCCTGCGGACCTCGCCGGACTGGACCTATGTCCGGATGCTGCGCGAGGCCTGGCAGGGGCCGTTCATCGTCAAGGGCGTCCTGTGGCCCGAAGACGCCACACGGCTGGAGGCCGAGGGTGTCGACGCGATCTGGGTTTCCAACCATGCCGGCCGGCAATTCGACGCGGCCCCCGCCACCATCGAGGTCTTGCCGGAGATACGCGCCGCCACCAAGCTTCCCATCGTCTTTGACAGCGGTATCGAGGGCGGGCTCGACATTCTCCGCGCGCTCGCGCGCGGGGCCGATTTCGTCATGCTGGGCCGGGCCTGGCATTACGCGCTCGGCGCGCTCGGGCCTGCTGGACCTGCCCATCTGATCGACATGCTGGCAAAGGACATTACCGCCAACATGGGGCAGCTTGGGACGAAAACGCTCGCTGACCTTTCCGGCGCGCTTTGGCCGGGGCCGGATCGCCTGGCAGGCGGATGACGGCCCTCACGACGGCGTGGCGGGTCTGCACAGGGCCAGATTCCGACGGAACGCTTCGCAATTGCAGCAAAACGCCGGCGAACGGGGCAAATGCGGAACAAAATGTTACGCAATCCTCACAGATCGGTGGTTTTGGGTATTGCGCCGCAGCGCAGCACCCCTAATGTTCGCGCCCCATAGCAGGGGAGGATTCGATGGCCGAGTTCAGGAAAATCCTTGTCGCCAACCGGGGTGAGATCGCCATTCGCGTGATGCGGGCGGCAACCGAACTCGGCAAGCGCACCGTCGCGGTCTATGCCGAGGAGGACAAGCTGTCGCTTCACCGGTTCAAGGCCGACGAGGCCTACCGGATCGGCGCGGGCCTCGGGCCAGTGCAGGCCTATCTTTCCATCCCTGAGATCATTCGCGTCGCAAAGGAATGTGGCGCGGATGCGATCCATCCGGGCTATGGGCTTTTGTCAGAAAACCCCGATTTCGTCGAGGCCTGCGCCGCCAACGGCATCACCTTCATCGGCCCGAAGGCCGAGACGATGCGCGCCCTCGGCGACAAGGCCAGCGCCCGACGCGTTGCCGTCGCCGCCGGCGTGCCGGTCATCCCGGCGACCGAGGTTCTGGGTGACGATTTCGACGCGATCAAGAAGGAAGCGGCCGAAATCGGTTATCCGCTGATGCTGAAGGCATCCTGGGGCGGCGGCGGGCGCGGCATGCGACCCATTACGAAGCCCGAGGAGCTGATTGAAAAGGTCCGTGAGGGCCGGCGCGAGGCTGAGGCTGCTTTCGGCAATGGCGAAGGCTATCTGGAAAAGATGATCCTGCGCGCGCGCCATGTCGAGGTGCAGATCCTCGGCGACCAGCACGGGCAGATCTATCACCTCTTTGAACGCGACTGCACCGTCCAGCGCCGCAACCAGAAAGTCGTCGAACGCGCGCCCGCACCTTACCTGACGGACGCCCAGCGCGCCGAGGTCTGTGAGCTTGGCCGCAAGATCTGCGCCCATGTGAACTATGAATGCGCCGGCACCGTCGAATTCCTGATGGATATGGATGACGGCAAATTCTACTTCATCGAGGTCAACCCCCGCGTCCAGGTCGAACATACCGTCACCGAGGAAGTGACCGGCATCGACATCGTGCAGGCACAAATCAAGATCGCCGAGGGCCAGACGCTCGCCGAGGCGACCGGTGTCGCGCGTCAGGACGAGATCGAGCTTCGCGGCCACGCCCTGCAATGCCGGGTCACGACCGAGGACCCTCAGAACAACTTCATCCCCGACTATGGCCGGATCACCGCATACCGTTCAGCCACCGGCATGGGCATTCGTCTGGACGGTGGCACGGCCTATGCCGGCGGCGTCATCACACGCTACTACGACTCGCTTCTGGTCAAGGTTACAGCCTGGGCGCCGACGCCCGAAAAAGCCATTGCCCGGATGGACCGCGCCTTGCGCGAGTTCCGCATTCGCGGGGTGTCGACCAATATCGCCTTTGTCGAAAACCTGCTGAAGCACCCGACCTTCCTCAACAACACCTACACGACGAAGTTTATCGACACGACGCCCGACCTCTTCAACTTCCGCAAGCGCCGCGACCGGGCGACGAAAATCCTTACCTATATCGCGGATGTGACCGTCAACGGGCATCCCGAAACCGCTGGCCGCGCGAAACCGGCCGCAACCGCGCGCCTGCCCCAGCCGCCGGAAAAGAAGGCCGCCCCTGCCCCCGGCACCCGCAACCTGCTGGAGGAAAAGGGTCCACAGGCCGTCGCCGACTGGATGGCGGCACAGAAAAAGCTCCTCTTGACCGATACCACCATGCGCGATGCCCACCAGTCGCTTCTGGCGACGCGGATGCGGTCCATCGACATGATCAAGGTCGCGCCGGCCTATGCCGCGAACCTGCCGGAGCTTTTCAGCGTCGAATGCTGGGGGGGTGCCACCTTCGACGTGGCCTACCGCTTCTTGCAGGAATGCCCCTGGCAGCGCCTGCGCGATCTGCGCGCGGCCATGCCCAACATCATGACGCAGATGCTGCTCCGGTCCTCGAACGGGGTCGGCTACACCAACTACCCCGACAATGTCGTAGAGGAATTCGTCCGCCAGTCGGCCGTTACGGGTGTGGATGTCTTCCGCGTTTTCGACAGCCTCAACTGGGTCGAGAATATGCGCGTGGCGATGGACGCGGTTCTGACCAACAACAAGGTGCTTGAGGCCTCGATCTGCTATACCGCCGACATCCTCGACCCGGGCCGCGCCAAATACGACCTGAAATACTATGTCGACAATGCCAAGGCGCTGAAGGCGGCGGGCGCACATATCCTTGGGCTGAAGGACATGGCGGGGCTTTTGAAACCGGCCGCCGCGCGCATCCTTTTCAGGGCCCTGCGCGAAGAGGTGGGCCTGCCCATCCATTTCCACACCCACGACACATCGGGCATATCGGGCGCGACGATCATGGCTGCGGCCGAGGCAGGCGTGGCGGCCGTCGATGCGGCAATGGACGCCTTTTCGGGCGGCACTTCGCAACCCTGCCTCGGCTCCATTGTCGAGGCGATGGCCCATACCGAACGCGATACCGGGCTCGACATCGGCGAAATCCGCAAGATTTCGAACTACTGGGAAGGGGTCCGGGGGCAGTACCGCGCCTTCGAATCCGGGCTGGAGGCGCCGGCCTCGGAAATCTACCTCCATGAAATGCCGGGCGGGCAATTCACCAACCTGAAGGCACAGGCCCGCTCGCTCGGGCTGGAGGAACGCTGGCACGAAGTCGCCCAGACCTACGCCGACGTAAACCGGATGTTCGGCGATATCGTCAAGGTGACACCATCCTCCAAGGTCGTGGGCGACATGGCGCTGATGATGGTGGCCCAGGGCCTGACCCGTACCCAGGTCGAAGACCCCGCCACTGATGTCGCCTTCCCGGATTCTGTCGTGGAGATGCTGAAAGGCAGCATTGGTCAACCGCCGGGTGGCTGGCCGAAGGGCATTCAGGCCAAGGTCCTGAAAGGCGAAAAACCCACGACCGACCGGCCGGGCAAGCATCTCGCCCCGGTCGATCTGGAGGCGACCCGGGCTGCCGTTTCCAAGGAACTTCTCGGCTTCGTCGTCGATGACGAGGATCTGAACGGCTATCTCATGTATCCAAAGGTCTTCCTCGACTACATGGGCCGCCACCGCATCTACGGGCCGGTACGGACCCTGCCCACCCGCACCTTCTTTTACGGCATGGAACCGGGCGAGGAAATCTCGGCCGAAATCGACCCCGGCAAGACGCTGGAGATCCGGCTGCAGGCGGTGGGTGAGACCAATCACGAAGGTGATGTGCGCGTCTTCTTCGAACTGAACGGCCAGCCCCGTGTCGTTCGCATCCCGGACCGCGCCATCAAGGCCAAGACAACGGTCCGGCCGAAGGCTGCCGAAGGGAACCCGAACCATATCGGCGCGCCGATGCCTGGTTCTGTTGCCGCGGTCGCGGTCAGTGCCGGACAGAAGGTCAACGCCGGCGATCTCCTCCTGACGATCGAGGCGATGAAGATGGAAACCGGCATCCATGCCGAACGCGCGGCGACCGTGAAGGCGCTTCACGTCCAGCCCGGCAGCCAGATCGAGGCCAAGGACCTTCTGGTGGAACTCGAATGATCCGCGCGACGCTTGCCGCCCTCTGCCTACTTCTCTCGGCCCCGGCCTGGGGACAGGACCCCACCGTCGATGTCGCCACCGACGATCCGGCAATGGTCCGTGCCTATGACGGCGCCGCCGCCACGCTGCCGGCCTTTCTCGACCGCTCCGGTGCCCTCACCGGGACGGCCGGACCGCTCTTCAGCGTCAAGATCGCCGTGCCTGTCGATGACACGGGCATGGATGACGAGGTGATCTGGGTCAGCAACGTCCGGATCAGGCGCAATGGCAAGGCCGAAGGAACGCTCGACAACGAACCGGTGGCGATGCCGGGCAAACACGCGGGCGACCGGATCAAGTTTCACCTCGATGACATCCGTGACTGGAGCCTGATTGGCGCCGACCAGAAGCTCTACGGGCACTATACGACCCGCGTGCTGCTTGATCATATGGACGGCGCGCAGGCTGACGCGCTCCGCCGCATCCTGTCTGAAAACCCGGTGCCCGCGGATTGGCAATGACGGCTTAGTGCGGCCTTAACGACCCATGCGTTAGGCTGACCTGTCTGAAGGCCGGGGGGCACATGTCGGGAACCATCGAACCGGGGTTTGAACGCTTCCTTGTCGAGGACGTCATCCTGACCCTCGGCAATCTTCGCGGCACGCTCGCCTGGGTGCTGCATTCCGAAGCCGGCGATGGCACGACCCGCCAGCGCGCCTGGCTGGAACGGATCGACCGCCAGATCGAAACGCTGGAGGAACGCGCCCGCCACGTCTTCCGCCTCATGCCTCCCGAGGCGACCGGCCACCCTTCCGAAACAGAGGATCTCGGCCCGGCCCTCCACCCGGTCTTTCGCAGCCGCCGCGCGGCCTATCCCTGACGCCCGCCGCCTGTCCCGGTATGCCGCCGCCATGACAGGCGAAAAGATGGTGCAACTTGCGATTTTCCTCTTGCGGCAGGCAGGCAGAGTTTATACATCGCTCCCACCCAAGGATGCGGGCGTAGCTCAGGGGTAGAGCATAACCTTGCCAAGGTTAGGGTCGTGAGTTCGAATCTCATCGCCCGCTCCAATGGGTCTTCTCATAGATTCTCATACCTTCGCCAAGTGGCTGATTTTCGGCCACTTTCGATTGAGCAGTCTTGCCTGACCGAGGTGCCCCTTCGACCGTGACGCCCACGGGTGGGTCAGCGCAGGTCTTCAGCTATGACGCCAACGGCAACATGCTGACCGGGCTTGACGGCAAGGTCATGAGCTATGACGGCGAAAACCGGCCGCTCTCGGTCGCCAATGCGGGCAAGACCACCACTTATGTCTACGGTGCCGACAGGATCGGGCCACACAATGGCTCTGGACTTATAACAACGACCGCCCGAACGTGGGCATCGGCGGCGTCACACTCGCCATTAAACTGAAAATGGCCGCGTAAATTCTTCGGATGAACCCCGTCAAAAATGGGGGGATTACCGAACAGGTGGAGGCGGTGGCGGCTTTTTGGGCCGAGTGAAGGACTGGCTGCGTAGGTAATGGCACTGTTCCTATCGGATAAGATCGTGATCAAGGCGCTGCGAGACAGGCTCAGGGCCGTCGTCGTGCCGAAGCTCCACGAACTCGAGTTCGTTCCGACGAGCGCAAGAAAAGTGGGCTTTCCGCTGAAATGGGTGAGAGATCGGCCAGACGCGATCGATATGATGGAGTTTCAGTGGAAAGACTTAGGGAGGCCGGAGTTCGTGATCAACTTCCGCCGGTTTGACCATCCCGATGATATTGCCGTTGTCCGCGCGGATCCCGCTCATGCAGATCCTGGGAGCTTTGCTTTGCGTGCCTACATGAAACCATCCCCCTTCGGTTGGTTCAGGCCGTCATTGCGGGCCCGGTTTCCGCGGTGGCTTCCCGGTGCCGTCGAGGGGGTTGCACAAATCGCAGCGCAGCGCGTTGGCGAATTGGCAGATTTCCTTGACGGCGGCCCTCCAACCGCCTTCCTTCAAGATTCGTTCCTGTGGCTGGACAAACGCCTTCCCGATAATCCGCCGCCATGGGATTCTCTGCCGGTTGGAAGCGCTTACCACTTGCCAAGCCGACGCGTCGGCATTGGCGAGGAACTCTGGGGAAAATAACCCCAGGCAAATTGTAGGACATGGTTTCCCCCGCCATTCCCGTCGCGCAGCCACAGACGCAGAGCACAAGCCACTCACACCCGTCTCGACACCTGTCACGACCGACGCCTTAAGCCGGCTATACAGAGACGCGATCGCAGGCCGACGCCCTGCAGCGCTTCCTCGAAACGCCTTCCCCCACAATCCTCCCTTCAGTTCCACCCTCAGCCGCCGCCCGGCCGGCGCGCCCTCATGCCCTCGCTCGGCGCAGCCCTGATCCCGACACCACAATCATCAAGGTCCGCGATGTGGGCGGTATTGTCGTCACGAATGTGACCACGCTCCACGCCGACGGCCTCGGTTCCATCCGCGCGGTGACGGATGCGTCGGGCTTGCGCTCAGAGACCTCCACCTACCGCCCCTTTGGCGAGGAGGGCGAGGTAATCCACACGCTCGGCGTTCCGCGCGAGACGAAGGGGTTCATCGGCGAGAGGTTCGACGACACATCCGGCCTGCATTACCTCAACGCACGGTACTATGACCCGAAACTCGCGATGTTCATCCAGCCTGACTGGTGGGAGGTGATGCAGGAGGGCGTCGGGACAAATCGGTATAGCTACAGCTTCAACGATCCGGTTAACGGAAAGGATCCGAGTGGGCACGAAGTCTTGCACGACAGCCTCTCCTCAGAAAAGAAGGATGTGCTGACGAAGGAAGCTGCGGAAGCACGAAAAGTCCTGAGATCTGGAATCAAGAAGGGGAAGAAACTCCAAGAAATCTTAGAAATGGGAAAGAAGCCCGGTCTATTCTCTGGCACGTTAGGAATTAGAAATAGAATCGCCAAGGCAATGGGCATTGAACCATCTGCAGTGAAACCAGGTGATGTAGCAAAAGCTGTTTCGGCGGCAGAAGCCTATCTGGAAAAACTGGGCGAGCCGGGAACGGGTGTCGTCTTTAAGGACGCATCGACATCGCCAATAGATGGAGAAGGTGCCCTTGCATTTGTCTTGCCGCCTGAAACCATTGCAAAAATTCCAGAATTGGGCAATGCGATCTTCTTCAATGATTCGTTCTTCACAAAAAGGTCTCCACGACCAGCGGGAGGCACTATCATTCACGAAGTTGGTCATTTAGTGTCGGGTATAGGCGATGGGATCGAAGCGCCGAACGAATTGGGCCTTCCTGGTGCGACGGATACCCGCAGGAGTTCCAAATATTTGACGGGGTGGGAAAGTAGATTTTATCGCTGGGACGGCATTGATGCTTTCAATCAGTACGGCTACGGCTTTGGAGGGCAAACCGTGAATGATATCATGGTCTGTGCATTGGGGGGATGCTGATGCATAGCTCCAGCTTGATGGTTTCGTTTCTTGCCCTGCTCGCGCTCGGAGGGTGTGTCCCGGCTGACGGACAGGCGGTTCAGGATCGTAGTGTCGTCGCAACGCTAAAAGTTAACGAAGTTGACCCGACACACGTCACTTTGACCGCGGCGATCAAGAGCAATGAGTTATTTGATGTTTGTGTTTGGCCAGGAAGTCCTGGCAGACGCGTCGCCATTTTTGCCGACACCGAAAAAGCCTGGCTTGGAAGTCCAGTATTGCGCAACGATGAGTCAGCAACATTTGAGGTCTTGCCTCCAGCAAGGTACGTTTGGCCTGGGGGTTGGTCGTTCATCAAACTCGTGCCAGGCCAAATCGTGAGCTTTTGGGAGAGCCTGCGATTTGCCGATTTTTCAACTGATATTGCGTCGCGGAGCGCAATCCGAGAGGAGACCCTTTTGCGCGGACGCACCAAAGTTCCGGCTGATCAATATGTCGCTCAACTTCGTATTCGCGTGTATGATTGCAAGGACATCCCTGCAAACTTGAAAGTTGGGGCAGACGCGCTAGACAGCTTCGACGCGCCATATGTTGTGGTCGTGTCAAACAAGACGACGCCGTTTCTAATTGCCAATGCAACTCCAGTAGGCAAATAGGTGGTTGATAATTCGGTAACAGACCGCCAAGTCCTCACTCGATAAATATAGCGGCCACTCTTCTCTCGTGTTGACCTGAGATTCTGACGGATGCGTCGGGGCTGAGGGAGGAGACTTCCACCTACCGACCCAAGAGCTAAGCGGGTCAGTGGCAATCTAAGCGCGGGGAATCCTGCGCGAGACGAAATAGTTCGATGACACTTCTGGCTTGCCGTAGTTCATTTCCCGCAACGACGACTGGAGGCTCGGGATGTCCTGCCTTGCCATCCCTAATCCGACCAAAGCCCGATCTGCACTCTCTCTGCTTGCCCCGCCGCAGTCTCCGCCGGCGGCAAGCCTGCCAGCTGCGCTCGCAATCCCTCTAGCGCCACTGCAGGGTTGATCCGCCCCGACCGGCCCGATTGGGTCACGAACCCCGCCACATCGTGCCGCGCGGCGCGGTCAAGTCCGAACAGCGCGAGGCTTTGTTCCAGCACCGGATAGCGCCCGCCATGGCCGAGGGCTGCCGCAACCCCCTCCCGCCCGGATGCGATTTGTACGCCATGATCCGGCAGAAGCGCGAGCATGGCGGGTGATGCGAAATAGATGTCGACCAGCCCCGCCACATCGTTCAGTGCCAGCGTCCAGTCCCTGTCCCCCTGCCGGAGGGTCAGAGGCGTGCCATCCAAAGGCAAGGCGCCGGCGCCGGGTGCCCGCGCCGTCATCGCCCCAGCCAGAAGAAGGCGCAGTCTTTCGCGGATGGCGATTTCTTCCAGCGCCTGCCGCTCCGCCTTTTCGAGCCGGGCGAGAGCGAAGCTGGCCACCATTTGCCTGCGGCATTGTGGCGACAGTCGCGGACCCTTGAAGCGCCGCGGGCCATTAACGTTGACGCTGCGGAAACAGGTGCTTACCCTGCATCGCGTAGATTTGCGCGCGACAAATTGATGCAGTCCGCAGCGCGGTTTGGAGAATGCGGGATGACCACGGAGCCACTTGAACCGTACGCACGTCCTGCATGGCGGGCGACCGATTGTCTAGGCACCCTGATGGCCTCCGTCATCATCGCGTTGCTTGCGGTTCTGCTCGGCTCATCCGGGCCCGCCGCCGCGCAGGACAGCGCCAATTCGATCCCCGGCTTCGATCACGTCCAGATGGGCGGCATCCCCCTGACCGGGCGCCATGCCGAGATTTTCTGCGAGGCCTGCCACGTCAACAACACGACCGCAGGAACGCCCAGCGACTGCGTTGCCTGCCACAACAATGGCCTGGCGAAAGGCAAGCCCGCCGCGCATCCGCCAGCCAGCAACAATTGCCAGGAATGCCACACGACGCGCAATTTCGTGCCTTTCGCGTTTGATCACAGCAGCATCACGCAGGAATGTGCGACCTGCCACAACGGTTCCCGCGCGCGCGGCAAACCGGCGAACCATATTGCGGCGACCGATCGCTGCGACAATTGCCATGTCACGACCAGCCGGACCGATGTGCGGGTCGACCACCGCGACGTGATCGGCGACTGCGCATCCTGCCACAATGGCCGGGTCGCACCGGGCCAGCCGGCCGATCATATCAAGGTATCGGACGACTGCGCCTCCTGCCACGGCACGCTGACCTTCGCGGGTGCCGCCGTCGATCACCTGCTGATCGACCAGCCTTGCGCAAATTGCCATAACGGCACGACCGCCTTGGGCAAACCGGTGGATCACATCCCCGCGCCCGAGACCTGCGACAACTGCCACACGCCCTTCTTTGAGCGGAGCTTCACCGCCGTCACGCTCGACCACGATGTCGTGCCGGGCGAATGCGTGTCCTGCCATTTCGGCGGCAACCCGTGGGGCGCGACGTCGCAGCCGCCAAGCCATCCGCCGGTATCGCAGGATTGCGAGTCCTGCCATAACACGATGACGTTCTCCATCGGCAGGACCTTCGATCACACCCAGACGGCGGCGCCCTGCGCGACCTGCCACTTCCCGGGCAATACGCTGGGCGCGACGCCCAAGATCGCCAATCACATGCCGTCTTCCGACACGTGCGACAACTGTCACTTGTCGACAAGCACGTTCTCGCGCCCGTTCATCGACACGATCAACAGCGGCGAAATGGTTGCGCCCTGCGTAACCTGCCACTTCCCCGGCAATACCTGGGGGGCAACGCCCAAGATCGTCAATCACATGCCGTCGTCGGATACCTGTGACAATTGCCACATCTCGAACACCACCTTCCAGCGGCCCTTTATCGACACGATCAACAGTGGCGAGATGGTTGCGCCCTGCATCACCTGTCACTCGCCCGGCAACAGCTGGGGTGCGACACCGAAAATCATGAACCACATGCCGTCGTCGGACACCTGCGACAACTGCCACATCTCGAACACCACCTTCCAGCGGCCGTTCATCGACACCATAAACAGCGGTGAAATGGTCGCGCCCTGCATCACCTGCCACTCCCCGCTCAACACATGGGGTGCGACACCGAAGGTCATGAACCACATGCCGGCCTCCGACACCTGTGACAATTGCCATATCTCAACTCAAACTTTCCAGCGGCCCTTCATCGACACGATCAACAGCGGCGAAATGGTTTCCCCCTGCGGGACATGCCACTTCCCGGGCAATCCATGGGGGGCGACAACCCCGATCCCATAGCGGTTCGGGCAGATTTGCCGGCATCGCACTGCCGGCGAAATGAAAGCGGACTCAAGCGGCTGCCAAGTCCCGTGGGGAGGATGAGGAAGTCAAACCGGAAGCGCGCCACACGAACCGACCTACTTCTGTCATCAAAAGGGGGCAGAGCATGAGAAAGATCACGAGCATCGGCCTGACGGTTCTGGCGCTTCAGATCGGGCAGGCCGAGATCACCACGGCGCAGACCGCCGCGCCGGGTGGAGCCATCGAAAGCCTGATGCAGCAGGCCCAGCAGGCCATGGACGGGCAGGAATACATCCGCGCCGTGCAGCTTCTGACCCGGCTGACCTCGATGCCGGAACATGCCTTCAGCGCCCGCGCGCAAGAGCTTCTGGGCAATGTCCGCGAAGCGAATGGCCAGCTGGCCCATGCCAAGGCGGAATATGAAACCTACCTGCAGAAATATCCCAATGGCGAAGGGGCGGGCCGGGTACAGGCGCGCCTGAACGGCCTGCTTTCGGGTGCCGCGCCGATCCCGCCGAACCCGCCTGCCCCGACCATCGCAACGGCCCGCGTGACCCGGCCCGTGGCCCCGCGCCGCAGCGCCACCGCGACCGCCGCCGCCGCCGATACCGCCGCAACCGGGACGACGGTGCGCGACAGGGGCCTTCTGTCGCTGACTTACCGCTACAACGAGGGCACGACAGAACTCACCGACCTGACCCCGACCCCCGGACCGCTGACGGAAGAAGAGGACACGTTCCAGAACGCGCTCGTGGCGGGTCTGAGTTTTTCCCGCATCATCGACAACAAGGACCGCAAGGTGAATTTCACCTTCTCGGGCCTTGTCGATCACGATTTCGAGGACAACGAGACCAACCTTCGACTGTCTGAGGCCTTCTTTTCCGTCGAGAACAAGGCGTCGGGCCGTGTTGTTACCGTCGGGCGCCAACGGCTCGACCCGCGCGCCATCGCCTACCGGACGGACGGCGTGTCACTGAAATGGCCGACCGGCAACGGCGTGACGCTTGGCGCCGTGCTTGGGCGCGTGGTCGAAAACACCCGCGATGATTTCCTGTCGGGCGACCGCTGGCTTCTCGGTGCCAGCGCGACCTGGGAAGACCTCGGCGGCGACGCTGACCTGACGCTTTATACCGCGATGGAACGCGACGGCGATCTGACCTATCGCCATGCGCTCGGCGTCGAATACGAACGGTCCTTCGACAAGCTCGGTATCTATGCGAATGCCGAATACGACCTGAAGTTCCAGGAATTCAGCCGGGCCCTTGTGACCGGCTCCACGACGCTCGAAAACAACGCGCGCGTGACCGGGAGGCTGACCTATTATCGAAGCCCCTCGCTCAACCTGCAGAGCGCGCTCATCGGACAGTCCGTGGGCACGGTCGAGGAATTGATCCTGCTCTTCGGCAAGGACGCCGTGGAGGATCTGGCGGTCGACCGCACATCCAAGGTCACCACACTCGGCCTCACCTATTTCGGCAAGCTGAACGAGAAATGGGACATGTCGGTCGATGGCACGCTCTATCACAGCAGCGGCACGCCGGCTTCGGGTGGCGTCGCAGCCGTCAGCGGCGATGGCGTGCAAAGCTACTACGGTCTTCGGTTTACAGGTTCGAACATCTTCATGGATGACGACCGGGTGAATCTCGGCCTGCGCTATGCAGATGCGACCAACAGCAACCTTTATGTCGCCGACGGTTCCATCCGCATCCCGCTGTCCGACGACGTCTATCTCAGCCCGCGGCTCAGGGTCGGCTATCGCGACCTGACCGATGGCGATGAAACCTTCGTGATGCCCTCGGTCAACGTTCGCTACCGCATCGACCGCTCGACCCAGCTTCAGTTCGATGCTGGCGGCCGCTGGTCCGACAAGGACACGTCAACGATAAGCCTGAAGCAAAAGGAACTCTACTTCATCGCCGGGGTCACGAAGTCATTCTAGGGAGGCGACCGACTGGCCATGGCTGATGGTCCAGGGGCCCTTCCCATTCAGAAAGTTGTTGGCGGGCGAAGGTAAGAAGACCAAGATGTGTGCAAAGAGCGAGGACGGGGATTTGCGTGGCGAGGGTTTTGTGCGCTTCAACAACCGACTGATCGGAACACTCCTGGGGGTGCTGCTATTCTTTCTGCCCCTGGCCGCTACCGCTCAGGAAAACCCCTTTGCGCCGGGCTGGGACCTTGATCCGGCCAACTCGTTCATCCGGTTCAGTTCCGTCAAGATCGTCGACGGTCAGGAGGTCGCCGAGACGCATTCCTTCGCGACATTCTCCAGTTCAATCGAACCGGACGGCAAGGCCACGATCCTCGTCAAACTGGAATCGGTCGACACCCGGAACGACCTTCGAAACGTTCGAATGCGGTTCCTCTTTTTCGAAGCCTTCAAATACCCCGAGGCGGTCGTGACGGCGCAACTGTCACCCGACATGGCGGCCGGACTTGCGCCGGGGGGCCAGAAACAGGTTCAGCTTCCCCTCACCATGAGCATTCACGGTGCCGCGAACCGTCTCTTGACGGATGCAATCATCACGCCCGATGGCAATGACCGTTTCACCGCGGTCTCTGCGCATCCGATCCTTTTCCGGGTCGAGGATTTTCAGCTTGGCGACAATCTCCGCAAGATCGCTGAAACCGCTGGCGGCTTCACGATCGTGCCCGAGATGAACATCACCTACCAGTTCACCTATAACCGCCGCGCCGCCGGCACACCGGGACAGACGCCGCAGGTCGAAACGCCTGCCACCCCCGATACCCCCCAGCCTTCCGCCGCGCTGGAGACGCAAGGGGATTTCTCCTACGAGGAATGCGTCGGGCGGTTCGAGATCCTGTCGGAAACCGGCAATATCTATTTCGCGTCCGGCAGCGCGCGGCTCGATGCCGAAAGCGATTTCATCCTCGGAACCGTGCTTGACATCGTGCAGCGCTGCCCGGGTCTGCGCCTGTTGATTGCCGGCCATACGGATGACGATGGCTCCAACGCCTTCAATCAGAACCTGTCCGAAAAACGTGCCCGGTCGGTCGTGGATTACCTGACCCAACGCGGTGTTGACCGACGGCGGCTCTTTTCGACCGGCTTCGGCGAGGAAAAGCCGATGGTCCCGAACGATTCCGCCTTCAACAAAGGCAGAAACCGCCGGATCGAGTTTTCGCTGTACAGGTAGGCGCAGATCGGCAGCGGCTGTTTGCGGCGGGCCAGACAGCATCCGGACGGGACAACAGAAGGGCGACCGCGTGACAGCCGAAATCGGCCACTACGGTATGATCCTGGCACTGATGATTGCGTTGGCCCAGGCGATGGTGCCGCTCTATGGCGCTTGGCGGCGGAGCGAAAGGCTGATGGCCTTCGCCGATACAACGGCCATGGCCGGTCTTGGCTTCACGAGCCTCGCCTTCGCGGCGCTGCTCGTCGTTTTCGGCCAGACCGATCTGTCGGTCCAGACGGTTGCCAGCAATGCAAACGCCACGATGCCCCTGCATTTTCGGCTGTCGGCGGCCTGGGGCAATCATGAAGGCTCGCTGCTTCTCTGGATCCTGATCCTTCAGCTGTTCGGTGC
>JAWKXJ010000006.1:0-67500 GCA_041397105.1 Paracoccaceae bacterium
AGCGTCAGCACATGGCCGAACGAGCCGAGCGCCGCGCCAAGATCGCGGGCGATGGACCGCACATAGCCGCCCTTGCCGCAAACCATTTCCAGCTCCACCGTGTCCGGGTCTGGGCGCGCAATCATCTCCAGACTTTCGACCCATAACTCCCGCGCGGCCAGATCCATCTCCTCACCGGCGCGGGCCAGCGCATAGGCGCGCTCGCCATCGACCTTCACCGCCGAAAACTGCGGCGGCACCTGCATGATCTCGCCCCGGAAAGCGCCAAGTGCCACGGCGATTTCGTCATCCGTCGGCCGAACCCCGGAGGTGGCGATCACCTCGCCCGCCGCATCGTCGGTATTGGTCGCCGCGCCCAGCCGGACCGTGAAGCGATAGCATTTCAGCGCGTCGGTCACGTAAGGTACGGTCTTCGTCGCCTCACCCAGCGCCACCGCCAGAACACCCGTCGCATCGGGGTCGAGCGTTCCGGCATGCCCGGCCTTCTTTGCGTCGAAGGCCCAGCGCAGCTTGTTCACCACGGCGGTGGAGGTCATGCCGGCCGGTTTGTCGATCACCAGCCAGCCGGAAATGTCGCGGCCCTTCTTGCGTGCCATGTCTCACCCTTCCATCCGGACCGTCGGGTGCTAGCGAATGTGCCCCGGCCCGTCAATGGAGGCGCGGCGTCACTCCGCCGGGGCGACGAGCCCCACCATCGGCCCCATCGGAAAACCGAGGTCATCGCGTCCGATCGCGGGCGCATAGAGCCGCGAGATATTGCCATCGAAGTAAAGCGCATCCGGCGCATGCAGCCCGTCGCGGAAGAGCCGCGCGAAGTCATGAAACGTCACCGCGCGGTCGGAAATGACGAACCACGCCGTCTGTCCGTCTGCCGAAACGCCGACGCCGTTGCGGACATAGCGCGACTCCGATTCCGCCAGGAATTTCGGATGCAGCGCATCCTCCATGACGAGGAGTGGCCCGGACTGGGTCGCGAACCGGCAATCGGGCCGCGCGGCATCGAAGGCGCGCGTTTCCTGCACGATGAACCCGCCCGCACCGATGCAGAAGACACCGTTGGGCAGAAGCCCGAAATTCCCCGGCCCTGCCGACCGGACGAGTTTCGAGGACTCGACATGTTCCTCGACATAAAGGCCAACCGGGCGGCGGTCGGGATGATACATGCCGGCGTTCATCGCAAAGACGAGCCGCCCGCCTTCGGCCACGACCACATCGCTTAAGCGCGCGAAGGTCCCGATGGGCTCCCCGCCCCCGTCATAAAGGAAAAGCCTGACATCGGCACCGGCGGTGACTTCGCAGACGGCATAGGTTTCCGCCTCGAATGGCATGTCGCGGCAGCCATCCGCAGCGGCGACGGGACCTGCCGCAGCCAGAAGCGCGGCAACGGCCGCGCTACGCAGGATCGCCGTCCGCTGCATCGTCGTCTTCCGCCTCGCGCCGGGCGATGTCGCGCTGCACCTTCGCATCCGCGAACAGCCGGCGCGTCTCGTCCATGCGGTCAAAGGTCTCGTCGGGCAGAAACCGCAGGTCGGGCGCGAATTTCAGCGTCATCGCCTTGGCGACCGCGTGGCGCAATTCGCCCTTGTTGCGGCGCAGCGCCGTCAGCGCTGCCTCGACGCCCGCCCCGCCCAGAGGCAGGACATAGGCGGTCGCGATACGCAAGTCTGGCGAAACCCGCACTTCGCCCACGGTGATCGACATGCGCAGCAGGTCGGGGTCGTGGACCCCGCCCCGCGCCAGCACGTCGGACAGGGTACGACGGATCAGTTCCCCGACGCGGAGCTGGCGTTGCGACGGGCCGGAGCCTGAGAAAAAGCGGTTCTGTGCCATGCCGCCCCTTTAGGCCAATGCCGCCCCGCCCGCAACGGGGCCTTTGCCAAAGGAGGCCCCAGCGGCTAAAGGAAGCCGACAGTGGTGAGGCGGAGGAGAACTGATGACCGAGACCAACGATCTGCCCGGCATTGTCGTGACCGGCGCGTCGGGGCGCATGGGCCAGACGCTGATCAGGGCGATCATGGCGTCGGACCGGATGCGGCTTGTCGGTGCGGTCGAACGCCCCGGCCACGACTGGGTCGGCGCCGATATCGGCCAGGCGCTTGGCGGCGCGGCAACTGGCCTTACTGTCACTGACGACCCGCTATCGGCTTTCGCGAAGGCGCAGGCCGTCATCGACTTCACCGCCCCGGCCGCGACAGTGGAATTTGCGGCACTTGCCGCGCAGGCGCGCGCCGTCCATGTGATCGGTACCACGGGGCTGGAGCCTCAGCATCTGGCGAAGCTGAAGGCGGCCGCGCGCCATGCTGTCATCGTCCGGGCCGGCAACATGAGCCTCGGCGTCAACCTGATGGTCCGGCTCGCCGAAAAGGTCGCGGCCGCCCTTGATGAGGACTGGGACATCGAGATTGTCGAAACCCACCACCGGATGAAGGTCGACGCGCCATCCGGCACCGCGCTTATGCTGGGCGAGGCGGCAGCCCGGGGGCGCGGCATTCCGCTCGACGCGCACCGCGCTAGCGGCCGCGACGGCATCACCGGCGCGCGGCGGCGCGGCGATATCGGCTTTGCGGCGATCCGCGGGGGCGACATTATCGGCGAACACGACGTGATTTTCGCCGGCGCCGGCGAACGTATCGTCCTGCGCCACATCGCGACCGACCGTGGCCTTTACGCGCGCGGCGCGCTGCGTGCCGCCCTTTGGGGGCAGGACAAGAAGCCCGGCGAATACGACATGTTCGACGTTCTGGGGCTCTGACTCTCGGGGCGCCCTATTCCGCGGCGAGCCGGATTTCGCGCCGCCGTCCGATGGCGGAAATCTCTTCAAGAACACCGGCCAACAGACGCTGGAAACCAAGGAAATTGCCATTCGGACGAATTTCGCGCTCATTCATATAAAGCGCGCGGTCCATTTCGATCTGCACCGCATGGTAGCCCCGCGACGGGCGGCCATAGGTCTGGGCGATATAGGCGCCCGCGAAGGGCGCGTTGCGGACAACGCGAAGCCCCGCCGCCTGAAATGCCGCCTCCACTTGGTCGACAATACTGCCGTTTGCCGTCGATCCATAGCGGTCGCCCAGCACGATCTCCGGCCGTTTGGCGCCGGTTGCGGCAATCGAATCCATCGCCTCATGCGGCATCGAATGCACGTCGATCAGGATCGCCTCGCCAAAGCGCGCGACCGATCCCTGCAGGAGTTCGTGCAGGCAATCGTGATACGGATGCCAGTGCTCGGCGATCCGCCGCTCGGCATCCTCGAAGCTGATCTTGCCGCTGTAGATCGCCTTGCCCCCCGCGACGACGCGCGGAATGACGCCAAGCCCGGAACTGACGCGAGGATTATGCGTGTTGACCTTCACCCCCTCGATCAAGGCAGGGTCCAGCTCGTCCGGGGCGCGGTTCAGGTCGACATAGGCACGGGGCGCCGCAGCGGCCAGAAGCGGCGCGCCGAACCCCGGCACGCAATCCAGCAATTCGTCCACAAAGGCGTCTTCCGAGGACCGGATCGTCCGTTCGTCCAGAAGCGAGGCCCGCAGGAACCGCGACGGATACTGGCAGCCGCTATGGGGCGATGCGAAGACCACGCTGGTTTCGCGTGTCTCTGGCATCGTGAGGACATAGGACTTCTGCGACATTTCCACTCCCGCCTGCTTGGCAAACTATAGTGGGAAATGTGCAATCTCCGAAACCCCTTGAAAGGGATTGCGACTCCTTTTATAGACCCACGGACCGACGCGGTTCCGCCCGCGTCCTAATTCTTTCAGGGCGGCGGAATCGTTTACGGAATGGGCGGTTAGCTCAGCGGTAGAGCACTACGTTGACATCGTAGTGGCCACTGGTTCGATCCCAGTACCGCCCACCATTGCCTCCGATTCGCGGGGGCGTTGTTGTATTAATGGCGCACGCGCGCCGCGAAAAGGAGAAGGCCGATGAAGGTCAGAAACTCGCTCCGCTCGCTGAAGTTGCGCCACCGCGACTGTCAGATCGTGCGCCGCAAGGGCCGGGTCTATGTGATCAACAAGACTCAGCGCCGCTTCAAGGCCCGTCAGGGCTGAACTGCCGGATTGCAGTGCGAAAAGGGCCGCCCGGAACTCCGGGCGGCCCTTTCGCTTTTCCAGGCCCCTGATCCGCAGGCTATAGCGAGTCGGCCAGAAGCCGGACCAGCACCTGCTGGGTCAGATAGCCCGTGACCGGCAATTGCCGCGCCTGCTGGTAGCGGCGGATTGCCTTGCGCGTATTTTCGTCGAATTGCCCGTCCGCCGGGCCGGGGTTGAGCCCGAGTGCGGCGAGCCGCTGTTCCACCAGCGATCGGATCACCGGGTTGAGGTTCAGGGCCGCTTCGGCCTTTTCCGCCTTCAGCCGTTCCGCTTCGGCCGCCCCGGTCCGTTCGGCGATGATGCGGCGCGCTTCCTCGGCAAAGGCCCCGCGCGGGTATTTGTCGAGGTAGTCCTGGTAAAGCTCCAGCTTGTCGATCCGCCGGGCGTTTTCCCAGGCCTCGCGGTCCAGCCGGTCGACGTTCCCGCGCCGCTCCGCCTCGATCGCTTCGATCCTGGCCGCCGCCACCTCGGAAAAGAGCCCGTCGGGATAGCGGCGAAGATAGGCCCTGAGGCCGGCCTCATCCCGGCCCGATCCAGTTTCGGCCCAGTAGAGCCGGTCCAGCCGGTCGAGTTCCGCCTGCCGGCGGGCCGCTTCGATCTCCAGTTCCTCGGCGCGCCGCGCGGCTTGCGCGGACAGTTGCACCATCTGGTCGCGCGTCACAAAGCCGGATGGGTCATGGCCGTTCTGCCGCTGCCAGCCGGTGATCGCGGCGCGGGTGCCCGGCCCGAAAAGGCCGTCGATCCCGCGCGGATCGAAATCGAGCATGGCGAGGTCGCGCTGAATCTGACGCCGCTGGTCGCGGCTGAGGTTCAGCCCATCTTCCGCCTGTCGCGCCAGTTCCGCGGGATCGGGCGCGAGATTGGCAATCGCGCGGCGCGCGGCGTCGGCGAACAGACCCTGCGGATAGCGTTGAAGATAACCTTCATAGGCCTCGCGCGTACCGGCTGCGATGACCGCAAACCAGAAGACCCGCTCAGCCCGGCGCGCCTCGCGGTCACCGCCATCGGTCGGCCGAAGGTCAGGCAGGGCCACGGGCCGGAACGGCGTGCGGCGGCTGACATCGCCCTCGGCGGTCAGGTCACCCTTGCGCGCGACCATCTGCGCCGCGCTGAGCCCCCGCGCCGACACGACATCGGCGGCAAACTCGGCCACATCAGCCGCATCGCCCCGGAAGAGGAGCACCCCCTCCGGCACCTCCGGCACCGCAATGCCCGGCGTCAGCCCAGCGCCGAGAACGATCCGCCGATCCTCCGTGCCCAGCAGCACAATCGCCCCGCCCGGCTTTTCCGCAGCGGCCAGAAGCACGGTGTCAAGGGCAAGCCCCGCCCTGTCCACGTCCCCGAGCGAGACGTCCTCCGCATCGGTGCCCAGAAGCCAGGTTTCCCCGCCAGCCTGCGCAAAATGCCCCAGAAGCACGATCACCGCATGTTCGGCGGGCGCCAGATCATCGTAGAACCGGGCAAAAGCGCCATGCAGCGCCTCCGCCGACAGATCGCTGCCATCGACCGCCGTGAACCCCTCGTCCCGCAGCGCATCGGTCGCGTCGGCCGCATCGTCGGCGGCCGAGATGTCGGCGGCATGAAGGTAGTTCTCATTGCCGACAACCAGCGCGAGGTCTTCCGCCTCAGCGGATACTACACCCGACAGGGTCAATGCCGCGCATGCGGCGGTAAGGACGAACGGTCTGTTACTCATCTGCACTCTCCCCGGTTTCACAGGAAGAAGCTTAGTCGCGCCGGCGCCGTTATCCCATCACAAAGCGCAATTCGGGGCGGATATCCGCGCGTCGCCAGCCTGTTCGGGACGGCCGGATCAGTCGTAGACCCGCTGATCCTCGATCACCTTGCCGTCATTCGGCAAGGACCCGGGCGGCACGAGTTCAATCCGCCCGCGAAGTTTCAAGACGTCGATCACCGATTGTTCGTAGCGCGCGGTGTCGCCATTCACGGCCTCTACCAGCACGGTCATCGCGTCGCGTTCGCCATCGCGCGTTGCGACGACCCGGGCGCGGGCGATCTCGGCATGGCGGGCGACGAAATCGGCGACCTGTTCGGGTCGCACGAACATGCCCTTGATCTTGGTCGTCTGATCGGCGCGTCCCATCCAGCCCTTGATCCTGCGGTTGGTGCGCCCACAGGGGGACTGGCCCGACATGACGGCGGAAAGGTCACCGGTGGCAAAGCGGATGAGCGGATAGTCCGGGTTGAGCGTGGTGACGACGACCTCGCCCACCTCGCCTTCGGGAACCGGGTCGCCGGTGCCGGGGCGGACGATTTCGACGATGACACCCTCATCGACGATCATCCCCTCCATCGCAGGGCTTTCATAAGCGATATTACCAAGGTCCGCGGTCGCATAGCATTGCAGGCAAGCGATGCCCCGGTCGGCATATTCCTTGCGGAGTGAGGGGAAAAGCGCGCCCCCCCCGACAGCGGCCCTGGTGATTTTCAGCGTCTCGCCCATCTCGTCCGCGCGGTCGAGGATCACCTTCAGGTAATCCGGCGTCCCGGCATAGGCGGTTGTGCCGATATCAGCGGCGGCACGGACCTGAAGGTCGGTCTGACCGGTTCCGGCAGGCAGGACCTTGGCCCCGACGGCGCGCGCGCCGTTTTCAAAGATCATGCCCGCAGGCGTCAGGTGATAGCCAAAGCAGTTCTGGACGATGTCGCCCGAACCGATCCCGCAGGCGTGCAGGAACCGCCCCATCCGCCACCAGTCGTGGCTGACCCCGCCCGGCTCGTAGATCGGCCCCGGCGACTGGAAGATATGGGCGACATTGGCGGTCAGAAAGCCCCCGAAAGGCGGGTTTTCCTTTTGCCAAAGGGTCAGGTCCGACTTGCGCAGGACCGGCAGCGCGGCAAGACCGGACAGATCCGAGAGCGCCGCGCCGTCGATGCGGCATGACCCGGGATGCGCCGCGACCCGGCCAAGCTGGGCATTCAGCGCCACAAGCTGCGCCTGCGCGCGCTCATCGGCCGAACGGGTTTCCAGACTGTCGAAATGGGTCACGTTCAGATCCTTCATCACGCCAGCCAGCGCTTGCGGCGGCGATAGCTGCGCACATCGCGGAACGACTTCCGCCCCTCGTCCGACATGCCGAGGTAGAATTCCTTCACATCCGGGTTTTCGCGCAATTCCTTCGCCGGCCCGTCCATCACCACGCGGCCGCTTTCGAGGATGTAGCCGTAATGGGCAAAACGCAGCGCGACATTGGTGTTCTGTTCGGCCAGAAGGAAGGTCACGCCCTCCTTTTCATTGACCGATTTCACGATCTCGAAGATCTGTTCGACAAGCTGCGGGGCAAGGCCCATCGAAGGTTCGTCGAGAAGAATGGTTTCCGGCCTCGACATCAGCGCGCGTCCGATGGCGCACATCTGCTGTTCGCCCCCCGAGGTATAGCCGGCCTGGCTTTTGCGGCGTTCCTTCAACCGGGGGAAATAACTGTAGACGAGGTCGAGATCGGCGGCGATGGCGCCTTTACCGTCCTTGCGCGTGTAAGCGCCCGTCAGAAGGTTGTCCTCGACCGTCAGATGTTCGAAGCAGTGGCGACCCTCCATCACCTGGATGACGCCCTTTTCGACCAGATCGGCGGGGCTGCGGTTTTCGATCCGGTCGCCGCGATAGCTGATGGAGCCTTTCGTCACCTCGCCACGTTCGGATTGCAGGAGGTTCGAGATCGCCTTCAGGGTTGTCGTCTTGCCCGCGCCGTTGCCGCCCAGAAGTGCGGTGATACCACCCTTCGGGACCGTCAGGCTGACGCCTTTGAGGACGAGGATCACGTGATTGTAGATCACCTCGATATTGTTGACCTCCAGAAGCGTCTCGGTCTTGGCTCCGTCGAGCATCGGCTTTCTCCGAAAGGCGTTGATCCAGCGGACCCCGGCCCTGGTCGGGCCGGGGGTAGTCTGGCATTGGCGCTTAGTTGCAGCGCTCGGCGATGTTGTTTTCGGCCGCAAAGGCGGCCGAATCCTCGGCGATCAACGGATCGAGGACATCAGCGTCAGAGGTGATGTAGTCGCTGACCGCGTTCCAGGACTTCGCGGCCGCATCCCACTGGAAGACCACCGCCGAACCCGGGCCGCCATGATCGGCGCAGCTTGCCGAAATCGGCTGCGCGAAGTTCGGCAGGCCAAGTTCGCCGAGCCGCGCCTCGGTCAGGTCGAGTGCCTCCATCCCGTCGCGCATGTCGGCCGGCGTGATCGCCGACTTGCCCGACAGTTCCTGCGCCTTGCGCGCGGCCTCGGTCAGCACCATCGCGGCATACATGCCCCGCGAATAGAGCATGGTGCCGACGTTGGAGCCGTCGCCCGCAGCCTTGCCGGCGTCGATGACGTATGTCTTCAGGTCGGCATAGACGGGGTAGTCCGCCCCGGTGCCGTGGAACGAAATCGCCTTGTAGCCGTTCGCGCCATCACCAGCCGGGATCACGTCGTTTTCCGAACCCGACCACCAGACGCCGATGAAGTTCTCCATCGGGAAGCGGATGTTGACGGCTTCCTGGATCGCAACGGCGTTCATCACGCCCCAGCCCCACATCAGCACGTAATCCGGCTTGTCGCGGCGGATCTGCAGCCACTGGCTTTTCTGTTCCTGACCCGGGTGGTCGACCGGGATTTCGGTGAAGGTAAAGCCGTGCTTCTTGGCCAGTTCGCTCAGCGTCCGGATCGGTTCCTTGCCATAGGCCGAGTTGTGGTAGACGAGCGCGATCGTCTTGCCTTCAAGGCTGCCGCCGTTGATGTCGAGAAGATGCTTCACGATCACCGAAGCGCCGTCCCAGTAGTTGGCCGGGTAGTTGAAGACGTTGGAAAAGACCTTGCCGTTCGCCGCGGAGGTCCGACCGTAGCCCGGAGTATAAAGCGGGATGCCGTCGGCCGTGACTTTCGGGATCAGCTGATAGGTGATGCCGGTCGAAAGCGGGTTGTAGACGAGCGCGCCCGAACCTTTCGTCGCCTCGTAGCACTCGACGCCTTTTTCGGTGTTATAGGCGGTTTCGCATTCGGGAACCTGAATCCTCTCGCCGCCGACACCGCCGTCACGCTCGTTCAGAAGCGTCATGTAGTCGGCGAAACCGTCAGCATAGGGAATGCCGTTCGGGGCATAGGGCCCGGTCCGGTAGCTGAGCGACGGGAACACAAGGTCCGCCATCGCCGGGGTCGCGGCGGCGATGGCCGCGGCGGCTAGCGCTGCAAATCTGATCTTCATTCCTGGTATCCTCCCAAGGGTTGCGAGTTGTCATTTCTGCCGGTTCTGCCGGTCTTGTTGCGGCCCCCTGCGGTCACACGGGGGGCGCGCGTCTGTTGGGCGGCCCCTCAATGCGGGAAGGGCCAGAGCCTGAGTTTCTCCTTCGCCAGCCGCCAGAGCTGGGCCATCCCATGCGGCTCGGCGATCAGGAAGACGACGATGAGTGCGCCCACGATCATCAATTCCAGATGCGCCGCGATATCCGTGGCCCAGCCAAGATGACCGACGAGGATGTTCTTCAGAAGCACCGGCAGAAGCACGAGGAAGGCCGCCCCGGCAAAGGAGCCGAAGATGGAGCCGAGCCCGCCGATGATGATCATGAAAAGAACAAGGAAGCTTTTCTGGATGCCGAAGGCCTCCGTCACCTCGACCGCGCCGAGATAGACCGAGAAGAAGAGCGCGCCGGCGACACCGATATAGAAGGAGGAGATGGCGAAGGCCGAAAGCTTCGTTGTCAGGGGGTTCACCCCGATGATTTCGGCGGCAATGTCCATGTCGCGGATCGCCATCCATTTGCGCCCGACCGAGCCGCGCGTGAGATTGCGCGCAAGCCAGGCAAGGCCGACGAGAATGACGAGGCAGAAGAGGTACTTGGCCGAGGCGGTCGTCGCCGCACCCGTCACCGCATGGCCGAGAACCGTGCGTTCGGGTGCCGAGATCTGGCCCGACGCGGAGTAATTGTAAAACCACGGTACCTTGTTGAAGAGCCAGACGAGGAAGAACTGCGCGGCAAGCGTGGCAACGGCAAGATAAAAGCCCTTGATCCGCAAGGACGGCAGACCGAAGAGCACGCCGACCCCGGCCGTGATGCCCCCCGCGAGAAGAACGTGGATCAGGATCGAAACCTCGGGGAAAGCCGTCATCAGCTTGTAGCAGGCGTAGGCGCCCACGGCCATGAAGCCCCCGGTGCCGAGCGAGACCTGCCCGCAATAGCCGGTCAGGATATTGAGACCGATGGCCGCGATGGCATAGATGAGGAAGGGGACGAAGACGGCGTTCGCCCAGTAATCGTTGATGAGGAACGGGACCACCCCGAAGGCCACCGCCAGCACGGCGTAATAACGCCAGCGGTCGAACTTGATCGGGAAGGTCTGGCTGTCATCCACATAGGACGTCTTGAAGTCGCCTGCCTCGCGGTAGAACATCAGCTTCTTCCTTTCAGGGCTACCGGAACCGTCGCGCAGCCCGCGTCAAACTCTCGCCAAATTCCTGGCTTAGGCAGTTCCCGGACTTCTGAGGACGCCATGACAAACCAGGATCCCGAACGCCGCCGCTGGTGGTTCCGTGAATTCCTCACCGGTTTGCTGGGTGAGTTGCTCGTCACCCTGCTTCCGTTCCTGATTGCCGGTGCCATCGTCGTGTTTTTCGTGGCCCAGCAATTCGACATCTCATATCGCGACGCGCTGGGGCTCTCCGCCTGCCTGTTTCTGCTTGTCTTCGGGGTCGCCGGAGGGCTGTCCGAGGATTGCGGCTTCATCGGGCCAGGGCTTGGCATCTTCCTTGCCGTCGCGGCCTTGGCCATCGCGGGCATGGTGCTGTTCCTCTCGGTCCCGATCGTCTTCGCACTGCCGATCATCCTGATCGCCCTGCCCATTATGTGGGTGATGTCCTTCTTCAACGGCTGAGCGCCGCGGGCATAAACAACCATCATCCGAACTCCTTGGCATCGCCAGGGAAGTCGTCGCCCTGGGGGCGCACCAGACAGAAGCGGTGCCCGGTCGGCGCTTCCATCACGATCCAGGTCTTGATCCGCGCCACTTCCTTGGCGCCGAGCGCCTTCAGCCGTTCGCATTCCGCGTCCCGGTCGTCGGTCTCGATATCGAGATGGACGCGGGGGTCGTGATCGACCGCCTGCAGCAAGAGCTTCGGATAGCCGGTATGATCGTCGAAGGTGGCGTATTTGCCGGCCTCGTCGATTTGGCCCTTCATGCCGAGCATCGCCGACCAGAAGACGACGGCCTCTGTCAGATCATCAGTCCTGCAGTCGATGCAAAGGCAGCCGATGCGCGATCTGTGGCTCATGCCCGCCCCTCCGGCCCGGTGGCCAGCATCCGGGGGCGTTGCCCCCGGACCCCCAAGGTATTTTCGGCAAGATGAAACTGCCGGGTCATGGCTCGCCCCCATTGGTGCGGTGATGTTCCCGTGCGACCTGATTGGGCCGCTTCGCATAGCCGGTCGCTTCGGAATGGCGGACCAGCCAGAACCAGGCGAGAAGCCCGAGCCCGCCGCCGACAAAGGCAAGGACCACGGCGGTTGTCATCTGCGCGTCGCTGTCTGCGGTCAGAGCGAGATAGCCGAAGGCCCAGAAGCCGGCCCAGGCGATGACGTTCAGGATGGCGATGAGCTTGGCCATGTCTCATACCCTCTCGATGATCTTTTCGCCGAAAAGACCTTGGGGCCGGAAGACGAGGAAAAGCAGCGCCAGCACATAGGCGAACCAGTTTTCCGTCGCGCCCCCGATCATCGGGCCCACCCAGAATTCGAAGAGTTTCTCGCCGACGCCGATGATCAGCCCGCCGACGATGGCGCCGGGGATCGAGGTGAAGCCGCCGAGCATCAGGACCGGCAGCGCCTTCAGGGCGATGAGCGAGAGCGAGAACTGGACCCCCGATTTCGAGCCCCACATGATGCCCGCGACAAGGGCGACAAAGCCCGCGATGGACCAGACGAGCACCCAGATGAACCGCAGCGAGATGCCGACCGACAAAGCCGCCTGATGATCGTCAGCCACCGCGCGCAGCGCCCGGCCCTGTTTGGAATATTGCGAGAAGAGGGTCAGCGACACGACGAGGAGCGCGGCGATGACGGTTGCCACGATGTCGAGATTGTCGATGAAGAACCCATAGCCGAAAAGGTTGAAGGTCAGCTCGTCGATGGTCTCTGAAATGCCTTGCGGCAGGCCGACATCGAGTTTCTTGATGTCCGCGCCCCACATCAGGTCGCCCATGCCTTCGAGGAAATAGGCAAGCCCGATGGTCGCCATGAAGAGGATGATCGGCGGCTGGTTGACGAGGTGTTTGAGGACCAGCTTTTCAATGATGATCGCGAGGAGCACCATCACGCCGGCCGTCAGCAGGATGGCGATGACGGCGGGCAGATGCCAGCCGAAACTGTGCAGCGAGGTGCCGAAGATCGCGTTGATGAGATGGGCAAAGGGGATCTGGCCGTCCTGAAACCCGACAAGCGTCAGCGCGGCGAAGAGCGCGAGCACGCCCTGCGCGTAGTTGAAGATGCCCGAGGCTTTGAAGATGAGAACGAAGCCGAGCGCCACCAGCGAATACATCACCCCGGCCATGAGGCCGTTCAGCGTGACTTCCATCGCGAAAAGAAGCTGGTCAGGCATGGGGAGCCTCCGAATTGGCGCGGGCGCGGTTGCCATACGTTTTGCCGACGTTTTGCAGACGCATTGGCTCAGTCATGGGCGACCCCCAGATAGGCGTCGATCACCGCCTGGTTGGAGCGCACCTCGTCCGGCGTGCCGTCGCCGATCTTCTTGCCGTAATCCATCACGACGACCCGGTCGGAAAGGTCCATGACCACGCCCATGTCGTGTTCGATCAGGGCGATGGTGGTGCCGAATTCGTCATTCACGTCGAGGATGAAACGGGACATGTCCTCCTTCTCCTCGACGTTCATGCCGGCCATGGGTTCGTCGAGAAGGAGGAGTTGAGGTTCGGCAGCAAGCGCACGGGCCAGTTCCACGCGCTTTTTCAGCCCGTAGGGAAGCCGGCCCACCGGGGTTTTCCGGATCGCCTGAATTTCAAGGAAGTCAATGATCTTTTCGACCTTCGCGCGGTTCTCCGTCTCTTCCTTTTCGGCCTTTCCCCACCAGAGCGACTGGGCCAGAAGCCCGGTCTGCATATGGGTCAGCCGCCCGGTCATGATGTTGTCGAGGACCGACATCCCGTCAAAAAGCGCGATGTTCTGGAAGGTACGCGCGATGCCGAGGCGGGCGACCTCATAGGGTTTCATCGGACCGCGCTTGTATCCCTTGAACCAGACTTCCCCTTCCTGCGGGACATAGAAACCCGAGATGACATTGAGCATGGAGGACTTGCCCGCGCCGTTCGGCCCGATGATCGCCCGGATCTCGCCTTCGCGGATATCGAAAGAGATATTGGTGATCGCGTTCACGCCGCCGAAGCGGAGCGTGATGTTCTTCATCTCCATCAGGACGCCGCCAATCTTGCGGCCATCGGCGGTGGTGTAACCTTCTGTATTCATTTGGTTCATTCCGCCGCCATCCTCTGGCCGACCGGCTGCACGACCGCGTCACGGATCGTCAGCGTGGCCTTGATCGCGCCCTTGCGGCCATCTTCATAGGTCACTTCGGTTTCGGTATAGATGCTGTCCTTGCCGCCATAGAGCGCGTCGATCAGATCGGCGAATTTCTCCTCGATGACCTTGCGGCGGACCTTGCGGGTGCGCGTCATCTCGCCGTCATCGGCATCGAGTTCCTTGTGCAGGATCAGGAAGCGGTGGATCTGGCAGCCGGCGAGCATGGGGTCGGCGGCGACCGAGCGGTTCACCTCCTCGACATGGCCGGCGATGGTTTCCAGAACCTTCGGATGCTGGCTCAGTTCCTGATAGCTGGCATAGGCGATGTTGTTGCGCTCGGCCCAGTTGCCGACCGCCGTCAGGTCGATATTGATGAAGGCCGTGCAGGTCGCGCGACCGGCGCCAAAGACCACCGCCTCGAGGATGTTGGGGTAAAATTTCAGCTTGTTTTCAATGTATTTGGGCGCGAAGAGATGGCCGTCAGCCATCTTACCCACATCCTTTGCGCGGTCGATGATCCGAAGATGTCCGGTGCCGTCCTCGAAGAAGCCGGCGTCACCGGTGGCCACCCAGCCGTCCTTGTCCTTGGTCGAGGCAGTCGACTCGGCATTCTTGAAATACTCAACGAAGACGCCGGGCGAACGGTAGAAGACCTCGCCATTCTCGCCGATCTTCAGCTCGACCCCCGGCGAGGGCACGCCCACCGTGTCGGACCGCACCTGCCCGTCAGGCTGCTGGGTGATGAAGACCGACGCCTCCGTCTGGCCGTAAAGCTGCTTGAGGTTGATGCCGAGCGAGCGGTAGAAATCGAAGATTTCGGGCCCGATTGCCTCGCCAGCGGTATAGCCGACACGGATGCGCGAAAACCCGAGCGTGTTCTTCAGCGGCCCGTAGACGAAGACGTTGCCAAGCCAGTACCGGAACCGGTCCATCGCCGAAACGGGTCTTCCGTCGAGGATGGCAGGGCCGATGCGGCGGGCGACGCCCATGTAGTGGTCGAACATCCGCTTCTTGAACCGCCCGGCATCCTCCATCCGGATCATCACATTGGTCAGCTGGGTTTCGAAAACCCGCGGCGGAGCGAAGAAATAGGTCGGCCCGATCTCGCGCAGATCGGTCATCATGGTCGCGGCGTTTTCCGGGCAGTTCACGGTGAACCCGGTCCAGAGCGCCTGGCCCATCGAAAAGATGAAATCGCCCACCCAGGCCATGGGCAGATAGGCGAGAATGTCGTCGGATGTCCGCAGGTGATCGAATTCGGCCGAGTTCTTCGATGTCTCGATGATGTTCCGGTTCGACAGGACAACGCCTTTCGGCTTGCCGGTCGTGCCGGAGGTGTAAAGCATCACGCAGGTGTGGTCATAGGTCAGTTCGGCGATGCGCGCGTCAAGTTCGCCGCCAAGCCGCGTCGCGGCGGCGCGCCCCTCGGCCTGCACATCGGCCAGCGCATTCATCTTGGCATGGTCGTATTTGCGCATCCCGCGCTTGTCGAGATAGGCGATATGCGCGACGTCAGTGCCGGAGCCCGCCAGCTTCTCCTGCACCTCCAGAACCTTGTCGACCTGTTCCTGGTCGCCAGCGACGACAAAGCGCGCGCCGCAATGGTCCAGCACATAGGCCATCTCGTCGGCGACAGCATCCTGATAGAGCGGCACCGGCACCGCCCCGCACATGTCGACGGCAATCATCGCCCAGTAGAGCGCCGGTCGGTTGCGTCCGATGATGGCGACGTGTTCGCCGCGCTCCAGCCCGAGCACGAGAAACCCGAGCGCCATGGCGCGGATTTCCTCGGCCGCCTCGGCCCAGGTCCAGCTTTGCCAGATACCGAATTCTTTCTCGCGATAGGCGGGACGGGTCGGAAAGCTCTGGACGTTGCGCGCCAGCAGAGCGGGAAGTGACTGCAAGGCGCCCTGAGGCACGGTTGTCATCACGAATTCTCTCTCCCCTCGCCGGTCGTCCGGCGTCCGTTTTTCGCCTTTGCGGCGATTCTTCTTGATGCGCTCAGCGTCGCTTCCGAAGGGATCGCCGTCAAAGGTTTCCTGACTTTTTCGTAATTCTTACGAATTGTAACAAGCGCCGCTTGCCTCTTTCGGCGGCCGGCGCAACGATGTTAGCCATTGGGAAGAAACGGATGGCCAATGCATCGCGACGACACCCGCGCCAAACTGACCCAAGCCGGGCTGAACCTGATCCAGCAGGCGCTGTCGATCTATGACATCGAACTGAAACTCGCGGTCTGCAACCAGCGCTTCAAGGACATGTTCGGGCTACCTGACGCACTTGTCACGCCCGGCGCGCTCTTTGAGGACACGATCCGCTTTCTGGTCCTTGCCGGCGAATATGGCGACGTGCCCGATCCGGAGGAGGCAGTGCGCGCCCGGGTCGAACAGGCCCGCGCCTTTCAGCCGCATTACATGGAACGGCCCCGCGCGAATGGCCGCATGATCTCGGTCGAAGGCTCGCCCCTGCCACAGGGGGGCTGGGTCACGGTCTATACCGACATCACCGAAATCAAGCATCAGGAACGGCTTTTGCGCGGCCGCTCGGAAGAACTGTCCGGCCAGCTTCTGGCCCATGCCGAACGGCTCGCCCAGGCGAACAGGGAGCTCGCCGCGACCAATGCCGCGCTGGAGGAGGCCAAGCGCGAACTGACCGAGATGGAGGCCCGCACCCGGCTCGTCACCGAAATGATGCCGGCCCACATCGCCCATGTGACACCCGATCTGCGCTACACCTATTCGAACCGGATGCTGTCTGCGGTGATGCCGGGCAGCCAGTCCGACATCATCGGTCGCACCGTCAGGGAGGCGTTGGGCGGCACCACCTTCGGCCGGATCGAGCCCGGCCTGCGCCGGGCGCTTGGCGGCGACGCCAATGTCTTCGAGATCACGCATGATATGTCGGGTCGGCGCATCCGTATCGCGCTGACACCCGACCGCGATGGCGAAGGTGCGGTGCAGGGTGTCTATGTCCTGTCAGCAGACGTCACCGAGGAAACCCAGGCCCGCGCTGCCCTGTCGCAAACGGCGAAGCGTGAGCTTGCCGCCCAGCTGACTTCCGGGCTCGCCCATGATTTCGCCAACCTTCTGACGATCATCCTCGGCGTTCAGGGCCGGATCGAGCGGCTGCCCGGTCTGCCGGCCGAGGCAAGCGAACTTGTCGCCGCGACGCTGTCGGCCGCACGCAGGGGCGGAACGCTTCTCGACCGGATCGCAGCGATTTCTGGCCCGCGCGAGGTGCGCCCGGTGCCGACCGATCTTGCCGCGAGACTTGACGATTTGCGGGTCATGGCCGGACCCTCGCTGCCCGAAGGGATCGGGCTCGATATTCTTTGCGCCGAATTTCGCGGCCCGGTTCTGCTCGACCCCGGTTCACTGCAGGATTCGCTTCTGAACCTGATCCTGAACGCCCGCGATGCCATCGGCCCGAAAGCGGGGCGGATCACGCTGACGGCGCGGCCGGTCCGCGATACCTGGCTTGAAATCAGCGTCGCCGATACCGGTCCCGGATTTTCCGACGAAGCGTTGGCACGAGGGCTCGACCCGTTCTTCACCACCAAGGGTGGCGAAGGCTCCGGGCTTGGCCTGTCGATGGTCTATGACCACACGAAGCTTCTCGGCGGCACGGTGAAGCTCGCCAACCGGACCGAAGGCGGGGCGGTCGTGACCCTGCGCCTGCCGCTGCGCCGGGTTCGGGAAACGGAGGACCCCCTGCTGGTCCTTCTCATCGAGGATACAGACGAAATCAGGACCGATGTCCGGGAAATGTTGCGCAGCCTCGGCCACAGCGTGGTGGAAGCCGCAAGCATCGCCGAGGCGGAAGAGCTTGTTGACCTGCCCGGCCTGCAACTGATCCTTTCCGACATCGGGTTGCCGGGTGCGATCAACGGGGTCGACTTCTTGCAATCTCTTGCCGAAAGGCGGCATCCGGCACGGCTGCTTCTGATGTCATCCTTGCCGCCCGGCGACATGCTGCGTACCCGGGCCGCCACCTGCGCGATCCCGGTATTGTCGAAGCCCTTCGGTCTGCATGAACTGGCCGCACAGCTCGCCCTGCGGGAGGCCGCATGACAAATACGGGCGATATCGCGGCGCATGTCGCCATTCTCGACGACGAGCCGGAAATCCGCCGCATGTTGTCGGTCGCGCTGGAGGAAGCTGGGTTTAGAACCTCCTGCTTTGCCCGCGCGACCGAGTTTGAGGCCTCGCTGAAGCGTACCGCGCCGGATGTCTGTCTTGTCGATCTCGGTCTGCCCGACAGGGACGGGCTGGCGCTGGTTCACCGCCTCGCGCTCGAATCCGGTGCGGCGATCATCATCATCTCGGGCCGCGCGCAGGTGCAGGACCGGGTGACGGGGCTGGAACTCGGCGCCGACGACTACATCATCAAGCCCTTCGATCCGGCCGAGGTAGTTGCCCGCATCCGTGCCCGCCTGCGCAAGGGGCGCAGCGATGGCGACAGGTCGGCCAACACAGCCCGGTTTGCGGATTGGACGGCGCATTTCGACCGCTACATCCTGATCGGGGCCAATGGCCAGGAGGTCCCTTTCAGCCATGCGGAAGGCGAGGTGCTGCGGCTTTTCCTTGAAAGCCCGAAGCGTCTGATCAGCCGTTCGCAGATGCAGGAAACCCTTGGCGGCGCGGCGGGCGAAAGCTTCGACCGCGCCATGGATGTCCGAATTTCGCGGCTTCGGACCAAGCTTGGCGAAGACCCGAAGAATCCGCGGCTGATCAAGACGATCTATGGCGCGGGCTATATCTTCCTGGGTGACGTGAGTTGGGTATGAAGGGCTGCCTGACGTGACCGAACTCACGCTTATCCGTCATGGGCAGGCCATCTCCGGCGCCCGGAGCGAGGCCGACTACGACCGTCTGTCGCCGCTTGGCCAGCAACAGGCGCGGTGGCTTGGCGATTACCTCGCCGGCAGCGGCGGCTTCGACCGGCTCTTGTCCGGCACGTTGCGGCGGCAACGCGAAACCGCCGAGGCGCTGAACATCAGCGCCCGTCCCCACCGGATAGACCCGCGGCTGAACGAGCTTGACTATTTCGCCCTGTCCAAGGCGCTGGAGGCAAGGCAGGGAACCCCCTTTCCCGACAGCGCGGAATCCTTCGCTGCACATATTCCGCAAGTGCTCGATTTCTGGCGCGCCGGCCATGCCGACAGCCATCATGAACCCTACGATGCGTTCCGAGAAAGGGTCATGGCCGTCGTCCGGGATGCGGCAACGGACGGGCCCGGCGCGGTCCTTGTTACGTCGACGGGTGTCATCGCGACGCTTTGCTCACTGGCGCTGGGGCTTGAGGCGGTGATGAAGGCGCGCCTGTTCCTCCGCGTTCTCAACACCTCGGTTCACCGGTTTGAATACCGCGACGGCGTGCTTTATCTGAACCAGTTCTGCGCCACGCCGCATCTCGACATTCCCGCGCGACACAGCGCGAGGACGCATTTCTGAAGGCTGCTGCCCGCCGGGCGAAAGGAGGCTGATCATGCGTATCCACTGGTGCGGCACGGGCCTGTCCTCTCGCCCGGGACTGCGGCGCCTGATCCTCGCGGGCCACCCTGTCACCGTCTGGAACCTGCCTGTCGAAGCTGCGCGGGAAGCGGTCGGTGATATCGCCGACGACATCCGGGCCATGGAGCCTGACGCCTTTGCGGCAGCTCTTGCACCGGGGGATATCGTCGTATCCATGCTGCCCGCCACGATGCACGACCCGCTGGCCGCACAATGCATCGAGACCGGTGCGCATTTCGTTTCGTCGAGTTACATCAGCCCGGCGATGCGCAGTCTCGACGACAGCGCCCGGGAAAAGGGTGTTGTCCTTCTGGGTGAGGTCGGCCTTGACCCCGGGATTGACCACCTGATGGCCCATGACCTGGTCGCGGCCTACCGCGCTTCTGCGGCCTATGACATGGGCAATGTCCTGTCCTTCACGTCTTTCTGCGGCGGTCTGCCCCGAAACTCCAACGCGTTTCGGTACAAGTTTTCCTGGTCGCCCTACGGTGTCCTGCGCGCCCTGCAGTCCCCGGCCCGGTCGATCAGGGATTTTGTGGAACTACGGATGAAACACCCCTGGGATGCAGTCACCGATTACCTCGCGCCGCTTCCCCAGCCTGAAAAGTTCGAGGTCTATCCCAACCGCGACTCGCTTCCCTTCATCGCCGAATACGACTTTGATCCCGGCTGGAAGCTGCGCAACTTCGTTCGCGGGACAATCCGGCTTAACGGTTGGGCCGAGGCGTGGTCCGACATCTTCACCGAACTTGAAGCGAACCCCGACGAAGCGCGGCTAAAGGCGCTTTCCGACAGGCTCTGGGCTGAATATCCGCTGGCCGATGGCGAACCGGACCGCGTGGTGTTGTGCGTATCGCTCCTGGCCGAGAAGGATGGCCTGCCTGTCTGGCATCGGACCTGGACGCTCGACGCCGAAGGCGATGCACGCGGCTCCGCGATGGCACGGCTCGTCTCGGGCACCGTGGCCAACGCGGTCGAAGCTGTCATGGCGCGGGAAATTCCGGTGGGCGTTCACGGTGCCCCGCGCGATCCGCGCGTGGTTGGCCGCTGGCTCGATGAAACGCGCAAGCTCTGCCAGCACATGCAGTTGATCAAGCACCGCGGTTGATCCCTTGCAAGGATTGCGTTGGCGGTTTGGCTGGCCGACAATCCTGCAGGGCTATCACTGATCCGAAAGAACAACCCATGGACAGATTTTCCGGCGGCTGCCTTTGCGGGGCCGTCCGCCTTATCGCAAAAGGCCAGCCCTACAGGGTCGGCATCTGCCATTGTCTGGATTGCCGCAAACATCACGGGGCGCTTTTTCATGCCTCCGCGATATTTCCGGAAGGCGCCGTCACCGTCACAGGCGAGGTCCGCGCATTCGCCGGCCGGTACTTCTGCCCCGCTTGCGGTTCCCCGGTCTTTGGGCGCAGCGGTGACGAGGTCGAGGTCAATCTCGGCGCGTTCGACGCGCCAGATCAGTTCACGCCGACCTACGAGCTGTGGACGATCCGGCGCGAAGGCTGGTTGCCGCCCTTCCCGGCGATGCGGCACTATGAAAGAAATCGCGAAAGCGCAGGGCGGCACGAAGACGCGCCCGCCGGTTAGCTCAGCAGGCGAAGTCCGTTGATCAGACCAGCCCCGCCATTTTCAGGGCAATCCCCGATGCCGCCGCCGCACAAAGGACCGTTCCGACGCCCAGCCGGCCCCGGAAGACGGCAAATAAGGCCAGCGCTGCCAGTATTGCCGCTGCCCAGTCAACGCTCGCCAGAACCGGAAGCTCGAACCGGAACGGGCCAGCCTGCAGTTGGGCAACCTCGCGCCAGACGACATGAAACGCAAACCAAAGCGCGAGATTGAGGATCACGCCGACAACCGCTGCTGTCACCGCCGCAAGGGCGGCCGACAACGCGGCGTTACGGCGCAAACCCTCCATCCATGGCGCACCGAGGAATATCCAGGCAAAACAGGGGGCGAATGTGACCCAAGTCGCCAATAGGCCGCCTAAAGTCCCGGCAATGACGGGAAAGGCCCAGCCGGCCTCCCGGAACGCCCCCATGAAGCCCACGAATTGCAAGACCATGATCAGCGGCCCCGGTGTCGTCTCGGCCATGCCGAGACCGTCCAGCATCTCGCCCGGCGCCAGCCAGCCATAGGTGCCGACCGCTTCCTGCGCCACCCAGGCGAGTACGGCGTAGGCCCCGCCGAAGGTCAAAACGGCAAGCTTGGAGAAGAAGGTAGCGATATCGGCAAAGACACTGTCGGGCGCCAAGACTACCAAAATCACCACAGGCGTGAGCCAAAGCCCAAGCGCGGCAAGGCCCGCGCGAAACGCACCGCGCCGGGTCGGCATCTGGTCATGCTGCGCCTCGTCCCCCAAGAGCGTCGCAGCATCGTCGATACGGGCCTTTGACCCGGAACCATGCCCCTGACCGCCCCGAAAGGCGGCAAGTCCCGCGCGACCACCGATCCAGCCAATAGTGGCGGCGGCCAGAACGATGACCGGAAACGGCGTATCCAGGGCAAAAATCGCAACAAAGGACAAGCCAGCGATTGTCATCATGGCAGGCCCCTTCAGCGCCCGCCGACCGACCCGCACGACGGCTTGGACAACGATGGCCAGTACTGCAGCCTTCAAGCCGAAGAAAAGGCCCGAGACGAGCCCCGCATCGCCCCAGAGCGCATAAATCCAGCTGAGCGCCATGATGGCCAGCACACCGGGAAGAATGAAGAGCAACCCCGCGATCAGCGCGCCGCGCACACCATGCATCAACCAGCCGATATAGGTTGCCAGTTGCTGCGCCTCGGGCCCCGGCAGCAGCATGCAGAAGTTCAAGGCATGCAGGAACCGCCCGTCACCCAGCCAGCGCCGTTCTTCGACCAGAATGCGGTGCATCACGGCGATCTGGCCGGCAGGGCCGCCGAACGAAAGCGCCGCGATGTGCGCCCAGACGCGGGCCGCCTCGGCCAGCGTGGGGTAGGTTTCCGGCCGCGTCTCTGTCAGGCCGGGGGTTTTTCCGGACGCCTCGGTCATCACGCCCCTGCCGGCCTGTTCGCTGGCCAGTTATGCGTCTCTCCCGTCGCGTCGCGGCACCACCGGTAGAAGGCATCATAAAGCGCCATGCCTGCATCAAGCTGTGCAAGATCATCGGAATATATTCGTGACAGGCCGAGTGACGCCGCCAGAAGGCCCGGCGCCTCGGCCGCAAGATCGGGCCGCCCGGTATCCGCGCCACGGATAATGGTCGCCAGCCGCTCAAGCGGCGCTGTGCCTAGCCCGAATTCCGCAATCATGACATCAAAGGTGCAAAGCGGATCACGATGGCTCCAGAACGCATCTTCGACATCGAAGGGCATGGCCCCGAACAGGGTCGCTACATTGGCGACTTCGGCCGGCGCAACGAAAAGAAACACCGCCCGCGGGTCAACGAACCGGCGGATAAGCCAGGGGCAAGCGATACGGTCGACCTTCGGGCGCGACCGGGTCACCCAGACGCTGCGGCCCTGCGTGTCGCGGCAGGTGATCTTTTCCGGATTGAACAATGGCAGCCCGGCGGCGCGCCATGCTGCGATACCCCCTTCCAGATATTCCGCCGCGACACCCCGACTTCGAAGCAATGCGGCGAGCCCCTGGCTGCGCCCGTGCCCCTCGGCGCAGGCCACGACGACCGGACCGTCCATGGCTGCGACAAGCCGGTCAAGCGCGGCAGGCGTCATATCGGCCTCCGGCACCGGCCGGGAACCGGGGATGGCGCGGGGATCCGCCGCCCGGATCGGGTCGCGGCGGTTATCCAGAATAATCGGGCAACGGGCGGTGCCGACAAGCTTTGCCAGCTTGTCGCAGGATATCGCATCAGGCGCCGGCATTGGCGTTCCTCCTCAGAATCAACTCAAGGGCAGAACGCGAGCTTCGGCTGTCGCCTCGTGGGGAGATCGCGCATTCCCCATGACTCCACACTGCGCCCGCGCAGGGAGGGTGTCAATCGGGGTTCGTGCCGCTCTCGTCACCGGCGACTGGCATGTTCCGTCGCCGAGCCACCGGCCATCATGGTCAGACGGCGGCCAGTTGATTAACGTGGGGAGTTGACCGAAGCTGGCACGGCGCCGACCGACCATTTCCCCCTTGCCGAGCAGCATGACCGCCATCCTCCCCCCCGGCCCCGCCAATTTCCCCGGTTTCTGGCTCGACACGCCGGAACACCGGGCATGGCTTGCCGCAGATGCCGACAGGCAATTCCGGTTCTTTCGGGCCAGCATCCGGAAACCGGCCGGGTTCTTCACACTTGATTACGCTGGTGCGCCGCTTCGCGGTGACAAGCAGGAGCTTCACACCACGACGCGACTGATCCACAGCTATGCGCTGGCCCAACTGCGCGGCGTCGCGGGCGCAGATGCCATCGTCGATCATGGCATGAGATACCTGCGGACCCATCATCGGGACACGGAATACGGCGGCTATGTCTGGGCACTTGACGGCAATGGCGTGATTGACGGGCGGAAGCTCGCCTATGGCCATGTCTTCGTCCTTCTCGCCGGGGCAAGCGCCCTTCTGGCCGGGCACCCGGATGCGCCCACGCTGATAGACGACGTTGGCGGGGTCCTCGACCGTTTCTTCTGGGAAGAGGAGCCGGGCCTTTTACACGACGAGTGGAACCGGGACTGGACGCCGTTTTCCACCTATCGCGGCATGAACGCGAACATGCATGGGGTGGAGGCGCTCCTGACCGCCTATGAGGCGACGGGGCGGGAGCTGTTCCTGACCCGCGCGGGCCGTATCCTCGATTTCTTCGTCACCCGGATTGCGCCGGCGCATGGATGGCGCTTGCCGGAGCACTATACCGAAGAATGGCAGGTCGATCGCACCTATGCTGGCGACCCGATGTTTCGCCCGGCGGGCACGACGCCTGGCCATTCCTTCGAACTCGGCCGGTTGCTTCTGCAATACTGGGACCTGAATGGGCGCAAGGGGGATAGCGCCCCCGGAAACGCCCGCCGCCTGATCGAACAGGCGCTGTCAGACGGCTGGAACACCGAACGCGGCGGCTTTGCCTATACGCTCGATTTCGATGGCCGCGCCGCGAACCCCAGCCGATACTGGTGGCCCGTTACCGAGGCCATCGGCGCTTTGGCCGCGCTCATCAAGCTGGACCGCCGCCCCGCCGACGAAGTCTGGTACCGGCGGCTCTGGGCATTCGCCGACCGGCATCTCGTCGATCATGCGAAAGGCGGGTGGTTTCCGGAACTGGACGACGCGGGTTCAATTGCCAGCACCCAATTCGTCGGCAAACCCGACATCTACCATTCCATACAGGCGGTGCTCTTCCCGCTGACCCCCGGGCTATCGCGGTTTGGCGAGGCATTGCGGCAAATGCCTTGATGCGGCGAGAAATGCCTGTGGTGTCAGCGCCAGAGTTCGGCGCGAGGATCACGCAACAAATTCTGCGGCCCCCATATCGCACCATGCCTGACTAAGCTATCCTGCCGACATGCCCGCCTTTTGCCGCGACTGCCTTGCCGTTCTGCCTGCGGATGCCGTTCCGGCGACCCGGCGTTGCCCGGCCTGTCGCTCGCCCCGCATTCTGTCGCATCCGGAGCTTTTCGACCTGTCCATCGCGCATATGGATTGCGACGCCTTCTACGCCTCGGTCGAGAAACGCGACAATCCGGCCCTGCGTGATCTGCCGGTGATCGTCGGGGGCGCGCATCGCGGTGTCGTTTCCACTTGCTGCTATCTTGCGCGGATCAAGGGCGTCCGGTCGGCCATGCCGATGTTTCAGGCGCTCAGGCTCTGCCCGGAGGCGGTCGTGATCAAACCGCGCGGCAGCCACTACGCCGCCGTTTCCAAGCTGATCCGCGCCTTGATGGATGAATTGACGCCGGTCGTTGAACCCCTGTCGCTAGACGAGGCTTTCCTTGACCTTTCCGGGACTGCGCGGCTGCATCACGCACCGCCCGCGATCATGCTGGCGCGGCTTCTCAAACGCATGGAAACGGAGATCGGCCTGACAGGGTCCGTCGGGCTGTCTCACAACAAGTTTCTTGCCAAGGTCGCCTCCGACCTCGACAAGCCGCGCGGCTTCTCGGTGATCGGCAAGGGCGAAACCGCGACGTTTCTGAAAGGCAAGCCGGTTCGCATGATCTGGGGCGTCGGCGCGGCCACGCAGGCGACGCTTGAAGCCGCCGGCATCCGCAGTTTCGACGATCTCGCCCGCTGGGACCGCAAGGATCTGCATCGACGCTTCGGCGCCATCGGGGACCGGCTGTGGCACCTTGCGCGCGGCGAGGATTTCCGAAGGGTCAGCCCCAACGAACCGATGCGGTCGATCTCGGCCGAAACGACATTCGACGAAGATACCGCCGACCGCGATCTCTTGGATGGCCATATCTGGCGCCTGTCCGAACGTGTCGCGGACAGGGCCAAGGCCAAGGATCTGGCCGGGCGCACGGTGACGCTGAAACTGAAGCGGGCCGACTTCAGTGCCATCACCCGCCGCCACACGCTGCGTGAACCGACCCAGATGGCAGACAGGGTGTACCGGGAGGCCGCCGACCTGCTTGCCCAGATCAACGAACCTCACGCCTACCGGCTCATCGGGGTCGGGCTGAGTGATATCGTGCCGGCCAAGGCCGCCGACCTGACGGCCGATCTGCTCGATCCCGGGGCGGCGAAACGGGCCGGGGCGGAACGCGCCGCGGATGCTATCCGGGCGCGGTTCGGGCCGGACGCGATCGTGAAGGGTCGTTCGCTGCGCTGATCAGAAATCGACAGCGATCCCCTTCTTTTCCCAATCCCCGTACCGCACCGGTTCCGGCCCTTCGCGACCGCCAAGCTCTGTCGGCCGGCCGGGCAGTGCGGTGGCCTTGCGCCGTGCCTCAGCCTCGGCCAATGCGCGGCGCGCGGCGGGCGGCAATTCATCGTAGTCGTTGTCCATCTGGCCTCGGGCTCGCTTGTAGTCGGGACGGGGCTGTTATAGCTCGCTGCAAGACGAGGGCAAGACAGGGAGCCCAGCCAATGGCAACGGGTGGGACCGCACGGTCGGGGGCGGCAAAGCTCCTCCTCGGCGTGACCGAGGCGAAGGAGCCGATCTCTGACCAGATCGCCAAAGGGGCACTGGCCGCACTTCGGCCCGAGGATCGCGCCCGCGCCCAGCGGCTCGCACATCTCGCGCTGCGTCATCTCGGCCGCGCCGACCCGGTGCTGAAACCCTATCTCCGCAAGTCACCGCCGCCTTTCGTCCGCGCCGTCATGCGGTTGGCGGTGGCCGAGATTATGGCGGATGGGGCGCCGGCCCATGGCGTAGTCAACGATGCTGTGGCGCTTGTCCGCGACGGCGCGCGCACGGGCGGCTTTGCCGGTATGGTCAACGCCGTTCTTCGCCGCGCGGCCGAAACCTCAGCCGGCGACTGGGCGCTTCTGCCGCCAGAGGTTCTGCCAGGCTGGCTGCGCGGTCGCCTGATGTCGGCCTGGGGCAAGGCTGCCGTGCTGGCGATGGAGGTCGCCCATGTCGCCGGCGCACCGCTGGACCTGACGCCGAAGGACGGCAACGCAGCCGCGCTGCAGGCCCGCATCGGCGGCGAAGTGCTGCCGACGGGAAGTCTCAGGCTCTCTGATCCGGGTCAGGTCAGCGCCCTGCCCGGATATGAGGCTGGCGACTGGTGGGTGCAGGATGCGGCGGCCGCGCTGCCCGCCAAGGTTCTTGCCCCGCGTCCGGGGGAACTTGTGCTCGACCTCTGTGCAGCTCCCGGCGGCAAGACAATGCAGCTTGCCGCGGCCGGGGCGCGTGTAACCGCGCTTGACCTTTCCGCCGCGCGCATGGCCCGGCTGGCCGAAAACCTCGGCCGCTGCGGGCTGGCTGCGGAAACGGTTGTCGCGGATGCTTTGACCTGGCAGCCAGATGCGCCATTCTCGGCGATCCTTCTCGATGCGCCCTGTTCCGCGACGGGGACGATCCGGCGTCACCCCGACCTGCCGCACGTGCGTGACGGGGCCGCGATCAAGGAATTGATGGCCTTGCAGGCCGCACTTCTGGACCGCGCACTCACCTGGCTGGCACCCGGCGGCAGGCTCGTCTTCGCAACCTGTTCTCTGCTGCCCGAGGAAGGCGAACGGCAGGTTTCGGCCGCTCTTGCCCGCCATCCGGGCCTTGCCGTTGACCCCGCCGCGACGCGCATCCCCGGGGTCGAGGCACACTGGATCACCGGTGATGGCGGCCTTCGCACAAGGCCGGATGACTGGCCAGAGAAGGGCGGCATCGACGGGTTCTTCATGGCCTGCCTGCGCCTCCCCGGGTGAGCCTGCGGCATTAGCCGGTGACAGACGGGCGGGTCGCCGGTAATCTCCCGCACGGGCAGATTCCCCGGGGCCAACCCGGCAGGCGGTCAGAGTGAGGAAGTACAGGCGTGGCGCACCCCCAAGCCGGACCGGGAGCATTTGTCAGGGCCATGCATCGCCTGCATGCCCGGATGAGCGCCCTGTCGCGCCCGGCCAAGGGCTTCGTCAGCCAGCCAGAGCCAAAGACAATTGGCAGCTTCGCCCGTGGACGCCAGCTGACCGCCGGCAATTTCCTCTTTGCGGGTTTCCTGATTCAGGCCCGCAACAAGAGCATCTGGGACCTGCCAATGCCCGACCGCCGCTTCGAGGAAGAATTGCACGGCTGCGTCTGGCTCGATGATCTGGCGGCGGTCGCCGATGCGGAGGCGCGCAAACGCGCGCAGGACTGGACCTTCGAATGGGTTCGACGTTTCGGCAGTGGCAGCGGCCCGGGCTGGACGCCCGATCTGACCGGGCGCAGGCTGATCCGCTGGATCAACCACGCGATTCTTCTTCTGAACGGTCAGGACAAGGAAACGGCCCGCACCTATTTCCGGAGTCTTGGGCGGCAGACCGTCTTTCTGTCGCGGCGCTGGCGGTCCGCCAGCGCGGGCCTGCCGCGGTTCGAGGCGCTGACCGGCCTGATCTATGCCGGCCTGTCGCTGACAGGCATGGAGCGGCATGTCGGCCGTGCGGCAAGTGCCCTTGCCAAGGAATGCGCGCGCGAGATTGATGTTGAGGGCGGAATCCCGACCCGCAATCCCGAGGAACTTCTGGAGGTCTTTACGCTCCTTACCTGGGCGGCGACAGCATTGAGCGAGGCGGGCCGCACCCCGCAGCGGGCGCATCTGGCCGCCATCGACCGCATCGCACCGACGCTTCGCGCCCTTCGCCATGCCGATGGCGGTCTGGCGCGGTTTCACGGCGGCGGACGCGGTCTTGAAGGGCGGCTCGATCAGGCGCTGGCGAACGCTGCCGGCAGGGCCCGTACGGCCCATGGTCTGGCGATGGGCTATGCCCGCCTTGCGGCTGGCCGTTCCAGCATCATCGTCGATGCTGCCGCGCCGCCGACCGGGCGCGCCTCATCGAATGCCCATGCCTCCACTCTGGCCATGGAACTGACCTCCGGCCGGAGGCCTGTCATCGTGAATTGCGGCTCTGGCGCGTCTTTCGGGTCGGAATGGCGCCGCGCAGGACGCGCCACACCATCACATTCGACCCTCGCCATCGAGGGCTATTCCTCATCCCGCCTCGGTCCGGACGAATTGATCCTCGCCGGCCACACCCGCGGCCTGATCACGGACGCGCCCTCCCAGGTCTGGGCGCAGTCCGACAGCGACGGCGACGGGATGCGGCTTCTTGCGGGCCATAACGGCTATGCCCCGACCCATGGCCTGACCCATATCCGGCAGCTTTCGCTATCCATCGACGGGCGGACGCTTACCGGCGAAGATACGCTCGGCGCGATGACCGGGGCCGACCGCCGCCGGTTCGAAACGATCATGGACCGTACCAAGCACGAAGGCGTGGCCTTCGCGCTGCGGTTCCATCTGCACCCCGATGTCGATGCCGTTCTGGACCTGGGCGGCACCGCCGTTTCACTCGCCCTGAAAAGCGGCGAGATGTGGATATTCCGGCATTCCGGCGTGGCAGAACTGAGCCTTGACCTGTCGGTCTATCTCGAAAACGGCCGGCTGAAGCCCCGCGCTTCCAAGCAGATCGTGCTTTCGTCGCGGGTCTTTGATTATGCGCAGCAACTGGGCTGGACCTTGGCGAAGGCACAGGATACCCCAGCGGCAATCCGCGACGTGGAGCGCGACGACGTGGAGCCAGACACCACCGAGCAGGGCTGAAGGTCCGCACATGGTCCTCTGCCCCCGCAAGCACTGAAGGATCGCCCGAATTGACTGCTGCCGAGACCTCCCTGCCGCCGCTGCGGCGCGCCCTTATTTCCGTTTCCGACAAGACCGGACTTCTCGACTTCGCGACAGGACTGGCGGCGCGGGGGGTGGAGCTTCTCTCCACCGGCGGCACTTCGGCGATGCTTCGTGAGGCGGGGCTGACCGTGCGTGATGTGGCCGACGTGACCGGTTTTCCCGAGATGATGGACGGGCGCGTCAAGACGCTGCATCCGAAGGTCCATGGCGGGCTTCTTGCTCTGCGCGACAATCCGACCCACGTCGCCGCGATGGAGGCACACGGGATCGAGTCTATCGACCTTCTCGTCGTCAACCTCTACCCGTTCGAGGCGACGGTGGCTAAGGGCGCGGATTACGAGACCTGCGTCGAAAACATCGACATCGGCGGCCCGGCGATGATCCGCGCGGCGGCGAAGAACCACGCCCATGTGGCGGTGGTGGTGGACCCCGAGGATTACGCCAAGGTGCTGGGCGACATGGACCAGCATGGTGGGCGGACCTGCCAAAAATTCCGCCGCAAGCTCGCCCAGCGCGCCTATGCCCGGACGGCGGCCTATGACGCGGCGGTGTCGAACTGGCTGGCAGGCGCCATCGGCGACACGGCCCCGCGCCAGCGCGCCTTTGCCGGAACGCTCGCTCAGACGCTCCGCTACGGCGAAAACCCGCACCAGTCGGCGGCGTTCTACGTGGATGGCTCGAACCGCCCCGGCGTCGCCACGGCGGTGCAGCATCAGGGCAAGGAGCTGAGCTACAACAACATCAACGACACCGACGCCGCCTTCGAGCTGGTCGCCGATTTCGACCCGGCCGAGGGCCCGGCCTGCGCCATCATCAAGCACGCCAATCCCTGCGGCGTGGCGCGGGGCGCGACCCTGCTCGACGCCTACAAGGCGGCATATGACTGCGACCGCACCTCCGCCTTCGGCGGCATCGTCGCGCTGAACCGGCCGCTCGATGCCGCGACGGCCGAGGAGATCTGCCAGATCTTCACCGAGGTGGTGATCGCGCCGGGGGCGGACGATGCCGCGAAGGCCGTTTTCGCCGCGAAGAAGAACCTGCGGCTTCTGACGACGGCCGGCCTGCCCGATCCGAAGTCACCCGGCCTCGCCTTCCGGCAGGTCGCCGGCGGCTTCCTCGTGCAGGACCGCGACAATGGCTTCGTTCTACCCGCCGACCTGAAGGTCGTGACGAAGCGCGCGCCAAGCGAGGCCGAGCTTGCCGACCTGCTTTTTGCCTGGAAGGTCGCCAAGCACGTCAAGTCGAACGCAATCGTCTATGTGAAGGGCGGCGCGACGGTGGGTGTCGGCGCGGGCCAGATGAGCCGGGTCGATTCGACCCGGATCGCGGCGCGAAAGTCGGCGGACATGGCGGAGGCGCTGGGCCTTGCCGAACCGACCGTTAAGGGCGCCGTCGTCGCTTCTGACGCCTTCTTTCCGTTCCCGGACGGCCTTTTGACGGCGGCCGAGGAGGGCGCGACGGCGGTGATCCAGCCCGGCGGCTCCATGCGCGACGATGAGGTGATTGCGGCGGCCGACGCGGCCGGGCTTGCCATGGTCTTCACCGGCCAGCGTCACTTCCGACATTAAGGCTCCAACATGCGCCGGTTTATTGAACACGCCGTCATCCCACCCGCTGCTGCGGAGCTGTTCTGAATGCGTCTGGTCACAAATACCGCCGTCGTCGTTCTCGCGCTTGATCAGGCCACGAAGTTTGCGGTCATCCAGATCGTCGATCTCGGATATCGGCACGCCGTCGATGTCCTGCCTCCTTGGCTAAACCTGCGCATGGCCTGGAATCAGGGCATCAACTTCGGCCTGCTTTCCGGTTCGGGCGACCTGACCCGCTGGCTTCTCATCGCCATGGCGCTGATCATATCGGCCTGGGTCTGGCTCTGGGTCAGGCGCGAACCTCACGGCAAGATTGTCAAGCTCTCGGCCGGATTACTCATCGGCGGCGCGCTCGGCAATGTTCTGGACCGGCTCCGCTATGGGGCGGTGGCCGATTTCCTGAATATGTCCGCGCCCGGCATCGACAACCCCTATTCCTTCAACCTCGCGGACGTCGCGATCTTTGCCGGTGCCATCGGGCTTGTGATTTTCACCGGGCGGGACAAGACCCCGTGACGCGTCGCGGCACATAGGCTAAGAGGGAACCGAAGCAGGTGAGGGAGAGACGCATGCAGGGCAAAATCGGCATCCTCGGAATCGCGATCTGTGCGGTTCTGTCGCTGTCTGCCTGCGGCCGGATCTTCGGCGGAGAGGAAAAGGAACCGAAACTCCTCAATATCCGTTCTGCCAGCCGCAGCCCGGACGAATTCCTCGTCCTGCCGACGAAGCCGCTGCAACTGCCTGACGATCTTGCCGCCCTGCCGGAACCGACACCTGGCGGCGCCAACATCACCGACCCGACGCCGGAGGCCGATGCCGTTGCCGCCCTCGGGGGCCGGCCCGAAGCACTGACGCGTCAGGGGATTTCCGCGGGCAATGGGGGGCTAGTATCCTACGCCTCGCGCTTCGGCGTTGCCCAGGACGTGCGCACGCAACTGGCCGCCGAAGACCTCGAATACCGGCGCAAGAATGACGGCCGGCTTCTTGAACGGCTCTTCAACGTCAATGTCTACTACAAGGCCTATTTGCCCATGTCGCTCGACAAATATGCGACGCTTGAATACTGGCGCAGCAGGGGTGTTCGCACTGTCGGCGCGCCGCCCATCGAAACCCTGGAAGACAACTGACGATCACCTCTCCGTCAGCGGGCTTGACGGCGGCGCGTTCGCCGTTACTTCTGCCTGACGACAGAGGGAGATAGACCCATGTTTCGTTTCGCCCGCAATCTGGCGCTTGCCCTGGCGCTTGCGACCCCCGCGGTTGCGGATCAGGTCACGACATTCTCTCTCGAAAATGGCCTTGATGTTGTGGTGATCGAGGATCATCGCGCCCCGGTCGTCGTCCATATGGTCTGGTATCGCGCCGGCGCGGCCGATGAAGAGCCCGGGGTGTCCGGCGTCGCGCATTTCCTTGAGCACCTTATGTTCAAGGGAACGGACACCGTCGCGTCGGGCGAGTTTTCCAAGCTTGTCGAGGCCAATGGCGGATCGGACAATGCTTTCACCTCATGGGATTACACCGGCTATTTCCAGCGGGTCGCGGCCGACCGTCTGGAACTTGTCATGCGGCTTGAAGCGGACCGAATGCGCAACCTCAAGCTGACCGAGGATGACTGGAAAACCGAGCGTGAGGTCATCATCGAGGAGCGCAATCAGCGCACCGACAGCGATCCCGGCGCGATCTTCGGCGAACAGCGGCGTGCAGCCCAGTATCTCAACCATCGCTACGGCACACCGGTTATCGGCTGGCGGCACGAGATGGAAAATCTGACCCGGCAGGATGCGCTTGACTGGTACAGGCTTTACTACGCGCCGAACAACGCCGTTCTGGTGGTGGCGGGGGATGTGACGCCGGATGCGGTGCGCGCGCTGGCCGAAACCTATTACGGTGTGCTTGCACCGAGCCCTGGCATCGCGCCGCGCCATCGCCCGCAAGACCCGCCTCAACTTGCCGAACGGCGCATGTCCTTCGCCGATCCGCGTGTCTCGCAACCCTATATCACCCGCGGCTATCTAGCGCCCGAACGCAATCCCGGCGCGCAGGAAAAGGCGGCCGCGCTGACCATTCTGGCCGACCTTCTCGGCGGCAGCGGCCAGACCTCCGTCCTGGCCCGAAAGCTGCAGTTCGAAAATCACAAGGCGATCTACACCAGCGCCTATTACGATGGCACCTCTCTCGACCCGATGACCTTCAACCTCGCGGCAGCGCCTGCAGACGGCGTCAGCCTGTCCGAGATGGAGGCAGCACTTGATGACGTGATTGCTGATTTTCTTGAAACAGGTGTCGATCCCGCGCAGTTCGCCCGTGTCAAGACGCGCATCCGCGCTGAAATGATCTACTCCGCCGACAATGTGAACGGCCTTGCCCGCCGCTATGGCGAGGCGCTGACCTCCGGCCTGACTGTCGAAGACGTGCAGGCCTGGCCCGCAATCCTTGATGCCGTCACCGAAGAAGATGTCATGGCCGCCGCGCGCGAGGTTTTCGACCGACGCCACGCTGTCACCGGCTGGATGATGCGCGACGAAAATGACGAGGTGATGCAATGATGCGGGCGATCCTGTCGGCGGTAACCGCCGTTTTTCTGGCGCTGCCCGCCTTCGGCGCCGTCGAAATTCAGGAAGTGACCTCGCCCAGCGGCATCAAGGCCTGGCTGGTGGAGGAACATTCAATTCCCTTCACCGCACTCGAAATCCGCTTCAAGGGCGGCGCAAGCCTCGACGCGCCGGGCAAGCGCGGCGCCATCGTCCTGATGATGGCCCTTCTGGAGGAAGGCGCGGGCGATCTCGATTCTCAGGGTTTCGCGGAAGCGCGAGAGGCGCTGGCCGCCGAATTCGGGTTTGATGCCTATGACGACGGTGTTTCCGTCTCTGCCCAGTTTCTGACCGAAAACCGGGGGGAGGCGGTGGCGCTTCTTAAGCAGGCGCTGACCGATCCACGGTTTGACCAGTCTGCCATCGACCGGGTGCGCGCACAGGTCTTGTCCATCATCCAGTCCGAGGAAAAGGACCCCGGCGATATCGCCGGGCGCACCTTCGACCAGCTTGCCTTTGGCGATCACCCCTACGCGACATCCCGCAACGGCACATTGGAAAGCGTCAACGCCCTGACCCGGGACGATCTTCTCGATGCCAAGGCGCGGGTGATGAGCCGTGACCGGCTGTATGTTTCTGCGGTTGGTGACATCACACCCGAAGCCTTGGGCGCGCTGATCGACGATCTTCTGGGCGGTCTGCCCGCTACCGGCGCCGAAACACCGCCACCGGTGGCGCCGGAACTGCGTGGGGGTATTACCGTTGTCGATTATGTCTCGCCGCAATCGGTTGTGGTCTTCGGCCATGCCGGCATTGACCGGGATGACCCAGATTTCTTTGCAGCCTACCTCCTCAACCAGGCCCTCGGCGGGCAGGGTTTCGCCGCGCGGCTGATGGACGAGGTGCGCGAGAAGCGCGGACTGACCTACGGCATTTCCACATATCTTGTTCCGATGGACCTTGCCGAGACCTGGCAGGGCAGCTTTTCGTCAGCGAACGAAAAGGTTGCCGAGGCCATCGAGGTGGTGCACGCCGAATGGGCACGCGCGGCGGCGGACGGACTGACGGAATCCGAACTCGACGCGGCCAAGACCTATCTGACCGGCTCCTATCCGCTGCGGTTCGACGGCAATGGCCGCATCGCCGACATTCTCGTCGGGATGCAGACGGACCATCTGCCGGCGAGCTACATCACCGACCGCAACAGCTATATTGAGGCCGTCACGCTGGACGATATCAAGCGGGTTGCAAAGCGTCTCATGCGGCCCGAAAACCTGCGCTTCGTGGTCGTCGGCCAGCCGGTCGGGCTGCAAGACAGCGACTGACGACCATACCGCGCAAAGTGGGTTCCCCGCCCCGCGATGTTCGGGTCAGGCCCCGTAGCCGAATCTGATTGGCTGTGCTAATCCTAGTGGGATGAACGCACAGACCCCCAAGATACTGTCGGAACCGCCGCGCATTCGCCAGCTTGACGAAGCGGCGGTAAATCGTATCGCGGCGGGCGAGGTGGTTGAACGCCCGGCCTCTGCGATCAAGGAACTGGTGGAAAACGCGCTCGACGCCGGGGCGCGACGGATCGACATAGCCTATGCCGACGGCGGCAAGACTCTGATCCGCGTCACCGATGACGGCTGCGGCATGACGGCCGACGACTTGCCGCTTGCGCTTGCCCGTCATGCCACCTCCAAGATCGACGGCAGCGATCTCGTCAATATCCGCACCTTCGGGTTCCGCGGCGAAGCGCTGCCCTCACTCGGCGCGGTCGGCCGGCTGAAAATCACATCCCGTCGTCCCGGATCGGAGGCGGCGGAAATCACCGTCGCAGGCGGTCGCATGGGGCCGGTTCGGCCCGCCGCACTGGCCGGCGGCACGGTCGTGGAGCTTCGCGATCTGTTCTTTGCGACGCCGGCACGGCTGAAATTCTTGCGCAGCGACAGGGCCGAGGCGCAGGCAATCCGCGATGTGGTGCAGCGGCTCGCGCTCGGCGAACCTTATGTCGCTTTCACGCTTCGCGATACGAGCGGTGGCGGTGATGGCCGCATGATCCTGCGCGCGGATGCCGAAGAAGGCGACCTGTTCGACGCTCTCAGTCTGCGGCTGCGGGCGCTGATCGGCTCCGGGTTTGCCGACAATGCGCTAACCATCGACGCGACGCGCGAGGGATTGCGGCTGACCGGCCATGCCGCCTTGCCGACCTATTCCCGTGGCGCGGCTGTCGAGCAATTTCTGTTCGTCAACGGCCGCCCCGTCCGCGACAAGCTCCTGACCGGCGCGCTCCGCGCTGCCTATGCGGATGTCTTGTCCCGCGACCGGCATCCTGCCGCCATGCTCAATCTGACCTGCGACCCCGAATGCGTCGACGTCAACGTGCACCCTGCGAAGGCCGAAGTGAGGTTTCGCGACCTGGGTCTTGCCCGCGGGCTCATCGTCTCCGCCCTCCGCCATGCGCTGGCTGAGGCGGGGCACCGCGCATCGACCACCGTCGGTGGCGCGACGCTCGGAGCCATGCGCACCGAACCAGCGCCTGCCCGTATCTACCAGATGGACCGGCCGTCCCCCGGCGCGCTCAACATGTCGCGGCTTGCCCAGGCCTCCCTTGCGCCGGTTCTGGCCGAACCTTCGGCGCGCTTCGATCACGCGCCCGCCGTCGCCCGACGGGACGATGGTGACGCGGTCGCGCAGCCTCTCGGCGCCGCCCGCGCGCAAATCCATGAAAACTACATCATCGCCCAGACCAGGGACGGGCTGGTCATCGTCGATGGTCATGCCGCGCATGAACGGCTGGTCTATGAGAGGTTGAAGACCCAGCGCGACGACAAGGGCGTTGCCGCCCAGGCCCTTCTCATCCCCGAGATCATCGACCTTGGCGAAAATGACGCTGCGCTTCTGCTGTCGCACTCCGAAGCCCTTGGCCTGCTCGGGCTGACAATCGAGCCCTTCGGTGGCGGCGCCATCGCCGTTCGTGAAACGCCCGCCATACTCGGCACGATCAACGCCGCCGCATTGATCCGCGATATCCTTGACGAGTTGCGGGACCTTGGCGACAGCCAGCGCCTGCAATCGAAGGTCGATGCCGTCCTCAGCCGGATGGCCTGCCACGGCTCCATCCGCACGGGCCGGCACATGCGCCCCGAGGAGATGAACGCACTCCTGCGTGAAATGGAGGCGACGCCGCTGTCCGGCCAGTGCAATCATGGCCGGCCGACCTATGTCGAGTTGAAGCTCACCGATATCGAACGGCTCTTCGGACGCAGATGATCACCATCAACGGATACAGTTTCGCGCTCGACGATCCTCTCGTTCTTGCGGCGCTTGGCGGCGGGGCGCTTTTCCTGCTGCTACTCGTTTTCGTCATTCTGACCATGCGCGCCGCCGCCCGGTCGGCGCGTATGACCGAACCGATGCTCTATCAGATGCAGACGCTCGGCAGCCGCGTGCAGTCGCTGTCGGACGGCCAGAACCAGCTCGCCGGCGGCCTGCACCACGTTTCCGAAGCGCAGGCAACGTCGCAGACCAAGATGCTGCAGCTCATGGAACAGCGGCTTGCCGATGTGTCCCGGACCATGACCGAGAGCCTTCAAGGCTCGGCCACGCGCACCGCCCGGTCGCTCGGCGATCTGCAACAGCGGCTCGAAACCATCGACAAGGCCCAGACCAATATCGAAAAGCTGTCCGGCGATGTCCTGTCGCTGCAAGACATCCTGTCGAACAAGCAGACCCGTGGCGCCTTCGGGGAAATCCAGCTGCGCGACATTGTCGGCAAGGCGCTGCCGGCTGATGCCTATGCGCTGCAGGCCACCCTGTCGAATGGCAAACGTGCCGACTGTCTGATCCACCTGCCCAATCCGCCCGGGCCGATCGTCATCGACAGCAAGTTCCCGCTTGAGGCCTATGAGGCCCTGCGCCGTGCCACCAATAACAGCGAGATGATCGAGGCCCAGCGGATGCTGAGGATCGCGGTTCGCACCCATATCAAGGCAATCTCGGAAAAGTACATCCTCGAAGGCGAAACCGCCGATGGTGCCTTGATGTTCCTGCCGTCCGAAGCGGTCTATGCGGAGCTTCACGCGAATTTCCCCGAACTTGTGCGCGAAGGCTTCGATGCGCGGGTCTGGATCGTCTCGCCCACGACCTGCATGGCGACGCTGAACACCATGCGCGCCATCCTGAAAGATGCCCGCATGCGCGAACAGGCGGGCGCCATCCGGGCCACGCTGAAACAGCTTCACCGCGATGTCGAACTGGTGGTGGAACGCGTGTCGAAGCTCGACACCCATTTCACCCAGGCGCGCGGCGACATTGACGGCATTCTGACCGCCGCCGAACGCGCGGGCAAACGCGCAGGCAAGCTCGACAATTTCGATTTCGAAGAGCTGCCGGCCGAGGTGGAAGGGCCACGGATCGTCCCGTTGACCAAGCCATAGGGGCCTCGCAGCGGTTCAGGCCAAGGCTGCGATCAAGCGGGGTCGAGGTCACGGCGGCGGGCAACCGGCCGGGAAGCGCCGCAGGTACCGCGAAGGTGATCGCGGGATGTTACGACAAGGTGCTGATTTACGGCAACGAAGGATTCTACTCCTCGGCCAAAGCCTATGGGCTGGACGCGCTGCTACCTGGACGGGTGAGTTATACCGGCATCGTGACCGCACTGGGACGCACCCGGATACGGCCTGAAGGCAAACCGCCGGGCGCTGTGCTGGTCTCTGGTGGTGGTGGCCGCGACGCCTACCCGCTGATCGACGCCGCGCTTTCGGCGCTGGCCACCATTCCACGGCGCAAACGGCCAGCCATGACGGTCGTGACTGGCCCCCTGATGGATGAGGAACTGCGGATCGCCGCCTCGGCCCGTGCCGCCCAGCTCGGCGCTATCTGTCTCGATAGTGTGCCCGATCTTGGTGCGCTTCTCCATGCCGCCGATCTTCTGATCACCATGACCGGCTACAATTCAATTAACGAGGCTCTGGCACAGGGATGCCCGGTCGTTACCGTGCCGCGCCTTGGCCCCTCGGCCGAGCAGCGCATCCGGGCCGAGACTCTGGCGGCGCGTGGCCTTGCCCGGTATCTTTGCCGCGAGGCCCTTGGCCCCGACAGTCTTGCCCGCCTCATGATGGCCCCTCCCCTCCCGGTACGGACCGACGGCCTGTGCTTCGACGGCGCCCGCATGGCAGCCGGGGTCATTGCCGATCACCTCGCCCATATCCGCTCTCAGCAAGACGAGGAGGCTGCCCATGCCGCAACCCACTGACGGCCTACGCATCGGCTATGTCCTGAAGCGATTTCCCCGCTTCAGCGAAACCTTCATCCTCAATGAACTCTTGGCGCATGAGGCAGCGGGCGCCACGCTTGATGTCTTCTCCCTGCTCGATCCGCCCGATGAGCCGCGCCATGCCAACCTTGCGCGGCTGAAGGCACGGGTGACGATGCTATCGGGCAAGGGCCGGGGTCAGGAGGGGTATCCCGAGCCAAAAGACGCCCCGCTTTTCTCCGGCAAGAGCCCAAGTCAGACAGGAAGGCTGATGGCCAAAGCCAATGCGGTGGCGAAGGCTGCACAGGCGCGCGGGATCGGGCATCTGCACGCCCATTTCGGATCCGACGCCGCCACCGTTGCGCTGCTGGCGGCGCGGGCGATGGGCGGCACGTTTTCCTTCACCGCCCATGCCCGCGACATTTACCACACTTACGTTTCGCCCGAGGCCGATGCGGAGATGCGACGCGCTAAGCTACGCGAAGCGGCGTTCACGGTGACGGTGTCGGACTACAACGCACGACATCTGAGCACACTCTGTCCGGAGGCCGCCGGTCGCATCGTCCGGCTTTACAACGGCATCGACCTTGAGGCCTTCCGCCCGGTCAGCGCCACGCGGCAAAGGCCGGGGCGAATGTTGGCTGTCGGCAGGCTGGTGGAAAAGAAGGGCTTCGCCACGCTGATCGACGCCGCGGCCATCCTGCGCGACCGGGGTATCGCCTTCGATCTGGAAATCGTCGGCAGCGGACCGCTTGATGCGGCACTGACCGCGCAGATCGACCGGCTGGCCCTGTCGGGTCAGGTGATGCTTACAGGGTCGTTGCCGCACGAGCGACTGGTCGAGCGGATGGAGGCGGCCACGCTCGCGGTGCTGGCTTGCACCGTGACGGAGAGCGGCGACCGGGACGGGTTGCCGACGGTCCTGCTGGAGGCGATGGCGCGGGGTCTGCCGGTGGTCACCACGACCGTCGCGGGAGGCCCGGAAATCGTCGTGTCCGACGTCACCGGCAAGCTCTGCCCGCCCGACGATCCGACCGCACTCGCGGACGCAATCGCATCCGTTCTGACCGATCGCGGCCGGGCCCGCCTGATGGGCGCAGCCGGACGAAAGCGGGCGGAACGGCTCTTCGATCTAGACCTGAATGCTGCCACCCTGCGCACTCTGCTGGCCGAACCCACGACAGCGCCCGCCCGGATCGCGAGGGCCGCGTGATGCGCATCGCCTATGTCACCGCCGATCGCGGCATCCCGGTTTTCGGCGCCGAGGGTGCCTCTGTCCACATTCAGGAGATGATGCGCGCCTTTGCCGCCCTCGGGCACGAAGTGTACGCGCTCGCCGCCCGCAAAGGCGTGGCGCTCAACGGCGAGTTGTCGGTGGAGGAGGTTGGCGATCCAGCCCTTTCCGGGTCAACCCGACAGGCGAAAGAAGTTGCCGCCATGGCGCAGGCCCGCGCCATCGAGGACCGGTTGATCACCCTGCACCGTCAGCGGCCCCTCGACCTGATCTACGAGCGCTACTCACTCTGGTCCGCCGCTGGCATCCGCGCCGGTGCCCGCCTTGGCCTCCCCGTGGTGACCGAGGTCAACGCGCCGCTGCTGATCGAACAATCCGAACACCGGGAACTGGTGCATGTAGATGAGGCCCGGGCCATCGAGGCGGCGGTCCTAGCCCGTTCAGACATCCTCGCGGCCGTGTCCTGGCAGGTTGCTGAATATGCTGTCAGCCGCGGTGCCCGGCCGGAGAATGTCAAGGTCATCGGCAACGGGGTCGATACAGCTCGGTTTCATCCCGGGATCGCACCCGCGGTCATCCACACGATCCCGACAGACGCCTTTGTTGTCGGATTCACCGGCTCATTGAAAGCCTGGCACGGGGTCGAAACTCTGCTCCGCGCCTTTGGCACTTTCCGCCGGACCTGCACCGAAGCGCATCTGCTGATCCTCGGCGACGGGCCGCAGCGTGGCTGGATCGAAGGCTTTGCCGAAGGTGCGGGCTTCGCCGGTGCGATGACCATTACTGGTTGGGTCGATCATGCAAGACTTGCGCCATTGATCGCCCGCATGGATGTGGCGGCCGCCCCGTACCCAAAGGATGACAGCCATTATTTTTCACCCCTGAAGCTTTACGAATACCTCGCCATGGGCCGGCCGGTCGTGGCCAGCCGGATCGGTCAGATTGCGGAGCTTCTGGACGGATCAGACGCGGCCTGTCTCCTGCCGCCGGGAGATACAGAGGCACTGGCCAAGGCACTTTCGGCGCTTCATGGGGATCCGCGCCGCCGCTCCCGGATGGCCGAGACCGCCGCCGCTGTGGGTCGGAAGCATGATTGGAAGGAGAATGCCCGACGCGTCATCGAACTGGTGGGAAAGAAGAGGAAAGCTGCATGAGCCGACGGCAAAACGCAGTCGAGCCTCACACGCTCTGGCGGCTCTTTCATCGTATGGGTCCACATTTGGCTCCGCACCGCCGAAAACTGTTCTTTGGCGGGTTAGCGATGATTGCCGTGGCGACATCCGAGGTGCTGGCTCCGTGGCCGCTGAAGATTGTCTTCGACGGCATCCTTATCCAGCAGGACCATTCCGACAGCGTGACGGCCTGGCTGACCGGCACGTTCGGTACTGGCGACGGGCTGCTTGCAGCCTCGGTGCTCGCAATCCTCGTCATCGCGCTTGCCGGTGGTGCGGCGGCTTATGTTCAGGCCTATCTCATCGCCGCCGTCGGCCAGAAGGTGGTCGCCGCGATCCGGCTTGACCTTTACCGTCATATCCAGAGCCTGTCGCACAGCTATCATGACAGCGCCTCGACCGGGGACATCATCGCGCGGCTGACGGGCGATGTGCGGCTGATGCGCGATCTCATGATCGACGCGGTCGTCTTCTTTGCCGCCCGCATCCTCGTCATCCTTGCGACCGTCGGCATCATGGCCTGGATGAATTGGCGGCTGACGCTGATCGCGCTGATCATTCTGCCCGCGCTCTGGATCATGTCGCGCCATTTCGGCGCTCAGATCAAGGGCGCGGCCCGGCGTCAGCGGAAGAACGAGGGCAAGATCGCCATCGTGATGACCGAAAGCATTTCGGCCATAAATGTCGTGAAGGGCTTCGCGCGGGAAGCCTATGAGGAGGAACGTTTCGCCCGGCAGAACTCCTCTTCGGCCGAGGCGGGCGTGCTGACGACGCGACTTGCCGCCCATATGGACCGGATCAATCAGGTGCTTCTGGCGCTCGGCACCAGCGTCGTCCTGTGGTACGGCGTCACGCTGGTGCGGGCCGGGGCGATCAGCCCGGGCGATCTGCTGGTCTTCACCGCCTATCTCACGACGCTCTACAAGCCCGTTCGCAAGATGGCCTCGATGGCCGCCCGCGTGGCCAAGGCGACGGCAAGCGGCGAGCGGCTTCTGGAAATCTTCGACCTGCAGCCGGACGTGGCCGAACGCCCCGACGCCGCAGAGGCGGGGCCGCTGATCGGAGAGGTGACGCTCAGGGGCGTCAGCTTCGCCTATCCCGACACGCCGCTCGTACTGTCGGAGGCCGATCTGACGATCCGCCCGGGCGAGGTCGTCGCCCTTCTCGGACCAAGCGGCACCGGCAAATCCTCGGTCGCGAAGCTGATCATGCGGTTTTACGACCCGGTCGCGGGGCAGGTCACCATCGACGGCAAGGACATCCGTGACTTCACGCTCGACAGCCTGCGCCGGAACATCGCCGTCGTGCTGCAGGAGGCGGTGCTGTTCGCAGCGACCATCCGCGAGAACATCGCCTATGGCCGCCTCGATGCCTCGGAGAACGAGATACTCGCCGCCGCCCGTGCCGCCGGGGCGGACGGGTTCATCCGGGCGCTGCCGGACGGATATGACACCATCGTCGGAGAGCGGGGCGAGACCCTGTCGGGCGGCCAGCGCCAGCGCATCGCCATTGCCCGCGCGATCCTTCGCGATGCGCCGATCCTGATCCTGGACGAACCGCTGACCGGGCTCGACACGGCGACGGCAACCGCGCTGATGACGGAACTGCGCAGCGCGACGCGCGGGCGCACGACATTGCTCATCACACACGATCCGCAATGCCTGACCCTCGCCGACCGGGTACTGCATCTTGAGAATGGCGGCTTTGTAGCCTCGTCCCGACCCCATGTCGCGAGGCAGGCCTGATGAGTGCGGCAACAGTCGTCACCGACCTGCCAGAAACCTTCCGCGCCAAGCTGCGCGAGGGGCCGAGTCAGCGCGCAATCGATGCCCTGATCGGCGCAGGCGCGGGGCGGCCACGTCTGGAACGCGTGCATTTCTCCGATCGGCGTCCGGTGCTTCTGCAATATGCGGCGGGACAGGAAACCCTTCTTGCCGAATGGGTGCCGGAAGCGAGCGAAGATCGCGCGGCCGAGACGATCCGGCGTCTCCGTAAGCCACGCCATGGGCAGGCCGGGGGTCGTCCCGAGACACGCATCGTCGCCGATCAAGGCTTCATCGTCAGGACATCTGGCCTAGACGAAAGACTGCCGGGTCTGCGGCTGCTATACGACACCGATACGGCGCGGGAAGTGATCGGCAGGCTTGAAGGCGTTGATCCGGGGCCGGTCACGCCGCACCTGGTCGCGCACCGGCTCGGGAAACGCGCGGTGCTGCGTCTTGACGGGGCGGACGGGAAGGGTCGCTACGCCCGGCTGCGGGCGGTCAAAAGCGATATGGGACAGGCCCATTTCGCGCGGCATTTGGAGCTTTGGCGGACCTTGGCCGGGCAAAGCCGCCTGCGCATTCCCGAACCCTTGGGCGAGGACCCCGCATTGGGTCTGTCACTCTACGCGCCGCTTGCGGGCCAGGGGCCCAGGTTCGCCGGTCTTGATGGCTATGCCGCTTGCCGGGATATCACATCGGCCCTGCGTACCCTGCAATCTCTGCCGCTGGCTGATCTGCCGGGTCATGACGCGGATGCGGAAACCACGATCCTGCGCGACTGGTACCGGCGGACCCTGTCGGTCTTTTCCGACCTTGCCGAGACGATTCATGCGCCACTCGAACGCCTGAGCAACGATCTCGCAGCGCTGGAGCCCGTCGCCCCGGCCCCAACCCATCGCGACCTGCATGAAAAGCAGATCTTCATCGACGAAGGCGGCGCAGGCTTCCTAGATTTCGACACGCTGTCGCTGGCCGATCCCGCACTCGATATCGGCAATCTACAGGCCCATCTTTTCCTTGCAGGCCTGCAATCGGGCAGGTCACTTCGGGCATTCGAGTGGGCCCTTCTGATCGACATGCCTGACCTGACAGTGGTCCGCGCGCAGGTCTGGCGCCGTGCGGCACTTTTGCGGCTGGCCATGATCTATGCCTTTTCCGACATCGCCCCCGACATTCTGCACCGTATGATCGCGGAGGCGGCTTGATGATCACCATCAGCGACCCACTGCTACCCGGCCTCCACGGATTAGCAGAGGACCGGCTGCGCTCGATTACCGGGTCATCCGATGTGGAGATCCTCCGCTTGCGATACAGTCGCGGTGAGCGCGCGGTCTTGCATCTGTCAAGCGCCGTAGAAGGGTCGGGCCAGCCGCGCGAGGGGGCCATCTGGTTTTATCCGGGCAAGAAGGCACGTCGGCTGGCTGGTCGGATTGGCGTCGCTGTTTTCGACCCAGGGATCAACGCGCTCTATACCCCCTTCCCGCATGATCCCCGCCTGCGTGAGATCGGCACGTTCCTCAGCGGCTATGCGGACCTTGCTCCCCCGCTGATCGGCGGCGTTCCCGATGGCGGCCCGCAACTCGTCCGCTACCGCCCCGGCCTGTCTTGCACATTCCGCTGCCTGCGCCGCGATGGCGCCAGCTTTTACGTCAAGCTCCAGAACGACGCACCGGTGAAGCGGCTCGCTGCGTCCAATGCCCTTCTGGCGGACAGACTCGAAGGAAGCCATTTGCAGATCTCACGGGTCTACGCGGTGAACCTCGACCTGAATGCGGTTTCCTTTGAGGCGGTGCAGGGTCCAAGCCTTGAACAAACCCTTGCCCAATTGCCCACCGGCAAGGTGATACGGCCGTTCGCTCTGGTTTGCTCGGCACTTCGCGATTTATGGTCGGTGCCGATCACTCCGCCACGCCTTTACGACCGACAGGCTCTCGTTGGTCAGGCTGAACGTGCGTCCTGCTTGATCGGCCAAGTCACACCGGAACTGGCCCTGCTTGCCCGCAAGGTGACCGACCGCCTCAAGGCGACGCCGGCGCGGCTGGCGCTGAGACCAATCCATGGCGATCTGAAACTGGAGCATGTCATCCTCGGGCCTGCCGGCGTCACCCTGATCGATACCGAGAGCCTATCCCTCGGCCCGCCCGACTACGATCTCGCGCAATTGTACGGACGCCTGCAGATGGCCGCCCAATTGGGCGCCGTCCAAGAGACCACCGCCTCGACCTGCTGCCGGGAACTGAGAGAACTCGGCTCCGAAAGCTTCGACTGGTGCCTGGGCATCGTCGCGTTGCACCTTGCCAAGTTCCACGCCCAACGACCCGGACCTATGAGCGCAGAGCGGGCAAGGGACATGCTGCGAAGACTTGGGCACACGAGATGACGACCAACGTTGCGCATGTCCTGAACACGCCCGGTCTCGGCGGCGTTCCCCGTGTAGTCAGGGCGCTTGTCGACCTGACCGACAGACGACGCTACAGGCCCGCCGTTTTCTTCCTGAAACAAGGTGAAGGACTCGATCTGTTTTCAGGGCTCGACGCTGCGGTCGAAACCGCGGGGCAAGACCGAGGCAAGACCGGGGCCATCGCGGCACTCGCTGCGTTTCTGGAAGCGCGGAACATCGGCATTCTGCACACGCATTCCTTCCGGCCGAACCTTTACGGTCGCATGGCGGGCGCACTTCTGCGATCGACCGGGCTGAAGATCGTGGCACATTACCATAACGACTATACTGACAAGTGGTCCGACCCCACCGCCATCGCATTGGAGCGAAGTCTTGGCCGCATCACGGATGCCCGGATTGCCGTCTCGGGCGCGGTCGCAGCGCATGTCGCAGAAATGACAGGGGCGGCGCCCGAGAACCTGTCGGTCATCCGCAACGGACTAGACCTCGGCCGTCTGGCATTCGCAGACCGGAGCCGCGGTCGCGCCGCTTTGGGATTGGCAGAGGGCCAGATCTGCGTCGGGCTCGTCGGACGGATTTGCGCGCAGAAAGGCGTCGATACCTTTGTCGAGGCTGCCGAACGGCTTCTGCCCGACCTGCCCCACACCCGCTTCGTCGTGCTTGGCGCGACGGAAGACCACGCTCTTGCCGATAGCCTCCGCGCTCGCGCCGACGCGACACACAGGCAGGCCATCCGGCTTGTCGGGCACCGCGACGATATCGGTGACCTGCTGGCGGCTTTCGACATCCTCGCTGCGCCGTCGCGATGGGAAGGCTTTGGCCTTGCAATCGTCGAAGGCATGGCGATGGGCCTGCCAGTCGTCGCCAGCGGTGTCGGAGGCATTCCCGAAGTTGCTGCGGGAACCGCCCGGCTGATACCTCCGAACGATCCGCAGGAACTGGCGGCGGCTCTGAAGGCGCTCATTATCGACGAACGCCTTCGGTCGAAGCTTGGCCGTGCCGGACGTCGCCGGGCGCTGGAGTTCGACTGGGCCGCGACTGCAAGTGCGGTGGACGCGCTTTACGACAGGCTACTGGCGGATAGATGATCATCCACCTCGTCCGCCATGGTGAAACCGAAACCAGCGGTCATAGCTTTGCTGGACGAACCGATGTCGCGATGACCGAAACCGGGCACTGGCAGGCGCGGCGAGTCGCCGAAGAATTGCGGGGCGCGCCGGTTCGCTTTGTCCTAACGAGCCCCTTGCGGCGCGCCTATGAAACGGCGGCCCCGATCGCGGCGCTGCATGGGCTGGTGCCGGTCGTCGATCAGGACCTCACCGAGTTCGATTTCGGGGTCTATGAGGGGAAGTCGAAACTGGAGACCAGTCTCAGGCTTCGCAAGGACCACCTGTGCGAGTCCGTGCCGGGCGGCGAAAGCTTGTATCATGTTTGGATCAGGACGGGGCGCGTGGCAGATCGACTGCTTGCTCTTCGTGACCGATCTTGCGAGGTAGTCGTCGTTGGGCATTTCTGGTCGAACCGGCTCTTGTTCGGTCGTCTGGCCGGGCTTGACTTTGAGCCCTCCTGCCGCAGCCGATGCTATCGCCCAAAATGTGGTGCATCCGCCAAGCTGCCGCTGCGGCCTGATTCCATGTCGAGCACCTAACGCCCGAAATGACCAAATATTTTAAAGAGTTACTCAGTTCATATGGCCACTGGTTCTGATATGCTCTCGGCCCCCAGAACTTTCGCCCGTGGCCCTATCGTGCTGCGCTGTAGCGTCCGATGAGTCCTGTGAACGGCAGTGCTGATAGAGCCGCACCGCAGCGTTCGAAAGTGTAGTGGAGGTCCGAAATTGGCCGTCATTCTTGTCCATTGGACTTATAAGGGCTACGCCAGCGGTCGCTAGTGAGTGCGGATTTCTCTGTGAAACCCACCTCAGCCAGGCAGCGTTTCAGGCCCGCAAAGCCAAACATGCCGCTCAGCCATATCAGCATCGGAACAATGACATTGTCCTACTTCTAAACCCATCAAGCAGTGCGTCGATCTTATCCGAGAAATTGGATCGTCGTCACAGCAATCAATTTTCTTGATCGACGTGCTATCAGATTTCCGATCGGCCTTCCCACTCGACAAGTTTCATGCGGCCGCTGACGCCAACGGACCGGAATGGATCAGGCGGGATGGTTGAGGGCTGACCGCTGACCGCGATGATGTCCTCCAGCGCCGGCGACCTCTTGCCAAGCGCGAGATCGACAAGCAGCCGCCCGGAACTTGCCCCGCGTGTCATGCCCACACCGTTGTAGCAATTCGCCGAATAGACACCCGGAGCCATCTCGCCGAAATAGGTCGCGTGGTTTCGTGACAGGCTGACCACGCCACCCCAGGTGGATGTGATCGGAACGTTGCAAAGCGCCGGGAACCGCTTGTCGAGCCCCTCTCTGTGTGCCTCGGCGACCTTGCCAAGGTCGCGGGCCGTGGCCCTGTAGTTCGGGGCAAATCCATAGTGGTTCCGGATCAGAAGCCGCCCGTCGGCCGTCATGCGCAGGGTCGTGCCGCCCGCATCGGCCGGCGTCAGGCCCCAGTTCATTCTGCCGGTATAGCGTTTGCGCTCTGCCGGCGTCAGGGCGCGCGTGATGCTGGCATAGGTGATCGTCGGCAGAATGCGGTTTTTCATATAGCCGAATTCCGGTGTGTAAGGATCGGTGGCAAGGATGACCTTGTTTGCAGCCACCTCGACCACATCACCATCGCCAAGGCGAAGTCGCGCCTCAAAGCCACCGGATTTTTCCGAAAACTCCACGACAGCGGCGTCGTCGCGCAGCGTGACGTTTTCGGGCAAGCGCCGCGCCAGACCACGGACCAGCAGGAACGGGTCGACAAGGACAGCACCGGGAGTGAAAACGGCGCCTGCGTAATAGTCGGTTCCCATGATGTCCGCACAGCCCTGACGGTCCAGAACCTCATAGTGTTCGCCGATCTTGTCGAGTGCTTCGCAGAATTTTCGCATCATGCCTGTGCCGCGCTCCCTGACAGCACCCTGTAGCTTTCCGACCGGCGACCAGTCGCAGGCGATGCCCAATCTTTCGGTTTGCTCCCGCAGCGTCGCGATGGCTCCCCGGTTCAAGTCCATGATCTTGTGAAGACGCCCGGCATCGGGATGATCGAGGTCGAATTTGTGCGGCAGGTCCAGCAGAAAGCCCGAGTTGCGCCCAGATGCGCCCCAGCCCACGGGACGGGCATCGACCATGAGGACACGATCCTGAGGCACCAGTTCGCCAAGCCGGTGAGCGGCGGATAGGCCAGTGATACCGGCACCGACGACAAGCCAGTCGTACTGGCCGTTGATGGGTGTCTCATCGTCGATCGGGACGATCTCTTCCGCTGGTCGCCAGCCGGAGGGCCGGTCCATGGGGGGTATGGTCGGTGTTCTTTTCTGTGTCGGCATTTTGGAATCCTCGGCTTGGTGCTGGCCTAGGCGAAACGGACGAGCGGTCCGCTGAGGGCGTTCAATTCCTTCAGCGACTCGAGGAAATCGAAGTCGGCCTTGCGCGCGGCGACTGCATCCGTGTCAATGGTCGCGAGCAAGAGACCATTCTGCGCTGAACCCGTTTTCAGGCGAGAGCCGTCGGGCGCGCAGATCGCGCTTGCGCCGCTATATACAGGCTTGGGCCCATGGGCGGCATAGTCGCAATAGGCTACGAACATGGCATTTTCGTAGGCCCGTGCCGGAACAATACAATCCGACACAAACCGCCAACGGGCACGCAATGCCGTTGGAACAATGAGCAGTTCGGCACCTGCAAGCGCTGCGCGGCGGGGAATTTCCGGGAACTCGACATCGTAGCAGATGACGACGGAACATCGCACGCCTTCGAACTCAAAGACCTGCGGCCCTGTACCTGAACAGAAGCAGCTGCGTTCAAAGTCGTTCGGCAGGGCCATTTTCCGATAGTTGTGAAGCAAACGCCCCTGTCCATCGAATACGACGGCGCTGTTGAAGTATTCCTTGTCGCTCCGTTCCGGATACCCAAGCACAAGACCGATGCCGTGGCGGGCGGCAAGCAGGGATGCCGCTTGAATGCCTGGTGACGTCACCTGCTGGGCGGCGGCCCGAACCGCGTCTGCACGGCCATAGCCACTCAGGTACAGTTCCGGTGTCACAAGCAGGCGGGCGCCGCTGCGAGCGGCACGGGACAAAGCGTCGTCCAGTGCCGCCAACGCCCTATCAGACGTGTGGAAATCAGGTGCTGCCTGAAAGAGCGCAATAGTGAGTTCTGGCATCAACGGGACTCGGGTTGTGGTGTCAGTGAAGGCCGAGAAGACGGGGCACGAAGAGAGAAAGCTCCGGCACGAACGTCACTAACAGCATAACCGGCAGGGCGACATAAAAGATGATCTGCAAAGCAGGCTTGATGGCTTCGTGGATCGACACCTTCCCGATGCGGCACGCCATGTAGAGGATGGGCGCCACCGGCGGGCTGTTTGCCCCGATCACGACCGAGCAGGCCACGATTGAGGCATAATGCACCGGATCGACGCCGTGATGAATCATCAATGGCATCATCAGCGGCGCAATCACAACCGTCACCGAAAGGTCGTCCATGATCATGCCCACGAAGATCAGGAACGCGTTGACCAGAATGAGGATCAGGATCTTGTTCTCGGACACATGCGTGACGGCTTCGGTCAGCTCCTGCGGGACGCTTTCCGCGACCATGATCCGTCCGATCATGAAGGAGAACAACAGGATCAGGATGATTGTGCCGGTGGTCTCACCCGCCTCGACAAGGCTTTGGCGAAACCGCGCAAGCGTCAGGTCGCGGTAGATGAAAAAGCCGATAAGGATGGCCATGAAGAGCGCCACGGCGGCCGCCTCTGTGGGGGTGAAGACACCGCCGTAGATTCCACCCAGGATGACCACGGGCATCATCAGGGCCGGTGCGGCCTGTATCGTGGCGCGCATCGGGCCGTGCAGTGATTTCTGCGCCTGAATCGCTGCAAGGCGTTCGGGCGTGTCAACCAGCATGCGGGCCGTTGCGATCTTGTTGAAGATCATCAGACCCACCATGAGCAGCAGGCCCGGCACGATTGTCGCCGCGAACAGTGCGGTGATCGACTGACGGGTGACGACACCGAAGAGGATCAGCGTGATCGACGGCGGGATGAGAATGCCGAGGAGCGATGAAACCCCGAGCATCGCGCTCGTATAACCGCGTGGATAGCCGCGGGCCGCCAGCGGGTCGCCCATGATCGTGCCGATCGAGGCGACGGCGGCTGTCGCGGTGCCGGAGATCGCACCGAAGACGCCGGATGACCCGATCAGGGCGGCACCCAGACCACCCTTGCGACCGCGCATCATCATCGACATGAACGAGATCAGCCGCGCGGCAACGCCGCCGCTTTGCATCAGATAGCCGGCAAGCACGAACAGCGGCAGCGCCAGAAGGATGACCGAGTCGAGTGACCGGTACCCCTGCAGCAACAGCGTGGCGGTATTCACATCATAGGCCCAGACAAGGAACATCAGGACACCCGCGAAGGACCAGGCGACGGGCACCCCGAAAATCATCAGGGCCATCAGAAGAAGAATGCCGAAAAGCGCTTCCATGGGTCAGTTCTCCCTCGTGTTGCTAGGCACCTTGCCAAACACCGAAAAACCGGCAGCGACGGCATCCCGAACCGCGTAGACACCGCAAAAAATCGCCGCCAAGACCACCGCCGATTGCGGAATGATCAGCGGAATGCTGAGTGCAGCAGTGGTTTGCGGGCGCTTCATCGACCACGCGACCATGTCGCTCGCAAGGTTCAGAAAAAACAGACTGAGCACGACCATCACCAGAGAAACGGCGAAGGTATGCAGCGCCTTGGTTCTGGGGTTCGTGAGCGACAGGGACAGAAAATCGACGACAAGGTGCTGATGGTTGCGCGCTGCGACAACAGCCCCGCACATGTAAAGCCAGATTGCCGACAGCGTCGCCAGTTCCAGCACGCCGACAACGGACCATCCAAGAACGTAACGGGCGAGTACAAGGAACAGGATCAGCCCGGTGATCGCGAGGCTGGTGACAATGACGATGATGTTCAGGAGGCCTATCAGGCCAGTATCCAGCTTTCTGAAGAATTCAACCATGACGGTCATCTCCCGATTTCCTGAATGGGGGATAAGACGAAGGCCGGAACCCTAGGGCTCCGGCCCGTATTCGCCTCAGTTCACATTGGCGCGGATCAGGTCCATGACGTCCTTGCCGACATCGGGCTCCATCTGCGGCCAGACCTCGGCGCGAACTTTTCCCACGATCGGCGCGAGCTGTTCATCCGTCAGTTCGAAGTATTCCATGCCAGAATCGACAGCGAGCTGAACATAATGTTCGTCTTCCGCCTTCGCGGCTGAGAACTGTGCCTCCATCGTCGCGATGGCGGTATCTTCGACCAGCTTCTTCTGATCGTCCGTGAGTTCCTCATAGGTTTCGAGGTTCACCAGAAGGTTGCCAGTGACGAAGGTGTGCTTGGTCCGGACATAGTAGTCGAGCACGTCACGGAAGTATTCGTAGTCCCAGTAGATAACGTTGCCCGCATCGCCATCGACAACGCCTGTCTGGATCGATGTGTAGACTTCACCCCAGTCGATCGCCGCGGTCTGATAACCCATTGCCTCCAGAATCTGCGGGAAAGGGAACAGCGGAGGGGTCCGCACCTTCATGCCCGAAGCGCCGGCCAGATCCGTCGCATAGGATCCGCGCGTGGCAACGCCGCTGAACCCTTCCGGCCAGGCGCCGAAATACTTCAGCCCGATATCGTTGAACACCGTGTTCAGAACGCCGTTGGCCCAGCCGCCGGGCTTGTAAGCCTCCAGCGCCTCGTCCCATGACGTCACCATGTAGGGCGTGTTCAGAATGCCGATCCGCTTGTCATAGGACGTGGACGGCCACGAGATCATCGCGTCGACCTGACCGGCAACAAAGAGGTCAAACACCTCAAGCTGCCCGCCGAGCTCGTTCTGGTAGAACACCTTGACGTCAATCTCGCCGTTTGACCCTTCCCTGACGGCCTCCGCCCAGGCGGCCAGTGCCTTGCCCGACGGGGAATCCCGGTCGCCGGAATCCGTCGCAAATTTGAGTTCGATTTGTGCTGAAGCTGCGGTGGCAGCAAAGGCCGCCAGAAAAGCAGCCGTCGATAACATCCTCTGAAACATCTCCATCCTCCTCGCTGGGTGGTTCGTTGACTGGCCGAACATAACAGTCGTTACGCTCATTGCATAACATGTGTTATGTTGGGTAATCGAGTCAATGAAATTTTGCAGAACTGCACATGCGGTCGGGGTGGGAGAGCGAAAATGGCGCGAGAAAAAAAGAAGGCCGACCGCAATCTGGGGCGATCAAGTTGGGTCGCAGCCGCCCGCAAGACGTTGATAGAAAAAGGTATAAGCGGCATCAGCCTGCGTCAGCTGGCCGACGAACTCGGGGCGACGACCGGGGCCTTTTACTGGCAGTTCGGCAATCTGGAGGAGTTGCTTGAGGATGTTCGCCAGGACTGGGCGGACCGCAACACCGCCCCTTTCACCGAGGCAATCAGGTCGGCCGGCAACGACGGCTGGAAGCAATACCTGGCCTATGTGGGCGTGCTATTGAGAGAGGATCAATATGTCCCTGCCTATGACAACGCGGTCCGGGACTGGGCGCATAGTTCGCCGCGCACCGCGGAGGTTCTTCGCGATACCGAGGCTTTCAGGATCGAGCAACTGCACCAAATTTTCTTAGCTCTCGGCTTTGAGGGCCGTGCCGCGAGCGTCCGCGCCCACGTGACGTACTTCTCTCAGACAGGGTACAATGCGATGCAGGTAACCGAGCCCCGGGAGGAGCGCCTTCTGAACGTCCCGTTCTACGCAGATGTGCTGACCGATCGGCAGGATCTTCTGCGCCTGAAGACGGCGCGCGAGGTCTCGGACCATATCCTCGCAGACGAGCGGGAAGGGACGTGAATCGAGCGGGGTTCCAGCAATTTCCACGTCGCCGTTTCGCCTATGGAGATGCCCGAACCCGCCGACCACCGCCTGAAACGACGGCGGTATTGCCCTACAATCTCAGCCTTTCGCCTTTCGGGTCAAACGGGGGGTCGGCAAGGATAACTGCCTTGGTATCTCTTCCAAGGATCGCGACCGAAACCTCGGTTCCAGCAAGCGCGCTCGACGTCTTGATGAATCCCAGCGCCAGCGATTTGCCAACCGTATAGCCGAAAGCGCCCGAACTGACCCGGCCGACCGGCGTGCCGTCGGGCAGGAAGATCGGCTCACCCCCCGAGGCATCGGCGATGTCCGCCGCGACCTCGATCATCACAAGCTTTTCGCGCGGTGCACGATCGGCGAGCGCGGCATAGGCCGACTTGCCCAGGAAATCCGGCTTGTCCATCTTGATCAGCCGATCCAGCCCAACTTCCTGCGGCCAGTATTCGGGGCTGTATTCGCGGCCCCAGGAGCCGTAGCCCTTCTCGACGCGCAGCGAGAGCAGGGCGCGGCTGCCGACCGGCCGTACGCCAAGATCCGCGCCGCTTTCCAAGAGCGCCGTGTAAAGCTTCACCTGATCGGAGTCCGCCACGTAAAGCTCCCAGCCCAGGTCGCCGGTAAATGACACCCGGATCGCAATGGCCTCGACCCCGGCGATGGAGATGCGGCGCGACCGCATGAAGGGGAACGCCTCATTCGACAGATCTTCCTGCGTCAGCCGCGACAGCAGCGCCCGCGCCTGTGGACCGGCGACGTTGACCCCGCAAAGGTCGGCCGTAAGGCTCTTGAACGACACCGTTTCGGGCCGCGGAACTTCGTTGAAATAGCGCAGGTGGTAACGTTCGGCCATGCCGGAGCCGACCATGAAGAAGTGATCCTCGCCAAGCTTCGTCACGGTGAAATCACCCGCGATACCGCCGCGTTTGCCGATCAGGGGCGTCAGGCAGGACCGGCCGATCTGTGCCGGAACGCGGTTGGCGCTGATCCGGTCAAGCCAGTCGCCCGCGCCTTCGCCCGTGATCTCGTATTTCGCGAAGTTCGAGATGTCGATCACACCGACGCCAGCCCGCAACGCCTTCGCCTCGGCGCCGACATGGTCGAACCAGGGCTGACGCGTGAAGCCGTAGCTTTCCTCTCGCTCGACGCCCTTCGGCGCGAACCAGAGCGGGTGTTCCCAGCCGTAATTGAGACCAAAGACCGCGCCCATGTCCTTTTGCATCACATAGGCCGGGCGGGTGCGTACCGGCCGACCGGCGGCGCGTTCCTCGTAAGGAAAGTGGATCTTGAACCGATTGGCGTACTGGTCCTGCACGCGGGCCCTGGTAAAGGCCTTGTCCGCCCACTCGCCGAAGCGGGCGAGATCCCAGGCGAACATGTCGTATTGCGGCTCGCCCTCCACAATCCACTGTGCGCTCATCAGGCCAAGCCCGCCCGACTGCGAGAAGCCGGGGATGATGCCGTTGCAGCAGAAATAGTTTCGAAGTTCGGGCACTGGTCCGTAAAGCGCCGCACTGTCGGGCGACCAGATCATCGGGCCGTTGATGACCCGTTTGATGCCCGCAGTCCCGACCGCTGGCACCCGCGCAATGGCGCGCATCATGTTCTCCTCGATCCGTTCCAGGTCGTCGGCGAACAGTTCGTGCCCGAAGCCCTGCGGCGTGCCATCCTCCGCCCAGAACCTCATGTCTTTCTCGTAGGCACCGACCAGCAGGCCATTGCCCTCCTGGCGCAGGTAATATTCGCCATCCCGGTCCGCGACCGACGGCAGGCGCCGGCCCATCGCGGCGATTTCGGCAATGGTCTCGGTGACGAAATACTGATGTTCGGTCGGTTGCAGCGGCAGTTCGATCTCAGCCATCCGCGCCACCTCGCGGCCCCAGAGACCGGCCGCGTTCACCACCCAATGGGTGTGGATGTTGCCCTTGGGCGTCTCGATGATCCAGGTGCCGTCTGGCTGCTGGATCGTGGCGGTGACCGGGGTGAAACGGTGAATCTCTGCGCCCATTTTCCGGGCACCGGCGGCATAGGCCTGTGTCACGCCCGAAGGGTCGACGTTGCCGCCATCGGGTTCATACATGATGCATCGGATGCCGTCGAAATCCACCAGCGGATGCAGCCTTTCGGCCTCATCGCGGCTGATGTTGAAGAAATCAGCTTTGAAGTAGCGGGCCTTCGCCTCCTGAAGCCGGAGTTGGTGTTCGCGCGCCTCGGTCTGGGCAAGGTAGAGAGACCCGGGCTGGAACACGCCACACCCCTGGCCGGTCTCGGCCTCAAGCTCCTTGTAGAGCTTCATCGTGTAATACTGGATCTTCGAGATGTTGTTGTTGTCGTGCAGGCCGTGAATGTTCGCAGCCGCGTGCCAAGTGGAGCCCGAGGTCAGTTCATCGCGTTCCAGAAGCACGACGTCGGTCCAGCCGAGCTTGGCGAGGTGGTAGAGGATCGAGCACCCGACCAGCCCGCCACCGATGACCACGGCCTGCGCATGTGTTTTCATTTCGTCCTCCTGCGAACTTTCGGAGAGGATGACCGGGATTTCAGCCAAGACAATCAGCTTTCATTACATCTACTTTTTCAATATCCAGTATTGTCATGATCAATGATAAGGCGCTCGACCTCTCGCTGCTCAGAACCTTTCTTGCGGTTGCCGAGACGCGAAACCTGTCAGCCGCCGGAGCGGCGCTTGGCCTTTCACAGCCTACTGTATCGCAACAACTGCAACAGCTTGAGGCACGTCTGGGTCTGAAACTCCTGCGGCGGGAAACGCGTCCAATCGGACTGACCCCGGCGGCCGAGTTCCTGCAGCGGGAATTGCCCGGCCGTATCGCCCAGTTGGAGTCGCTTCTGGTTGAGGCGCAGAAATGCCGAGACCGTCCGCGCCAAGTGCTGCGCATCGCAATGCCTGACAGTCTATCCTGTGTGTTGGGGGCGGAAATCCTAGTTGCCGCTGGTCGTCTGGCTCAGAATCTTGAACTACGCGCGGGGATTTCACCGTGGATCGAGGAGAGTTTGCGGGCCGGTCTTTGCGATCTCGCGATTGACTGCCCTCCGTTTGCACAGGCCAAACGCGGCAAGCGGCACCTGCTCTTCCACGACCCGTATCTGATCGTTGTCCCTCGGTCCATGTCGGACATCCCACTGCCACAACTGGTTCGCGAAAAGCCGCAAGTAGCCTTTGGCCGGAATTCCAAGTTCGGGACAGCCACCGCTGCCATAGCCGCCGAACTGGGTGCATCGGAATCTGCGCGGTTCAGTTTCGATTCGACCCATAGCTTGCTGCGGTTCATTCAGTCCGGCTATGGCTGGGCCGTAACCTCCGCGCTTTGCCTTCTTCAGGCGCCGTCCGCCCTGCGCGATCTGGTCGTGCACGACGGTCTCCCTGACCGTAAACGAAGTTTTTTTTTACTGGCAGGCGCTGACACCAGCAAAGATATCTCTGATAGGTTCGCGGAGCACTCGAGGTCGGTGTTCCGACGCACTCTTGCCGAAAGATGGCGTGAGTCATCGCCGTCTCTGGCAGAGATTATTCTTGGGGCGAACCAGGAAAGCTGATTGAATTTTGGCCGGATGCAGAGCATGCGCCCCGCCAACATTACCTTGCGGGAGGGGCAGGCTCAGGATCCGGGCCCTATTGACCGATACTGTGTCCTGCCATTACGGCCGCGATGTGACGAAGCCGACAACGCCGCACTGAGGATCGGCCTGGAGCGTTATTCGGCTCACAAGGGCACACATCCGCTTTGAGGCAACCCGGCAATCACTCGTGCGATCATAGGAATGCGGGCCATTGCATTGAGCATCCTGTGGTCACAATGCAGCTACATCGGGCGCAGTTGGAAAAGGCGGTGCATAGCCGCCAAGGCGTGAGGTGCGCAGATTGAGGCGGATCATCGCTTCGCTCAACGCCACAGCCGAGACGACGCCGTCGATCACCGGAAGCCCGTGTTTGGCTGAAAGCGACGCAGCGAAATCGGCCATGCCAGCGCAACCGAGGACGATCGCTTCGGCCTTGTCCTCAGCAATCGCGCGGGCGACCTCAGCGCTGATCCGTCCGCGGGCATCCGATCCGGGTCTTTCCAATTCCAGCACCGGCACGTCGGAGGCGCGCACCCGCGCGCATCTCGCCGAGAGGCCATAGCGCGTAAGGTTGTGTTCCAGCGCGGGTACCGATCTTGCCAGAGTCGTGATGACGGAGAACTTATTCGAAAGCATCGAGGCGACATGGTAGGCTGCCTCGCCGATGCCGATCACTGGCCGGTCGGTCAAGCAGCGCGCGGCGTCGAGACCCGTATCGTCAAAGCAGGCAATGACCACGGCATCAAACCCATCGGTGGTTCGGATAATGTCGAGAAGGCCGGAAACGCACATCGCCTCGTCATAATAGCCTTCGATGGCGGCGGGGCCGTCCTTGGGGTTCACGGCAATGATCTCGGTCCCGGGCAGCGCGACACGCCGGGCGGCGGCACCGATCTTCTCGGTCATGTGCTGCGTGGTGTTCGGGTTGATGACGAGTATGCGCATCATGCCACCTACAGTTCCCCGCCCAGATAGGCGGCCTTGATACGGTCATCTCCCATCAGGTCCTTGCTGTTGCCAGACAAGGCGACTGATCCAGTCGACAGCGCATAGGCACGGTTCGAGATCGAAAGCGCCATGCGGCTGTTCTGTTCGACCAGAAGCACGCTGACACCTTCGTCGCGGCTGATCGCGACGATGGCGCGGGCGATGTCCTGTACCAGCTTCGGGGCGATACCAAGTGAGGGTTCGTCAAGGAGGAGGAGCTTCGGCTTCGCCATCAGTGCCCGGCCGATCACCATCATCTGTTGTTCGCCACCGGAAAGGGTTCCTGCCTGCTGGCCAAACCGTTCCTTCAGCCGGGAAAAACGTTCGAGGACTCTGTCGAGCGTCGTCTGAATTCCGGCTTTGTCGCTACGTGTGAAGGCGCCCATCAGAAGGTTGTCTTTCACCGACATGAAAGGAAAGACCCGACGCCCTTCGGGCACCATTGCGATCCCGCGTTTCACGATGTCGGCGGCAGATGTGCCATCTAGACGGTCGCCCATATAGTGGATCTCGCCCGAATGGATCCTCCGCAGCCCGGTAATCGCGCGGAGAATGGAGGATTTGCCGGCCCCGTTCGCGCCGATCAGCGCGACCGTCTCGCCCTCGTTCACCTTGATCGACACGCCCTTCAGCGCGTAGACGTGATCGTAGTAAAGTTCGACATCCTTGAAGTTCAGCATCTGGGTCATGGCCTACATCCCGATCGCTGCGTCTTCGCTGCCGAGATAGGCCTCGATGACTTTTTCGTTGGCCTGGATTTCGGCCGGCGTGCCTTCGGCGATCTTCTCGCCGAAATTGATCACCACAATCCGGTCGGAGATCTTCATCACCGCGGGCATGTCATGCTCCACCAGAAGCACTGTCACCCCCCGCTCGTCCCGAAGCCGGCGAACAAGGGACACCATGCGCATCGTCTCATCATGGTTCATGCCCGCGAAAGGTTCGTCCAGCAGCAGGACGGTCGGGTTGGTCGCCAGCCCGATGGCCATGCCGAGCGCGCGAAGATGGCCCTGTGGCAGGTTCGAGGCAAGCTCACTCCGGATCGCGCCCATGCCAAGGAACTCGATGATCTCATCGGCCGACGACCCGAACTCCGCCTCGTCATATCGCGCCTGTTTCGTGCCGATGAAGAAGCCCAGTAGCGAGGCCCTGGACCGCAGATGATGCGCCACGATGATATTCTCGCGCACGGTCATCGAGCGGAAGATCGTGGTTTCCTGGAACGTCCGCACCACCCCCATCCGCGCCACCTTGTGCGGCGCGAGGTTCGAAATGCGTTGCCCCTTGAACAGAACCTCGCCCGAGGTAGTCTTCAGAAACGAGGCGATGAGTTTGAAAAGCGTCGATTTGCCGGCCCCATTCGGGCCGATCACCGACAGGATTTCACGCTCGGCCACATCGAACGTGATGTCGTTGTTCGCGGTGAGCCCGCCGAAGCGCTTGGTCACCCCTTTGACTTGGAGGATGGGGGTCATTTGCGCCCTCCCTTGCGTTCGAAGAGGCTCAAGACGCCATTCGGCAGAACAAGCATGAGGAGGATCAGAAGCGACGAGTAGATCAGCAATTGGAAGCGCCCGGTGGTGAAGAGAAGATCCCAGCCGAAGTAGAGCATCAGCGTGCCGAGCATCGGGCCGAAGACATAGCCGAGCCCGCCGAGGAAGCAGTTCAGCATGAAGTTCACGCTGTCGGCGACCTGGAAGGACGACGGGTAGATCGACTGCGAGATCGCCACGAACATTGCGCCCGCAATGCCGCCGAAGAAGGACGAGATCGAATAGGCCAGAACCCGGAGATAGGCGGTATTGACACCGATGGAGGCCGAAAGCTCCTCGTTCTGCTGCAATGATCGGCAGAGGTGACCGAGCCGTGAGTTCACGATCCGGTAGAGCGCGGCGTAGCAAACCACCATCAAGATGACAGCGGCGAAGTAGAAGGCCAGTTTCGGGTTCTGCAGCGTCGCGAAATCCGGGATCAGCGTCAGACCGAAGACCGAGAGCTCACCCGGCAGCGGGATTGAGGTGATGCCCTTGGCACCATTCGTGACCGGCAGCGCCAGGGCTGACAGCCGGGCAACTTCGGTCAGCACCAATGTAACCATGGCGAAGTAGACGCCCCTGAGCCGCAGGATCGGCAAACCGATCAGGACCGACAGACCGGCGCAGAATAGTCCGGCGAGCGGCAGCGTTATCCAGAAACTGAAGCCAGCCTTGGTCATCAGGATGGCCGAGACATAGCCGCCAGCCAGCGCATAGGCGCCCTGCCCAATATTGATGCGACCAATGTAGAATGTCAGCCAGACGCCTGCCGAAGCGATGGCAAGAAGCGCCACCGAGGTCAGCGTGTAGTAGAAATCCCACCGCCCGCTCGCGGCGATCAGCACGGGCACGATCACAAAGACTGCGATCAGAAAGGCCCCGACTCCGATTAATTTGTTGGTGTCCATGTTCTTAGCCCCAAGGCTTGCCCATCAGGCCCTGCGGCCGGATTGCAAGGAAAACCATCAGCGAGGCGAAGATCACGAGGTACGTGATGTCGCCATAGGCGGCGAGAACAGTCAGGCCGATGCTCTCCATCATGCCCAGGATGAAACCGCCGGCGATGGCGCCCGAGATGACGCCGGCACCGCCGATCATGATCATCATGAAGGCCTTGATCGAGGTCGGTCCGCCCATGCCGAGGTTGATCCCCGTGATCGTCACCAGCAGACCACCGACGAGGCCCGCCAGCATTGCACCAAGCGCGAAGCCAATCATCGAATAACGTTTGACATCTACTCCCATCAGCTCTGCGGCCATGCGGTCTTGGGCAAGCGCGCGCATCGCGCGGCCTGCCTTGGTGTACTGCATGAAAAGGATGAAACCGGCGATCATGGCGATGGCCAGCACCCCGATCAGGATGCGGTCATATGGCATGATGATGCGGTAGTCCCAGTTCAGCACACCGTTCACGATCTTCGGCACGCCGCGCTGCTTTTCCCCGAAAACCAGAAGGATGACGGCGTCGAGGAAAAAGGCGATCCCCGCGGCCAGCAGCATCGTCGATTCTTCGCGCTTCGACTTACGGATCACGGGGGCGAACAAGAATTTTTCCACCGCCGCACCGACCGCCGCAAGGATCACCGCCGAGGCCATGAGGCCGACAATGAATGGCAGGCCAAATTGCGAGACGACCGTGTAGGTGACGAAACCGCCCAGCACATACATCTGGCCGTGCGCGAAGTTCAGCACGTTCATCAGCGAAAAGATGAGGGTTAGCCCAAGCGCAATAAGGGCGTATTGGGCACCCAGATAGAGCCCATTGGCGATGATCTGTTCCATAGGGGTCCTCGGTTGGTGTGGGGTCCGGCGGGACTAGGAGGGCCGGACCCCATGAGATCGTGTTGCGCGGGCGTCAGTCAACCTGCGCCACGAACAACGTCTCGAACGCGCCGTCTTTGAAGACGTTCACAACCAGTGGGACAGAGACCTGGCGCTTTTGCCCAAATGAGGACGAACCGACATAGGTTAGTTTGGCGTCACCGACCATATAGGGGTTGGGTGCCTCAAATGTGTCCATCGTGGCCTTGAACGCTTCGACGTCATTCATAGCGGCGGGGTTCGCTTTGATGGTCTCCAAAATGTATTCCAACGCATAGACCTTGGTGTTCGACTCGTCGTTGTACTCGCCAAACATCTTGGTGTAGCGGTCGACGAATTCGCGCATCGCATCCGATGCAAGCTCCGGCGTCGAGGCACCACCCACCGAGATGAAGCCGTTGGCGAGCTCGCCCGCGCCTTCCTGCAGAACGCCGGCATCCTGCGCCGTCTCGGTCGAGATCAGACCAGCATAGCCAAGCTCGCGGGCCGAGCGGATCAGTTGTGGCGCGTTGGCGGGCGAGACGCCCGAGAGGACCAGAAGATCCGGCTGGGTCTGGATGACCGGCAGCAGCACCGGCGTGAAGTCGGTCGTATCGACCTGGTAGGTCACGCTGTCGGAAACCACCTCCATCCCGAGTGCCTTGGCCGCCTCGACACCACCGTCACGCTGCGAAAGCGGGTCGGATTCGTTGGCCGCAACGAAGGCCACCTTTTTCACACCGTTGGTTTCCATCAGATACTTGTAGATGGCCGGGCCCGACTGATAGTTGGCGACCATGCCCAGTACGGCGTTCGAGGCGGGCGCGGTGTAGAGTTCCTTCGGGAAGGCATAGGGGAAGTAGATGATCCCGTTCTGCTCGGCCACGGGCCTCACGGCGGCCGCACCGTCATCGACGTTCGGTCCGACGACATAATGGATGCCGTCCTGCGCCATCTTCTCCATGCCCGCGATCGCGCGCTTGGGATCTTTCTGGTCGTCGAAGGCGACGATCTGGATGTCGTATTTCTGGCCGTCGATCTCATAACCGCCAAGTTCGTTCAGCCAGGCCGCACGGGTTTCCATGGACCGTTGGTTCGAAATGCCCCATGCTGCGGCCGGCCCCGAGGTCACGCCCACAAAGCCGATCTTCAGGACCGGATTCTCGGCATGGGCCATGCCAAGGAACGACAGGCTTGCCACGGCGGCAAGCGCCGATGTCTTGAGCAGAGTGCGTCTTTTCATCTTATATCTCCCTGAATGCCATTCGGTTCTCTTCCGACGCGCCATAAGGCCAGAGCCGGTGCGGCGACATCATTCAGCAGGATTGTTAACAATTATGTCAACAAAAATATGATAGTCTTGTCGGCACATATGTTGTCTTGTTGGACACAGACCCAGCCTGTATCTGTTGGTTACGCTTCCTTTGATCTTGGAAAACAAGCACAATGACCCTACCCGGCCCAAATATGGAACAGCTTTCGACCGCCGAGGAGGTGGCGGAAGAGCAGATCGTCGACCGCATTTTCGAAGCGGTGATAGAACAGCGCCTGCCGCCGGGGACGAAACTTTCCGAATCGGCGCTCTGCGAGGTATTCGGCGTCGGCCGGATGCGCATTCGTCGCAGTCTCCTGCTGCTAGCCAGCCGCGAGGTCGTCGAACTGCAATCCAACCGTGGAGCGTTCGTTGCACGGCCGACAGCAGAACAGGCGCGCGAGGTATTCGAGGCCCGGCAGGCAATCGAACCAAACGTCGCACGGATGGCGGCCAAACGGGCAACTGCTGAGGAGATCGCAACGCTTGCCCGGCACCTAGAACTAGAATTCCAGGCCCATGGCAGTGGCAACCGCCGCGATGCGATCAGGCTTTCGGGCCAGTTCCACACGATGCTGGCGCAGATCGCCGGAAACGGCGTTATGCTCAGGATGATTAAGGAACTGATCACACGCACCTCTCTCATCATCGGGATCTACGGTGCGCCAGGCGTTACAAACTGCCGCGACGATGACCACGCTGAACTGATCGATGCTTTGCGCCAGCACGACCCGGCACGCGCATCCGATATCATGGCAGAACACTTGCGCCATATCGAAGAGCGGGTCGATCTGACGGTCAAGCCCGGTTCTGGTGTCGATCTTGTCTCGGTGTTTGGCCGACGCGACATGTAGCTGCTGCGACACCGGCGATAAAGTAGACCGGTAAGCAATGTCGGACAGACTTTTCGTGGGCATAAAGGGTATTGATCTTAGCCCCCTCAGCTTTGCGGCCGCACAGGCGCTTCTTCCCAGCCTCGAGGAACTCTTTGGACCAGCTGTAATACAGGCTGTGGGCAATACCCTCTCGCCGTGAAAGGCGTCACCACTCTCAAGTGCGCATCGGCCCATGTGCCACGTTTTTTGACGGGGTCTGACCCTCCAATAAGCAATCGGCAACTGCCCTTCAGACCATCGACGATAGCGCAGGCTGTTTATACCGCGCGCAGGCGGGCCGTGGCCCGCGACCGTTTTTTAGGATATCACGCTCCTCGGTCACCCGAGCCAGCTCGCGCTTCAAACGCCGGTTCTCGGCTTCGTGGTCAACGCCCGGCTTCGATGATGGTTCAGCGAACAGCTTCATCCACTTGTAGAGCGAATGCGTGCTGACGCCCAACCGCCGTGACACCTCCCGAACCGGATTGAGGTGCCCCTAGATTTGTAGACGCATTGCCCCCTTACTATGAGGCGAGGAGGCCGACATGGGGACAAGCAATTACAGCGACGAGTTCAAGCGGGATGCGGTGCATCAGATCACGGTGCGCGGGTATCCGGTCCGGGAGGTGTCCCGGCGGTTGGGTGTCAGTACGCATTCTCTGTACAAATGGATGAGGCTGTTAGGTGATCCCTCGCCAAAGAAGCCCGGCGTGGACCATGAGGCCGAGAACCGGCGCTTGAAGCGCGAGCTGGCCCGGGTCACCGAGGAGCGCGACATTCTAAAAAAGGCAACGGCGTACTTCGCGCGCGAGTCCCAATGAAGTACGCCTTCATCCGGGCACATCGCGAGGAGTTCGGTGTCCGGGCCATGTGCCGGGTTCTGCGGGTGCATTTCAGCGGGTTCTATGCATGGCTTAAGGAACCGTTAAGCCACCGTGCGCAGGAAGATCAGCGCCAGACCGAACTGATCCGTCAGGCCTGGACCGACAGCGGCAAGGTCTATGGCTATCGCAAGCTGACGGACGATCTGCGCGATCAGGGAGAACAGATTTCCGAGAACCGGGTGGCGCGGCTGGCATCGCTGGCCGGGATCGCGGCTCAGGTGGGTTACAGACGCCGCCCTAGCCGCTACGGCGGCAAGCCAGCCATCGTCTCTGAGAACAGGCTGGAACAGCAATTCCAGACGTCTGCACCGGATCAGGTCTGGGTCACCGACATCACCTACATCAAGACCCATGAGGGCTGGCTGTATCTCTGTGTCGTTATCGACCTGTTCTCGCGCCGTGTGGTCGGATGGTCCGCCCAGTCCCGGATGACGACCGACCTCGCCCTGCAAGCCCTGCTAATGGCCGTCTGGCGTCGAAAGCCCGATGGAAAGATCATGGTGCATTCCGATCAGGGTTCCCAGTTCACCAGCCGCGAATGGCAGACGTTTCTCCGCCAGCACGACCTCGAACCCAGCATGAGTCGGCGTGGCAATTGTCACGACAACGCCGTCGCCGAAAGCTTCTTCCAGCTTCTGAAACGCGAACGGATCAGGCGGCGCACCTACCCGACGCGCGACGATGCCAGACGAGATGTGTTCGAATACATCGAGCTGTTCTACAACCCGAAGCGGAAGCACACGAACAACGGCATGCTGTCGCCCGTTGATTTCGAGATCAGACAGCTGAAACTGAACGAGGCAGGTGTCTAGGAAACTCGGGGCACCTCAATGTCACCGACAGGCAGTAATCCGATGAACGATCGACGGCGGCCGAAGCACCTTTTCGCCGGCCTCATCAAGTGCGGGTGCTGTGGTGGCGGGTACTCCCTGATCTCGAAAGACCTGCTTGGCTGCGCAGCGTCACGGAACAAGGGAACATGCGATAACCGTCTGAACATCCGTCGGGATGCCTTGGAGGCATCAATCTTGAGTGGCCTTCGGAAGCATCTCATGTCGCCGGAACTCTTCAATGAATTTTGTGCCGAGTTCACGCGCGAGGTAAATCGGCTCCGGATCGAGCGCGGAGCCGACTTGGCCGGCTGGAGGAGCGAACTCGAGAAGGTTGACCGAGAGCTCGACAAGATGGTCGACGCCATTCTTCAAGGCTTCCCGCCGGCGAAACTCAAAGACAAGGCCGAGAAGCTGGAGGCGAGGAAGGCGGAGTTGACCGAGCTTCTGGACAATGCCGACGAGCCGCCGCCATTGCTGCACCCGAACATGGCACGGATGTATCAGGATCGGATCGCGAAGCTCTGCGAGAACCTGCAATCCGAGGAAGATCGAGGCGCCGCCGTCGACGTGCTTCGGTCACTGGTCGATGAAATCACCCTCGTGCCCGAGAACGGCCAACTCTCCATCGTCCTGCGCGGCGACCTGGGGGCGATCCTGCGCTTTGCAGCCGGAAAGCAAAACCCCGACTTCCTTTCGGAGGCCGAGGCTTTGGACAACCTGCTTCCGCAGAAATCGTTGGTTGCGGGAGGGCGCAGCAGACGATCCCGGCGGGCGGGGGCCACAAAAGCAAAAACCTCCGCGGCAGGACCGGCGGAGGCATCGCAAGTATCGTTGGTTGCGGGGGCAGGATTTGAACCTGCGACCTTCAGGTTATGAGCCTGACGAGCTACCGGGCTGCTCCACCCCGCGCCAATTCCGGCCCGGAACAATCAATCATTGCTGGGGCCACATCGACAGAGAGACACTCTTGTTTCTTACTAGGTTTGGCGGCGACCTACTCTCCCACGTCTTATGACGCAGTACCATCGGCGCAACGGCACTTAACGGCCGAGTTCGGGATGGGATCGGGTGTTTTGCTCGCGCTATGACCACCAAACCGAGAAAGAAACACGAACAATCAGTGTCGGGTTCTGTCGAACCCTCACATTCCAAGTCTGCTTTATGATCACTAGAAGTCTGGCTTCTACTGGATCAAATCAAGCCTATCGAGCAATTAGTACCGGTCAACTGAACGCATTGCTGCGCTTACATCTCCGGCCTATCGACGTGGTGGTCTTCCACGGCTCTCAAGGGAGATCTTGTTTTGAAGGGGGCTTCCCGCTTAGATGCCTTCAGCGGTTATCCTGTCCGAACATAGCTACCCAGCACTGCCGTTGGCACGACAACTGGTCCACCAGTGGTTCGTTCACCCCGGTCCTCTCGTACTAGGGGCAACTCTTCTCAAGTCTCCTACACCCACGGCAGATAGGGACCGAACTGTCTCACGACGTTCTAAACCCAGCTCACGTACCTCTTTAAATGGCGAACAGCCATACCCTTGGGACCTGCTCCAGCCCCAGGATGAGATGAGCCGACATCGAGGTGCCAAACGATGCCGTCGATATGGACTCTTGGGCATCATCAGCCTGTTATCCCCGGCGTACCTTTTATCCGTTGAGCGATGGCCCTCCCACGTGGGACCACCGGATCACTATGGCCGTCTTTCGTCTCTGCTCGACTTGTCAGTCTCGCAGTCAGGCTGGCTTCTGCCATTGCACTCAACGAGCGATTTCCGACCGCTCTGAGCCAACCTTCGCGCGCCTCCGTTACTCTTTGGGAGGCGACCGCCCCAGTCAAACTACCCACCATGCAGGGTCCCGGACCCGGATAACGGGCCGCGGTTAGACATCAAGAGTAAGAAGGGTGGTATCTCAAGGGAGGCTCCACCGAAACTGGCGTTCCGGCTTCAAAGCCTACCACCTATCCTGCACATCTCAATCCTGATGCCAGTGCGAAGCTATAGTAAAGGTGCATGGGGTCTTTCCGTCTAACCGCGGGTAGTGTGCATCTTGACACACAGTTCAATTTCGCTGAGTCCACATTAGAGACAGCGGGGAAGTCGTTACGCCATTCGTGCAGGTCGGAACTTACCCGACAAGGAATTTCGCTACCTTAGGACCGTTATAGTTACGGCCGCCGTTTACTGGGGCTTCAATTCGGAGCTTGCACCCCTCCTTTTAACCTTCCAGCACCGGGCAGGCGTCAGACTGTATACGTCGTCTTGCGACTTCGCACAGCCCTGTGTTTTAAGTAAACAGTCGCCACCCCCTAGTTTGTGCCCCCGCCCCATGCTTGCGCAGAAACGGGGCCTCCTTCTCGCGAACTTACGGGAGTAATTTGCAGAGTTCCTTTAACGTAGTTCTCTCAAGCGCCTTGGTATTCTCTACCA
>JAWKXJ010000006.1:72500-323461 GCA_041397105.1 Paracoccaceae bacterium
GCGGCACGGCACACGCCTAAGGTTCGTATTGATCAGGTCGGCGAAAGGCACGCTTCAGTAGTCCTTCGACAGATCCTGACCTGCATAAAGGCCGGCCACCTCATCGGCATAGCCGTTCATCATCAAGGTGTCGATCCGCCCGGCAAAGATGCCCGCGCCGATCCGCCGCTCTGTCGCCTGGCTCCAGCGGGGGTGATCCACCTCGGGGTTGACGTTGGAATAGAAACCGTATTCGCGGGCGGCAATCATGTTCCAGCTGGTTGGCGGCATTTCCTCGACCAACGCGATGCGGACGATCGACTTGATCGACTTGAAGCCGTACTTCCAGGGCACGACCAACCGCAGCGGCGCCCCGTTCTGTTTCGGCAACTCCTCGCCATAGAGTCCGGTGGCAATGATCGTCAGAGGGTGCATCGCCTCGTCAATCCGCAGACCTTCGCGGTAGGGCCAGGGTATCAGACCGTAATTCTGGCCGGGCATTTCCTCAGGCCGGACGAGCGTTTCGAACGCCACGAACTTCGCGCCCGGCTGGACGCCGACCTTGTTCAGAAGATCGGACAGTTGAAACCCGATCCAGGGAACGACCATCGACCATGCCTCGACACAGCGAAAGCGGTAGATACGCTCTTCCAGTGTCATGCCGGCGGTCAGATCGGCCAGATCGTAGGTTCCCGGCTTATCGACCAGCCCTTCCACCCTCACAGCCCAGGGATCGGTCGTCAGCAAATGCGCGCTGCGGGCGGGGTCTTCCTTCGCGGTACCGAATTCGTAGAAGTTGTTGTACTGCGTGATCTCCTCAAGCGTATTTGGCGCCTCATCCGTCGAATATGCTGACGGCACGTAGCTCAGTTTCGCGGCGGCAGGCCCCGCCAGCCCAAGCGCGGCGGCCCCGGCGATGATCTGGCGACGGTTCAGGAAATCGGCGCGCGGCGTCACGTCAGACCACCGCAGATCGGTCTTGAAACGATAGGACATAAGAAGCCTCCGGCTGTTTCCTCGCTTCTAGCCGAAGCTCGCTCAACATGGCCAATGACGCCTTTTCACGTCTGCGTTCACGATATGTAACGATTTGCCGACCCGTTTTCGACCTTGCGCATCAAAGCGGTTCAAAGACCTGCACATGCAGCGTCTGCCGCGTCTCAAACCCCATATTTCGATAGATTTCCTCGACGGCTGGCTTTGTCGTCTCGACATGCAGGAACGCGCGGTCACCACGCCCTGTAATCCGGGCCATCAGATGGCGGCAAAGCCGTCCCGCGTGGCCTTTACCGCGATGTTCGGGATGCGTCGCAACGCCGCTGATTTCCGTGAAGCCGGGCACGCTCATCCTCTCCCCCGCCATCGCAACCAATCGGCCGCCCATACGGATCCCCCAGTATTCGCCGAGCATATAGGTATTCCGTTCGAATGGCCCAGGCCTTGTCAGCTGGGCAAGCGCGACCATCTCGGCCGAGTCTGCCTGTCCGAGACGGATCAGGCCTGTGTCCTCGGCGGCCTCGTCTGCCCTTTGAAGCAACATTTGGTGCACATCAAAGCGGTGAACCTCCCCTGCGCCGGCCGGGCAGGCGAAAGGCGCCAGGTGAACAAAGCCAACCCGGCCCGTCGCCGCGATGAGGCCGCCGAGCGCGGTCCTCGCTGCTTCGCCATCATCACAAACGGCCGCGAACGGGCCGATGTCCACAGGGTACCTGCGCGCCGCGCCGTCGCCAACGGCAAGGTGGCGGTGGCAGCTTGCGAGGGCGCCCCAGACCGGGCTGTCAAGGATATGGCCAGTCATCCGCGTCCCGCCCTGGCCTCAATCCGGGCCAGAAACGGCCGGGCCTTCAGCGCATCTTCCAGGTGATCGAGTTGTTCAAGAAGGGGGCCGTTCTGGCCATCAAGGATGCTGGCCACACAGTGCTGTATCAGCGGCCAGATATCCTTGCGGCCCTCTTCAACCAGTGCCTGCCCCTTCGACGTAAGCGAAACCACCTTTTGCCGCTGGTCCTGCTTGCCTGCCCGGGTACGGACAACCCCAAGCCGCACGAGTTGCCCGACAATCCGTGTCACACCCGGCTGGCTGATCCCGAGCGCCATCGCCAGATCGCCGATGGTGAGCGGCCCGTTTTCCTCCAGCGCCGCGAGCAGCGGGTAATGGTTGCCCTGCAACGGTATTCCGCGCGCTGCGATGACTGACAGCGTTTCGGCCTGCAGCCGTTCGCCGATACGGCGCAACCGGCTACCAAGGGACAGGTAGCCCTTCTTGCGGACAAGATCGTCGATCATCGCAGCCTCACCTCAAAATGCATAACGTATTATATATCATGTTATGCGATTCTCAAGACACTTTGAGACTCCATGAAAAAGGCCCCGCCGCAGCGGGGCCTTGTCATCGCATCAAGACGGGTGCTCAGTGAACGACCGCATCTTCCGGTGCGCGGCGGTTGCTCGCCGATACCCGCCCGCCGACGATCAGCCCGTCCGGACCCGCCGTCACGGTAACCGTGTCGCCATCGGTCACATCGCCGGCAAGGATCATTTCCGCCAGCCTGTCCTGCAGGCTGCGCTGGATCACCCGCTTCAGTGGCCGGGCGCCGAAAACCGGATCGTAGCCCTCGTCGGCGAGCCATTGCCGCGCGCCCTCGTCGAGGTCGAGCGACATCTTGCGTTGCGCCAGCCGCTTTTCCAGCCGGGCAAGCTGGATCCGGACGATCCCGTCCATATCCCCGCGCGTCAGCCGGTCGAAGATGATCTGGTCATCAAGCCGGTTCAGGAACTCGGGCCGGAAATGGGCACGCACGGCGTCCATCACATCGCGCCGCGCCTGGGCGGCATCGGCACCTTCCGGCAACTGGCTCAGCGCCTGCGACCCGAGGTTGGACGTCAGCACGATCAATGTCTGCTTGAAATCCACCCGGTGCCCCTGCCCGTCCGTCAGCACACCATCGTCAAGAACCTGCAAGAGCACGTTGAAGACTTCCGGGTGCGCTTTCTCGACCTCATCGAAAAGCACGACCTGATAGGGCCTCCGTCGGACCGCTTCAGTCAGCACACCACCCTCGTCATAGCCGACATAGCCCGGAGGCGCGCCGATCAGCCGCGCGACGGAATGCTTTTCCATGAATTCGGACATGTCGATGCGGACCATCGCATTGTCGTCATCGAAGAGGTATTCCGCCAATGCCTTGGTCAACTCCGTCTTGCCGACGCCGGTCGGGCCGAGGAAAAGGAACGAGCCAAGCGGACGGTTTTCATCCTGCAGCCCGGCCCGGGCGCGCCTGACGGCGTTTGAGACGGCGACAACAGCCTGACGCTGGCCGATCACCCGCTTTCCAAGCTCCTCTTCCATTTTCAGAAGCTTTTCGCGCTCGCCTTCCAGCATCTTCGATGTCGGGATGCCGGTCCAGCGTTCCACGACCTCGGCGATCTGCTCGGGGCGCACCGCTTCCTCGACCAGACGGCCGCCTTCGCGGCTTTCAGCCTCGGCGAGCGTCCTTTCCAGCCCCGGGATGATGCCGTAAGACAGCTCGCCCGCCCGCGAAAGGTTGCCCTCGCGCTTGGCCTGCTCCAGCTCCTGACGCGCCCGGTCCAGTTCGCCCCTTGCATCCTGCGCGACGTCGCGCTGGTCACGCTCCGCCTGCCACCGCGCGGTCATCTCGGCCGATCGCTCCTGCAGCTCTGCCAGTTCCTTTTCCAGCTTCTCCAGCCGGTCTTGCGACGCGCTGTCCTTTTCCTTCTTCAGCGCTTCCGCCTCGATCTGCTTTTGCAAGATTTCCCGGTCGAGCGCATCGAGTTCTTCCGGCTTTGAATCGACCTCCATCCGCAGGCGCGAGGCCGCCTCGTCCATCAGGTCGATGGCCTTGTCGGGAAGGAAACGGTCGGTGATGTAGCGATGCGAAAGGGTCGCCGCCGCGACAAGCGCTGCGTCGGAGATATCGACGCCGTGGTGCAGCTCGTATTTTTCCTTGATGCCCCGCAGGATGGAAATCGTGTCTTCCACCGTCGGTTCCTCGATCATCACAGGCTGGAAGCGTCGGGCAAGCGCGGCATCCTTTTCGACATACTTCCGGTATTCGTCGAGCGTCGTCGCACCCACACAGTGCAATTCGCCGCGCGCAAGCGCCGGCTTGATCAGGTTCGCGGCATCCATCGCCCCGTCAGACTTGCCCGCGCCGACAAGCGTGTGCATCTCGTCGATGAAGAGGATGACTTCGCCCGCGGCGGCCTCGATCTCTTTCAGAACCGCCTTCAACCGTTCCTCGAATTCACCGCGATATTTGGCCCCTGCGATCAGCGCGCCCATGTCGAGCGCCATCAGCCGCTTGTTCTTAAGGGACTCAGGAACATCACCTGCTACGATCCGCAGCGCCAGCCCTTCCGCGATGGCCGTCTTGCCGACGCCGGGGTCGCCGATCAGCACCGGGTTGTTCTTCGTCCGCCGCGACAGAACCTGCATCGCGCGGCGAATCTCTTCGTCGCGCCCAATGATCGGGTCGATCTTGCCGTCCTCGGCCGCCTCGGTCAGGTCGCGCGCGTATTTCTTCAGGGCATCATAGCCTTCTTCGGCCGAAGCGCTGTCGGCCGTGCGGCCCTTACGGATGTCGTTGATCGCGGTGTTGAGCGCCTGCGCCGTGACTGCCCCAGCCGTCAGCGCATCCTTCGCCTTGGTGTTGACCATGGCCAGCGCCATCAACATGCGCTCCACCGGCACGAAACTGTCGCCGGCCTTCTTGGCAATCTTCTCGGCCTCATCCAGAACGCGGACCAGCGAGGTCTCCACATAGACCTGACCGTCGCCACCCGACACCTTGGGCAGTTTGGCGATGGCGGCATTGACCGCCTCAATCACCCGGTCCGGCGCGCCGCCCGATCGTTTGATAAGGTTTGCGGCAAGGCCCTGGTCGTCATCCATCAGTGATTTCAGAAGATGCTCCGGCAACACCCTTTGGTGTCCCTCGCGCATCGCTATGGTCTGTGCAGCTTGAATGAAACCGCGCGACCGTTCCGTGAACTTTTCCAGGTTCATCGGCATTCTCCTTCTGTCAAAGCCCCCGGCCATCCGGTCGCCCGCCTTGGCAGCACGACCTATCCGGGTCTTGCCTCTTATCTGGTTTCCAACAGGGGCGTTTTCAAGGACGCGGCCAGCCTCAATAGCCCGGAAACTTTTGCGAAAGAGAATTGCGGTTAACTGCCGTCAACCAGCTTTGCACATCCAGAAGGAGGTCTGCCTTGCGTGTCCTTTCCGCCCGTGTCCGCCATGCCCGGCTGAACCGCCAAACCGGGCGGGTCGAGGCCATCGTCGTGCTGTTACTACGGCCGGACGAAGCGGCGGATCATCAGGTCGTCGTGCGCACCTCCGCCCCGGTTCAGGCTGCGGGCGCGGCACCTCTGCGCCAGCGCCTTGCCGCATCGGCCAAGCTTCTGGCGGCAGTGAAGGCGGACCGATCCGGTATCAACGCCCGGGCAGCGTAGCGGCACGCGCAGCATTTCCGGACGGCGACGCTTGACACCGGCCGCGCGTCGTTCGATGAACCCTGCAGCGCCGCCGAAGGAAAAGCCCATGGCCCGGACCTCCGCCCTGCCCGTATCGCCGCCCGACACAACCGATGACAGGCTCATTGTGGCGCTCGATGTGCCGAATGCGCTCGCCGGTCTCGAAATGGCCCGCGTGATCGGTGATCGTGTCGGTTTTTACAAGATCGGTCTGGGCATGCTGACTGGGGGCGGGCTCGCGCTCGCCAATGAATTGAAGGAAGAACATGGCAAGCGCATCTTCCTTGACTTGAAGCTTTTCGATATCGGCGCGACTGTCGAAAACGCGGTCCGCGGTATCGCGCAATACAACCTCGATTTTCTGACGGTACATGGCGACCCCTATGTGGTCCGCGCCGCGAAAGAAGGGGCGGGCGACCGGGGCCTCAAGATACTGGCGGTGACGGTCCTCACGTCACTCGACCGCGCCGACCTTGACGCCGCGCTGATCCGGCCCGGCAATCTGTCTGAAATTGTGCAGATGCGGGCCGGACGCGCACTGGCCGCCGGCGCCGATGGCGTCATTGCAAGCCCCTGGGAGGCGGCCGCGATCCGGGCACTGCCGGAGGCGGCCGGAAAGCTCATCGTCACACCGGGTGTTCGCCCGTTCGGCGCCGCGCTCGGCGATCAGAAGCGCGTCGCAACCCCGGCGCAGGCCATCGCCGATGGTGCCGATCATATCGTCGTCGGCCGTCCGGTCTGGGCCGCACCCGATCCCGCCGCCGCCGTCGATGCCATTCTGGCGGAACTGGCCTCGCCACAGGCCAGTCGGCCAAATCGGCCGGCCTGACTTACCGGTCTAGTTCGTCGCCGCCGTCGCGGTCTGTTCGCCAAGCGCGGCCGGCAGTGACGCGCTTTCCCCGTCGGCGCCGGAACCGGCAAGCCAGACGACCAGAAGAACCGCCGCCAGCAGGAACCCGACGAGGAAGATCGTGCTGCCAGCACCGCCCTGCCGATCGTTCTGAAGCAGCCGCCGGTTGTCGAGGTGATAGCTGTGAGTGGTGGTCTGATGGTAGTCCATGTGCAGCTCCTCTCCGAAAGGTTGGCCCCAAGAACACTGCGCGCGCGCGACATACCAGCACCCTTGTCTCGACGGGCGTTTCTTGGCCGGTCTCCGCCGAAAGCCCGCCCGCCGATGCGCCCATTTCCGCCGATATCGCGGCGGCCGCGCAAAGCATCCACAGATGGGCGCGACAACACCGGCGAAACCGCAGAACGACGATGGCACGGCCGGCACCCGTTCTGCCGCCGATGCCCCATGACCAGACGCCGAAACGCCCATGACCGGAGCCAAGCCCGAGGCACCTTTTCGTTGCCTGACGCAGCACTTTGTGTTCCCTCCGGTGAAGGGGCCAGCGCAGATATTCGCAACCCCGGGGGGGAGGGATGATGACGCACGAAACGACCAGGGTCACCGGCGGCTGTCTTTTCGGGCGCATCCGATATGAGGCAGATGTGTTCCTTCAGAACGGCTATATCTGCCACTGCACCATCTGCCAGCGCAGTACCGGCCAGCCGGCCGAGATCACCGTTCTGATCAAGGCCGGTACATTGCGATATCTGAAAGATGAGCCCAAATATTACGTCTCGTCTGCCGACGGCAAACGCGGCTTCTGTGCGAATTGCGGGTCACGGATCGTCTGGCAGGCGCTCCGCGCTGAGGATGACTGGCTGACAAACATCACCGTCGGCACGCTGGACCGCCCGGCCGAGGCCCGGGTCAGCCGACATATCTATGCAGATACCCAATTGCCCTGGTACCGGGTTTGCGAAGATCTGCCAAAGCTCGAAGCGGACGACGCGGAGGCCCTGATCGAGATACTGAGAGACGAGCTTCGACCAGCCACCTGAAACCTTGTGGGAGCGTTGACGCACAACAATTTGCGTACAATCTATACTGCCGCTACGCAGTCGACAGCCAGTCGAGAAACGCGCCCAGCCGCACCTGCAGGCTCGGCACCGCCGCGGGGTGGTTGCGAAAGGTATCGACGGGCATCATCCGCCAGTACTGCCCTTCGCCGCCAAAACGGATGCGACGAATCTCCGCGTCTTCCAGATGGCCGCCGAAGAAAACCGATTGCCGGCCCGGCAGATGCCAGGACCGTCCATCCATACGCCAGATCAGGCGTTCGGCCGGCAAGGCCAGCCCGAACTCCTCATCCAATTCGCGCAAGACGCAAGCCTCGGCACTTTCTTCGCCCTCGCGGCCGCCACCCGGCAGATCCCAGCACCCAGGAAAGGGCAGCTCGGGTCTGTCGTCACGCAGGTAGGTCAACACATCGCCACCACAGATGAGCGCGACTTTCGCGCCGGCAAAGGGCCCGCCACTCATGCAGCACCTCCCTCAGGTCCGGCAGAATCAGCCGTCGTTGATGTCGGTATCCCAGACCTTGACCTGCCCGCGGCGGATACCCACGACCCGGCGCAGGACGGCCCAGGCGACAAGTGCCCCGATTGCGAAGACAAGAAGCGCGCCGGGCAGGGATGCGCCCAGCAGGCCGAGCCACATAAGCACACCCGTCAAGAATGCGCCGATGGCAAAGCCAAGCAGGATGAACCCCGGGATCATGACTTCGAGAATCGCCAGGACAGCTCCAAAGACCATCCAGACCCACCATTCCTGCCAGATAGCCATCAGCCCCGTCCCTTCAGCATCTTGAACGCATCGGTGAAGGCATCGAGCGCCTGCGCGGGCACGATCACCGTCTGCTTGCCCTGGCCTTGCCCGACCGCCGTCAGCGCCTCGACCTGTTTCAACGCGACCTGGTATTGCGCCGCCTCGATCCCGTTTTCCTTGATCGCCTGAGCAACGACGCCCGTCGCATAAGCCTCGGCATCTGCCGTGATCCGCCGCGCCTTCGCGACCTGTTCAGCCGCGTAAAGCTCCGCGTCTGCGGAAAGCTCAACCGCCCGTTTCTTGCCTTCAGCCTCCGTCACCTGCGCACGGCGCGCGCGCTCTGCGTTCAACTGCTGCAGCATCGCGGCGCGCGTCGCTTCATCAAGGTTGACATCCAGAACCTCGGCGCGCGTGACCTCGATCCCCCAGTCATCGACCATCGCCGCAACCTGTTCGCGCACCTTTGCGATCAGGTCCGACCGGTTCGACTGTACCTGGTCAAGCTCCATCTTGCCGATTTCGCTGCGCACGATACCCGCGACCGTCGTCGCAATGGCGGCATCAACATCGCGGATGCGGTAGACCGTCTTTTCAGGCTCGGTGATCCGGTAGAAGACCGATGTCTCCACCTTCACCAGCACGTTGTCCGCGGTGATCGCATCCTGCAGGGCGTTCGGCAATTGCCGCTCAAGTACCGAAATCTGATGCGCGACACGATCAAGGAACGGCACGATGAAGTTGATGCCGGGTCCGAGCACCGCCTTGAGCCGCCCGAACCGTTCGACGACATGCTTTTCAGATTGGGGGACGATCCTGACCCCCAGCATCACGCAGACGATGATGAAAATCGCGATGGCAATCAGAACGGCATTGCCGCCGATGAACTGCCCCAGGATCTGCCCGAAATCCATGAATGTTCCTCCTCAAATGTCTGGGCGCACTATGCCGCCTGGGCAAGATTGTGAAAAGGCCCTTGCGTGCTGTCGGGGCGATAGCCAGCCGGGCTTTCGTCGCCCGGGATCGTTCCTGTCCGGCAGGCCCGACAGATTGGCTGAGGCCGTTGTCTTTCCAGCCCATGCATGACCAGAGGCAAATGCACCCCGGACCAGCCACGAAGGGCACGAAGGGAACGCCATGACAAGATACCAGTCAAATGGATTGCCCCCGAAGCGCGAACACTGCCCACCGTATCTGGTACGAATGCCCGATACCGACACTACAAATGCCTGACTGTTGCGGCTTATCCACATAAAGACTTACCTGCAACTGGTTGAATCTTGAAAAAATTCCTCACCTCCCGCATTGTGGCGGCAATCGGGCGACTAGACCCACATCAGAGGCGTGATCGGAGAGGCAGGTCACTATGACAATGAAAACTATCTTTACAGCGGGGATGCTGGGCGTTTCGCTTACGCTGACTGCTGTGCCAGCGGCTCATTCCGAGACGCTTCGTATTATTAACGGTACGACGTCGAGCGCACTTAGCGTTCCCATGAACCGCGCAGTGGTGGTCGAGGCCGACCAGCCCTTCGCAGAACTTTCCATTGCAAACCCGGGCATCGCCGATATTTCGACGCTCTCGGATCGCACAATCTATGTTCTCGGCAAGGCGCCGGGCCGCACCACACTGACGCTTCTGGCGCCGGACGGGCGGCTCATTACCAATGTCGACGTTCAGGTCACGCTCGACGTGGCCGAATTCAAGGAACGTCTGCAGCAAATCCTGCCGGGCGAACAGATCGAGGTGCGCACCGCCAATGACGGCATCGTGCTGTCGGGCGTTGTTTCCTCGACCGCCAAGCTCGACAAGGCGCTTGACCTTGCCGAACGTTACGCACCGAGCCGGGTCTCGAACCTGATGGGCGTCGGCGGCGTGCAGCAGGTGATGCTGAAAATCCGGTTTGCGGAGATGCGGCGTTCAGTCAGCAAGCAGCTTGACGGCTCCATCGGCTTCCAAAGCACAGGTGCCGATTTCCAGGCCGGTACGGCAGGCAATATCGACGGCATCAACCAGATCTTCGCCGGCGGCCCCGTCACGACTTCGGCAAATGGTGCCGTGGGCGTCAGCTTCGGCTCCGGCAGCTTTGAATTTGCCGTTCTGCTGGAAGCGCTGGAAAGCAAGGGCCTGATCCGCACGCTGGCCGAACCCAACCTGACCGCGCTTTCTGGCCAGGAGGCGACGTTCCTCGCCGGCGGCGAATATCCGATCCCGGTAAGGGGCGACAACGGCGAGATCACTGTTGAGTATAAGCCCTTCGGTGTCGAAATGGCGTTCACGCCGACGGTAGTCGATGGCAACATCATCAACCTCGCGATCAACTCGGCCGTTTCGGGCATCGACCCGTCGATCAACGTCGGCACGGGCAACGGCATCAGCGTCAACGCCTTCCGCAGACGCGAGGCTGAAACCACGGTCGAGATGCGTGACGGCGAAAGCTTTGCCATCGCGGGTCTTCTGCAGGACGAATTCACCGACACCAACGGCCAGGTGCCCTGGCTCGGCGATATTCCAGTCCTTGGCGCGCTCTTCAGAAGTGCCGAATTCCGGCGCGATCAGTCCGAACTCGTCGTGATCGTCACCCCGCATCTCGTTTCCCCGACACGGGGCGAGGCGCTGGCCCTGCCGACCGACCGCGTCCGGCCCCCGACCGAGGCGGAACTCTTCCTCTTTGGCAAAACCGCCCGGAACGCGAACCAGGTCGGCAGCGCGGCAAGCGAAGTTGCCCGGCAGGACTATTCCAGTTCCTATGGCTACGTGATGGAGTAAGGAAAATGCAAAAGCATATGAAACTTCTTCTCCTCTCCGCTGGCCTGGCCGCACTTGCCGGCTGTTCGCGAGAGACGAATATCGCCCGCGCTTTCTATTCCGAGGCCGGAAGCGAGATCGAGACGCGCGACTTCGGCAACTCGACCATGAACAACACCCAAGTCATGGCGGGCGAGCGGTCATTCGTCATCGACCTGACCCGGCGGTTCTCGGCCGAGGTGCCGAGCACGGTCAACTTCGCCTTCAACAGCGCCGTTCTTGACGGCGAGGCGCAGGCGGCCCTGAACCGTCAGGCGGACTGGATCCGTCAGTTCCCCGAGGTTCGCTTCCGCGTCTACGGGCATACGGACCTCGTCGGCTCCAACGCCTACAACTATGGGCTTGGCCTCCGCCGTGCCCAGGCCGTCGTGCGCTACCTTTCGAGCCAGGGCATCTCGCGCTCGCGTCTCGAAGCGGTCGTCTCCCATGGCGAAACCCGCCCGCTGGTGGCGGTCGAGACCGAGGAGCGGCGCAATCGCCGGACCGTCACGGAGGTTTCGGGCTTTGTCGCGAAACACCCGATGATCCTGAACGGCAAATATGCGGCCATCATCTTCCGCAGCTATGTCGAAGGCGCTGTGCCGCCGCACGTACAGGAAGCTGCGGGCAATACCGCGACCGGCGGCTGACGCCGAAGAGCACTCCGATTGTTTCTGCTTGCAGGCGGGCTTTGGCAACAAAGTCCGCCTCTTTCTTCGGATCGTGTACCGAAACCGCACAAATACGATCTTTTGGCCCCAATCTTGCCAAGATTTTCGTCGAGTTTCGAAACCCGGGAGTAACTGCGTGGCGCGATTGTCATGCCGGGTGGATGGATTTGAAGCTATGACGATTCGATTTTTTGGCAAGGAAACCGTTTCCGAAGACAGCGGACCATTGCACAGGAGCGGACGGACATGAGCGGCGCGACGAACTTGCAGCCCGAGGCCGCCCCGATTGTTGCCTGCACGATTTCCCGTGATGTCGGCAACTTCGACCTGCTTGTCGAGGACATGGAAGCGGAACTTGGCGAAAGCTGGGGTGACCTGACATTCGACGACGCGGCGCTTTTCCTGGCACAGCCCGATGCCGAAACGCTTGAATTCGTGGCGGTTGCGGTCGATTCGGAAGATGAGGACGATCTCGCCCGCATCTCCAAGATCATCACCACCGCGAAATCCAAGGGCATCAAGATCATTTTGATCGCCGAAGAGGTAAGCCCGATCGCGCTGCACCAGCTTCTGAAGCTTGGCGCGGCCGATTTCGTACCCTACCCCCTGCCGGAAAATGCGCTTCGCGACGCCATTGAACGTCTGCGCGCGGAGCCGGACCCGGCCACCATGCTGCCCGCACAGGCATCGCAGCCGTCCTTCAAGCCGAATGGTGACCGTGACGGTGTGATTCTACCGGTCCATGGCCTCGCCGGCGGCACCGGGTCCACCACCTTTGCCGTGAACCTCGCCTGGGAACTGGCGACGGTGCAGAAGGATAACGCCCCGCGGGTCTGTCTGCTGGACCTCGATTTCCAGGCCGGTTCCGTGTCGACCTATCTCGACCTGCCGCGCCGCGAGGCCGTGTTCGAGATGCTGTCAGATACCGCCTCGCTCGATAATGTGAGCTTTCTGCAGGCGCTGCTGACCTTCAACGAAAAGCTGCATGTCATGACCGCGCCGTCGGAAATGCTGCCGCTTGATATCGTCACCTCCGAAGACATCAACCGCGTCCTTGACGTGGCCAAGATGAATTTCGACTTCGTGGTGATCGACATGCCCTCGACCGTCGTCCAGTGGACCGAGGCGGTCCTGAACAAGGCCCATGTCTACTTCGCGCTCATGGAACTCGACATGCGCTGCGCCCAGAACACGCTGCGCATGATCCGCGCCTTGAAGGCCGAGGATCTGCCCTTCGAAAAGCTGCGCTACGTGCTGAACCGGGCGCCGAAGTTCACCGATCTTTCCGGCAAGAGCCGCGTGAAGCGTCTGGCCGAAAGTCTCGACATCACGATCGAGTTGCACCTGCCGGACGGCACGAAGCAGGTCACCCAGTCGAACGACCACGGTGTGCCGCTTGCCGAAACGGCATCGAAGAACCCGCTCAGGCGCGAAATCGCCAAGCTGGCCAAGTCGCTCTTCGATCTGAACAAAGCCGCCGAAGCCGGCAACTGACCAAGCCAGGAGTAAACGCATGTTTTCTCGCTACAAGAAACCCGCCCCCGGCCAGGTTCCCGCGCCCAACACAGCGCCGGCCCAGCAGCAGGCCCATGCGGCACCCGCCACCCCCGCGCCGGCCGCCGTACAGCGCCGCGCCGCCCCGATCGCGTCCGCGCAAGCGGCAGCCGCCGACAAGGAAAAGAAGCGCAAGGAGCGGATGAGCGAACTGAAGGTCGAGTTGCACAAGAGCCTGCTCGACAACCTCAACCTCGCCGCGCTCGAATCCGCGTCCGAAGCCGAGCTTCGTCAGGAAATCGTGTCGATTTCCACCGAGGCGCTGGAGGATATGAGCATCGTTCTGAACAAGGACGAACGCTCGACGCTTTTCCAGGAACTCTATGACGAGGTTATGGGCCTCGGCCCGCTGGAACCGCTGCTGAAAGACGAGACCGTCAACGATATTCTGGTCAACGGCCCGCAGCAGATTTTCGTCGAACGCGCCGGCAAGCTGCAGCTGACCGACATCACCTTCAAGGACGAACGCCACCTTCTCAGGATCATTGACAAGATCGTGTCGGCCGTGGGCCGGCGCGTCGATGAATCGAACCCCTATGTGGACGCCCGCCTTGCTGACGGGTCACGCTTCAACGCCATGGTTCCGCCCATCGCGGTTGACGGCTCGCTCGTCTCCATCCGGAAATTCAAGAAGGAAAAGCTCGGCGTCGACGACCTCGTCCGCTTCGGCGCCTTCACCGAGGAAATGGCCGCTTACCTTCAGGCGGCGGTCTCGACCCGTCTCAACGTCATCGTCTCGGGCGGTACGGGTTCGGGCAAGACGACCACGCTCAACGCGCTGTCGTCCTTCATCGACAACTCCGAACGCATCCTGACGATCGAGGATACGGCGGAACTCCAGCTTCAGCAGGTCCATGTGGGCCGGATGGAAAGCCGCCCGCCGAACGTCGAAGGCAAGGGCGCCGTCACACAGCGCGACTGTCTCAGAAACGCGCTCCGGATGCGTCCTGACCGCATCATCGTCGGCGAAACGCGCGGCGAGGAAGTCATCGACATGCTTCAGGCCATGAACACCGGCCACGACGGCTCGATGACCACGATCCACGCGAACTCTGCCCGCGACGGCGTCAGCCGTCTGGAAAACATGATCGCCATGTCTGGCATCGAGATGCCGATCAAGGCCGTCCGCGCCCAGATCGCATCGGCTGTGAACCTCATCGTGCAGGCCTCGCGTCTTCAGGACGGCTCGCGCCGCATGACATCCATCACCGAACTGACCGGGATGGAAGGCGAAGTCATCTCGATGCAGGAAATCTTTCGTTACGAGCGCCTCGGTCTGGCCCCGGATGGCAAGATCATCGGGCGCTTCACCGCGACGGGCGTCCGGTCGAATTTTGCCAACCGCTTCAAGCAGTGGGGCTTCGACCTGCCGGCGTCCATCTACGAACCTATCGCTGCGGAGTAAGCCATGATCATCAGCCCGACACCCATCATCTACGGTCTGATCTTTCTGGCCGTGCTTCTGCTCGTCGAAGGCATCTATCTTGTCGTTTTCGGCAAGTCGATTTCGCTCAACAGCAAGGTCAACCGCCGGATCGACCTGCTCGAAAAGGGCGGCCAGCGCGATCAGGTTCTCGAACAACTCCGCAAGGAGGCGAGCCAGCATCTGAAGGCCAAAGGCATTCCGATATATTCGATCCTCGCGACCAAGGCACAGAAAGCCAACATCGCTTTCTCTCCGAAGGCACTTGTCGGCGTCATGGCCCTTCTTTCCGCCGTTGCTTTCCTTGGCCTGCGCATCGGCACGGCCACGTCGCTTCCGGTGCAGATCGCCCTTGGCGTCGTGATGGGCGTGGGCGCCGTCTACATCTGGATCAGCAAGAAGGCCAAGAAGCGCATGGATCTGGTCGAAGAACAGTTGCCCGATGCCGTCGAACTGATGGTCCGGTCGCTGCGCGTCGGCCACCCCTTCGCCTCGGCCATCCAGATCGTCGCCAAGGAAGTGCCAGATCCGCTCGGGTCCGAATTCGGGATGATCGCCGACGAAAGCTCTTATGGCCGCGATGTGACGGAATCGCTGAAAGACCTCGCAGAACGCATGGACATGCAGGACTTGCGCTTCCTTGCGGTGGCCGTGACGATCCAGCAGCAATCGGGCGGTAACCTGGCCGAGATTCTGGACGGCCTGGCCAAGGTCATCCGGGCCCGCTTCCGCCTATTCCGCCGCGTGCGCGCAATTACGGCCGAAGCGAAGTGGTCGGGCGTCTTCCTGTCGTCCTTCCCGCTCGTCGTTCTCGTCGTCATCCAGCTTTTGAAGCCGGACTATTTCGATACCGTGAAGGATACGGAGGCGTTCGTGCCTGCTGCGCTCGTCGTTTTCGTATTCCTCGCCGTCAACATCGTCTTCATGAAGATGATGGTCAACATCAAGGTCTGAGGGGGCCAGGACCATGCTGAAATCCGTAAACGACATGCTCGTCGAGACAATGGGTCCGCTCGGCCCGTTGTTTGCCGTCGGGGCGCTCGGCATTCTTCTGATCATCGCGGCATTGCCGACGATCATGAAGAAAACCGTCGACCCGTTCAGCAAGTTCCGCGACGCGACAAAACCGACAAACCCGTCACGCCGCGACGGGCAGCCGGCAAAGAAGATGCTTCGCGCCGGGCGCGGCACAGACAAGCTGGACAAGTTCGCGACCTTCCTCGAACCGAAATCGGCCGAGGAGATGAGCAGCGCGCGCCTGACCATGATGCGCGCGGGTTATCGCGGCAAGAATGCCGTGCGCACCTTCCACGCGGTCCAGTTCATCCTCGGCATCTTCTTCCTGCTCGTCGGCATCATCTATGCGATCTTCGCCTCCGCTACCGGTGAAATCGCGACGACGACGCTCGTCCTCGTCATCATCATGCCGGGTGCCATCGGCTATTACCTGCCGAAGTACTGGGTCGAACGGCGCGTGCAGTCACGTCAGCGCGAAATCCAGGATGGTTTCCCCGACGCGCTCGACATGCTCCTTGTCTGCGTTGAGGCAGGTCAGTCGCTGGACCAGGGTATCATTCGCGTATCGAAGGAACTCAGCTCGGGCTATCCGGCGCTGGCCGAGGAATTCGAGATAATTTCCTACGAGGTCAAGGCCGGCAAGGACAAGACGCAGGTCCTGCGCAGCTTTTCCGAACGCTGCGGCGTGCCCGATGTGGCGTCCTTCGTGACCGTCATGATCCAGTCGCAGACCTTCGGTACCTCCATCGCCGACGCGCTCCGCGTCTATGCCGCCGAAATGCGCGACAAGCGTGTGATGCGCGCCGAAGAGGCCGCCAACAAGTTGCCGACGAAAATGACACTCGGCACGATGATGTTCACGCTGCCGCCGCTTCTCATCATCCTTATTGGTCCCTCGGTTTACGATATGCTACAGCTGTTCAAGAACTTCCAGTTGTGAGGCGATGACAGCTATCTTCCGGGCCGGGCTACTGGTCTTCCTGAATCTTTCGGTGGCCGCCTGTCAGACGACAGGCGGCTTTCCGCCTGACAAGGCATCGCCATTCGCCCCCGCGGGTGAGGTGCGCGGCGACGCCGTGGACGGCCTGATCGTCGGCCATCGCCTGATGGCGGCTGGCGAATATGAACTGGCGCTGAAGGCCTATCTGCGCTCCGCCGCCCAGCATGGGGCGACCGTCGACGTCTTGTCGGCCATCGGCTCGGCCAATCTGCGGCTCGGGCGGCTCGGACAGGCCGAAACCATGCTCCGCCGCGCCATCGAAACCGATGAAACCTTCGTGCCGGCCTGGAACAATCTCGGCGTGGTACTTGTTGAGCGCGGCCAATATGGCGAGGCGGCCCGCGTCTTCCAGACGGCCTTTGCGCTTGATAGTGGCCAATCGGACTCCATCCGCGAAAATCTGCGCCTTGCGCTCGCCAAACGCGAAAATCCCACCTATGATCCGGTTGACGAAAGCCAATTTTCGCTGGTCAGACGCGGGCACGGGCAATACCTGCTTTTGACCACACCTTGAGGCAACGCAGCAAAAGGACGCAATAAATGCGCCACCCAGTCCTGATCACCCTCTGCATCGCAGGGGTTACCGGTCTTTCCGCCTGCCAGAAATCCAGTGAAGCCGAAGTCGAACGGGCGATGAAAAGCGTCAACGTTATCGACGAGTCGAATCTGAACGAACTGATGCTGACAGCCGGCAACCCTGACGAGGCGGTCGCCTACTTCACCCGCACCGCCAACGAAAACCCCGACCGCATCGACCTGAAGCGCGGGCTTGCCAAGTCGCTCGTGCGCGCCCGCAAGCCGACGGAAGGCGCTGCCGTCTGGCGCACGATCATCGCTTCCGGCCAGGCCACGAACGAAGACCGTGTAGGCCTTGCCGACGCGCTTATTCGCGCCAACGACTGGAAAGGCGCGGAGACAGAGCTGAACGCCATTCCGCCGACCTACGAGACCTTTGAGCGTTATCGGCTCGAGGCGATGGTGGCGGACGCGAACAAGGCCTGGAAGAAATCCGACACGTTCTACGAAACCGCTGTCGGGCTTACCACGAAGCCGTCCGGCGTTCTGAACAACTGGGGTTATTCCAAGCTGACACGCGGCGATTTTGCTGCCGCCGAACGTCTCTTTGCCGAGGCACTGACCTATGACAGCTCTGTCTTCACGACCAAGAACAACCTTGTTCTGGCGCGTGCAGCCCAGCGCAAATACGACATGCCGATCGTGCCGATGACCCAGAAAGAGCGCGCCGAACTGCTCTACACCGCTGCGCTGGCCGCGATAAAACAGGGCGACGTTTCCATCGGGCGCAATCTTCTTGAAGACGCCGTCGAAACCAGCCCGACGCATTTCGAACAGGCAAACCGTGCGCTCGAGGCCCTGAACAATAACGTGACGAGCGGCTGAGTGAATGCTTGGCCTTTCGCCGGCAACGGCCTTTCAGATTCTCTTTGTCTGCGTCCTGCCCATCTGCGCCTGGGTCGCATGGTCTGACCTGAAGACCATGAAGATTCCGAACAAGGCGGTCATCGCACTGATGGCCGTCTATGCGGTTGTCGGGTTCCTTGTCATCCCGTTCGAACCATGGGCATGGCGCTGGGTGAATTTCATCGTGATCCTCGCCATCGGCTTCGTTCTGAACGCCGTTGCCAATGTCGGGGCCGGCGACGCCAAATTCGCCGCCGCCGCAGCGCCCTTCATAAAGGCCTCCCATGCCGGATTTGTGCTGCCTCTCTTCGCTGCATTTCTTCTCGGCGCTTTTGCCGCCCACAGGCTCTTGCGCGCCATTCCGGCGATCAGGCGCATGACACCCGACTGGGTATCATGGACGCGCAAGGATTTCCCGATGGGCCTGGCACTTGTCGGCACATTTCTGACCTACCTGGCGCTTGCGGCCTTTCCGTCGGTCTATGCGGCTTTTCAGGGCGCGCTCGCCTCGATCAGAATATAAAGCGGGGTACGGCGCACCTCGCGCAGTGCCCAGCCTTCCTCGGCGAGCGACTTCAACATGCCGGAACGGATGTTGGTCGCCATCGGGCAGACCGGCACGACGAGATAGTCGGCGTTCTCCACACCCGACAGGCCGCCGTAGTACCAGGGCGCCGCTCCCTTGACCGGCCGGAAATCCCCGAAGAGCCAGTAGGCCGAGAATAGATCGGTGCCCATGAGATGCGCGCCGGCATAGCCTGCCTCGGTCAGATCGGCCGTCACGACCTCAAACCAGGCCGACATGCCGCTTTCCAGCAGGCATTCCTCCAGTTCTTCACCGTTCAGAACCGCCTTGTCCTCGCGCTTGGCCCTTTCACGGAAGCTGGCAAAGATCATCCCCGGCCGATCCTCCGACCGGGCGACGTTGACGCGGTACAGCCGCGCGCCAATCGTCATCACATCACCATGCTCGGGGCGACCCGATAGCAGGGGAACGGTATCCTCCGTATCGGCGGCCAGATGCCGCCAGGGGCTGTAGACAAGGTTGATCGCTGAGGGTGCGCCAAAGGCAAGCGCCAGAACGCCCACAGTTGTCAGACTAGCGCGCAGGTCCCAGCCGAAACCGTTGGTGACAAGCCCGGTCGGCCGCAGCACGAAAGCGAACATCGCGATGAGATAGAGCCATTGCGGATCGTTGCCGTAATTCTGGTAGGCCACGAAGAAACAGCCCGGCATGAGGATCAGCATGGCGAGCCCTTCGACCGACCGGCCGGCCTGCCTGAGGAAGATCACACAAGCGATGAGCGTGAGGCTCGCCCCCATGTAAAGCGGCGCGGCCACCACACCGGCAATCGGCTCGCCCGGTTCCGGCCGCACATCGGAACCCGACACCGTCTGCAGATCGCCAAGATAGGCCCACCAGAATTCCATGCCCGCAAGCAGCGTGATGATGGCGGCCACCGCAAGGCCTGCAATTGCCGCCGCAATGATCGCCGCGAACTGGCGCCGCGCCAGCAGCGCGACCAGTATCCCCGGGGCGAATGCGACGAAATACGTGACCTTGATCAGCACCAAGGCCGCAAGGCCAAGACCGATGATCACCCCGTCAAGCCGCGGCTTCGGCCCGTTCAGCGGCGCGAGCACGGCCAGCGTCACGATCACGTAGCTGATCGCCCAGGCCCATCGGTTGTAATGCATGGAAATCGACACAGCACTTTGCGCCTCACCATGCACGAGCGCGAGGCAGAGCGTCATCACCGTCGCGCCAAAGAAATAGGGCCAGATTCCCGTAAGGCGGCTTGTCGCCACCCGCAGAACCGGCAGGAGAAGAACGAGCGCGACCAGTATCTGCGAATAGAAGATCGCGTGCCCCAGACCCGCGCCGGCCTTCACGAAGACCGCGATGGGGGCGATCGCCAACACACCGATCGGCGTCATGAAATCGAGATGCGGCCACTGCCCGTCAGCCATGCGCAGGACAAGCTCGGCCAGATGCATCGTATCGCCTTCATGCTTGCCGAGGTAGAAGGCCCCTTTCAGAAAGGGCAAGCCCCCCATGACCGCAATCGCCAACAGCAGAAAAACCGTGAGAATCGCCGTATTTGCTTTGCTCATGCCTGCCCGATCCGCAATTGTTTCCATTTTTTGGCCACAATAGCCCGGCAAAGTGCCGCTGGGAATCCCAAAGCGGACCGTCCGGCGGCGTAACACACCACATGCCGGGCGCGCAGCACCCATGATGCCGGTCGAAAAGGTATACCGAGATGAATATGCAGGTCACAAACGTCCTGGCCCCGAACCCTCCCAAAACCCTTGAGGAAACCGGGCTTTCCATCGTGATGATGCGCGACATCCTCCTGAAGACTATGTTCCGCATGAATGTCACGCTGGTATCGGAAATCTCGCGCATCATCGCGTTGCCGATCCCGGTGACGCAGGACCTCATTCACCTTGCCCGTGGCCAGAAACTGCTTGAAGCGACTGGTACGCTGCACGCCAACTCGGGCGGCGAAATGGGGTTCCAGCTCGCCGATGCCGGTAAGGCCCGCGCGCTCGACGCTCTCGGCCAGTCCGAATATTATGGCGCCATGCCCGTTCCGCTCGACGCCTATCGCGAACAGGTGAAGCGGCAGTCGATCCGCAACATCCAGATGACCCGCCAGCAACTGACCAGCGCCATGGGCCACCTGATCCTGCCGGACAGCCTTCTTGACCATCTCGGGCCCGCAGTCGGCTCTGGCCGCTCGATCCTGATGTACGGTCCGCCGGGCAACGGCAAATCCTCCATCTCGAACGGCATTCGCGACGCGCTCGGCGACAAGATCTATATTCCGCGCGCCATCGAGTATTCCGGTCAGGTCATTACCGTATACGACCCGATCGTCCATTCCGCGGCCGAAGCCTCGGTCGATGACCCCAATAGCCTGCGTCGGTCTTCCAACCGTTTCGACAACCGCTATGTCCTTTGCGAACGGCCGACCGTCATCACCGGCGGTGAACTGTCGCTCGACATGCTGGATCTCACCTACAACCCGACCGCGCGCACCTACACCGCGCCGCTTCAGCTCAAGTCGACCGGCGGCGTCTTCATCGTCGACGACCTTGGCCGTCAGGCCGAACCGCCGCAAAAGCTCGTCAACCGCTGGATCGTGCCGCTTGAGGAAGCCAAGGACATCCTCGCGCTGCAATCGGGCGAGAAATTCGAGGTGCCTTTCGACACCCTCGTCATTTTTTCCACAAACTTCCACCCGAACGAAATCTTCGACAAGGCGGCCCTTCGCCGGATCTTCTTCAAGATCAAGATCGACGGGCCGAACCAGGAAAACTTCCTGAAGATTTTTGCGATGGTCGCGAAGAAGAAGAAAATGGCGCTGGATGAGAAGGCCCTCGTCCATCTTCTGAAGGTGAAATACCCGACCATCGACAACATCTACGCCAACTATCAGCCGGTATTCCTGATCGACCAGATGATTGCGATCTGCAATTTTGAGGGCATTCCTTACCAGATGTCCCCCGAACTGATCGACCGTGCATGGGCCAACATGTTCGTGCGCGACGAAAAGATCATCCACTGATGGACGCCGTCGGCATCGCAGGTTCCCACCGCGTCGGGCCGGCAATGCTGGCGCGGCTGCATGCCTGCGGGTTGACCGCAGATGGCTATGGGCTTGCCGGGGGGCAGGCACCGGGCTTGTCCGACGATCCGTCCGCCTTCCTTCTGGGGCTTCGCATCCTTGTCCTCGTGCCACGCGACATCGCCGAGGCGGAAGCGCTGCTTTTCGAAACCGGCGCACTGGCCCGGAACGGCCGGTCGCTTCACACAATCGTCATCGCCTCCACCCTGTCGCCCCGCTATGTGCGGGCGCTGAGGGGACGCATTCAGCCATCCGTATCGCTTGTCGATGCACCCTTCGCCGGAACCCAGCAGGCCGCCGAGATGGGCGCCCTGTCCTTCCTGCTCGGTGGCCGCAGCGAAGATGTCGAAAGGCTTCAGCCTGTCTTCGAAGCGCTTGGCAACGGGGCCATCCACATGGGTAGCTTTGGCGCCGCCATGGCCGCCAAGGTCCTGAACGATTTTCTCGCTGCCTCCTCCGCCGCGATGACCCGCATCGCGCTCGACTGGGCCGAAGCGCAAGGCATCGACGACGCCCGGCTTCTTGAGATGACCCGCGCAACGCTCGGGTCCCGGTCTCTGCTGCAGGGGCACGAGGCCATGCGCATCGCGACACTCTGCGCGACCAGCGACCCATCGCTTTCGGCACTTATGAAAGAGGTCGAACATGCGCTCGACACCGCGCTGGCAGGCGCACATCTGACACCGCCGCGCGCGGTCGAAACGCTGATGCGCAACATGAAGACGCGCGCCCTGCACTAGGGCCACTAGCCGCCTGTTTCCAGTTCACCGCGAATGGCATTAGTCTGCCGCCATGCGCGCGCTGCCTTCCGGATTCCACGCCTGGTTTTCCACCCGCGGATGGGACATCCATCCGCACCAGCAGGCGCTTTATGACCGTGCGAATGAACCCGCGCTCCTCCTCGTCGCGCCGACGGGTGGCGGCAAGACACTCGCGGGTTTCCTGCCGACGCTGGCGGAGCTTTCTGATGGTGGCACCAAGGGGCTTCACACCCTCTATATCTCGCCCCTGAAGGCACTGGCCGCCGATATCCGCCGCAACCTGACCCGTCCTGTCGAAGAGATGGGCCTTCCCATCCGCATTGAGGATCGGACCGGCGACACGTCCTACACCAAACGGCGGCGCCAGCGCGCCGATCCGCCGCATATTCTTCTGACGACACCGGAAAGCCTGGCGCTGTTACTGAGCTACGAAGATGCGACCCGGGTCTTTGCCGGCCTCAGCCGTGTCATCGTGGACGAGGTTCATGCGCTGGCCGAATCCAAGCGGGGCGACCAGCTCATGCTCTGCCTGTCGCGTCTGTCGGCCCTGTCGCCCGGCCTCCGACGGGTGGGGCTGTCCGCGACTGTGGAAAACCCGGGCGCTATTGCGCGTTTCCTCGCCCGCAACCCCGATCCTTGCGCGATAATCCACGCCGATCCCGGACCTGACCCGGATTTATCAATGCTGGAGACGGACGATCCGCCGCCTTGGGCCGGGGGCGGCGGGCGCTATGCCATGGGGGCTGTGCTGGACGAGGTGCGGCGGCATCGCACGACACTCATCTTTCACAATACGCGCGCGCAGGCGGAGCTGTTTTTCCGCGACCTCTGGCTGGCAAATGAAGAGGCGCTGCCGATCGGCATTCATCACGGGTCACTGGCCCGCGCCGCGCGCGAAAAGGTCGAGGCGGCCATGGTGGCGGGTGAATTGCGTGCCGTTGTCTGCACCGGCTCGCTCGACCTCGGCATCGACTGGGGTGACGTTGACCTCGTGATTCAGGTCGGCGCGCCGAAGAACGTCAAGCGCCTTGTGCAGCGGATCGGCAGGGCGAACCACCGCTACAACGCGCCCTCAAAGGCGCTTCTGGTGCCGGCGAACCGCTGGGAAGTCGTCGAATGCCAGGCCGCACTTGAAGCGGTTCGCGAACATGACCTCGATGGCGACCCGCGTGGCCCCGGCCCCCGTGATGTCCTGTGCCAGCATATTCTGATCGCCGCCTGTTCCGCACCCTTCGACGCCGACGCCCTTTTCGCCGAGGTGACGAGTGCCGGCCCCTATGCCGCCCTTTCCCGTACCGAATTTGACGCCTGCCTCGAGTTTTGCGCCACTGGTGGATACGCGCTTCGCGCCTACGACCAATGGCGAAGGTTGATGTTGCGCGACGGTCGGTGGAGCCTCCGCGACCCGCGTTCCGCCCAGTCGATCCGGATGAACATCGGCACGATCACCGATGCAGAGATGGTGGGCGTCCGCTGGCAGAACCGCATGGGCGGCCAACCCCTTGGCGAGGTGGAGGAAAGCTTCGCCTCGACCTTGACGCCGGGTGACACGTTCCTCATCGGCGGCCAGGTCGTCCGGTTCGTCGGCCTTCGCGAGATGAGCCTTGAGGTCACGCCCGCCCCCGGCCGCGAACCGAAGATTGCCGTCTATTCGGGCACCAAGTTCTCCACGTCGACCCAGCTTTCGGCGCGTATCCTGCGCATGCTGACCGCATCGGACTGGCCCGACCTGCCGCGCCACACGGCCGAATGGCTCGCATTGCAACGCGACGTTTCGCACCTGCCGTCACCGGACAGGCTTCTTGTGGAAAGCTTTCCTGCCGAAGGGCGCGCCCATCTTTGCCTTTACGGCTTCATGGGGCGCGCCGCGCAGCAAACGCTCGGCCTTCTTCTGACGGCGCGGATGGAGGAAGAGGCGCTTCATCCGCTCGGCTTTGTCTCGACCGACTACGCGACGCTCATCTGGGGGCTAGATCCGGTGGCCGACATTGCCCCGCTCCTTGATCCCGCTTCATTGCGTCGTGGGCTGGAAACATGGATGCAGGGCAACGCCGTGATGAAGCGGAACTTTCGCAATGTCGCGCTGGTCGCGGGTCTGATCGCCCGCAATCATCCGGGCAAACGGAAATCCGGCCGTCAGGCGACGTTTTCTTCCGACATCCTTTACGACACGCTTCGCCGCTACGATCCCGATCATCTGCTTCTTCAGGTGACGCGGGAAGAAGCCATGCGCGGGCTGGTCGGTTTTGGCCGGATCGAGGCGATGCTGGAACGGACAAAAGGCCAGATCGACCACCTGCATCTTGACCGCGTGACGCCTCTGGCCGCGCCGCTATTTCTGGAACATGGGCGCGTTCCCGTCGATGGCGCCGCGCGCGAAAGGATACTTGCCGAAACCGCCGAGCGTTTGATGCACGAGGCCGGTCTGGCGCGCTGACCTTGGTTGCGAACAGAACGTGGCGTTGGCAAGATTGCCTTCCAACTCCGCCCGGTGCAGGAACAGGCAATGACCGGCTATGCCTTCACCCTGTCAGGTGTCGACCTGAATGCCCTTGCCTCCGGCGCCCTTTTCTGGCGGGCTGAGCGCTGCCTGATCGTCTCCGACCTGCATCTGGGCAAGTCCGAACGCATGGCGCGCCGCGCCGGGACGCTCCTGCCGCCCTACGAGGTGGATGAAACACTCGGCCGGCTCGATGCCGACATCGCCAGCACAGGCGCAAGGACGATCATTTGCCTTGGCGACAGCTTCGACGATCTGGCCGCCTCGGAACTCGATGAACCCCATGCGCTCTGGCTTTCCCGTCTGATGGCCGGCCGGCGCTGGGTTTGGATCGAGGGCAATCACGACCCCGGGCCGGTCGCGCTTGGCGGTGAACACCTGGCCGAATTCACGCTGGGACCGCTGGTCTTTCGCCACATCGCCCGACCGGACGCATCCGGCGAAGTATCGGGCCACTACCACCCCAAGGCGCGGCTCGCCGGTCAGGCGCGGCGCTGCTTTCTCATCGACAACCGGCGTGTGATCATGCCGGCCTACGGCACCTACACTGGCGGGCTCCTTTCTGAGGCACCGGCTCTCGCAACATTGATGGAGCCAAAGGCCTTGGCCGTGCTGACAGGGAAGATCGCGCAACCCATTCCGATGCCACGCTGAACCGGAGGAAAGACCAGATGGCGGAAAGAGATTTCGAGGCCCGCATCCGCGACAGCTTTGCGCGGCAAAGCCTGATGACCACCTTTCAGGCGGATATCCTGAGCTGCGAGGCTGGCCGGATCACCATCGCCGCCCCGATCCTGCCCGGCGCGCGCCAGCAGCAGGGGGCGGGCCATGCCGGGCTGACATTCGCACTGGGCGACACTGCGGCAGGGTATTCGGCGCTGAGCCTGATGCCGCCGGATGTGGAGGTCATGACCGCCGAGATGAAGATCAACCTTCTCGCCCCGGCCATCGGCGAACGGCTGGTTGCCGAGGGCCGCGTCGTCAAGTCCGGCAAGCGTCTTAGCGTTGTGACGGCCGAGGTCCACGCCGAAGCGGACGGCACCCGCCGGCTGGTCGCGGTGCTTCAGGGCACGATGGTTCCTGTCCGCGCCGGCTGAACCGGGCGCATCTTGGCCGGGCATCCGATTGATGATGCCCCGCCGCAATCCGCAAGGCGTCGTGCTGCCGTTATGCGGTCAGCCCTTCGGGTTCGCTTAGACCGTTCGCCCGGCAGGCAGCGGTAAGCGTGTTTGCGAGAAGGCAGGCGATGGTCATCGGCCCGACGCCGCCCGGCACCGGCGTGATCGCACCCGCCACCGCGGCACAGCTTTCGAAATGCGCGTCGCCGACAAGCTTGGTCTTGCCGTCCCGTTCGATCCGGTTGATGCCGACATCTATGACGGTCGCGCCGGGCTTCACGAAATCGCCTGTGATCATCTCCGGCCGTCCGACGGCGGCTACAAGGATATCGGCGCGCCGGCAGACCTCGGCGAGGTCCTTGGTCCGGCTATGCGCAATCGTGACGGTACAGCTATCGCCGAGCAGCAGTTGCGCCATCGGCTTGCCGACGATGTTCGACCGGCCGACAACCACCGCATTCAGCCCGGAAAGTTTGCCGTGATGGTCACGCAACATCATCAGACAGCCTAACGGCGTGCAGGGAACCATGCTTTTCTGCCCGGTTCCGAGAAGGCCGACATTCGAGATATGAAAGCCGTCCACATCCTTCGCAGGATCAATCGCGTTGATCACGAGGTCGGAGTTGAGATGCCCGGGCAGAGGCAGCTGCACGAGTATTCCGTGCACGGCCGGATCGGCGTTGAGCCGGTCGATCAGTGAAAGAAGCTCACCCTCTGACGTTTCAGCCGGCAATTTGTGTTCAAAGGAATTCATCCCGGCCTCGACGGTCTGCTTGCCCTTCGAGCGGACATAGACCTCGGACGCCGGGTCCTCTCCGACCAGCACCACAGCCAGCCCCGGTGTAATACCGTGGTCCGCCTTCAGGCGCGCGACATGATCGGCGACCTGCGCCCTGATATTGGCGGCAAACGCCTTGCCGTCGATAATTGTGGCGCTCATTCCGTTCTCTCCCCTAAAGCAGATTGTGCACGATCTCGGTCCGGACCGAGTTGGCAATGAAGCAGGCGGCATGCGCCTTGTGATGAAGCGCATCATGCGCGGCCACATCGGGCGGCGTACCCGCCCAGGTGACGCGGATGTTGAGCGTGACGCGCGGGATCCAGACCTTGCCGCCGGACATGGTCAGCCGACCTTCGGCCCGGTCGTGATAGTGGCCGACGGACAGGCCCGCCTGCCGCGCGAAGTCGAGAAACCACAGCATATGGCAGGACGATATCGCCGCGATGAAGGCTTCTTCCGGATCGACGGCATCGGGACGCGACAAAGGCGCGGGCACCACGCCGGGCGAAGCTGATGCGGGCACCTCGATGCCACCGTCGAAGCGCCAGACATGGGCGCGACTGTAGCGGTTGCCTGCAAAATCGGCCTCGCCCTTGCTCCAGATCACATCAACGGCGTGAAGTGACATCCCTTGCCTTTCGTCCTTTCCCCAACGGCGCCGTGGTTACCAGCAGTCCCCGAAGATCATCGCGGGTGCCATCCGGCCTGCGCTTCCCAACCATCATTCCGGGTTCAGCACCCGTTCTTCACGCGCGATCGACCAGTCGATCAGCCGCCGCCAGATATCCTCGGCCAAGACCGGATCAAGGCCGAGTTCGCGTGAATGGCCCGTCACCCGTTCCATCACTTCGGCGACCCTGTCATCCAGCCGCGCCGGCAATCCAAGGTCGCTTTTCACTTCCGCCGCACGGTCGATAAAGCCTGCTCTCTCGGCCAGAATTCCGATCAATGCCCTGTCGATCCGGTCAATCTCGCCCCTTATCTCGGCCATGTCCCTGCAGGCGCTTGGTGGTTTCGTTGCGATCATCGGCTGCCTCAATCGTGCGTTTGATGCCTCTTACCCCGGGCACCTGCCTTCCGCAACGCGACCTGCTGTCAACATCAAGCGACAACGCCCGGCCTGACAGTCCCTTTGCCCATGAGCACTCTTGCGGTCCTGCCTCCCTTCGTCCGTGTCAGGCGACATAGATGCTGTCGTCTGGCCGCCTGTAGACACGGCCATTTCCTGTCACCTCCGCCTCGATCCGGAACTTCTTCGGGAATGCCGGCAAGATCTCATATTGAGCAATCCCGTCGCCAACCGGATAACCCTTTGGCTTTTCGATCGGGATCACCTTGCAGACCTGATCGGCTCCCTTGCGGTTCAACCTTTCGACAGCGTTGAGGAGCATTTTCTGCCAGCTGGCCTTGTCGATCGCATTGCCGGACAGGCGCGACTTCAACGCATCATGCGTGGTCGCGCTTTTCCCATCCGGAATGCCGCCCGGAAATGTCGTGTAACCTCTGAATTCGAACTCGCCCGGATTGATCGGCTCGACCAATCGCGCGAACCAGTAGCCCTTGGCGAGTGCGCCGGTATTGTAGCCGATAATCGATTCCAGTTCGGACGAAGACTTCCCGAAGTAGGATTTTGAAATTCCGATGTATCCGTAAAGCGGTTCGATACTTCCGACCACAAGCGCCATGATTGGGCTCCTTCAATATCGCGCGCCGGCAGGTGGCCCGCCGGCGCGCCGGGTCTTTGTCTAGAACAGGCCCTCCACATCGCCAGCGGCATTCAGACGGATCACCTCTGCCGAAGGCACCCGCGGCAGACCCGGCATCGTCATGATCTCACCGCAGATAACCACGATGAACCCGGCGCCGGCCGAAAGCCGCACCTCCCGCACCGGAACGGAGTGGCCCGTCGGCGCGCCACGAACGTTGGGGTCCGTCGTGAAGCTGTACTGGGTTTTCGCCATACAAACCGGCAGATTGCCGTAGCCGGCTTCTTCCCAGGCCTTCAGCTGCGACCGGATCGACTTGTCGGCCAGCACCTCGTCGGCATGGTAGATGCGCTTCGCAATCGTCTCGATCTTCTGGAAAAGGCCCATGTCATCGGGATAGAGCGGCGCGAAATGCGAACTGCCGCTGTCGGCAAGCTCGGCCACCTTGCGCGCCAGGTCCTCCGCGCCTTTGCCGCCATCGGCCCAGTGCTTGCTCAGGATCGCCTCGGCGCCCTGATCGGCAACATAGTCCTTCACCGCCTGAATTTCGGCTTCCGTGTCGGAATGGAAATGGTTGATTGCCACGACGACCGGCACCCCGAAGGATTTCACATTGGCAATGTGGCGTCCAAGGTTCGGGCACCCTCTCTTGACGGCGGCCACGTTTTCGGCGCCGAGATCGGCCTTTGCCACCCCGCCGTTCATCTTCATCGCGCGCACGGTTGCAACGATGACCGTCGCGGACGGCTTCAGACCGGCCTTGCGGCACTTGATGTTGAAGAACTTCTCGGCCCCCAGGTCAGCGCCAAAGCCTGCCTCAGTCACAACATAATCGCCGAGCTTCAGCGCGGTTTTCGTGGCGATGACAGAGTTGCAGCCGTGGGCGATGTTGGCAAAGGGCCCGCCATGGACGAAAGCCGGGTTGTTTTCCAGCGTCTGGACGAGGTTTGGCTGCATCGCATCCTTCAGAAGGACCGTCATCGCCCCGTCCGCCTTGATGTCGCGGCAATAGACCGGCGTCTTGGCGCGGGTATAGGCCACGACGATGTTGCCCAGCCGGTTCTGCAGATCTTCAAGGTCGTTCGACAGGCAGAGGATGGCCATGACCTCGGACGCGACGGTAATGTCAAAGCCCGTCTGCCGCGGAAACCCGTTCGACACGCCGCCAAGGCTGACGACGATATCGCGCAGCGCCCTGTCATTCATGTCCATGACCCGGCGCCAGCTGACGCGGCGTTCGTCGATATCGAGCTCATTACCCCAATAGATATGGTTGTCGATCATCGCCGACAGCAGGTTGTGGGCTGACGTGATGGCGTGGAAGTCACCGGTGAAATGCAGGTTCATTTCCTCCATCGGCACGACCTGAGCATAGCCGCCGCCTGCCGCGCCACCCTTCATGCCGAAGTTCGGGCCGAGCGAAGCCTCGCGGATACAGACAACCGCCTTCTTGCCGATGCGGTTCAGCCCGTCGCCCAATCCTACGGTCGTCGTGGTCTTGCCCTCGCCAGCGGGCGTCGGGTTGATGGCGGTCACAAGAATCAGCTTGCCGTTCTTCCTGTCGGCGAGACTCTTGATGAATTTCTGGCTGACCTTGGCCTTGTCATGGCCATAGGGCAGAAGATCCTCGGCGGGTATGCCGAGTTTGGCGCCAATCTCCATGATCGGCTTCTTCTTTGCTTCGCGCGCTATCTCGATATCTGTCTTGAAGGCCATTCATCCTCTCCCTACCCGGTGCGGCTGTGGTATACCATATACACGTAATTCATCGCCGCGTCACACAGGAAAATACACGCCGCAAATCATTGACCACATTGGTTTCCGACATTTCGAACTCCGGAATCGCCAGAAATCCAGCCCGGCGCGGCCAGACGGCACGCAAAGCACCATCAATTACTGTCATGAATTTTTATTTCACACAATGAATTCCTGCCAGTCCTGGTGAAGCCCCATTCACGGGCAGCGAGTCGTGAAACGGAATAAGGACCAGACGGCGGAAAGCTCCCGATGCCGGAAGCGGTCACGTCACCGCTGCCGCCCCACGCCCAGACAAGCAAATAACGCCGCTCAGCCGGCCGTAATTTCTCGTGCCGCTGGAAAGTTCACGGGTTCCATGGCCGCTGGTCCGGCACATGCAGCCTGATCGCATCCCCCAACCCGAACCGGCCTTCACGCTCCACCCAGGCGGTGACGCCGCGCCGCCCGACCGCTGCGGGCTTGAAGCGTTTCCCTGCGCCGGGGATCGCCTCTTCGATCAGCCTTGCAGGCAGCGTGCAGGGGCGGTTCTGCATGTCGACGACAAGTGTCGCGCCACTTTCACCCTGCAGCCGTGACGAGGGCGGCACATGGCTGAAATCGCCGATACCGGCAATCACCATGCTGGCGCCGAGCCATGCCGGATCAAGCGCTTCGACACCCATCTCGGTCGCGATTGCGTCCAGATCTTCGACGGAGAGGATCGTGAACTGGCGCACGTTGCGAATCTCGGTGCCCTCCGGATACTGCGCCTTGACCCGGACGCAGGAGGGGCGCGTCAGCCCGCCATGCGCCTCGCCAGCCACCCCGCCAAAGGTCGCTTGGACCTCGGTCAGCGGCGCGGACCCAAGACTTGCTGCCCGATCTTCCACCCGGCCGAGCCATCGGATTGTACCAACATGGTCTGTGGGAAGGAGCGCGGGCATGAAACCTCCGTAGGTTGGGCCGGACCGGCCGGGTCGCCGTCAGACGACCAGAGTAAAAAAGACCCGCCGGAACGGAAACAGGACCGAACCGTCCCCTTCGATCTGGTAGGCAGCGCACAATGCGCTTTCGTAGCGCACGATGAACGATGCCGCCTCCGCCGGCGACAGCCGGTCAAGAAACGGTCGCATCGCCGTCGATTCGGTAAAGCGCCGGACGGGATGGCCGTCATCCACCGGCTCCAGCCGCTGCACATAGTCGGTTTCCCAGACCGTCACGCTTCCATAGGGCGCGAGCATCCGGTGGTAGTCGACAGGTGCCGCGACGGGGGGCTTCCAGCCGGCAATGTCGAAACGGTCGGGAAACATCTCGCCCGCGATATAGCGCAGGAAACGGTGGGATGGCGCGTCGTGCTGGCGCGGCATCTGCACGGCGAGCGTTCCGCCGGGCGCGAGTTGCCGCGCAAGATGCGGCATCAGAGCGCCATGGTCCGGCAGCCAGTGCAGCGCGGCATTCGAGAAAATCAATGCAACCGGGCCTTCCGCGCGCCACGTCGACGCGTCGGCCTCGATCAGCCGGTCATAGGCACCACCGGCCTTTGCTGCCGCAAGCATCGCCGGCGACGCGTCAAGGCCCTGGATGCGCCGCCCCGCGAACCGCCCTGCCAGCGCCGGCCCGACCGCGCCGTTGCCGCACCCGAAATCAACGACATCGCCAGCGGGAAGATCGCCGACCCGCGCCATCAAATCCATCGCCGGGCGAAGGCGCAGGCCGCCATATCTGGCATAGGCTACAGGATTCCAGTCGGTGCCCGACGACATCGCGGTCCTTTCCGGTCGAACCCGATAGCCGGCGTCAGGCGGAGGGTTCAGGCTCCATCCCGCCCTTCGGCGCCTTCGGCTTCTTGGTCTTCGGAATAGCAGTCAGCGGCGCGGGGTTGCCCTTGTCCGACGGGCCTTCGTCGTCGTCATCGGTCAGCTTTTCGCCCGCGATCACCTTGCGAATCTGATCGCCCGTCAGGGTTTCGTATTCCAATAGCCCCTTCGCCAGCCGCTCGAAATCCTCTGATTTCTCGATCAGAATTTTCCGCGCCGTCTCATAGCCCTCGTCGATGAGGCGCTTCACCTCGCTCTCAATCAACTCCTTCGTCGCCGCCGATACGGAAAATCCGGCCGTCTGCCCGGAATAGCCCGAATGCGCCTCTGAATAGTCGACGCTGCCGACCTTGTCGGACATGCCCCAGCGCATCACCATGGCGCGCGCCATGCCGGAGGCCTGCATGATGTCGCCCGAGGGACCGTTTGATACATGCTCCTCACCCCATTTGATGATCTCCGCGGCCTTGCCGGCCATCGTCATCGCGATCTTCTGCTTGGCCTCATCCTTGTGGTAGTTCAGCCGGTCCATCTCCGGCAGGCTCACCACCATGCCGAGCGCACCGCCCCGCGGAATGATCGTCGCCTTGTAGACCGGGTCGCATTTCGGCAGATTCATACCGACGATGGCATGGCCAGCCTCGTGATAGGCGGTATGTTCCTTCTGTTCGTCGGTCAGCACCATCGACCGGCGCTCAACCCCCATCATCACCTTATCCTTCGCGCGCTCGAAATCGTCGAGCGACACGAAGCGCCGGCCGATGCGGGCGGCCAGAAGCGCTGCCTCGTTCACGAGGTTGGCAAGATCGGCGCCCGAAAACCCAGGCGTGCCCCGCGCTATGATGCGCAGGTCCACATCGGGGCCAAGCGGCACCTTGCGGGCATGAACGGTCAGGATCTTCTCGCGACCCTTGATGTCGGGGTTCGGCACATGAATCTGGCGGTCAAAGCGGCCCGGGCGCAGTAGCGCGGGGTCGAGCACATCCTTGCGGTTGGTCGCCGCGACGATGATGACGCCTTCATTCGCTTCGAACCCGTCCATTTCGACCAGCAGCTGGTTCAAGGTCTGTTCGCGTTCGTCATTGCCCCCACCAATGCCGACGCCCCGCGACCGGCCCACAGCGTCAATCTCGTCGATGAAGACGATGCAGGGGGCGTTCTTCTTGGCCTGTTCGAACATGTCGCGCACCCGACTTGCACCGACACCGACGAACATTTCCACAAAATCCGAGCCCGAGATCGAGAAGAACGGCACACCGGCCTCGCCCGCGATCGCACGGGCCAGCAGGGTCTTGCCCGTCCCCGGCGATCCGACCAGAAGCGCGCCTCTCGGAATCTTGCCGCCGAGGCGCGAAAATTTCTGCGGGTTACGCAGGAATTCGACGATCTCCTCAAGCTCTTCCTTGGCCTCGTCGATGCCCGCGACATCATCGAAGGTCACGCGCCCATGCTTTTCGGTCAGCAGTTTCGCCCGCGACTTGCCAAAGCCCATCGCGCCGCCGCGCCCGCCGCCCTGCATCCGGTTCATGAAGAAGATCCAGATACCGATGAGAACCAGGAAGGGCAGCCAGAGCGAGAGGATCGAAAAGAAGCCCGACTGTTCCTGCCGTTCGGCCCGAACCGCCACACCCTTGCCGATCAGCATCTCGACAAGGTTTTCGTTCAGCTGCTCGCCCTCGGGCTTGATCGCGACCCAGGTCGTGCCATCGGTCGTCTGCACCTGCAACTGCTCGCCATCGATGACGACCGACTTCACCTCATCCGCCTCAACCTTCTGAATGAAGTCGGAATAGTTGAGCATCCGCGAATTCATCGTCGTCTGGCCGTTCCCGAAGAGGTTGAACAACGCCAGGATCAACAGGAACAGAACGACCCAGAAAGCGATGTTTCGCGCGTTACCCAAGGGGGAATCCTCCAAATCGACAAATGGCCGCGAAGAGGCGCGGCTCAGACCTGTTCATAAAATAGACATTAGACGCGCAGGTTCAATGCGTGATTAGCGCGGTAAAGAAGTCGTCATTGTCGCGGGTATGCTCGGCGCACCATCCGTTCGCCATGCCGGCAAGCGGGGCTGCCAGCAACCGATCGCCCTGCCAGATTGCGGGCGAGGCCAGAAGTGACACTCTCGGCAGGCCGCTGTCGCGCCAATCCGGACAGTTGGACAGCCCGGTTTCGCCCAGCGCGCGAACCTCGTAGCCCTGATCGAGCGGCCCGAAAATTCGCCACCTTCGGTCCCAGACCTCGCCGGGACGGGCCGTCAATGCCGCCACCGCGTTGAATTCACGTGTAACGCGCAGTGTCTTTCCAGAAAGGACGTGGCGGCCAGAAAGCACATGCGGCCGGTTATCCCGGATCGCCTGCAACAACCCGCCGATCGCGTCTTGCCTCGGTCGGTATTCCGCGACACTGACCCAGCGCAAAGTATGCGCGAGAAGTCGAAACTGCACCTCTTCCGGCAAGGCGAGCAACCTGTCGCGGTCGATCAGGACATCGCCATTCGAAACGATGGTCATCGCCCGCGCCTTTTCTTCGGTCAGGCGGGCGAGCGCGTCACTCGCCGAGGCCAGCCGCGACGCCGTCGCAGCAAGCGCTTCCACCGTGAGCCCCAGCGGTTCCAGTTGCGACAGGACCATGCGTGCCCTGACACGTTCGAAATCCTCGTTGTCGTTCGACGGATCATCGAACCAGCTTTCGCCCCGCCGCCGCAACATTGCCCGCAGTGCCTCCCTGCGCTGGTCGAGGAGCGGCCGTAGCCACCGGATGCCTCCCGCGACCCGCGACAGACGCATCGCAGCCAGCCCATCGACACCCGCCGCCCGCGCCAGCCGCATCAGGACGGTTTCCGCCTGATCGTCGGCCGTGTGGCCAAGTGCCACGGTCCCGATACCGTGGTCGCGCGCCCATTCACCGATAAGGTTCTGACGGGCACGGCGGGCCTGATCCTGCAGGTTTCCCCCGCCGTCCCAACCCTGCCAAAGGCGGATGTCATGCGCCACATTCAATCTGGCGCAAGCTTCGGCAACAGCGTCGGCTTCCCGCGCCGCCTCATCCCGCAGCCCATGATTGATGGTGATGGCGCTGATCTCCGGTCCGCCGGCCGTCGCCCAATCGGCCATGAGGAAGAGAAGCGCCATCGAGTCGCTTCCGCCAGAAACAGCAACGCCGACACGCTCTGGCGGATCGGGTGCAAAGGCAGCACGCAGCGCGCGCGCAATGGTCCCGTCGTCCGCTGTCAGGGACATCCAATTGCCCGCATCGCCGAATTGGCCTCGATGGCCTCGGCTGCGGTCGGAAATCTGACGCCCACCTCGGCAAGCGTGACGCAGGCCTCCTGCTGCTGGCCCAGTACACCGAGCGCGCTACCCAGCTTCAACAGAGCCGCCGGCGCGCGCGGTCCGTTCGGCGTTCCCGAAAACGCTTCCAGATAGGCACGCGCGGCATTCGAGGTTTCGCCCAGTTGAACCAGCGCATCGCCGCGCAGGTAATGCGCCTCGGCGGTCAGGGGGCCACCCGTATAGGTCTGGGAAAAGGCCGCAAACTGGTCAGCGGCGCCGCGAAAGTCACCGGAATCGAGCGCCCCCTTCGCTCGATCGAAGTCTGCTTGTTCATTGACCGCAAGCTCGGCCGTTGTTGTCCCGTTGCCGGGCTGGATGACCACGACCGGTTCATTGGCAACCGGCCCGGTCACATCGCCAAGGGTCTTCGTGATCGGCAGGTTGGCCACGTCGCAGCCGTCTTCCAGTTCGCATAGCCGGAATTCCAGATCGCCGATCCGGTTGGTGCCATCGGCGATGACCCTGCGCAGGTTGTTCTGCAGTTCCTCTGTCCGCGCCGTCAGCCGGACAAGTTCGGCCTCCATCGTGTTCATCCGGTCGAGCGCCGTTGCCCCGCCTGCCGCCTGCATTGCCGCGCCCCCGCCTGAGACGAGTTCGCTGCGCAGCGCCTGAATGTCCGAGGCCAGCACCGACAGTTCGGCCCGGATATCGGCAAGCGTCTGGGCGCGGTCCTGCGCGGCGAGCGGGGTGGCAAGGCAACTCGCCACCACCCCGATGATCAAGGCGAAGAGCCGGACCATACGCCGTGCCCTAAACGCCCGCGCCGGCACCGATCACGGTGACCGCCCGGCGGTTCTGGCTGTAGCAGGCCTCATCCGAGCAGACCGCAAGCGGCCGTTCCTTGCCGTAAGAAACCGTGCGCAGCCGTGTCGCGGAAACACCCTGGCTGATGAGATAGTTCTGCACCGCGCTCGCCCGGCGCGCGCCGAGCGCGAGGTTGTATTCGCGTGTGCCCACCTCGTCGGCATGGCCTTCGATGATGGCGGTGTAACCGGCGTGCTGGTTCAGCCAGACCGCCTGCGCCGAAAGGATCTGCTGCGCCTCTGGCGTCAGCGTCGACTGATCGACCGCGAAAAGCACCCTGTCGCCAATCGTTTGCGCGAAATAGGCCGGCGAATTCGGGTCATTCGGGTCGCCGAGCCCGCCCTGCGTGATGCCGCCCGCGCCGCCGGCACCGCCAGCCCCCGCACCGTAGCGATCAGGGTTGTTACATGCCGACAGGGCCAATGCGCCCGCCAGCAGAAGAAGTTTCGTGAAGGTGTTCATCGGTTTTACCGCCTTTTTTCTTGGCTCGATGCCGTTACCATATCATTCCGTCTCGGCGTTGAAAACGCCCGCCTGTCTTCTAGGGTTGCAGGGGCGACCAGGCCGGGTCAGAGGCCGCGCCTTCGGTCGGAACGGCGCGCAGGTTCCGACCGGAAATGTCGACAGAATAGAGCTGTGCGCCGCCGCCCGCGCCGGCTGTCTCGCGGGTGAACATGATCACTCGCCCGTTCGGTGCCCAGGTCGGCCCTTCGTCAAGGAACGATGCCGTCAGCAACCGCTCTTCCGAACCGTCGGTCCGCATCACGCCGATATGGAAGCGCCCTGCATTCTGCTTGGTAAAGGCGACGAGATCGCCGCGCGGTGACCAGACCGGCGTACCGTAGCGACCCTCGCCAAAGCTGATCCGCGTGGGTTCTCCCCCGCCCGCCGGCATCACGTAAAGCTGCTGGCTGCCCGAACGGTCGCTTTCAAAGACAATCTGGCTGCCATCCGGCGAATAGGACGGCGCTGTCTCGATCGAGGGCGCGTTGGTCAGTTGCTGCGTCTGCCCGGATGCCAGATGCATCGAATAAAGGTCCGTATTGCCGCCCTGCTCCACCGAAAAGACAACCGTCCCGCCGTCCGGCGAAAACCGGGGCGCGAAGGTCATGTTGCCCGACAGTTCGGCAAGCGGCCGCGAACTGACCGTCGCGATGTCGAGCAGCTTGATGCGTGGAAACCCGGTTTCGAACGATGTGAAGAGAACCCGGTCGCCCGAGGGTGAAAACCGCGGCGCGAGCACGATTGTCGAACTGTCGGTCAGGTACTGCACATTCGCCCCGTCATAGTCCATGACGGCCAGTCGTTTCAGGCGCTGATCCTTGGGCCCGCTTTCGGAGACATAGACGACGCGGCTATCGAAATAGCCGCTCTCTCCGGTGATGCGGCTATAGACCTGATCGGCCACCTTATGTGCGATCCGCCGCCAGTCCCCGGTTCCTCCGGCAAACTGCAGTCCCTCCCCAAGGGGCGCATCGGAAAACACATCGAAGAGACGGAACTTCACATTGATCCGCCCATCCGTCCCCTGAAAGACCGCCCCCGTCACCAATGCCTGCGCATTGATCGCCTTCCAGTCGGCAAAGGCCACCGGCGCGTCGAAGCTGGTGATCCGGCTGATGAAGGCCTCTGGCCCGATTTCCCGGAAAAGGCCGGTGCCTGCCAGATCGGCGGCGATAACCCGGGTGATGGCCGCGGCCAGCTCGCCGGCCTCGGCATTCTCGGCGATGAACCCCGGCGCGGCAAATGGGAGGGGCTCGATCACCCCGTCTTCGATGACGATGCGCAAAGGCTCGGCCATGACGTGTTGTGGAAGAACTGGCCCGCAGATCAGCGCCAACACCAGCCAGATATTTCGGACCATCACAAAGCCCCTTTCGTATCTTGGGCACCACCGACACCGCTGCCGTACAAGCCGCCTGCCAAGGTCAGTACCGTGTCCACAGAGGTCATTTCATCCTCATCTTGTCAGGATTAAAGACAATTTCGATCTCTCGCCATTGCTCATACTTTTCCGCAGGCAGCGGGTAGCCGTTTTTCGCGCAACGCAGGATCGCGCGGCGACCCGCCTCGAAGGCCTGATTTGCCGCCGCCTCGTCGCCGCCTTCGAAGCCAAGCAGCCGGATCGACGCGCCGACCGGCATTCCGCTCTGTTCCATCGTGACGCTGATCGTCACCGTCGTGCGCAGGGCGTCTGTGGACAGCGCGCCGACGTTCCAGCATTGCTTAACCGCGACGATCAGCGCGTCCTTTTCGCCCGATGTCATCGGCGGGCCGCTGGCGGCGATGCCCGTCCCGGGCGCGGGTGTTTCGCTTTCGGCACCTGACAGCGCCTCGGCAAGTGCCGCGGCCACGGCATCCTCTGGCGCGGCATCGGGCGCTGGCGCCGTCTCTGGCTCCGGTGCGGGTGCCGGCTTTTCCGGCCGGGCCTTCGGGCGCGCCGATGTCTGCGGGGCAGACGAATCTGGTTTGTCCTCCGTCTCCGTCGCTTCGGTCACGATCTCGGTCGTGGCCTCCGGCGGCGCGGCCTCTTCCACCGGTGTTTCCGGCACAACCTCCTCGGCCGGCTCAGGCGTGGTTTCGGCGACGGCCGCCTCTGAGATTGCCGCATCAGGCTCAGGTGCCTCGGCGGGTGTCGGCGCCACCCGTGGCGCATCACGGGGCGCCGGGCGCGGGCTGATCGTATCGAGAACGGTCTCTGAAGGCACCTCCACCGGGGTCAAGGGCACGGTCGGCGGTGTGTCGCTGACCTCGGCCGTCGGGGCGGTCAGCGCCGTGACATCGGGCGCGGGGTCGGTCTCGGGTTCGGCCTGGGGGGCTGGCGGCTGCGCCGCCTCAGGTGCCGGTTCGACCGCCGCGGCGTCGGGCGCTGCCTCGGCCGGCTCCGGCGGTGTGGGCTGTGCCGGCGTCTCGGCCGATGCAGTCGGGGCGCGCGCCTGCAGGGCCGCGAATTCTGCGGCCGAAATCAGCGACACTTCGGTCGTCGCCACAGGCGGCAGCAGGTCGTGCGAGAAGAAGATCCCGCCGACAATCAGCCAAAGGATCGCGCCCAGATGCGCGACCCCCGAAACGAGCATGCCAATCCTTTGGGGCCGATCCATGGGCATTCGCCCTAGTTCCCCGTTCCCGCCTGCGACCCGGCCCCGAATGTCGGGCCACCGCCGTCAGTCACCAGTACGATGTTGCCGAACCCGCCAGAGTTCAGCGCACCCATCACTTGCACGACGCGTTCATAAGGAATGGCGCCGTCGGCGCGCAGGAAGAGCTTGTCGTCCGTCCGCTCCGCCGCGATGGCCGTGAGCTTGCCGATCAGTTCGGCCTCTGGCACAGGCGTGTTCTGCAGGGAAATGGTGCCATCGGCCTGAACCGAGATCGTCAGCGGTTCTTCCTGCTGGCTCGGCACCGCCTGCGCGGCCGTTTTCGGCAGTTCCAGCGGCACACCCACGGTCAGCAGCGGTGCGGCGACCATGAAGATGATCAGCAAGACCAGCATCACGTCTACAAAGGGCGTGACGTTGATCTCGCTCATGACGGCTGCCTTGCCGCGCGACCCGCGCCGGCGCCTGCCGCCGCCCGGTTTCATGACGCCCGCGCCCATCGCTCAGGCGTCCAGCTGGCGTGACAGGATCGTTGCGAATTCGTCGGCAAAGGCCTCGTAGCCGGTTATGATCCGGTCGCTGTCCGTCGACAGCTTGTTATAGAAAATAACCGCCGGAATGGCTGCGAGAAGGCCGAGCGCCGTGGCCACCAGCGCCTCCGCGATGCCCGGGGCGACGACGGCAAGCGACGTGTTCTGGCTGATCGCGATTTGCTCAAAGGCGGTCTTGATGCCCCAGACGGTACCAAAAAGCCCGATGAAGGGCGCTGTCGAGCCAACCGTTGCAAGAAACGGCAGCCCGCCCGAAAGCCGCTCGGTTTCCTTGGCGATCGCCACATCCATCGACCGGTCGATCCGCGCCTGTGCGCCGGCAATCAGTTCGCCATCCTGTCGATGGCTCCGCCGCCATTCGATCATGCCCGAGGCGAAGATCTTTTCCGACGCGCCGTCAGGCTGGCTGCCGATCTTCTCGAAAAGCTCGTCGAGCGGTTCGCCCGACCAGAACGCCCGGTCAAAGACCGCCGCCTCCGACCGCGCCTTTCGGTACGATATGAACTTCTGCACGATGATGGTCCATGACCAGAAACTGGCCACCGTCAGGAGGATCATCACCAATTGCACAACGAATGAGGCGCGCGCAAAAAGCGCAAGCAAGGAGAAGTCGATCTCCTGCGCCATCGCAAGGGTCTGGGTTTCCATAAAACTCTGCTCGCCGGTTGGGCCGCACGTCCTGCGGCTCTGATTTGTTAGCGATTCTACAGCGCTTCGCGGCCGAATGCCACCACCTCCGCGCACCTCAGCGATTTGCCGCGCGGTCGGCCGGACTGGCCGGTCAGTGGACCGCCGGCACCAGCCGCCGCCGCAGATCGGGCGGCAGTCGCGCCGGTGTCCCGCCATCGGTCAGACAGACCAACGTCACTTCGGCGATGAACAGCCGTTCGGCCGCCCTCTGGACCCGCTGCTCAAGAACGATGCGCGCGCCTGTCACGCCCTTGAGATCGGTCTCGACATTCAGTTCGTCATCGAACCGCGCCGGCCGCAGATAATCGGCCTCGACCCGCCGCACGGCGAAAACGATCCCCTCCTCGGCCCTGAGCCGTGCCTGATCGACCCCGAGCGTCCGTACCCATTCGCTACGGGCGCGCTCGATGAACTTCAGGTAATTGGCGTAATAGACGATCCCCGCAAGGTCGGTATCTTCGTAATAAACGCGCAGACGGAAATTGTGGGCCATGACGAAACCTGCAGTCGCCGGGGATCGGACAGACCTCCCCTAGCGGCGGTGACCCGTCCTGTCCAGCGGCACGCTTCCGCCCGGACCCACCCTAAAGTCTTGGCATCGCCGTCCGATTTCTGTAGCGATGAAGGCTGTTATCCGCCGCGCTGGCCACCAGCGCCCCGAAGAAGGAGCGGCCATGTCGCGTACGATCATTGAGGAAGACCTCACCATCACCGGCAATATCAGCTCGGCCTCGGGCGACGTTTCGGTCAAGGGCAAGGTCACGGGCGATATCAGCGCCAAGAGCGTCTCGATCCAGTTGAGCGGCGATGTGAAGGGCGCGATCGAGGCCGAGGCGGTCAGCGTCGAAGGCAAGCAATCCGGCCGGATCAAATGCACCGATCTGTCGCTGTCGAAGACGGCAGAGGTCAAATCCGATGTCGTCGCCGCGACCATGGCGTCCGAAAAGGGCGCGCGCCTTGTCGGCAAGGTTCAGGTGAACGGGGCCTGACCGCTGCCACCGCCTGGCCCTTCGGCCGGCCGACGCCTAGGGCGTTTCAGATCATCGGGTCATAGGCCCATTGCAACAGTGCCTGCCGCTGGCGCGGTCGGCAGAAGATGTCGCCCGGGTGGCAATTGGCCCGGATCTGCCCGGCGTGACGCGCGAAACCACGCCAGCGCCCGATCTGGATACGGTCTGTTTCAGGCAATCTCCGGCCCCGCCAGTAGCGGCAGTACCACTGAAACCAGCCGCGCGGGTCGGGTCCGTAGATCCAGCCTTTCTCGCGCCAGACGCTCAGGGGCTGACGGCTCTTGACGCCGAAGTAGTTAAGTGAAGGGTCCGCGCGTTCGCCAAGCCGCGCCGTCTGAAACCAGCTTTCGGGAAACTCGGCCCGGCAATCGTTCATATACTTGCCCTCGAAGACCCCCATCGCCAGCATCTCGACAGGGCTATGATGGGGCCGGAAATCGGGGTGGAAGTCGCCGCCCTCCGGCGCTTCCAGAATATAGGAATAGCCCCGCTGCATCCGGTCATTGACCGTGATCCGCTCGCCGATGCTCATGACGCGCCTGCCCCCGCCGCTGCGACCCGCGCGGCCAGCCGCAGCGCATGGCTGGCATCGCTTGCGACATGCGGCATCGCCCGGTCATAGCCCGCACGGATGACGGCAGCGATATCGGGCCTGAGCACGGTCTCGCCCCCGTTTTCACCGAGAGGCGGCCGAACCCGAAAGGCGGTGTCGGACCAGAGGAGAATGGCGTTGACCGCAAGATTCAGCGCCACTGTCCGTGCCGGCTGCAACGCCAGACTTGTGTCGAGGCGCAGGAAGGCGATGCAGGCCCGGATCGCCCCGTCAGCCTCAAACCGGAAATGCCGGTACTGATTGGCGCCCTCCGCCTCCAGCCGCGTCACAAGCCCGCCCAACCCGTCCACCAGCCGGTCGAGATCGGGCACTGCCAGAAGCTCCTGCCAGTCCCGACAGAAGAAGACCATGAGGTTTGCGCCCTGTTCGGGGTCGGTCTCAGCCATCCGGTGGCCAGCGACGGCCACCACTTCTTCGAAAGCGCTCTTCACGACAGCGAGCGTCGCGTCATCGACACCGAAGACCACCGGCGCGATCGGCCGTACCCAGCGGGCGAAGGTGTAACCTCCCGAAGAGCGCGCGAAGAGCGACTCGATTTCCGCCGGTGACATTGCCTGGCCTTCTCTTTCTGGCTCCATAGAAGCATCCGAGGGATAAGGGCTTCAAAATCGGCAATCAAGTCGTCGCGATCCGCTTGGGCTATCCTGACATCTTCCGTCCGCCGCGCCTGTCCGGCACCACGGCTGCGGTCTATTTCACAAACAGGTCACCCTGACCGCCGGTCCTTGGGGCTTCCAGTCCAAGATGCGCCCAAGCTTTAGCGGCCAGCATCCGGCCGCGGGGTGTGCGCTGGATCAGGCCCTGCTGAAGCAGATAGGGCTCGATCACTTCCTCAATGGAATCCCGGCTCTCGCTCAATGCGGCTGACAGCGTTTCCACGCCGACCGGACCACCTCCGTAGTTTTCCGCCAGAAGCCGCAAGTAGCGCCGGTCGGCCCCATCAAGGCCCAGATGATCGACACCAAGCCGCGTCAACGCGGCATCCGCGATGGCCCGTGTCAGGCGGCCATCGCCCTCGACCAGCGCGAAATCGACGACCCGCCTGAGAAGCCGCCCGGCGATACGCGGCGTGCCTCGGGCGCGACGGGCGATTTCCAGCGTACCGTCGGCATCGCAGGGCACGCCCATCAGCCGCGCACCACGTGTCACAATCTGATCGAGTTCAGGGATGGTATAGAACTCCAGCCGGGTCGGTATTCCGAACCGGTCCCGCAAAGGCGTCGTGAGCAGGCCGAGCCGCGTTGTCGCGCCGACAAGCGTGAAGGGCTGCAGCTCGATCCGTACCGTCCGTGCCGCCGGGCCCTCGCCGATCACGAGATCAAGCTCGAAATCCTCAAGCGCGGGGTAAAGCACCTCCTCCACCGCCGGGTTCAGGCGGTGAATCTCGTCGATGAAGAGGACATCGCGTGCCTCCAGATTGGTCAGGATCGCCGCCAGATCGCCTGCCCGCGCCAGCACCGGGCCAGAGGTCATGCGGAAATTGACGCCAAGCTCCCGGGCCATGATCTGCGCCAGCGTGGTCTTGCCCAGCCCCGGCGGTCCGTGAAAAAGCGTATGGTCCATCGCCTCGCCCCGCCGCCGGGCGCTTTCGATGAAGACCCGAAGATTGGCCCGCGCCGCAGCCTGCCCGACAAAATCGTCGAGCGTCTGCGGCCGCAGCGCCCGGTCGCCGTCGGCGGCAGTATCCTCGGGCTGAGGCGCGGGGCGGAGCGTGGGGTCGGGTTCCATCCTCAGCCTTTCGGGGCAAGCAGTTTCAGTGCCGCCCGGATCAGCGCCGGGGTTGTGGCCCCTTCGTTCGCGCCGGCGGCTTCGGCAACGGCGGCGGCCGCCTCACCCTGGCCGTAGCCGAGGTTGATCAGCGCTGACAGGGCGTCGGCAGTGGCGCTGGCAGCAGCGGGTGCTGTCGGGGCGCGCCGTGTTACGGGGGCTTCGATCACCTCATCCGTGGCCGCCACATCAACTGTGAGCGTACCCCCCAACGCCATCACGGTCGGCGCCTTGTCCTTCAGTTCCATCACCACCCGCTGCGCGAGTTTCGGCCCGACCCCGGGTGCTGCCTTGACCGAAGACCAGTCGCCAAGTGCGATGGCGCGGCCCACCCCGTCGGCCCCGAGCGTACCGAGGATCGCCATGGAGGCCTTGGCACCCACACCCTGCACCGTCATCAAGAGACGGTGCCATTCCTTCTCCAATAGCGTCGGGAAGCCGAAAAGCTGCAGAAGGTCTTCGCGCACCAGAAGGTCGGTATAAAGCGCCACCGCCTCGCCCACCGGGGGCAACTCCGCCGCCGTGCGCTGTGAGACATGGACGATGTAACCCACGCCGCGCACATCGATCAGGACGTGATCCATGGCCCGGTGCAGGATCACCCCGGCGATCCGCCCGATCATGCCGCGCCCCGCATCGCCGCCGCCAGTCGCCCTGCGCTTTGCAGGTGATGGGCATGGCAGATCGCGATTGCCAGCGCGTCGGCGGCATCGGGACCGGCAATGACAATGCCAGGCAACTGGTGGCGCACCATATGTTCGATCTGCGACTTGTCCGCATGTCCGACCCCGACGACCGTCTTCTTGACCGTGTTCGGGGCATATTCGCCGACAGCGATGCCGGCCTGCGCGGGAACCAGCATCGCGATCCCCCGCGCCTGACCGAGCTTCAATGTACCCGCGCCGTCCTTGTTGACGAATGTCTGCTCCACCGCCGCCGCATCGGGCGCGTATTCGGCCACCACGGCCGTCAGGGCAACGTGAAGCGACAGGAGCCGGGACCCGAGATCATCGCCTGCGGACCGGATGACGCCATTTCCGACGTGACTGAGTCGGCTCCCTGCCATCTCGATCACGCCCCAGCCAAGATGCCTCAGACCTGGATCGACCCCCAGTACCCGCATCAGCCCCTGCTCCTGTTGCTTTTCGGACACGACTAGCACGAATAGCGAACATCGGGAAGAGAGAATGGCCACGATCCCTTGGCCACGAAGCCGCCGCAATCGAAGTCGGAATTCGCCTTTGCATGTGCAGAAAGCGACATTTTCGCCATGAAAATTATCGGTTTGTTTACAAGTAATTACGGTACATATGACCCATGCAATAGGTGCATATCGGCCCTGCATTGGCGCCGCTTGTCGCCGCTATAACGGAGGTCTATCTGCCGGGCATCAACGAGATGCTGCACCCGCAAGGTGCACGCGAACCCCAAGGATCAAGACCATGTCGACCTATGAAATGCACCGCTCCGCCAACGCCATGCCTGGCATGTTTGGCCTCTTCGTTTCGACCTTCGCGGCCTGGAACGACGCCCGTGCGACCCGCAAGGCGCTCTCGAAGCTTTCGGATCGCGAACTTGACGATATCGGCCTTTGCCGTGGCGACATCGAAACCATCGCTTCGCGCTTCTGAGACGACGTTCTCCGACGACCCAGCGATCGACTTCGCCAAAGGCCGTGCCGGGTTTCCCGACACGGCCTTTCAATTTATCGGCACGAGGAATCCTGCCCGAGAGGGCGCACCCCGGTTCAGCGGATGAATTTGCGGATCTGTGCCGACAGCATCAGCGTCGCGGGATCGGCCTGAAGGACATAGGCGCCAACCTGGTCGACGACCGGGCCGCTGCGCAATTCGGCGATACGCTCTTCGTAAAGCTCCGCGCCAATGGTGGCATGGACGGTTGCCTTGATGCCCACCACTGCGATCATCACAAGGACGACTGGCGCCAGAAAGCTGCGCCGCCGGCGCGGGCGCTTGAGGCTTTTGTAGAATGACATGCCGAGCGTCCCGTTGGCCTCAAAGCCTCCGCCCGCCTGATGAATCTTCTCGATCCGGCCGATCCGGCCGTAAAATCTCTGCAGATTGCGATCGACCATCCCTTCGCTCCTGAGTCGTCGCACCCCCACACATGACGATGCTGAGGAGGAATTGCGGCGAAAATGCGGCAATTCGCTCGCCCCAGGCGTGCGTCACGATCTATTGATCGCGCTCTAGAACCAAAGTCGTCCATTCGCCGATATCGTCGCGCGACCGCTTCGAAAATCCGTTGTCCTCATACGCGGCAAGCACGTCTTCGGCCTGACCTGTCAGGATACCGGAGAGGATCGCGTAGCCGCCCGGAACGAGATGCCGCGCGACATCCGGCGCCAGCGAGATCAGCGGACCCTTCAGGATATTTGCGAAGACGAGGTCAAAGGGCGCACGTGCGGCGAGGGCGGGATGGGCGAACCCCGCCGCTTCCACGCAGGCGATACGGTCGGCCAGCCCGTTCGCCGCCGCGTTCGCGCGCGCCACATCGACCGCGACGAGGTCGATATCCGAGGCGATGACGGCGCTATCCCAGATGCGGGCAGCGGCCATGGCGAGTACTGCCGTACCGCAGCCGATGTCGGCAACGTTCCGGCCAGCGAACCCCTCGCGGTCAAGCCGGTCGAGCGCCTTGAGACAGCCGAGCGTCGTGGCATGATGGCCCGTGCCGAAGGCCATCGAGGCCTCGATCATCAGCGCGACACTGCCGTCAGGCACGTGATCGGCATCGTGGCTGCCATAGACGAAAAAGCGCCCGGCCTCGACCGGGCTCAGTTCGCGTTTCACATGTGCCACCCAATCGGTATCCGGCACTTCCGACACGACAAAGGGCCGCGCACCGTAGATCGCCGCCATCAGCGCCAGTTCGGTATCGTCGGGCTCTTCCTCGAAATAGACGCCCACCTCGTAGCGCCCGCTTCCGTCCTCGATCTCGAAGACCCCGATACCGGTCGGTTCCGGCAGGAACCTTTCCATCGCTTCGGCAAGGGCCTCGGCAGGTTCCTTGTCGGGCAGGGTCGTCAGGGCGGAAAAGACGGGCATGGCGGCCTCCGGCGGCACGAAACGGACGCGAGGGCCATAGGGACGGGCGCGCCCCGCGTCAATGCAAGACTGCGCGCCTTAGAGATACGCGAATTGCGGCGTGGTTGCAAAAGGCCGTCCGCCTTGTGCCCGGTAGGGTCAATTCTACTCGGCAACGACCGCCGCGCGGGCAGCAAAGACCGTTTCATGCCCCGGCGCAGGATGGCGCGGGATCAGAAGCGACAGCATCAGTGAGATAAAGCTCATGCCAGCCGCCAGACCGAAGACCGCAGCAGGTGATCGAACCCAGAGATAGCCAAGCGCCGCCGGCAAGAAAACCGCGGCAATATGGTTGATCGTGAAGGCAACGGCGGCCGTGGGCGCGATGTCACCGGGACTGGCGATTTTCTGGAAGTAGGTTTTCAGCGCGAAGGCCAGCGCGAAAAAGAGATGGTCGACAACATAGAGCGCCGCGGCAATCGCGACCCCCCAGCCGAAGAAATAGACGCCGCCATAAGCCAGAAAGACCCCGATCAGCCCGACATATTCGAAAACAAGCGCCCTGCGTTCCCCAAACCGGGCCACCGCCCGCCCCATGAAGGGCGCGGCCAGCATGTTGGCGAGAAAGTTGATCAGAAAGAGCGCCGTAACCTCATGCACCTCAAACCCGAAGCGTTCAACCATCATGAAAGCGGCAAACACGATGAATATCTGCCGCCTTGCGCCCGACATGAACTGAAGCGCGTAGTATAGCCAGTAGCGGCGGCGCAGAACGAAATGCTTGAGCTGCGGGTCGGGCGCTTCGAATTGTGGATAGGCAAGCGCCACGAAAATCGCGATGGCGGCAGTCAGACCGCCAGAGATGCCATAGACGATACCGTAGCTCAGGTCGAACGTCTTCCAGGTCAGCATGATCAGCCCGTAGGCGAGCAGCGACGCACCGGAGCCGATGGAAACGATCCAGCCGAGCGTTTGCGGCGCATTCCTCTTGTCGATCCATTGCAACTGAAGCGACTGGTTGACTGTCTCGAAATAGTGAAATCCGATAGAGGACAGGAAGGTGATGGCCAGAATGCCGCCGAGGCTCGGGAACATCGCGGTGAGCGCTGTCGTTACACCAAGAAGTGCAAGCGCCATGACGGCAAGCACCTGTTCGCGCATGGCCCAAAGGATCACGATGACACCGATGGCCAGAAATCCCGGGATCTCGCGTACGGTGTGAAGCCAGCCGATTTCGACCCCGGTGAACCCGGCCGCTTCCTTGACGAAATTGTTGAGAAGCGCGGACCAGGTCGAAAAGGCAATCGGCATCGCGGCCGCCATCAGAAACAGCATTGCTGCCGGCCGCCGCCAACGAGGCAGCCCTTTCGCTTCGGCGAGCGTCAGTGTCGGGATGCGAAACGCCATGGCCTGCCTTACGCGGCTTTGACGTCGATGACGAGGCCAAACTTGGCAGCGATAGCAGGCGTCGCCGATCCGGCGGGGGCGGCCGGAAATGCGGCCCCGTCTGATCTGTATCAATGACAAGACATTCATGTTCGTGAATGAGACCGGGGACGAACCAGAGGCGGAACGCGAACATGACAGTCCTTTCCATTGTCGAACGGATCGGCGAGGCCCCCGCAGCAGCGCTCTTCGGCCTCTTGACCGGCATCATCTTCGGCGTATCGGCCCAGCGATCCAACTTCTGCCTCAGGGCGGCAACCGTGGAATTCGCCCGCGGCGCACTTGGCCCCCGCGTGTCGGTCTGGCTGCTGACCTTTTCCACCGCGCTGGTATGGGTTCAGGGGGCGGAGCTTCTGGGGCTGATGCGCGGCTCTGACGCACGCATGATGGCGGTCGCTGGTTCATGGTCGGGCGCGATCGTCGGCGGGCTCGTCTTCGGCATCGGCATGGTGCTCGCCCGAGGCTGCTCGGGACGGCTTCTGGTGCTCGCGGCCACCGGCAACCTCAGGTCGGTCGTTTCCGGGCTCATCTTCGCGGTCGTCGCCCAGATGAGCCTGAAAGGCATTCTTTCGCCTCTGCGCGACCGCATTGCGGCGCTCTGGGTAACACCGGGGGGCCGTAACATCGACCTGGTCGAACTGAGCGGTCTGCCGCGTGCAAGCGGGCTTGTCCTCGGCCTCGCAATCGCGCTTCTCGCGCTCTATCTGGCCCGAAAGAACCGTATCGGCACCTCGACACTCTTTTTTGCCTCCGGGGTGGGTTTTGCCGTAGCCGTCGGCTGGATCTCGACCTTTGCCCTGTCGCAGGTCAGCTTCGAACCGATGGCCATCACCTCGGCCACCTTCACCGGACCCTCGGCCAATACACTGATGTACTTCCTCGAACCTGTGCGCGTACTCGAATTCGACATCGGCCTTGTGCCGGGGGTCTTCCTCGGCGCATTCGCGGCCGCGCTCGTGATGGGAGAGTTGCGGTTTCTGGGCTTCGAAGGCGAAAGCAACATGCGCCGCGCCATGTTCGGTGCCGTTCTCATGGGCTTTGGCGGCATGCTGGCCGGGGGCTGCGCGATTGGTGCTGGCGTGACAGGGGGCTCGATCTTCGTCGGCACCGCCTGGCTCGCGTTGACCTCGATGTGGGTGGGCGCGGTCGCGACCGATTTTCTCGTGGATCAGCGAGGCAGGGTGGCGCTGGCCTGAACCGCCTCAGTAAAAGCTTTGCGGGTCGATATCGACCGAAAGCCGCAGGTTGTTCGGCACCTTGAACTGGCCCAGCCAGTCTGAAAGCGCCACCTGCAAGGGCGCGGTCTTGGCCGCTTTAACCAGAAGCCGGACCCGATGACGCCCGCGAATACGCGCCACGGGTGCCGCCGCAGGTCCGAAGACCTGGGCGCCGATGCGGCGCAAGGGCGCATCACGCCGCGCAAGCTCGGTCCCGAAATCGAAAACCTGGGCGACGTCGGGTGAAGACAGGACAATCCCCGCCAACCGTCCAAAGGGGGGCACCCCGGCTGCCTTGCGTTCTTCGGCCTCGGCGCGCCAGAACGCCTCTTCGTCGCCCGACAGGATCGCCCGGATCACACCGTGTTCGGGCTGATAGGTCTGCAAGAGCGCGACACCCGGCTTGTCGGCCCGCCCCGCCCGGCCGGACACCTGCCGGACCAGCTGGAATGTCCGCTCTGCCGCCCTGAGGTCCGATCCCTGCAGCCCCAGATCGGCGTCGATCACCCCCACCAGCGTCAGCAGGGGAAAGTTATGACCCTTCGCGACAAGCTGGGTGCCGATGATGATGTCCGCACCGCCGTCAGCGATCTCCCGTATCTTTTCCTTCAAGGCCCGGGCCGAACCAAAAAGGTCCGATGACAGCACCGCCACGCGCGCGTCCGGAAACCGCGCGGCGACCTCCTCGGCCAGCCGCTCCACACCCGGACCGACTGGCGCAAGGCGGTTCTCCGCCGCGCAGGAGGGGCACTTTTCCGGCATCGGTTTCGTCTCGCCACATTGATGGCAGACGAGGCGCTTCAGGAAGCGGTGCTCAACCATGCGCGCATCGCAATGGTCGCAGCCGATCTGATGGCCACAGGCGCGGCAGATCGTGACGGGCGCATATCCCCTGCGGTTCAGGAAAAGCAACGCCTGTTCGCCGCGCCCGACCCGGTCAGCAACTGCGCCGGCCAAAGTCGTGCCGATCCACTGGTTTTGCGCCAGGCCCTCGGCCCGCATGTCGATCGCGTGAATTTCCGGCAATTCGGCCACCCCGTAACGCGAGGTCAGGTCAATCCGCGCATATTTCCCGGCCTCGGCATTCGCCCATGTCTCTAGGCAGGGCGTCGCGGAAGCGAGCACCACCTGCGCGTCGCAAAGCGAGGCGCGCAGCACGGCCATGTCACGCGCATTGTAAAGAACACCGTCTTCCTGTTTGTAGGCGGTGTCATGTTCTTCATCGACGACAACCAGACCGAGGTCGCGGAAGGGCAGGAAAAGCGCCGACCGCGCGCCAACGACCAGCCCCACATTCCCCTCACCCGCCATGCGCCACAGCCTTCGCCGCTCCGTCTGGGTCACGCCGGAATGCCATTCGCCGGGATGGCCGCCAAAGCGTTCTTCCACCCGCGTCAGAAATTCGGCGGTAAGCGCGATTTCGGGCAAGAGCACCAGTGCCTGCCGCCCCTTGGCGAGACATTCGGCAACCGCTTCGAGATAGACTTCGGTCTTGCCGGACCCGGTCACCCCCTTCAGAAGCGTCGTCCCGTAGTGGCCGCCGGCAACCCCCGCCCGCAGCCGCATGGCGGCATCGGCCTGATCGTCGGCCAGCGCCTTGCCGGCCAGTTCTGGATCAAGCCGAGGATAGGGCAAGTCGCGCGGGGCCTCTTCCTCGGCCAGCGCGCCGGCCTTGGCCAGCCCCTTGATCACGCTCGTCGTCACGCCGGCGAGCGCGGCCAGTTCGCCAAGCGTGAAAGCCGCGCCCCCGTATTCGTCAACGACATCCAGAACCCTCGCCCGCGCATCGGTCAGGCGCTCCGGTTCGGTCCAACCCTTGCGGTAAATACGGCGCGGGCCGGGCGGGTCGGCCAGACCCGGCGCCCGTGTCGCAAGGCGCAGCACCGCGGGCATCGGCGTCAACGTGTAGTCGGCAACACGGGTCAGGAAGGTTCGCATGTCCGGCCGCATTGGCGCTGCATCGAGCACGCGGGTCACAGGCCGCACCTTGGCCAGATCGTACCCGCCTTCACCCGGCCCCCAGACTACCCCCAAAACTCGCCGCGGCCCCAGAGGCACTTCGACAAAGGCGCCGCTCAGGCACCCCCCTTCCGGGGCCTTGTAGTCAAGGCACTTACCCAGCGGTTCGGTCGTCAGGACCGACACGAGCATGCCTTCGTCGAAAAACTCAAGCCCCTCCACAGCGCCCCCTGTTTGCGGGTTCCGGTGCGGGGGCCGTTGCGCTATGAACGCGGGCAAACGCAGCTGCCAGCCCAAGGATCAGGTCCATGAAGTTCTTCGTCGATACAGCCGATACCGCCGCCATCAAGGAATTGAACGACCTCGGCATGGTCGACGGTGTAACCACCAACCCTTCGCTGATCCTGAAATCGGGGCGCGACATCATCGAAGTCACCAAGGAAATCTGTGACATGGTTTCCGGCCCCGTTTCGGCAGAGGTGGTGGCGACAGAGGCCAAGGCCATGATCGCCGAAGGGATGAAGCTTGCCAAGATCGCCCCGAACATCGCGATCAAGGTGCCGCTGACCTGGGACGGGCTGACCGCCTGCAAGGCATTCGCATCCGAAGGCCACAAGGTCAACGTGACGCTCTGTTTCTCCGCCGCTCAGGCTATTCTGGCCGCCAAGGCCGGTGCCGCCTTCATCTCGCCCTTCATCGGCAGGCTCGACGACATTCACCTCGACGGGATGGACCTTATTCAGGATTTGCGGACGATCTACGATAACTACGACTTCCGCACCGAGATTCTCGCGGCTTCCATCCGCTCGGTCAATCACGTGATCGACTGTGCGCGGATCGGCGCGGATGTTGTCACCGCGCCACCTTCGGTGATCAAGGCGATGGCAAACCATGTCCTGACGGACAAAGGTCTTGACCAGTTTCTGAAGGACTGGGCAAAAACGGGGCAGAAAATTCTCTGACAACGTGTATAGTTAGAGAAAACGAAGCAGCAAGACCCGGGGGCATATATGGCAGAGACAGCACCACTGGCGGGTGAATTGCGCGACAAGCTTCTGGCTGCGCCCGAGGTTATTCTCGAAGACCGGGATTTGATGCGGGCCTTGATCGCGGCCAATGAACGCGCGATGGGTGCCAATATCGTCGACCTGCGCGGCATCGCCATGGAACGGCTTGAGGCACGGCTCGACCGGCTGGAAGACACGCATCGGTCCGTCATCGCGGCCGCCTATGAAAATCTCGCCGGCACCAATCAGGTGCATCGCGCGATCCTGCGCATGCTCGACCCGATCGAGTTTGAAGATTTCCTCAAGAACCTCGGCGGCGAGGTTGCGCAAATCCTGCGGGTCGACAGCGCCCGGCTGGTTCTGGAAACCGTGCAGCAGGAACAGGATTCGGTGCTCCAGCGTCTGGGCGAGGTTCTCTGTGTTGTACCACCCGGCTTCATCGACACCTATATGCTCGGCGGCCGTTCAGTGCCGATGCGGCCGGTCGTGCTGCGCCAGACCCAGCCCGATGCGGAAACGATTTATGGCCGTTCAAGCGCGTGGATCAGGTCCGAAGCGGTGCTGCGGCTCGACCTCGGGCAAGGGCGTCTGCCGGGAATGCTGGCGCTTGGCGCCGAAGACCCGCACCAGTTCCGGCCCAATCAGGGCACCGATCTTCTGACCTTCTTCGCGGGCGTCTTCGAACGCGCGATGCGACGGTGGCTGGCCTGAGGCGCGGCGGATGAGCCTCGCCCTGTCCCCTGCCGCACGCGATGCCCTTTCCCGCTGGATCGACCATTTGGTGGCGCTTGACGGTGCTTCGGAAAACACCGTCCGCGCTTATCAGACCGATGTGACCGGCTTTCTTGCCTTTCTCGGCCGCCATCGGGGCGAGGCAATTGGCATCGCGGGCATCGCAGCGACGACCCAGGGCGACATGCGCGCCTTCATGGCCCATGAAAAGACGCGCGGCACCAGCGCGCGTTCGCTGGCGCGCACGCTTTCTGCAATCAAGAGCTTCACCCGCTGGCTGGCCGAACGGCAGAATTTCGACCCGACAGGGATCCTTGCCACCCGCAGCCCCAAGTTCAAGCGAAAGCTTCCGCGCCCCCTGTCGGAAGACGCGGCACGGGACGTCATCGGCAGCGTCGGCGACTTCGCCCGCGAAAAATGGGTCGCCGCGCGCGACGTGGCGATTGTGACGCTGCTTTACGGCTGCGGGCTGCGGATATCGGAAGCGCTGGGACTGACCGGTGCCCATGCCGCCCTGCCGCCAGTTCTGCGCATTCGCGGCAAGGGCGGCAAGGACCGGCTCGTCCCGGTCCTGCCCGCCGCGCGCGACGCCGTGTCGTCCTATGTCGCGCTCTGCCCCTATCCGATAGCGGATGAACCGGCCCTGGCGCTTTTCCGCGGCGCGCGCGGCGGCCCGCTGAACCCGCGCCTTGTCGCGCAGGCGATGGAGCGGACGCGGACAAGCCTCGGCCTGCCCGCTTCGGCAACGCCCCACGCGCTTCGCCACAGCTTCGCGACCCATCTTCTGGCCGCTGGCGGCGATCTGCGCTCGATCCAGGAACTATTGGGCCACGCTTCCCTTTCAACGACCCAGGGCTACACGGCGGTCGACACATCGCGCCTTATGGAAATATATGAAAGCGCACATCCCCGCGCCTGAGCCACTCTGATAAGCCGCGCCGTCGGCGAAAGGATATTATGACCCCAGCGATCAAGGCCCTCGGCGTTCATTTGCTGACCGGGACCGGCGCCGTCATTTCGATGCTGGCGATGCTGGCCGCCGTCGATGGCAAATGGAGCCTGATGTTCCTGTGGCTGGTAGTCGCGCTTTTCGTCGATGGCATCGACGGTCCGCTTGCGCGCCACTACGATGTCAAGACCAACTGGCCGACCTATGACGGTGTGCTTCTCGATCTGATCATCGATTACCTGACCTATGTCTTCATTCCCGCCTTCGCGCTATTCAAATCCGGGCTCTTGCCCGACTGGACGGGCTGGATCACGATCATCGTCATCACCTATGGCAGCGTGATCTACTTCGCCGACACGCGCATGAAGACGAAGGACAATTCCTTCGCCGGTTTCCCCGGCTGCTGGAACATGGTCGTGCTCGTCCTCTTTGCGTTGAAGCCAAGCTTCTGGATCGTGCTTGTCCTTGTGATCGCACTGACAATCGCGATGTTTACGAACCTGAAGTTCATCCACCCGGTCCGGACAGAACGCTGGCGGTGGCTGTCGCTGCCCATCGCAATCGCCTGGGTGTTCTTTGCCGGCTGGGCCGCCTGGGTCGATTTCCATCCCCAAAGCTGGGCCCATAGCGGCCTGATCCTGACCTCGCTCTACCTGCTTCTCGCGGGGATCGCGCAGCAGGTGATCCCCCCTTGGGGAGGACGGGCTAAAACCGCGTAAGGATCACACCGCCGCCGATCAAGGCGACCGAAAGCGCCTTGGCCGGTGTCATCTTCTCGCCAAAGGCGATCCAGCCGATGACCACCGCGAAAAGGATCGAGGTTTCCCGCAAAGCCGCGACGAGCGCGATGGGCGCGAGCGTCATCGCCCAGACGGCGACGGCATAAGATCCGTAGGATGCCGCCGCGCCGAGCCCGCCAAAAAGCCAGACCTTGCCTTGTCCCGGCAGGGCGTCGCGCCCCCGAAGCGCCAGCATGCCGGCTGCAAAGAGAATGCCGTCGATGACAAACAGCCAGCCGACGAATTGCGTGGCATTGCCCGCGACCCGCGCGCCGAGCCCGTCGACAAGCGTATAGCCAGCGGTCGCACAGGCCGACCCGAAGGCAAAGGGCAGCATCTTGCGGCTTTCGCCGCTGGTCCAGACCCCGCGCGCCAGCATCAGGATGCCGAGGCCAAGCACCAGAATGCCGAGCGCCTCTGAACCTGTGACGACTTCGCCGAGCCAAAGCGCGCCGACGATCAGCGTGATCATCGGCGCCGTTCCCCGCGCCAGGGGATAGACCCGGCTCAGATCACCATGTTCATAGGCGAATGTCAGGAAGAGTTTGTAGGCCGTATGGATCGCGCCCGAGGCCAAAAGCCAGGGCCAGACCGCGGAACCCGGCAGCGCCTGCGTCGCCACCACACAAAGGCCGATCAGCCCCTGCACGCCCGACAGGACCATCATCGCGGCGACCCGGTTCGTGCCGACCTTGATCAGTGCATTCCAGACCGCATGAAGAAGGGCGGCCCCCAGCACCGACAAGAATACGAAAATGCTCATTCTGCCCCGTCCCCCGGGCCGACAGGTAAACGGCGCCGTTGGCGGAGGCAAGCCGCGCCGATCGTCAGATAAGAAGCGAGGCCGCGCCTTCGTGTTTCAGAAGCGCCACCTTCGTCTCGACCCCGCCGGGCGCGGAAAACCCGCCAAGGCCGGTTGCGCCAAGAATGCGGTGACAAGGCACGATGATCGGCACAGGATTGCCGCCGCAGGCCTGCCCGATGGCCTGTGCCGGCGCACCAAGCTCTTTCGCCAGATCGCCATAGGTCCGCGTCTCGCCGAAGGGGATCGCCAGCATGGCGCGCATCACCTCCCCTTGCAGTCCGGGGCGAAACGCGATGGGCAGGTCGAATTCCCGGCGGGTGCCGGCGAAATATTGGGCAAGCTGGGTTGCGGCTTCTGTCAGGAGTTCAGTTGTGTCGCTGCCCCCACTTCCCCAGCGGACGCGCGCGAGTTGGCCATCCTCCTCGCTGAGGATCAGGGGGCCATAGGGACTGTCGATGCTGAGATCACGCATGGGGGAAAGTTGCGCCCCCTGCGCCCGCAGCGCAAGGGCTCAGAGTCCGGCAAGCGTCACAATCCGCCGCGCCGCTTCCTCTGGACCCGCTTGCGACAAGTCGATCATCAAGTCGTAGCTTGCGCCCTCATGGACCCGGCCGATTTGGGCGCGAGCGAGGCCCGGCAGCCGATCGCCGCGTGCAGCCTCGCGCGCCTCAGGGACATCAAGCGGCGACGTCAGGCCGACACGACAGATGCGATGCCCAGCAAGCAGCTCCGCATAGTCGGCAGGCTCGCCGTCAAGCCAGACGTCATCGACGACGAGGTCGAACCCCGCATCCGCGAGAACCGCGACCAACCGGCGCATGGCGGACAGCAGGGCGGCACCGTCCGGACCTGTCGCGACATCGGTCACGGCGAACCCGCCCATCTCGCGTGTGACGAAGCGGAATGTATCATCGTGGTCCTGATACCGTTCTGGCAGCATCTCGCAGAACCTGTCCATCGACAGGTGAAGGAGCGTTCCTGCAGCAAGCCGCTGCATCGCCTGCGCGACGCTCGACTTGCCGACGCTTCCCGGACCATTCAACAGGATGATCCGGGACATCCGCGTCATCTCAGCCAAGCGCCGCGTCGCAACGCTGGCAAGTGCCCGCATGGTCATGCGACCCGACATCGGGCAGGATCTTCCAGCAGCGCTGGCACTTCTCGCCTTCTGCCGTCTCGAAGACGACACCGACACCCGGCACTTCGGGCAGGCGGAAGGCCTCGCCGGGCGCGGGATCGCCGGTGAGGTTCAGGCCGGAGGTGATGCAGATATCGGCGAAGGGCACCGATTGCAGGGCCTTCAGCACTTCGGCATCCTCAACATGGACGACGGGCGCGGCCTCAAGGCTGGCACCGATGACCTTGGCCGTGCGCTGCACCTCCAAAGCCGCCGTCACCACCCGGCGAACGCGGCGGATCGCCTCCCATTTCTGGGCAAGCGGTTCGTCCAGCCAGTCGGCGGGTGTGGCGGGCATATCCTCCAGATGGACCGAACTGTCATCCCCCGGGAAGCGGGAAAGCCAGACATCCTCCATCGTGAAGACGAGAATGGGGGCGAGCCAGGTCGCAAGCCGGTGGAAGAGAAGGTCCAGCACGGTCCGCGCCGACCGGCGCGTCAGGCTGCCCGGCGCATCGCAGTAAAGCGCGTCCTTGCGGATATCGAAATAGATGGCCGACAGATCCACCGTGCAGAAGGTGAAAAGCGTCTGGAACACGCCCTGAAAATCGTACCTCGCATAGCCCTTGCGCACGGCATGGTCGAGTTCGGCCAGCCGGTGCAGGACCCAGCGCTCCAGCTCCGGCATCTCCGCCGGCGCGACGCGCTCGGCCTCCTCGAAGCCCGCGAGGTTGCCGAGCAGGAAGCGCATCGTGTTGCGCAGCCGGCGATAGCTGTCCGCCGTCCCTTTCAGGATCTCGGGTCCGATCCGCTGGTCGACCGTGTAGTCGGTTTGCGCCACCCAAAGGCGCAGGATATCGGCGCCGTATTGCTTGACGACCTCCTCCGGCACGATGGTGTTGCCGAGCGATTTGGACATCTTCATGCCCTTCTCGTCGAGCGTGAAGCCATGGGTCAGCACCCCATGATAGGGCGCGCGGCCCTTGGTGCCGCAGGCTTGCAGCATCGAGGAATGGAACCATCCCCGGTGCTGGTCGGTGCCCTCAAGGTAAAGGTCCGCAATGCCGTCCTCGGTCCCGTCCGCGCGGTCGCGCAGCACGAAGGCGTGGGTGGAGCCTGAATCGAACCAGACGTCGAGCACGTCGAAGACCTGATCATAGGCCTCGGGGTCATGGTCACTGCCCAGAACCCGCGCCTTGAACCCGTCCTTGTACCAGACGTCCGCGCCCTCTTCCTCGAAGGCCGCGACGATGCGGGTGTTGACGTTTGCGTCGCGCAGCAGGAAGTCGGCGTCAGTGGGCTTCGCCCCCTTCTTCACGAAACAGGTCAGCGGCACACCCCAGGCGCGCTGGCGCGACAGTACCCAGTCGGGCCGCGCCTCGATCATCGAATGTAGGCGATTGCGCCCGGTCTTCGGGGTCCATGTGACCAGTTCGTCGATGCTCTTCAGCGCGCGTTGGCGGATCGTATCGCCATAGGTGCCCATGCCGTCATCGAGCTTGTGGTCGATGGCCACGAACCATTGCGGCGTGTTGCGGTAGATGAGCGGCGCTTTCGACCGCCAGGAATGCGGGTAGGAATGCTTGATCTTGCCCTTGGCAAAGAGCTTACCCGCCCAGGCGAGGTTCTTGATGACCGAGACGTTCGCGGGACCATCCTTGCCGTCCGCTTCGATGATCGCCTCGCCGCCGAACAAGGGCAGGTCCTTGCGGTAGCTGCCGTCAGGTTCGACGTTGTAGGTCATCGGCAGCCCGTATTTCAGGCCAAGCTGGTAGTCGTCGTCACCGTGGCTGGGCGCCGTGTGGACAAAGCCGGTGCCGGCCTCGTCGGTGACGTGGTCGCCGGGGAGCATGGGTACATCGTAGTCCCATTCGCCGTTCGCCCCTTCGACGCCACGGAGGGGGTGGGCGAGAATGATACGTTCCAGTCTTGAAACCGAGGCCAAACGCGAGAGAACCGCAATCTTTGCCGATGCGGCAACCTGCTCTGCGAGAGCATCTGCTAGAAGGACCGTTTCGCCTACGTTCGCGGAACTGCCGTCCGCAACCTCAACCACTTCATACAGGCCGTAGTGAAGTTCTGGATTAAATGCGACCGCGCGGTTTTGCGGAATTGTCCAAGGCGTCGTTGTCCAGATTAGCACAGACGCATCAACGAGTTTCTTGTTCAACTCGTTAGGCGAATAAGATGTGTCCGCACTCCATCCGGAGAGCGTTGCAAGTGCCTCAACCAACTTAAACCGCACCCACACCGTGTGGCTCGTATGGTCGTGATACTCGACCTCGGCCTCGGCCAGCGCGGTCTTTTCGACCGGCGACCACATCACGGGCTTCGAACCCTGATAGAGTGTGCCATTCATCAGGAACTTCAGGAACTCGCCTGCGATCACCGCCTCGGCGTGGTAGTCCATCGTCAGGTAGGGATCAGGCCAGTTGCCAGTGACGCCGAGGCGCTTGAACTCCTCGCGCTGGATGTCGATCCATCCTTCGGCGAACTTGCGGCATTCCTGGCGGAAGGCGACGATGTCCACGTCGTCCTTGTTCAGGCCCTTCTTGCGGTACTGTTCCTCGATCTTCCATTCGATCGGCAGGCCGTGGCAGTCCCAGCCGGGCACGTAACGGGCATCCTTGCCCATCATCTGCTGGCTGCGCACCACCATGTCCTTCAGGACCTTGTTCAGCGCGTGGCCGATATGGAGGTGGCCGTTGGCGTAAGGAGGCCCGTCATGCAGCGTGAAGGGCGCGCGGCCCTGCTTTTCACGCAGCCGGTCATAGATGCCGATCTTCTCCCAGCGGGCCAGCCATTCCGGTTCGCGCTGGGGCAGGCCCGCGCGCATCGGGAAATCGGTTTCGGGCAGGAAGACGGTGTGACGATAGTCAGGCGTCGTGTCGGTCGTGTCAGCGCACATGTCTGGCGGTCCTTCGGAAGGTCATGTCTCAATCGAGGGGGCGGCGCGAAGGTTCATACGCCTTGTCCCGGCGACTCTGGTCAGAGCGCCGGGTCTGTAATTCGAATGCCGAGTAGCGGACACATCATGCGGCGTGCTATAATTCGCGGGCGGCGCGAGGTAAAGGAGTTGTCGCATGTCCTCCTATCAGCCGACCGATATCGTAACTTCCATGGCGGAGATCAGGGCCGTAGTCCCGGACGAATTCGCCTCGCAAACCGGCAAGATCATCGACCGTATCGACCCGCTCGTGCGGGCGTGGATCGAACGGTCCCCCTTTGTCACCATCGGCACCCACAACGACAAGGGTCATGCCGATGTTGCGCCGAAGGGCGATCCGGCCGGTTTCGTCAAGGTCCTGGATGAAAAGACGCTGGCTATCCCCGACAGGCCGGGAAACCACCGTTTCGATACGTTCGAGAACATCCTGGAAACCGGCCGCATCGCCCTGATGTTTCTGGTGCCGAACCGGCGCGAGGTGGTGCGCGTGAATGGTTCGGCTCGAATCGTGCGCGACCTAGAATTGCGGGAGGCGATGACTATCAATGGCCGGGTTCCCGAATTCGCGATCCTCGTCCATGTGGAGGAGGCCTTTTATCACTGTGGCAAGGCTGTGATCCGCTCCGGTCTTTGGGAACCCGACAAGGCTGCTTCGATCGAGGGACTTCCAACCTATGCCGAAGCGCTGATCGAACATGCGAAACTGCAGAGATCGCTCGACGAAATGGAGGCAATCTTGCGCAGCAATGAGGAAAACCGCCTCTACGACGAGTGACGGCGGCAAAGCGGCGCATTGCGGGCGCTATCGCAACCGTGCAGGGTGGCGCCGAAAGGACCGCCCATGCCCGCTCCACCCCCCCGTTTCGAGGTGACAAGCGAAGAGATCGACCGCGTCGTCGCGACCTTCTATGCCGCAATCCGGGTGCATCCCGGCCTCGGGCCTGTCTTCGCCGCGCATGTCACCGACTGGCCCGCGCATGAGGCAAAAATTGCCGGTTTCTGGCGCAACGCGATCCTTTTCGAACGCAGCTATGACGGCAACCCGCTGGAGGTCCACCAACGCGCTGGCAATGTCCGGCCCGGGATGTTCGACCCCTGGCTCAGGCTTTTCGATTCCGTCCTGATGCGTGAACTCAGGCCCGAAACCGCTGCGGCCTGGTCGGCCCTTGCGCATCGCATCGGGCGCGGCCTGCGCTACGGCGTCGTCGAACGCGAAACCCTGCCGGGCGGCATCCCGAAGCTGAGGTGAGCGACCCCGGCCCCATCGCCATCGTCGGCGCGGGCATCGGCGGCCTTGCCATGGCGGTGCTTCTTGCGGGCCGGGACCGCGAGTTCACGCTCTACGACAGGTTCGATACGCCCCGCGCCGTTGGTTCGGGCCTCGTCATTCAGCCTGTCGGTCAGGCCGTTCTCGACCAGATCGGCGCTGGCGAGGCTGCACGCGCGCTCGGCCAGCCGATTACCCGCATGACCGGGCGTGAAACCGGACAGGGCCGGGTCGTGCTTGATGTCCACTATGCGCGCAGGGGCGATGACCGGTATGGCTTAGCCATCCACCGCGCCAGCCTCTTTCAGGCGCTTTTCGACAGGTTCCTGCGGTCGGGCGGCACAATCACCACGAGCGCCGAGGTCGCAGGGTCGCATCTTGACCCGTCCGGCCGCTGGCTGACCTTCGCCGATGACTCCACCGCCGGTCCCTTCGCGCTCGTCATCGACGCGTCCGGCGCGCGGTCGCGGCTGTCGCCCCTGCGGGACCGGCCGCTGGGCTATGGGGCGATCTGGGGCACCGTACCCTGGCCCGGCGGCACGGCTTTGCCGATTGATGCCCTGACCCAGCGCTATCACCGCGCCTCGCGCATGGCGGGGATCCTGCCGATCGGTCGGCTGACGGATGACGCCACCCCGCTGGCCGCGATTTTCTGGTCGCTGCCGGTTCGCGCCTTCGACGAATGGCGCACCCGCCCGATAGCCGACTGGAAGGCCGAGGCGACTGCCTTCTGGCCCGACTTCGCCCCGTTTCTGGACCATATCCGTGATCACGGTGACATGGTCGCCTCGCGCTATGCACATGGGACGCTTGCGCGCCCATACGACCGCCGCATCGCCTATGTCGGCGATGCCGCGCACCGCGCCTCGCCGCAGCTTGGGCAGGGGGCAAACATGGCGCTCCTCGATGCCTTGGCGCTGGCAGAGGCGCTGCAGGGCGATCACGACGACCCGCTCGCGGCCTATGCCGCGATGCGCCGCTGGCATGTCCGCATCTATCAGACGATGAGCTGGGCCTTCACGCCTCAGTATCAATCGGATAGCCGCATTCTGCCTTGGCTTCGCGACCGGGTGATGATGCCACTGTCGCGCATGCCGCCCGTTCCCGGCATCCTGACGCGCCTTGTCGGCGGCGACCTTATCCCGCCGCTCGCCGGGACGGCCTTTCCTTAGTCCTTCGCGTCATCCTGACCGGACCCCTGTTGCCCCGCCGCCCAGCGGTTGAGCCAGGCGAGCCCAGCAAGCGACAGGCCGAGTGCGAGGAAGGAAAAGACCCGCGTCAGACCGGAAAGACCAGACGCGTCGATCAGGAAAACCTTGGCGATGGTCAGCCCGATGACACCCATCGCGATGCGGCGCAACAACTGCGACCGCCTAGCGATCGCCTGATAAAGAAGCGCGGCCCCGACAATCATCATGGCGACGGTGTAGCTGTAAAGTTCGGCCTGGGTGACGCCATAGACGGAAAGGTCATCGCCCCGCCAGAAGCGCCGGATTTCGAGTGCGGCGCAAAGCGCCACAAGCGCAACGCCGATGCCCGAAAGCGCCAGCCGCAGCCAGCGGTGGATGTGGCCAAGCCGCAGCGAGGTCCAGATCAGCAATGCCCCCGGTGCCGCGTAGGCGACAAGAAGCGTATCGGCAACAAGCGGCCCGCGCACCAGCCCCTCCGGCGGCCCCATCAGCCCGAAAAGCGGGTTTCCGGGAAAGACCGAAAGCGCCAGCCCGCCAAAGCCGAAAAGCGCCGCAACGGCGGCAATCGCCCAGCGCAGGTAACGCAACCGCCCACCAAGTTGCAGCCGGTAAAGCTGGACAAGCATCAGAATCAGCCAGGGCATCGCATTGAGCGTCAGTGCCCAGTGCGTGAAAAGCCGGTCGTGATAAACCCCGTCCGACAGCCAGCGCGTGATCAGGACATTGGCCAGAATGGCGGCGTAGCCGGCAAGGGCCGATTCCATGAAGACCTTTGCGCCGATGCGCTCCAGCCCCTTGGTCAGCCACAAGCCCGCCGCCATCGCCAGAACGGCCGCACCGTAGGAAGCCCAGACCTCCCAGAGCACGGCGTCTTCCAGTGCCCAGACAAGGCCCGGGTCGATGACCAGACGCCAACCGAGGACCAGAACCGCGGCCTGGATGAAATATCCCATCTCGGGCAGGCGGAAGCGTCTGTCGAGCGCCGCGGCAACCACCACGAGCGCGGCCAGCGCCAGCGTCAGCGCCGCCTTCGTCGTGATAAGGAAAAGCGCGAGCGCAATCAGCGACAGCGCCGACAATGTGGCATAGGCTGCCCGCCGCCTGTCTTCCCCGTCGCGGCCCGCAAAGCGCACCGCGAGGCCCGCCATCAACGCGGCCAGCGCGATGACATGCAGCGCCCAGGGGTAAGCGCCAATAACCGTGGCCGGGGCCCAGAAAAGTTCCAGCACAAGCGCGGCAAGAGGTGCGACAAGCGCCGCCCCGGCCGCCCAGTGCGGACGATATTCATCGGTCGTGACGCTGCGCCAGGCGGCCGCGCAGCTCATCGCCGTTGCAATGGCGAGAAGGAGGCCCGCTGTCATCGGCGCGGCCGTCTCTGGTGCGCGCAAAACCTCTGACTGGCTGGCGAATTCCACCGCCAGCGGCCAACGGTCGAGCCCTTCAAGGCCCAGCCGCACAAGGTAAGCCGCCGCCGGCAGAACCGTCAGATCGGCAAGCGCGCGCGCCTTGTCGGCCCAAAGCATCAGGGCAAGCGACAAGACGGCCATGGCGAGGTAGGCGATCGTGCTTTCGGTGGCATTCGCGGTCGGCAGAAGGCAAAGGGCCAGCGACGAAACCGCGATGGCGCCGCCGGCAAGCCGGGTCGGAAAACCCGGCCAGCCGCCCTTGCCCCGCGCAGCAAGCGCCTCGATGATCATCGGCCCGTCGTGATCAGGTGTCAGCCGCAGGACCGGCACCGCAACGGCCATGAGCGAAAGGGCGACCAGCAAGAACGCAGCCCAACCCGCGCCGCCCGTTCCCACGAGGACGAGACCGCCCCCGGCATAGCTGAGCACCAGCGCCAGCACCGATACCCAGGCCCAGCGCCGGACCGCATCGACGGCAAGGCCCGCGGCCGCAACAAGCGCGTAATAGCCGTAAAGCCAATAGGGCGCCTCACTGTCGCCGCCCACCAGAAACGGCGCCGCCGCGGCACCGAGAAGACCGATTGCCGCAAGGAAGGGTCCGTGGAACCATCCAAGCAGCACCGCACCCGCCGCCGTCGCCAAAAGCCCGGCGAACGCCATTTCCGACCCGATGAGACCATAGAGCTGCCGCGCCGCGATGATGCCCGCGAAGATCGACACGAGACCCGCGCCCGAAAAGGTCGATGGCAGGTAGGCCGTCGTGGCCCGTTCGCCGTCGCCATAGCGCCGCCGCACCCATTCCCCGCCGGCAATCAGCGCCAGTCCGAAAAGGATCGCCAGTGTCACCCGTGCAGCAGGCGGCAACAGCCCCTTTTCCATCCCGTATTGCACGAAGAAGACCCCGGCGAGCGCCAGCGACAGGGCCGAAATGGCGTAGACCCAGTTGTCGCGCAGCCAGTCGCCCAAGGCAGAGACCCGGTCCGCGCGCATGACAATCGGTCCGTCCTGGCTCGGCGACTCACGGGCGGAGGACGCGTCTTCCTGCGGCTCCTGCCACGGGCCAGTGACAGTCATCGCGTCCGCCGGTGGCTCCTCGGTCGCAGCAACGGCCGGCTCAATGGCGGCTGGCTCCGGTACCGCCGCAATCGCCGCCTCCGGTGGCGTGACCGGAACCGGCGGGGCCGGCGGCGCTGCCCGCAAGGTCCTGACCTGTCCTTCCAGCTCGATCAGCCGGCGTCGCATGTCGCCGACACGGATCAGCAGGAAGATCACGGCGACAGGAATGCCAATGACAGTCAGCAGCCCGATCAGGCCAAGCAGAATCTCAATCCCCATGTCCCGTCCCCCGCGCGCCCTAAGGGGCGATCTTCACGCCGCCATAGATAGCAAATCGTACGCGCCGCGACAGTCAGGAATTGCTGGCCTCCCTGTCTGTGCCGCTGGTCGTACCGAAAAGACCGGCCAGACCACGGGTTACGAGGTTGCCAACCTTTGGTTTCGGCAGACCCACAAAAGGCAAGGGCCGGCACACCTCCATCGCCGCGACACCCACCCGCGCGGTCAAGGCACCGTTCACGACGCCTTCGCCGAACCTGCGCGATATCTTGGACAGAAGCCCGCCACCCGCGACCGACTGGATCAGATCATCGCCGACCGCCACCGCGCCCGTGGCCACGAGATGCCCCATGACCGTCCTCAGAAGCCGCCAGCTGCCGAAGGTGCCGGCCCGGCCGCCATAGATTTCCGCGATGCGCCGGATCATCCTGAGATTGACGACAAGGGCCGTCGCGACATCGGCAAGCGCCAAGGGCACAATCGCCGTGACTGTCGCGACCCGGCGCGACGCGGCCTCGATCTCGGCCCGCGCCGCCATGTCGAGTGGCGCAAGCAACTCGGTCTCCGCGAGGGACAACATCGCATCGGCGTCAAACGTATCGCCCAGCCGTTCCTTCAGCCGTTCCAGCCCCCAGGCCAGGTCGGGACGCGACCGATAGAGCGAGGATAGCCCATCCACAACCTTTCTGGCCCCCTGAAGGTCGCCAGATGGACCCGCGACGGACGCCGCCTTGTGAAGCGCGTCAAGCCGGCCGAGCCGCGCGTAGGCGGCGTATTCCCGCAAGGCGATCAAAGCCGAGGCGAGAACAAAAATCGCAACCAGTGCCGCGGCGATCCAGCCGAGAACCGGGTTCGCCGCCAGAAGGTCGGTAACGAACCGCCACGCCGCGACAGAGGCGACAAACCCCAGAAGCGTTGTCCCGCTGGCCCAGAAGAACCGGCCAAGGCGCGATCCGGGTCGCGCGGCCCATCCGGCGGCAGCCGCCATCGCCGGACCTTCTGCTGGCAGATCGGGCACCGGCGGGGCAGAGGCCGGTGTCTGACCGGAGGGGCCCGGCATCTCGATCAGGACGGGGCCCTTTCGCCCCGGGGTATCCGTCATGACTTGCTCCAGATCATTCGCATGTCGGGCAGCCGCTCCTCATTCCGCTGACCATCCGTTTGCTCCGCAGTCAAGAACCCCGCATTGCGATAAAAACCTATCGCCGCAGCGTTCGCCTGAAATGTCCAAAGCGTCAGTCGCTCCTCAACCGCCTTGGCCTCAGAAAGCAGCGCGGTCCCGATACCCTTGCCGCGCCAGTCTCTGGCGACGTAAAGGGCATCGACCGTCCCACCAGACCGCGCAAGAAACCCGGCCACCTCTCCCTGCCAGGCCACCCGCACGGTATGTGTCGACGGCAGGCCGCGAACAAAGGCCGCATCCTCAGCTCGGCTGTGGATACGCGGCATCCAATCGGTCGCGTCGATCCAGTCCGAAAGGATCACCGCAGCCTGGGTCAGATCGGCCGCCGTCGGATCGCGCACGAGGATCGTCACAGCATATCTCCGATCAGAAACTCCACGACCCGGTCAAGCCGAATATGCGGCGGCCCCTCGCCGGGTTTCAGCGTCACTGCTGCCGGCGCAAACGCCATGACCTCATAGTCGGCGTCTAGCCAACGTTCCGCACCCTCGCGGGCCGGCGACAGAAGCCGCGCCGGGTTTTCCGGCAGCTCTCCCGGGTAGAAGGCGGCCTCTCTCCCGCCATTGAGCAGCCGCCCGCGCACGCAGTCGAGCGGCGCGCCCTCGTGCGAAACCGTTTCCTCAACCGTTGTACGAAGCGAAGCGATGGACATCGCCGCCGTATCCGCACCGGCGAAATCGGCGCGATCCTTCGCGTCACGCATCAGCGCAGCCATGATTGCCGTCAGCCGCTTGTGCTGACTGTGGTGAAGATGATCGGCCTTGGTCGCGGCAAAGAGAATCCGTTCCACCCGTCTGGCCCCGAGAATGGAGGCAAGCCAGCCGTTTTGCCCAGGCCGAAACGCCCCCACGACCGCCGCTAGCGCCTGGCGCATATCGTCGACGACCTTCGGGCCGGCATGAATGGCGCCCAGCACATCGACCAGCACGACCTGCCGGTCGATCCGAGCAAAATGGGTCCGGAAGAAAGGCTTCACGACCTCGGCCTTATAAGCTTCGAAACGCCGCTCCATTTCGCGCCACAGCGCGGCGCGCGGCGTTTTTTCTGGCTTCACGATTGGTGCGAAGGTCAGGACGGGCGCGCCCGCCAGCTCTCCCGGCAGCAGGAACCGGCCGGGCGCGCAGTCGGAATAGCCATCCGCCCGCGCGGCTTGAAGATAGCCGGCAAATGCCTTGGCCAGTTCCTGCGCCAGTGGCTCCGACCGCTCGGCGGACCCGTCCACCGTCGCGACCTTGGCCAGATAGCCCGCGCCCGCCTCCCGACCGGACATCCGCGTGAGTGTTTCCGCTGCCCAGTCCTCGTACCGCTTGTCGAGAAGCGCGAGGTCGAGCAGCCATTCGCCCGGATAGTCGACAATGTCGAGGTGGACGGTTCTTGGCCCCCGCCAGCCGCCAAGAAAGCCGGCTGGTTGCACCCGAAACGACAGGCGCAGCTCGCTGACCGCGCGGGTGCTGTCGGGCCAATGCGGGTCCGGACCCGTCAGGGCCGCCAGATATGTCTCATAGTCAAAGCGCGGCACGGTATTGTCGGGCTGGGGTTGCAGGAAGGCTGACAGGATGCGGCCCTCCGACGCCGCGCGAAGCCCTGGCATCCGCCCCCGGTCCAGAAGATTGGCGACGAGCGCTGTGATGAAGACTGTCTTTCCCGCCCGGCTGAGCCCGGTTACGCCAAGCCGGATGACAGGCTCGAAGAACGCGCCCGACACGCCCGCGGCGACCCCTTCGAGCCCCCGTGCCAGATCGTCTGCGAAATCGCCTAGTCCCAAGGTGCAGCCCTTCGCTTTTCCTCCTAGATAGGCCCTCTCACCCGCAAGGGGTAGGGGCGATTGCCAAAGCCCGAGGGTCGCGCTAGGTCAGGCCATGCCGAGATTTGCGCTGAAGATCGAGTACCACGGGGGGCCCTTCGCTGGCTGGCAGCGGCAGGCCGATCAGCCCACGGTACAGGCGGCCGTCGAAACGGCGCTCCGCGCGCTGGAACCCGATGCGTCCGGCATCGCGGCGGCCGGGCGTACCGATGCGGGCGTTCACGCGACCGGCCAGGTCGCCCATTGCGATCTGACAAAGGACTGGGACCCGTTCCGCCTGTCCGAGGCGCTGAACTGGCATCTCAAACCCGCGCCCGTCGCTATCCTGGCCGCCGTGCGGGTTGCCGACGACTTTCACGCCCGTTTCTCCGCAATTGAACGGCGCTACACGTTTCGCCTCATCTCGCGGCGCGCGCCGGTCACCCACGATGCCGGCCTTGTCTGGCAGATACAGCACCCGCTTGATGCCGCGGCGATGAGTGACGGTGCCGCATTTCTGGTCGGCCGCCACGACTTCACGACCTTCCGCTCTGCCATGTGCCAGTCGGCGAGCCCGGTGAAGACGCTCGACCGGATCGAGATCGAAGAGGCCAGCATTCCCGGCGGGCAGGAATACAGGTTCCACCTCAGGGCCCGCAGCTTCCTGCATAACCAGGTTCGGTCCATCGTCGGCACATTGGAACGTGTCGGCGCCGGGGCCTGGCACCCTGACGACGTGAAGGCGGCCTTGGAGGCGCGCGACCGGGCCGCCTGCGGGCCTGTCTGTCCGCCGCAAGGGCTTTACCTCACAGGCGTCGGCTATCCGTCTGACCCGTTTGCCTGATTTTCAGGGCGTTACGCGTTCAGATCCTTCAACAACCGGCCGTGACGGCGCACCTCTGTCAGGACGTCGCCAAAGGTGCGCACACCGCGCCCTTTCAACATCGGCAAGAGCTTCAGAAAGGCATCCGCTGTGGCCTCGGTATCGCCGAGGGCGGTATGTCGGACCTCTTCCGGAATGGTGATACAGAGCCGCGCCGTCAGGGAATCGAGGCTGTGGCTTTCACCCTGACCGTAGACCACGGCCGACAGCAGCACCGTATCGAGAATTGGGTTGTCGAAGGCCTTGCCGATCCCCGCCTCGTGACGGCGGAGGAATGCCATGTCAAAGGGCGCATTGTGGGCGATCAGCACCGCACCTTCGGCGAACTTGTGAAACTGCCGCCCTGCCTCCTCAATCGGCGGCGCATCGGCCACCATCGCATCGCTGATGCCATGCACATCGGTTGACCGCGGCGGTATCGGCCGCCCGGGATTGACCAGCGTGTCAAAAACTTCGCCCTGCACCTTGCGCCCGTTGACAATGCGAATGCCCGCGATCTGCACGATCTCATCGCCGTCGGAGGGCAGGAGCCCGGTCGTCTCGGTATCGAAGACGACATAGGTCAGGTCTTCCAGTGCGGTTTCGGCCAGCCCTTCCGCCCGCGCCTTGAAGAGCAGGTCGAAATCGTAGACGACACGACGCGCGACGGCTTGCGGTCTGCGCGCCGCGCGGCGCGCCTCGCGGATAGGCAGCCGCAGGATGGCCATGCCGTCCCGCATCTGCGGCCAGCATTCGGTCGCGTGGATGGCGAGCACCGTCTTGCCGGTGACGTCGGCCGCGCCGACATCGAAGGGGGCATCGAGCCAGCCGTCGAGCGTACCGACCGGCACCGCCGCGCCGCGCCAGCCGATGTCGATCACGGCGCCGGCGCCGTCCTCCGCCAGCCGGACATTGAAGTCGCGGGTCAGCCCCTTGCCCGCGACCCGTTCCGCAAGGCCCGCCAACAGGGCAACGATTTCGAACCCGTCACAGCGCAGGATCAGATCGTCGCCCTCGGTCGTGACCTGCAGCCCCTGCGCCTCCATCCGCGCCCGCAAACCATCCAGAAGGTCCGCCCCGCGCGTCATCGGCAATGGCCACCAGCCCGCGCGCGCCTGGTCGTAGCGCTGGCCGAGTTCGGTCACCGTCTTCGCCAGTTGCCCGACCTCGCCGACCAGCGCGCCCGTCAGCGCCGGATCGTCCGGCGCTTCGTCAAGAACGCCGATCACCGTCAGAAGATTGGCGGCGGGGCGCCTGATCTTGTCGAATATCTCTTCCAGCAGGCGGTCGCGGCCTGCATGCGCCGCCAGATCGTCCGTCACGTCGCGAAGCGTCAGCACATAGCCAGCGCCATCTCCGTCCAAGAGCCGCATCCGGCCCGACAGCATCCGCGCCCCGGCAACGGTTGCGACCAGAAGGTCTGACACCGCCTCCGCATCGCCCGCAGACCACAGCCGTTCGTGGGCGTGACGAAGGGGCGCATCGCGCAGATAGTCGAAAATCGGACGGTCGAGGCCCGGCACCTGCGCCGCCCCGAGAAGTTCGGTCGCGGGCCCGTTGTAGAAGACCAGTTGGTGATCGCCGGAACACAGGAGAACCCCGACAGGCACGTCGGAAAGAAGAGTTTCCAGCCGCGCCTTTTCTTCGGCAAGGCGGGTGGTTTCGCGTTGCACGGCCTCGGCAAGGGCATCGCGCGTTTCGCTCAGCCGGCCCGAGATAGCCCGCGCAGCAGGCGCGAGATCGCCGAGATAGCGGGCCAGATCGGTGTCGGTGCGACCGTCGAGCCCCGCATGCGCCTCGGCCCGCAAGGATGCGGCCAGCCGTTCGGTGGCCCTTGCAACATGTTCATCGAAGAGAAACCACACCCAGGCCGCGATGCCGAGCGTGATGAACCCCCCGATCAGGCCGGCCGTCACGAACCCCGACAGAAGATCGCCGTCCGCCGCCTGCCCGTATCCCAGCCACAACCCTGCCGCGATGGCAGACAGGCTGCCGAGGGCCAGCGCGGCGAAGAAGAGAAAGACCCTTAGCCGCAGGCCCAGCCGGTTAAGCATTGCCCCCGGCCCCGTCGCCATCGAGAAGCCGGCGCACCTCTTCGCGCAACTCCTTTAGCTCGAAAGGTTTGGCGATGAACCCGTCCGCCCCGAGCGCCAGACCCTTGCGCCGTTCCATCGCCGATCCGCGCGCGGTCATCATGAGGATCTTCACGTCCTTGAGCGCGGGGTCCATCCGCACTGTCTGGCAGATCTCGTAGCCGGAAACCTCCGGCAACATCACGTCGAGAAGGACCAGATCGGGCGCGCTGTCGCGTATCCTCGGCATGGCGTCGGCACCATTGGCAACCCGTTCATGGGCATACCCTTCCCGGGTCAGGACATAGTCGAGCGCCAAGGCGATATTGTCCTCATCCTCGACAATCAGCACCCGGTGCCGAAGTTTCGGCTTTTCCATTTCACGACCTCCCACAGGCGGCATTCAAGAGCGCATCCTCCGCCCCGACCATGCGCCATTCCGTCCCTTTGAGCGCGCCGTCCGGCCCAAGCGTCGCCCCTTCGATCAGATCGGCCCGCGCGCCCTTGCCGCAGTCGAAGGCGACGGCAACCCTTTGTGTCGGCACCCAGCGCTGCACGATCAGGGCCTGCCCGGCAAAGGGGCCAGTCCCCTCGGCCCCCGCGCCACGATCGACCGCCAGAAACCGGTCGACAATGGGGAAGGCGAAGGTCCAGGGGCGGTAGAAAATCTGCTGTTCCGGGGCGCTGGCGACCACAACTGTGGCGGGCAGTTGCGCCTTGACCCGGCCGAACCAGCTATATTCGTTCCAGATAGAATAGCCGATCATCCCCAGGCCGATCGCCGCGGGCACCATCCATTTCGCCAGCCGCCAGCCCGACAGATGCCGCACCACGAGCATGACACCGCCAGCGACGACCCCGACAGCGATGGTTGCGATGAAATCGTTCAGCATCCTGTAACTTTCAACTCATCATTCCCTTGCCGTGGCCGATGGCCGATTGCATCGTTCTGACAACCACAAATGCGTCGCGCAGGTGGCTCCGCTCGAAATCCGACAGGTCGGACGGGGCGAGAAAATTGTCCGGCCGCTCGCCGCGGGTAACCTGCCCGGCCTGATGGTCGAGCCGCGTCTGGGCGATATGGTCATAAGCCTCGATCAGGTCGCGCCCGCCGGACGCCGAAACGACCCCCGCCTCTACCGCCGCCATCAGCCGCGCACGGGTATTGACCACGCCGATGCGGCCCTGAAGCGCATAGACCCGCGCCAAGTCGGCGACCGGCACGACGCCGTTATGCTTCATGTCGATCTGGTTGCGTTGTTCGCCCGACCGGATTGTCGCGAAGCTGCGGATCAGACCGAGCGGCGGCGTATGCTTCAACGAATTCGACACCATGTGCGCGACGAAGATGGAGTTCTTGGCGGCCACGGCCAGAGTTTCGGCCTGAACCCCGCTGAACAGGCGTGCCGTCCCGCCAATGGGCCGCAGGTCGAACATGACCGAGGCGAGCATCTGCGCTTCATTGTCCGGCTGCGCGATCCAGCCAAGGAAATAGTCGCGCCAGACCCGCACCGGCTGGCACCAGCGCGGGTTGGTGGCCATCATGTCGCCGGGGCAGTAGACATAGCCGCAGGCGTTCAACCCGTCTGAAACGAAGGCTGCAAGCGCCCGGAAATAATCCATGTCGCCATCGCCGACGGCATCGTCGAGCATCAGGCAATTGTCCTGATCGGACACGCCCGTCTGTTCCTGCCGACCCTGGCTGCCGCAGGCGAGCCAGAGATAGGGCACCGGCGGCGCGCCCAGTTCGGCCTCGGCCATTGTCAGAAGCCGCCGCGTCACGGCATCGGCAATGTCGGTGACCAGCCGCGTCGTCACCTCATGAGCGTGATGGCTGGCGACAAGTTGCGCCAAGAGCTGCGGGATACGCCGGGTGACGCCGGCCATTGCCTCAACCGTCGGGGCCTCGGCGATTTCCCGGATCAGCAGCGCCGAACTCAGCGCCTGAAACCGGGTCAGGTTGGTCTGGGTGATCATCCCGACGAGCGCGCCGCCCTCGACAATCGGCACGTGGCCGATGGACCGTTCCAGCATCAGATGCAGGATGTCGGTGCCCAGCGCAGTTGGCGGCAGCGTCACGGGATTGGCCGTCATCACCTCGGCCAACGGCGTTGCCGCATCGCGGCCCGCTGCCAGTATCCGGTTCGACAGGTCGCGCGTGGTGACAATACCCAGAAGCGGGCCGCCCGGTTCGGCCACCGCAATGCTTGAAATGCCCTTGTCGCGCATCAGGCTGGCGGCATCGCGCGCGGTTGTCCCTGGTCCGCAGACGACCGGATCCGGTGTCATCAAATCGGCGACGGCCTGCGTGGCCAGATCGTTGCGGCGCGGCTCTGCCGGCCGCCGCCGGTCGAAGAACTTGGCGAAGACGGGGTAGGCGGCGACAAGCCGCTTGAACTCCGTCGGCGGCAGGACCAGAAGCGTCGCCGCCTCCGTGCTGCGCGCCGTCGTCGCGGCCAGGCCGTCGCGCATCATGCCCCGTTCACCGAAGGAGTTGCGCGGACCGAGGAGCGAGACGAGCGCATTGTTCCCGTCGAGGATTTCGACGCCGCCCCCTTCGATCAGAAAGAGGCCATCGAGCGGATCGCCGATCTTGTAGATGAGGCTGCCCGCGGCAACCTGTCTGCGGCTGAAAGAACCGGTGACCCGCACCAATTCGTCCCGCGGCAGACTGTCATAGGGATGGACCGTCGCCAGAAAGCTCTGAGTGTCGTCAACGGCAGCGTTCACCTGGCCTCCATTCCCCCGCAACAGGATGTGGCGCGCCCCCGGGAAAAGGGGACGCGCCTATGTCTTGATCAGTCTTAGTGACCGGTGGCCGCGCCGGCACCACGCGGAATGCGGATGCTTTCGACCAGTTCCTGAACTTCGACCGGCGGCTCTTCAGTGGCGTTCGACACCACATAGGCCACGATGAAGTTGATCAGAGCACCGACCGCACCGAAGGAGGTCGACTTGATCGACAGGAGCAGCGGATCGGCATCCGAGAAGGAGTTGGTTTCCGGAATGAAGAACCAGCCCTTGTGCAGGAAGATGTAGACAAGCGTCACACCGAGACCCGCGAGCATCCCCATAACCGCGCCCTTGTTGTTCACGCGCTTGGAGAAGATGCCCATCATCAGTGCCGGGAAGATCGACGATGCCGCCAGACCGAAGGCCAAGGCCACCGTCTGCGCCGCAAAGCCCGGCGGGTTGAGGCCGAGATAGGTCGCGACCGCGATGGCCACCGCCATCGAAACCCGCGCCGCCATCAGTTCGCCCTTTTCACTGATGTTCGGGTTCAGCTGGCCCTTGATCAGGTCATGCGAGATCGCCGACGAGATCGCGAGCAGAAGACCCGCAGCCGTCGAAAGCGCGGCAGCAAGACCACCGGCCGCGACAAGCGCGATGACCCAGCCCGGGAGGTTGGCGATTTCCGGGTTGGCAAGAACCATGATGTCGTTGTTCACGGTCAGCTCGTTGGCATCCTTGTCGCCGACATAGCTGATCTTGCCGTCGCCGTTCTTGTCTTCGAACTTCAGAAGACCGGTCTTTTCCCAGTTACGCACCCAGTCGAGCTTTTCGTCTGTCTGGATCTGTTCCAGCGCCAGCGTCTCGCCGCCAACACCGTTCGGGTGGAAGGTGTTGATCAGGTTCAGACGCGCCATCGCCGCAACAGCCGGAGCGGTCAGGTAGAGAAGCGCGATGAAGACCAGCGCCCAGCCCGCAGAGGACCGCGCGTCAGCGACCTTCGGCACGGTAAAGAAGCGGATGATGACGTGCGGCAGACCCGCCGTGCCAATCATCAGCGACACCGTGAAGAGGAACATGTTCAGCGTGGTATCGGCCTGGTTCAGGTAGGACTTGAACCCGAGATCGGTCACAAGGCCCTCAAGCGTCGCCAGAAGCGGCTGGCCCGAGGATTTGGCTTCCGAGAAGAGGCCAAGCGGCGGGATCGGGTTGCCGGTCAGTTGCAGCGAAATGAACACGGCCGGGATGGTGTAGGCGGTGATCAGAACGACATACTGTGCGACCTGCGTATAGGTGATGCCCTTCATGCCGCCGAGAACCGCGTACATGAACACGATCGCAGCGCCAATGTAGAGACCGGTCGAGGCCTTCACTTCAAGGAAGCGCGAGAAGGCGACGCCGACACCGGTCATCTGGCCGATAACGTAGGTCACCGAAGCAACGATCAGGCAGATGACGGCCACAAGGCGCGCGGTCGGGCTGTAGAAGCGGTCGCCGATGAATTCCGGCACCGTGAACTTGCCGAACTTGCGCAGATATGGCGCAAGCAGCATCGCCAGCAGCACATAGCCGCCGGTCCAGCCCATGAGGTAGGCGGACGAGTCATAGCCGCCGAAGGCGATAAGACCCGCCATCGAGATGAAGGAGGCCGCAGACATCCAGTCCGCGCCCGTCGCCATGCCGTTCATGACCGGGTGAATGCCCCGGTTCGCGGCATAGAACTCTGCGGTCGAACCCGCACGGGCCCAGATCGCGATGCCGATATAGAGCGCGAAAGTCGCGCCCACGATCAGCAGGTTGAGTGTAAACTGTTCCATTGTCCCCGCTTCCCCTTATTCATCGACGCCGTGTTCGCGGTCGAGCTTGTTCATGCGCGCGGCATAAACGAAGATCAGCACCAGAAACACGATGATTGAGCCCTGCTGGGCGAACCAGAATCCCAGATCGGTGCCCCCGATCTTGATCCCGGCGAGCATCGGCCTCAGCAGAATGCCGAACCCGAAGGACACGATGAACCAGATTGCCAGGCAGATCTTGATCAATCTGATGTTCGCTGCCCAATAGGCGTTGGACGAAGATTTATCGGCCATTAAGATTGCTCCCGTGAGTTTCCTCCATCCGGTGCCCCACCACGGGATACCGGCCTCCCTTCAAGACGCTGTGCGCTTCACTATGGATGCGAGCGCCGATGCGATCGTGGCGATGGAGCCCATCGCATCGACCGTTTCGAGCACGCCTAACTTGTCATAATGCGCAATCAGCGGCGCCGTCTGCGCGTGGTAAGCCCTGAGTCTTTCCCGTGCAGTTTCGGCATTGTCGTCGGCCCGGCGTTTGAACGTCGTGCCGCCGCATTTGTCGCAGACGCCCGGCTTGGCCGTCCGCTTGAATTCGTCGTGATACCCCTCGCCGCAGCCGCCGCAGGTGAAGCGGCCGGCAACGCGGCCGATCATCGCCTCGTCATCGACTTCGAGACTGATCGCCGCCGAGACATTCTGGCCGGCTTCGGCCAGCATCTGGTCAAGCGCGGCCGCCTGCCCGTCGGTGCGCGGAAAACCGTCCAGAATGACGCCGGCCGCGACGTCCGGCGCCTGCATCCGGTCCTTCAGAACGGCGAGCACGATTTCATCCGAGACGAGCCCGCCCGCCTCCATCACGGCCTTGGCCGCAAGCCCGGCGGGCGTTCCGGCGGCAACCGCGCCGCGCAACAGGTCGCCGGTGGACAGCTGCACGAGGCCGAACTGTTCCTCCAGCATCCGCGCCTGCGTGCCCTTGCCCGAGCCCGGAGGCCCGAGCAGGATCAGGACTGCGGCGGACGTCATTGCCTCCGTCATCGCGCTCAGCCCCGGTTCATGCGGTTGTTGATGAGTTCGTCAACGACCGAAGGGTCGGCCAGCGTCGAGGTGTCGCCCAGTGCGCCATAGTCGTTCTCGGCGATCTTGCGCAGGATGCGGCGCATGATCTTGCCCGACCGGGTCTTCGGCAGGCCCGGCGCCCACTGGATGAGGTCGGGCGAGGCGATCGGCCCGATTTCGGTCCGCACCCACTTCACCAGTTCCTTGCGGAGGTCTTCGGTCGGCTCGACCCCGTTCATCAGCGTGACATAGGCGTAGATGCCCTGCCCCTTGATGGCGTGCGGATAACCAACGACGGCCGCCTCGGCGACGGTTTCATGTGCGACCAGCGCCGATTCCACCTCGGCCGTGCCCATCCGGTGGCCCGACACGTTGATCACATCGTCAACCCGACCGGTGATCCAGTAATAGCCGTCCTCATCGCGCCGGCAGCCGTCGCCGGTGAAATAGTAGCCCTTGTAGTCGCTGAAATAGGTCTTCTGGAACCGATCGTGGTCGCCCCAGACAGTCCGCATCTGGCCGGGCCAGCTGTCCTTGATGCAAAGAACGCCCTCGACACCATTGCCTTCGATTTCCTTGCCGCTCGTCGCGTCCAGAACGACCGGCCGCACGCCGAAGAAGGGCAGCGTCGCCGAACCCGGCTTCGTCTTCGTCGCGCCCGGCAGTGGCGTGATCAGATGGCCGCCGGTTTCGGTCTGCCACCAGGTATCGACGATGGGGCATTTGCCGCGACCGACATACTTGTCGTACCAGACCCAGGCCTCCGGGTTGATCGGCTCGCCGACCGTGCCAAGCAGGCGGACGCTCGACAGATCGTGCTTGGTCACAAAGTCCGGCCCCTGGCCCATCAACGCGCGAATGGCGGTCGGGGCTGTGTAGAACTGGTTGACCTTGTGCTTGGCGCAGACCTCCCAGAAACGCCCCGCGTCGGGATAGGTTGGCACACCTTCGAACATCAGCGTGGTCGCGCCATTGGCCAGCGGGCCGTAGACGATATAGCTGTGCCCCGTGACCCAACCCACATCGGCGGTGCACCAGTAAACGTCGCCTTCCTGATAATCGAAGGTCAACTGGTGGGTCATCGCGGCATAGACGAGATAGCCGCCGCTCGTATGCACGACACCCTTCGGCTTGCCGGTGGAACCGGATGTGTAGAGGATGAAAAGCGGATCCTCCGCCCCCATTTCCTCAGGCGGGCATTCCGCGCCGGCGGCGGCCATTTCGGCCAGAACGTCGACGTCACGGCCGTCGACCCAGGTGGTCTGGTCGCCAGTGTGCTTGACGACAAGGCACTTCACCTTGTCATCGCAATGCAAAAGCGCCGCGTCCGTATTGGCCTTCAGCGCCGTACGACGACCGCCACGCGGCGCGGTATCCGCCGTCAGAACGACCTTTGCTTCGGAATCGTTGATCCGGTTGGCCAGCGCATCGGGCGAGAAGCCCGCGAAAACGATCGAATGGATGGCGCCGATGCGGGCCGAAGCCAGCATCGCATAGGCCGCCTCCGGGATCATCGGCATGTAGATGACGACACGGTCGCCGCGCCGGACCCCCTGCGCCTTCAGCACATTGGCCATCCGGCATACCTTGTCGTGCAATTCGCCGTAGGTGATGTGTTTGGCCGGGGTCTTGGGATCGTCGGGTTCCCAGATAATGGCGGTCTGGTTGGCCCGCTTCGGCAGGTGCCGGTCGATACAGTTCGCGGACACGTTCAGCGTGCCGTCCTCGTACCACTTGATCGACACCTTGCCGTATTCGAAGTTGGTATTCTTGACCTTGCTGAAGGGCTTGATCCAGTCGATCCGTTTGCCCTGCCGGCCCCAGTACCCTTCGGGGTCGTTGACAGAAGCGGCATAGTCCGAGGCATAGCTTTCCGGGGTGACGTGGGCCTTTTCAAATCCGGCCGGAATTTCGCGCAGTGCTGTCGCCTCGGTCCCAGTTTGCCCCTGTGCCGCCATCGGTCTCTCCTTTTGCAAACGTCGCGCGCCCCCGGTCTTGCCCGCCGAAAACGGTCATCCTGCGCACCGACACCCCAGTTGGCCCGTATTGTAAACTAGTTGTAAGATTTTTCGTAACCCTTTTTGTTTTTTATATTTTTTTGTAAATAAATTGACAGTACAGAAGATAATTCTGTAAATAGACACAATTCTGCTTTGGTTTTGCCACGAAATATCAAACGCTTGGCTGTTCACGAATTGGTGAAAATCCTGCGCCGGATTTTCACCGGCCGCGCAGGTAGCCCCAAACTCGCCCGCCGACGCGCGAACCGTTCTGCGGGCAAAGCCCCACGGAATGGGCGTGCGCCAGACCGACGATTCGCGCGCGCTCAGCGGTGCTTGCCGACCGTCCAGCCCGTATCGCCCAGGTATTTCTCGCCGGCCGAGATCGGCAAATCCTCCAGCGCCGAACCCATCGAATCGTTCCACCGGTTGAGATAACCGAAGAGCGCGATCACCCCCATGATCTCGACGATGTCGCCATCCGACCAATGCGCCTTCAGCCTTTGTTCAAGCTCAGGCGTCACACCGTTCGGCACCTCTGCCGCGCCATGCGCGAAAGCGAGCGCTGCCTTCTCCGCTTCGGTGAAATGGGGGCTTTCCTCGAAGTCCCAGACAGAATTCAGCCGATCCTCACTCGAACCGAAACGCTGTGACCCCAGGATCGTGTGGGCCTGGCAATAGCGGCAGCCAGAAACATAGCTGGTGACATAGCCGATCAGCCGCTTGAATTCGGGTGTCACGGCACCTTGGCATTTCATCACCGCGACGTTGAGCGCCGTAAACGCCCTGGCGATCTCGGGCCGATAGGCCATGGTCCGCACCGAATTCGGGATCACCCCCAAGGGGCCTTTGAAGAACTGGACTTCCTCCAGCAAGGTCGGCTCAATCTCGGCCTCTTCAAGCGGTCGTACAATCGCCACGGCATCCTCCTTTTGGTCGCGGCGGAAACCTTGCAGCAATCGACGCCAAGGGCAATGGCCCGGTGATTCAGATTGCTGCGATGCCCTATGGTTGGTAGCGCTTGGGCGATAGGCAAGGAATATGGAGCCGCGATGGAAAGGCAGAACCCCGTCAGGCCCGCCGACGACGACGCACGCGCAATCGCGCGCGCCATCCTGCGGAAATCACGGATCGCGGCGCTCGGCGTCATTCACCCGGATACCGGTGCGCCGTGCCTCAGCCGCATCGCTTTCGGCCTGTCTGGGGACGGGACCGGGCTGTCGCTCGTCTCCGATCTTGCGCTGCACAGCCGCGCCCTGCGCCAGGACCCGCGCGCCTCGCTCCTCCTCGGTGAGGCGGGCGAACGGGGCGACCCGCTGAACCATCCCCGCCTTTCCCTGCAGGTGACATCTCGGTTCGTCGCGCCAGACGAGGCGCGAAGACTGGACCTGCGGGCAGCCTGGCTGAAATGGCACCCAAAATCAAAACTCTACGTGGATTTTGCCGATTTCCACTTCGTCGCATTCGACATTGATGCCGCAAATCTCAACGCGGGATTCGCAAAAGCCTATGCACTTGGCCCGAATGACCTTAAGATCGGTTGATGTAACGGTTCATGAAACATCGCCCCAAAAACAAGGGGTTGTTGAAGCTGCGTTCAGCGAGTTCCTATGGTAGAGCGGCCGACTTGGCAGGACGACGTCCTGCGCCAGAAGGAAAGGCTCGCGACGGACCTTCCCTCGCGTCAAGTCGGCATGGCGATGACCTGTATCCTGTTCGGCTTCTTTCTGCCGTTCTGGTTCATGTTTCTCGTCTATCTCCTCAATATCGGTCTTGAGGCGCTTCAACACCGGCTGCTGACAGAATTCGAAAAACGTCCGACCGCCCGCAGCTTTGCGGCCATCGCCACTGTATCCTTCCTTGGCTTCGCAAATTTCAGCGTGCCCGCCCTGCTCGTCTGGTTCCAGGCGGAACCGATGCTCGGGTTCGTGTCGGCCATCGCCGTGATCGGCGCGCTGTTGAACATCTGTGTCGTGCGTTCGGCCAATCGGACCTACGGACTGATCAGCGGCATACCTCCGGCTCTGACGCTGCTCTGGATGCCTGTCTATGCCTATCTGTCCGGCGCCGACCCCGGCCTTGCACTGGTCGCCCTTGTCGGCGCCATCGTCCTGCTTGGCTACTTCGTCTCGGCCCTTCAGCAGAACTACCGGACCCAGCGCGAACTGGTGCAGTCGATCGAACTCGCGAAATCGTCTAGCGAGGCGAAGTCCCGTTTCCTCTCTGCCATGAACCACGAAATCCGCACACCGCTGAACACCATTCTGGGTTACAGCCAGATCATCCGCGAAGGCGGCAAGGTTGTGTCGTCCCACGAATATGCCGGCAAGGTGGAAGAAGCCGCCCGGACACTCAGGACCCTTATCGAGGATGTGCTCGACCTTGCCTCCGCGGCCGAGGGTCAGATTCGCTTCAACCCTGTAACGGCCGCCTTCCGCCAGGAGATAAATGCCGCCGCGGCGCTGCTTTCGACCGAAAGGACTGGCTCAGGCCTCACCCTCACGGCGGATTTCGCAGACGATGTGCCCGAACTGGGTCGTTTCGATCCGCTGCTCTTGCGAAAGTCGCTCAATCATCTTTGCGACTACACCAGTGCCGGAACCCCTGCTTCGACCCCGGCGCTCAGGCTGCACTGCTCCCGCGCGCAAGGCGGACCGGATCGGCTGCACCTGACGATCCACACCAACGATGTCGACCCTGGCGAAGTCGCAACTTGGCCAGCCATTGGCGTCATGCCGCACGACGTGGAACTCGCCGTAACCTTCGTTGACAAGATCGCCGACGTCATGGGCGCGCAATCGCGGTTTCTGACAGGACCGGAGGGTCGCCGTGCCGCAACCCTCGACCTGCCCTTTATCGCCATCGCCGACCCGCCCGCGACAGGCGTAGAATCGGTCTACGGCCGCCTGCGCGCCCTCGTCGTCGACGATATCGCAACCAACCGCTTCGTCGTCGGCCAGCTTTTGGATGCGCTCAGGATCGACTATGCCGAAGCCGACAGCGGCACCGAGGCGCTGGAATGGCTGAAGGCCGAACCATTCGACCTCGTCCTCCTCGACATGAACATGCCGGGCGTCGATGGGGTCGCCACCTTTCAGTCGATCCGGGGCTCGGGTCAGAATTGGGCCGACATTCCGGTGATTGCCCTGACGGCCGATGCGCTTCCAGATCAGCGGGAAAAATACATTGCGCTCGGGATCAACGGCTACGTCACAAAACCCGTCGACAAGCGGCTGCTCTGGTCGGAAATCCTCAGCACCGTTCGTCCGCCCCCGCCGCTCTGACAGCAATGAAGGGGGCAGCGCCCCCCTCCAGCCGCCGCAGATGTCAGTTCGGGTTATCCATCCGCACCTTGATCTGCAACCGACCCTTGGCGCTGTTCTGCCAGTTGACCGTCACCTGCTGCTTCGATGCGCCCTGCTCGACCGTGACGAACGGCATGTCGCTGCGCCGCTCGCCCGCCGGTCCGGTAATCATGCCTTCGGTCACCAGCGTGTCGACATTCCGGGCCCAGCCACCGAAGGGCAGATAAGGCCCCGGATCGACCGTCCATGTCGTCGCCTCGCTCACCTGATCGTGCTGCAGCATCACCGGATTGGCGGTAACCTGCGTCACGGCCGTGAACGTATTGCCCTCCACCCAGACATTGCGCATGCGCGAGTAGTTTAGCGTGGCAAAGGTCGTATCCACCTTCTCGATCCGGTCAATGGCACCGCCAATGGCCTTGAAGACGTTGCCCGACATGTTCAGCCCCTGCAGGAAATGGCCGGCACCATAAGGTTTCAGGACAATCCAGCTGAACCAGGGTGCCACATCGCTGACCGTAAAAATGTTGCCGGTGATCGTCAGCCCGCCGAAGGAATACTGAACGCCGAAATCGGGATCGGCCTCGTATTCGTTGGTCCATTCGACCATCGAATTGTCGATGTAGTTCCCCGTGATCGTGCTCTTCACATCCGTCCCGACCAAGACGATCCCTGCCACCCGCAGCCCAGCCGTTTCCGTATCACCCTGAAACCAGTGATTGCCGACAACAAGGTTCCCCGTTCCGCCCAGAACGGCGAAATGCCGGAAATGAACCACACGGTTATTGCGGATCTTCAGGTCGTTCGCATTGGCGTTCAGCGCAATCGACAACCGGTCCTGCGACCGCAGGGGCGACTCGTTGGAAAGAAACTGACACCTGTCGATCAGCATCCCCTGACATCCGGTGCCAATCGAGGTAATCCCCCGGTCCTTCGGCCCGTTGATGAAGCAGTCGCGGATGTGAAAGATGGCCCCGCTCGGCGGCAGCATGATGCCGCTCGCTTCGCCTGCACATTGAAACTCGATATCGCTCAGCACCAGCTTGTCAAGTTGCGCGAAACCGGAAAAGTCGAGGATGTATTTGAACCGGCTGAAGGTATAGACCTGCGTCCCGGCAGCCCCATAAAGCGGCTGGCTCAGCGTCAGCGTCGCGGCACCCACATTGGCCGCCGTCACATAAATTTCCCGGCCGACGCCTGTCCCGGTCACGAGCGATCCGACCGGAATGTTGGCGATGTTCACCACCCCCGTCAGGGTCGTCTGACTGGCCGGGTTGTAGCTTGCCTGCGATGTCACTGTCACCGTGTCCCAGGCCGTACCCGGGATCACGTTGAACTGGCCGTTGCGAATGACGCGCCGGGTGGCGAAGACGTTCTTGTTGTTCACCGCCGCCTGCATGTCGATCGGGGCCGTCACCTCGATCCGCCGCCCGCCGAGATCGAGCGATTCATGATCCGAAAAATTCAGCAGCGCCTGGAACGCCTTCTTGAAACCCAGCTCCTCGTCGCCGAACGCATCGGCATAGGTCGGCAGATCGAACCGCCGCGTCAACGCCAGCCGCCGGTTGTCGGGCATCGTCACCCTGCCTTCAAAACGAACCGGCGCGCCGAGCGTCAGGTCGGCGTCGAGGAAATATGTCCCTGCCGAAACCAGCAACTCCTGACCCGAAGCGACGGCGGCGGCATCGGCCGCGGCAAAGGCCGCCGCGTCGTTGACCGAACCGTTGCCGATGGCGCCATAGTCGCGCACATCGACCCAATCCATCATGTTTCGCAGAAAGAACGACGTGACATCCTCGATCTCGATGTCGTCGATCCGAACGACACCGCCATTCGGCCCCGTCAGGTCGATCCCGAAATGCCCGAAAATCGCGCCGGTCCCCCAGGCCATGTCGACCCCGGTCCGCGTACCGGTGCCGATGATCGCCTGCACCGTCTCGACCCGGCCATAGGCGGTCAGCGGCACGCTCACCCCGGTTTCGACAACACCCGGCACATGCGCACCACCAGCGCCACCTGCCCAGGCGGCAATCCGAACCGAAGGCAGGTTGCCACTCATCGCCTTGACCCGGGCCGTCACCCGCAGGTAGCAACCCGGCAACAGGGGCGTGTCGCCGGTGTAGCGCAGCTTCATCGTGCTGGCGTTCTTCTGCAGCTCAAGGCAGCCGCCAAAATCCTGATCCGCCGGAACAAAGGCCGCATTGCCGGCGCCCGCGTAATTCGGCGAACCCGGCGTACCATCGCCGCTCGACCAGACATCGAGACCGTTCTCAAATGCCGGTGGCGTCAGCACCAGCCCGTCGGTTACCGCCTTGTTCATTCAAAGACCTCTCGTCTGTTCCGGTTCGCCCAGCCGAGCCTTCACGCCCCGGCCGGAACAATCCGCCGGTTCGCGACGTCATCTCTGACGCGACACTCGTCATGCTCGTGCTGATGAATTCGCTGCCCGCCAGGGGCGCTCGTGCGGCAAGTGTTACGGCAAAAGCCTCACCCGTCGGTTAGGGCAGCGTACGCCCGTCGTCAGACACCGACATCCGGCATCGGAACCGGATAGACACCATTGATGCGCCAGCCATCCGGCCCCAGCGTCATCTCGTAGTCGAATTGAAACTCGCGCCCCGCTTTGTCACGAACCGAAAGGCGCTGCAGAATTCTGCCATCCTCCTCCCGCAGATCCAGAAAATCGACCTTTGAGGGGCGCCAGATCATCGGATAGCCGCTCTCAACCATCCGACCGAAATTTTCGGGCGTGACGAAAAGGCCGCGGATCGTCGGGGACGCGAAAGCGAAGGCCCCGGTCAGATCGCCGGTACCGAACGCCGCAATCTGGTTGTTGATCACATCGCGGATCGCCACGCCGTCATCTGCCCTTGCCGGCAGGGCGGCCAGAACCGCAGCGACAACCACCAATGCCCGAAGAATGCTCATCAGAGCGTCCGTCACATTGCCATTACACTCCTGCAGTTTAGTGCGCCTTGCCCTCTCGGCCAAAACACAATCGCATCAGGACTCTTCTTCAGAATGGCCTTCAGCTTCTCCCGCGACGACCATAGCATCTCCAAATCCGTCCGCAAGCTCGTGCGTAAGCGGCTGGAAGCATCGCGCAACCTGATGCTTGACCCCAACCGCGCCCAGGGTGAAAAGGTCCGCGAACTGCGCAAGAACGTCAAGAAAACCCGCGCCCTTCTTCGGCTGGTGGAACCGCATTTCAAGGCGTTCGCCGCCGAGGACACGGCGTTGCGCGATGCGGCACGTCTTATCTCCGACCTGCGGGATGCCGACGCTTTGGCCCTTACCTTTGACAGGGTCGCACGCCATACGCATCTGCCGGCAACAACCCTCGCCGCACTGCGTGAGACGATCGTGACACCGTCACATGCGCCTGACGCGGCCGAGGCAGAAACGCTTCTAAAGGAACATCTCGCCGCCATCGTCGCTGTCGAAAACCGCATCAAGGGCTGGAAAATCGCTGCGCATGGTTTCGACGCGATGTCGGATGGCCTCGAAAAGACCTGGACCGCTGCGCAAAAGGCGATGCGGCGCGCGCTTGCCGAACCCACCGGCGATCACCTCCATGCCTGGCGCAAAAGGGTCAAGGATCACTGGTATCACGCACGCCTTCTCGCACCGATCTGGCCCGAAATGATGGCCCATCACGTCGCCGCCGCGGACACGCTCGGCGAAACGCTGGGCGAGGCCCGCGATCTGGCGCTGCTCATCGCCGCCCTCGGCGACAGGCCAGATGCCGGCGAAATGGCCGCCGCCGCCGTCGAAGATGAACAGAGCCTTCTGACAAATGCCGGCGCGCTTGGTGCTCGTTTCCTGTCCGAACCGGCGGCCGGTCTCGCCCGGCGCTGGCGGGGCTGGTGGGACATCTGGCGTGACTGACGGCCGGCGCCATCACCCCTTTCCGGGCCTTGGCTTCAGGCTCTGCGCGAAGTCGAGGCTCCTGCGGAACCAACCCGCCAGGGATGGCGCATCCGCGATCAACTCGGGCGGCACCGGCACATAGCCGCGCATGACGCTGCCATAACGCAAGACATCGCCGGTGCCGTACCGCACCCCGAACTCGGTCTTGTCAGCCGCGGCCAGCCGCAAACACAAACCGCCTTCATCAAGGAAACTGAACATATTGCCGTTGACGGCCGTGTAGCGCATGGCCTTGCCCTTCAGGGCCAGCCCACCGACCGTCTCGGCAATGTCGCGGTAGACAGTCAGGATATCGGGTGCATCTGCCATGCGCCCGAACCTATCATGCCGCAAGCGTACCTTGCAGCCCCTTCTCGATCAGGGCGATCGTTTCATCCACGCCGTAAAGCGCAATGAACCCACCAAAGCGCGGACCCTGGCTCGCCCCAAGCAGCACCTCGTAAAGCGCGGTAAACCAGTCGCGAAGGGGCTCGAAGCCATGCTCCGTGCCGACCGAAAAGACCATCGTCTGCAGGGCTTCCGCGTCCAGCCCGCCATCCCAGCTTTTCAGCCGTGCGGCCAGATCCTCCATCGCCGCCCGCTCCTTGTCGCTCGTCAACCGGAAAACCCGCTTGGGCGCAACGAAATCGCGGAAATAGCGCACGGCGAATTCCGCGGCCTTATCAAGTTGCGGGTTGGCCTCGGGCGTCGCGTTCGGCGCATAGCGGCGGATGAACCCCCAAAGGCCAGACTTGTCCTTCGCCCCGGCAACGGAGGCGAGGTTCAGCAGCATAGCAAAAGGCACAACCATATCCGATGCCGGCGGGTTGCCGTCATGGATATGCCAGACCGGGTTGGCGAGTTGCTGTTCGATCGACTGGTCAGGGAAGGCGCGCAACTGCTGGTGATATTCGTCCACCGCCTTCGGGATGACGTCGAAATGCATCCGCTTCGCCGTCTTGGGCTTTTGATACATGAAATAGCCAAGGCTTTCCGTCGCCGCATAGGTCAGCCATTCGTCGATGGTCAGCCCGTTGCCCTTCGACTTCGAAATCTTTTGCCCGTTCTCATCGAGGAAAAGCTCATAGGTAAAGTGCTCCGGCTTCTTGCCACCCAGCACTTCGCAGATACCGTCATAGATCGGCGTGTTGGTCGAATGATCCTTGCCGTACATCTCGAAATCGACGTCGAGCGCCGCCCAGCGGGCACCGAAGTCGGGCTTCCACTGTAGCTTCACATGGCCACCTGTCACCGGCAGCGTCCATTCCCGACCCGCCTCGTCGTCAAAGGTGATCTCGCCTTTCGCCGCGTCCACATTCTTCATGGGCACGTAAAGAACGCGCCCCGTTTCCGGATGGATCGGCAGGAAACAGGAATAAGTCTGCTGCCGCTCCTCCCGGAGCGAGGCAAGCATGATATCCATGATCGCGTGATAGCGTTCCGCGCAGCGCCGCAGGATCGGATCGAACCGACCCGAATTATAGAAATCCGTCGCACTGATGAATTCGTATTCAAATCCGAACGTATCCAGAAACCGCCGCAACATCGCATTGTTATGATGCCCGTAGCTCTCATATTCCCCGTAAGGATCGGGAACCGACGTCAGCGGCAATTGAAGATGCGCGCGCAACGCCACCGGATCGGGCACATTGTCCGGCACCTTCCGCATCCCGTCGAGATCGTCGGAAAAGCAGATCAGCCGCGTCGGAATGTCGGAGATCATCTCGAACGCCCGCCGGATCATCGTCGTGCGCTGGACCTCGCCAAAGGTGCCGATATGCGGCAACCCGCTTGGGCCATACCCCGTCTCGAAGAGGACGTACCCCTTTTCGGGGTCCTTTTTCTCATACCGTTTCAATACGCGACGCGCTTCCTCGAAAGGCCAGGCTTTGGAATTCATCGCAGCGTCGCGCAGATTGGACATTTGATCACACTTTTCCAGGATCGGACGGCACGGGCCCCGTGCCACAGGCCCCGGTTCCTATTGAACAGGGCGCCTATCGTCAATAATTTGCGCAGGAAGCCAGCGAAGGAAATTCCGCTTGTCACATACTCTTCCCGCCTTTTCAGCGCAGGATGCGCTCGTCGCGCTCATGGTCACTGTCTCGGTCTCCGATGAATCGATCCGGACCTCCGAACTCGTCGCCATCGAACGGCAGGTCAATCACCTGCCGGTCTTCGCCGATTACGACATGGACAACGTCCGCGAAGTGGCAGCGACCGTCTATGCGCTGATGGAGGAGGAGGACGGTCTCGACACGCTCTTCGCAATGGTCCGCTCCGCTCTGCCCGAACGTCTTTGGGAAACGGCCTATGCGCTGGCCTGCGATGTTGCCGCCGCCGACGGCACGATCCGCCAGACCGAACTGCGGCTTCTTGAAGAAATGCGCCATGAACTGACCATCGACCGGCTCCATGCCGCCGCGATCGAACGCGGCGCACGGGCGCGGCACCTGACGCTCTGACGCGCGCGCCCTGCCGTGAGAATCGTTTTTTCGGCCTCCGGGCCCTCCTTCACTCAATAAAACCGCGCTGCCGCCAATATTGTTCCGCCCCGGCTGACAGTGTGGCATTTTCGGGGCCGGAAGCGCCCTTTGCCACAATTCGAACACAATTCGGCACAGAATAGCCCTTGTATGAGTGATGCAAGAAAGCCCCGGGGCACCCTGTAGATGCTGTTTTTCCTAGTAATCGCCGATATTTGGCCGCATTACCCAGCTAGTTGGCAAAGCAGAGTGAATATTTGCGGAGGTCTTTCGAATTACTGCACAGCGGCGGCTGTTCCTGCCCCTGTTAATCGCCGGAACCCGGCACAAGTTTGTTAAGTCCAAGGTATCTAGTATGCGTGTCATGTCTGTTCTCGACTCCCTTGCCGGCAAGGAATCTGCCGTCAATCTGCCCTTGGCTGAGTGCCGAAGGGGCCTCATCGAAACTCTGCGGGCCAATCCCCGCCCCTGCGAAATCGCCCTTACGGCGCGGCAATACAGCCTGCAGATCAGGTTCGACGGCGCCACCATCCGGTCGTTCGCTATTTGCCAAGCCTCGACCTCCACGTTGTGGATGCACTTTTTCCGTCCGCGTGTGATCTACGACAGCGCCACTCCGGTGGGGATGGAGGATATCGCCAAGGCCGAAATCAACGCGGCCATCAACATGTTCAGCCTTCTGCGCGGCGCCTGCCGGATCGAAACTCGCCCGTTTCGCAAATCTGAAACGGGGACCATCGGCCTCGGCCTCGGCTTTCTGGAACATGCGGCCTCCACATCGAACCTGCAGGAGGTCCATCCTGCCACGGCGCAAAAGGTGGTGCTCTTCAACCTTGCGACAACCGCAGGACCAGAGGTGTCCACGCCCTCGGCAACGATCATCAGCCTGAAGGATCGCCTCCGCCAGGCCGATCCTTCCGAAACGGCGCTTCCCGCATCTGTCAGCGCCGATGACAAACCGCTCCTTCTGGTCAACCCGGCGCCCCAGTCGGGCGGCTATGTCCACCGTCAGCGTTTGCATCTGAGCTGACCGCCCGTCAGGCGTCGTGAACCACAGCCCAGCGCTCGACAAGCTGCTGCTGCAGGTGCCGGGCGCGCGACACCCAAGCCTTGCCGCCTTCCGGCCGCTCGCGTTGCGTGGCCGGCACGGCATCGCGCCGTGCGACATCACCGGTGAATATCGCGAAGGCCAGTTCCCGCCCGCCAGGCGTGGTCATGTATCCGGCGAGTGCCGAAACGAAATTCAGCGTCCCGGTCTTCGCATTCACGTGGATCGGCTGGGTTTTCAGCTTGCGCCCGGCATCGTCACGGAAGGAATAGTCCTTCATCATGTCCCGCAATTCGGCCCCCGGCCCCAGGCGGACAAGGATGGCGACCATGTCGGCTGCCGAAATCCGCGACGCCCCGCCCAGCCCGGAATGGTCGACAAGCCGCGCTGAGGTTACGCTAGCCCGCTCATTCAGCCAGCGGCTCATCTCCCGGCCCGAGGCGACATGCGAATTGGCCCCCCGCGTCAAGGACGCCGCCATCCCGACCGCCTCGGCCGTCATGTTGGTCGAATAGCGCATCATCTCTGTCAGAAGGGTCCGCAGCGCATCGCTCTGGCGTTCGACCAGCACCCTCCCCTTCGGCAACGACGCCGCGACCCCCACCCCTGGCAAAGGGATGCCGGCCGCCCGCGCCAGCGTCTGAAAAACGTCACCCGCATACAGATCGGGACGCCTCACCGGCAGCCAGCGGCTGCCCCCCTTGCCAAGCGCGCTCCGCGCGACGGTCCAGTCCTCGTAACGGCCGCCCTTCTGATAGGTGTAGACGGGCAAGTCCCGGTCCACGATGGAAATTCGGGCCGAATAGACAGGTGGCGCAAACCGCTCCGCCCGCGCATCCATACCCACCTCATAGTCGGCACCCGCCCGCTTCCAGACGAAATTGACCCGGTTGAAATTCAGGTTCAGCCCCGAAACAGCAGGATTGTAGCCGAGGTAGTCCGGCTGCCCCCGGTCGATCTCCGCCAGATAGGGCAACGCGCCCCCCCAGACCTGAAACTCGCCCGTCACGCCCTTGACGCCGCCGCGCGCAAGTTCCAGCGCCATGTCGCCCAGGGTGTCCGTCGACAGCACCGGATCGCCGCCGCCCGCCAGAACCAGATTGCCCGCGATCCGGCCCGAAGCGACCGGCCCGGTCGCGATCAACCGCGTCGGAAACCGGTATCCCGGCCCCAACATCTCCATCGCATAAAGCGATGTGACGATTTTCGCCGTGCTCGCCGGTGGCATCGGCAGGCTGCCACGCTCATCTTCCAGAACTGCGCCGCTCTTTGCATCGGCGATGACAAAGCTGACCTTGCCCCCAAGCCGCGCTTCGGCGATCAGGTCGGCTGCCAAGGGCGCCGTGGCACCCTTGGCTCCCGCCCTGACCAGTGCGGCGGGTCGCGCGCGCGGGCGCAGCGATCTTGACGGAGCATTGGCGAAGGCCTGGCTGGCGCATCCGGCGATGACCCCGCCAATCACGAACCGCCGCGAATACCCGCTCATGCCCACTCCCTGCGTTTGGGCCGGAAATCTCGCCCAGCACGAAGGATCAGGCAACCCCCGAGATTGATCTTTCCCGTCAGCGATGGGCCGCCCCCGCCAGTATCGCCTCTGCTCACCAGTCACCCCGCGCACGGATCGCCGTCGAAGACTGGTTCACCATCGGTACGTCAAGGAAGGACCAGACAGGTGGCCTTGACCCGGGCAACAGCGCGGCCGCTTCTGAGGGCAGTTTGTGCCGCGCATACTCCTCCGCCGCACGTGCCCCCCGCGCCTCAAGTCGCGCACTAGGTCGGGCGAAGACGCCGACCGGCACATTGCACATGATCCATTCCCAGTTCTGCCACTGGTGAAACTGCGCCAGATTATCCGCACCCATCAGCCAGACGAACCGTACCCCGGGGTATAACGCCATAAGCCGCCGCAATGTCTCGGCGGTATGGCGGGTCCCCAATCGCGCCTCGATATCGCTGATGATGACGCGCGGGTGGTTCATGACCTGCTTCGCCCGTGCGATCCGCTCTGCCATCGGCGCCGGCTGTCGCGCTTTCAGGGGATTGCCCGGCGAGACGAGCCACCAGACGCGGTCTAGCCCGAAGCGCTTCAGCGCCTCGTGCGTGATATGGGCATGGCCCGCATGGGCTGGGTCGAAAGACCCCCCAAGAAGCCCGACGGACATCCCTGCCGTCGCGACAGGAAGTCCTGCGCGGTTCACACCTCCTCCGAGGATCGCGCCCAGAGGTTGATATCCTCCTCTGCCGCAAGCCGGTCGATCGCGGCCAATTCCGCCTCGGTGAAGTCGAGATTGCCGACGGCCCCCGCGCAGTCGACAACCTGTTCGGGGCGCGAGGCGCCGATCAGCGCCGTCGTGATCCGGCCACCGCGCAGAACCCAGGCGATCGCCATCTGCGCCAGTGTCTGCCCCCGCCCCTCGGCGATCCGGTTCAGCCCGCGGATGCTTTCCACGGCGCGTTCGCTGATCATGCCCGGCTGCAGGCTCTTGCCCTGGGTTGCACGGCTGCCCTTGGGCACGCCCCTGAGGTATTTCGCCGTTAGCATGCCCTGCGCGAGCGGCGTGAAGGCAATGGAGCCGATTCCAAGGTCCTCCAGCGTATCGGTCAGCCCGTCGCGCTCCACCCACCGGTTCAGCATGTTGTAAGACGGCTGGTGGATCAGGCACGGCGTTCCCAGATCCTTCAGGATCGCCACCGCCTCGCGGGTCCGCTTCGAGTTGTAGGAGGAGATGCCGGCATAAAGCGCCCGCCCAGACCGCACGATATGGTCAAGCGCGCACATCGTCTCCTCAAGCGGCGTGTCGGGGTCGAAGCGATGCGAATAGAAGATGTCGACATAGTCGAGCCCCATGCGCTTCAGCGACTGGTCGCAGCTCGCGATCAGGTATTTCCGGCTGCCCCATTCGCCGTAGGGTCCATCCCACATCAGATAGCCTGCCTTGGACGAAATGATCAGTTCGTCGCGGTATCCCGCAAAATCGGACCGCAGTATTTCCCCGAACGCTTCCTCGGCACTGCCGGGCGGGGGGCCGTAATTGTTGGCGAGGTCGAAATGGGTGATGCCATGATCGAAGGCCGCGCGGCAGATCGCCCGCTTCGTGTCATGGGCCGTATCACCCCCGAAATTGTGCCAAAGTCCCAGCGAAACCGCCGGCAGCTTCAGCCCCGAACGCCCGCAACGGCGGTACTGCATCCTGCTGTAGCGGTCTACGGCCGGCTGATAGTGCATTGTCGTTCCTTCCTTGTCGGCCCGCGGTCCGGACCCGGCGCGCCAGTGAAACCGCAATCCCCGGTCCGGCGCAAGGCAGCAACGGGGAATTGATCTTGCGTGCGGAAAATACCTGACTAATGTCAGATATCATGCAAACCGACCCCACCGCCCGCATCCGCCGTTTCAACCGCACCGTGACCGCCGAGGTGGGCGCGCTTGATACCTCCTTCCTCGGGCGTGGCAGGCCGCTCGGTGCCGCGCGGGTGCTCTGCGCCATCGGCCCAGCTGGCTGTGATTTGGCCAGGCTTCGGGTAAACATGCGTCTCGACAGCGGGCTTCTCAGCCGGCTCCTGCGCGGACTAGAGGAGGAGGGGCTGATCGTGACCGAGCCCTCTCCTTCCGACCGCCGCCGCCGCATCGCCCGGCCCACGCCGAAAGGAAAAAAGGAAATCGCCGCCTACGACCGGCTCTCTGATGCCCGCGCGGCCGCGCTCCTCTCCCGGCAACGCCGCAATGCCGAGGCGCTCCTGGCCGCAATGGACCTGATCGCGACCGCACTTGCCCGCGACAGGATCGAACTCGCCGAAACCGATCCGGAAACACCCGAGGCGCGCTGGTGCCTTGGCGAATACTACGCCACCCTCGCGCGCCGCTTCGACACCGGTTTTGACGTCACACGAAGCCTCGACCCGGAGGCCAAAGCGCTCCGCCCGCCGCTCGGCGCCTTCCTCATCGCACAATGCGACGGCGTCCCTCTCGGTTGCGTCGCCCTGAAGGGAAATGGCAGCGAGGCGGGCGAGATCAAGCGCCTCTGGATCGCGCCCGCCGCCCGCGGCATGGGCCTCGCCACCCGCCTGATGGAGATGGCCGAAACCCGCGCCCGCGCGCTCGGCATGACGGTCCTGCGCCTTGACACCAACCGGACGCTCGCCGAGGCCATCGCGCTCTACCGCCGGCTTGGCTGGACCGAGATCGCGCCGTTCAACACCGAACCCTACGCGCATCACTGGTTCGAGAAGCGGCTGTGACGTCTGTGCGCTGATAGACGTAATTTCGCCATAACCGCAGATTATTGCGCATTAGCGCACATATCCTGTTGGATTTCACCGAATTGCCCGAATGCCCCTGACCGATCAATTCTCTCCCACAGAATTTCATTCCTCGGAGAGCACCCATGACAACGTCCACCCTTGCCACGCCGGTCGCCACCGACCGCACGGAGCTTGCCGCTCTTATCCTGCGCGTCACCAACGGCGTCTTCTTCCTCGCCCATGCCTGGCTGAAGATCGCGATCTTCACCCCCGCCGGCACCGCGGGCTTCTTCGAAAGCATCGGCCTGCCCGGCTTTCTCGCCTACCTCGTGATCGCGGCCGAGCTTTTCGGCGGCCTCACCCTGATCGTGGGCTTCAAGACCCGCCTCGTCTCGCTCGCGCTCGTCCCCGTCCTCCTCGGCGCGGTCTTTTCCGCCCACTGGTCGGCCGGCTTCTTCTTCTCGAACGCGGGCGGCGGCTGGGAATACCCTGCCTACTGGGCCGTCGCGCTCGTCGTGCAGGCCCTGATCGGCAGCGGCCTCTACGCACTCGACAGCCGGAACTGAGACCGGTCAAGCGACCTGCCAAAGGCCGCCTCCGGGCGGCCTTTTTTGTTACCGCCAATTGCCCTTCCCGGCACTCTTGACTAGAGGAGAAGGCCACACCGGATCGCGGAGGAAAAAATGGCATCCTACCAATACGTCTACCACATGGATGGCGTCTCCAAGACCTATCCCGGCGGCAAGAAGTGCTTTGAGAACATCCGCCTGAACTTCCTGCCCGGCGTCAAGATCGGCGTCGTCGGCGTCAACGGCGCGGGTAAGTCCACGCTCCTCCGCATCATGGCCGGGATCGACAAGGATTTCTCGGGCGAGGCCTGGGCCGCCAAGGGCGCGACCGTCGGCTACCTGCCGCAGGAACCCCAGCTTGACGAAACGCTCGACGTGCGCGGCAACGTCATGCTCGGCGTCGCCGCCAAGAAGGCCAAGCTCGACCGCTACAACGAACTCGCCATGAACTATTCCGACGAGACCGCCGACGAAATGGCGAAGCTCCAGGACGAGATCGACGCCGAAAACCTCTGGGACCTCGACAGCCAGATCGACGTCGCGATGGAGGCGCTCCGCTGCCCGCCCGACGAGGCCCAAGTGGCCACGCTCTCCGGCGGCGAACGCCGCCGCGTCGCGCTTTGCAAGCTGCTGCTTGAAGCGCCCGACATGCTGCTCCTCGACGAACCGACCAACCACCTCGACGCCGAAACCATCGCCTGGCTGCAAAAGCACCTCATCGAATACGCGGGCACGATCCTGATCGTCACCCATGACCGCTACTTCCTCGACGACATCACCGGCTGGATCCTTGAACTCGACCGTGGTCGCGGCATTCCCTATGAGGGCAACTATTCCGCGTGGCTGGAACAGAAGGCCAAGCGGCTGGCGCATGAGGCACGCGAGGACAAGGCGCGGCAGAAGGTGCTGGAACGCGAACTGGAATGGATCCGCGCCGGCGCCAAGGCCCGACAGTCCAAGCAAAAGGCCCGTATCGACCGCTACAACGAACTCGCCGACCAGTCAGAGCGTGACAAGCTGACCCGCGCCCAGATCATCATCCCGAACGGCCCCCGCCTTGGCGGCAAGGTGATCGAGGTCGAAGGCCTGAAGAAGCACATGGGCGACAAGCAGCTGATCGAGGATCTCTCCTTCGCGCTCCCCCCCGGCGGCATCGTCGGCGTCATCGGCCCGAACGGCGCGGGGAAAACCACGCTTTTCCGCATGCTGACCGGGCAGGAGAAACCCGATGCCGGGACGGTGACCTATGGCGACACGGTGAAGCTCGCTTACGTCGATCAGTCCCGCGACGCGCTGGGTGCGGACAAGACGGTCTGGGAAGAGATTTCCGGCGGCGCCGAACATATCGAACTTGGCGATGTCTCCATGAACTCCCGCGCCTATTGCTCCGCCTTCAACTTCAAGGGCGGCGACCAGCAGAAAAAGGTCGGGCTTCTCTCGGGCGGCGAACGCAACCGCGTCCACATGGCGAAACTGCTGCGCTCGGGCGGCAACGTCCTTCTGCTCGACGAACCCACGAACGACCTCGACGTCGAAACGCTTCAGGCACTGGAAGCCGCCCTCGACGACTTCGCCGGCTGCGCCGTCATCATCTCCCACGACCGCTTCTTCCTCGACCGCCTCTGCACGCATATCCTCGCCTTCGAGGGCGAGGCCCATGTCGAATGGTTCGAAGGCAACTTCGAGGCCTATGAGGAAGACAAGATCCGGCGGCTGGGGCCGGATAGCGTGGAGCCGAAGCGGGTGAAGTACAAGAAATTCAGCCGCTGAAGTGACCGGATTGCTTGGGCTTTGCATGCGCGCTCAAAGAGTGCGTGAAAGCAATCGCAATGCAAACGCGTGCGTCACAAGATTATAGTTGGCTGATTTAAGATTTGCATGCTAGCATATGTCTTCTACTACATAGAAGTCTTCCTGCATGTGGGCGTGAGGGGGTTTCATGCTGATTAGATTTTATAGGCGTCCCTTAGTACTTATTGGGATCTTATTTGGAATAGCAATTTTGCTGACGTCCTGCGGTGGCGCTCATGTGCCTGTCAAGCCAGTTTGCGAAACCGCAATTCAATGCGCGAGCGTTATTAAGCAGCAATCTTCATCTCTGGCTTGCCTACCGTATCCCGGAGATGACCGGAAGTTCCAGTATGATATTGGCAATAACCACCCAAGCCGCGAAATAACTGTTCGGTATCTTGAGCGTGTACGGCACCTAAATGATCCGACGCGGCCGGAAGAATCTATCAGCAAGGTCGTTAGGGTGAACCCAAAACAGAAGGAGCCTCTTGGCTGCGAAGTAACTGAGGCTCTCTTCAATAAGGTCGATGCTTGGGCATACAGGGTTACCGAAGCGTGCTTCACAGATGACTGCGCCGGTGGGCCTGTTGCGGCGAAGCCAATTCCGCCCGAGGCAGTGCGACCTCCCGAGACTTCATGCGCAGAGCTCTGCGATAACGACGACCCGATGTGCGCGAAGTCAGTATTGAATCCTGCAAAACCCATAGAAGCAGCCGCGTCTAGGGCTCTATACAAGTTCGTCAGGGAAGTTGTCACTGGGGGCGACCCTCACACAACTTCGATGGACGATCTTCAGACGGTTTTAAGCTCGGTCGGTACTGGCCTCTGTAACCGTCGCGACTTCGAGGTTGTGTCAGGTAGATTCGATAATACGGGTGGCACGTGTGATTTCTTTAGCGCTGTGTTAAAGCCAAAAAAGACCAGCTTGGGCGATGTAACCGGTTATTCAATTCGACTCCCGGGTATCTTCTCCGGATTGATTGCATTTGAATCTAGTTCGGCAACTCTCTCAGGCGCTACAGGTCAAATTGAGAGTATGCCTCAAGTTTCATTCTTCCAAAAAGACACGCAACTATTCAGCGACCGCGTTGTCGAAGCACTATTAGAGAACACGTCGCCCACAACTGGTCAGATCACTTTCTCAACGAAAGAGACCTACTGTGCCAGAATTGAATTTAGCGGTGGATAAAAAGCCGTAGCAAGCTTAGGGTGACTGCCAACCCACCATTCCCCCCTCTCTGACCTCGCGAAAACGGTGGGTTTCACCCACCCTACTCCCCGAACCCGCCGTCGGTGACGATCCCGGACCATTCCGGTCCCACGATCCCTTGCGCCATGTCGCGACGAATCGACGAATACGGCCAATCCACGGCCCGCTCCACAAACCCGAGCTTGACCGTGTTGATATGGCAATGCCGGTCATGCGCCGCCTTGTCGGCCCACCCCGCCCGGGGTTAACAGCGCTCCAGCGCCCCCGGGCAGCGGATGGCCGCCCCGGTGGCCAGCCGCTTTGGCAACGCTCGCGCGGGGATCGCGGTCGTGCGGACATGGCGGGGATAAAGCGCGGACCACGGGGCGGCAGCAGCGGCTGACCGCGGCCCTCCGCCACCCTCCACTCGCGCCGAAGCGACAAGGCCAGACCACGGGTCATCGCCACCTCTGGCGGGCGGACCACAATGCCTGCCCGCGTCCGCGAAACCGAGCTACAGGAAACCTACGCGCGAACTACAGGAAAACTACGCAAAAACTACGCCCCCCGTAACGCCGCCGGACGGCCCTAGGCCCCCCGCATCCGCCGCCGGTAACGGACGATGCGCCAGACCTGCACCGCGATCAGGGGCACCGTCGATACCGCGATCAGCTGCCAGTTCTTGTCGGTCAGCACCCAATGCGCCAGCGTCAGGATCGCGCCCGCATAGACCCAGCGCTGAAGCGTTTTCCACCTCGGCCCCATGGCCTTGACCGCGCCGTCAAAGGATGTCGCCGCCATGATCAGCATGATCGCGATGGCCAGCCACCCGGTCAGCACCTCCACCCGCGAGAAACTGCCGATCAGCTTCGCCCAGTTCGCCGATTTCAGCCAGAACAGCAAATGGATGGCGGCATAGCCAAAGCTCGCGACCCCGATGTAGCGCCGCCTGACGCGCAGCCAGGGCATGGGTCCGAACATCAGCTGCAAGGGCGTCACCGCCATCGCGGCAACGAGAAGCCAGCAGGACAAAAGCCCCGACCAGTCGAAATAGGGAAGCCGTTTGTGCAGGACGAGCGCGGCAAACCCCATCGCCATCGCCGGCAGCGCAAGGATCAGCCAGAAAAGATAGACGTTTCCGAGGACGCCGCCCGACTGCGGCCGGCCCGACCTAGCCATATCGAAACCCTACCCCCGCACCCGACCGGCACCCGCGCCATGTGCTGGCTGGATGCCGGTTGTCATCTATTCCGCCGCAACCGCCGAACGCACTGTCGGTTTGGACGGTTTGCTGACCTCGAATTCCTCATGATAGGACCGTTCGACATTGACGGTCCAGACGTCATGATCCTCGCCAAGGATATTTCGCGCGGCCAGCATCGCCGACAGCATCGAATGGTCCTGGTTGTTGTAGCGGTGCAGCCCGTTGCGGCCGACGGTCTGGAAGTTTTCAAGGCTCAGGAGCCACTCTTCCAGCACATCAAGTGCGGCGCGGTATTCGCCGTCATAGACCGGATAAGCCTTCGGCTGGCGGATGATCGCGGCGTCGATGACATCGCTCGCCTTGGCGAGGCCGAGCTGTTCGAGCTCTTCGGAGGCGAGCTTGCGCAGATCGGCGTCCGACATGGTCCAGAGCCCGTCACCCTGCTGGCAGAAATACTCCATGCCGATGGAGGCGGTGTTCTGATCCGGCAGCATCTCCTTCGACCAGGCGCGGAAGTTCTGGATGCGGCCGACCTTCACCTTGGGCGAATGGATATAGATCCAGTTGTCGCGGAAGGGGTCAGCGTGGTCCAGAACCAGCGTCACGATCAGGAAGTCGCGATACTTCAGCCGGTTCGCGGCCTCGATCACCTCAGGCGGCGGCGGCGGATCGAAGGCATGGATCAGGTCGCGCAATGCCATCGAGTTGATGAAATGCTCGCCCTCGACCCGCTCCATGACCGGCTCCCGCCCGTCTTCGTGCCAGTGTTTGACGTCGATCGAGGTCACGCGGTTACCGTCGCGGTTCACGCGCACCACTTCGGACCGCAGATGCACCTCGCCGCCCTGTTCACCGATGATTTCCTGGGTCTTTTCCCACATCATGCCAGGGCCAAGGCGCGGATACTGGAATTCCTCGATCAGGCTGGTCGTATCGTTCGCGCCAGAGATCGCGTTCCAGACCGCCTTGAAGAGCGACAGGTTCTTGATCCGCTGCGCCGCCCAGTCGGCGCGGATGTCCTTCGGGTTGATGCCCCAGACCTTCTGCGTGTAGCTGCGGAAGAAGTGCATGTAGAGGCGCCCGCCAAAGCGGTTGATCACCCATTCCTCAAAGCTCTCTTCCTTGCGGAAGGGGCGGACCTGCCACTTGAAGTAGCTGAGCAGGATGCGCATCGACTCGTAGGGGCCGATATTCGTCAGCGCGTTGAAAAGCTTCAGCGGATAGTCGAAGAATTTCTCGCGGTAGTAGATGCGGCTGAGGCGCGGGACGGTAATGAAGTCGTCCTTCAGCACCTCGTGCCACATCTCCTCGACCTCCTTCACCTTGGTGAAGAAGCGATGGCCGCCGATGTCGAAGCGATAACCGTTGTTGCTTTCGGTCCGCGAGATGCCGCCGACCATGTTGGAGGCCTCATAGACCTTGGGCTTGTGATCGCGGCTCCGCTTCTGCAGCTCATATGCTGCGGTCAACCCAGCCGGCCCACCACCAATCACTACAACATCGCTGCAATTATTTCGCTGCATGCTCGTTACCACCGTTCCCGGACAAAAAATTTTTCAAAACCTATGCTCTCTCTCGGCTTATATCCCGCCACCCGCAGGCGATGGAATGCTGTTCGTCAAAAAGTGATCCAGCGCCGGCATTGCGGAACCAATCACGACATTTGCGCCGCTTCGTTGAAGATTCGCTGCCGACAATGCAATGGCGATTCTGCGCGCGTGGGCCTTTCGCGGCCTGCGGCCAACGATCCGGGCCGCAACCTGCACCGGATCGGACACGCGAATGACCGGAAATCCTGTCATATCTTCACCAACTTGCCGGCAGGTACCTCGACATTCATCGCCGCGACGACATTGCGGGTGTCGAGCACAAGCCGCGATGCCCGGGCGACGAGCGCATAGTCGACATTCCGGTGATCGGTGGCGACGACGACTGCATCATAGCCCGCAAGCCCCTCATCGGAGAGCGCGACAGATCGCCGGCCAGCAAGCGACGGATGGTCGCGCGTGACAGGAAGCATCGGGAAATACGGGTCGTGGTAGTCGCAAGCCGCCCCCATCTCTTCCAAACGGTTGAGAATGGCCAGCGCGGGGCTTTCCCGGGTGTCCTCGACATCCTTCTTGTAGGAAATCCCGAGGATGAGAATCCGCGCCCCTTTCACAGGCGTCTTCGCCTTCTTCGACAGCTCCACCGCCACACGCCCGGCAATCAGGTCGGGCGCGCCGTCATTGTTGGCGCGTGCCAGGTCGATGATTGGCAGGCCGGATCCGACATCCTTCGCCCGCCAGGACAGATAGACCGGCGAAACCGGGATGCAGTCGCCGCCGATCCCAGGCCCCGGATAGAAGGGCATATAGCCGAAGGGCTTTGTCGCGGCGGCCTTGACCACCTCCCAGATATCGACGCCCATCGCATCCATTGCCACTTTCATTTCGTTGACCAATGCGATGTTCACGGTGCGGAAGCTGTTTTCGACCAGCTTCACCGCCTCGGCCGTGGCGGATGAACTGACAGGCACCGTCTTCGTGACGATATGGGAATAGAACTGGTCGAGAAGCTCTCTCGATTGCGCATCGTCGGCCCCGACGATCTTGGGAATCGACCGGGTCGTGAATTTCTCGTTACCCGGGTCTTCGCGTTCAGGCGAAAACCCAAGGAAGAAGTCTTCGCCCGCCCGCAGACCGCGCTTTTCGAGGATCGGCTTCACCACAGTGTTCGTCGCGCCCGGCCAAACGGTGCTTTCCAGAACAACCAGTTGCCCCGGCCGCAACCATTCCGAAATCGTCTCGACGGCACGGACAACATAGCTCAGATCGGGTTCGCGCGCCGGTGACAGGGGCGTCGGAACGCAGATCAGGATGATGTCGCAATTCGCCAGTATCGCGACATCGCTTGATGCCTTGAATTTGCGCCCGTCGATCGCGTTCCTGATCCGGTCTTGCGGGAAATAAGAGATGACCTTTTCCCCGGCATTGATCGCCGCGACACGTTCGGCATTAAGATCAAGGCCCGTCGTTGGAAACCCGACCTCGCTGACCGTCAAGGCCAATGGCAGCCCGACATAGCCCAGACCGACGGTAGCAACACGCGCTTCCCGCCGGGCAATCTGGTCTTTCAAGGCAGAATAATGGGAAAATGCACTGGTCATGACAAACCTTACTCGAATGCTGTTTTGGGCACCAGAGCGGCGCCGCAAGCCAGCAACTCGCATGAAGAGCTTACCTTGGGCAACAAGGAAGCGAACAGTCAGGAATGTTGTACCCTCTGGGCGAACAATTGCGCCGAAAACGGGCCAATCCGACCGACAGGAGGGAAGAATTCATCCAATGGTTGATCGCCGCTACAGGAACGTCGGGAAGGGATTCGGCCCGCCTTGTCGGCGCGAACGGGACCTTGCAGAAACCGAACGGTCGACGGCATTTGACGATCGTCATCCGGCGCAATCGTTTGCCGGAACCGACGAGAAGTCGGGTTGCAAAGGCACTGTTTCTGAATTGACGGCGAAAGGTACCGCTTGATGGCCTCCGCCGCAGACCGGTGCTAACATCAGCGACGCAAGAGACGAGTATATTTCAGCGGGGACGCATGAAGATTTTGATTACCGGAGGGGCTGGATTCATCGGCTCGCATTTGGCGGAACGGCTCGTGAGTGAAGGGCATTCCGTCGTTGTGCTCGACGACCTTTCCACCGGGCGGCGGGAAAACCTCGCGGCCCTCGGCGGAAGCAACCGGTTCCGCTTCATTGAGGGCAACATTCTCGATGCCGGTCTCGTGCAGCAACTGACCGACGAATGCGACGCAATCTTCCATCTGGCCGCCGCTGTCGGTGTGAAGCTGATCATGGATGAACCCAGCCGCTCCATTCTCACCAATGTCACGGGAACGGAAAATGTTCTCAAGGCAGCGCTCAAGGACAAGAAACTGACATTCATCGCGTCCACCTCTGAAGTCTATGGCAAGGCCGCGAAGTTTCCCTTCAGCGAGGATGACGACCTGACCATCGGCGCAACAAGGAACCTGCGCTGGTCCTATGCCTGCGCCAAGACCCTGGATGAATTCCTGACGCTGGCCTATGTGCGGGAATACAAGCTGCCGGCCATCATCCTGCGCTTCTTCAACACGACCGGCCCGCGCCAGACCGGGCGCTATGGCATGGTGCTGCCGAATTTCGTGCAATCCGCGCTGGACGGCAAACCCCTGATGGTCCACGGCACCGGCGAACAGTCGCGCTGCTTCGGCCATGTGGCGGACGTGGTGGAGGCGTTGGTCCGGCTGATGGCGACGCCCGCCGCCCAAGGCCAGGTATTCAACGTCGCCAACGATCAGGAGGTGACGATCCGCCAACTCGCCGAACAGGTGATCGCCGCCACGGGATCGCCGTCCGAGATCAGGCTCATCCCCTATAGCGACGTCTATCCCGAAGGGTTCGAGGATATGGCCCGCCGCCTGCCTGACGTCTCAAAACTCGAACGCACGATCGGCTTCCGCCCGCGCCGGCCGCTGTCCGAGATCATCGCCGACATCGTCGCCGAAAAGCGCGCCGCGAAGGCGGCCTGATCGCGGCGATGCAGGGAAGCGGGCAGCGCGACTACCTCTGGCTCGGCGCGATACTCGTGCTCGCAGCCGCCTTGCGCATCTGGGGCCTCAACGCACCGATGTGGCATGACGAGATCCAGACCCTCGTCACCCATGTGAATCTCGGCTGGAGCGACATGCTCCAGTCCTATTCGATGAACCACCACTACCTGCACAACATCGCCGCCAAGGCCGCGATGGCCGTCTTCGGCGACGCGCCCTGGGCGGTCCGGCTGCCGGCGATGCTCTTCGGGCTCGGCACGCTCGCCGCGATGTGGTTTCTCGCCCGCGACATCGCCGGGGCGACGATCGCCCATGTGACGACGCTCCTCCTCGCGCTCTCCTATCACGAGATCTGGTTCTCCCAGAACGCGCGCGGCTATACCGGGCTCGCGCTTTTCTCCACGCTCGGGATGCTCTTCTTCCTGCGCGGGATGAAGACGCCGACACGCGGCACATGGGCGCTCTACGGGCTCTGCCTCGCCGCCGCCGTCTTCACCCATCTCACGGGCGCCTTCTTTTTCCTGGCGCAGGGTCTCATCTGGCTCGCCGTCGTCATCGCCCGCGCGCTGCGAGGGCAACTCGACGGGGCCACGTTCCGCCTGCCCTTCATGGGCTTCCTCATCGGTGGCCTCATCGCCGCCCTTCTCTACCTGCCGATCCTGCCGAGCCTTCTCGACACCGTCTCGACCGTCTCAGAAAGCTCCGCCACCGACGTGATGCAGGAATACCAGAACCCGCTCTGGACCGCGTTCGAGGCGATCCGGACGGGCATCGGACAAGCCGGCCCGATCGTGGCGCTCGTCGGCGCAGCGGTGCTGGCGCTTTCGCTTCTCGGCGCTATCGCCCTTCACCGCGACACGCCTCTTTTCGCGATCACGACCTTCCTCCATATCGGCCTGACCGCCGGCCTCCTGATGGCGGTTGGCATGCGGATCTGGCCGCGTTTCTTCTTCGTCGATATCGGCTTCCTGATGCTGCTGATCGTCGCGGGTGTGCAGCTTTCCTGCGCCATCATCGCTCATTTTATCGGCGGAGAGCGGGTGTCGCGTGGCCTTTTTGCGCTTTCCGCCGTGGCGATGGTCGCGATCTCGGCCTTCCTCGCCAAGCGTAACTACGACTTCCCGAAACAGGACCTCGCCGGGGCCTATGCCTTCACCGAAAGCCTCCGCCAGCCCGGCGACAGGGTCTTCGCCGTCGGCTATTCGGAGCAGGATTTCCGCGGCTTTTACGGCGCGGACTGGGGCGCGATCTATACCGACGACGAATACAAGGCCGCGTTGGCCGAGCCCGGCCCGGTGATCCTCGTCGTGGGCTTTCCGGGCCGCAACTTCCGCGACGTGCCGCAGATGGCGGAGGATGCGGGCGTCGGCGGGTCCGATATCTGCGCGCCCGACCGGCCCGAAAAGACCGTGCTGACGGCCGTCCGCTGCTTCGGCGGCACGCTCGGCGACGGCAACGTGATCGTCTTCCGCCGTGACTGAGGCGCATGAAATCGTCATCGGCTCCGGCCCCGCCGGTGTCTCGGCCGCGAAGGCGCTGCTCGCGCGGGGGCGGACCGTCCTGATGCTCGACGGCGGCAAGGTGCTGGAGCCGGAGGCCGAAGCGCGCCGCGCCGCCCTCGCCGCGACCGATCCGGAGGGCTGGAGCGCGAGGGAGCGCGACGCCTGGATGGCGCCGCAATATGCCACGCCCCCCGGCCAGGTGCGCCGCTTCGGCTCCGACTTCGCGATGGAAACGGGGGCCGAGACCTTCGCCGACCTGCCCGGCTGGATGGCGCTCCGCGCCTCGCGCGCGGCGGGGGGATTGTCGAACCTCTGGGGCTCCGCCGTCCTGCCCTACCGGCAGGAGGACATGGCGGGCTGGCCCGTCACCGCCGCCGACCTCGCGCCCCATTACCGCGCGGTGGCAGAGTTCCTGCCCGTCGCCGGCCGCGCCGATGACCTCGACGCGCTCTTGCCGGTCTTCCCCGCAACGGGGCGCGCCGGCATTCCGCCGACCGTTCAGGCCGAGGCGCTGCTGACCCGCCTCACCGCCGCCCGCGATGTACTCGCCGCTGATGGCATCCGCTTCGGCGCGGCACGTCAGGCAGTCGACGCAAGTTGCCGCCGCTGCGGGCTCTGCCTGCATGGCTGTCCGTTCGGGCTGATCTGGTCGGCGAAAGACGCGCTACCCGCGCTTCTGGCAAACCCGCGCTTCACCTATCGCCCCGGTGCGCCAGTTCGGAGGTTCGAGGAGGGCCCGGACAGTATCGCCCTTCACCTTGAAGACGGCAGCCGAGTTACAGGCACCCGTGCCTTCCTTGGCTCCGGGGTTCTGGAGAGCGCGCGCATCCTGCTCGCCTCTCTCCCCGGAACGGGCGAGATCGTGCTGCGTGACAGCCAGCACGCGTTTCTGCCGATGATCCAACGCTGGCGGAACAGGACACGACCAAACCGTGGCGCCTTCCACACCCTGCCGCAGATCTTCGTCGAACTGGACGCAGCGGAGGTTTCGCCTTTCCTCGTTCATGCGCAGATCTATAGCTGGAACGAACATTACGCCCGCGACCTGATTGCCAACTATGGCGGCAAGCTGCCCTTCTCTGCCCCCGCCTTCACTGCGCTCGCACGACGCCTGATCGTCGCGCAATATTTCCTCCATTCCGACCATTCGCACCGCATCGCGCTGCGCCTGTCGCCCGACGGCCGCCTCTTGCCGCGCCTTGATGCGAATACGGCGATGGAGCCGGTGCTGAAAGCTGCCGCAAAGCGGATCGGCCGGGCGATGGGCCGGGCGGGCCTTCTGCCCCTGACCTTCGCCAGCCGCCCCGGCGCGCCGGGATCGAGCTTTCACATCGGCGCCTCAGTCCCGATGAGCGCGTCGCCCGCGCCGGGCCAGTCCGATACGTTTGGCCGGCCGCACGGCCTGTCGCGGCTTCACCTTGTCGATGCGTCGAGCTTGCCGGCCATTCCGGCGACGACCATCACCTTTTCGGTCATGGCCAACGCCCACCGGATCGCAACCTTGGTGCCCTGATACGGCAGATCAAACCGGGTTCTCAAACGCGCCGGCCTCCAGCAGTCGGGCCAGTTCCCTTGAACCCTTGCTGTGGGCGACCCGCGCGAATGCCGCGCCGTAAGCCGCCATAACCCTGTCTTCGCGCCAGATATTCTCAAATGACGCTCTGGCGGCTACCGCACTGCGGTCGCGCGCTTCGCGATCTTCCTGGAACCGGCGCATCGCCGCGATCAGGTCGTCTTCCGTTTCAAAAAGGATGCCACCGCCCGACGCCTCGACAATCTCAGGGAAAGGCCCAAGCCGACGCGCGATCACCGGGGTCCCAAGCCGAAAGCTCTCGATGAGGATGATCCCGAAGGTCTCATAGCATACCGAAGGCACGATCAGCGCCAGCGCTCCGCGGTAATAGGCGTCGAGCTCTTCGGGCGTTTTCCGGCCAAGGAAATGGATGCGGGGATTGCCGGCGGCCATCGCCTTCAGCGGTTCCGCATAATCGCCGTCGCCGAGGATGACGAGGTCGGCACCGGGATACCGATCCATGGCCGGGAATGCATCCTGCAGCCCCTTGATCTTTTCGAGGCGTCCGACAAACAGGAAATATGGCCTCGGATGCGGCGGTTCGCCGGCGGGGCTGGCCATATCCTGATCGGGCAGGAAATAGGGAAGGACCTTCATCTCCTGCTTCAGGCCGAATTCCTTGTGCTTTCGGCGGCTGAACTCGCTTTTGGCGATGATCAGATCGACGTTCTCAAGCGACCGGTCGAGCGCACCGGTATAACGCCAAAGCTGCGGCGGCCGCTTGTAGCTGATGACGCATTTCAGGCAATCGCGCTTGTCGCACAGTTCCCGCCCATAGCGCCAAAGCACATGGGTCGGGCAGACCAGCCAATGTTCGTGTGCTTCATATACTTTGAGCCCTTCGCCAAGCCCGATCAGACCCGGCCCGCCGACGAGCGAGGAATTGTTGTACCAGATGATGTCGGGTCTGCATTTCTCAAGAAGTTGCCTGATCCGGGCGGAATGCAGCGTTGGGCGGCCCAGTTGCTGGGTCAGGAGGTTGGACAGAAACCCGTGCCTGCTACGCAGTCCTTCGCGCCGGACACCGTCGGCCGGTCCTTCCGGCTGTGGCTTGCCGCCAAGGATGAGATAGCTGTCCTCATCATGAACCACCGTCACCTGGTGTCCGCGCGCGGCAAGCGCCCGCGCCATGCGCTGAACGCCGATTGCATCCCCGCCAAAGGAATAGGGCGGATAGAACGTGGTGAACATGACGATGCGAAGCGGTCTCACTCGGCGCCCTCGCCCTGTGCTGCCGCGCCAAGGCGGCCCGGTGCCGCATATGACAGGAAAAGCTGCAACCTGTCTCGCAGAAAGGCCAGTGTCAGCGCGGCAAAGACCAAGACCCCCGTCAGGATGCTGCACAAGATGCTGAGAACAAGGGGCGCATCTGCGAGTGCATCCTGCACCATGAGGACCGTGCCGGCCATGGCAGCGGCAGCAATTGCCGGCAGAATATTGCAGGTGACAAGCGGCGCGACCGGCATGTCACCCAGGCGCGCCACAAGGCGGTACCGGAACACCCAAAGTAGGTAATGGGCGAGAACAAATGCGGTAGCGATCGCGACAAGCCCCCATCGCGACGCAATCAGGATCATCACGCCGGCAAGGGCGACATTCGCCCAGGTCAGGAGTGTGATTTCGCCCGCCTTTCCCGCCGCCAGACAGAAACTTTGCTGAACCATCGCGATCGCCAGATAGAGGCCAAGGAAGGCCATAACCGACAGCACCGGCGCCGCACCCAGCCATTCCTCGCCGAATAACAGCAGGATGACCGGATGCGCAACAACCGCAAGGCCGACAAAGAAGGGAAACGCGATGACACCCGTCAGCCGGGCAATATCCAGCAGCAGATCGCCCGCGCGCCCCCCTTCGCGACGGACCGCCGCAAAGGCCGGCTGCGACACCATGCGCAGCGGTGTCGAAATCAGGAAGGTCAGGGTTTCAACCAGCCGCCAGGACAGCGAATAAAGGCCCGTGGCAACCGGCCCCAGCGTCGCGCCGATGATCAGCGTCGGCAATTGCACGGCAGCAAGTTCGGCCGCACGCAGCCCCAGCACCTGCAATCCGAATCCGCCGGCGCGGCGAAGATGTCCCGCCGTTGTCGAAAGGCCGGGGCGCCAGTCGACGGCTGTCCATGCCATGACGATATTTGTCGCGATCATCGCGATCCACTGGCCCGCAAAGCTCCAGACGCCGAAACCGGAAAGCGCCATCACGACCCCGACCGTACCGCCGACGATCACACCGGCAATGGCCCGCAGCGAAAGAACCCGGAAATTGAACTCTCGCCGGAGGATCGCGACCGGCACTGCGGTGAACGCAATCATAAGGACCGTGACAGACAGGCCACGGATCAGCCCCGCCACCTGCGGCTCGCCATAGACCGCGGCAATGGGCGTTGCCGAAAGAAATAGCAGCACCGCGAGCAAGAGCCCGAGTGCAGCGGTCAGCCAGAAGGTCGCGTTGAAGTCCTCGGCCTGCGGGTCATGTGCCGCAATCAGGTATTCGGAAACGGATTCGCGGACGAGCGCCTCGCAAAGAACGATGAAGACGGCAGCCATGGACAGAAGCCCATAAAGCTCTGGCCCGAGAATCTTGGCCATCGTGACGAAGACGACAAAGTTGATCGCCTGTTCGGTCCAGCCCCCGGCGGCCATCCAGGCGACGCCACGGATGAAGCGGTTGCCAATCGTCATCATCCGGCCTTCCGTGCCTTGCCGCACCGGGCCGCTTTAGCCTGGTAAGGATTGTTCGCCGGCCGGGCCATTTACAGGCCCCTCCATGGCTTGACCAAGGCGTTCTTCACGGCCCGCATCGCCTTTCGCCTGGCAAGATAGATCCCGCCGTCTCCAGAAAGATGCGCCCGCCACCGCGCAGGATCGCTGAAATAAAACATCTCGAGCCGTGGCAGATCAAACGGATCGCTTGTCATTCCGGCACGGCCAAGGCGCGTTCCGACGGAACTGCTGTAGGTCCTGGCGATCCGGCTTCTGACCCGATGCCCCGCCAACCCGTAGGGCGGCGCAAAATGGCGAACCGGCCTGCCAAGCCGGTCTTCGATTTCAGACCGCGACGCATCCAGCTCCCGGTCCAGGCCCTCGCTGCCGAGCGCATCGAGATTCGCATGGTTTACCGTGTGGCTGCCAAAGACCACACCTTCGCTGGCAAGCGACCGGATCGTGTCCCACCCGATCAGCGGCCGCGCCGGTTGGGCGATGCCTTTCCAGCCTTCCGCTTTCCCGATGAACGCCACGGGCAGATAGACGATCGGTCTGAACCCGTGGCGCTGCATTTCAGGCCAGGCGACATCAGCAAAATCCTGAAACCCGTCATCGAATGTCAGGATGATCGACCGGGGCGGCAGTGTCTCGTCGCCGCGCTTCGCTGCAAGAAGCCTATCGAGCGAAATGACGGGCAGTCCGGCCTGCGCGATCGCATCCATCTGAGCAGCAAAAACCGCCGGTCGAATGGCCGTTGCGCCACCGCGATCCGAGATCGAATGATACATGAGGATATCGACGACCGGGCTGTCCACGTCCTAGTCCTCGACTCGATGACTTTCGAATTCGTGCCGATGCGCGGCCCAAGCCTCGCGGTCGATATCGCCGTCGGCGGTCAGGCTGTCTGCTGCAGCATAGGCCATTGCAAAGGCGTGATGGGTATTGTCATGCGCAAAGAGCCCCTGCCGACCGAAGCTTAGGAAACCATCCAGACCGAGGAGCCACCTGTCGACCGTCTCGAAGTGACGCTGATAGTCCAGGTCATAGACCGGATAGGCATGGGCAAGCCGACGCGTCTCGCACCGGATGACCGGGACGTTGACGGGAAGGCCGACGCCTTTCAGCCAGCGGCAGAAATGTTCGCCCAACTCCTCATCCGACAGCGACCACCACTTTTCGCCCGGATCGCAGGGCAGTTCGGCGCAAAGGATCGTCTTGTCCTTGGGTCCGGCGGCGGAGTTGTAGTTCTTCGGCTCTGACATGCGGCTGATCGGGATCGACAGTTCCGGGAAGTAGTGGGCGTCATATTCGGTGAACCGGTCGGTGCCGAGGATGAGGTAAACAAGGATCATCCCCCGGAAACGGATGGAATCGGCCGCCATCATCACCTCTGGCGGTGGGGGCGGATCCATCAGCTTGACCACTGTCGTCAGCGGAATGGTCGAATAGACCTGATCAGGGCTGTGGCGGGTTTCGGTCTCGCCGTCCTTCGTCACGACGGCTGTGACACGGTTTCCGGTCCGCTCGATACGGGTGATATTCGCGCCAAAGCTGAAAGTCGCGCCCTGCCCTTGGGCGGCGGTGACCATCGCGGTTGAAATCTGTCCGAAACCTTTCCTCGGGTAGAAGAACCGCCCGGTCGTTTCGCCCCTCAGCCCCGGGATCATGCGGATCATCTTGCCCAGAATCTTGCCGACGGAAGACCCCGATACCCGCCGCTCAGCCAACATCACCGCCAGCTTGTCGGGGTCGAGACCCCAGAGCTTCTTCACGTAAGGAAAATAGAAGTTTTCCGAAATCGTCGGGCCGAGGCCGTCGTAGAGAACCGAGGAAAAGCTACGGGGTCCCGTCGATTTCTTGCGGAACTTGCCCAGCACCATATCCCCGATCAGCGAGGCGGCAAAGACCGGCGGCAGTTTGAGAAGCGCGTCCTGCAGCTTCAGCGGAAAGTGGATCCAGCGCCCGCCAAGCCGGATGCGGCCGTGGCGCGGCTGAAGGAGGAGGTCCGGGCCAAGCAGCGCCTTCACATCGGCCAGCACATGTTCGTCCGCGACCGGGTGAAAACGGTGAGAGCCGTAGTCGCACCAGATGCCGTCGATCTGGAACGAGGTGGAATTGCCGCCTGCGACCGGTGCGCGTTCCAGCACCTCCACCTCTGCCTTACCCTTGGTCAGTGCATAGGCGGCGGCGATACCCGCCGGACCCGCGCCAAGCACCGTCACGCGCGGCAGCGCGCCCGTCTTTCCGGCTTCTGCCGTCATTCACTCATCTCCGGAAGTTTGGCGGGGGCGGTCGTGACCCAGCCGCCCGAGGCGAGAAGGATCAGCGCACCGAGCGCGCCCGCAAGATAAAGGATGCCCTGCCAGGCAAGGCCCGAGGCGACGACCTCGGGCGCCGTCGCGCCGAAGGGCACCAGCAGCGCGGCGAGCGAGCTTTCGCGGACGCCAAGCCCGCCGAGCGAGATTGGCAGCGTCGCGATGATCTTGGCGAGCGGCCAGGCGAAGAACCAGGCGGCGAGCGGCACATGGACGCCCACCGGTTCGGCCAGCTTGACCGACAGATAGATCAGGACCGACTGGATCGCCGCCGAGAGGATCAGCGTGAAGAGGAGAAGCCCCGGCTTCTTGCCCAAGGCCGCGAAGGCGTCGGCGACGCGGAGCGCGAGGCCCTTGGCTGGCAGGCCGGGCCAACGCCCCCAGACAAAGCGCGCGATGGCCGGAAAGAGGAAGAGCCCCGCAACGGCCAGCGCGAAGACCACGCCGGTAACCGCATAGGCCAGTGCCCGGTTGCCGCCCTGCCCGCCCAGCATGACGAGGCCGGACAAAGTCAGGACGGCGAGGCCCACAAGGTCGATCATCCGGTCGCCGACGGCGGCAGCGGCAACCTTCGGCCCGTCGCGCAAGCTGACATGCGCGACAGCGGCGCGCACCGCGTCACCCCCGGCCGCGCCCGGCAGGCAGAGGTTGGCGGCGAGGCCCGCGAAATGGGCGCGGAGCGCTAGCGGCCAGAGGATCGCCCGGTCCATCAGCAGCCACCATTTCGTGGCCGTCGCAACATGGCAAAGAAGGAACGCCACCAGCACCGACAGGAACAGAGGCCATGAAAGCCGCGTGAACCCCTCAAGGATCGCGTCCTTCGGCAGGAACCAGAAGATCAGCCCAAGCGCCACTGCCGATCCGGTTGCCCGGATCGCCCATTTCTTCAGCGCCTTGGCGGGAATTGCCACGTCAGGGCCTCAGATGCAGGCGCGAGATCATGTCGGCGATCAGGCCCAGCGACCAGATGATGAGCGCCGAGAGGAAGGCGAAGATCGTGGTCTCGGAGAGGTTGTCCATCCAGATGTCATAGACGAACTTCACCGCGCCAAGGCCCATCAGGATCAATCCGAGCGGGATGAAGACCCTGAGCGGATTGAAGAGCGTCGTCATGCGCAGCACGAGGATCAGGAAGTTGATGAAATCCACCGGCCGGATCTTCGACTTGCCGACGCGCTTGCCGTATTCGATGGGGGTATAGATCATCCGCTTGCCGTTACAGGCCATGCAAAGCGTGATCGTCGTCGTGAATGAGAATTTCTGCGGCAGGAGCGGGATGAACGGGATCAGTTCGGACTTGCGGAAGACGCGCAGGCCCGAGTTCAGGTCGTTCAACTTCCGCTCGGCCAGGAACGACGCGAAATTGTTCAGGATGAATTTCGCTGGCTTGCGGATCCAGGGCACGTTCTTCATCGCAGCGCCGCGGTCGCCCACCACCATGTCCTGCGTCCGGCACATCGCCAGCATCGGCGGCAGGTAACGCGCGGGGTAGGTACCGTCGGCATCGAGGATGGCGACGTATTCATATTGCGCGTGTTTGATGCCGCGCTTCAGGCTCGCGCCATAGCCGGTGTTGACCTGGTTGGTATCGACGATAACCCCGGTCTCGCGAGCAATCTCCAGCGTCCGGTCCTCGGACCCGTCGTCGATGACGATGATCTCGTAGGGAATTTTCAAGGGGTCCATGCTCGCGCGCACGTCCTCGATCGTCTGCCTGACGGCGCCTTCCTCGTTGAAGGCCGGGATCACGATGCTCAATGACATTCCGTCGAGCTCGGACTTGATCTCTGCAGCGGTCGTCGTTTCGACTTTCTTTGACATCATCACAATAACTTTCCTTTACCGCACTCGCAGTTCAATTACACCGAAACCGATCCGCAGACCCCGTGTGATCACGGGACATGCAGCCGATCCTTAACCCCCAGGATATGATATTCAAAGAGACACCAGCTGAAAGCAGCAGCGGAGTAGACATAGTAAAGCTGGTGGTAGACAAGCGATGCGGCCGCAAAGGCGGCGCCGCCATTCCGATAGAGAAACCGCGCGAAATCGAGATTCGCGATGACAGCCAGGACCGCAGCGGCCAGCGTCACGGGCCAGACGGCCGGAATGAACGGCAGCATCAGCAGGGCCAGCAGAAATGTCCCGGCGATGACGGCTTTCAACCGTTCGGCATGGCTGGTGTTCAGGTCGTTGGCGACACCTTCGCGCGAAATCATCAGACGCGACCAGGGCAGCGCGCGCCGGAAAATATCGGTGAAGATCGCGTTCCGAGGCGTCCAGACCTTCAGGTGCTTTCCCAATAGCGTCGGATCAACGAGGATACGCCCCCCGGCGGCGCGAATCCGGTAGCCGAGCTCGATATCCTCGATGGACGGCACACGATAGGTCTCCACATCGAAACCGCCGATCGAACGGAACATCTCGGCCCGCACGGCGCCGCAGCCCGCCCAGAAGGTCGCCGCTTCGCGGTCGGCTTTCTGGTGGTAGAACCTGTGCATCAGGTTCTTGTAGCGCGAAAACCAATGCGTTCCCGCCGGCGTCGCATCGTAGGAACCGAAGACGGCCGCGACATTCGGTTCCGATAGCGCCGCGCGAACCTTGGCCGCACCGTCGGGCCAGGCGATCACATCGGAATCGACAAACCAGAGAATGTCGCCGGTCGCATGTTCGGCCGCCAGATTGCGGGCCGCACCCGGCCCGCCGTTCTTCGGCGTCGTCAGGACCCGCGCGCCGAGGTTTCGCGCGATGGCCGCGGTTTCGTCCGGCGACTGGTCGTCAACCACGATAACTTCTGAAACCTCGCCGCGCGACAGCATCGCAAGCAGGGGTTCAAGCACCCGCGGCAGCACGTCCGCAGCGCGGAAGGCCGGCACCACGACCGAAATCGTCTCAGATCCCGAACGGTTCATCAGCGGCCACCCGTATTCAGCGCACGGCGCGCCTGGCTCTTGCGAAAGACGAGCATGATCGTGGCCGCAAGCGGCAACAGCCATATGACGCGCGCGCCATAGCGCGTGGCGGGCTGAGAGATGCCGCCACAGACAAGCGCATTGGCTAGAATGCCAAGCACAAGAACCACTGCCAGTCCCTTGATTTCCGGCGGCACCCGCCGCGGCATCACCAGCAAAACCAGAATGATGACGAGCGAACAGAGATACAGCGCCTGCTGCATCACCGTCAGCGGACCAAGCCATGAGGTCGCGTCCGTTATCCGGCCGTGCAGGAATTCTCCGGTGATCAACCCGGCAATACCCGCATGCAATGTCACGATCCTGTCGGTTTGAAGCGTCATGTCGACAGAGACCCAGCCCGCCTGCGTGAAGGTATTCTTGATCAGTGCCAGAAGCGTACCGGCCGGATTGTCGAGCAGCACGTCGAAAAAGAAACCGATCTGATTGTTTGCAACAATCTTTTGGTCTTCCGGCGTCATCAGCCGGAACGATCCGAGGTTCTGGCTCGTCTCAAAAACGATATGCGATGCAGTCAGGCGATAGGGATCATCCGACAGCATCAGCGCGGTGTAGAGACGGCAGGTCGGTATCTCTTCATCCGGGCAGTGGGTCTGCAGATAGCGCATTCCGGGTCCGTCTTGGATCAGCCTTGCTGTTATGTAGGGCTTCACCACGACGATTGAATCCGACACGGCCTTCGCAGCGGACCGCAGGACGCTTTGTTCGGAAAAACCGATGCCAACAATCACCAGCGCCAGCGCAGGCGCAAGCCACCACCGACGTCGGGCCAGCAACACGGATACGAGCGCGACAACCGGCACCATCAGCACGCCGATCGCTAGGTGCGACAGATGCGACATGATCGCCAGCGCGCCGAGCGCGAGGCAAAGGAGTATTTCCCAAACCGTCATTTGCCTGGCGAAGACCGCGAAAGTCGCCATAACGATCAGTAGCACCGGCGCAAAGGTATCCGGCATCAGATAGGCCACGTAAAACGGAAGGGACCCCAATGATGCAGCAAGAAGGGGGACTGCGATAGTCTGGCCGACGGTGAACCCGCTTGTCCAATGTCGCGCCGCCACCCGCATGGGAACCCAAAGCGCCGTGATGACGGCGACGACATTCAGTGCGATCAGTCCTTCCAGCACGCCAAGGCGCGCAAGCGCCCCGGCAAGGATCGCATAGATGGTCGAGCGTGAGCCATCCACGGTGTTGTCGGCCTGAATCTTGGTCAAGGCAGGGGAAGAGGAGTCCTTGCTTTCTTCGAACACCTCGACGGGTCGACCCTCAAGCGGCGATTCTGCCTTCCAGCCGAGCTGCCGCAGCGCCGAATGCCCTTGGGAAATGTACCCCATCGTATCGAAATAGAAGAGCGGGCGGCCATTGATCAGGAAGACGCTGAGCATCGCCAGAACGGCTAGAAACATCCAGACAACAGCACTTCCGGTCTGTGCCTGGGATGCAAAATCCTGGTTGCCCGCGCGCACCTGCATCAGGCTCGCCCTCCTCGGGCATCCATGTCTTCGAGCAGCGCCGAAAAATAGGCAATCGTCGATTGCAGGCCCTCGCGCAATGGCACTTTCGGGTCCCAGCCCATCGCCTTGCGGGCAAAGCCGATATCTGGGCGCCGCTGCACCGGATCGTCATGCGGCAAGGGTTCGAAGACCAGCTTCGACTTCGAACCCGTCATGTCGATCACCGCTTCGGCCAATTCCAGAATGGACATCTCGACGGGGTTTCCGATGTTCATCGGCCCGGTAACCTCGTCCGGCGTTCCCATCAATCCGACCAGCCCTTCGATCAGGTCCGACACGAAACAGAACGACCGCGTCTGGCTTCCGTCGCCGTAGATCGTGATCGGTTTGCCCGCCAGGGCCTGCATTACGAAGTTCGACACGACACGGCCATCCTGCGGATGCATCCTAGGCCCGTAGGTATTAAATATCCGCGCGACCTTGATGCGCAACTTGTGCTGACGGTGATAGTCGAAAAACAACGTCTCCGCGCAGCGCTTGCCCTCATCATAGCATGAACGGAAGCCGATCGGGTTCACATTTCCCCAATATGTTTCTGTCTGTGGGTGTACCACCGGGTCGCCGTAGACCTCGGACGTCGAGGCCTGCAGGATCTTAGCCCTGAGCCGCTTTGCCAGCCCAAGCATGTTGATCGCGCCGTGAACGCTTGTCTTCGTCGTCTGAACGGGGTCGTGCTGGTAATGGATGGGCGATGCCGGGCAGGCAAGATTGTAGATTTCGTCGACCTCTACATAGAGCGGGAAGGTCACGTCATGACGCATAATCTCAAAACGTGGATTGCCGATCAGATGGGCGACATTGTCTCGACGTCCGGTGAAGTAGTTGTCGACGCAAAGCACATCGTGGCCCTCGTTGACCAGCCTCTCGCACAGATGCGACCCCAGGAAACCTGCGCCGCCTGTCACCAGAATGCGCTTCGAAACAACACTCATGCCTGGCCTTCCTTCAACCGGGGACTTTTCTCAAATGTATGTGCCCGCGAACGCCGCGCGGGCTGTCGTCAGCAATTCGATTTGGGCTGCAATTTACGTCATCGTCATCGGGGTCTATCACAGAGCGGCTTGTCCACAATATGGCAAGCCGAGGGTCCGGGCGACTAATTTCAGCCATCTTGGGCCTATCCTTCGACGGCGACAGAACAATCCATCCAAATTTGCCGGATCGTCCAACGGTTCGCCTCCGCGGTGGTTTTCGCCGCTCCATCGGCCTCGGACGTCATGCAAAGCTGGCAATTGAGCCGGCGGCCCCGATGCGCATGGCCGAAGAAGCATTGCCTGTATTGTCGGCAACGCATTGCAAAGCGCGGAGTTTCCGCCGGATTGTGTATTTTTTTGAACGTTTTGGTCAAAGACGGCCGCAAATCCGCCCGGCGCCCTTTTCCCCCCGCCATCGGAAAGCTAGGTTCACGCACAGAAATCGGCTATCGCCGACCTGACGGCCCGCGCCTAACACCGGTTGAAAGTGACAGTTCGCATATGATTACCGAAGAAACGCCGCTCGACGGCGTCCTCATTCTCAGACCCAAGCGATTCGAAGACCCGCGCGGCTGGTTCTGCGAGGTATGGAACCGCGAAACCCTGTCCAGGCTCGGGATTACATCCGATTTCGTCCAGGACAATCACTCCTATTCCCGTGCGGCCGGAACTGTCCGCGGGCTGCATTACCAGCGCCCGCCCCATGCGCAGGCAAAACTCGTACGTTGCGGGGCCGGTCGGATATTCGATGTCGCGGTCGATGTGCGCGAAGGCTCGCCATACTACGGCCGCTGGACCGGTGTCGAACTTTCGCGGGAGAACGGCGCGCAGCTCCTGATTCCGGCCGGTTTCCTTCATGGCTTCGTCACGCTCGAACCGGATACCGAGGTTCTCTACAAATGTTCCGACGTCTATGCCCCGGACTGCGACGGCGCGGTGCGCTTCGACGACCCCGATATCGGGATCGACTGGGGCATTGATCCATCGACGGCAATCCTGTCGGACAAGGACATGCGCGCACCGGCGCTTCGCGACTTCAAATCCCCGTTCACCTACGGCAACTGACCATGAAACTTCTCGTAACAGGTGGCGCAGGGTTCATCGGCTCGGCCGTCGTCCGGCAGGCGGTGGGCAAGGGCTACACCGTGATCAACCTCGACAAGCTGACCTATGCGGGAAGCCTGTCGAACGTGGCCGAGGTCGCAGGGAGCCCCCGGCATATCTTCGAACAGGCCGACATCTGCGACCGGAAAAGGGTTGACGCGATCCTCGAACGGCACAGGCCCGACGCGATCATGCACCTGGCCGCCGAAAGCCACGTCGACCGGTCCATCGACGGGCCGGACACGTTCATCCAGACCAATATCAACGGCACCTATGTGATGCTGGAAGCCGCACGCGCCTTTTGGACCGCGCGCGGCAAGCCTGCCGATTTCCGCTTCCACCACATCTCGACCGACGAGGTTTTCGGTTCCCTCGGTCCGACCGGCAAGTTTACCGAAGACACGCCCTACGACCCCCGCTCGCCCTATTCGGCTTCGAAAGCGGCCTCCGACCATTTGGTCCGCGCCTGGCACGAGACCTACGGGCTGCCGGTCGTCCTGACCAACTGCTCGAACAACTACGGTCCCTACCACTTTCCCGAAAAGCTGATCCCCGTCGTGATCTTGAAGGCGCTCGCCGGGGCGCCGATACCGATTTACGGCAAGGGCGACAATATCCGCGACTGGCTCTTCGTCGAGGATCACGCCGGTGCACTTCTGCTCGTCCTTAAAGAAGGCGCTGTCGGGCGAAGCTACAATATCGGCGGCGAAAACGAGGCCACCAACCTTGAGCTTGTGACCAAGATCTGCGCCATCCTCGATGAAAAACGCCCCGGCAATGCGCCTTATGCCGGGCAAATCGCCTTTGTCGACGACCGGCCCGGCCATGACCAGCGCTATGCCATCGACCCCACCCGTATCCGCGAGGAACTGGGCTGGCGGCCCTCGGTCACGCTGGACGAGGGGCTGGAGAAGACGGTGCAATGGTTCCTCGATCACGAAGACTGGTGGCGTGCACTTCAGGATCGCGACGGCGTGGGCAAGAGGCTCGGAACCGGATGAAAGCGCTGATATTCGGCACCACCGGCCAGGTGGCGATTGAACTTGGCCGCAATGCGCCACTGGTCGGGATGGAGGTCGAGGCCCTCGGCCGCGACCGCGCCGACCTGACCGATCCGGCGGCCTGTGCCGCACTGGTCGCGGCGACGGACGCCGACATCGTCATCAACGCGGCCGCCTATACGGCCGTGGATGCGGCGGAAGCCGACCGTGCCACGGCGCAGCTGGTGAACGGCGATGCGCCCGGTGCGATGGCGCGGGCGGCGGCGGCAAAAGGCATACCATTCCTGCATGTCTCGACCGACTATGTGTTCGATGGCGCAGGGGCGCGGCCTTGGGAGGAGAGCGATCCCGTCGCCCCCTTGGGCGCCTACGGGGCAACGAAGCTCGATGGCGAGCGGCAGGTGACGGCGGCGGGAGGGCCGCATGTGATCCTGCGGACGGCTTGGGTCTTTTCGGCGCATGGCAAGAACTTCGTCAAGACGATGCTCAGGCTCGGCGCGGAGCGCGAGATGCTGTCAGTCGTCGATGATCAACGCGGCGGACCAACACCCGCGCATGAAATTGCCAAAGCCCTCATCGCCATCGGCCTGTCATTTCACGCTGGCCGCGGCTCCTCGGGCATCTTTCATTTCGCCGGCAGCCCCGCCTGCACTTGGGCCGACTTCGCCGAGGCGATTTTCGCGGCCTCGTCACTGGCGCGCAAACCGGCCGTCAAGCGTATCACGACCGCGGATTTCCCGACCCCGGCGAAACGCCCCGCGAATTCGGTGCTGAACTGCACGAAGATCCGTGACATCTATTCGATTGGTCAGCCGGACTGGCGGACCGGCCTCAGGGCCGTAATTCGTGAACTGGAGAGTGGCGTATGACGACAACGGGCCGCAAAGGCATCATCCTCGCAGGTGGCTCGGGTACGCGGCTTTACCCGATCACGCATTCTGTCTCCAAGCAGATGCTGCCGCTCTACGACAAGCCGATGATCTACTATCCCCTGTCGGCCCTGATGCTGACCGGCATCCGCGAGGTCGCCATCATCTCAACGCCGCGCGACCTGCCACAGTTTCAGGCGCTGCTCGGCGATGGGTCCAGCTGGGGCATGCGGTTCGATTACATCGTGCAGCCGTCACCCGACGGGCTCGCCCAGGCCTATCTCTTGGCCGAAGATTTCCTTGCGGGCGCGCCATCTGCCATGGTTCTGGGCGACAATGTGTTTTTCGGCGAGGGTCTTTCCGCAAAACTCCAGGCCGCCGACAGCCGTCAGAGTGGCGGTACCGTTTTCGGCTACCGGGTCTCTGACCCGGAACGCTACGGTGTTGTCGAATTCGACCGTGACGGGCGTGTCCTGTCGATCATCGAAAAGCCCCAGAAACCCAAGAGTTCCTATGCCGTGACGGGGATCTATTTCCTCGATGCCGAGGCGCCGGCGCGGGCCAGGGCCATCAAGCCCTCCGCGCGCAACGAGTTGGAAATCACCGACCTCCTCAACGCCTACCACGGCGAGGGCAAGCTGAACGTCGAAACCTTGGGCCGGGGTTTTGCCTGGCTCGACACCGGCACGCATGAGAGCCTTCTGGAAGCGGCGGAGTTCATCCGCACCATCGAGGATCGCCAGAACCTCAAAGTCGGCTGCCCCGAAGAGATCGCTTTTCTGAACGGCTGGATCGACGAAGGGCAGTTGCTGGCGCTCGCCAAGCCGTATCTGAAGACGCAATACGGCCGCTATCTGGAACGCATCGCCAAGGACCCGGACCTCGCGCGGCGGGGGTGAGGCGGGCTAGTCGGCTCGGCGGACGCCCGACGGGGCGAATTTTTCGAAACTGGGGCCGTTGCCCGTTTTCGAGAGGCGCGACGAAAGCCGGGTGGGTGCCTGCCCGTGGGATGGCGCAGCACCGATGGGGTCATGCGCTTTGTGGCAGCCAAATCCCTCATCCATCCGAGCTTTGTACCTGCGTCACCAAAGAGCCAGCCCGCCGGGACGGGCAGGCGCTCGCCCGGCGCCTTCGGCTTGATTCCGGGCGATTGGCGCAACTACGAATTGTCCGTGACGGCCTGCGAACCCGACCTTTTGGCACACTCAGTCAAAGTGGCGCCAACGTGACCCCCGCCCCCTCCAGCGCCCCCCGCACCGCACGGGCGATCTCGACCGCCTCCGCCGTGTCGCCATGCAGGCAGATCGTGTCGATGCGCGTCGGGATGCGCTTGCCGCTTTCCGCGATGATCGCGCCCGCCTTTACCATCTCCACCATCCGCGCCGCCGCGCGTTCCGCATCGTGGATCACCGCGCCGGGTTTCCTGCGATCGACCAGCGTCGCGTCGTCCTCATAGGCGCGGTCGGCGAATACCTCATGCGCCACCGCGCAGCCAAGCGCCTTTGCCGCGCGTTCCTGCGCGGTTGCGGCCAGCACCATGACGACGAGGTCCGGCTGCACCCCCAGCGCAGCCTCGTAACAGGCCCGTGCCATGCCCTCGTCCTCGGCCGCCATGTTGGCAAGCGCGCCGTGCAGCTTCACGTGCCGCAGCCGCCCGCCAGCGCTCGCAGCCATCGCCTGTGCGGCGCCGAGTTGATAGCGGATGGCGTTCTGCAGACTGTCCGCCGGTAGCGTCATCGGCCGGCGCCCGAAACCCTGCAGGTCCGGAAAGCCGGGATGCGCGCCAATGCCAACGCCTTTTTGCACGGCGATCCGCATCGTCTTTGCCATGACATCGGGATCGCCGGCATGAAACCCGCAGGCAACGTTGGCGGATGTCACGATATCGAGCAGTTCGCCGTCGCTGCCAAGTGTCCAGCGACCATAGGATTCGCCCATATCCGCGTTCAGATCGACCGTGATTGCCATATTCGTGATTCCTTAGCTGTCTGAATCGTCACCCGACGTTACGCCACCGATCAACTGATAGGACAGAAGATCACGCATATCCCTTGGGTCGCGGACGAGCCTTTGCAACCCCTTGCGGAGTTCGTCCACCGTCTGCCGGTTGCGGCGATGCCAATGCAATGCGTCGTCGACGGTGACGAACTCGAATGTCAGCGTCACCCCCGGATCGGCCTGCGCCACGATCGGAAGATCATCGGGAACAACGGTTCCTATCCGTGGATAGCCGCCCATCGTCTGGCATTCGGGCAAAAGCACATAGGGCGTGCCATCCCCGATGATCTGGATGTCACCCGGCACGATGATCTCGGACGGGATGCTGAGTTGCCCCTCCGCCGTGAAGGGAGCGCTACCGTGATTGAGCCTGACACCCTGCCGGTTTCCGCGCAGGTCCCGGACAAATTCGGTCGCCTCGAATCTGGTACGGGTTTCGGCTGAAAAGCGACCGGTCTGCGCGCTCGGCACACATCTGACGCGCCCTCCATTGAAACGGTCCTCGACGGCAAGGCCAAGCCCGGTGGCCCCACCCTCATGCTCTTCCGCACCAATGGGCAGGCGGGCACCGGCCCTGACAAGGGATCCGATACCGGCCGTGAGCTGCGTCGAGCGGCTGCCAAGAACGGGCATCGTCGCGATGCCGCCGCCGACATGCAGATAACCGTAGGTACCCTCCGTCACGGCGCCGATAGAAATCACCTGGCCTGCCTTCAACATGTGGCTGGCATTCCACTGGACCGCCGCGCCATCAATCGTGGCCCGCATGGGCGCGCCGGTCAGTGCTATTCTGACATCGCCTTCGGCCTCGAAACGTCCGCCCTGCCCAGCCATCTCAAGCGCCGCGAGATGGCCGGATTGGCCAAGCAGCACGGCGCCTTCAGCGATGGCAAGGCAGTCGGCCGCGCCGCCACGCGACAGGCCGAAAGCCAGAAAACCCTCGCGGCCCAGATCCTGAACCGTGACACCCGGGCCGACACTGCGAACAAGCAAGGCCCGGCTCATTTGATCGGTTCCCAACGCGCCCCGCCATTTGTCGCATTGTCGGATTTCAGGCGAGCCAGCGTTTCGGTTGAAATCGGCTCCAGGAGAACCTCATCGCCACTGCGCAGTACGAAAGGGTCGTCATCTTCCGGCCTGAACCCGCGAAAACAGGTCTGACCGATATGGCGCCACCCGGTCGGCGTCGGTGTCGAGAAGATGATCAGTTGCCTCACCGCGACGACAACGGCCGATGCCGGGACCTGATCTGTCAGGGTCGTCTGGCGGGGGATGTTCCACCGATCGGGTAGAAAACCCATATAGGGAAGCCCGGGCGCAAAACCGATGGTCAGGACCCGCAACGGGCGTTCAGTCAGTTCGGCGACGGCATCTTCCGGGCTGCGGCCGGCCAAGGCAGCGGCCTCGGCGAGCTTCGGGGCAGCGTCCCCGCCAAACGCGGCCGGGACAATCCAGCGGCGCCTGCCGTCCGGAAGCTCCGCATCATACCAGTTCCGATCCTCAAGCACCGCGCGGGCCTGCTGCAGAATGGCCTCGTGCGTAAAGTGAAGCGGATCAAATCTCAGGAAGACGGAGGTCAGGGAAGCCGCAGTTTCCTCGATACCCTGCAGATCCGCCCGTTCGATGGCGGCACGGAAGGCCAGCGCCGCCCGGTTGGCGGCTTCGCTCAGCTCGTGGCCGAATGTGACCAGAAGCCCCGACATGCCCATGGTCGAGATCATGGGGAACATTTCACCCGATTTTTCGTCTCGCCCAGCCGTCATGTCCCGCTCTTTGCCGCCGCCAGTCACGCGGCGCCTGCATATGTTAGGATTGGCCGAAGATGGCGATGCGGGCAAGCGGTGGTGCCGCAATTGCACCCCCGCGTGGCGAAAAAGGTGGGAGGTTGACGAGGGCGAATGTCCCTCCCTTCAGGCTCCAAGGCGCCAGAATCGACACTGCAACACGTCAGTCATTGTCGCTTTCGCCAGCCCCGGCACCCGCCCGCGAGAGTGCCGAGGCCGGGACATAGGTCTGCTGCGAGAAACGCTCCAATATTCGAAGTGCCCGGGCGCTTAATTCGCCTGCCTCGGCAAGGCAGGCCTGGCGCGCCTGATCCGGCGTGGCCGTGATCACGACATCGCCGTCGCCCGAAAAACCCGGATCGGCAGGGGCGCCGACAACATCCAGGGACTGCGGCCCGAGCCTCACTTTCCAGTCTGTCGCTTCGACGCTCAGGGTCTGATGCGACACGAAAGCCACGCGCCAGACGAAGGGCAGCATCAGGACCGGGCAGTTGACCGCCGGGAACCGGGCTGAAATGGGGCCCATTGCCGCCAGGTCGCTTGCCCTGTCGGCGAACGCGATGCCGGCGGCAATCGGGCAAAGGGACCCGTCACCGTCGCGCCTCCAGTCACGGCCGTTCGCCGGTGCGATGTTCTGCCAGGGTCTTTCCGCATGCTGATCGAGATATGCGGCCACGATGTCAGGCCCCGGCAGCCGCCGTTCCGCAAGCCACCGGCAGGCAAAGCCCGCCTCTTCCGCCACACCCCAGGCATAGCCCGCGCCACGCGCCGCCTTTGTACAAAGCGCGTCAATCTCGGGCAGCGACAGCCGTGTTCGCGGCGCTTCTGGCGCCATTGACGTTCTGGTCTCGGGGACGGGCCCGGTCATCCCTGCAGGGCCTCCATCAGCTCATCCGGATAGGGCGCATTCTGAAAGAGGCTGATCCGAACCCAGCGGTCAGATCGGGGATCGAAATGAGTCGCGCCGAAAAAGGCGAGCTTGCACCGCAAAAGGTCGATGGGCAGCAGGTCGGATGCGATGACGTTGTCGCGTATCTCGGCATAGGGGTGCGTATGTGCGACCTGCAGGCGACGCGCCATCAAACGGTGTTCCGGATGCACCGACAGGAACGCAGCCAGGCTGTCATCGCCAGTCCAGGCAGCTGCATCCATCGCCATTGCCTTCGCAAGCCTTCCAATGTCGAGCGGAAGTTCCCGGTCAGCGCCCGGCTCCTCATACCGCTGGCCAAGCCGGGGTTCGAGCTTTTCCTCGGAAACGTACCAGAACCGGGCCGACGCCGCTTCATCCTCATAGTCGACTGACATCGCCCAGTCGTAGTGATCCGCAAGGAATCGGCGTATCTGATCCAGCGTTGCCGATCCGTCGATATGAAAGACAGCCTCCTCGTCAGCCGCCATGCCATCGGCCAGGTCGTCGATCAGGGCGCCATGCGGTTCAAGCATAAGCGCAAGAAGCAGCTCCTGCCCTTCGACCGACAGGGCATCTTCGGCCCAAAGCCAAAGCGCATCCCATGGCCGGGAAATACTGCCGGGCCAGTCGTTTAGCCGTTCTTCCATTGCGCCGATGTCCGCCGCCATCTCGGCGAGCTTACGCTCTTGCACGGGATGCACGCTGAGCCATGTCCGGCAGTTTTCCCTTGCCTCCGCAACCGCCCCTCTGAAACGCTTGGTCGCCGCCGGCTCGGCGGTTGCCAAACCGCGAACTCGTGCAAGCGCCGCCTCCCGTGCGGCCATCCAGTTGTTGAGAAGGGTGGGATGCCGGATCAGGAACGGCGCCATTCCGAGGCCGGTCGAATTGCCGACGCCGAACATGGACCGCAGCTTTGGGGCGAGGCGAACGGCGTTGGCACCACCTTTTGCCACAGCCAGATGTTCGACCAGATCGACTGTAAAGGCCCGCGTCAGCCAGACCGACAACATTTCGATCTGGAAGGGGCCGCGCGCCTCGGGTCGGTTGCGGATTTTCGCCCGCCCGGCCGCACCGAACTTGCCGGAGCCGTAGACGGCAGTCGTGCGCATCAGGTAGCCAACCGTCTCGATTTCCGCCTGGTCGGGCTGCCGGCCCTCCGCGAGCCTGTCGACAACATGGTTGAACAGCCGCACCGAGCGATTGGCGCGGCTGAGGCTCAGTTCCGATGACCCGATCCGGCCCGCCTCCTGCAAGGGCACATTTGCCGCCAGCCGCTGCAGATCAGCCTCGCTCGGCGTTCCGTCGAAAAGCGCAAATGTCGCGTCCCAGGCTGTTGCGATAACCCGGTCAGACCGCATCTCGTCGGGCAGGTCATGCGCGAAGGCGACCAGCGAATAGGTCCGATGTGGGCCAATCGCGCGGTAGACGGCCCGCCCGACACCGCGCCCGTCGATCTGCCAGACCGACCGGTCGAAGCGCCACTTGTCCGTCACCATCCGACGCAGCAGGACACGCAGGAATGACAGGCGGGTCGGATGGGCGGACCCCATTCGTGCCAGCCGCATGACCGTCTGCGGTGGCCGCATCAGATGTGACGCGCCACCTATCGTGGCCTGCAACTGCGCATTCATGTTATCACGTCCCATTGCGCGCCATCAAACCGGTCCGAAACTCTCGGCAAAAAACCGCAGCCAGTTCCCGCCCATGACGGCGCTGACCTCCTCCTCAGTCATTCCAACGCCTCTCAAGCCGCTACGGATCGTCGGAAAATCGCGGTTATCGCGGAACCAGTCCGGCATCGGTGGAAAGCCGGGGGCATCGGCGCTGCCCTCGCCGAATTCGACATTTTTCGTCCAGCGGCCACTTCGCATCCATTCGACAACAGTATCGGGCTGATCCTGACAGAGATCGCTGCCGATACCAATCGCGCCCGTTCCCATCAGGTCCGCCGTCCGCGCAATCGTCTCGCAAAAATCCTGTAACGCGCAGGTACTGCCGCCTTTCAGATGATGCGGGTAGAGCGAAAACCCGAGCATCCCGCCGGTTTCGGCCAGCGCCTTCAGCACGACCTCGCTCTTGTTGCGGCGGGCCGGGTGCCATGAGGCCGGGTTGGCATGGGTAATCGCGATGGGCCGCGCCGACGCCTCGATCGCCTCCAGCGTGGACCGTTCCGCCGAATGGCTCATGTCAACCACCATGCCGACCCGGTTCATTTCACCGACAACCTCACGCCCCATGCGTGTCAGCCCCGCATCCATTGTCTCGTAGCATCCCGTCGCCAGCAGGGACTGGTTGTTGTAGGTCAACTGCATGAACCGCAACCCGAGCGTATGGAGGATTTCGATGAGCCCGATGTCGTCCTCGATCATTGACGGGTTCTGTGCGCCGAAGAAGATTGCGGTCCGGCCGCTTTCCTTCGCGCGGATGACATCATCGGCACATCGGCCATGGAAAATCAGGTCCGGGAACCGTTCGAACCAGCGGTTCCAGCGTTCGATGTTCAGAACCGTTTCACGAAAGTTCTCATGGTAGGTTATCGTCGCATGGACGGCATCGACACCGCCCTGACGCATTTGGCGGAAAATCTTCTCCGACCAGTTGGCATATTGCAGGCCGTCTATCGTCGGTGACAGCATCGTTTTCGCCTCCGCCCTTCGGCGCCTGCAGGCACAAGATGTTCCTGCCCTATCATAGACGAGGCCCCCCGTTGCCAGTTGGCCCCATCCGGGGATTTGCTGCGGCAATCCCATCTTTCCGGGTTGATCATAGGCCGCTTGTGATATTGAGTAAATTTCAAACATCTAAATATAACTTCAATCTTTCTGAAATCATGTTGAGACTCGGCTGGCTCCGGACCTTTCAGACCGTCGCGACAAAGGGAACGCTCGAAGCCGCCGCCGCGGCGCTTGGCAGGACACCTTCGGCAGTCTCGATGACATTGAGGCAGATGGAGGATGCGCTTGGCGCGGCGTTGTTCGAAACCGATAGAAAAAACCGCCTGACCCCTTTCGGGCAGAATGTGCTGGAAGAGGCGACACGCGCCATCGAGGCATTCGATCGGGCGGAACGGGCGATCCAGCGAAACGCCGTTTCCACGGCAGGCAGCATTCGCATCGCTTCGGTTCCGTCCGCCGCAAGCTGGCTACTGCCGGCGGCCGTCGCGGCGTTTCGCGAAAACCATTCCGGGGTACATCTGGACATCAGCGATGCTGACAGCGCCGAGGTCGGCCGACGGCTCCGCCGCGACGAAGCCGACCTTGGCATCGCAACGGTGCAATCGGGAACGGAACTCGATGGCGAACTGCTGATAAGGGATCGTCTCGGCATCGTCTGCCGCGCCGGTGGCCCGATAGCACAGTCGGGAATCGCGCCGATGTGGGAGCTTCTTGAAAAGGAATCGATGATCGGCAACCCGCTTTGTCGGCTGGTCGATCATGCAGGCGTCCGCAGGCGCGCGGAGCAATCTCCGATCAGCGCCAGGAATACGACGACGCTCCTGTCATTCGTGCGCCAAGGGATTGGCGCGACGATCCTGCCTGAGACCGCGATAGCCGGCATCGCCTCCGGCCTCATCTTTCTTGCGCCTGACAGGCCGGCGGCCTATCGTGACCTCTACATCGTGACAAACCGGCAGCGCCGGATGACACCGGCAGCGCTTGCCTTTAGGGATTGTCTGCACAACGTCGGCGGCGTGTTGAAAAAACATGTATCCGCCGGGCAACCTTTGTCCGACCCGCATCTTTCCCTAGGGTAAACTATTGACCTTTTGCCATTTAGGCCCAAATTCTGTTCGTTGACGTGGACGGCAGGACGATTGGGCAATTCGGGTCCGACAACTTGTGCCGACAAGAATAGTTTTTCGGGAAATCGAGTTCATGGCTGCCCGGTTCAGAGTTCACAGGTTGTTTGCCATCGCGGTACTTGTTGCCGCCGGGGCCTGGGTTGGGACCGGCGAATTCGCGTCGGTCGGCAGCCAGGAAGTGCATGCAGGACAGGCCGAGGCCGCCGATGTGCGGGTCGAGCAACCTGCCGAGAGCCCGCGACTGCGTACCGTCGCCGTCATCGAGCCGCAATTTGCCGATCACGCGCGGGAAATACGGCTTTCAGGCGTTTCCGGGGCTGACAAGCGCACTGTCCTTGCCGCGCGTTCCAGTGGCATCATCGCCGCGCTGAGTGTAGCGCAGGGGGACGTGATTTCCGCGGACCAGATCGTCATGACGATTGAGGGTTCCGACGTCGCCGCAGCCGTAACGACCGCCGAGGCAACGCTCGCCCAGCGGACGCAGGAGCTTGTGGTCGCCGAAAAGCTCTTCGCCTCCGGCAATACGGCAGAGTTGCAGCTGATCGGCGTGCGGGCCGACAAGGCCGCCGCCGAAGCACAGCTCAGCCAAGCCCTAGCCGCGGCGGACCGGCTGAACCTCCGCTCTCCCTTCGCCGGTGTGGTCGACAATGTCGAGGTCGAACTCGGCGAATGGGTGCAGACCGGCACACCGATTGCCACCGTCCTTGCGCTCGACCCGATCGTTATCCGCGCCGAGGTCAGCGAACTCGATGTCGGCTATGTCGCGGTTGGCGACCGCGCCGTCGTCCGGCTGGTGAGCGGCGCAGAGATGGAGGGCAAGGTGCGTCACCTTGCCCGCGAAGCGTCCACCCAGACCCGCACCTTTCCCATAGAGGTCGCGCTGCCCAATCCGAACCGGGCCATCCCTTCGGGCATGACGGCCGAAATCAGCCTTTACACGAAGCCGGTCCGGTCGGTCGTCGTTCCACGCTCGATCATCACATTGTCGGATTCGGGCGAGATCGGCATTCGCTTTGTCGACAGCCAGAACGTCGCCGATTTTGCGCCTGTGAAGCTCGTTGACGATACGCCATCCGGCCTTGTGGTGACAGGCGTTCCCGAAGGCGTCCGCATCGTCGTCTCGGGGCAGGACCTGATCCGCAATGGCGAAACGGTCAGCACCGTTGCCTCCACTCCGCAGACGCTTGATGGCACTGCGACATCGAACTGATTGAGCCAGCCGATGGGTATCGTTGAAACTGCCATTCGGAACGCGAGGCTGACGCTTTCGGTACTGATCTTTCTGATGGTTGCCGGCGCGCTGGCCTATCGCTCCATTCCAAAGGAAGCCGAGCCGGACATCCAGATCCCGATCATCTATGTGAGCATGGGTTACGAAGGGATTTCACCCGAGGACTCGGAGCGCCTTCTCCTCCGCCCGATGGAAACCGCGCTGAAATCCATCGCTGGCATCAAGGATATGACCTCGACCGCCTATCAGGGCGGCGGCAACGTCCTTTTGGAATTTCAGGCCGGCGCTGACCTTGGCAAGGCGCTTGAAGATGTCCGCAGCAAGGTGTCGCAGGCAAAACGCGATCTTCCGGCCAGCGCGGACGAGCCTTCCGTCAACGAAGTCAACATTTCCGAGTTTCCGGTTCTTGTCGTCACGCTTTCGGGCGACGTTCCCGAACGTGTGCTGACGCGCGCCGGCCGGGAATTGCGCGACCGTATTGAGGAAATCCCCGGTGTTCTTGATGCGGCCCTTCAGGGCGTCCGCGACGATCTGGTGGAGATCATCGTTGACCCCGCGAAACTCACATCCTACGGCCTTCGGCCCGACGCCCTGATTGCCGGTGTCGCGGCGAATAACCAGCTGATCGCGGCCGGCGCGCTCGAAGGCGTCGAAGGGCGGTACGCCATCAAGGTCCCGTCGCTGATCGAAAGCCTCGAAGATATCGCCAATCTCCCCGTCATCTCGAACGGGACGGCCATCGTCCGGGCGCGCGACCTCGCCTCCATCCGGGCAACTCACAAGGACCCAGAGACCATTACCCGGCTCGACGGCGTTCCTGCCGTTGCCATCGAAGTGTCCAAACGCACCGGCGCAAACCTGATCGAGACGGTCGACGCGGTAAAGGCGGTGACCGCCGAATTTGAAAAGCTTCTGCCCGAAGGCGCGGTGATCTCCTTCAGTCAGGACAAGTCGACAACGATCCGCCAGATGCTTTCCGATCTTCAGAACTCGGTTCTGACGGCAGTCATTCTGGTCTTCATCGTCATCCTTTACGCCCTCTCCGGCCGTGCATCGCTTTTGATCGGGCTTGCGATTCCGGCATCTTTCCTGATGGGGATTCTGGGCCTGTCACTGGCTGGCCTGACCGTCAACATTGTCGTTCTCTTCAGCCTTATCCTTGCTGTCGGGATGCTGGTTGACGATGCGATCATCGTCACCGAATTCGCCGAAAGGCGCATGAGCGAGGGCATGGAAAAGCGCGAGGCATTTGCCATGGCCTCGCACCGGATGGCCGGCCCCGTGATCGCAGCAACGATGACCCGGGTCGCGGCTTTCTCGCCGCTTCTCTTCTGGCCGGGCATTGTGGGCGAGTTCATGAAATACATGCCGATCACGCTGATCGCGACGCTGTCGGCGTCGATGCTTTATGCGCTCGTTTTCACGCCGACCCTGGGGGCGATCCTTGCACGCCCCGTGGCCGAAGAAGCCGCGGGCAAGGACGGGCTCTACATGCGGCTTGTCGCCCGGGCGGTCCGGCATCCGTTTCTCGTCATCGCGATTACGATCGGTGTGCTGGTGGCGGTTCCCTATGCCTATGGGAAATATGGCAAGGGGGTCGAGTTCTTCCCGGATGTCGAACCCGATTACGGCCTTCTTTACGTCCACGCCCGCGGCAATCTCTCGATCAGTGAAAAGGATGCGCTGACCCGTCAGGCCGAAGACCGCATTCTCGGCTGGCCGGGGATCAAGACCGTCTACACCCGTTCGGGGGCAGCAAGCGGGGGCGGCAACGACATTGCCGCCGATGTCGTCGGCGTCATCCAGTACGAATTCGTCGATTGGCGTGAACGCAAGAACGCAAATGCCATTCTCGACGAGTTGCGGGGTGTCATGAACGGGATACCGGGTGCGGAGATCGAGGTCTCGGTGCCCGAGGCCGGGCCACCTACTGGAAAGGCTATCCAGATCGAGCTGTCGGCAACAGACCCCAGCGGCCTTCGCGATGTAGCGCAGAAGATCGCGGACCGGCTTGCCGAAATTCCCGATGTCATCGACATCGACAGCGGCCTGCCCCCGCCGGGGCTGGACTGGGAATTGAAGGTGGATCGCGGCGCAGCCGCGCGCTACGGCGTATCTCCGGGGGCGGTGGGTGCGGTCGTTCAACTTGTCACCGGTGGCCTGAAGCTTTCCGATTTCCGTCCCGCCGGGTCTGACGATGCCGTCGACATCGTCCTGCGGCTGCCGCCGAGCCAGCGCACCATTGCGTCGCTTGACCAGCTGCGGGTGGAAACCACCGACGGCCCCGTGCCGATCACCAATTTCGTGACACGCACCGCCGCGCCTACAACCGGTACGCTCGAACGGAAGGATGGTCGTCGGACCGTGACGGTTCAGGCGGGTATCCGTGCTGGCGTGCAGGCTGATCCGATCCGGGCCGCTATTGCCGAGGAACTGGAAAAGGCCAATCTGGAAGCTGCAGGAATTCGCTGGGTTCTTGCCGGCGAGGACGAGGAACAAAAAGCTGCCGGCGCCTTCCTTGGCAAGGCCTTCGGCGCCGCGCTCTTCCTCATTTTCGTGGTGCTGCTCGCTCAGTTCAACCGGTTCATCTCGGTCGGTCTGGTCTTTTCCGCCGTGCTGATGTCGACAATCGGGGTTTTCCTCGGCCTGATGATCATGGGCCAGCCTTTCGGCGTGGTCATGACCGGCATCGGGATCATCGCGCTGGCGGGCGTGGTGGTGAACAACAACATCGTTCTGATCGACACCTACGATACCTTGCGCCGGGAAGGGCAACCGAAGGTCGAGGCGATTCTTCAGACCTGCCGCGAACGCGCCCGCCCGGTCGTGCTGACCGCGCTTACCGCGATCCTCGGGGTTCTGCCCATCGCCTTCGGCCTCAACCTTGAAATCCTCAGCCACGAAACCAGCTATGGCGCGCCGTCGACGCAATGGTGGATTTCGCTGTCGAGCGCCATCGTCTTCGGGCTGGCCTTCGCTACCGTGCTGACGCTGATCGTAACGCCCTCATTGCTGATGATCACCTCGCGCGACAAGCCCCGTGAAGGCTCCGGCTGGTTCCGTCGGAAGCGCACAGACGACATCGTCGATCCGATCGCTTCTTCCGCACAGGCCGGCGGCCCGACCGCCTGATCCCCGGCATTGCCGGCCTGGCCTTCCCGCACAGTCAGGCCCAGATGCCGCATGTCCGAAATGAACGTGGCGCTGTCCGAAATGGTGCTGCCATCGGCGGCAAAACCTGTCAGAACTCGGTCAGCTAACCTGACGAGGGCCTGATGCGGTATTCCGGTTTCCGTGTGATCAAAGAGGCGCTGACAGGCCACAAGGGCTGGACCCCTGCCTGGCGTGACCCCGACCCGAAGGACCGTTACGACATCGTTGTCGTCGGCGGGGGCGGGCACGGGCTCGCCACGGCCTACTATCTTGCCCGTACCTTTTCCCAATCCCGCGTCGCGGTTCTGGAAAAGGGCTGGATCGGCGGCGGCAATGTCGGCCGCAACACCACGATTATCCGGTCAAACTACCTTCTGGATGGCAACGAGCCTTTCTACGAATTTTCCATGAAGCTCTGGGAAGGGCTGGAACAGGACTTCAATTTCAACGCCATGATCAGCCAGCGCGGCGTGCTTAACCTCTGCCACACAGATGCCCAGCGCGACGCCTATCGGCGGCGAGGCAATGCGATGCGGTTGAATGGCGTCGATGCCGAACTTCTCGACACCGAAGGCGTCAGGACGATCGCGCCTTTCCTGAACTTCGCGAATGCCCGCTTTCCGATCAAGGGGGGCCTTTTGCAGCCGCGCGGCGGCACCGTGCGTCATGACGCGGTCGCCTGGGGCTATGCGCGCGGCGCCGATGCCCGCGGCGTCGACATCATCCAGAATTGCGAGGTCACCGGTTTTCGCATCGAGAACGGCAAATGCCTTGGCGTCGAAACGACGCGCGGATTCATCGGCGCGGGAAAGGTCGGCGTCGCCGTCGCCGGATCTTCCGGCCGGGTCATGGCGAAGGCGGGCATGCGGCTGCCGATTGAAAGCCATGTCCTGCAGGCCTTTGTCAGCGAAGGGCTGAAACCCATTCTGCCCGGCGTCATCACCTATGGCGCCGGTCACTTCTATGTCAGCCAGTCCGACAAGGGCGGGCTCGTCTTCGGCGGCGATATTGACGGCTACAACTCCTATGCCCAGCGCGGCAACCTGCCGGTGGTCGAGGATGTCTGCGAAGGCGGCATGAGCCTGATGCCGATGATCGGCCGCGCTCGGCTTCTCAGGATGTGGGGCGGCATCATGGACATGTCGATGGACGGCTCGCCCATCATCGACAGCACCGATGTCGAGGGGCTCTATTTCAACGGCGGCTGGTGCTATGGCGGGTTCAAGGCGACGCCGGCGAGCGGCTGGTGTTTCGCCCACCTGCTGGCCACCGGCAACCCGCATGACACCGCAAAGGCATATCGGTTCGACCGGTTCCGAAAGGGGCTGATGATCGACGAAAAGGGCATGGGCGCACAGCCCAACCTGCATTGAGGGAGACCGGGATGATAACCGAAACGGCAGCCCGCCTGATTTCCGACTGGCCGCTTGGCTTCGTGGCCACCGCCGATGCGGACGGCAGGCCCAACCTGTCGCCCAAGGGCATGTTCGCAGTGATCGACGCCGCGACGCTCGCCTTCGCGGATATCCGCTCGCCGGGGACGCTTGCAAATCTGGCGGTTCGCCCGGAGGTGGAGATCAACTTCATCGACATCCTGTCGCGCCGCGGGGTCCGGATCGGTGGCCGGGCCACGATCCACGAACGTGGTACATCGGGTTTCGACAGGTTGATCGGGGCTTTCGAGGGCTCATGGCCGGCACTGCAACCGAGAATCGGCGCGCTGGTCTCGGTTGCGGTCACGGCGTGCCGGCCGCTGGCCAGCCCGGTCTATGACGACGGCACCACGACAGAGCGATCCATGCGCGAGATGTATATGGAGAGGATCACGGCATTGAACGCCGCGGCGCTTGGGGAGGGCACAAGATGATCATCAATCACCCCATTCTCGGCCCCCGCGACGCGCAGGAATTCGTCTATCTCGGCGACGCTGGCCTCATCGACCGACCGGACTGGCAACAGGAGAACGCTGTCGATGCGTTCTACGACTACCTTTATCTGCGCGACAACCCGGCAGGCGAACATCGCGAGCTTTGGTATCACGAGCAGGGCGACCGGTCCTGGCTGGTCGTGACCCGCAACACCGTCACGCACGAGATTTCGAAGGTCGAACTGGCCCGCGATGTGGCCCGGGCAAGGGGGCGCGGCAGATGACCCAGCCGAACCGGATAACTGGCGGATTGATCGACCGGGCCCAGACCCTGAACTTCCAGTTTGACGGAACGTCTTTTCAGGGTCATGCCGGCGATACGCTGGCCTCTGCCTTGCTCGCCAATGGCGTCCGGCTGATGGGGCGCAGCTTCAAGTATCACCGCCCGCGTGGCCCGCTGACGGCCGGCTCGGAAGAACCGAACGCGCTGGTGGAGTTGCGGTCAGGTGGCCGACGGGAGCCGAATACCCGGGCAACGACCGTAGAGCTTTTCGACGGTCTTGAGGCGCGGAGCCAGAACCGCTGGCCATCACTCGCCTTCGATGTCATGGGCGTAAACGATCTTCTCTCGCCCTTTTTTGCGGCCGGCTTCTACTACAAGACCTTCATGTGGCCGAAGGCGTTTTGGGAAAAGTTCTATGAACCCATGATCCGGCGCGCGGCGGGGCTTGGCAGCCTGACGGGCGAGCCTGATCCTGACAGCTACGACAAAGGGTTTCTGCATTGCGATCTGCTGATCATCGGTGCTGGGCCTTCCGGCCTTTCCGCTGCGCTCACGGCAGGGCGTGCAGGCGCGCGGGTCATACTGGCGGATGAGGACTTTCGACCCGGTGGTCGCCTGAACGCCGAAACCTTCATCCTCGGCGACGAGGCCGGCGCGCATTGGGCGGCAATGGTGACGGAAGAACTCCGGTCATTGCCGAATGTGCGACTGATGACGCGCACGACCGTCATCGGCGCCTTCGATCACGGCATCTTCGGCGCATTGGAACGGGTATCCGACCATATCGCCGCACCCGAAGCCGGCAAGCCGCGCCAGATCCTCTGGCGCATCTATGCCAAGCGAAGCCTTCTTTGCGCCGGCGCGACCGAGCGGTCCATTGCGTTCCAGAACAACGACCGGCCCGGTATCATGCTGGCGAGCGCGCTTAGAAGCTATGTCAACCGGTGGGCCGCCTTGCCCGGTCAGAGCGTCGCGGTCTTCACCAACAACGATGACGGATTGAGAACCGCAACCGACCTGATCGCCAAAGGTGTCCGTGTGGCCGCCGTGATCGACAGCCGCAGCGACGGGCCGAATGTGCAGGGAACCGAACTTTTCCGTGGGGCCAGCGTAGTTGACGCGGCGGGCAGGCAGGGTATTCGCGCCGTCACCGTTCGGCTGGCGGACGGCACACGGCGGACAATCGAGTGCGATGCCCTGGGCGTGTCGGGCGGCTGGAACCCGAACATCCACCTGACCTGCCACCAGCGAGGCCGCCCGCGCTGGGATGCCGATCTGGCCGCCTTCGTACCTTCGGAACCGCCGGTGGGCATGACCGTTTGCGGTGCGGCCAACGGGGTCTTTTCGACCTCGGCAGCACTTCGTTCCGGTGCTGAAATGGCGGTCACGGTGCTTTCCGATCTCGACCTGACAGGCACCATCCCCGACCTGCCCAAAGCGGAGGACGCTGCGACAAGAATTTCTCCCTTGTGGCATGTGCCCGACGGTGGCGGTCGCGCCTGGCTCGATCAGCAGAACGATGTGACCGTCAAGGACGTAAAGCTCGCCCATCAGGAAGGCTACCGCTCGGTCGAGCATCTGAAGCGCTACACGACCTTGGGGATGGCGACGGACCAGGGCAAGAACTCCAACCTCGGCGGCCTCGCGATCATGGCCGAGCTGACAGGAAAGACCATCGCCGAAACCGGCACGACGATCTATCGTCCCCCCTACACACCTGTCCCCATCGCCGCCTTCGCCGGCCGCTCCACAGGCAAGGAATTCAGGCCCACAAGGCTGACGCCAAGCCACAAATGGGCGGCCGAACAAGGTGCCGTCTTTGTCGAAGTCGGCATGTGGCTGCGCGCGCAATGGTTCCCGAAACCCGGAGAGACGCATTGGCGCCAATCCGTGGACCGCGAGGTGCTGGCCACGCGCAAGTCGGTCGGCATCTGCGATGTGACGACACTCGGCAAAATCGACGTTCAGGGCACGGATGCAGCAGAGTTTCTCAACCGGATCTACGCCAATGCCTTCGGCAAGCTCGCCGTCGGCAAGGTGCGCTATGGGCTGATGCTGCGCGAGGACGGCATGGTCATGGACGATGGCACAACGGCGCGCCTGGCCGAGGACCATTTTGTCACGACCACGACAACCGCCAACGCTGTCGGCGTCTACCGGCATATGGAATTCTGCCGGCAGTGTCTCTGGCCGGATCTGGATGTGCAGATCATCTCAACAACCGAGGCCTGGGCGCAGTTTTCCGTCGCCGGGCCGAGTGCCCGCAACCTTCTGCGAAAGATCGTCGATCCCGAACACAACATTTCAAACGAAGCGTTTCCCTACATGGCCTGCGGCGAAATCACGATCTGCGGTGGGCTTCGCGCCCGGCTGTTCCGAATTTCCTTCTCCGGGGAACTCGCCTATGAAATCGCGGTTCCGACGCGCTACGGTGATGGCCTGATCCGTGCAATGGTCGCGGCCGGGCAGGAATTCGACGCGGTCGTCTACGGGACCGAGGCATTGGGCGTCATGCGGATCGAAAAGGGCCATGCCGCCGGCAACGAGTTGAACGGCACGACGACCGCGCTCAACCTCGGCATGGCGGGAATGATATCGAAGAAGAAGGACAGCATCGGTTCGGTCCTGTCCGAACGCGAAGGGCTAAATCAGCCCGACGCGCTCAATTTGGTCGGTTTCCGCCCCTTGGACCGTTCGGCCACAATTGTCACCGGGTCGCATTTCATGAAGTCCGAGGATGAGGCGAATGCCCGCAACGACCAGGGCTACATGACGTCGGTCGCCTATTCGCCGAACCTCGGCCACTATGTCGGCCTTGGCCTGCTGAAATCAGGGCGATCACGGATTGGCGAAAAGCTGCGGGCCGTCAACCCGCTGGCCAATTCGGAAACCGAGGTGGAAGTCGTGAGTGCCCATTTCATCGACCCGGAAGGAGAGCGGCTCCGTGGCTGAACACAGATTGAAGGCGGTGACGGCCCTTGGCGGAACCGAACCGCGGATCGACAGTTTCGATGTGCTCACGATCAGCGAGAATGCAGAAATGGCGCTCGCCTCGCTCGCCTGCCGCAACGGCCGTCAAGCCGAGTTCCTGAAGCAAGGGAAAAAGTTGCTGGGCTGCGACCTGCCGGAGGCGGGCGCAATTGCCGGCAAGGGTGTTGTCAAGGCCATCTGGATCGGGCCGGATCAGTGGTTTGTCGAAGCCCCTTTTGAGACGCATGAGGATATCGCCCGCCATCTAGCCGCGGCATTCTCTGGCACGGCGTCCGTGACCGAACAGACGGACGCCTGGGTGCGCTTCGATATCGAAGGCCCCGCAACCGGATCGGTCTTCGAACGGCTCTGCGCGCTCGACGTCGGCAGAATGGCAAGCGGCAGCGCGGCCAGAACAGCAATCGAGCATCTGGGTTGTTTCGTCCTCTGCCGTGAGGCGGGCATCCGCTACACCGTGCTTGGCCCCCGATCCGGCGCAGCCTCACTACATCACGCGCTCATGACGGCGGCGCGAAGCGTACTTTAGCGTCAACTGGCGGGCAGCGGCGCATCTTCCCTGACCCGGATGCCGTTGATTGCCCGCCGGTCTTCCTGCGGGGTGACACCGAAGGCCCGCTGATAGTGGCGCACCAGCGGCGTCGAACTGGCATAGCCGACAGACAAGGCGATATCCGCGACGCTGTCATTCGAATAAAGCGCCATCTGGCGCGCCTTTTTCAGCCGCAGCATCCGGTAGTACTTCAGGGGGCTTTGCCCGGTGGAGCGCTGAAAGGCCCGGTCAAGCTGCCGGGTGGACAGCGACACCGCGTCGGCCACCTGGGCGATCTGGATGGGATCTTCGATGTGCTCCGCGAAAAGGACAATGGCGCGCGCAACCGCATCGGGAACCATATCGCCGGTCAGGCCGGTTTGATAGATCGGCGTCTTCTGTGCCGCGTCCTCGCCCCTGACGAACGGATGCTGGAACCAGCATGCCACCTCTGTCATCGTTTCCGCCCCGAGTGTCGTCTCGATCATGCGCAGCATCAGATCGAAGGCCGCTGTGGCGCCCGCGACAGTGATGCGCTTGCGATCTATCGTGATGACTTTTGCGCTGGCGATGACATCGGAAAACTCTTCGCGAAAGGCAGCCTCGTAACACCAGTGAACCGAACATCTGTGACCGCTGAGAAGCCCGGTCCGCGCAAGCGGGAAGACCCCACCGCTGATGGCGCCAATCTCAACGCCATGCCGGGCCAGATCGCGCACTTGCGCGTTGTTCGGGCGCGCATCACGGAACCGGGCGGACGGCCCGCTCAGGAAATAAAGCTGATCGACCGCCTCAAGATCACGTAACGCAATGTCGGGATCGAACCCGACATTCGCGCTTGAAAGTACCCGGTCCCGCGTTTCGCCGACAACGACCCAGTCAAACGCGCGCCTGCCAGAAATCTCGTTGGCCGCACGGAGAGGTTCGATCGCCGACGTCAGGCAGGCCATCGGAAAGCCGGGGAAAACGAGAAAGCCGATCCGCTGGTATTTTTCATCAGAGTTCATGTTACCGCCACTTGCAGGAAACAAAATTTCCTATCATATCCTTGCGTATCACTTGCCGTTTGCAGGCGTCTGTCCGGGCGCAAGACCCGGCAAAGCAACGACCAAAGGAACCGACCATATGGGCAGACCCAAGGCCAGCGCGAAAGCGGGAACGCATCTGCGTCCATTGACGCAAGACCCCCACCGGACCACCGAACCGCGCGAAAAAGTGCTTGAGGTCGCCATTGGCCGTGCCGTCAGGAACTTCCGCAGGCAGAAGGCCATGACGGTTGCCGACCTGTCGAAGCAGACCGGGCTGTCGATCGGAATGCTTTCCAAGATCGAAAACGGCATCACCTCGCCGTCGCTGACCACGCTGCAATCGCTTGCCCACTCGCTCAGCGTCCCGCTGACGGCCTTTTTCCGCCGCTTCGAGGAAAAACGCGAAGCGATGCATGTGAAGTCCGGCGCGGCGGTTGAGATGGAGCGTCGCGGCACAAGGGCGGGTCATCAGTATAACCTACTCGGCCATATCGGGGCGAATGCCAGCGGCGTCAACGTGGAACCCTACATCATCACGCTGACCGAGGAATCCGACGTCTTCCCGACGTTTCAGCATGACGGGATCGAGCTTCTTTACATGCTGGAAGGCGAAGTCGAATACCGCCATGGCGACCAGACCTACCTGATGGAACCCGGCGACAGCCTGTTCTTCGACGCCGACGCCCCGCACGGGCCGGTCGGCCTGAACAAGCTGCCCGCGCGGTACCTGTCCGTCATCAGCTATCCCCAGACGGATTGACGGGCGCTCAATCCGGCCAGATGCCGGGTGAGGTCGGCTTGCCATCGTCGTAGTGCGACAGCCATTCGACGATCTTCGGCCGGTTGTTGACGAAACCCTTGTAGGTCGCAAGTTCCACCGGCAGATCGCGAAGCACCCGGTGCAGACGCCGCCCCCATTTCGGGACGGTCACAAGCTCCCCCAGCTTGATCAGGTAGCAGCGGATTGGAAAGACCAGCGCATTTGACCGCGGAAGCCGGAAGAAGGTTTGCAACTCGACCCTGAGGTGCATTTTCTCGCCCATGTTTTCCAGTGTCAGCTCCTGCTTCATCGCGCCCCATTTGTGGTAGTTCTCCGGGCTGGTGTCGAGCAGCGGATTGACCGTCATCGTCCAGTTCAGCCGCCGCGCGGGGGCACCCTGCTGCACGTTCAGGAGGAACTTCAATGCGCGAACGAAAATGCCCATCTCATGGGCTTTCGGCACCGGCGCGTGCCATTCGAAGAAGTTCATGCCGATGTCGAAATCGAGCGACCAGTCGGCTTGTGTCGTCACCATGCCGGCATCCATCCAGAGGTTATCGTCACGCTGGTCGAGGACGGCAAAGTCGCCTTGGGTCTGCCGCGTGATGTATTCCATCGGCCCGTATGGCAGCGTAGCCTCATCCAGAAACGTGAATTTCTGGTCGATCCCGAGCGGCCGGTTGATCCAGTGCCACTTGTTCCCGTCGCGATGAAGCTCGAAGAGGTCCGGGTATTCCTCGGCCTTCGACACCATGATCAGTTCCAGAAGGTCCCATCCGGCAAGCGTCATATGCGGCAAGGACTGGCACCTCAGCGGGTCTTCGGCCAGGACCTTGGCCCGATCCTTCATCTCAGCGACGTAGTGTTCGTCCACGTCAAAGGTCTTTTCGTAGACCGAGCCGGGCCGGTAGGACTTATGCGGCTCCATGTTGACCGAATACATGTAGCTGTCTTCGTGGAACGGAAACGGAAACCGCCGTATCGCTTCCGGCGAGTTCCGGAAAGTGAAGTCGTCGCGGAAGGTTTCGTCGCGAAAGTTGATGGTCATCTTCGTCCCCTATCGGTCCAGCACCAGCGTCTTTCCCTCAAACCGGGAAACGCAGGGCATGATCTTCTTGCCGCTTTCGCGCTGCTCATCCGTCAGCCAGTGATCACTATGCAGGAACTTTCCGTCGTAACCGATCACATCGGTTTCGCATTGGCCACATGCACCACCCCGGCACAGATAGGGGGCGTCGACCCCGGCGGCCTCGATCGCCTCCAGAAGGCTTTGATGCTCGCCAACCGTGATGACCTTGTTTGACACCGCTAGCTTGACTTCAAAGGGCTTGCCGGACGGTGGCGCGAGGAATTCCTCGTCATGCACGGCCTCGCGCGGCCAGCCGAGACCCTCAGCCGTGCTGCGGACCCACTTGATCATGCCTTTGGGACCACACACATAAAGATGCGTCCCGAGCGGCTGGCCGTCGAGCAGGTTTTCCAGGTCAATCACCTGCTGTTTGTCATCATGATAGATGTTCACCCGCGTGGGATGGGCAGAAAGCAATTCGTCGGCATATGAGGCAAGCGATGCGGTCCGCACCGAATAGTGCAGTTCGAAATTGCCATTCGACGCCGCCAGTTGCTTGATCTGCGCCAGAAACGGCGTAATGCCGATGCCGCCGGCGATCATCAGGTGCTTGCGTGCCCTCAGGTCCAGCGGGAAGAGATTCACGGGGTTGGAAATCACCATCTCCATCCCCGGCTTCACCTGTTTGTGCATGAAGAGCGAACCGCCCCGCCCCTGTTCGTCACGCCGAACCGAAATCGTATAGGCCGTTCGGTCTGCCGGATCGCTCATCAGCGAATAGGGGTTCAGACGTGTCGTCCCGCCGTCTTGCATTTCGACAACGGTATGCGCACCGCCAGAGAATGTCGGCATCAGGCCACCATCCGTCCTGGCGAAACGGAACCGGGTCACGAGGTCATTGACCGGGACGACATCCGTGACTGTCACGACGATCTTGGCGGTTCCGGCGCTCATTTGAATCGCTCCACTGGTTGCGGGACATTGCCCGGGTCTTCGGCATCGACCCTGACGCCCTGGAACGCCGCGATACGCCGCGAGTAATGGTCGCGGACAAAAAGGTTCAGACCGCAATGGGAACATGTGAACGGGTCGGTCACGACATCTTCGGTGATCCCCTTGCAATGGACGCATTGCATCCGACGCGCCGTCGATCCGCGATGTTCGGTCTGGATCGCCGAATGCGGAATGCCCGCCTCGGTCGCCTCGCGCATCGCTTGCCCCATCAGGCCTTCGGTCCCGGTCAGATAGACCTGCAGCCCCATATGCGCGTCGCTGAGTGTGCGTCGCAGCCGCGGCACCGCAGCCTCATAGCTCGGCCCGATGTAAAGCTGCGCCGCATTCAGCGCTTCAAGCGGCTTTCTGTAGGTCTCGCCGGTCCGCTTCGGGATATAGATGATATGCGTATGTGCCATCATCCCGGCGCCAGCCGCCCTGGCAAGGTCCAGAACGGCTTCGGCGCCTTCGGCATCGGCAATGACTAGGTGCGCCTTGCCCGGTCGCGGCACCAGAGTTCCGTAGATCGGCCGGCTCTTGATCGACGGTTCGAATTGGGTTTTGGCCATTAGGTGTCGGATTCCCTGTCTAGTCTCCATCTTGGGCACAAAATCGCGCCGCCGCAAAGCCGCCCGTCAGCCCTTCACGGTGCGGCGCTTCTTGTCCGGGTCGAAGAACGGCATCGAATGCGCGACGCAGGGAATGCTGCCCGAGGCATTCTGGACGGACATCTTCACGCCATCGACAGCGCAATCCACCGGCATCCGGGCGATTCCGACGTTGTGCTTGTTCAGGCTGGAATACATGCCCATCGTCACGACGCCGACCTGCTTGCCGTCCTTCATCAGCGCGGCGCCTTCCTGCGCCGGGGTCGTGCCTTCCAGAAGAACGCCGTAGATCTTGAAGCGTTCCTTGCCTTTCAGGCGGTAATGTTCCTCGGCACCGCGAAAGCCCTTCTTGCCGGGCGAAACGGTGAAGTCGAGCCCGAGTTCCCAGAGCGTATCGCCCGGTGCCTCGTCCGCGAACGGATACATCTCCGAGTTATCGAACGGATAGAAAAGCAGATAGCTTTCCGCCCTAAGAAGGTCGAGCGTGGTGAACCGGCACGGGATGATGCCCATGTCCTTGCCTTCATCGAGAATACGGTCCCAGATGGTCGGCGCTTCCTGTCCGCGGCAGAAAATCTCGTAGCCGCGCTCACCCGTGTATCCGGTCCGCGAGATCATCACCGGGAAACCGAAAAGCGACGTCTGCATGTGGCTGAAATAGGCCAGCTGTCGGATGCCGGGCACATGCTTTTCAAGATAGTCGACGGCAAGCGGCCCCTGCAGCGACAGGTCATGCAGGTTGTCGTCGAACCGGACCGATACATCCCTGCCCGTTGCGGCCATCGTCAGCTGCTCGTGCGCCTGACCCGAGCCGTGAACGACCATGAAGGCGTTGGGGCCGGTGCGGTAGATGATGCAGTCGTCGATGAACTTGCCGGCATCGTTCAGCATGCAGGCATAGACGGAACGCCCCGGCATGATCTTTTCCACATTCCGGGTGGTCGCGCGGTCGATGACATGGCTCGCCGCCGGCCCGGTAATGTGAACCTTCTTCAGCCCCGACACGTCCATCAGCCCGGCCTTGGTCCGGATCGCCAGATATTCCTTTTCCGGATCGCCCTTGGAGTAGGACCATGCCGTGCCCATGCCGCTCCAGTCTTCGAGGTTGGAGCCCAAGGCGCGATGGCGATCTGCCAGAGTCGAAAATCTCCAGGACGCAGTCATAGCTATCTCCCTATCTGCCCCCGATTTTGCCGGGGATCGGTTTCGGATTTGCGGTCAGGTTGGCAGAATCTCGGCCGCAAAAGCAATACTTGACAGAATATTTTTTTCCTCAGAGGCAATTGATTTCGACTCGCACGGTGGCAAGCGGGAATGCAGGCGCACCATCGGCATTGTGCACAAGCAGAGAGTCTCGCGCCAATACTGCATCAATTGTCCCGATTTGCGAAACAGGTTGACAAAAGGTCGCAGCCGAACATTACCTAAGGGCAAAAAAGATCACTGCGGGGGAACACCCGCCTAATGGGGAGACGCGAAAGTGGATGGAAATCTAAACGCTCTCACAACCGTGTTCACCGAGTTCTACTACTGGGTGACGGTTGTGTTCATGTTCCTGATCCATGTCGGGTTCTGTATGTACGAAGTCGGCGCGAGCCGCCGGCGCAACCATATGCACACGTTGATGAAGAACGTGATGATCATTCCACTGGTGACAGTGACCTTCTTCTTCTTCGGTTGGTGGATCTATTTCGCCTTCCCCAATTTCTTCCCGGGCATGGGCGGCATAGGGTTTGAAGCAGCGGCCTCCTACACCCCGTGGTCAGAAAACATGGGCACCCATCTTGGCGACCATATCACCGGGGTCTTCTGGGCAGCGTTCCTGCTGTTTTCGTGGACGGCCGCCTCGATCGTTTCCGGCTCGGTCATCGAACGTATTCGCTCTAGCGCCCTGTGGCTGCACGCGGTCATGATCGGCTCTGTCTGGTGGATCATCGACGCGGCATGGGGCTGGCACTGGGATGGCTGGATGGTCAAGGCGCTCGGCTATCACGATGCCTATGCCTCCGGCGTTATCCACGCAATCGCCGGCGGATATGCCCTGGGCGTCATCATGGTGCTTGGCCCGCGGCTCGGAAAATTCGCCAAGGACGGCACGCCGCGGGATATTCCACCACATAACCCGTGGATGCTCGCGATCGGCATTTTCCTTATCTACACTGGTTTCTGGGGCTTCTACGCCGCCTGCAACGTGCCGATTATTGCGCCGGAAGTCATTGGCGGCCAGATCGTCGGCACCACCTGGACCGGCACCAACATCTACCTGGCCCCGACCACACTTTCCGCCATCACCTTCAACTTCCTGATGTCTTTGTCGGGTGGTCTGATGGCGGCCTATGTGGTCTCCAAGGGTGACGCATTCTGGACGTTCTCAGGCGGTCTTGCCGGCGTCATCGCGGCCTCTGCCGGTAACGACCTCTACCACCCGATTCAAGCGATGCTCATCGGCGCCCTCAATGTCGTGATCGTCTACAAGCTGCACTACTGGATTGAACGCAGGTTCAAGCTCGATGATGCCGTTGGCGCAGTCGCGGTACACGGCTATTCCGGTATCGTCGGTCTGGTCATCGCCGGCTTCGCTCTGTGGGGCCAGCCGTCGTCGCCATATGAAGGCTATGCGACGATCAACCCGATTGGTCAGATCATCGGTGCGCTTATCATGTTCGGGTTGCTGGGCTTCCTGCCAGGTTGGGTTCTGGCCAAGATGCAGGCTGCCGCCGGTGTGCTCCGCATTCCGGAAGCCGTCGAACTACAGGGCCTCGACTACGCGGAAAACCATGCCTACGAAGATGCCCTTGCCAAGGTCATCGAGGCTGAAAAAGCCCATCTCGGCTCGAAATAGGGAGAACGGACATGTCTACGAATGGACTTGAAAGCTGGGCCGTTGATCTGGCCGAAGTCGGCGCCGTCTATCCCTTCCAGGGTTGGGAATTCGCGATGACGGTCGTCGGCGTTATCTTCTGGCTTGGCTGGCACCGCATTCAGTATGTTCGCGAAAGCGCCCATCTGGACGAAGCGGCCAAAGCCGTGGACAAAGACAAGATCATGAAATCCGTCGAACGCTACTGACGGCAAGACCCTGACAACCTGGGAAGGCGGCGGCACCACCGCCTTCCCGCCTTGTTTCCTGAACAGAAAATTTGTTTCTTCTTAGTTGAGCACGCCTCTCAACGGTGCTAGCCTCAGATTCGCCATTACCACAGGAGCATGTCATGTGCGGGATCGTCGGACTATTTCTGAAGGATCGTTCGCTTGAACCGAAACTGGGCGAGATGCTGACCGAGATGTTGGTCACGATGACAGATCGCGGCCCTGACAGCGCCGGAATCGCGATCTTCGGTTCGGATGCGGATAATGTCGGGAAACTGACGGTCCAGTCCGCCAGCGCCGCGACCGATTTCGCCAGCCTCGACACCGATCTCGGCAAGGCCATCGGGTCGAAGGTCACGATGGAGTTGAAAGATACCCATGCGGTCCTCAAGATGCCGCTCGACAAGCTTGACGCGGCGCGGGCGGCGATGGCGGATGTCCGGCCAGGCGTCAAGGTGATGAGCGCAGGCGACATCATCGAAATCTACAAGGAAGTCGGCCTACCCAAGGACGTGGCCAGCCGTTTCGGCGTCTCGAAGATGAGCGGGCGCCACGGCATCGGCCATACCCGCATGGCCACGGAATCGGCGGTTACGACCATGGGCGCGCATCCCTTCTCGACCGGGCCGGACCAGTGTCTGGTCCACAACGGATCGCTTTCCAACCACAACAGCCTGCGGCGTATGCTCGTCCGGGAAGGCATGACCTTCGAGACAGAGAACGATACCGAGGTTGGCGCGGCCTATCTGACCTACAAGATGAAGCATGGCAGCAACCTCGGCGAAGCGATGGAAGCGAGCCTTGACGACCTTGACGGTTTTTTCACCTTTGTGGTCGGCACGAAGGACGGCTTTGGCGTGGTGCGCGATCCCATCGCCTGCAAACCCGCCGTGATGGCCGAAACCGATCAGTATGTCGCCTTCGGATCGGAATACAGGGCCCTGGTCAGCCTGCCGGGTATCGAAACGGCGCGCGTCTGGGAACCCGAACCTGCAACCGTCTACTTCTGGAATCACTGATATGCAGACATTTGATCTGGCCGAGAACTCCTTGCGCGATCTCAATGCGACACTGCACGCGCAGAAGGCATCGACCAATCAGACATCCTGGGAAGTCATCAACCCCAAGGGCCATCACGCCATCGCCGTCGGGCTTGACGCGCCGATCGAAGTGACGGTGCGCGGCTCGACGGGCTATTACTGCGCAGGGATGAACAAGCAGGCGACGGTCATCGTGAAAGGTTCCGCCGGACCCGGCGTTGCCGAAAACATGATGTCTGGCACCGTGGTGATCGAGGGTGACGCAAGCCAGTATGCGGGCGCGACGGGCAATGGCGGGCTTCTCGTCATCAAGGGCAACGCGTCGTCCCGCTGCGGCATTTCGATGAAAGGGATCGACATCGTCGTTTACGGCAATATCGGCCACATGTCGGCCTTCATGGCCCAGTCCGGCAACCTTGTGGTGCTGGGCGATGCGGGCGATGCCTTGGGCGACAGCCTCTATGAAGCGCGGCTTTTTGTTCGCGGCTCGGTGAAAAGCCTCGGGGCCGATTGCATCGAAAAGGAAATGCGCCCCGAGCATCTGGAAATTCTGAAGGATCTTCTGGAACGGTCTGGCGCGCCGGCAAAGCCGGAAGAGTTTCGCCGCTACGGTTCGGCCCGCAAGCTTTACAACTTCAACATCGACAACGCGTCGGCGTACTAAGGACATGGCCATGAAAGACGACAAGGGACCGAAGATCCCGCAAACTGTACCACGCCAGTCCTGGACATTCTCGAACGAGATCAATTCCGAAATCCGCCGCGCGGCGGCGACCGGCATCTACGACATCCGCGGCGGAGGCGCCAAACGCCGCGTACCGCATTTCGACGACCTGCTGTTCCTCGGCGCCTCAATCAGTCGCTACCCGCTGGAAGGGTACCGCGAGCGCTGTGAGACCAAGGTCGTTCTTGGCACCCGATATGCGAAGAAGCCGATTGAATTGGCGATCCCGATCACGATTGCCGGCATGTCCTTCGGGTCGCTGTCCGGCCCGGCGAAAGAGGCGTTGGGCCGCGGTGCGACAGCCGCCGGGACCTCGACCACCACCGGCGACGGCGGCATGACCGAAGAGGAACGCGGGCATTCCAAGACGCTGGTCTATCAGTACCTTCCGTCCCGCTACGGCATGAACCCTGACGACCTGCGCCGCGCCGATGCGATCGAGGTGGTCGTCGGGCAGGGCGCGAAACCCGGTGGCGGCGGCATGCTGCTTGGCCAGAAGATTTCCGACCGGGTCGCCAAGATGCGGAACCTGCCCAAGGGTATCGACCAGCGATCCGCCTGCCGCCATCCCGACTGGACCGGGCCGGACGATCTGGAAATCAAGATCATGGAGCTGCGCGAAATCACCGACTGGGAAAAACCGATCTACGTGAAGATCGGCGGCGCGCGCCCCTATTACGACACGACGCTGGCGATCAAGGCCGGGGCAGATGTCGTAGTTCTGGACGGGATGCAGGGTGGCACCGCTGCGACGCAGGACGTGTTCATCGAACATGTGGGCCAGCCGACGCTCGCCTGTCTGAGGCCAGCGGTGCAGGCGCTGCAGGACCTTGGCATGCACCGGAAGGTCCAGTTGATCGTCTCGGGCGGCATACGCACCGGCGCGGATGTGGCAAAGGCACTAGCCCTTGGTGCGGATGCCGTTTCCATCGGCACCGCCGCGCTTGTCGCGCTGGGTGACAACGACCCGCATCTGGAGGCGGAATACAACGCGCTTGGCACCACGGCCGGGGCCTATGACGACTGGCATGAGGGCAAGGACCCCGCCGGGATCACCACGCAGGACCCTGAACTGATGAAACGGCTCGACCCGATCAGCGCCGGCCGCCGCCTTTCGAACTACCTGAAGGTGATGACGCTGGAAACGCAGACCATCGCGCGCGCCTGCGGCAAGAACCACGTCCACAACCTGGAACCCGAAGACCTCTGCGCGCTGACGCTTGAGGCCGCCGCCATGGCCGGTGTGCCGCTGGCGGGAACCAACTGGATACCGGGAAAGAACGGCTTCTGATAGAAACGAACCATAAGACACGACAACAGGGAAAATCGGACCATGGCAAAAGATCTGGCTAAATTCGCCGCGGAAAAGGGCGTGAAGTACTTCATGATCTCATACACCGACCTCTTCGGTGGCCAACGCGCAAAGCTGGTTCCGGCGCAGGCGATTGCCGACATGCAGGTGGACGGCGCCGGTTTCGCCGGTTTCGCGACCTGGCTCGATCTGACCCCGGCCCATCCCGACATGCTGGCGGTTCCTGACCCGGCATCGGTCATCCAGCTTCCCTGGAAACCTGAAGTGGCCTGGCTCGCCTCCAACTGCGTGATGGAAGGCAAGGGCGTCGCCCAGGCGCCGCGCAATGTCCTCAACCATGTGATTGCCGAGGCTGCCGCCGAAGGTCTCTATGTCAAGACGGGCATCGAAGCAGAATTTTTCCTGTTGTCGCCGGACGGCCGCGAGATTTCGGACGAATACGACACCGCCGAAAAACCCTGCTACGACCAGCAGGCCGTCATGCGCCGCTATGATGTGATTTCGGAAATCTGCGACCATATGCTGGCGCTCGGCTGGGAGCCCTATCAGAACGACCACGAAGACGCGAATGGCCAGTTCGAGATGAACTGGAAGTTCGACGACGCACTCGCCACCGCCGACAAGCACAGCTTTTTCAAGTTCATGACGAAGTCGGTTGCCGAAGAATACGGCCTGCGTGCGACCTTCATGCCGAAGCCTCTGGCCGGCAAGACCGGCAATGGCTGCCATGCGCATATCTCTGTCTGGGACAAGTCGGGCAAGAAGAACGTATTTGCCGATACGTCAAAGGAACTTGGCCTGTCCGACAAGGGGCGCGCCTTCCTGGGCGGCATCATGAAACACGCCTCCGCCCTTGCCGCCATCTGCAACCCGACGGTCAACAGCTACAAACGGATCAACGCGCCGCGCACCATTTCCGGCGCGACATGGGCGCCGAACTCGGTGACGTGGACGGGCAACAACCGCACCCACATGGTTCGCGTTCCCGGCCCCGGCCGTTTCGAGCTGCGCCTGCCCGATGGCGCCGCGAACCCCTATCTTCTGCAGGCGGTCATCATCGCCGCAGGTCTTGACGGCGTGCGCACGAATGCCGACCCCGGCAAGCGCTACGACATCGACATGTACAAGGACGGCCATACCGTCAAAGGTGCGCCGAAACTTCCGTTGAACCTGCTTGATGCGCTCCGCGCCTTCGACAAGGACAAGTCGCTGAAGGCGACGCTCGGCGACGAATTCTCTGCCTCCTACCTGAAGCTCAAGCATCAAGAATGGAATTCCTATGCCTCCCACTTCACCCAGTGGGAACGGGACAACACGCTGGATATCTGAACCGGGACAGCCGGTACCTGTCAGGCCGTCGGCGTCTTGCCGGCGGCCTTTCGTTTTGCGCGTGCGTCCGGTTTGGCCACCGCGACGAAGTCATAGGGCAGGCGGCGGGTCAGCCCCAATGTTTCGAAGAAACGGTCAAAGGGCACTGGGTTTGCCGCATAGGCTTCAGCCGCCCTTCCGGTCAGGTAGACCAGATCGGGTGCGGAGCATTTCCCATCCAGAAACATGTCCGCCAGGGCAGCGGGGCCGACAGACGGATCACCGATAGCGAGGCTCGTCGGCGCTTCCGTGGTCAGGAATATCGAAAGCGCGCAGGCATCGGCGGCCATACCTGCACCGATCAACCGCAGATTGGCACCCGAGCGAAGCGCATTCGCCTGCCAAACACGCTCGATCTCTCTGTGCCAGAGGGGATGTGCCTCATAAACAGCCTGCCGCAACTCCGGTCGGGCCTTGGCCAGCAAGGCAGACAGAAAACCGCACCCGCCGCCGAGTTCGACATGCCGCACACTCTTGGACAGAAGGCGCGGCAGGTTTCGCGCGAGGCTGCGCTCGAACTTTCCTTCCCGGATCAGCGACAGGCCCGTCGCAGTAAAAAGGCGCGAATCAAGCGGCAGGTCGATCTTGTGGTTCGCATACCAGGGCACGGTTTCCGGCACATCGGCAAGGGGCTCGTCGGCATAGACGCCCACACCGCGCACCGGTTTTTCGGCGACCCTCTCAGCCTTCTGCTTTTCGGTCACCGCCTTTTCCACCCGCGACATCAGCTTGGCGATCTTCGCAGGGTCACGGGCCTGCGGGGGCTTGGCCTCCACATCCGTGATCGGCACGGTGCTCGCCGCTCTCAGACCGGCGACAAGCGCCGCGTAATCCTCGGTTTGCTTGAACTCCGCCAGCCGTGCCTCGGCTCTCTCCAGCGCCGCGAAGTGTAAATCGTGCAGGACAGGGTCCGTCAGCAACGCATCGAAAATGCGCTGGCGTTCCTTGGAATAGCGCAGCATCGCGTCGTCGCGCACTTCATTGCGGTCCTGAAGGCTCCAGTAGTCGGCGTTGTATTTGTCTTTCTTGAAATTGACGTTGCCGCGAAATTTCCGGATGGCGTAGCTGTCAATGGACTTCACGGCATAGTGGTTCATCTGCACCCAGTCATAGCCAAGCGTCCGCACGATCGACCGCCAGCCGCGAAACTTGAAATAATCCTCCATCGGCAGGCCTGATCCGTTCAGCCATTTCACGCTGTCCGGAAAGTCGCTCTCCAGCCACTTGTTCTTCATCTTCGGCCGGTGAATCCCGAGCTTCCAGTAGGTAGGATCAAACTGAAAAAGCGTCTTGACGCCCCACCCCTTGTTCCAGTCCGTCGGCGCGGCCAGAAGGTACTGTTCCGTCACCGGGGCGCGCGACCAATCCTGAATCCCGCCGGACCCGAAAATACGCCAGGTCACGACGATCCCGTTCGCGCCCCTTGCCTTCACCGCAGTGAGAAGGTCGTCGAGCGTACCGTCCCCATACTTGATGCAAAGAAACTCATCGGCATCGAAGACCATTACCCAGTCGCTGTCGCCGACCAGTTCCTCATCCTGCGCATAATTGATCGCAGAAGGTTGCGGGCGCAGCCCTTCAGGAATTCTGTTCACGCGATGATAGGCCAGCCCCAGGTCTTCCAGCCGCATCAGCATCGTGTCAGTGCCGTCGGAACAGTCGTTGGTGTATACGACAATATCCGTGAACCCGACCGCCAGATGATGGGCAATCCATTCGAGGACAAAGGGCCCTTCGTCCTTCATCATCGACACGGCGGTGATGCGGCCATGCGGGCTTTGCCGCCGGGTCAGGCCTTCGATTTTCGGGGCTCGTATCGGGGCTGTCTTCATCTTCGCTGTCTTCGGCGCCACGATATTCCTCGATCCGGCAGTCCTGGGTTCAAGCGGCTTTTGCCATGCTGGACACGACCAAACCGATAGGGCACTATTGCCGGAAAGGCAAAAAAAATCACTTTTTCAGGTGATTGTTGACAAGGGGCAATGATGGCAGTTCCCGTGCGCAGACCGGTTGCATCGCTGTGGATTGGCGAAAGGCTGCAATACCTCAACCAGCTTTGTCTGCTCAGCCATGTCCAGCAGGGCCACCCGACGACGCTCTACTGCACCGACAAGGTCACGAATGTCCCGGATGGCGTGGAGGTTCGGCCCGCGACCGACATCATGTCCATCGACATGGACATCGTCAGCCAGACGAGCGAGTCCTTCCTGTCGAATGTCTTCCGTTACAAGATGATCGAGGCGACCGATGCCATCTGGATAGATTGCGACGCCTTCTGTCACCGACCCTTCCCTGACGAGATGCAGAATATCTATGCCGGTCACGGCTTTCGCGGTGCCCTGAACTGCGGGGTCGTCTACATCCCGCCGAAAGGCGAGCTGATCGGTCGCCTGATGGACTATTATGACAACCTGCCCGACGCGCCGGCATGGTTCAACAAGCAGCAGCGCCGCAAGCTGGAAAAACAGGACCCGTCCCTGCCCCACGCCGTCCGCATCTACAAGGCGGAGCGCACGGCATTTGGCCCCCAGGCCTTCACCTATTTCGCCCAGCAAACCGGCGATTTCGAAAAGGCGCTGAGTTCGGACTACCTCTACCCGGTTCCCTTCCAGCTCAACGATATCTTCTATGACCCCTACGGTCGGGTTGAGGGCCATTTCACCGACAACACCCTGTCGGTTCACCTTTACACCAACGGGACAAAGCCCTGGTGGCGCAAGAACCCGCCTTTGCCGGGCTCTTATGCCTACCGGATGTGCGAACAGGTCGGCGTGAAACCGGAGGACGCTCTGGAAGAAAGATCGGGGAAGGATGAGTAGGCGACCCGAGCTTACCTTCTTTTATATCGTCGAACCGCCGGACTATCAGATCCTCGCCTGTACGCTCCTGGCCTCCATTCGACGCCATTTTCCGGCCAATGTCGCGGCAGTCGGCTATTGCCCGGAACACCGGATCGACGAATTGCACCCTGCCGTCTTCAAGGCGCATGAGATGATGGGAGCGGAAATCCGCCCCATGAAGACCGAAGGCATGTGGGACACGCCCTATCCTCATGGCAACAAGATTGTCGCTGCACTTCAGCCCCGCGACAGCAAGTATTCCGCCTTCGTGGATTCCGACGTTCTGTTCCTGCGCGCCAACAAACCCGGCAACCTGGCCACCAAGGGCCATGTTTCCTGCTCCATGGCGGCCTCGATGCTCTGGGCGGAACAGTCGGTCTGGGACACGATCTATGGCGCATTTCGGATGCCGATCCCGAAGGAACGCTATCCGCTCATGCGCCAGAAGTCAGGGCCCGTCATCCCCTATTTCTCTTCCGGCCTTGTGGTCTTTCCGGAAGAAAAAGGCCGAGGCGGACGTTTCCCCGAGGTCTGGTACGATACGGCCCGTATCCTCGACAGGGTCGATACGCTCGACAAGCGCCGGCCCTATCTCGACCAGATGACTTTGCCGGTCGCAATCCAGCGCGCCGGGCTCAAGTGGAACATTCTGCCCGAAGAGCAGCACTTTATTATGGGCGGCAAGATACGCGGCAAACCGCTGCCAAGCGACCGCGATATCTATACCGTTCATTACCGGCAGACGGCCAACCTGCGGAAGGCCAACCTGCACAAGATCGCCCAGGCCACACTGGCCGAGAAAACCGGCGTGACCTACGTGCGCCGGCTTACGCCCGACGTCGTGGAAGCGGCCCCCGCACCGGAAGCGACCGGGTTGGAGGAATAGGAATGGGTATCAGCATGATCCCCGGCATGTTTCTGGCCCGTCACGCGCGGCATGTCGGTGACGCAAAGCGCGGCATCATCCTTGGCCGCCAGAAACTGCATCTGAACGGGCGCAAGCTGCACCGCTACGCCAAGGCCATCGGGCGATACGGGTTCGATCTCGACGCGGCGGACATCGTTCAGGAAGACGGCTTTACCGAAACGCTGTTCCGCCGTCTGGGCTACCCCGAGATCGAGGCGATGGACTTCACCGACAAGGAAGGCGCACAGCATATCCACGACCTGAACAAACCCGTGCCGGCCGCGTTGCGGGAAAAGTTCGACATCGTCATCGACGGCGGCACGACAGAGCACATTTTCTACATCGGTCAGGCCATCGACAACTGCTATGCAATGCTGAAACCCGGCGGACTGATGCTCGCCTTTATTTCCTGCGACGGATGGTTCGGGCATGGTTTCTTCCAGACCGGCCCGGATGTCCCCTGGCGCTACTGGCACCATGCCCGCGGCTGCGAGATGCTGGAGGTTTCCATCGTGTCGCGCAAATCGGCGATGAAACCGACCGATATCGAGGACCCGACAGGGCATCCCCGGGGCGGCGAACGTTTCCTTTCCGGCCCCCACATGCTGCTTTACGCCTGCCGGAAGCCGCAAAAGGAGAAACCCTATGCCATGCCCGTTCAGGGTCACTATGTCTGACCACGGTTTCGGGCGGCGTTGTTGACCCGTGCCGTTGCAAGTGTGAAAACCGGTCGGGCCTGTTGCGTGACAGCATGGGCCTGAGGCCGAACCGAAGCGGTGGTTCAAATGGAAGATGACGGTCAGAACCAGCCCCCGAAACCCGCCACTGTGCCGGGCAAGAATGCCGGTGTCCTCATCCGCGCCGACAATGGCGATGTCATCACCTATGACGAAACCGGGCTGACGCTGCGTCTGTCCGATACCGTTCTCGCCGACCTTCAGCGCCGGCTTTCCATGAACCCGGACACCGAAGCGCTGCTTGGCGATATCGACGCCTGGAACATACGGCGTGAAGGTGACTGGCTGAAATTCTCCGCCCAGCTTGACCGCAACCTTCCACCTCGGGACTACCAGCGCGCCGCCGATGGTGGCGACATCATCGCCGCGGCACCCGGTCCGATCTATGCGATCCTTGGGCTGGGCGGTCCGCGCAGGGCCGGTTTCAACGATGCGCCTGCGGCATTCAGACACCACGTGCTGGCCCCCGGCGATCACATCGGCGGGGTCGGGCTTGAGGGGACAGCGCGGGCCGAGGCGACAGAGACCCTCCAATACCTTCCCTATGCGACACGCGAGGCGCTGATTGCCGACACGCTGCTGGATTGGCGCCGGGCTGCCCAGCGCAGCCTGCCCCACTTTTTGGTGCGCGCCGAAACCGACAGCAGCGCTGACATCGCCGCCCTGGCCTGCGGCGAAGCCTATGCGAATTTCCTCGTCGCGCTCGACAACCTCAATGCCATCGCCGCGCGTCTTGGCAAGGCGGCCAAGGTTCTGGCGGTCGGCCTCGACTACTCCCTGGAAGACCGGAAGAGTGACCCGGCGACCTATGCCGAAGGAATGCGCGGGCTGATGCGCCAGATCGAACGCGACATGGGTCAGCGCGGTCTGCAACGCCCGATCTTCCTGATGAATTTCGAAACCGGGACCGAACGTATCGGCGACCATGCCTCGATCCGTGGCCAGTGGGAACTGGCCTGGTCCCACAGCACCCATCTCTTTGCCTTCGCCGCACCTGGCTACATGTTCGAGGTTGATCGTTTCGGGCGGCCAACGGATGACAGCCGGACCCGCATGGCAGAAATGGACGCCCATGCCATCGTCGCCCTCTCGGCCCGGGAAAACTGGTCCTGCCCGCTCTTTCTTCTGGCCGAACAGGAGGGGACGGTCATCCGTGTCACGGCCGAATCCATGTCGGACCTCGTTCTCGATGCGGCCGACCCGTTTGCAGCGGGCCCGGATTGCGGCTTTGCCGTGACGTGTACCGACAGGCCGGTGACGATACTTTCGGTCAGGCTGGCCGATGACGATACGAAAACCATTCTGGTGGAATGCGACAGCGCGCCCGAAGGCGATATGGCGGAACTGCGCTACGCCTATGGCGGCAGCGCCGGCGCGATGAACCGCGGCGCGGTTCGCGACAGCTGGTCAGTGCCCAGCCGTGCGGGCGAGGTGGCCCTGCACCGTTGGGCCCTTCCGGCCATCCTGCCAATCCGTCGTGGTGCGGCGTGATGGTGCTGCGCTTTCACGGGGTCCTGCCTGAAGGGGCGTTGGTCAGAGCCGACCGCACCCGATCGCCCTCACCGGTCTGGCTGTCGACGGCCCCGTCCCGGTCCGAATTTCTTCGTGCACCCGACGACCCGTCGCGGATCACTGCATGGCGATCCTTGTACGGGGACGACTGTCAGGCGCTGGCCGTCGCGGCCAACAAGACGGGCACGTCGATTGCAGAAAATCCCGCGCGTCTGACCTTCCGGGCCGAGGAAAATTCCGGCCTCGTGCTCGCCGATGTCATCTCCGATGCCGGCACTCTGACCTTCGGCCTGATCTTCTGGCCCGAGGCGGGCGCCGATCCACGGACACTTCTGTCACTGCAGCCACGTGGGGAGGACGACTATCTGTTCCTCTCTGGTGATGGTGGCGTCTTCCGTGCGGCGCAGAAAAGCGAACAGATGGAGCTTGCCCTGCCGCCGCAAGCAGCCGATGCCGCTGCAAGAATTCTCATTTGCGCCATATCCGGATCGGCCCTGCGCCTCTGCCTCGATTTCGGGCCTGTCGCGGCGACGCCGCTCGACTCGCCATTTCAGGGCCGCGCGGACCTTTTCATCGGTTGCCGGAATGCGCGCGCCGGGCTTCGCCGCAAGCTCGGTGCATTCGGCCTGACGGATGTCATGGCCTGGCCGGGCGAAGACCTGCTGTCAGTGCCGGATAGCCCGGCGCTCGAAGCCGTCAAGGCGGTCTGGCGGGACAGGTGCGCCCATGCCATTTGATCGTTCGACGCTTGAAGGCGGCAATATCTGCGTCATCTGGATCGACGATCTGATCGACATCTTTACCTGGCGAACCGCCTTCGGCATCCGGATCGAGACCCCGCATATCGACAGGCTGATGGCTGAAGGCATCCGCTTCAGCAACGCCTATGCCACGGTGCCGCTATGCGCCCCCTGCCGCGCCGAACTCGCCACGGGGCTGTCACCCTTCCGGACCGGGCTTGTTGATCTGAACCGGTTCTGGCGCGACATCCTGCCCCCGACCGCCTCCTGGGTCTACGACTTCCGGCGCGCCGGGTTCCGCACCTTCACGACAGGCAAAACCGACGCGAACTACAAACCCATGCCGGAAGCCTATCGCCGCATCCTCTTTCACGAAGATGCCGAGGCGTCCGATCGTGGCCGACGGCGTGGCGTTCACGCCTATCTGGACAAGGGGCCAGGCATCGAAGGCGTCAACCACCCCGACGATGACGGATCGCTTGACCACACCTTTTACGATCATGCCGTCGCCCAGAATGCCATCGACTATCTCGGCCGCGCCGATCCGGGCAGGCGGCACTTCATCCAGCTGGGCTTCAAACATCCGCACTACAATCTTGTTTGCCCGGACCGGTTCTACCAGGCCTATGACCCCAAGCTTATTCGCTGGCCGGAAAGTGCGCATCCCGACGATATGTTCGGCCCTCAGCCCGGCATGGCAGTCTATGAGGCCGCCTATATCGCCAACGGACAATGGACACCGGAAAAGGCCGGCGACGCCGCCTGGCGGCAGGTCGTGCGTGGCTATTTCGCGGCCTGCTCGCATGTTGACCATGAAATCGGCCGTTTCATTGATGCGCTCAGGGCGTCGCCGCTTGCCGGCAATACGACGGTCGTTCTTCTGTCGGACAACGGTTTCAACCTCGGCACCCATGACAGCTTTCACAAGATGAGCCAGTGGGACAGCGCCGCCCATGTGCCGCTCGGCATTTGGCACGGGCGGATGGGCGGGGGGCAGGTCGTCGATCTGCCGGTGTCGCTGCACAATCTGCCGAAGACCATCCTCGACCTTGCGGGCCTGCCCTATCGGCCGGACTGGATTTCGGGCCAAAGCCTTCTGCCGCTCGTCAATCCTGACTTCGGCACCTATGACCGGAGCCGGTCGCCTCTTACCTCGGTCTTCGGGACCCTTTCGGTACGCCCGTCTGTCGAGGGGTTGGAACATCTGCGCTACTTCCGCTATCCGAATGGCGAGGAACATGTCTATGACGTGATCCGCGATCCGGGTGAAACCACGAACCTCGCCGGCGGGCCCGAAACGCCGGGGCTCCGCGCCGAACTCGTCAAGGCTGCGCTCCATCTCGGCCTTGATCTCAGGGGTTTCGAGCGGCCGGAGGACGGCGTGAACGCCATGATGGCAATGGACGGCTCCGTCGTTCTTGCGGGCGGCAATGCCGACAACGACTACTGGGCCTATGGCGAGGCCGCCGAACGCATCTTTGAGACGCCGGATGGCGGCCACGATACGCTCTGGTATCTTGCCGGACCGGATGACTTCACACTCCGCGTACCCGCCAATATCGAAAACATCCGCATCGGCACGGTCGTCGCCCGCAGCGAAGACCGCAGTTCCGACGGAAAGGTCGTGCGCATCGTCGCCCACCCCGACAGCGCCATCAATTTCGAAAGCTCCGAACGCGTTGCCGTGCATGTGACCGGCAGCAAGGGCAATGACGTCATGGTCGGCCCGGTCTACGCCGGTGCGACCTTCGAGGGCGGCGAAGGCGATGACCTTCTGATCGCGCAATCAGGCAGGCGGAACGACCGGCACGCCTTCTACGGGGGGCCGGGCAACGACACGCTAAGGGGCGGCAACGGGCGCGACACGCTGGACGGCGGCCCGGGCGATGATGTCATCGTGGGCGGCGACGGGTTCAACAAGATCTATGGCGGACCGGGAAACGACCTGATCACCGATGGCGACCACACGTCCGAAATTCACACCGGACCCGGCCGCAACCGGGTGATCTCGGGCAGCGGGCGCGACAGGATTTTCGTCGGTCCGGGGGAAAACACGATCACCGGCGGTGAAGGCGAGGTCACCTATCGGGTCACATGGGGCGGTATCTGCCGGATCACCGACTGGAGCGAGGGCGATGTTGTGGAGCTTGACCGGTGGCCAGGTGAACCAGAGATTGTTCAGGACGGCCCCGATATCCTCATCGTTCTCGGCCTGTCGGCGATCATCCTTGAGAACACCACAAACACCGATGCGGTCAAGGCCGCCGTGTCGCACGCCAGTTCCCCCTGATCCAGCGACGGCCCCATTGAGCATAATAAAGAAAAAGGGCCCCGCACGGCGGGACCCTTTCCTTTGGTTCCGGTCAGGAACGGCGTGATTACATCATGCCGCCCATGCCGCCCATGCCGCCCATGTCGGGCATGCCGCCACCGGCGCCGCCCTTCGGCTCCGGCTTGTCGGCAACCATGGCTTCTGTGGTGATCAGAAGACCGGCGATGGAGGCCGCGTCTTCCAGCGCCGTGCGAACGACCTTTGCCGGGTCGATCACGCCGAACTTGAACATGTCACCATATTCTTCGGTCTGGGCGTTGAAGCCGAACTTCGCGTCGGAGGATTCGCGGACCTTGCCGGCAACGACCGAACCGTCCACACCGGCGTTCTGCGCGATCTGGCGCAGCGGCGCTTCCAGTGCGCGGCGGACGATCGCCACACCGGCGGTCTGGTCGGAGTTGTCGCCTTCCAGCTTCGCCAGCGTCTTGGCCGCCTGAATAAGCGCCACGCCGCCACCGACGACGATCCCTTCCTGAACGGCCGCACGGGTTGCGTTCAGCGCGTCATCGACGCGGTCCTTGCGCTCTTTCACTTCGACTTCGGTCATGCCGCCGACGCGGATCACCGCAACGCCGCCCGCGAGTTTCGCAACACGCTCCTGCAGCTTTTCCTTGTCGTAGTCGCTGGTGGTTTCTTCGATCTGGGTGCGGATCTGACCCACGCGGGCGGAAATCTCGGCCTTGTCGCCGGCACCGTCAACGATGGTCGTGTTGTCCTTCGTGATCGACACTTTCTTGGCCTTGCCGAGCATGTCGATGCCTACATTTTCCAGCTTCATACCAAGGTCTTCCGAGATCACCTGGCCGCCCGTCAGGATCGCGATGTCCTGCAGCATGGCCTTGCGGCGGTCGCCGAAGCCAGGCGCCTTGACGGCGGCGATCTTCAGGCCGCCGCGCAGCTTGTTGACGACGAGCGTGGCCAGAGCCTCGCCTTCGACGTCTTCGGCCACGATCAGCAGCGGCTTCTGCGACTGGATGACCGACTCGAGCAGCGGCACCATCGGCTGCAGCGAAGAAAGCTTCTTCTCGTGCAGCAGGATGAGGCAGTCTTCGAGGTCCGCGATCATCTTGTCGGCATTGGTGACGAAGTAGGGCGACAGGTAGCCGCGGTCGAACTGCATGCCTTCGACGACCTCGGTTTCGGTCTCAAGACCCTTGTTTTCCTCGACGGTGATGACACCCTCGTTGCCGACCTTCTGCATCGCATCGGCGATCTGGCGGCCGATTTCGGCCTCGCCATTGGCCGAGATGGTGCCGACCTGCGCAACTTCGGCGCTGTCAGAAACCGGGCGGGCGGCTTTCTTGATCGCTTCGACGACCTTGGCGGTCGCCAGGTCGATGCCACGCTTCAGGTCCATCGGGTTCATGCCGGCGGCAACCGATTTCATGCCTTCGCGAACGATGGCCTGGGCCAGAACCGTCGCGGTGGTGGTGCCGTCGCCGGCTTCGTCATTGGTGCGGCTGGCGACTTCTTTCACCATCTGCGCGCCCATGTTCTCGAACTTGTCGGAAAGCTCGATTTCCTTGGCAACCGTCACACCGTCCTTGGTGATGCGCGGCGCGCCGAAGGATTTGTCGATCACGACGTTGCGGCCTTTCGGGCCGAGGGTCACCTTCACCGCATCGGCGAGGATATTGACGCCGCGCAACATGCGGTCGCGGGCATCGGAATCGAACTTGACGTCCTTAGCAGCCATTTTGCTTGCTCCTGGTTGTCTGAATTTCAGTTACGGGAAACGCGCGATCTCAGCCGATGATGCCGAGAATGTCGCTTTCCTTCATGATCAGCAGTTCCTTGCCGTCGAGCGTGACTTCGGTGCCCGACCATTTGCCGAACAGGATACGGTCGCCGGCCTTGACCGACGGCGCGATCAGTTCGCCACTGTCCTTGCGCGCGCCCTCGCCCACGGCGACGATTTCGCCTTCGGCCGGCTTTTCCTTGGCGCTGTCGGGGATGATCAGACCGCCCTTGGTCTTTTCATCGCTTTCGATGCGGCGGACCAAAACACGGTCATGCAGCGGTTTGAATGCCATCTGGTAACACTCCCTAGGTTCCAGGTTTATACGGATTAGCACTCACCCGGGGCGGGTGCTAACGGAGCGTAGTTAGGGGTGCTCGGCCGGGGTGTCAACACCCTTGCATGGGGAAATTCTCGTTCCGGCCCTGTCCCTTTGGCGGCATTGCGCTGTATTGTTCCGAACGCAGCGCACCGGAACCGAAATTCAGGAAGACAGCCTTGCTCAAAGCTATCGTCGCGACATTTTTCGTTCTCGCAGCCTCGCAAGGGGCCGAGGCCGCCTGTGCCGGGCGAAATCTGCTTGAAACCATGCCGACGGAAGAGCTTGCAGCGCTGCGCGAAGCGACCGACCGGCATGTCCATGCGCAAGGAAATTTCTGGCGCGCGACACGCGGGGCGGAAGTGATCCATATCCTCGGCACCTATCACGTCGACGACCCGCGCCACGACGCCGCGGCAGAGCGGCTCGCCCCCTATATCGAAGCTTCCGACACCGTGCTTGTGGAGGCGGGGCCGGAGGAATACGCCCGGCTGCAGTCGGAGATCGCACGCGACCCGTCACTCGTCTTCATGACAGACGGCCCGACATTGCCGGAACTGCTGGGCGAGGCCGACTGGCAGGCATTGTCCAAGGCGCTCGGCGAACGCAACATACCCGCTTTCATGGCGTCAAAGATGCGACCGTGGTTCATCGCCGGCATGCTGTCGATCCCGCCTTGTGCCAAAGAAAACCTGGAGGCGGCCTCGAACGGTCTGGACGCACGGGTCATCGCGCGGGCGGTTGCGGCCGATATTCCGGTTCGCGCACTTGAACCCTATGATGCCGTCTTCGGCGTCTTCGACAAGCTCGGCATTGAACAGCAACTCGATATGATCCGGGCCACACTTCTCGTCGATAGCAATGCCGATGACCAGAGCGCGACCATGTCGGACATATACTTTGCCGAAGATGCCCGCGCGATCTGGGAAATGGGGCGCCTCATCACACATCAGGTGACCGGCAAGCCGCAGGCCGAGGTCGATGCCGACTTTGCGCTCATCGAAGAGGCGCTTGTCAACGGACGAAACCGAGCCTGGATTCCTTTGATCCTTGATGCCGCGCAGGATGGCCAGGTCTTCGCCGCCTTCGGCGCCCTGCACCTGTCGGGTTCGCAAGGCGTCCTGCAATTGCTTGAAAACGAGGGATTCACATTGGAACGTCTGCCCTTCTGACCGGCGAAAGCCGACAATGGTGCAAACGCCCGCCGATTTTCCGCGATTTTGACGCCGGACCCTGCGGGGGCGCATTGCCGCGCCTGTGGCCTCGTGACATCCGCCATGCTTGTTTCTATAAGGCGCGCGAAACGACACCCCCGGATGAATGAAAGACGCAAGACATGATCAAGGTTTTCGGACACAAGTCGCCTGACACGGATTCCACCGGCTCGCCCATCATCTGGGCCTGGTATCTGACCGAACATCGCAAGCAACCGGCCGAAGCGAAGCTTCTGGGCGAACCCAATACCGAAGCCGCATTCGTTCTCAAGAAATGGGGCCTTGCGAAGCCCGAGATCATTTCCGGCGTCGCGGCGGGTGATAAGGTCGTCATCGTCGACACCAACAACCCGGCGGAACTGCCGGACGGCATCAACGACGCCGAGATCGTGCAGATCATCGACCATCACAAGCTGACCGGCGGGCTGACCACGGCTGGACCGATCGACATCACGATCAAGCCGCTGGCCTGCACCGCGACCATCATGCACAACCTGATGGGCCCGAACGCCGCCAAGATGCCACGCGAGATCAAGGGCGCAATGCTGTCCTGCATCCTCTCCGACACGCTCGAATTCCGCTCGCCCACGACGACGCCGCAGGACAAGGAACTGGCGCTTGCGCTTGCCAAGGACCTCGGTATCGACGTTTCCGCCTATGCCGCGGAACTCTTCGAGGCGAAGTCGGATGTCGGCGCCTTCTCGGACGCGGAACTCTTGCGGATGGATTCGAAGGAATACAACGTCGCGGGCAAGGAACTCCGCGTCTCGGTGCTGGAAACCACGGCGCCGAAGATGATCCTCGACCGCAAGGCGAGCCTGATGCAGTCGATGGAGGCTGTCGCGGCCGAAGACGGCGCCGATCAGGTCCTTCTTTTCGTCGTGGACATCCTGAACGAAGAAGCGACGCTTCTGGTGCCGAACGATCTGGTGAAGCAGATGGCCGAAGCCTCCTTCGGCGCGAAGGTTTCGGGCGATACGGTGGTCCTGCCCGGCATCATGAGCCGGAAAAAGCAGATCATCCCTGCATTGAAACTCTGACCCGCCGATTTGGCACGAAAAGGGGCGCCGAAAGGCGCCCTTATCTTTTTGGGGCCCGCCCTGTAACAAGTCACAAGGATGAAGGAGGCCGACATGTCCCGCATCATCGAATCTCTGTCCGATGTCCAATCGCGCTACGAGGCGCTTTTCTGCGATCTCTGGGGCTGTGTTCACGACGGGCTGCGCCCGTTCCCCGCCGCGGTCCGCGCCTTGCAATCCTATCGCGCGGCAGGCGGCAAGGTGGTTCTGGTCACGAATTCGCCCCGCCCCCGCGCCAGCGTCGAAGAACAGCTTGCCCAGATCGGTGTGCCGCGCGACTGCTGGGACACGATCGCCACCTCGGGCGACAGTGCGCGCGCGGCGATGTTTCAGGGCGCGGTCGGCCGGAAGGTCTATTTCATCGGCGACCCCGATACCGACATGGGCTTTTTCGAGCCCCTAAAGATTCTCGATAACCCGATCCGGATCGAAAAGGTGCCGCTGGCAGAGGCCGAGGGCATCGTCTGCACCGGTCCCTTCGACACGCAGGCCGACCCCGAAGTCAATCGGCCCGACTTTCTTTATGCCAAGGCCAAAGGGCTGAAGCTCCTTTGTGCCAATCCCGATATCGTCGTGGACCGGGGCGAGACGCGCGAATGGTGCGCCGGTGCGCTCGCCCGGCTCTATGCCGAGATGGGGGGCGAAAGCCTCTACTTCGGCAAACCCCACCCGCCAATCTACGATCTCGCCCGGCGGCGCCTGACAGCCCTGACGGGATCAACCGTGGATGACGCGCGCATCCTTGCCATCGGTGACGGCATCGGTACCGACATCCTTGGCGGCATCGGCGAGGCAATCGACACGCTCTTCATCACCGGTGGGCTCGAAGCGGCCCGCTTTGGCCCCGACATCGACAATCCCGACCCTGCTCTGCTTGAAGACTGGCTTGCCGACCGGCAGCTCTCGCCGACCTACAGTATCGGCCGATTGCGGTAGGTTGGCCTCACCCCGGCAACAATATTTCGAAATGTGCCTCTCTTCGGTCAAATAATTACCGAACAACATTGCGTCACGCCGCATCAAAGTTTATGCTGCACTGCAACATGAACCCTTGGGATTCGCGATGATGCTCGACAATCAGCCACGCGGAACGATCTGTATCGAGGATCTGGAGATCGGCATGACCCGCTATCTCCAGAAAGAGATCACGGATCGCGATATCGAGCTTTTTGCCGAAGTATCGACCGACCGGAATCCGGTCCATCTCGACGATGCCTATGCCCGCGAAACGATCTTCGAGGGGCGCATCGCGCATGGGATGCTGACTGCCGGGCTCATCTCGGCCGTCATCGGCGAACAGCTTCCGGGGCACGGCACGGTCTATCTGGGCCAGAGCCTGAAGTTCATGGCGCCGGTCAGGCCCGGCGATGTCGTCCATGCCGAGGTCAAGGTGCTTTCCATCGACCATGCGAGGCGCAGGGTGACCCTTGAAACCCATTGCGCTGTGGGCGATACGGTTGTGCTAAAGGGCGAGGCGCTGGTACTGGCGCCCAGCCGCAAGTTCGACTGATCCGGCGGGCGCTCCCGCCATGACGGGGGCCGATGCGCAAGCACAATCACTGGAGCGGGATCGCCGATGCCCACCGGGGCGCCTCTGTCGCCATGGGCAATTTCGACGGCGTGCACCTTGGCCATCAGGCCGTAATCGACCTTGCCAGGCGGAACGACGCGCCCTTGGGCGTCATCACGTTTGAGCCGCACCCCCGCCAGTTCTTCGCGCCCGCCGCCCCTGCCTTCCGGCTGATGAATGCCGAGGCGCGCACCCACCGCCTGGAAAAGCTGGGCGTGGCCGAGCTTTACGAACTTCCTTTCGATGCGGCGCTGGCCGGAATGGAGGCCGAGATCTTTGCCGCGGATGTCCTTGTCGGCGGCCTTGGTATTTCGCATATCACGGTCGGTGCCGATTTCTGCTTTGGCAAGGGTCGCAAGGGCAATGCCGACACGCTCCGCCAGCTTGGCGAAGCGCATGGTTTCGGCGTCACCATCTCTGATCTCGTCGCTTTCGAGGGCAAGGAGATTTCCTCAACCGCGATCCGAACGGCACTGGCCGAGGGGCATCCCCGCGATGCCGCGCGAATGCTTGGCCACTGGCACCGGATCGAGGGCGAGGTGCTTCATGGTGACAAGCGCGGCAAGGATCTGGGGTTTCCCACGGCGAATATGGGTGTCGAGGGACTGCACCTGCCGAAACTCGGCGTCTATGCGGTGAAGGCCGACATACTGACCGGCCCCCACGCGGGCAGCTATGACGGTGCCGCGAGCCTTGGTGTCCGGCCGATGTTCGGTGACAACCGCCCGAACCTGGAAACATTCCTGTTCGACTTTACGGGCGACCTTTACGGCGAACATCTTTCTGTCGCGCTTGTCGACTACCTGCGCCCGGAGATGACGTTCGACGGCCTTCCCGCGCTCATTGCCCAGATGAACGCCGATTGCGACCGGGCACGCAGCATCCTCGCGGGGCTTGGCCGCGCCTGACGGCGGCGTTCTTTGCAGGGCGACCGAAGCGGTTGAAACATTTTCTGAGCAACTGATGCGCCGCCCGGGGTTAACAGCGCGGCACGCGCCCCCGGGCAGCGGATGGCCGCCCCGGAGGCCAGCCGCTTTGGTGACGTTTGCGCGCGGAATGAGGTCGCAGGGACTTGGCAGGCATAAATCGGCGACCACAAGCGGATGTGCGGCTGCCCGCGGCCATCCGATGCCCTCTGTCTTTGAGGGTGGAGAACGTTCCCGGCAGCCATTGTGCTTCCTCCCCAGCCGGGCCCCCCTTCCCTTTCCCCCTCCCCTCCGTCAAAGTCGCGCGCCATGAAGGACGACATCCCCCGCACCGGGCTCACACCTGGTTTCTGGAACCGCCCGCTCGCGAGCCTCACCCCGCGGGAGTGGGAGGCGCTTTGCGATGGCTGCGGCAAATGTTGCCTGAACAAGCTCGAAGATGCCGATACCGGCGAAATCTTCTTCACCCGGATCAGCTGCCGCCTCCTTGACGACCAGACCTGCCGCTGCGGGCAATACGAGGCGCGCAAGAGCTTTGTGCCCGAATGCGTGGTCCTCACGCCGGGCAGCATCGCCTCGGTCGCGCACTGGCTGCCGTCCACCTGCGCCTACCGGCTGCGCCACGAAGGCAGGCCACTCTTCGCCTGGCACCCGCTGATTTCTGGCAACCCCGACAGTGTACACGATGCCGACCAGTCGGTCAGGGGCTGGTCCCTGCCCGAGTTCGAGGTGCCGGAAGACGAATGGGAAGACCATATTATCGAGGATCTCTGATGGAATTCGCCTCTGACAATTCCTCGGGTGCCGCGCCCGAGATACTGGCCGCCGTGACCGCAATCAACGCCGGCTACGCGCCAAGCTATGGCAGTGACCCGGCGATGGACGATGTCCGCCGACTCATCCGCGCGACCTTCGAGGCGCCGGAGGCCGAAGTCTACCTCGTCGCCACCGGCACCACCGCCAACGCCCTGTCGCTGGCCTGCTATTGCCCGCCCTGGGGCGCCGTCTACGCCCATGCCGAAGCGCATGTGGAAATGGACGAATGCGGGGCGCCGGAATTCTTCATCGGCGGCGGCAAGATCGTTCGTGTCGCCGGCGCAAGCGGCAAGATGACGCCGGCTGCGCTGAGCGATGCCATCGAGAAGACACCTCATGGGTTCGTCCATTCCGTGCAGCGCGGCATGGTGACGCTGACCAATACGACAGAGGCCGGGACGGTTTACTCGCCCGCCGAGATCACGGCCCTCGCTCGCGTCGCCAAGGCCCACGGCCTGCCCGTCCATCTCGACGGCGCGCGTTTCGCCAATGCCGTCGTCGCGACCGGCGCCAGCCCGGCGGAGATGAGCTGGAAATCGGGCATCGACATCCTTTCCTTTGGCGGCACGAAGAACGGCTGCCTCGGTGTCGAGGCGGTCGTCATCTTCGATCCCGCCAAGGCATGGGAATTCGAACTGCGGCGCAAGCGCGGCGGGCACCTTTTTTCAAAACATCGCTACCTTTCGGCGCAGATGCGCGCCTATCTGACAGACAACCTTTGGCTCGATCTGGCGCGCCGCGCAAATGCCGCAGCAATAGCGCTTGCCGAGGGGATTGTGCAGGCCGGCGGGGCCCTTTTGCATCCACAAGACGCGAATATCGTCTTTGCCTCGCTGCCACGGTCGACCCATGGCCGGGCCATGGCGGCGGGTGCCCATTATTATCTCTGGCCCTTCGACCAGTCGCTTGAAGGGCCGGACGGCGAAACGCTGACGGCGCGCTTCGTCTGTTCCTGGTGCACGACCGCGGCCGAAATCGACGCCTTCCTCGCAGTCATCCGCGGTCGAGATTGACGCCGATCAGGCCCGCCGTCTCATCCGGATGGGTGATCGGCACCATATGGCCGGCTCCGGGTACCGTAGCGACACCCACATCCGGCAGCCGGGCGGCGATTTCGTCTGCAATGCGCGCGATGATCCGCGGCGATCGGTCGCCACGGATCAGAAGGACCGGCATCTCCAGCGCCTCAATCGCGCCGGGGCGAAGAATGCCGCCGCTATCGTCAAATAACGCCGGATGACCTGCCGCGATAAGGCCGATCCGGCGGGTGATGTCGGCCCGCCCGGCGGCGTTCATGTCCCGCCAGTCGACGCCGGTACCCCAGACCCGCGTAAAGGCCGCCGCCGCGTCTTCCGCAGCACCTGCCGCCATCGCACGGTCGAAATCGGCCATTTCTTCCGCATGCATGTCCCATTCTGGCAAACGGCGCGCCGCCGCGAAAAGCACGGGTTCCACCAGTGTCAGCGTCCGGATGACGTCGGGCCGGTCGATTGCCAGGCGCAGTGCCACGACCGCCCCGAAAGAATGGCCGATCAGGTCGACAGTCCCATCGACAAAGGTCGATGCGATGCCGACCGAATCCCGCAGATAGTCGCCGCTTTCCGCCCAGTCGGCCGATTGCCCGTGGCCCGGCAGGTCGAAGGCCGTCATCCGAATGCGTTCGGCCAACCGCCCGCCAACACCCGCCCAGACGCCGGAATGCGCCAGCGAACAGTGAATGGCGAGGGCCGGGCGCGCACCTTCGCCGAAGCTTTGCCAGAAGGAGCGATGCCCCGCCCGAACCTCAAGCGGCATCAGAGCTTGCCGGAAAGGTGCAGGTCCAGATCGACCAGCCGGTCGTGTCCCCAGAAACGCTCGTCCGTATCCGTGATGTAGAAGGGCGCGCCAAATGCCCCCCGGTTGACCGCCTCTTCAAGGTTGTTGGCATAGGTTTCCGCGCCCAAAAGCATCCCCTTGTCGGCAAGGTCCGCGTCGAACCCGTGGCGGGACAGCATCGCGCGAACCACCTCGTCCTCGGCGATGTCCTTCTCTTCCGCCCAGCAAGCGCGCAGAAACCCGTGAACGAGCCCGCCAAGATCGCCGTTGCTGCCTTTCGCCTTCGCGGCCTGCGCGGCGATGATGGCATAGGACGAGGGCGCGGGGTTGGTTGGCCAGAAAGCCGGCTGGGGGTTGATCGGCAGGCCTGTCCGCTTTCCGCCGCGGCGCAGCTCCTGCAGACGATAAGTCTTGCGGCTTTCGTGCCGGTCCTTCGGCGGCGTGCCACCCGTGCGGCCAAAAACGGCAATGATGTCGAAGGGCTTGTAGGTCACAGTCGCGCCATGGCGGGCCGCAATCTCTTCCAGACCCAGGCCCGCAAGATAGGTGAAGGGCGACAGTGTCGTGAAAAAGTAGTCGATATGCGGCATTCCTCGTACTCCTGCGTCCTTGGGTTTGCCCAGACGCTAGCCCGATGATAAGCGGGTGGCAACGTCACGAATCCGTCATCGGGCCCGGCGCTGGGGCCTATAGCGACAAGGACCCGACATGCCCTCCATGACCGAGCCGAAGCTGATTTCCGGCAATTCCAACCAGCCGCTCGCCAAGGCCATCGCGCGGCGGATGTCCATGCACCGGGGGATGAGCGTCAGCCTTGTCGAGGCCCGGGTCGAACGCTTCAACGATCAGGAGATTTTCGTCGAGGTCTTCGAAAATGTCCGGGGCGAGGACATGTACATCATCCAGTCGACGTCCAATCCGGCGAACGACAACCTGATGGAACTTCTGATCATGACCGATGCGCTGAAACGCTCGTCGGCCGACCGGATCACCGCCGTGATCCCATATTTCGGCTATGCGCGCCAGGACCGCCGCGCCAAGGCCCGTACGCCGATTTCAGCCAAACTGGTCGCGAACCTCATCACCGAGGCGGGTGTGGACAGGGTGCTGACGATGGATCTGCACGCGACCCAGATCCAGGGCTTTTTCGACATTCCGGTCGACAACCTCTATGCCGCACCGGTCTTCGCGCTGGATATCGAACACCACTTCAAGGGCAAGCTCGACAAGGTCACGGTCGTCTCGCCCGACGTCGGCGGCGTTGCCCGCGCGCGGGAACTGGCCCAGCGCATCGGCTGCGGGCTCGCCATCGTCGACAAGCGCCGGGTGAAGGCAGGAGAGGTGGCCGAAATGACGGTGATCGGCGATGTGTCCGGCCAGACCTGCATCATCGTCGACGACATCTGCGATACGGCCGGCACGCTCTGCAAGGCGGCCGAGGTCCTGATGCAGGGCGGCGCGAGTGAGGTTCATTCCTACATCACCCACGGTGTCCTCTCCGGTCCCGCGGTGGAGCGGATCACCAATTCGGTGATGAAAAGTCTCGTCATCACCGATTCGATCGAACCGACCGATGCGGTGAAAAAGGCCAAGAACATCCGCATCGTGCCGACAGCGCCGATGTTCGCGCAGGCGATCATGAACATTTGGTCGGGCACCTCGGTTTCGTCGCTCTTCGACGCCGACACGCTCAGCCCGATCTATGAGGGCATGTATTCGCGCGGCTAAAGATCGGCCCAGTCGTCCTCGCCCCGGACCTCACCGATGGCCAGCCAGTCGGCGCGGACGCGCGCCACGCGGGTATCGCCCCAGGTACGAAACACGATGACGAAGCCCTCGGGGTTGACCATCTCGGCCGAGATATCGGCGCGCTGGTTTGTCTTCTGGTCCATGTCCCACATCGACAGGGTGACCTGTACCACCGGGTCGGTCATGTAGGTCTCTGAAAACTCGACCACCTTGCGCAGTTCACGCGGCCCTTCGCCGGTCCACATGGCGCCGCCATCCTGATAGTCGGAAAATAGCACGACAGAGCCTTGCTCGATCCCCAGAAGATGGCTGCTGAGCCTGCGCATCTGTCCTCCGCCCCGTTACGCACCAACCGCCGGATATGTTAGGGTGTCAAGCCGGGCCGGGCAACACGGCAGGCTTGCAGGATCAGATCCGCCCGACCCAATGAAAAAGCCCCGCACCGGCGGGGCTTTCGGTTTTGTACATCGCGCCGGTCGCGCGTTCAGTGGCCGAGCTGCGCGCCAACCGCCTGAAGATCGGCCAGCGCCTTGGCGGTCGCGTCGACCCGGTCGGGTGTTGCGGCCTCATGCGCGGCGCGGGCGGCTGCCACCATCTCTTCCACCATCGCCTGCGTCACGTCGCCCGTCGCATAGGCACCTTCGGCAAGGACCGAAACGCCCTCGGCGGTGATTTCGGCGAAACCGCCGGTGACAAGATAGTCCGACGTGCCATCGGCCGCCACGACGGTCAGGATGCCGGGGCGCAGCGTGGTGATCAGCGGGCCATGATCCGGCATCGCCGTCATGTCGCCTTCCGCGCCGGGAATGCGCACCTCGCGCGCCTGAACGGAGGCAAGCTGCCGTTCAGGGCTGACGAGATCGAACTGCATCGTATCGGCCATATCGCCTCCTTACGCCGCTTCGGCGGCCAGACGCTGTGCCTTGGCTTTCACTTCCTCGATGTCGCCGACCATGTAGAAGGCGGCTTCGGGCAGGTGGTCGTACTCGCCGGCAACGACGGCCTTGAAGGACGCGATCGTCTTGTCGAGCGGCACCTGAACGCCGTCAGACCCGGTGAAGACCTTGGCCACGTCGAAGGGCTGGCTGAGGAAACGCTGGATCTTCCGGGCGCGGGCCACGGTCAGCTTGTCCTCTTCGCTGAGTTCGTCCATGCCGAGGATGGCGATGATGTCCTGCAGCGACTTGTAGCGCTGGAGGATACCCTGAACGTCGCGGGCCACGTTGTAGTGCTCTTCGCCCACAACGGCCGGGTCAAGAATCCGGCTGGTGGAGTCGAGCGGGTCAACGGCCGGGTAGATGCCGAGTTCCGAGATCGCACGCGACAGAACCGTGGTGGCGTCGAGGTGGGCGAACGAGGTCGCCGGCGCCGGGTCGGTAAGGTCGTCGGCCGGAACGTAGATGGCCTGCACCGAGGTGATCGAGCCGGCCTTGGTCGAGGTGATGCGTTCCTGCATCGCGCCCATGTCGGTCGCGAGCGTCGGCTGGTAGCCCACGGCCGAAGGGATACGGCCGAGAAGGGCGGACACTTCCGAACCGGCTTGCGTGAAGCGGAAGATGTTGTCGACGAAGAACAGAACGTCCGTGCCCGACTGGTCGCGGAACTGTTCGGCCAGCGTCAGGCCCGACAGGGCGACGCGCATCCGCGCTCCGGGCGGTTCGTTCATCTGACCGTAGACCAGGGCCACTTTGGACTTTTCCAGATCGTCGAGGACAATAACGCCCGACTCGATCATCTCGTGGTAAAGGTCGTTGCCCTCGCGGGTGCGTTCGCCGACACCGGCGAAGACCGAGAACCCGGAGTGCACTTTGGCGATGTTGTTGATCAGTTCCATGATCAGAACCGTCTTGCCCACGCCGGCGCCGCCGAAGAGGCCGATCTTGCCGCCCTTCGAGTAGGGGGCCAGAAGGTCGATGACCTTGATCCCGGTCACGAGGATTTCCGACGAGGTCGACTGTTCGGCGAATTCCGGGGCCGGCTGGTGGATGGCGCGGGTTTCCTTGGCCTTGACCGGGCCCTTTTCGTCCACCGGCTCGCCAATGACGTTCAGGATACGGCCAAGCGTCGCGTTGCCGACCGGCACCGAGATCGGCGCGTCAAGGTCAGCCACATCCGCACCGCGAACCAGCCCTTCGGTCGCGTCCATGGCGACGGTGCGAACCGTGTTCTCACCGAGGTGCTGGGCAACTTCGAGGATCAGGCGCTTGCCGTTGTTGGTGGTTTCGAGGGCGTTCAGAATCGCCGGCAGGTGATTGTCGAACTGCACGTCGACGACGGCGCCGATCACCTGCGTGATCTTGCCCACTGCTTTCGCTTTTGCCATCTGGTTTCTCCGGTTTTCTTAGAGCGCCTCGGCGCCCGAAATGATTTCGATGAGCTCTTTGGTGATCGCCGCCTGGCGCGAGCGGTTGTAGACGATGGTCAGCCGGTCGATCATGTCGCCAGCGTTGCGCGTCGCATTGTCCATCGCGGTCATCCGCGCGCCCTGTTCGGAGGCGCCGTTTTCCAGAAGCGCCGTGAAGACCTGCGTCGCCACACCGCGCGGCAACAGATCGGCAAGAATTTCCTGCTCGTCCGGTTCGTAGTCGTAAACCGTGGAAACGCTGCCTTCGGATTCGTAGGCGGCGGGAATCACCTGCTGGGCGGTCGGCACCTGACTGATCACCGACTGGAAGCGGTTGTAGAAGAGCGTGGCGACATCGAATTCGCCGGCATCGAAACGGCCCAGTACGTCGCGGGCGATGCCCTGCGCCGTGTCATAGCCGATCCGCTTGACGTCGGAGAGGTCGACATGGCCGATGAAGTGCTTCGAAAGATCGCGCTTCAGCTGTTCACGGCCCTTCTTGCCGACCGTGAGAATCTTCACGGTCTTGCCCGCGGCGAGCAATTCGTTCGCGCGGGTGCGGGCCAGCCGCACGATGGTGGAGTTGAAGCCGCCACACAAGCCGCGTTCGGCCGTCATCACCACCAGAAGATGGGTCTTGTCACTGCCGGTCCCCGCGAGAAGGCGCGGCGCGGAATCCGAACCGGCGACAGAGGCCGACAGGCCGGCCATGACGCCATTCATCCGTTCGGCATAGGGCCGCGCGGCCTCGGCGGCATCCTGGGCCCGGCGGAGCTTGGCCGCCGAGACCATCTGCATGGCCTTGGTGATCTTCCGCGTCGACTTGACGCTGGCGATCCGGTTTTTCAGGTCCTTAAGGCTGGGCATATCCCTGTCCCCTCCCCTCGCTTACGCGAAGGTTTTGGCGAATTCGTCCAGCGCGGCGCGGATCTTGTCCTCGGCATCGCCCTTGATCTTGGGGTCTTCCTTGGTGATCCAGTCGAGCAGATCCTTGCGGTTCGTGCGCAGGTGCTTCAGCAGGCCCGCCTCGAACCGGCCAACGTCACGCACCGCGACGTTGTCGAGATAGCCCTTGGTGCCCGCGAAGATGATGCAGACGATTTCCGCGTTGGTCAGCGGCGAATACTGCGGCTGCTTCATCAACTCGGTCAGGCGCGCGCCCCGGTTCAGAAGCCGCTGGGTGGCGGCGTCGAGGTCGGAACCGAACTGCGCGAAGGCCGCCATCTCGCGGTACTGGGCAAGCTCCAGCTTGACCGGGCCGGCGACCGATTTCATTGCGCTCGTCTGGGCCGAGGAACCGACGCGGGACACCGACAGACCCGTGTTCACCGCCGGGAGGATACCCTGATAGAAGAGTTCCGTTTCAAGGAAGATCTGGCCATCGGTGATCGAGATCACGTTGGTCGGAATAAACGCCGACACGTCGCCGCCCTGGGTTTCGATGATCGGCAGGGCCGTTAGCGAACCTGCGCCATTGTCCTCGTTCAGCTTGGCCGAACGTTCCAGAAGGCGGGAATGCAGATAGAAAACGTCGCCCGGATAGGCTTCGCGTCCGGGCGGGCGGCGAAGAAGAAGCGACATCTGACGGTAAGACACGGCCTGCTTGGAGAGGTCATCATAGATGATCAGCGCATGACGGCCGTTGTCCCGGAAATGTTCGGCAATCGCCGTCGCCGAATAGGGCGCGAGAAACTGCATCGGTGCCGGGTCAGACGCGGTCGCGGCCACGACGATCGTGTAGTTGATCGCCCCGGTTTCTTCGAGCTTTTTCACAAGCTGGGCAACCGTCGAACGCTTCTGCCCGATACCGACATAGATGCAGTAAAGTTTCTTCGATTCGTCGTCGCCAGCAGCCTCGTTATACGATTTCTGGTTCAGGATCGTGTCGAGCGCGATGGCGGTCTTGCCGGTCTGGCGGTCACCGATGATCAGTTCGCGCTGGCCGCGACCGATCGGGATCATGGCGTCAACGGACTTGAGCCCGGTCGCCATCGGCTCATGCACCGATTTCCGCGGGATGATGCCGGGGGCCTTCACGTCGGCGACGGAGCGCTTCTTTGCCTTGAGCGCGCCCTTGCCGTCGATCGGGTTGCCGAGACCGTCAACAACGCGGCCAAGCAGTTCGTCACCGACCGGCACGTCCACGATGGACTTGGTGCGCTTGACGACATCGCCTTCCTTGATGGACCGGTCGTCGCCGAAGATAACCACACCGACGTTGTCGATTTCGAGGTTCAGCGCCATGCCGCGGATGCCGCCGGGGAATTCGACCATCTCGCCGGCCTGAACGTTATCGAGCCCGTGAACGCGCGCGATACCGTCACCGACGGACAGAACCCGGCCAACTTCGGCCACTTCTGCTTCTTGTCCGAAATTCTTGATCTGCTCCTTGAGGATCGCAGAGATCTCAGCGGCTTGGATTCCCATTATCCGACCTCTTTCATTGTATTCTGGAGGGCTGCGAGCTTTGAGCGGATCGAGGTGTCGATCATCTTGGAGCCCACTTTGACGACAAGACCGCCGATGAGGGATTCATCGACGGCCAGATTGAGTTTCACGGTCTTCCCGAAGGTTTTCTTCAGCGACGCGGCGAGCTTGTCTGCCTGCGCCTTGGTCAGCGACTGCGCTGCGGTCACATCCGCGGTCACTTCGCCTTTCTCTTCGGCAATCATCGCCTGCAGCGAAGCCAGAAGCTGCGGCAGCACGAAAAGCCGGCGGTTGGCGGCCATCAGGCCGAGCGTATTGGCCAGGACAGGCGAAAGCTTCATCTTCGCGGCGATGGCAGCGACAGCCTTGGACTGTTCGTCCCGCGAAAAGACCGGCGACGCGATCAGGCCCCGAAGGTCCTCGCTCGCGCCGAGCGCGGCATCGAGCGCGGTGACATCGCTTTCCAGCGCCTTGAGGCCCTTGTCGTCGCGTGCGAGTTCAAACACGGCCGTCGCATAGCGCGCGGCGATCCCTGCGGAAATCGAAGCTGGTTCGGACACGTCCACCCTTCCGATAGTTTTGCCGCCAACCCCGTAGCGATCAGGTCAGAGGCTACCCCTGGCGTATGTTTGCACATACGTCCGAATTCGGCGCGGGTGTAGCAGAGGCTTCGCGCCCTCGCAACCACCTTGCTCAAGGGAAAGTGAGGCTGGAAAACGCGCGTTTCCTGAGGTTTTCGGGATCGGTGCGATGTTGCGACCTTTTGTGTCAGGCGAAGGACGGCGCATTGGACGGCCACGCGGCGCTGATTCCTTCGCCCAGCGCCCCTAGGCAGGCTCTGCGCTGGGTTTCGGCAACCCCGGCAGCGCCTGCAGCGGTCGGCGGACAGAGGCGCGCAGACCGGGCCGAAGGGGCGCATGAACCTGTTTGGAAACCTCGATCATCAGAACACCGCCCGCGACCACCGATGCGACGCGCCCGCCGAACTTTTCCCACATGGCGGCCGTGCGAATCCAGAAGCGCTGGCTCGACGGCGGCACGAAAAGCGCCGTCAGTTGCCGCTCTGCCGTGAAGTTGTGGCGCCGGAGCTGCGCATCGAGCTGGCGCATCGAATAGGGCCGGCCATAACCGAACGGCGTCTTGTCGGAGCGCGACCAGAGACCCGACCGGTTCGGCACGATGAAAAGTGCCCGCCCCCCGGGGCCGAGAACACGGAAACATTCGTCCAGAAGCGCCGTCGGATGTTCGGAGGTTTCCAGCCCGTGCAGCAAAACCAGCCGGTCGACGATGCCAGTATCGAGCGGCCATTGCGTTTCCTCGCAAAGCACTGACACGTTTTCCATTCCGGCGGGCCAGGGCATCACCCCCTGCGGCCCCGGCATCAGCCCGATCACACGCCGCGCATCGTCGAGATAGGGGCGCAGAAGCGGCACTGCAAAACCGAAGCCAGCGACTGTCTGCGCCTTCGCCGGCGGCCAGAGCGCCACCATCTGATCACGGATCGCCTTTTGCGCAACGCGACCGATCTGGGTGCGGTAGTAGAAATTCCTGAGGTCCAGAACGTCGAGATGCATTGCGCCTGCCGCCCTATTGGGCAAAAATCCTTGCCGGAGCATACGCAAATACAGACAAAACGCCATGCCGCTTGAAATCGTCACCGTGCCCTGCCTGGCCGACAACTACGCCTTTCTCGCCCATGACGTGGCGACTGGCGCTACCGCAGTCGTCGATGTGCCGGATGCGGCGCCCATCATGAACGCCTTGCGCGCGCGCGGCTGGCGGGCCAGCCATATCCTGATCACCCATCACCACAACGACCATATCGACGGGGTGAAGGCGCTGGCGGCGGCAACCGGCGCGCGCGTGATAGGCGCGAAGTCGGATGCCCACCGCCTGCCGCGGCTCGACGATGCCGTCAGCGAAGGCGACGCGATCCGCATCGGCATGGACAGCGGCGTCGTGATCGACGTGCCGGGCCACACAGTCGGGCATGTGGCCTTTCACTTCCCGGAATCGCGGGTGGTCTTCACTGCCGACAGCCTGATGGCGCTCGGCTGCGGCCGCCTTTTCGAGGGAACCGCCGCCCAGATGTGGGATAGCCTGTCGAAACTGGCCGCGCTGCCGCCCGAAACGATCGTCTGTTCGGGTCACGAATACACGGCCGCGAACGGCCGCTTCGCCCTGACCATTGAACCGGAGAATTCCGCGCTTATATCCCGCTGCGAGGAAATCGCAGCCGCGCGCGCCGCCGGGCGCGCGACCGTACCGTCAACCCTTGCCACCGAACTGGCAACCAACCCCTTCCTGCGCGCCAATCTGCCCGAGGTCAAATCCGCGCTTGGCATGACCACAGCGGCCGATGCCGAGGTTTTCGCCGAGATCCGCGCCCGCAAGGACAGATTTTGACCAAATAGCGGCAGACGTTCACAAAAAGTCGCAATCCGATCACATTTCGGCTCGTCGTGTCCGCATCGGACATAATCGGCGAGAAAACACTTGAAGCTGCCCGATTTCCACCGAAGTTTAAGGTTATGAAGCCAAGGAAGGTCAGGGACCTGCGCCCTGTCTGACCAGGTAGAAAGGAGCCCGCAAGGTGCCGTCATTCTCGACCACTCTCGAAAAGGCCATCCATGCGGCGCTTGCGCTGGCCAATGCGCGCCGGCATGAGCTCGCCACACTGGAACACCTTCTTCTGTCGCTGATCGACGAACCGGATGCCGCCAAGGTCATGCGGGCCTGTTCGGTCGATGTCGAAGAACTGCGCCGAACCCTTGTCGAATTCATCGACGACGATCTCTCGACGCTGGTCACCGATGTCGATGGCTCGGAGGCCGTGCCGACCGCCGCCTTCCAGCGCGTGATCCAGCGCGCCGCGATCCATGTGCAATCTTCCGGCCGGACCGAGGTCACGGGCGCCAACGTGCTTGTCGCGATCTTTGCCGAGCGGGAATCGAACGCCGCCTATTTCCTGCAGGAACAGGACATGACGCGCTATGACGCGGTCAATTTCATCGCCCACGGCGTGGCCAAGGACCCGTCCTTTGGCGAAAGCCGTCCTGTCACCGGCGCGCAGGAACATCAGGAAAGCGCCGCTTCCGAGGCAGAGGGCGAGGGCAAGGAATCCGCGCTCGCGAAATATTGCGTCGACCTCAACGCCAAGTCGAAGAAGGGCGATGTCGATCCGCTTATCGGGCGCGAGGCCGAAATTGAACGCTGCATCCAGGTGCTCTGCCGCCGCCGCAAGAACAACCCGCTTCTCGTGGGCGACCCCGGCGTGGGCAAGACGGCCATTGCCGAGGGGCTGGCGCTGAAAATCACCCGTGGCGAAACGCCGGATGTGCTGAAAAAGGCCACCATCTTCTCACTCGACATGGGTGCGCTGCTGGCCGGCACCCGCTATCGCGGCGATTTCGAGGAGCGGCTGAAAGCGGTGGTAAAGGAACTGGAGGATCACCCCGACGCGATCCTCTTCATCGACGAGATCCACACGGTGATCGGCGCTGGTGCCACGTCGGGTGGCGCTATGGATGCCTCCAACCTCCTGAAGCCCGCGCTTCAGGGCGGCAAGCTGCGCTGCATGGGGTCAACGACCTACAAGGAGTTCCGCCAGCACTTCGAAAAGGACCGCGCCCTGTCGCGGCGGTTCCAGAAGATTGACGTGAATGAACCGTCCGTGGACGACACGATCAAGATCCTGATGGGGCTGAAACCCTATTTCGAAAAGCACCATGATCTGCGTTACACCCACGACGCGATCAAGGCGGCGGTGGAACTGTCGTCGCGCTACATCCATGACCGGAAGCTCCCCGACAAGGCCATCGACGTGATCGACGAGGCCGGCGCGGCGCAGCATCTGGTCGCGGAATCGAAGCGCCGCAAGACCATCGGCCCGAAAGAGATCGAGGCCGTGGTGGCCAAGATCGCCCGTATTCCGCCCAAAAACGTCTCCAAGGACGATGCCGAGGTGCTGAAGGATCTGGAAAAGACCCTGAAGCGCGTCGTCTTCGGCCAGGACAAGGCGATCGAGGCGCTGTCGTCGGCAATCAAGCTGGCCCGCGCCGGCCTGCGCGAGCCGGAAAAACCGATCGGCAACTACCTTTTCGCCGGCCCCACGGGCGTCGGCAAGACCGAGGTTGCCAAGCAACTGGCCGACAGCCTTGGAGTGGAACTCCTGCGCTTCGACATGTCGGAATACATGGAGAAGCACGCCGTCAGCCGCCTGATCGGCGCGCCTCCGGGCTATGTCGGCTTCGACCAGGGCGGCATGTTGACCGACGGCGTCGATCAGCACCCGCATTGCGTGCTCCTCCTCGACGAGATCGAGAAGGCGCACCCGGATGTCTACAACATCCTTCTGCAGGTGATGGACCACGGCAAGCTGACCGACCACAACGGGCGGCAGGTGGACTTCCGCAACGTGATCCTGATCATGACGTCGAACGCGGGCGCCGCCGACATGGCCAAGGCCGCCATCGGCTTCGGCCGCGACCGGCGCGAGGGCGAGGATACCGCCGCCATCGAGCGCATGTTCACGCCCGAGTTCCGCAACCGGCTGGACGCCGTAATCTCCTTCGCGCCCCTCAGCCGCGAGGTGATCCTGCAGGTGGTGGAGAAATTCGTCCTCCAGCTCGAAGCGCAACTCATGGACCGCCACGTCCATATCGAGCTGACACCCGAGGCCGCCGCATGGCTCGGCGAAAAGGGCTATGACGACAAGATGGGCGCCCGCCCGCTTGGCCGCGTGATCCAGGAACACATCAAGAAGCCGCTCGCCGAAGAACTTCTCTTTGGCAAGCTGACCAAGGGTGGCGTCGTCCGTGTGGGCCTGAAAGACGGCGCCATCGCGCTCGACATCGAAGAACCGGCGACACCGCGCCTGTCGGGATCGAAGCCACCGCTTCTGACAGCGGACTGAGATAGGCAGGGGCCCGCCAGATTGGCGGGCCCTTTTGTCTTGTCTCAGCACCAGCGGCAGCTTCGGCTGGCGAAAATTTCCGTTTCCGTCTACCGTTCCGCACGGCATATCCCGCGCAAAGCGACGAAAGGCGTCTACGCATGGATCAGACGACCGCAATCCGAATTCATCCAGATGGTGATCCTGAAACCGGCATGAGTCCGGCTGGCATTGTCGCGCCGGATACGTTTACGACCGATCTGCGCCATGAAACCATGCATACTGCTTTTGCCTCTGCCGATGGTCGCGCTACCGCAGGTGTCTGGGAATGCGCCCCCTGCCAAATGGTGGTCGAACCCTTCGGGATCGACGAGTTCATGGTGATGATCGAGGGCTCGATGACCCTGACGCCGCATGAAGGCACCCCGGACCATTTCAAGCAGGGCGATGCCTTTTTGATCCCGGCCGATTTTTCCGGTGTGATCAAGGTCGACGAACTGGCCCGAGCCTATTGGATGGTTTACCAGCAACCGGAGGGCCCGTCGGCTTAAGCGTCTGGACCGGTCGGGGAACGCACCACGATCATTCACCACATCGCTGTTGTTTGCCCAATCGGGTAAGCGGCTGGTCCTACCGCTCTGTCAGCTTCAACTCGATCCGCCGGTTCTGGGCCAGTGCCTCGGGGCTATCGCCTTCGGCGACCGGCCAGTATTCACCAAAGCCCGTCGCGGCCATCCGTTCGGGCGGAAATCCGAGGCTGTCCTGCATGTAGCGCACGACCGACAGCGCGCGACCCTGGCTCAGTTCCCAGTTGTCGCGATATTTCCCGGTACCGAGAAGCGGCACATTGTCGGTATGGCCATCCACCCGGATGATCCAGTCGATTTCGGGTGGGATCGCCGCCGCGACCTCCTGCAGGATACTGACGACCCCGGCAATCTGGCTTCGACCCTCCGGCGCGAGATCGGCTGAGGCCGGCTCGAACAGCACTTCCGACGAAAAGACGAAGCGGTCACCGACGACGCGCACGCCTTCGCGACCTTCAAGCACCTCCGACAGCTTGCCGAAGAATTCCGAACGATAGCGCGACAACTGCGCCGCCTCGGCCTTCAGCGCCTTCGCCTCTTCCTCCAGCCGGATGCGCTCGGCTTCTTCCAGTGCAGCCCGGCGGCGCTGTTCGGATGCGACCTGCGCCAATGCGGAGTTGAGCTGGCTGCCCAGGGTTTCGATCTGGACCTTGGCGTCGCTGTCGCGCGCGGCGGACGCATCAAGAAGCGATTGCAGCGACCCGAGCTGGCTTCTCAGCGCCGTGACCTGTTCGTTCAACAGCGCCACCTTCTGCGCCGCATCGGCCGAAATCTCCTTTTCCTCGGCCAGTGCTGCATTGGCGGCGGCAAGAAGCGCCGCACGTTCCTCGGCCTCCGAAAGGGTGGTGCCTGCCGCGTCTTCGGCAGCCTTTCGCGCCGCCAGGGCCGCGGCCAGCTGCCGTTCCAGTTCTTCCTTCGCACTGGCAAAGCTCGACTGATCGGAATCGAGCGCAGCCCTTGCTGCGGCCAGTTCTTCCGCGGTCGCTGTTTGCGCCAGAAGGGCGGCGGCGAGCCTGCCGTCGAGATCGCGGCGCGCGGAATTGGCGGCAGCGAGCAGGGTCAGCGTTTCCTCTGCCCGCTTGCGCTGGGCCTCAAGCGCCAGCGTCATCGCGGTCAGTTCATCCTCCGCGCCTTTCAGCTTCTCCCGCAGCGCCGCGGCCGCCGCAGCCTCCGTCAGGCGCGTTTCCTCGGCCGCCGTCAGGCGGGCGGCGGTGGCATCACGTTCCGCCCGAAGCTCTGCGGCCAGGGCCTCCAAGGCCTCCCGCTTGGCGGCGGCCAGCCTGGCCGCTTCGGCCTGTGCGTCGATTTCGGCTCGCGCTTGTGCCACGGCGAGGTTAAGCGCCTCCTGCGCGGTCAGAAGCTGTTGGCGGCTTTCGTTCAGGTCGGCGATCTCGATCCGCGCCGCGTCACGTTCGCTCAGAAGGCTCGCGACCTGTTGTTCGAAATCGGTAATCCGCGCTTCGGCCGCGCCCAGCTTGTTCGTCTGGCCCTCAAGCTGGGTCGACAGCGTTGCGATAAGGGCGGACTGCCGGTCGGCCGTCGACCGGGCACTGGCGAGATCGGCGTTAAGCCCCGTCACCTCCGTTTCCAGCGCGGCCGAACGGTCGCGCTCAAGGCCCAGCGCATCTGCAAGGCCCGCGACCTGCGCGGATAATTCGTCAAGCTCCACATCCTGTGTCGAAATCGTTTCCCGCAAGGAGAACTGGACAATCATGAAGATCGTCAGGACGAACATCAGCACCATCAGTAGCGCCGTCATCGCATCGACGAAGCCCGGCCAGATCGAGGCCGAGAAGCGTTGCGCGTTGCGGCCCCCGGTTAGCGCCATGGCTCAGCCCCGCCTGATCGTGCTGGCAGCCGCGTCGACCCGCGCGATGGCCCGCACGGCGCGCGTCAGTTCGGCCAGATCGCCACGAAGATCGGCAATGCTTTCCTGACGCCCGGCGGCAACTTCTTCCAGAAGCCGCAGAAGCTGAACGTCGATGGACCGAAGCCGCATCCGGCTTTCCGCATCGACCCCTTCCGGCGTGAACCCCTCGGCGGGCTTGGCCGACGAGGCCAGCGCAAGCATCTTCTCCTGACCCTCGGCGATGCGTTTCAGCGTGCTGGCCGATCCGGCCTCGGCGGCGATCTCGTTGGCGAGGCTTTCGACAGCCGCCGCCACCCCTTCCAGCGTTTCGTTGATCGAATCCCGCTCGGCCGCCGACTGGACGAGGATCGACTGCAGGACCGAGATTTGCTCGGCCATATGGTCGAGCCCTTTCAGCACCATATGCTGGTCGGTCCCGCCCTCCCCGCCCTCGCCTGCAAAGCTGAGCCGGGTGAAGGTCGACAGCCATTCCTCCAGTTCGCGGTAGAACCGGTTCTGCCCATGGCTCGCGAATAGCTCCAGAAGCCCCACCACCAGCGACCCGGCCAGACCGAGAAGGGAGGAGGAAAAGGCCGTGCCCATGCCGCCAAGCTGCGCCTCCAGTCCGGTCATCAGCTTGTCAAAGACCTGCATGCTGCTTTCGCCCTCCTGCGGGGCGAGCGCGCGGATCGTGTCCACAACCGCCGGGACGGTCGTCGCAAGCCCGTAGAAGGTGCCGAGAAGGCCAAGGAAGATGAGAAGGCTGGTCAGATAGCGGGTGATATCCCGCGCCTCGTCGATCCGCGTCGCGACCGATTCAAGGATCGAGCGGGCGGAGGAGTTGGAAATCTGGCTCGTATGCTTGCCCCGCGACCGCAGAAGGGCGGCCAGCGGCGCCAGCATGCGTGGCGCGATGGTCATCTCATGGCCGGGACGGTGGGCGGCGAAGCCCTCGATCCAGCTGACCGACCGGACCAGCTGGCCGACCTGCCAGAAACAGGTCAGGACACCGAGGATGAAGACGGCAAGGATGAAACCGTTGAGATAGGGGTTGGCCAGAAAGATCGCGAAGATGCGGCCATAGGCGAAATAGGCGCCCGTTCCGACGAGAACGACCACCAGCAGCATCAGGGCGATCTGCCTGACGGGCTGGGTGAAGAACAGCTCGGCCTCGCGCACGGGTTTGTCCATCTGGATCGCTACCCCTGTCCCTTTTTTTCGGTTCCGGCACAATATGCGCTATGGCCCCTGCTGCCAAGGCGTAACGGTAGCGGCGCCGGGCTTACCGGCCCATTAATCGCGCCCTGTTGCCGGAACCAGCCCGCGCACCTCGGCGGCGAGCCAGTCAAGCTCCGGATCGGCGATCCCGAGTTCCGCCAGATGGGCGGCCGTGTTCCAGAGGTAATCCGGGTTGGGCCCCCGCCCGCCAACGGCACCGGCGATGATCCGGGCCTGTTCGGGCAGATCGAGCCCGCCGCAATATTGCTCATGATCGGGGTCGATCACATAGGTGACAGCCTCCACATCGCGCCCGTCCAGCAGCGTGACCGGCAAGGTCTTTTCCAGATAGGCCGAAGAGATGAGTTCGCGTTCGCGCAGATAGTCAAGCGTGGCCTCGGCCCGCGCGGCCGGCACCGAAAAGGCCACCCCGTCGCAACAGGCGCCGTCAAGCTGGTCAAGTGCCAGCACAAGTCCCGGCTTCTCCACCGTGCCGCGATGATGGATCGAGCGCATGCAGAAGGATCTGTGCCAGCCCGACAGGCGCGCCCGGATGCGCTCGTCGAAGGCAAAGCCCGGCTCCCAGATGAGCGAGCCATAGCCGAAGACCCACAGAGATTTCATGCCCGCCCCGCTGGTTCTTGCCCTGTTCTGCCGTTAAACAGCATCCGCGACCCTGACGGAAGGCCCCGAACGATGCGCGCGATCCTGTGGCTGACGACCGCGGCGGCGGTGCTCTATGGCGGCTACTGGGCCGTCGGCTCGCGCGCGGTCCTCCAGGGGGCCGAGGCGGCGCTGACGCAGATGAAGGCCGACGGTCTGGCTGGCTACGATGCCCTCACACTGACCGGCTTTCCATCGCGCTTCGACCTTCGGCTGGAGGCGCCGGCACTGCGCAGCCCGGATGGCCGCATCGGCTGGCAGGCCGCCTTCCTTCAGATCTTCGCACTCTCCTACAAGCCGCATCACATCATCGCGGTCTGGCCGCCGGAACAAACGCTCTCGGTCGGGCCGGAAAACGTGACCATCACCACCCGCGACATGCGGGCAAGCGCGGTCTTCGGGCTTGATGCTGATCTGCCGCTCGACCATGCGCAGATGATTGTGGACGCGCCGCAGGCGGCCTCCGACGCGGGCTGGGGCGCACGTGCCGGGGAACTACGTCTGGCGATCCGTCAGGGAGATAGCGCGGCGGGCGCACAGGATATTGGGGCAGAGGCCCTCGATCTCGCCTTCGATGGCCACTTGGCCGACCGGCTGGCGGCGGCCGGTGGGCTTGCCCCGGCCGTCGAACGGATGTGGCTTGACGCGGCGCTGACCTTCGACGGGCCGATCGACCGGCTGACGCCGGAACGCGGGCTGCGGCTCACCGGGGCCGAGGTGCGCGCTATCGAGGTCGATTGGGGCACGGCAGCCCTGCGCGCCACCGGCAGCCTGACCGTCGATGATGCCGGCCAGCCGGAAGGGCGGCTGACCTTTCGCGTCACCGACTGGCGCGCGGTCCTGTCTGCGGCGAAGGCAACGGGCCTTGTCGAACCCGACATCGCCGCGACGGCCGAAAAGATGCTGGCGCAGCTGTCCCAGTTGTCGGGCGATGCCTCGGCGGTCGAATTGCCTCTGATCTTCTCGCGCGGCTGGATGAGCCTCGGACCCCTGCCGCTCGGCCCCGCGCCAAGGTTCTGACGGCCCAGCTAGCGGCAGTAGGGGCCCCGTCCGCGCGCGGTATCGAGGTGGAAATGATCGCGGTGATAGTGGTCCGAACCGGGGCCAAGCACCGTATTGAACGGGCCGCAGGCCGCCGCCCGCGCCTTTTTCAGGATCTTCCCGTGGCGCCCGTCACCCCATCCCTTCAGGACAGTGATGGGTGTGCCATTGGCCAGAACGAAGGCTGAAACATCAATGGCGCGGCCGCGACCATGTTCGCTGATCCGCGCGCCCTTCTGGTTGTTGCGCGGCCGGCAGCTGTAGCTTGCCGCGACCTGCAGCCGGGCAACCCCGCCGCCAAGCCGTCCGACAGCCGGTTTGACGCCGGTCTCGACCCAGGTCTTGAGCGCGCGGGCAGTGGTGCAGTCGACCGAAACCGGCGTCGAAAGCGCGACGCCCGACACGGCCGTCACCTGAACGCCCTCGCTCAGGCCGCAACCCCGAACCGCACCGGCGATCGGCGGGATTTTCGTGCCGCGAATCTCGGGGTCGCCGCAGACGGACCCTTTGCGGCCGGTCGTCGCCTCGGGCACCGGCTGGGTCCGGTACTTGATCGCCTGGCTGAGCCGGCGCAGGTTTTCCGGCCGTGCGGGCGGGCGCACCGTCGCGGTCAGTGGAACACTGTGGGTCCGCGCGGTCGCCTGCACGATCTGCGTCGGACGCTGCGCTTTGCTCGGACGCGGTTTCGGCCTTAGCCTTGGAAGGTCCGGCCCGTCACCCGGAAGAACGGCCACGGCACGGCTTCCCGGTCGCGGCACGGGCCGTGGCGAGACGGCGAGCGCTCTGTCGGCCACCCCGTCGGTCGGTTTGGCGACGACAGCCGGGCGCGGGATCGGGCGCGGCGAACTTGGCGGCGGGCTTGCCCATGCGGTCACGGCCAGCGCAATGCCGATGGCCGCCAGAAGCGCCGCACGGAAGGTCACGAACCGTCCGTCTTGACGCGCCCGAAATCGGGGGCGGCGGTATCCTGCCCGGCCTCGATGATGCCCCGCCGAATGGCCCGGGTGCGCGTGAAATAGTCGAAAAGATGCTGCCCATCACCCATGCGGATGGCCCGTTGCAGGGCCAGCAACTCCTCCGTGAAGCGGCCGAGGATGTCGAGCGTCGCGTCCTTGTTGGTCAGGAAGACATCTCGCCACATCGTCGGGTCCGACGCCGCGATCCGGGTGAAATCGCGAAACCCGGCGGCGGAATACTTGATGATCTCGCTTTCCGTCACCCGCCGCAGATGGTCGGCGACGCCCACCATCGTGTAGGCGATCAGGTGTGGCGTGTGGCTTGTCACGGCCAGCACAAGGTCATGATGGGCCGCGTCCATCTCCTCGACCAGCGCGCCCATCCCTTCCCAAAGCGCCCGGAGCCGCGCGACCGCCTCGGGCCGCGCATCGCCGGGGATGAGCAGGGTGAAGCGGTTCTGGAAGAGCGTGGCAAACCCCGAATGGGGGCCGGAATGCTCCGTCCCGGCAAGCGGATGGCCGGGCACGAAATCGACACCATCGGGGATATGGGGGGCGACCGCCTCAACAACCGCCTGCTTGACCGAACCGACATCCGTCACGGTCGCGCCCGGTTTCAGATGGGGCGCGATTTCGGCAGCGATGGCGCCCATGACGCCCACCGGCACCGCCAGAACGACAAGGTCAGCATCCTTCACCACCCCGGCGGCGGTATCGGCGACGGAATCGCAGAACCCGATCTGGATCGCCGCCGCCCGCGTCTCCGCGCTCTTGGCATGGCCGGCGATATGCCGGGCCAAGCCTGCGCGCTTCATGGCATGGGCCATGGACGAGGCGATCAGCCCCAGCCCGATCAGCGCCACACGGTCATAGATCTGCGCCATCACTTGTGCCCCTTGAACTGGCCGATGGCATGGGCCACGCGGCGGCAGGCGGATTCGTCGCCGACCGTGATCCGAAGGCAATGCGCAAGCCCGTAGCTCGCCGTCCGGCGCACGATCAGACCCCGGGTCTGAAGATAGGCGTCGCAAGCCTCCGCCTCGCCGGCATCGGCGAACCGGGCGAGAATGAAATTGGCGGTCGACGTGTCCGAAGGCACCCCGCGTTCGGCCAGCGCATCGGCCAGCCATCCGCGCATCCGGGCATTGTCCTCGCGGCAGCGCGCCACGTAGTCGACATCGCGCACGGCGGCCTCGGCCGCGCCCATCTGCGCCGCCGACAGGTTGAACGGGTTGCGGATGCGGTTCAACACATCGACAATCGCCCTCGGCCCGTAGCCCCAACCGATCCGCAGCCCGCCAAGTCCGTATATCTTCGAAAACGTCCGGGTCATGACGACATTCGCGCGCTCGGTCGCAAGCTGCGCGCCGCCGTCATAGCCGTCCACATATTCCGCATAGGCCCCGTCAAGCACCAGTATCGCCCGCTTCGGCAGCCCATCTGCCAGCCGCGCAATATCCGGCAGGCCGATCATCGTCCCGGTCGGGTTGTTGGGGTTGGCCAGATAGACGAGCCGGGTCTTCGGCGTACAGGCGGCAAGGATCGCATCGACATCCACCGTCCGGTCGCGTTCGGCGACCTTGACCGGCACGGCACCGACCGACTGCGCGCAGATCGGGTAAAGCAGGAACCCGTGTTCGGTATAGATGACCTCGTCCTTCACCCCGGCATAGGCCTGGGCCAGCAAGAGCAGGATTTCATCCGAGCCCGTACCGCAGATGATCCGCGCGGGATCGAGCCCGTGCACCTCGCCGATGGCCTGCCGCAGGGCAAGATGGTCGGTCGACGGGTAGCGGTGCAACTGGTGAACCGCCCGCTGAAACGCCTCTTTCGCCTTGTCCGAAGGGCCAAACGGGTTTTCGTTCGAACTGAGTTTCACCGCGTCGGTGACGCCCGCCACATGCGCCGCGCCGCCCTCGTAAAGCGCGATGTTCATGATCCCGGGTTGCGGGCGAATGTGATCAGCCATGGCAGTGACTCCCCAACTCCGGGCGTTCTAGCGGGCGACCCTGCGCATTGCCAGCGCGATGTGCGGCCAAGGCCTTAGGTTGCCAGCACATTTCGGAACTGCCAGGGATCGGTTTCGTCTATATCTTCATCGAACTGGCTCCAGCGGTGCGACAGGGGCGTCCAGTCCGTGTAATGCGCCTCCAGAGACCCGAGATAGGGCCGCTGCACCTCCAGACACCTGGCATGATCCATCTCGTCGGCTTCGACGATGCCGGCGCCGGGGTTTTCGAGCGCCCAGACCATGCCTGCCAAGACGGCCGACGACACCTGCAGCCCGGTCGCATTCTGATAGGGGGCAAGATCGCGCGCCTCCTCGATCGACAGCCGCGACCCGAACCAGAGCGCATTCTTCTCATGCCCGTAAAGCAGCACGCCCAGTTCGTCGATGCCGCCGACGATCTCATGCTCATCAAGGATATGGTGGCGCTCCTGTATCCGGCCGGAACCGAAGCATTCGTGCAGCGACAGAACCGCATCATCGGCCGGGTGATAGGCATAATGGCAGGTCGGCCGATAGGCCGGCGCCGCGCCTTCCCCGACCGTGTAGTAATCGGAAATCGAAATCGACTCGTTATGCGTGACAAGAAACCCGTATTGCGGCCCCGGCGTCGGGCACCAGCTATGGACCCGGGTAATCGCACCCGGACGTTCGATCCAGATCGCCGCCTGGCAGCCGGCCACATGCCGGTGCCCACCGTCCGGGAACCAGCGTTCATGACTGCCCCAGCCGAGCTCGGCCGGTTGAAACCCCTCGGCGATGAACCCCTCCACCGACCAGGTATTGACGAAGGTGCCGATCTTCTTCGGGCGGGAGGATTTCTGGGTATCGCGTTCAGCGATGTGAATACCTTTGACGCCAAGCCGCTGCATCAGCGCCGCCCATTCCGCGCGCGTCGCCGGCAGGTTCACACCGATGCCGGTATCCCGCGCAAGGATCATCAGCGCCTCTTTCACGAACCAGGACACCATACCCGGATTTGCCCCGCAACAACTGACGGCCGTAGACCCGCCGGGATTGGCCCGTGCCTCCGCCCGCACCGTTTCGCGCAGCGCGTAATTCGTGCGCGCGGCATTGTCGCCTGTGTCAAAGTAGAACCCCGCCCAGGGCTCCGTCACCGTGTCGATATAGGGCACCTCCATCTCGCGGCAGAACCGCATGATGTCGAGCGAAGAGACATCGACCGACAAGTTGACGCAGAACCCCTTGCCACGCTCGAAAAGCCCGCCGAGAACCTCGCGGTAATTCTCTGCGGTAAGCGCAACGCGCAGATGGCGCGCGCCATGCTGGGCAAGATAGGTGTGATGTGTGTCCGCAGGCTCGATCACGGTCAGCCGGTGGGCATCGTATTCGAAATGCCGTTCGATCAACGGCAGCGTGCCGCGCCCGATTGACCCGAAACCGATCATCACGATCGGCCCGTCGATGTAACCGTAGTCCTGCCAGTCGGTCATGGCATCCTCCAACGAAAAAGGCCGCGCCCATAAGGCGCGGCCCAAACCAATACGCCTGAACGGGTATCAGTTCTTGGCGTAATATTCGACGACGAGGTTCGGTTCCATCTTGACCGCGAACGGCACATCGCCAAGGCCCGGCGTGCGCACGAAGGTGGCGGTCATCTTGGAATGATCGGCCTCGATGTAGTCAGGCACATCGCGCTCGGCGAGGCCGACAGCCTCCAGCACGATTGCCAGCTGGCGCGACTTGTCGCGGACGGCGACGACATCGCCTTCCTTCACGCGGTAGGACGCGATGTTCACCCGGGCTCCGTTCACCGTGACATGGCCATGGTTCACGAACTGGCGCGCGGCAAAGATCGTCGGCACGAATTTCGCGCGGTAAACGACGGCGTCCAGCCGGCGCTCCAGAAGGCCGATCAGGTTTTCACCGGTATCGCCCTTGATCCGCTCGGCTTCGCCGTAGATGCGGCGGAACTGCTTTTCCGTCAGGTCGCCGTAGTGACCCTTCAGCTTCTGCTTCGCGCGCAGCTGGGTGCCGAAGTCGCTGAGCTTGTTCTTGCGGCGCTGACCATGCTGGCCGGGGCCGTATTCACGCTTGTTGACCGGGCTCTTCGGGCGACCCCAGATGTTTTCGCCCATCCGGCGGTCGATCTTGTACTTGGCAGCGGTGCGTTTCGTCACCTCTGATCTCCTTCTTGCAGGCACCCCGGACCTGATCCGGGGCTATGAAGGGCGTTGTCCTTTCCACCGGTTGCCCGGCGACGACAGGGTTCCCCTCGCGGGGTCCACCAACACCAAATGAATGACCCGGCACTTTCGTGACCGGGACGGGCGGCTTATAGCGCGCCCCGCCCCAGAGTCAACGCCCCATCTGCCCGTCCGATTGTACTCAGGCCGCGGCGTAGCGCAGGATGGCGGCTTCGGATGTGGACAGGTTGCGGCGGGCGAAGTCGCCATAGGCGAAAGGATCGTTGTCTACACCAGGCAGAATGGCGCGGAGCCGGGCCCTTTCGGCGGGTTCGATCATGTCGAGCGCGGCATTGGCCGGGTGGAAGCTTTCGGTTTCCAGCCCGTTGGCCCGGATAATCTGATGCCGCTCGGTCATCAGATGAATATAGGTCACCTCGCGCAGGCCGGTTTCCACCAGAACCTGCCGTCCGTCGATCATGTCGCGCGCCGCGACCAGAACCTCATCGGAATTGAACAGCGCCAGCGCCGGACCCGCGCGCATCAGCATCCGGTGTTCGGGCGATACGACAAGATCGTGGTCGGGCCGATCCTCGCCCATCGCGCCGGCACGGATGCGGATCGGGCGCAGATGCGGCATCGCGTGCAGCCGCGCCCCTGTCATCCGCCTGGCGCCGGTCCAGATCACCGGCTGCGCACCATCGTCAACTGTGCTGATCATGTCGCCGGGGCGGATGTCTTCAATCAGGCGCTCACCGTCCGGGGTGTCGATCCGGGTTCCGGGTGTGAAACAGATCACCCCGCCATGCAAGGCAGCCGTTTCAGGCAGGAACTGGCCGTCGGTTGTGTGATCGACGACATGCAGGTCTGCGCCCCGTGGCGGCATCGCACCGGGAAAGAGAAGCAGTGCCCCGCCATCCGGCGCAAGGACAAGGTCTACGGGATAGCTGGCATGGCCGTCCGTCACCGTGAATTCCTGCGCGGCGGCCGGACCCGCGCCGTCATCGGAAACGCCCGCGCCCGTCGGGAAACCTGCAACCACACCCGCCGCCCGCAGGATACGCCCGACCGAACGCGCCGCCCGTGCATGAAGATCGTCCAGCCCCGCCGCGCCGTCGAGCGTGATCAGCCCGTCTGGCCCGTCGATCCGCGATGCCTCGCCCCACCAGCGCCACTGCGCACCGACCGTCAAGGTCGAGAGCGGCGCGTTGCGGATGCCGTCGATTTCGGTCTGCGCCCAAGAAATGACAAACGTGCCGCGATGGCCCGCATTCCTGCCCATGTCACTGCCTCAGTTCTTTTGTTGGGCCTTTTCGGCCATTTATGACCGAATCGTTAACATGGCGGGGATTCGCTGCAAAGCCTTGCACCGGCCAGCGCCGGGCAAAGCCTGCCGGTCGACCGGCCTTGTTGCATTTTTGACTCCCCCGCTGGCGCGAAAACGACCGTCGCCAGCCCGGTTCGAGCGGTTGAGGCAAGCAAAATCCGCCCCGACTGGTGTCGGGACGGATGAACTACGCGAAAACTACACTTGTATGACGCAGGAAATACCGCCGCCGGGGCGCCTATTCCGCCGCCTCGGCATAGCTCTCAACCGGCGGGCAGGTGCAGACAAGATTGCGGTCGCCATAGACGTTGTCGACGCGACCCACGGGCGGCCAGTACTTGTCCACCCGGAACGATCCCGGCGGGAAGCAGCCCTGTTCGCGGCTGTAGGGCCGGTCCCAGTCCCCGATTAGCGCGTTGACCGTGTGGGGCGCGTGTTTCAGCGGGTTGTTCTCCGCGTCGATCTCGCCCTTTTCGATGGCGGCGATCTCATCCCGGATCGACAGCATCGCGGTGATGAAGCGGTCCAGCTCGGCCTTGGTTTCCGATTCCGTCGGCTCCACCATCAGCGTCCCGGCCACCGGCCAGCTCATCGTCGGTGCGTGAAAACCGTTGTCGATCAGCCGCTTGGCAATGTCGTCAACGGTCACATGGGCGCTGTCAGCGTAAGGACGCGTGTCAAGGATGCACTCATGCGCGACCCGGCCGTTCCGACCCTTGAAGAGAATGCCGTAAGCCCCCTCCAGCCGCTTGGCGATGTAGTTGGCGTTGAGGATCGCGACCTTCGTCGCCTGCGTCAGACCTGCACCGCCCATCATCAGGATATAGGCCCATGAAATCGGCAGGATCGAGGCCGAGCCCCAGGGCGCGGCGCTGACTGGCCCTTCCTGCCCGCCCGTCACCGGATGCCCCGGCAGATGCGGCGCGAGATGCGCCTTGACGCCGATCGGACCCATGCCGGGACCGCCGCCGCCATGCGGGATGCAGAAGGTCTTGTGGAGGTTGAGGTGGCTGACATCGCCGCCCAGATCACCCGGCCGGACAAGACCTACCATCGCGTTCATGTTGGCGCCGTCGATATAGACCTGCCCGCCGAATTTATGCGTGATTTCACAGACTTCGCGAACCGTCTCCTCAAAAACACCGTGGGTCGAGGGATAGGTGATCATGCAGGCCGACAGGTTTTCACCCGCCGCTTCTGCCTTGGCCCGAAAATCCTCCACGTCGATATCGCCGTTCTCTGCCGACTTCACCACGACGACCTTCATGCCCGCCATCTGCGCCGAAGCGGGGTTGGTGCCATGGGCCGAAGTCGGGATCAGACAGATATTGCGGTGGGTTTCTCCGCGCGCCCGGTGATAGGCCTCGATGGTCAGAAGACCAGCATATTCGCCCTGCGCGCCCGAATTCGGCTGAAGGCTCATCGCGTCATAACCGGTAATATCGCAAAGCTTCGCCGACAGGTCGTCGAAAAGTTCCCTGTATCCCTCGGTCTGATCGGCCGGCGCGAAGGGATGGAGGTTGGAAAATTCCGGCCAAGTGATCGGCATCATCTCGGCCGCGGCATTCAGCTTCATCGTGCAGGAGCCCAAGGGGATCATCGCCCGGTCGAGCGCTAGGTCGCGGTCGGCCAATCGGCGCATGTAGCGCATCATCTCGGTTTCCGCCCGGTTCATGTGGAAGACCGGATGTGTGAGGTATTCGGTCGTGCGGTGCAGATGCTCCGGCACCCGGTGCTCGACCTTCATTTCGCTGTCTTTCTGGTCGATCCCAAAGGCACGCCAGAGCCGTTCGATGGTCAGCCGCCGTGTGGTTTCGTCGATGGAGATGCCGACCTTCGTCGTGCCGATCTTGCGCAGGTTGATGCGTTCGTCGCGTGCGGCTTTGAGTACGACGCCCTGCATGGCGCCGACATCGACCGTGATCGTGTCGAAGAAATGTTCCGGCTCCACCTTGTAGCCGGCAGCCTCAAGCCCCCGCGCGACGCGCACCGTCTTGCGATGGATCCGCTGGCCAATGGCCTGCAACCCCTCCGGCCCGTGATAGACAGCGTAAAAGGAGGCCATGTTGGCCAGAAGCGCCTGCGCCGTGCAGACGTTCGAGGTGGCCTTTTCGCGGCGGATATGCTGTTCACGCGTTTGCAGGCTGAGGCGATAGGCCTTGCCCCCCTGCGCGTCGATTGACACGCCGACGATCCGGCCCGGCATGTTGCGCTTATGCGCGTCCTTGCAGGCCATATAGGCCGCCGACGGCCCGCCGAAACCCATCGGCACACCGAAGCGCTGTGTGGACCCCACGGCAATATCCGCGCCCATCGCCCCGGGTTCTTTCAGAAGCGTCAGCGCCATGATGTCGGCAATGACGATGCCGACGCTGCCCGCCTCATGCAGTTTCGCAATATGGGGGGTAAAGTCGGTCAAATGGCCGTAAGTCCCGGGATATTGGAAGATGGCCCCAAAGACCTTGCTGGCGTCGACCTTGGCCGGATCGCCGACGACAATCTCGATCCCGAGCGGCAATGCCCGAACCTTCATCACCTCGATATTCTGCGGATGACAGTTTTCGTCGATGAAGAAGGCTGTGGCCTTTGACTTCGCCGTCCGCTGCGCCATGGTCATCGCCTCGGCCGCCGCCGTCGCCTCGTCAAGAAGCGAGGCATTGGCGATTTCCAGCCCCGTCATGTCGCAGACCATGGTCTGGAAGTTCAGAAGCGCCTCAAGCCGGCCCTGGCTGATTTCGGGCTGGTAGGGCGTATAGGCCGTATACCAGGCCGGGTTCTCTAGGATGTTGCGCTGGATCGCCGGCGGGCAGACGGTGCCGTAGAACCCCTGCCCGATCATCGAGGTGAAAACCGCGTTTTTCTTCGCGACCTGCCGCATGAACCACAAAAGCTCGCGTTCGGACTTCGCCTTGCCGAAATCCAGCGGCTTTTGCTGCCGAAGCGACTTTGGCACGGTCTGGTCGATCAACTCATCGAGGTCCTTCACGCCAAGCACCTTGAACATCTCCTCCATCTCGGCCGGAGACGGGCCGATATGGCGGCGGTTGGCGAAGTCGTAGGGCAGGTATCCGGAAGGCGTGAAGGGCATGTTCCATGGTCCCATGTCTGGTTGCGGTTTGCGGCGTGAGCGGTGTTGCGCGCCGCCATGCGATGGATCGCGGATTGATCAGGGGCGTCGCCCCAAAGCTAGCCGATCAGGTCCTTGTAGGCGTCCTCGTCCATGAAATCGTCGAGAACGGAAAGGTCGTCGAGTTTCATCTTGAAGAACCAGGCGGCGCCGGTCGGGTCCTCGTTCACGAGGCTGGGGTTATCGACCAGCTTTTCGTTCACCGCGACGATTTCGCCATCGACCGGCGCGAGGATGTCGGACGCGGCCTTGACGCTTTCGATGACGGCGGCCTCATCGCCCTTGGCGACCATGGTTTCGACCTCCGGCAGTTCGACAAAGACGACATCGCCGAGTTGTTCGGAGGCATGTTCGGTAATGCCGACCACGACGAGATCGCCTTCGACGCGGAGCCATTCATGATCTTCGGTGTATTTCATGGGTCTCTTCCCTGTTGACTAGCGTTTGTACTGGTTGGGTTGGAAAGGCATGGGAACGATGGTGGCGGCCATCCGTTTGCCGCGCACCTCGCCGTAGACGGTGGTGCCCTCACTGAGGTCGGCCGGCAGGTAGGCCATTGCCATCGGTCCTTCGATGGAAGGGCCAAAGCCCCCGGACGCGATTGTCCCGATTGGCGCTCCGCCCTCCGCACCAGCAAATATCTCCGTGCCTTCGCGCATCGGTGCACGCCCCTCTGGGCGCAGACCGACGCGGCGGCGGGATGGGCCGTCGGCCAGTTCCGTCAGGATGCGGGCCGCACCCGGAAAGCCACCCTCCCGCGCGCCGCCTGTGCGCCGCGCCTTCTGGATCGCCCAGGTGACATTGCCCTCGACCGGGCTCGTCGTGGTGTCGATGTCATGGCCGTAAAGGCACATCCCGGCTTCGAGCCTGAGCGAATCGCGGGCGCCAAGCCCGATGGGCGCAACCTCTTCCATCGCGAGAAGCGCGCGGGCAAAGCTGACCGCGAATTTCTCGGGCACCGAGATTTCGAACCCATCCTCGCCGGTATAACCGGACCGCGAGATCCACAGCTCGGCCGTATCCCATTGGCGGATGGCGACATCCATGAACTTCAGGTCGACCACATCCGGCACCAGACGGGCCAAGGCGGCCTCGGCTGCCGGTCCCTGCAGCGCCAGAAGCGCGCGGTCGGTGACCATACCCAGATCGCAGGTATCGCCCAGATGCGCCTTCAGATGGGCAAAATCCTGATCCTTGCAGGCGGCGTTGACCACGAGGAAGAGATGATCGCCGCGGTTGGCGACCATCAGGTCATCGAGAATCCCGCCTTCGTCATTGGTGAACAGCGCATAACGCTGGCGGCCTTCCTTCAGGCCGAGGATATCGACCGGCACCAGTTTTTCCAAAGCCAAAGCCGCATCCTCGACCTTGCCCGATTTCGCACCCATCAGGATCTGGCCCATGTGGCTCACGTCGAAAAGCCCCGCCGCCGCGCGCGTGTGAAGATGCTCCTTCATCACGCCCATCGGGTACTGCACCGGCATTTCGTAGCCCGCGAAGGGCACCATCTTGCCGCCAAGTTCGATATGCAGGTCGTATAGAACCGTACGTTTCAGGTCGGCCATGCCGCCCTCCCCTCATCTCGCCGGTCTATGGTGTCCGGCATCGCCCGGGGCGGTCAAGCCCGCCCGTTTCGATGCCCCCTCTGTCCTTTCGCCTGAGATCGTTATCCCTTCGGCGCCCCCGACCTGATCGGGGATCTCTCCAGAGTTCCGTGGCCAGGACGGTCCTTGCGCCTGAGAGTTTACCGGGGCGGTTGCTCCTTCGGCACCGGCAGCGGGCAGTTTGCCCCGGCCGGTTCTCCCGATCCTGACGGGGACAGAAATAGCCGGAATCCGGGCGTGCTGGCAATAGGGTATACGATTGGATACATTCTTGCGCCGCCATCCGTTTCGGCGCAAGAAGCTGACCCAGGGATCGGCAGGACGGAGACCGGGACGATGGCTGAAGATATTCATCCGGCCTTCTTTGGCTACGGTTCACTCGTCAATCGCCGGACCCATGACTACGCCCAGACAGCGCCCGCACGGCTGACCGGATGGCGGCGGGTCTGGCGACAAACCCGGCTCAGACCCTTCGCTTTCCTGTCGATCGAACCGGCGACCGAACAGATCGACGGCCTCATCGCCGCCGTTCCCGGCGATGACTGGGCCGCACTCGACCTGCGCGAGGCGGCCTATCTGCGACACGAGATCAGCCACAGCGCCTTCGACACCACACCGAATTGGGCAGGGTCACTGGCCGTCTATGCCGTCGATCCGGCAAATGGCGCCGATGCGCGCCATCCGATCCTGCTGAGCTACCTCGATGTCGTGGTACAAGGCTTCCTGACCGAGTTCGGGGAGTCAGGCGTAGATCGGTTCTTTGCCTCGACGACCGGATGGACCGCGATCCATGACGACCGGCAATCACCGCTCTATCCGCGCCACCAGACCCTGACGGGCGCAGAACAGCGCCTTGTCGACAACGGCCTTGAGGAATTGGGGATCGGCCGCCGGACAGGCTGACCAAAAGGCACCTGCGGCGAAGGGGTCTACCCCTTTGCGCGCACCTTTTGCAGAAGCGGCATGAGTTCGGCCATTTCCGGCCCGTGCGGCTGGCCGGTCAGCGCATGGCGCAAGGGCATGAATAGTGACTTGCCCTTGCGACCGGTCTTTTCCTTGACCGCCGCCGTCCATTCGCCCCAGGTCGCCCCGGTAAAGGGCGGCTCCGGTAGCATCGCCATCGCCGTCGCCACAAACTCGGCATCCTCGGGCGCGATGACCGGCTCTGCCCCATCCCGGCAAAGCGCCCACCAATGGTCGAGATCGGCCATCACGGTGATGTTTTGCGAGGCGACACGCCAGAACCGCTCGGCCAGATCGTCTGGCACACCGAGCCCCGAGATCGTGTCCCTGACCGCGTCAAAGGGCAGCGCCTGATTGTGCTTCTGCGTCAGCGGGAAGAGATCGGCCATATCGAACTTGGTCGGCGCGGCACCGAATTGCGACAGATCGAACCCTTCGGCAATCTCGTCCAGCGAGGCCCTCAATTCGACCGGCTGAGAGGAACCGAGCCGCGCCATGAGGCTCAAGAGCGCTTCGGGAACGATACCTTGGGCCCTGAAATCGCGGATCGACATGGTGCCAAGCCGCTTCGACAACCCTTCGCCCTGCGCACCGGTCAGAAGCGAATGATGCGCGAAGGCAGGTGCTGCACCGCCCAAAGCCTGCATGATCTGGATCTGGGTCGCCGTGTTGGTGACGTGATCGGACCCGCGCACGATATGGGTAACCCCCATGTCCACATCGTCGACGGACGAGGCAAAGGTGTAGAGCACCTGGCCGTCGGCCCGGATCAGCACAGGGTCGGAGACAGAAGCCGCGTCAATCGACACCGGGCCAAGGATACCGTCGGTCCATTCGATCCGCTCCAGATCAAGCTGGAACCGCCAGTACCCTTCGCGGCCCTCATCCCGCAGCTTCGCCTTGTCAGCCTCGCTTAGCGCGAGCGAGGCGCGGTCATAGACCGGCGGCTTGCCCATGTTGAGCTGCTTCTTGCGCTTCAGATCGAGTTCGGTCGGGGTCTCGAAACATTCGTAGAAACGGCCCTTGGCGCGCAGGTGATCGGCCGCCTCCGCGTAGCGGTCAAGTCGGGCGGACTGACGCTCGATCCGGTCCCAGGTCAGGCCGAGCCATTCGAGGTCTTCCATGATGCCGTCGACATACTCCTGCTTCGACCGCTCCTGATCGGTATCGTCAAGACGCAGGATGAAGGTCCCGCCCGCCTTTCGCGCGATCAAATAGTTGAAGAGCGCGGCGCGAAGGTTGCCGACATGCAGGTAGCCGGTGGGTGACGGCGCGAAACGGGTAACGGTCATGGTGCACTCCTGTTCGCGGTTCCTCTTTCATATGACGCCCATTTTGTCCATATGAGCGCAGAAGGAGACCGGCATGAATGACTGGCTGGGGCGCAGCGCCCCCGATCTCGACGCGATCGAATTTCTGGCGCGTGCCACGCTGGCCGACCTCCCAGCGCAATTTGCCCAGCCGGCGCGGTCGGTCCTCCTGCGGGTCGCGGACTTCCCGCCCGACGACATCCTCGAAGACATGAATATCGAAGATCCGTTCGAGTTGACGGGGCTTTACGATGGCATTCCCGTGACTGAGAAATCGGTCATGGACATGATGGACCGGCCGGACACGATCTGGCTTTTCCGCCGCCCCATTCTCGACGAATGGTCGGAACGCGGCGATGTCACACTGGGCCAGCTGGTGGCCCATGTCCTGATCCACGAACTTGCCCACCATTTCGGATGGTCCGACGACGAGATCGCGGAAATCGACCGCTGGTGGGAATAGGTCACGGTTTCGTGACTGTGGAATGGCGCATCCGCGCCCTAGTCTGAACCGCATAGAACCAATCAGGGAGAGACGACCATGACGATTTCGACAAAGCTTTCCCGCCGTCAGGCGCTTTTCGCCGGGGCCTCCGCACCTGTCATCGCCATGATCGGCGCGCGCCGCGTCGCCGCGAAGGCCGAGATGAAGGGGGCCGGCCAGCCGCTTTACAGCCGCTTCATGCTCGGCGATTTCGAGGTGACGACCCTACTTGCCGGCACCCGCCCGGTGCCTGATCCGCAGACAATTTTCGGCCTGAATGTCAGCGCGGAAGAATTCGCCGCAGCTTCGGCCGAGGCGTTCATTCCGACCAATGTCGCGCAGTTCTTCTTCACACCGACGGTCATCAACACCGGCAGTGAACTCGTCCTGTTCGATACCGGGCTGAACGCCGAAGGCATCACAGCCGCGCTCAACGCGGCGGGTTATGCGCCGGAGGACGTGGATATCGTCGTCGTCACCCACATGCATGGTGACCATGTCGGCGGTCTGATGTCGGACACCGGAAAGACCTTCGCCAACGCCCGCTACGTCACCGGCGCGACCGAGCACAATCACTGGATGGGTGCGGGCAACGAAACCTTCGACGGCAAGGTCCGCCCGCTCAACGACCAGTTCAGCTTCCTCGACGACGGGGGCGAGGTGGTGTCGGGCATCACCGCGATTGCCGCCCACGGCCATACGCCGGGGCATATGGGCTACATGATCGAGAACTTCGGCAAGTCGCTGGTTATCATTGCGGATACCGCCAATCACCCAGTCTGGTCGCTGGAACGCCCCGATTGGGAGGTGAAGTTCGATATGGACAAGGCGGCGGCGGCGGCGTCCCGGCGGAAGGTGCTTGGCATGATCGCCGCCGACAAACTGCCCTTCATCGGTTATCACATGCCCTTCCCCGCGACCGGCTTCATTGAAGCGAAGGGCGACGGGTTCCGCTATGTCCCGTCAAGCTATCAACTGATGCTGGAATAGCAGCGTCAGCCAGATCAGGGCGCATCGTTGCCCCGCGCCGCTTTCACAGGCGGTTGCGGGGCGGTGGTGCTTTCCGGCGGTCAAGCGACAGGAAACTTGTACCACCCCTGCTGCATCACATTCGCGGCGATCAATCCCATGACCAACCCGAAACCATCGGCGGAAAGCTCTCGGGTGCCATGGTCATCATGCGGGGAATTCGACGCGTAGACCTGACCATGATCCGCAATCGCCCGTTCGACCAGGCGGCGCGCCACACCGTTGCGCCGCGCCCCGGCGATGACCTGAATGTTGTTGATCCAGACCGCGCTGTTGTTGTCCGTATAAAGCTCCAGTTCGCCGAGGTTGGCGTGAGCATGGGGAATGCGACAGACATAGTTGGTCTGGTCGTCGTCCGCAGTGATCCTCATGTGCCGGCGGACATAGGCCGCCGGCGGGTTGGCCTCCAGCGTCCGCGGATTGGCGATTGGCGTGTTCAGCCGGGCGATGCCGTGTGCCGGGTCGAACCAGTTGGTGATCAGTGTCTGCCTGCCCATTGATGCCCCCCTTGCAGCAAGCCACAGGGGGGAATCATCACACCAAGGCGGGCGCGAAGCAACTTCTGATTGAACGACAGCGAAATTCTAGCCCCTTAAGGAGGACTCGCAGTCGTGCCCAGCGGGTGGCTTGGTTCAGGCGATCAGCTTCGCCGTCATCTCCACCAGCCGCTTGGCCTGATGAGCCACCGCGGCACGACCGGTTTCGCCAAGCGCGCCGGCATTGGTCGAGAAACCGTAGGGGTTGCCGCCAGCCTCGAACAGGACCGGATCGGTGTAGCCCGGCGCGACGATGATCGCACCCCAGTGCATGGCGGTCGTATAAAGCGACAGGATCGTCGCCTCCTGCCCGCCATGGGCGTTCTGGGCGCTGGTGGTCGCCGTGAAGGTCTTGTTTGCCATCGCGCCCTTCATCCATAGCCCGCCGAGCGTGTCGATGAAGGCCCGAAGCTGGCTGGCCACAACGCCATAGCGCGTGGGCGCGGAGATGAAATAGCCATCGGCCCATTCCATGTCGTCATGCGAGATTTCGGGAATGCCGGCGGTCTTTTCCGCCTGCGCCTTCCAGGCGTCCTGCCCCTCGACAACGGCTTTCGGCGCGGTTTCGGGAACGCGGCGCAGCCGAACCTCAGCGCCCGCGGCCTCGGCGGCCTTGGCCGCAGCTTCGGCTACCTGATGATTGGTGCCATAAGTCGAATAGAAGATGACGGCGATCTTGGGTCTGGACATGGCAAGCTCCTGTGCTGGTCTGACCCGACAGATAGTTGGCCGCGCCTTGAATGCGCAATTCGGTGAAATTTGATTGATAATGTGCGCTGGCGCACAAAACTCCAGCGGCCGCTCAGATCGCCCGAACAGGCCAGCGGTTGCCGAGATCGTCGAGGCCCGCACGGATCAGGCGGCCGAGCACATCGAGGTCAACGGCATCGAGATTGCGGATGTAGAGGCAGGACTTGCCAAACGAATGCGGCCCCAGCCCGCTCAGCATATGTCCGAAATCGCCGTATCCGGGCATGATGTAGATCGAGATCGCGGACTTGCGCGGCGAGAACCCGGTCGCGAGAAAATCGCCTTCCCGGCCGGACGGATAGCGATAGTGATAGCGGCCATAGCCGACAATCGACGGTCCCCACATACGGGGGCAATAGCCTGTAACATCGCGAAAGAGCGCATCAAGACGGGCGGCCTCGGCCCGACGCCTTGGCGGCAGGACACCGGCCAGAAAATCTGCCACCGGAACCGTTGTCGGCTGGGTCTTGTTGCCGGTCATGAACGAAGTTTGCGCCGAACGGCGGTTCGCGTCCAGTCAGCGACCGAGGAAGAGCGCATTGGCCGCATCCCAGGACAGCGTCACCTCCGCGCCTTCGCCAGCATCCCCGCCTGCCGGGGCAAGATTGGAGCGGTAGACCTGCACCGGCGCCTCGACACCGGGCACGTTCACGATGTAGTGGCTGCGGTCGCCAAGATAGGAAATCGCCGATACGCGCCCTCGAACGGCATTCTCGCCGACCGGTGCCTGACCGGCGGCGATTAGGATCTTTTCCGGCCTGACGGCCGCGAAAATCGGCTTGCCTGGCGCGATACCCTCGGCCGGCGCACCTGAGAACGTGCCAAGCGCACCGCCATCTGCTTCCGCACGGCCGTTGGCAACCTGGCGAAGTGTCGCCGGGAACAGGTTCATCGTCCCGACGAAGCCGGCAACCTCCAGGCAGTTCGGCCGCTCATAAAGCCCCTTTGGCGTGTCGATCTGCAGGACCTTGCCGCCGGACATCACGGCAATGCGGTCCGACAGCGTCAACGCCTCTTCCTGATCATGGGTCACGAAAACGAACGTGATGCCCACCGTCCGTTGCAGGGCGCGAAGTTCCTGCTGCATGTCTTCTCGCAGTTTCTTGTCGAGCGCCGAAAGCGGTTCATCCAGCAACAGGACCTTGGGCTGACAAACGAGCGCCCGTGCCAGTGCCACACGCTGCCGCTGGCCGCCGGAAAGCTGGTGGGCATTGCGCGTGGCGAGCCCGTCTAGTTTGACGAGTGCAATCGCCTCGGCAACCCGCGCGCGCGCATCGTCCTTGGATATGGCGATATTCCGCAGGCCGTAGCCGATATTTTCCTCCACGTTCAGATGCGGGAAGATCGCATAGCTTTGAAAGACCATGTTGGTCGGCCGCTTGTTGGCGGGAACCCCCGTCATCGGCTGCCCGTCGATCGTCAGCGTCCCCCCGGAGGGCTGTTCAATCCCCGCCAGAATTCGCAAGAGCGTCGTCTTGCCGCAACCCGACGCGCCGAGAAGCGAGAAGAACTCGCCCCGCCTGATATCGAAATCAATGTCACGCAGGACCGTCAGGGTGCCGAACCGTTTCACGATCCCCCGAAGCTCGATGATGGGCGTATCGGCTGTCATCAGTAATCTCCGGGATTGTTCGAGGGCGCGCCGCGCTTGCGAATGACTTCCGCGGCGATGACGAGCACCGCCGAGCCGACAAGGATCAGCGAGCCAAGCGCGAGCACTCCGGGCAGTTTGTTAGGGAAGCGGAGCTGGCTGAAGAGATAGACCGGCAGCGTATTTTCGGTGCCCGTCAGGAAGAAGGCGATGACGAATTCGTCGAAGGAAATGATGAACCCCATCAGGAGGCTCGAAATGACCCCCGGCACGGCGAGCGGGAAGGTCAGCCGCCAGAATGTCTGCCAGGCGGTGCAGCCGAGATCGCGCGACGCTTCTTCCAGGCTCGGATCGAAACCTTCGAGCCGTGCCATGAGAACGGACATGCAGAATGGCAGGCAGATAAGGACGTGCCCCGCCGCAACCGTCCAAAGCGACAGCTGGATACCGAAAATCTTCAGGATGATGACGAGAAGCGCCACCGCGATGACGATGGAGGGGATGACCAGCGGCAGCATCATGAAGCTTTGGATCGGTCCGCCGCCCGGCAGTCGGAACCGCGTCAGCGCCAGCGACGCGGGTATGGCGAGCGCGGTGGCCAGAATAGCCACGCTGATGGCGATCTTGAGACTGTTTTGCAGGGCGAGGATCATCGAGGTGTTTGCCGCCATCGATGAAAAGTTCTTCAGCGTGAAGCCCTTCAGCGGAAATGTCGCGAACGTCCCGTCATTCAACGCGAAGACCGGCATCAGAAGTACCGGGCCGTAAAGGAAGATCACGAAGAGAATTGCATAGATCCAGACGGCATCCAACCTGCGCAGCATCGTCACATCCTCCGCGACCGGATACGGCGATAGCCGATGGCCCAAAGGAATATCGCCACGATCACGGCGATGATCAGCATCATGGTAATCGCGACAGCAGCGCCTAGTGGGGCGTTGTTCTGCTTCAGAAAGAGTTCCTGCACGAGGTTCCCGATCATCGTCCCACCCGGTCCGCCAACCAGGGTCGGCGTGACATAGTCGCCCACCGTCGGAATGAAGACGAGAAGCGCCGCAGCCACCGTACCCGGTGCGGAAAGAGGTAACGTGATCCTCAGAAATCGCTTCAGTTTGCTGTCGCCTAGGTCGGATGCCGCCTCCAGTAACGACCGGTCGATCTTTTCGAGCGAGACGTAGATGGGCAGGATCGCGAAGGCGACCCAGGAATGGGCGAGCGTGATCACCACCGCACCGGGATTATAGAGCAGGAATTCGAGCGGCTGGTCGATGATGCCCAGCGCCTTGAGGCCCGAGTTGATGGCCCCGTTGAAGCCAAGCACGATCTTCCAGGCAAAGACCCTGAGCAGATAGCTGGTCCAGAACGGAATGGTGATGAGGATGATCCACATCGCCTTGTTCCGCGTGACCCGGAAGGCCAGGAAATAGGCCATCGGATAGGCGAGCGCGATCACGGCGACCGTCGCGGACAGGGACATGACCAACGATTTGATCATCAGGATCGCCGGGACCGGATAGGCGAAATAGAACGGGATGCCAAACCAGACGGTCGGCTCGTCTTTCAGACGGACAAGCTGGGCATAGTTTTCGATTGTCGGGCTGCGGTCGAGCTCAAATCCGTGCTGGGTCCAGAAACTGAGAAGGACAAGGGCCGCCACAGGCAGCGCCAACATCGCGATCATGACGGCGAGCGCCGGTGACAGGAGCCCGTAGCCCCTCAACCACCGGCGGACGCGCTCGGCGTCGCGTGTCCGCGACGCCGCAACTGGTTCTGAAACGGCCGTCACGATGGCGTCAGTACTTCAGCGCCTTCGTATCGCCCCAGACCTTGTTGAAGCCCTCCTGCACGGCATCGCTCGGGGTCTTGAAGACGATGGTGTCGGCCATCATCGCGACCGGATCTGTGATGCCCATGTTGGCCAGCGCTTCCGGATCGGCGATGTCGAAGGCCTTCATGTTGGCATGGCCATAGCCCGACCCTTCGATCAGCGCCTTGCCGGTTTCCGGGCTGAGCCAGGCGTCGATGAAGTCATAGGCCGCCTGTTCATCGGCCTTGCCGGTATTCAGCAGCGTCAGGCCGCAGAACCACGTGAACATGCCTTCCTTCGGCTTGGCAAACTCGACCGGAACGCCTTCGGCACGCAGGTTGGCGATAAGGTCGTTCCAGGCATAGGCCGCGACGATTTCGCCAGAGGCCATGGCCTGCTGCACTTCCGAGGAATCGGTCCAGAGGAATTTGGAGACGTTGACCGCCTTTGTGCCCCATTCCTTGGCCGCCGCCTCCAGCGCCGCGCCTTCCAGCTTGTAGGCCTCGTCATAGGGCATGCCGCCAACCATGGCGCCGATGATGATCGCCATCTCGTTGTCGGTCATGGCGACGCGACCCTTGTATTCCTCGTCGTAGAAGATCGCCCAGGTCGGGTTTTCGTTGAACTCAGGCGGCAGCAGGTCGGGCCGGTAGGCGAGCGAGGAGTTGCCCCAGTCGGCGGGCGCCATCACGGTCTTGCCGTCCCAGATCACGCCTTCCGCAGACTGCAGGGCCGGGAAGATGTCGTTCCAGTGGCTCAGCCGCGACGTGTCGATTTCGGCCGCAACGCCGGCATTGACGAATCGGGCGACAGAGTAGTTGCACGGATGCATGACATCGGCGGCAAAGCCCGCCAGCACCTTGGCCAGCGCATCCTCCTCGCCCGCGAAGATCGAGAAGTTCGGCTGCGCGCCGTATTTGTCGACATAGGCCTGGAAGTAGTCGGCGGAATCGTATCCGCCCCATTCGAGACAGGTCAGCACCTCGGCCGCCGCTGTCGGGCGCGGCAGGAAAAGCGCGCCGACGCCGAAGGCGCTGGCCGATTGCAGCATTTGGCGGCGGGACATCTTGCCCTGCGCCATGCGGTCGATGAACTTGATGCGTTGCATTGTCGAGTATCCCCCAATGTGGCTGCTGCGGTCACTCTTGCACGACCGTTCAATTCCGGAAAGCAGTTTTTCAGGGCATCCGGAACGGTTTCCGGCTTGCCAGATGAAGGCCGGCAGGGGCACTCTCCGAGCCGGTTCCCCGTATAGAAAGGCACGGCAGATGGCATCGGCGGATTTCATTCTTCACAATGCGCGTATCGTCACGATGGACGGCGCAATCCCGGAAGTGCGGGCAATGGCCGTCCGCGACGGAAGGGTAATGGCGCTGGGCACCGACGATGACATCCGCGCGCTGGCCGGGCCCGGTACTAGATTGATGGACGGCGAGGGCCGGCTTGTCCTGCCGGGATTTCAGGACACGCACATTCACCTGCAGGACAGCGGGCAGGATTACAGCCAGAACGCCGATCTTTCCTTTGTGCGTACCGAAGACGAAATGGTGGCAAAGGTCGCCGCCTTTGCCGCAACCCATGACCGTGCCTGGGTGAACGGCACCGGCTGGTATTCCGGCATCTTCCATGCCGGCAACCTGAACCGCCACCTGCTTGACAGGGCGGTGCCGGACCGCCCCTGCCTGATCGTCGCCTCTGACGGACACAATGCCTGCCTGAACAGCCTCGGCATCGCTGCGGTCGGGCTTGCGGCCGACACGCCGGACCCGATGAACGGTCATTTCGTCCATGACGAAACCGGCGCGCCAAGCGGTATGCTCTATGAAAATGCCGTCGGCTGGGCCGAGGCGCGGATGCCCGCGCCGTCGGATGACGACTTCGCGCGTGGTGTCCTCTGGGCGCAGGCGCTGGCGCATCGAAACGGTTTTACCGGGGTTCTGGACGCGAAGGTCGAAGAACGGCATGTGCGCGTCTACAACAGCCTTGCCGAGCGCGGGGAATTGACGCTTCGGGTCGCGGCCACAGCGCTTGTCACTGCCCATGACACGACCGCCGCTGCCGTCGCGCGGCTGAAGGGGTTTCGCGCATCGACAAGCGGCGGGCGGTTCAAGGTGCATTCCGCGAAGTTTTTCCTCGATGGCGTGATCGAAAACCGCACGGCGGCAATGATCGCCCCCTATTCCGACGTTCAAGGCGGCAATGCGCCCCTCATGTTCTCGCCCGAACAGATCGGCGACATGTTCACGGCCTTCGATGCGGAAAGGTTCCAGATCCACGTCCACGCCATCGGCGACATGGCCGTGCGCGCCGCGCTCGACGGGATGGAGCGGGCGCGGATCGTCAACGGCGACTGGCCCTCGCTTCACCAGATCGCCCATATCCAGTTCATCGACCCGGCCGACATTGCGCGGTTCCGCCAGCTTGGGGTCATGGCGAATGTTCAGCCCCTCTGGGCGCGCAACGAACCCTCCGTCACCGATGTTGCGATGCCGATGGTGGGCAATGATCGCAGCCGCTACATGTATGCCTTCCGGTCACTTCTTGACGCCGGCGCCGCCATGGCGCTGTCAAGCGACTGGGGCGTCTCGACGCTCAATCCCTTCCAGATCATCGAAACCGCCGTGACCCGCCAGCCGCCGGCCAAGGAAGGCACCGTCGCGGCCTTCCTGCCGGAGGAACGGATCACGCGGGCCGAAGCCGTGGCCGGCTATACCACAGGCGCTGCCGCGGCGGCCTGGCGGACGGCCGATACCGGCACGCTCGGGCTCGGCAAATGCGCTGACCTGATCGTTCTGGATCAGGACATCTTCAACTGCCCTGAAGGCGAAATCGGCGACACGAATGTCCTGATGACAATGGTCGAGGGGAAAGAGGTCTACCGCGCCTGACAGCCCGTCGTTTTGACAGCGCCCCCGACCGGGCGCAATATTGCGGGTGGAACAGGAGGAAAGGTCATGGCCGGTGGCTGGGCGCGCGACGGCGCTGTCAACGATCAGATCGAGGCATCAATCGCCGACGAATTGCAGCGCATGAAGGCCCTGCGCCGCCCGGTCGGCGAAAGCCTGAGCCATTGCGCAGATTGCGACGAACCGATTTCCGAAGCGCGCCAGAAGGCGATGCCGGGCGTCAAGCTCTGCATCGACTGCCAGATGGAACGGGACGCGCGGCCGGTTCAGCGCGGTGGCATCAACCGGCGCGGGTCGAAGGACAGTCAGTTGAAATAGGCCGGATCAGACCGGTTTGACTTGTGGGGTAAAGTTGGTGGCGAGGGGGGGACTCGAACCCCCGACCTCGCGATTATGAGTCGCGCGCTCTAACCAGCTGAGCTACCTAGCCACACCGACGGGCTAGCTAAGCCAGCCTCCCTTGCGCGTCAAGGGCCAATCTCCCCCGGTCAGAGCCGATAGTAGTCGCGATACCAGGCGACAAACGCGGCCATCCCGGTCCGGATGTCGGTCTGCGGTTCATAGCCGGTCAGCCGCCGCAAAAGACCGTTGTCTGCCCAGGTCGCCCGCACATCGCCCTTCTGCATATCCATGAGATTGCGTTTGGCGGCCTTGCCTGTCGCCGCCTCGATCGCCGCGATGAAGTCACCCAGGGCAACCTTTTCGCCATTGCCGATATTGACGACCCGCCAGGGCGCAACCGGCGACAGGCTGTCCCCATCCGCGATGTCCTCGGCACGGGCGGGCCGCACCGGCGGGGTGTCGATGAGAAGCCGGATGGCGCGCACCAGATCGGTGACATAGGTGAAATCGCGAAACATCTCGCCATGGCCGTATACGTCGATGGTTTCGCCGGCCAGGATCGCCCTTGTGAACTTGAACGGCGCCATGTCGGGGCGGCCCCAGGGGCCATAGACCGTGAAGAACCGGAAGGCCGTCGTCGGGATGTTCCACAAATGCGCATAGGCATGCGAAAGCGCCTCTGTCGCTTTCTTGGTCGCCGCGTAAAGCGAAACCTGCGTATCGGCCTTCTGGGTTTCCCGATAGGGCATATCGGTATTCGCGCCAAAGACCGAGGATGTGGAGGCAAGCAGAAGATGCCTGACGCCAAGTTCCCGCGCCGCTTCCATCACATTGAACGTGCCGTCGATGTTCGATGACAGATAGCTTCGCGGCGCTTCAAGGCTGTAGCGCACCCCCGCCTGTGCGGCCAGATGCACGATGACATCAGGGCGGAAGGCGGCGATGTCGGCCTGAAGCGTCTGATCGTCCTCAAGCATGCATTCGGCGAAACCGAACCCGGGCCTTTGCTGCAACTCGCCGAGCCGGCGGCGCTTCAGCGTGACGTCGTAATAGTCGGTCATCCCGTCCATGCCATGGACGATGAACCCTTCGTCGAGCAGCAGCCTGGCCAGATGATAGCCGATGAAACCAGCGACCCCGGTGATATAGATCCGACGCATTCCGATGCCCTTTCGCCATCACCGTTTCACGGGTTCCGGCGCGATCTTTACCGGCTTGCGGCGAAAGGTCCAACCCTGACCATCGCCAAGCGGTCAAAGCCGGGGTAGGACAGGACAGGAAAGGACGCCCGCGGATGCAGCCACAGATACCACTGACGCGTGACCTCGTGATGATTGGTGGCGGACACACGCACGCGCTCGTGCTGCGGATGTGGGGGATGCGGCCCTTGCCGGGCGTCCGCCTGACGCTGATCAGCCCCGATCCGAAAGCCGCCTATTCCGGGATGCTTCCCGGCCATGTCGCCGGGCACTATCCGCGCGATGCGCTGGAGATCGACCTTGCGCAACTGGCCCGTCATGCTGGGGCACGGCTGATCCTGGGGCGGGCCGTCGGGATCGACAGGACCGCCCGGCGCGTGGAAATCACCGGGCGGCCGCCCGTGGCCTACGATGTCCTTTCGGTCGATATTGGCATCACGTCCGACATGCCCGCGCTAACTGGGTTCACCGAACATGCGGTTCCGGCAAAGCCGCTCGACACCTTCGCGGAACGGTGGCAGCACTTTGCGACTAGCGTTGGCCGAGACAAGCATGTCGTCGTGATCGGCGGTGGTGTCGCCGGGGTGGAGCTGGCGCTGGCCGCGGCCTACCGGCTTGGCGAGGGCGCCGGCGTGTCCATCGTCGAATCTGGCGCCGAGGCGCTGAGGGCTGTCGGACACGGCGCGCGGCGGGCGCTTCTGGCGCATCTGGACCGCGCCGGTGTCACGTTGATCACGGGCGCGGCCGTGGATCACGTGGCCGAGGACGCTGTGCATCTTGCCGATGGTCGCGCTGTCCCGTCCGGCTTCACCATCGGCGCGGCGGCGACACGGCCACAGGATTGGCTCGAAACGACCGGCCTCGACCTGCATGAAGGTTTCATCACTGTCGATGAAAAGCTCCGGTCCGTCTCAGACAAAGAGATATTCGCCGTCGCCGACATCGCGCATCTGGGTTTCGCGCCGCGCCCCAAGGCGGGCGTCTTCGCCGTGCGTCAGGCGCCGGTACTGCACAAGAACCTCATCGTTGCCCTGACCGGCCAGGGCCGGATGGCTCGGTACAGCCCGCAGCGGGACTATCTGAAACTGATCTCGGCGGGCGGCAAGTTGGCGGTCGCGGACAAGTGGGGGCTGCCGCTCGATGGCCGCTGGCTCTGGCGCTGGAAGGACAGGATCGACCGCCGCTTCATGGCGAAGTTCCACGATCTGCCGCGGATGCCCGCCGCGCCCTTGCCCGCAACCGTCGCCGCCGGCGTCCGCGATGTGCTCGCCGATGGAAAGCCGCTTTGCGGCGGCTGCGGCGCCAAGGTGGGTCAGGCGGACCTCAGGGCCGCGCTGGCGGGGCTTCCCGCCCCGGCGCGGCGTGATGTCCTGTCGGGCCCGGGCGACGATGCTGCCATTCTGGCCCATGGCGACGGCTATCAGGTCATCACCACCGATCACGTCCGCGCCTTCATCGAGGATCCCTGGCTGCTCGCCCGGATCACGGCCATCCATGCGATGGGCGACATCTGGGCCATGGGCGCGGTTCCGCAAAGCGCCCTGGCGCAGGTGATCCTGCCGCGCATGTCGCCCCGGATGCAGTCGGACACCCTGCGGGAGATTATGGTCGCAGCCGCCGAAACCTTTGGCAGTGCCGGGGCCGATGTCGTCGGCGGGCATACCAGCGTCGGGGCGGAACTGACGGTGGGCTTCACCGTCACCGGCCTTTGTTCGACCGAGCCGATTGGCCAGTCGGGTGCCCGGCCCGGCGATGCCGTGATCCTGACGAAACCGATCGGCACGGGCGTCATTCTCGCGGCCGACATGGCCCGCACCGCACCGGGGCGGTTTGTTGCGTCCGCCCTCTCGTCCATGGCACGGTCGTCGGCGCAGGCATCCGCGGTGCTCGCCCCCCACGCGCGTGCGATGACGGATGTTACCGGCTTCGGTCTTGCCGGGCACCTCTTAGGTATTCTCGATGCCTCTGGCGTGGCGGCGCGGCTCGACCTTGCCGAGGTTCCGGTCCTTGCTGGCGCGGCGGAACTTGCTGCAGCAGGCCATGGTTCCACCCTTTTGCCCGCCAACCGCGCCGTGATGGCGCGCATGTTCTTGTCCGAAAGCCCGCGGACCGATCTTCTCTTCGACCCGCAGACGGCCGGCGGTCTTCTCGCTGTGGTCCCGGCCGACGTGGCGGTCGGCCTCGTCGACACGCTTCGCGCCACCGACACCGACGCTGCGGTCATCGGCCAAATCGAGGCGGGTGCGCCGTTTCTGACGATTGAGGGTTGACCGGATTATCCCGCCGTCCCGACGATGTCGGGCAGCATTCCGGCAATGTCATCCGCAAGCCTGTCGAGCGACGATGGCGTCAACGCATCGGTCGCGACGACACGGCTTTCGTGATCGGCAAATCGCGCGCGGTGCTTTTCGTAGCGCGGGTCATAGTGGTTCAGCATCAGATCATGGGCCAGCGCGGCAAGATCACCGCTTCGCGCAAGGGCAAGCCAGTCTTCGATGACCGCTGCGGCGTGCTGTCCTTTGAGACGCCCGACCAAGGTCGCCAGCCGGTCCGGGTCGGCGGCAACGTCCGCATAGGCCCGTGCGAGGTAATCGGCCCGTGCCGGCAAAGGCGCGACGATCCTCAGGCGCGGCGCGGCACACATCGCCTGCCAGACCTGTTTCGGCAGGACAATATTGCCGACCTTCGAACTTTCCGCCTCGATGATGACCGGGCGTGAAGGGACGAGCGCGGCCAGCGCCATAGCGATGCGCCCCTCGAACGCCTTCTGGCTTGGCTGCCCGCCCGGCATAGCGCCGAAAAGCGACCCGCGATGATTGGCCAGTGCTTCAAGGTCGATCACCTGAACCCCGAGCCTGGCAAGGCGCGCAAGCAATTCCGTCTTCGCCGATCCCGTATTGCCGTCAAGAACGATAACTGGCGAGGGCACGGGCCATTCCTGTATCTGCCGGACCACGAGCTTGCGCCACGCCTTGTAGCCGCCATCGACAAGTTCCACCCGCCAGCCGACCTGTGCCAGGATCGACGCGAATGACCCGGACCTCTGGCCGCCGCGCCAGCAATAGACAAGCGGCCGCCAGCCGCCCGGCTTGTCCGAAAGCGGGCCTTCCAGATGGGCGGCGGCATTGCGCGCCACCAGCGCCGCCCCGATCTTGCGGGCAAGGAAGGGGGATTGCTGCTTGTAGATCGTGCCGACCTCGGCACGTTCCGCATCGCTCAGAACCGGCAGATTGATCGCGCCGGGCAGGTGGTCTTCGACATATTCTGCGGGGGAACGAACGTCGATGATCGCGTCGAAATCCGACGCGGCAAGCTCGGCCAGCGATGTCAGGGTCAGCGCCATGGATGCCTCATAGCGCCGCGAGGGGGGTATCGGAAGGGCTAAGGTGAGGCTGACGGCTGCACGCCGTCAGTAGACCGTCACCGGAGCGCCGATTTCGACCCTTTTGTAAAGGTCCATGACATGTTCGTTGACCATGCGCATGCAGCCGTTCGATACCGACTTTCCGATGGAATTCGGCTCGATCGTTCCATGGATGCGGATGGCCGTATCGTGGCCGTTCTGAAAGAGATAGATCGCCCGCGCCCCGAGCGGATTCTTCGGTCCGCCGGCCATGCCGTCCGCATATCTGGCATAGGACGCATTCCGCGCGATCATCTCGGGTGTCGGCTTCCAGCTTGGCCATTCGACCTTGCGCCCGACCTCTGCCGCGCCGCGAAACTGCAGTCCCTCGCGGCCCACTGCGACGCCGTAGCGGATCGCGGTGCCGGGCCTGACGATGTAGTAAAGGAAATGATGGGAAGACACGACGTGGATCGACCCCGCCGCGAACTGCCGTTTGACGGTGACGACGGTCGGATAAAACTCCGGCTTGATCGTCAGTCCCGGAATCGCCTGAAGCGCCGGGTCGAGTGTGACGTTCTGTGCCGCGAATGCACCATGGGACCTGCCGGTTGCAATTGCCGCCGCCGAAAGGCCCATCATATGCCGACGATTGAGCATGGCTTCCAATCTCCCGATGGCGAGCGCCCGCGAAGTTATCCGGACGCCCGGTTGAAGAACGCGGCATCTGCTGCCGTTCTGCCCATGCAAGCGGGGCAATTAGGCGGTCGCGGGGCGGAAATGTGCATTTCCTTCGGCGCTGGTCTCTTTGTGACCGCGCGGCAACGCTTCAGCCGCTGTCGGCTGACCCTGCGGCCCGATCCATGATCGGCAGCCAGATCTCGAAAAACGATCCTTGGCCCGGCTGGCTGGTAACCGCGATCTCGCCGCCGCTGCGGTTGATCAGATTCCGGCTGATGGACAGGCCAAGGCCGGTCCCTGCCCCGCGTTTCATTGTGAAGAACGGGTCAAAGATACGGGCGACAACAACCTCGTTCATGCCGATCCCGTCGTCCTTCACAACGATTCGGACCATGGGCCGGCCGTTGTGTTCCCCAATCCCGCTCGCCAGGGCAAGCGTGCCGCCATCAGGCATCGCCTGGATCGCGTTGACCATGAGGTTGACGAGAACCTGCTGCAACTCTGTCTGGTTCATCGCGACCTCCGCATCGGCATCGAGGTCAAGATCGACCGTGATCGCTGCGCGCGACAGCAGATGCTGAACCAGTGGCAGGGTATCCCGGATGACCTTGTCCGGGCTGTGGCCGATGCCGGTTTCGGCATATTCTTCGGGCCGGGCGAACTGGAGCAGCTTGCTGACAAGGATATGGATCGCCTGAATCTGCTCCACGATGAGCCGGAATTCGGTTTTCAACGGCTCGGCGCGCGGGCCGAGATCGTCGAAGATGACGTCGATATTGCCTTGTATGACCGCAAGCGGATTGTTGATTTCATGCGCGACGCCCGCGGTAATCTCGCCGATGGCCGCCAGCTTTTCGGACACGATCAGCTGGCGCGTCGTCATCTCCAGCTGCCGGTTTGCTTCTTCCAGCGCGCGGGTCCGTTCGGCCACGCGGCTTTCAAGCTCGTCGGCCCAGTCGCGCAACGACCTGTCGCGTTCCTGAAGCTGTTCAAGCAGGTGGTCGAGGTGGCCAGCGACACGGTCGATTTCATCGCCCGCCCCCTCCGACCCGGTTCGCGCGCCAAGATCGCCGGCCTCCACCTGCGCGATGGTGGCGTTCATCTGTTCGAGCGGCCGGAAAATGCCCTGCGCCCAGCGCAGCAGCAGTGGAACGCTCAAGACAAGGATGCCGAGGAAAGACAGTCCGATCTGCCGCAGCGTGCGCCAGCGCGCCTCGGCGAAAGGCGCCTCCAGAAACCCGACATAGAGCATTCCGACCCGCTGGCCATAGCTGTCGATGATCGGTTCATAGGCCGAAACGTACCAGTCATTGACGACGAATGCCCGGTCGAGCCAGACCTGACCCTGATCGAGTACGCGCGACCGAACGGCGGCGGACACGCGGGTGCCAAGCGCGCGCACATCCTCGAACAGGCGAACATTGGTCGAAACACGGACATCGTCCAGAAAGAGGGTGGCGGTGCCGATGCTGCCCTCGGTCAGGCTTGCTGCGGGGTAGACGAGTTCGTTGATCTGGTCGATGAAGGCGAGGTTGCGGTTGAGAAGAAGGCCGCCCACAAGCGCACCGCCCGGTGCCGGGGCGGCGGCGTGAACCACCATTCCCCGCGTCTCCTCCGTCCGCTCCGTCGGAACAGCGGCGGTCGTCGGAACCAGCGTCAGCCGCGCCCTCTCTGCCAGAGACGAACCAAACTGGGCGAGATCTTCGGGGCCGAAAATGTCGATGACAGCGCCCTGCCTGCCGTCCTGCGCCGCCTTGACCACCGGCCATTCGGCGCTGCTGCCCTCAGCGATCAGATAGAGGAAGTCGAGCCCCAGCCTTTCCCGTTCGCTGGCCAGAAAGGCAACCATCCCGGCTTCGTCGGCCCCGGCAACCTCCGATGCGAGCGCGGCAGACTGCGCAAGTGCGGCAATGGCCGCACCGCGATTGTCGAGAAGGCCGGACAGATGCTGATGCGCGATGGTCAGTTCGCCGTTCACCTTGGCGATCAGCACCTCGTCGAAGCGCTGCGACCAGTTGGCGACGGCAGCGCCAAGGAGCAGCGGCAGGATTATCAGCATCGGCAGCAGTGCGATCAGAAGCAGCCGCGCCCGCACACTGCGACGGAAGGACCTGAGGCCCGTCAGCGGCGGCTCAGACATTCCACATGGCGCATTTGCGGTCGATGGTCTTGCGCGAAATGCCCAGCCGCCGCGCGGCTTCAGCCCGGTTGCCGCCAGACGCCTCCAGAATTGAGAGGATATGACGCCGTTCCATCACGTGCAGCGATTCCACCGCTTCCTCTTCGGGCAGGGTATCTTCCGCCGCGAATTCCGGCGGGTATTCGCCCAGGATCAGGGACCGCTCGATAAGGTTGCGCAATTCCCGCACATTGCCGGGCCAGTGGTAGCTGGCGAGCTTCAGCGTCACCGCCTCGGTCAATGGCAGTCGCGTCGCGCCGAGTTCCCGCGCGAGGCCGTCCATGAACAGTTCGGCCAGATCGGCGATGTCGCCCACGCGTTCCCGCAAGGGTGGCATGTTCAGCGTCAGGACATTGATCCGGTGATAGAGATCCTTGCGGAACCGGCCCTCTGCCACTGCCTTTTCCAGGTCGGTATTGGTCGCCGACACGAAGCGCAGATTAAGCGGCACCTCCCGGTCCGATCCAACCGGGCGGATGCGGTTATCCTCGATCACCCGCAAGAGCGTCGACTGCACCGAAAGCGGAAGTTCCGCGACCTCATCAAGAAATAGTGTCCCGCCACTGGCCAGCAGCAGAAGCCCGTCCTTGCGGCCCGATCCGTGCCCGATGTCGCCGAAAAGTTCCGATGCGACCCCATCGGCCGAAATATTGGCACAGTTGATTGGCACGAAAGGCTTGTCTGCCCGGTCCGACATGCGGTGCAAGGCCCGTGCAGCAATTTCCTTTCCGGTCCCTGTTTCGCCGGTCAAGAGCACCGGCGTCGGCAACCGCGCCACCTTTTGAAGCGCGGTTCGCACCGCCTCGATCCGCGGCGATCGGCCAAGAAGGCGGCCGCGCGCCGCCTTGTTGTCGACGCTCAGTTCATATTTCAACAGCGAGTTCTCGCGCCGGAGCACGCGCTGATCAATCGACCGGCGGACCGCATTCAGGATCTGGTTTGACCGGAAGGGCTTCAACACGAGATCCGATGCCCCGACCCGCAGCGCATGAATGGCCGTATCGAGATCGGCATAGGCCGTCATCAATATCGCCTCGGAAAAGAAGCCGACGCGCCTTTGTTCGGCCAGCCAGTCCAGACCCGACTGCCCCGGCATGACATTGTCGAGGATCACCAGATCGAAGTGCTGAACGTCGAGAAGCTTTGAGGCTGCTTCGGCGCTCGCGGCTTCGTCGATGCGCTTACAGAGGGGGCCGAGTGTCCGCACCAGAAAATTGCGCATGCCCGGCTCGTCGTCGACGACAAGGATCGACACCTGGCGCAGTGCATCGTTCTGGCTTGCGTCATCCGTACTGGCCGCGCGCGGCAGATCGGTGGCGGCACTCATGGTCATCTGCGGCATCTGCCTTCCGGGTCAATCCAGGCGGACGGCCGGACCCGCAGTGACATCCTCTACAGAAAATCCTGCATGACCAAGCCCGATATCCGCGATCACTGCGATCACCGCAATCGCCAAAAATGCCAGGTACATGCTTTTCATATCTTGTCTCCGGTCGGCCCTGTTCAGGGTCTCGTCATTCGCCTGGCCGTCACGTTCGAAGGTTTGCGCCTATTCCGCCGGTGTATCCGCGATCTTCGCGTCGCCGCCGGCATGGGCAACCTCGTCGTACCAAAGGCCATGATGTTCCTTTGCCCATTGCACGTCAACGTCGCCCGTTCCCATGGCGTCAAACGCGCCTTCCATCCCGACAGAGCCAAGGTAGATATGCGCGATGATGAGGGCCATGAAAACAAAGGCAACGATACTGTGCCAAAGCTGGGCAAGCTGCATTTCCTGATGCGGTCCAAGAACCGTCGGTAGTTCACCGTAACCAAGCGCCTGCGGCAGGCCGGTGCCATTCAGGATCGCGAACGTCTTGGCAAACATCGGCAGTTCGAACGGAAAGAGCAGCGACACACCGGATGCGGAGATGGACAGGCCAAGAACCACGACCGACCAGAAAATGAGCTTCTGCCCGGCGTTGAATTTCTTCGCGGGCGGATGCACGCCCTTGGTGAAAAGCCCGCCGCCGACGGCCAGCCATTTCAGGTCGTGACGGTTGGGGATATTGTGCGCGATCCAGAAGATCGTGACGAGGATCAGGCCCAGCATGAACGCCCAGGCGATGTTGTTGTGCAGCCATTTTCCTGCGATGGCCATGGCCGAATAGGCATCTTTGCCGAAGATGGGGATCAGCGCGACACGACCGAAAAGCGTGAAAAGCCCCGTCAGCCCCAGAACCACAAATGACCCCGCAAGCAGCCAGTGCGCAAATCGCTCAACCGCGCTGAAACGCTGGATCGTCCGCCCCGTCGCCTTGCCATCGAGCCTGATCTTGCCGCGCAGAAGATAGAAAACCGCCAGAACGGCGAGCATTCCAAGCAGCAGATAGCCCCCCCAATGCGCCAAGGGTCCGGCCCGGAAGGCCAGCCAGGCCATGCCGCCGTCCTGAATGAGAATGCCAGTCGCCGGTCCCTGCGATGACGCGCGAATGTCGGTCGATCCGTAGCGCAGCGCGCGCCAAAGTTCGGGGTCCGATACCCCGCCTAGCGTGCCGAGTTGGTCGGCGATGCCGGCGGCGGTATCGGGTGAACCTGTCGCGTCGCGGCGGAACGTGTCATCGACAGCCTCGCCACGCTGGCGCGCCAGAATATCGTCAAGTGTCTGCGCGCCACCCGTGGCCGCGCGCGGATCGTCGGCCGTCTGCGCATTGACCGCGGCCGGAACCGGAACGAGGAGCATCAGCATCAGGCATAAGGCAAGAAATCTGTTGATCATCATCCGAAGGTCCCGTTTCTCAGGTTGCGGAACGGGGCCGGTGGCGGCGCGACCCACCCGGCCATCCGGTCGGTTCTGTCCGGGGGCCGCCGTTCGGCCGCCCCCGCCTGTTGCAAAGGCCGGTTAGTTCGCGGCCTTCTGATCGTAGGCGGTACCCCAGCCCCAGGCGCCCGATCCGAAGCCGCGGGCCACCACACGTTCCCGGTAGATGGCCGAGACGACATCACCGTCACCTGCGAGAAGCGCCTTGGTCGAACACATCTCGGCGCAGATCGGCAGCTTGCCCTCGGCGATCCGGTTGCGCCCGTATTTGGCGAACTCGGCCGTCGAATGGGTTTCTTCCGGACCGCCGGCGCAGAAGGTGCATTTGTCCATCTTGCCGCGGGACCCGAAGTTGCCGGCCTGCGGATACTGCGGCGCGCCGAAGGGGCAGGCGTAGAAGCAATAGCCGCAGCCGATGCAGAGGTCTTTCGAATGCAGGACGATCCCGTCGGCCGTCTGGTAGAAACAGTCGACCGGGCAGACCGCCATGCAGGGCGCGTCCGAACAATGCATGCAGGCGACCGAGATCGACCGTTCTCCGGGTGTGCCATCCTTGATGGTCACGACCCGGCGGCGGTTGATGCCCCAGGGCACCTCATGCTCGTTCTTGCAGGCGGTTACGCAGGCGTTGCACTCGATGCAGCGTTCGGCGTCGCAGAGAAATTTTACACGTGCCATATCCCGGGCTCCTTATGCTGCGCTGATCTTGCAGAGGGTGGCTTTCGTCTCCTGCATCAGGGTGACGCTGTCATAGCCATAGGTCTGCGCGGTGTTCGAGCTTTCGCCGAGCACGTAGGGGTCCGCCCCGTCGGGATATTTGTCCCTCAGGTCCGCGCCCTGGAAATGCCCGCCGAAATGGAAGGGCATGAAGGCCACGCCCGCCCCCACACGTTCCGTCACCATGGCCATGACCTTGACCTTGGAGCCTTCGGCCCCTTCGACCCAGACCTGCGCCCTGTCACGAATGCCAAGGTTGTTGGCATCGCGCGGATTGATCTCGACGAACATGTCCTGCTGCAATTCGGCCAGCCAGGGGTTCGACCGGCTTTCATCCCCGCCGCCCTCATATTCGACAAGCCGCCCCGATGTCAGGATCATCGGGTAATCCTTCGAGAAGTCCTTCTGCTGGATCGAGGCATACATCGTCGGCAGACGATAAAGCTTGCGGTCGTCATAGGTCGGATAATCCGCCACCAGATCGCGCCGGTTGGTATAGAGCGGCTCGCGGTGCAAGGGTACCGGGTCGGGGAAGGTCCAGACGACAGCGCGGGCCTTGGCATTGCCGAAGGGCGCGCATTCATGCTTGATCGCCACCCGCTGGATACCGCCCGAAAGGTCGATCTTCCAGTTGGCCTTCGGACCACCCACGGCCTCGATCGCCGCACGTTCGTCATCCGTCAGGTCACCGTCCCAGCCGAGATCCATCAGCATCTGCATGGTGAATTCGGGATAGCCGTCCTGAATTTCGGAACCGACCGAATAGACGCCTTCGGCGAGAAGGTTCTGGCCGTCACGTTCAACGCCAAAGCGGGCGCGGAAGGTCAGGCCGCCCTTCGAGACCGGCAGCGACATATCGTAGAGGTTCGCCGTACCCGGATGACCCATCTCCGGCGTCCCCCAGCAGGGCCAGGGCAGGCCATAGAATTCACCATCCGCCGGACCGCCATTGGCGCGCAGCGTGGTCTTGTCGAAGGTGTGCTGGTTGGCCATGTGGAGCTTGATCCGCTCCGGCGACTGGCCGGTATAGCCAACGGTCCACATACCGCGGTTGAATTCCCGCGTGATGTCCTCGACCACCGGCTCGCCGTCCTTCACCTCGATATTGCGGAAAAGTCGATCCGCAAAGCCGAACTTCGTGGCGAACTTGTTGATGATGATGTGGTCCGGCAGGCTTTCGAAGACCGGTGCGACAACCCGGTCGCGCCACTGTAGCGAACGGTTGGAGGCCGTCACCGAACCGGACGTTTCGAACTGGGTCGAAGCCGGCAGGAGATAGACACCGTCCGTCCGGTCATGCAGTACCGCCGACACGGTCGGATAGGGGTCGATCACGACGAGCATGTCGAGCTTTTCCATCGCCGTCTTCATCTCAGCCCCACGGGTCTGAGAGTTGGGCGCATGACCCCAAAGCACCATGGCGCGAACGTTGTCGTTCTGCTCCATATTGGCCTTGTCTTCGAGAACGCCGTCGATCCAGCGGCTGACCGGAATGCCGTTAGTGTTCATCAGGCTGATGGGATTGCCGTCCTTGTCCTTGGCATCGTTGCCATCGGCATCCTTGAGGTTGACGAACTGCCCTTTCAGCCAGTCCAGATCCTCGCCCCAGACCCGGGCCCAATGGCCCCAGGCGCCGGGTGCGAGTCCGTAGTAGCCTGGCAGGTCGTGGGAAAGGACACCAAGGTCCGTCGCGCCCTGCACGTTGTCATGGCCGCGGAAGATGTTCGTCCCGCCGCCCGAAGTGCCCATGTTGCCGAGCGCGAGCTGCAGCACGCAATAGGCGCGCGTGTTGTTGTTGCCGTTGGTGTGCTGAGTGCCGCCCATGCACCAGATCACAGTGCCGGGGCGGTTGTTGGCCAGGGTGCGCGCGACACGCTCCAGCTGGCTGCCCGGAACACCGGTAACGCGCTCGGTCTCTTCCGGGGTCCACTTCGCGACCTCGGCCTGGATCTGGTCCATGCCCCAGACACGCGTACGGATGAATTCCTTGTCCTCCCAGCCATTCTCGAAGATGTGCCAGAGGATACCCCAGATCAGGCCGACATCTGTGCCCGGGCGGAAGCGCACATATTCGTCGGCATGGGCCGCGGTGCGGGTAAATCGCGGGTCGCAGACGATGACCGGCGCGTTATTCTCTTCCTTGGCCTTCAGGATGTGCAGCAGCGAAACGGGATGCGCCTCGGCCGGGTTTCCGCCGATCAGGAAGATCGCCTTGGAGTTATGGATGTCGTTGTAGGAGTTGGTCATGGCGCCGTAGCCCCATGTGTTCGCAACCCCGGCCACGGTGGTCGAATGGCAGATCCGCGCCTGATGGTCCACGTTGTTCGTGCCCCAGTAGGCGGCGAACTTGCGGAAGAGATAGGCCTGCTCGTTGGAATGCTTGGCGGAACCGAGCCAATAGACCGAATCCGGCCCGCTTTCGCCGCGGATGGCCATCATCTTGTCGCCGATCTCGTTGATGGCGTCATCCCAGCTGATCCGCTTCCAGACTCCGCCTTCCTTCTTCATCGGGTATTTCAGGCGCCGTTCGCCATGGGCGTGTTCGCGCACCGAGGCACCCTTGGCGCAATGGGCGCCCAGGTTGAAGGGGCTGTCATAGCCGGGTTCCTGACCCACCCAGACGCCGTTGTCGACTTCGGCCAGAACCGTGCAGCCGACCGAGCAATGCGTGCAGATCGACTTGATCGTCTCAACCGCGCTGTTTGCCGCCGCCTGCGCATTGGCCCGCGTCACCGTGCCCCCTGTCGCACCAAGGGCCGCTAGCCCGCCGATGGCAAGGCCCGAGCCGCGCAGGAAGGCGCGGCGGTCAACGGACATCGCGGCTTTCGGGGCAGTGAAAGCGGTGGCGTGCGAACTGCGCGTCGCGCCGCTGGTCTTTTTCCTCAGCATCATTCTCTCCCTTGCTGGACCGGCCTCTGTTGCCGGGGGGCTGGGTTATCCTTGCCGGGCCGCGTTCCTGTTCAGCGGGCCGACAGACGCGAACCTCTAGAAACGGGCACTTTCATAAAACGCGCGCGTATGGGCGGTATCCTGAAGGACGGTTCCTTCCGCCGCTGTGTCTGCCGCCGCCTCCGTCCCGCCAAACGCCGCAGCGGCGACGGCCGCAGGGGCCGAAACCGATGCCAGCTTCAGAAACTCACGGCGGCTGTTATCGGCCTTGCCTGATGTCTTGCTCATCTCATAACCTCCTTCGTTTTCCGTCTGGGCGGGGGTGCCGCCGGTTATTCCGGGGGCCAAGTTGGCCCCAATTCCTGCCGTCACGTCGATGCCGCGCCAAGGCGGAATGCCTCGCGCTCAATGTCCATCAGATGCCGGCCGATCGCGCCGACCGGGGCGTAGAAGACCGATCCCTTGGCGCCTTCGAGATCGGTGAAGAAATGCGGGGCCCAGGGCGCGATATGCCGGTTAAAGAAGTCGCGCTGCCGCGCTACCGTGGCCGGGTCGCCGAAACGTCCCGTGATCAGCCCCGCCATCACTTCCAGAAGGCTGGCGATATTGTCCTCAGGCTCAAAGACATTGGGCGCGCGGCTGATGCCGAGCGCGGCCATGTCGCGGCGAAGCAGCGCCAGCGGCTTTTCGTGGAGAAACCCGGTCATGTAGTAACTGGCATAGGGAAGAAGCTCCCCCCGGCCGAGGCCGATGAAAAGAGTGTTGAATTCCCGTTCAACCGATTCAGGCCCGGTCACGGCGGCAAGCTTTGCCAGTGTGGCGATCGACCGGCCAAGAGGTGTGTCATCGCCGGTCAGTGCAGCGCTCTGGGCGAGCAAATCCTTGTCCGCCGGTGCCGCCAGCAGGGCCGACAGAAACCCGTAGAGATCGGCGCGCAGCCTGTCCTCTTCGGCGATCATCGGGGAAAGGTTTGCGGCGGATTGCATGATCAGGCGTCTCCGCATTCTGTCTGGGAAAACCGGAACCGCATGTGGCGGCGGGGCATGGCGGTTGCCATATCCTCCGGTTCTTGCGATGTCGCCACAGGGTCACTTCGCATCGGTTCATCGGCAAGCGCCATCACCGCCTGCGCGTCGCCGGATTCTTCTGCGCCATCGTCCGCCGGAAAGGCGGCAGGTTCCACGCCGCCCTCGCCGGCAATGCGCTCCGCTTCGGCCGCGAGCGCCTGGACATGATGGAACATGCCCTTGCCGACCTGATAGGCGGTCTTAAGTCTCGGGGTCACGGTCGCCGCATCGGTGAAATCGTCATCATGATCGAGCAGACCGTCGAGATTGGCGAGAACCGGATTGGACCGCCACAGGACGCGCAGTGCACGGCGGCGCAGTCGTTCGGGAACCGCGGCGCGCATGAAGGCGGAAAAATCGTCGCCTTTCACCATCAGGTCGGGATCTTTCAGGCCAAGTTCTTCCAGTAGCTCAGCATCCGTCTTTTCCGCCTGCTCGGCCTCAAGCGCCTGCTGTGCCTCAGCCGCAATGGTCGCGTCCTCGGCTGCCCTGTCGGCAGCGGCCTCGGCCGCAACCGCGGCGCGGCGGCGGGACCAGAAATCGCCTCCTGTTTGCACAACGCTCATCACACCAGCCTCGTGTTGGTCGGGCGCGGTGCGCGGTAGACATCGGAAAACTGCCGGATACGGGCGTCACCCTTGCCGTCCTCGACAAGATCGGTGCGCGCCTTGTCCCGCTTGCGCTTGATGAACGGTTCCTCGACATGATGGGTGCGGACAAAGTCCGCGATCCAGCCGATCAGCCCGGCGGGCATGGGGACAAGCTCGATAAGGCCGTCGCCGCTGTCCATGTAATCCTGCCCCTCATAGGCCGAGGCGGTGACAACAACCGGTTCGTAAGGGCAGGTGCTTTTCGGATCGGCGCTGTCGCGCAGCACCACGACGATACCCGGCCGTCGCGCCGCGAGCGTCACCAGATAAGCCTCGGTATCAGTCGAATAGAGGTCGAGCGGCAGCGTCGCGGCGTGGTATTCCACCGCCTCGCCATCGCGCCGCAATTCATGCCAATCGGCCGGGCCTGCGCCCGGAAGGACAGCCACGACCTTCCAGGACCAGGCGGCCCAGCGTGTAACGCCCGGCGTCTTCCTGACAACGATCCCGAGTGGCAAAGTCGCGCGTACAAGCGCCATGACTTCCGAATTCCTCCCCTGTGGCCTTTCTTGCTGCGGGCCATCACGGGAAGTTTGCGCCCCGATTCCCGCAGGGCCAAATGTTTTTTTCCGAATCATCGAATTTCTGCCCCCCGGGTGTCCCTTACGGTAAAATTGTCCAACTTGACCGATTCCACCGGCAGGGCAGCAAGACGATCTGTCCACTCCGCCATTCCCCTGCGTTTTGGTCAGGAATTATGACCGCCGGTTTTCGCGAATCACCGCGCCAACCGGACGATTCGCGCTTTACGTCGCCACGGCTTTTGTGCCTAGCTTCGGTGCGCCCGACGCCCGAGCGACCCGCGCAACGCCATGACACCGGGGGAGTAGAATGGCCAAGCATTTGATTTTATGTGACTGTCTTGGCAGTCAGACGATTGATGCCCCGGCCCTGTCTGCGGCCACCGGTCTTACCTGCTCTCGTATCCATACGGCCCTTTGCACGCGCCAGATCGACGCGGCCGAAGCGGCCATCAAGGCGGGCGATGCGGTCATTCTCTGCGCGCAGGAAAGGGCGCGTTTCGAAGAAATCGCCGACGATCTGGACGTGCCTGCCCCGATTTTTGTCGACATCCGCGACCGTGCCGGCTGGACCGAAGACAAAACGGCCGCACCCAAAATGGCCGCGCTCATTGCCGAGGCGCTGATCGAGCGGCCTGCAACCAAAGCCATGGACATCCTGTCCTCGGGCATGTGTCTTGTCATCGGCGCCACCGACATCGCGCTGACGGCGGCCGAGCGGTTGAAGGACACGCTGACAGTGACTGTTCTCATGACCGACACCGGCGAATTGCCGCTCGGCCGGGGCTATGAGGTCATTCGCGGACGCAACCTTCGCGCCAGCGGCACCTTCGGCGATTTTCGCATCGCACTCGATGCACTGGAACAGGTCGAGCCGGGCGGGCGCGGCGGATTTGGCATGACGAAGCCCCGCGATGGCGCCGAAACCCGCTGCGACATCATCCTCGACCTGACGGGTGGAACGCCGCTGTTTCCCGCGCCGGAAAAGCGCGACGGTTATCTTCGGGCCGATCCGGGGAATGCTGCCGCCGTCGCGGCGGCGATCTTCGAGGCCGCACAGCATGTTGGTACATTCGAAAAACCGCTTCACATCGCACTGAACGACACCCTTTGTGCCCATTCCCGCGCCGGGCAGACGGGTTGTACCCGTTGCCTCGACGCCTGCCCGACCGGCGCAATCACATCCGCCGGCGATCATGTTGCCGTCGATCCGCTGATCTGCGCCGGTTGCGGTGCATGTTCGTCGCTCTGCCCCTCAGGTGCCATCTCATACGATACCCCTCCCGTAGCGCACCTCCTGCGGCGTGTGCGGGTTTTGTCGGAGACATATCTGGCAGCGGGGGGACAGACCCCGAGACTCCTCGTTCACGATCTCGACCACGGATCGGAGATGATCGCGCTTGCGGCGCGGTTTGGCCGTGGCCTGCCGGCCGATACCATCCCCCTTGGCGTCGACGCCCTCGCCTCGTTCGGGCATTCCGAGATTCTCGCGGCCATCGCCACAGGTTTTGCCGCCGTTGACATCCTGCTTGCGCCGCGGAGCGACCGCACCGTGATCGTGCGCGAAGTGGCGCTGGCGGCAGCGATGGGCGCAGGCGCGCGTGTCACCGTTCATGACCTTGCCGATCCCGACGCCCTGTCCGAGGCGCTTTATGCGCCAAGGCCGGTGGCGGCCGAAATCGCCCCGGTCTTGCCGATGGGCAGCCGCCGTCAGATCGCCCGGCTTGCCGGAAAGGCGCTCAATCCCGACGCCGGGGCACCGATAGCGCTGCCGGAAGGCGCGCCCTATGGCGCTGTCCTTGTCGATACCGACGCATGCACACTTTGCCTTTCATGCGCATCCCTGTGCCCGTCAGGTGCCCTGGCCGACAACCCCGAAAAGCCCCAGCTGCGCTTTCAGGAAGATGCCTGCCTGCAATGCGGGCTTTGCGCCAATGTCTGCCCGGAAAACGCTATCACGCTCGTGCCGCAGTTCGACCCCCGCGACGTGGCGCTTACCCAACGGGTTTTGCACGAGGAGGAGCCATTTCCCTGCATCGAATGTGGCAAGCCCTTTGGTGTTCGCTCGACCATCGAAAAGATCATGGACAAGCTTGCCGGCAAGCATTCGATGTTCACGGAAAACGGGGCCGGGCGGTTGATCCAGATGTGTGACGACTGCCGCATCCGGGCGCAGTATCATGGTGCCGGCAATCCCCTCGGTGCAGGCGAAAGGCCACGTGTGCGGACGACCGACGACTACCTTAGCAAGCGTCGGGACCACTGATGCGGCGGTCAGTTGCTTTGTACCGGGGCGCCAAGGTCCATCGGTTCAAGCGCGGCGGCGTAGGCCTGTATCGCCTCAACCTCGGCAAGCGTCAGTTCGACGGGGTGGATCGCGGGCGGAAAGGCCGGGTCGAAGGGCGGGCTGACCTCAGCCACCCTCAGGAACGCGGGATGCGGATTGAGCGCATAGAACGACAGGAAGCGTTCGTCCCAGTCCGCCAGCGACCGCAACGCCGGGAAGGACGGGGTGGACCCGATGCCCATTCCCGACCGTCCCGCATCGACCCTGTGGCAGCGGCCGCAATGCGCCTTGGCCAGCCGCGCGCCCAGCGCCGCGTCACCGTCAAATACGATGACCGTCACCTCAGCCTCGGCTGGCGCTGCCGAAAACCGGACACCTTCCGCTGGCACGAAAGCCGTGATGGCGTTCTGTCCGATCTCGGACCCGATCCAGCTCGCGAAAAGTGCCGCAGCCGCGTTGTCGTTCTGCGCGACGATGGCATAGATACGATCCTCTCGCGCCAGAAGCGGTGTGTCTTCCGGACCGGCGCTGTCGATCTCCATATCGGCCCCGTCCGCGACAAGTTCCGCGCGCCGTCCGCTCTTCAGGGCGAAGCGCGGCAGGAGATAGGCCATGAGGCCGGAATTTTCGAGCTCTGCCGCCACGCGAAGCGTGAAACGGTTGTCGTCCTGCCCCACGGCCGCAGTGGCATGCTGGATCAACACGATGACACAAAGTATCAGTCTGGCCATGGCGGGCCCTCCCGGCATTGAGGCTAGTCAGTGCGCCGCTTGTCGGTCAACAACGATGAAACAGTAAGGAGTCGATGCGATGGATGACGATTTCAACATGTCGATGCGGAAGTTCCTGAAGCAGGTTGGCGTGACATCCCAGCAGGCAATCGAAGCGGCGATGCGTGATGCCGGTGCCGGAGCTGCTGGCAAGAGCTTTCCGGTGCGGGTCGAACTGACGATCGAGGGTATCGGCCTCAGCCATGTCGTGAACGGCCAGATCAAGGGCCCCTCTGCATGAGCCTCAGCCGCGAACAGGTTCTTGCCGAATTGAAGGCCGTGACCGAGCCGGTCAGGGGCCAGGACATCGTGTCCGCCGGCATGGTCCGGGCCCTGACGATTGAAGGGGGAACCGTACGCTTCGTTCTGGAAATCGACCCGGCGCGGGCGAAAAGCATGGAGCCTGTTCGGGCCGCGGCGGAGGCCCGGCTGAAGGCCCTTGCCGGCGTCGATCGCGCTTCCGTCGTCATGACGGCACATGCCGCACCGAGTGCCCCGCCCGATTTGAAGCCGCGGGCCGCAAAACCGCAGGGACCAGAAAAGATCGCCGGGGTAGACCGGATTATCGCCATCGCCTCCGGCAAGGGTGGTGTCGGAAAATCCACGGTCGCGGCAAACCTTGCTACGGCGCTCGCGGCCGAAGGCAGGCGGGTCGGGCTGCTTGATGCCGATGTCTACGGGCCATCGCAGCCACGAATGCTTGGCGTTTCCGGCCGTCCGGCCTCGCCCGACGGCAAGACAATTCTGCCCTTGCGCAATCACGGCGTCACGCTCATGTCGCTCGGGCTGATGACGCAGGAGGACGAAGCCGTCGTCTGGCGTGGACCGATGCTGATGGGCGCGCTTCAGCAGATGCTCTTTCAGGTGCAGTGGGGGGCGCTTGACGTTCTTATCGTCGATCTGCCGCCGGGTACCGGCGATGTGCAGATGACCCTGACGCAGAAATCCGATGTCGATGGCGTGATCATCGTGTCGACCCCGCAGGACATCGCGCTTCTTGATGCCCGCAAGGGCATTGATATGTTCAGAAAGATGAACACTCCGATTATCGGCATGATTGAAAACATGGCGGTTCATATCTGTTCGAACTGTGGCCATGCGGAACATATCTTCGGCCACGGCGGCGTCCGGGCGGAGGCGGAAAAGCTCGGCGTGCCGCTTCTGGCCGAAATTCCCCTGCATCTTGACATCCGGACCGCCTCGGACGGCGGGGCGCCTGTGGTCGTCTCGAAAAGCGGCTCGCCCCAGGCGCAGGCGTTCCGCAAACTTGCGCGCGACCTCATCGAAGCGGGCCGGGCATGACACTCGTCCCCTCCTTTCCGCCGCTTCTGAGCGGATTGGCGGCAGGTCCGGCAAACCCGATGTCGATCGCCGTCGACATGGCAGAACGTGGCACCGATTCCGGCCTGCTCACATGGTCGCTCGGCGACGAAAGGTTGCGGGCGGCGCTGGTCCTCGCGCCCGAGACGCCGCTGGAACCGGCGATGGCTGCCTTCTGCATCTGTGCCGTCGGGCTGCAAAACGCCCTGGGCGTACTTGCCCCCGCTGAAACCGCTGTGCATCTGGACTGGGCTGGCGGCATCCGGGTGAACGGCGGGCATTGCGGCGGCCTGCACGTCGCGGCCAGCACGCGCGACCCGTCCGAAACCCCCGACTGGCTGGTCGTCGGGTTCGATCTGACGCTTGCGCACCCCGCCGAATGGGAACCGGGCGAAACGCCGGACTGGACCGCCCTCGATCAGGAAGGCTGCGGCGAAATCGTGCCGCTTGAGCTTCTGGAGGCGTGGTCGCGTCATACCCTTGTCTGGCTCAACGACCTCGAAGAACCCGGCGGGCGAGCACGGCTGCACCGGGAATGGAGCGGTCTGGCCTGGAACCTCGGCAAGAGCGTGATCGTGCCGGTAAGGGGCGAACAGATGACCGGAACCTTTATCGGCGTTGACGAGAATTTCGGAATGATCCTGAAAACCGCCGACGGCACGAAGCTCGTTCCCCTGACATCGCTGATTGAGGAGGTCTGACCGCATGCTGCTGGCGCGCGCCATTCACTTTGACGAAAGCGACCGGAACATCTTTCACAGCCCGGCGCGGACTGGTGAATGGGCAATCTCGGGCGGGTTCGAGTTTTCGAACTGGACGGCGGGCGATCTGGTCGGCAAGGCGCGGCAGGCCTTCGCCAATGGCTGGCTCGGGGTCGAGACCTTTGGCCGTGTAACCTTTGTCGCGGTAACGCGGATTGAACCGGGCGAATACGCGGAACTTGTCGACCGGCTCGCGCAGCATTTCGTCGAGGTCTATGGCGCCCCGTCGGCCGAGGCCGCGCGGCCGACCGCCGAAGAGGAACTGGCGCAGATGGCTGACCTTTGCGCCGATCATCCGCCGAACACGGTTCTGACCGTGCTGCGCGAGTTGACCGACGCAGGTGTACGCGAACAATTTCGCTTCATCGCCGCGAACGACGCCGGTCTCGACCAGTTCGCGATCCACGGGTCTCTGGAAGAATAGGATCGACGGGTCGCTATATAGGTCAGACTTATTGACTAATTTTCCGCGCTGAGATAGCACTCACCCGATCATCTGGCCGGGGAGGGCTGTCATGGATTGGGAAAGCGTATTCGCGACGCGGGGCGCGAGGATGAAAGCCTCCGAAATTCGCGAATTGCTCAAGCTTCTCGACCAGCCCGATATCATCTCATTTGCCGGCGGCATTCCTGACCCGAAGCTCTTTCCTGTGGATGCCTTTCAGAAGGCGCTCGCGAAGGTATTGGGCGGACCACTGGCCACAGCGGCGCTGCAATACTCCGTCAGCGAAGGGTACCTGCCGCTGCGAAAGTGGATTGCTGGCCAGATGGCCGGCCTGGGCATTCCCTGCGGGTCGGACAACATCCTGATCACATCCGGTTCCCAGCAGGCGCTCGACTATCTCGGCAAGATTTTCTTGTCGCCCGGCGATACCGCGCTAGTGGCCTGGCCCACATATCTGGGCGCGCTCGGGGCCTTCAATGCCTATGAGCCGCGATACGACCGGCTGACCGCAGGGACGAACCGATCGGCAAGTGATTATCGCGAAGCGGCCGCCGCCGAAGGCAGCCGGGTGAAGTTCGCCTATGCCTCGGTCGATTTCGCCAACCCGACGGGCGAGACCCTCGGTCGCGCCGCCCGTGAACGGCTGCTCGATATGGCCGAGGAACTGGATATTCCGCTGATCGAGGATGCGGCCTACCAGTCCCTGCGCTTCGACGGCGAGGCGATACCGCCGATCCTGGCGCTGGATATCGCCCGGTGCGGCGATATCGAGAAGACACGCACACTCTATTGCGGCAGCTTCTCCAAGACCCTCGCGCCGGGGCTTCGTGTCGGCTGGGTCTGCGCCGCGAAAGCGGTCATCTCGAAACTCGTTCTGCTGAAACAGGCAGCTGACCTGCACACATCTTCGATCAATCAGATGGCGATCCATGAGGTTGCCGAGGCCGGGTTTGACGATCAGGTCAGCCGGATCAGGGCAGCCTATTCCGCCCGGCGCGACTGTATGCTGGCCGCCCTGTCCGAACATATGCCGAAGGGCGTCACCTGGACAAAGCCGGAAGGCGGCATGTTCATCTGGCTGACGCTGCCGCCCGGAATGGACGGCGCCGATCTGCTGGCCAAGTCGCTGAAAAGCGAACGGGTGGCATTCGTCCCCGGGCGGGCCTTCTTTGCCGATGGCTCGTCGGGCAACACGCTCCGCCTCAGTTTCTCTCAGGCGGATGAACCGACGATCCGCGAAGGCATTGCCAGACTTGGCAGGTTGCTGGCGGCCGAAGCCTAGGTTCTGTGGGCAGGGGCGGCACAGGCCGCCCCTGTCGATCCTGCCGGTCTGCTACTGCGCTACCGCGTTGAAGATAAACAGCTTCTGCCCGTCGATGGTGTAACCCTCGATCAGGCCTTTCGCTGTCTCGCTTGTCAGCCAATCTTCCAGCGTCGCGGCGGCCTCGGCCTTCACATGCGGTTGTTTGGCCGGGTTGACCGGCAGATAGGCGTATTGGTTGAAAAGTGCAGGATCGCCTTCGAACACCAGCATCAGATCGCCCTTGTTGCCGAAATTCAGCCAGCTCGCGCGGTCCGACAGGATATAGGCGTTCAGCCCGGCGGCCGTATTCAGCGCCGCCCCCATGCCGGCGCCGACGGCATTGTACCATTCACCGGCAGGTTCCACCCCCGCCGCCTTCCACAGCGCGAGTTCGGCCTTGTGGGTGCCGCTGTCGTCGCCACGGCTGACGAACGGCGCCTTTGCCGCGGCGATGGCAGACAGTGCATCGGCCGCCTTTCCGACAGCGCCGGCGCCCGCAGGGTCGCCGGACGGACCCACGATGATGAAATCGTTATACATGATCTCACGCCGGTGCGTGGCGTTGCCGGCCGCGACGAAAGCCTCTTCGGCCGCCTTGGCATGGACAAGAACCGCGTCAACGTCGCCAGCCTCGCCAAGTTTCAGCGCCTGCCCGGTGCCCACGACCAGAAGCTGAACGTTGATGCCGGTGTCTTCGGCGATCTTCGGCAGCAGAATTTCGGCAAGGCCGGAATTTGCGAAGGACGTCGTGACCGCCATCTTCAAGTCCTCGGCGCTGGCGGCCGTGGCAAGGAAAAGCGAGAGCAGCCCGAATACGGTCGATCTTAGTTTCATGGAAGAAGGTCTCCTTTGAGGTGAGCTTTGGCTTCGGCAGTCCTGGGGTGGTCGAAGAAATCGGACCGGAGGCCCGCTTCGTGCAGGCGACCGTCCCAGAGAAAGAGGACGTCATCGGCCAGACGCCGGGCCTGACCGATATTGTGGGTGGACATGACGATGCGCGTTCCGGCGTCCCGTGCCGCCACGAGGATGGCCTCGATTTCGGCCGTGGAGCGCGTGTCGAGGTTCGCGCAAGGTTCGTCAAGAAACAGCACCTCGGGGCTGCGCACAAGGGCCCGCGCCAGCGCCATCTTTTGCCGCTCGCCGCCCGACAGAACCTGCACGGGAAGATCGAGCTTTTGGGCGAGGCCGACTTTCTCCGCCTCTCGGGCGGCCGCAGCGCGTGCTGCCGGTTTTGCCATGCCATCCAGGACAAGCGGATAGGCGATGCTGTCCACAACAGACCGGCGCATCAGGATCGGGGTCTGAAAGACGAAGGCCTGACGGGCGCGGGCCGATTCCAGATCGCCCTGCCATCGGATCGACCCCTGCCGGATACGCTCGATCCCGTGCATGACACGCAGGAGCGAGGTCTTGCCAGCGCCATTCGGTCCCAGAACGATGGTGATGCCCTTGCCGTCAATCGTCAGGGTAACGGGTCCGAGGATGGCACGGCCGTTGCGGCGCAGCACGACATCGCTGAGCGACAGGGGCAGAATAGAGCCTACCATCGGCTGTCCCTTTCCGTCCGCGTCAGGAAGTGCAGGCCAAGATTGACGGCGATGGCGAGCGCGATGAGGACAAAGCCCAGCGCCAGCGCCAGGGCGAAGTCGCCCTTGCCGGTTTCAAGGGCGATGGCGGTGGTCAGAACCCGCGTCGCGTGGTCGATATTGCCGCCGACGATCATGATTGCCCCGACCTCGCCGATGGCGCGGCCGAAACCGGCGAGCGATGCTGTCAGAAGGGCGCGCCGCCCATCCCAGAGAAGCGCCTTGATCCGCTGCCAGCGGGTGGCGTTGAGCGAAATCAGCAGGTCGTGATAGTCGGCCCAAAGATCGCGAATGGCCTGATGCGCGATCGAGGCGATGATCGGGGTGATGATGATCACCTGGGCAATCACCATGACGCTCGGCGTGAAGAGCAGGCCGAATACCCCGAGCGGCCCGGCGCGGGAAAAGAGCACGTAGACGATAAGGCCGACCACCACCGGCGGCAGGCCCATCAGGGCGTTCAGAAGCGCGATCACGATCCGTCGCAGCCGGAACCGGTTGACGGCAAGCCAGGCGCCGAACGGCAGGCCGATGACTGATGCGATCACCGTCGCGCTGAGTGTGACTTCGAGTGATCGGGCCGTAATTTCGACCAGATCGCGGTCCAGCGACACAACCAGACGTGCCGCTTCCGAAAGCCCTTTCAGGATGTCGTTCATTGGGGAAAGTGCTTTCGGCAGGCGTCGTTATTCACAGGTCCTGCGGGTTCTAGCACCGCCCAAGAATGCGCCAAAAGGGACATTTTGAGGGTTGGGGTGGAATCGGCATGGACAAATTGTCTTTGCCCCGGTCAGGCGTGATCCGACCCGTTCATGCACCAATCCAATATGGCCTCGGGTGAAGCATCCACTTGCTCAGCCAGTTCGCCGGCGAAACCACGGAAGGCTTCCACACTCATCGGGTTGACGGCCGTCAGAACCCGCATGCCATCGCCAAGCGCCCGGCCGATGACCGGGCGAAAGCCGCGCCCGTCGATCTCCTGCTTGCCGAACTTGTTGACGACCAGCAGCCGAGGGCGCGGCGCGGCGGTGTCAAGCGCCCGTTCCACCCGGCCCACGACATCTTCGAGACCAAGCGGATCGAGCCGGCAGCCTTGCGACAGGGGACCGAGGTTCTGGCTGATTCGGATAACCTCGCCGGAGGCGATGACATGCAGATCCATGTTGCAAGGGATACCGACGTCGGTATCGCTGTTCACTTGCACGGCGCCCACCAGCGGCCAGCCTGCCGCAAGCAACCGGTGCGCCGCATCAGCCAGAAGCTTGTCGGCCGCGCCGCGTTCCTCGCAGACAACATACCCGAGCATCGTCCTGTCCCGCTTGCACTTGAAACTGCACTGGCAGCCATACAAGATGCCCGCCACAGAAGAAAGCCGCCCCATGACACCAGTCTACCCCATCCTGCCGCGCACGGGCGATCCACGTCTGACGCGCCCCGTCACGGGCACCGACCAGACCGGGGCCACAACCGAGATTTCGGTGGTGGAGGAGCGGCCTCTGACGATCTACCTCAACAGCCAGGAAATCGTCACGGCGATGACGATCGGCGATTATCCCGACTATCTCGCGGTGGGGTTCCTTCGCAATCAGGGGATGCTGCGCCCCGACGATGTGGTGACAGGCGTCGACTATGACGAAGAGGTCGCGGCCGTCGTCGTCCGGACCGCCCGCGCGACCTCCTACGAAGAAAAAGTGAAGAAGAAGACCCGGACGAGCGGCTGCGCCGTCGGCACCGTCTTTGGCGACATGATGGAGGGGCTGGAGGGGCTGGTACTTCCGGCGGCAGAATTGCGGACAAGCTGGCTTTATGCGCTGGCGAAAGAGATCAACACCACACCCTCGCTTTATCTGGAGGCCGGGGCGATCCACGGCACGGTCCTCTGCCACCGCGACCGGCCTTTGGTTTACATGGAGGATGTCGGCCGCCACAATGCGGTCGACAAGATCGCGGGCTTCATGTTCCGCCATTCGGTCCCAGCCGCCGACAAGATACTCTACACGACCGGGCGGCTGACCTCGGAAATGGTGATCAAAACGGCGCTGATGGGCATTCCAGTACTGGCCAGCCGGTCCGGCTTCACCGCCTGGGGAGTGGAGATCGCACAGCAGGTGGGGCTCACGCTGATCGGCCGGATGCGCGGCCAGCGCTTTGTCTGCCTGTCGGGCGAGGAGCGGCTGATCCGCGACGCCGCGCTGACCGGCGAGGAAGAAGATCGCCGGCACCGTCGCAAGGGGGCGGGCGATGAGTGACGACTTCCATCCCGTCCGCGACGACGAGGTCGAGGCGCTCGTCGCGCTTTGGGAACGGGCCGGCATGGCCCGGCCGTGGAACCCGCCCGAAGTGGATATGGCCGCGATCCGCGCCAATCCGAAATCGGCGCTTCTGGTCGCCTGGTCCGGCGGCCGGATGGCCGCTGCCGTGGCAGTCGAGGATGGCGGTCACCGCGCCTGGGTCTACTATCTCTGTTCCGATCCGGACTTGCGCGGGCAAGGCTGGGGGCGTCGCGCGATGGCGGCGGCGGAGGACTGGGCCCGGCGCCACGGCCACGCCAAGCTGCAACTCCTCGTCCGCCGCTCGAACGCGCCGGTCCTGTCGTTCTACGACGCGCTCGGCTACGAGGAGAGCGCCGTGACGGTCCTGCAAAAGTGGCTCGACCCGGCACGGGAGCGCGCGTTTCGGGAGAACCCCGATGTCCACTGACCTGCCCGGCATCATCCTTGCCGGCGGCAAGGCGACCCGGATGGGCGGGGGCGACAAGGGGCTGCGCTCCGTCGCCGGGCAGCGGCTGATCGACCATGTGATCGACCGGCTCTCGGCCCAGTGCGGCCCGCTCGCGATCAACGCGAACGGCGATCCGGCGCGGTTCGCCGAGTTCGGCCTGCCGGTCCTGCCCGACAGCCTGCCGGACTATCCCGGGCCGCTCGCCGGCGTCCTCGCCGGGCTCGACTGGGCGGCCGGACTCGGCGCGAAGGCCATCGTTACCGTCGCCGCCGACACCCCCTTCTTCCCGCGCGATCTTGTCGCCCAGCTCCACGCGGCGGCCGGCCCCTCGGGCCTCGCGCTGGCGGCAAGCCGGGATGCGGAAGGCAAGCTCTGGCAGCACCCGACCTTCGGCCTCTGGCCGGTGGCGCTGCGCGACGACCTCCGCGCCGCGTTGGAGGGCGGGCTGAGGAAGATCGTCCTCTGGACCGAGCGCCACGGCGCGGGCGTGGCGGAGTTCCCCTCCGATCCCTTCGACCCCTTCTTCAACATCAACACGCCCGAGGACATCGCCGAGGCCGAGGGACTTCCCTCATGAGGATCTACGGCGTCACCGGCTGGAAAAACTCCGGCAAGACCCACCTGATGGAAAGGCTGGTGGCCGAGATCGCCGGGCGGGGCCTCTCCGTCTCGACCGTCAAGCACGCCCATCATGCGACCGAGATCGACCATCCCGGCCGCGACAGCTTCCGCCACCGCGCGGCCGGCGCGCGTGAGGTTCTGGTCGCCTCCCCCGTCCGCTGGGCACTGATGCATGAGCTGAGGGGGGCGGAGGAGCCGCCGCTGGCGGAACTTCTGGAAAGGCTCTCGCCCGTCGATCTGGTGCTGATCGAGGGCTACAAGCGCGAGAGCCACCCGAAGATCGAGGCGCACCGGGCGGCGACGGGCCGGCCGCTTCTCGCGCCGGAAAACCCGACGGTGCGGGCGGTGGCCTCCGACAGCGCCCATCCCGGGCTCGCGCTGCCGGTCCTCGACCTCGACGCGACGGCGGAGATCGCGGATTTCATCCTGCGCGAGGTCGGGCTGTGAGGGCGTTCGACACCATCCTCATCGTCGACTGGTCGGGCGGCAACGACCGGGGCGCCCGGCCCAAGAGGGACGCGATCTGGTCGGCCGCGATCCGGGACGGACGGGCGGAGGAGCCACTCTATCACCGCAACCGCACCGTCGCCGGGGAATATCTCGTCACGTTTTTTGCCACCGAGATCGCCGCCGGGCGCCGGGTCTTCGCCGGGTTCGACTTTCCCTTCGGCTATCCGGACGGCTTCGCCGAACGTGTGACTGGGTCGGCCGATCCGCTGGTGCTCTGGGACTGGTTCGCGGCGCATCTGGAGGATGCACCGGCTGCCAACAACCGCTTCGCGCTGGCCGGACGGCTCAACGCACTCTTCCCCGGAACTGGCCCCTTCTGGTTCAACGGCCTGAAAGAGGACGTGCCCGGACTGCCGCGCAAGGGGGGCGAAAGGGCGGATCACGGGCTGCCCGAGCGGCGGCGCTGCGAGATGCGCTCGAAAGGGGCGTTCACCTGCTGGCAGATGGGCGGCGCCGGGGCGGTCGGGTCGCAGGCGATGACTGGTATGGCGGCGCTTTCCCGCCTCCGCGCGCGGTTCCCCGGCCGGGTCGCCGTCTGGCCGTTTGAACCGCTCGACAAGCCGGTCGCGTTCGTGGAGGTCTGGCCATCGCTTTACGCGGATGAGGTGCGGGACGCGACGGGGCCGGGCGAGATCAAGGATGCGGTACAGGTGCGGACCCTTGCCGCCCGCGTTCACGCGATGCAGCAGCGGGGCTGTCTCGCCGCCGCGCTTGCCGGGGTTCCGGCCGGGGCACGGCGCGAGGAAGGCTGGATTCTCGGCCTTGCCCTCGATCGGGCGGAAAGCGAGGCCGCATGACCGATCCCCTCACCCCGCCGCGTCTGCGCGACGACTGTTTCGCGATGCCGCAGGGTGTCGCCTGGGTGCCGGTGAACGAGGCGCTGGCACGGCTCCGCGCGGCGCTGGTGCCGATTGCCGGAACCGAAACACTCGCTGGCCGCGATGCGCTTGGCCGCATCCTCGCCGCCGATGCCGTCGCCCGGCGGTCGAACCCTCCCCGCGCCAATTCGGCCGTGGACGGCTATGGCTTCGCCCACGACGCGACCGGCGCCGGCGTACAACGACTGCCGCTCGTCGCCGGCCGGGCGGCGGCGGGGCAGCCCTTTGCCGGCGCGGTCCCGCCGGGGCAGGCCGTCCGCATCCTTACCGGCGCGATCTTGCCCGAGGGCGTCGATACCGTCGTCCTGGAGGAGGACTGCGCCACCGATGGCACGGCGGTCGCCTTCGATGGGCCGGTGAAGCCCGGCGCCAATACTCGCCGAGCGGGGGAGGACGTGGCCGAGGGCGCCGTGGCCTTGCGGGCCGGTCAGCGCCTGCGTCCGCCAGACCTCGCGCTTCTCGCCGCGCTCGGCATCGGCCGGGTCGAGGTGACGCGGCCGCTCCGCGTCGGTGTCCTCTCCACCGGGGACGAGATCGTCAACGATCCGGGCAGCCTTGCCGCCCCGCACCAGATCTTCGATGCCAACCGGCCGATGCTTCTGGCGCTTGCCGAACGCTGGGGGCATGTCCCGGTCGACCTTGGCCATGTCCATGACGACGCGGGCGCGATCGCCGCGCGGCTCGACCGGGGCGCCGGGCAGGCGGACGTGATCCTGACCTCGGGTGGCGCCTCGGCGGGGGACGAAGACCATGTCTCGGCGCTTCTCAGGGCGCGGGGCACACTGTCAAGCTGGCGCATCGCAATGAAACCGGGTCGGCCGCTCGCGCTCGCGCTCTGGCGGGGGGTGCCGGTCTTCGGCCTACCGGGGAACCCGGTCGCCGCGCTCGTCTGCGCGCTGATCTTCGCGCGGCCGGCCTTGTCGCTGATGGCGGGCACGGGATGGACGGAACCGCAGGGCTTCACCGTCCCGGCCGCGTTTTCCAAGCGCAAGAAGGCCGGGCGGCGGGAATATCTGCGCGCGCGGATCGACGGCGAGGGTCGCGCCGAGGTCTTCGCCTCGGAAGGGTCGGGCCGTATCAGCGGGCTGAGCTGGGCGACGGGCCTCGTGGAACTGCCGGACGGGGCGGCGGAGATCGCGCCGGGGTCGCCGGTGCACTTCCTTCCCTATGGCAGTTTCGATCTCTGACCAGTCAGCCGCGCCGGATTAGGTAGACCTGCGCCGCGCCCTCCTGCCCAGTCTCGATCAACTCATGCCCCGCTTCGGCGCAGAAATGCGGCACATCCACCACGGCCGCCGGATCGGTCGCGATCAGCCGCAGGACTTCGCCCCGCACCATGGCCTTCAGCCGCTTGCGCGCCTTCAAGACCGGCAGCGGGCACAAGAGCCCGGTCGCGTCCATTTCCTGATCCCATCCCATAAGGCAGGAGATACTGAAAGCACCTGTTCTTGTCTATCGACGGCGTTAGAGAAAATGAAAAGAATTTCCTTTGAAAAGCGCTACTTTTGATAGACATTATCTATTGTACGACGAGAATGCTGAATTGATTGCCCGAGGCAGTTTTGCCACAAGCCGTAAAACGTTAACTCCGCGCCGCATCGCCGGCCGAAGCGATTGGGAAGAAGATGGCACTCGACGATCAGGACGGCGTTTGGAAGTCCGGCAAAGGCAAGGGGCGCAAAACCCCGAAGGGGCGGCAACTCGACGATGCGGCGCTGGCGGATGTCAGGGCGCTTCTCGGTGACCGGCCGCGCCGCCGCGACCATCTGATCGAATACCTGCATCTGATACAGGACCGCTACAGTCATCTATCTGCCCCGCATCTGCGGGCGCTCGCCGAAGAACTGCGCACCGGCATGGCCGAGATCTGGGAGGTCGCGACCTTCTACGCCCATTTCGACCCGGTAAAGGAAGGCGAGACCCCACCCCCAGACCTGACGATCCGCGTCTGCGAGTCGCTTTCCTGCGAACTGGCGGGGTCCGAAGCACTGATCGCCGCCCTGGACAAGGGCATGGACCCGAAGAAAATCCGCGTGCTGCGCGCGCCCTGCATGGGCCGTTGCGACACGGCACCCGTGCTGGAAATCGGCCACAAGCATATCGACAACGCCACGCCTGCAAAGGTCGAGGCGGCGCTGGCAGACGGCCATTTCCACGCCGAGATCCCGGCTTATGAGGATTTCGCGGCCTACAAGGCGGCGGGCGGCTACGCGAAACTAGCCGAACTGCGCAAGTCCGGTGACTGGGAAAAGGTGCAGGAAACCGTGCTCGCCTCCGGTCTGCGCGGGCTTGGCGGCGCCGGCTTCCCCTCGGGCCGCAAATGGGGCTTTGTGCGCGCCAATCCGGGCGTGCGCTACCTTGCCGTTAATGGCGATGAGGGCGAACCGGGCACGTTCAAGGACCGCTACTATCTCGAACGCACGCCGCATCTGATGCTGGAAGGCATGCTGATCGCCGCCTGGGCGGTCGAGGCCGAACGATGCTTCATCTATATGCGCGACGAATATCCCGCCGTGCTGGAAATCCTCCGGCGCGAGATTGCGGCGCTGGAAGAGGCGGGCATCATCCTGAAGGGTGAGGTCGAGCTGCGCCGGGGTGCCGGCGCCTATATCTGCGGCGAAGAAAGCGCGATGATCGAATCCATCGAAGGCAAGCGCGGCATCCCGCGGCAGCGCCCGCCATATGTCGCCGCCGTCGGCATTTTCGACCGACCGACGCTGGTTCATAATGTCGAGACGCTGCACTGGGTCACCCGGATTGTTCGTGAGGGGCCGGAAGTTCTGAACACGACCGAGAAGAACGGGCGGAAAGGTCTGCGCTCCTACTCCGTCTCGGGCCGCGTGGCGAAGCCGGGTGTCTACCTTCTGCCTGCCGGATCGACGATCACCGATATCATCGACGCCTGCGGCGGCATGGCCGAAGGGCATGCGTTCAAGGCCTATCAGCCGGGTGGGCCGTCCTCCGGCCTCCTGCCCGCAACCATGTCCGATATCCCGCTAGATTTCGACACGCTCCAGCCGCATGGGACCTTCATCGGCTCCGCCGCTGTGGTCGTCCTGTCGGACAAGGACTCCGCCAAGGCGGCCGCGCTCAACATGCTGCGTTTTTTCGAAAGCGAAAGCTGCGGCCAGTGCACCCCCTGCCGGGTCGGTTGTGAAAAGGCGGTCAAACTGATGCAGGCCGACAGGTGGGATAGGGGCCTTCTGGAAGACCTCTGCCAGGTCATGGGCGACGCCTCGATCTGCGGGCTGGGGCAGGCTGCCCCGAACCCGATCCGCCTGACGATGAAACATTTCCCGGATGAGGTCTGACATGACCGACGCAATCAAGTTCACCCTCGACGGCGCCGAAGTCACCGCCGCCCCGGGAGAAACGATCTGGGAGGTCGCCAAGCGCGAAGGCAAGGTGATCCCGCATCTCTGCCACAAGGACCAGACCGGCTATCGCCCCGACGGCAACTGCCGCGCCTGCGTCGTGGAAGTGGAGGGCGAACGTGTGCTCGCCGCCTCTTGCTGCCGCAATGCGACGAACGGCATGGTGGTGAAGACTGACACCGAGCGCGCGAAGAAATCGCGCGAGATGGTGATGGAACTGTTGCTGGCCGACCAGCCGGAACAGGCCAGGGCGCATGACGCCTCGGCGCATCTGTGGGACATGGCTGCGGCGAATGGCGTTTCGGAAAGCCGCTTTCCGAAGGTCGAGAAGGAGCGCATTCCCCTGCTCGACGACAGCCATGTCGCGATGCGCGTGAACCTTGATGCCTGCATCCAGTGCGGCCTTTGCGTTCGCGCCTGCCGCGAAGTTCAGGTCAATGACGTGATCGGCATGGCGGGCCGCGGGCATGATGCCTATCCGGTCTTCGACATGGCCGACCCAATGGGGCAATCGACCTGTGTGGCCTGCGGCGAATGTGTGCAAGCCTGCCCGACGGGCGCCCTGATGCCCGCGAGCGTGGTCGATGAAGCGCAGGTCGGCGACCGCGCGGACTACGATAGTGAGACCACCTCCGTCTGCCCGTTCTGCGGCGTCGGCTGTCAGGTCAGCCTCAAGGTCAAGGACGGCAAGGTCAAATATGTCGAGGGCATCAACGGCCCCGCCAATGAAGGCCGCCTCTGCGTCAAGGGCCGCTTCGGCTTCGACTATATCCACCACCCGCACCGACTGACGAAGCCGCTTATCCGGCGCGAGGATGCGCCCGCCAAGGGGTTGAACGTCGACCCGGCGAACTGGTCGCAGCATTTCCGTGAGGCAAGCTGGGATGAAGCGCTGGACCTTGCCGCGAACGGCATGAAATCGCTCGCCGAAAGGACCGGCGGTCGTGCCATCGCGGGCTTCGGGTCTGCCAAATGCTCGAACGAAGAGGCCTATCTCTTCCAGAAGTTCATCCGCCAGGGCTTTGGCCACAACAACGTTGACCACTGCACCCGGCTTTGCCACGCCTCCTCCGTCGCCGCGCTTTTGGAAAACGTCGGCTCCGGTGCCGTCACCGCGACCTTCAACGAAATCCAGAACGCCGATGTCGCCATCGTCATCGGCTGCAACCCGATCGAAAACCATCCCGTTGCGGCCACCTATTTCAAGCAGTTCACCAAGCGCGGTGGCAAGCTGATTGTCATGGACCCGCGCGGGGTCGGTTTGCGCCGCTTCGCGACCCATATGCTCCAGTTCCGCCCCGGCGCCGACGTGGCGATGTTGAATGCCATCATGCATGTGATCGTGGAAGAAGGGCTCTACGACCGCCAGTATATCGAGGCCTATACCGAGAACTGGGAGGCCGAGAAGGCCCATCTTGCCGGCTATGCGCCCGAAAAGATGGAACCGATCTGCGGCATCCCGGCCGACACCCTGCGCCAGGTGGCGCGCGATTTTGCGACCGCCAAGGCGGGCATGATTTTCTGGGGTATGGGCATTTCGCAGCATATCCACGGCACCGACAATTCGCGCTGCCTGATCTCGCTCGCGCTCATGTGCGGGCAGGTGGGGCGGCCGGGCACCGGCCTGCACCCGCTTCGCGGTCAGAATAATGTGCAGGGTGCGTCCGATGCCGGCCTCATCCCGATGTTCCTGCCAGATTACCAGGCGGTCACGGATGACAGCATCCGCGGCAAGTTCACCGGCGTCTGGGGCTCGGGCGATTTTTCCAGTGAAAAGGGTCTGACTGTCACCGAAATCCTTGATGCCGTCCATCACGGCGACATCAAGGGCATGTATATCCTCGGCGAAAACCCGGCCATGTCGGACCCCGACCTGAACCATGCGCGCGAAGCCTTGGCGATGCTCGACCACCTCGTCGTGCAGGATATCTTCCTGACCGAAACCGCGAACTATGCTGACGTGATCCTGCCTGCTGCGGCCTTCTACGAAAAGAACGGCACGGTCACGAACACCAACCGGCAGGTGCAGATGGGCCGCGCCGCCGTGACACCGCCCGGCGAGGCGCGCGAGGATTGGGCGATTACCGTCGATCTGGCGAACCGCCTTGGCCTCGGCTGGACCTATACCCATCCCAGCCAGGTCTTCGCCGAAATGAAGAAGACGATGGCCTCGCTCGACAACATCACCTGGGATCGTCTGGAAAACGAGGGCGCCGTCACCTACCCGTCGCTGTCGCCCGAAGATCCCGGCCAGCCCATCGTTTTTGGCGACGGGTTCCCCCGTGCCGGCGGCAGGGCGAAATTTACCCCGGCCAGCGTCATTCAGCCGGCCGAGTTGCCGGATGCCGACTATCCGATGATCATGACTACGGGCAGGCAACTGGAACACTGGCACACCGGGTCGATGACCCGCCGGTCCACGGTGCTTGACGCGGTGGAGCCGGAGGCCAACTGTTCGCTTCACCCAAAGACGCTGCGCAGACTTGGCGTCGAACCGGGGGGACGCGTCCGGCTGCAGACCCGGCGCGGCGAAATCGTCATCATGGCCCGGGCCGACAGGGGCGTGGCCGAAGACATGGTCTTTGTCCCCTTCGCCTATGTCGAAGCAGCGGCCAACGTCCTGACAAACCCCGCGCTCGATCCCTACGGCAAGATCCCGGAATTCAAGTTCGCCGCCGTCCGGGTGACGGCCGCCTGATCCTGGCACAACCGTGGGGCCGGGTCGGGTGCCGACCCCACGCTGGTTTGCGCTATCAGGCGCATGCGTCTTTGCTTGGACAAGGCTGGCCTTTGGCGCTAATCAGACAGAAGTGCGATCCGGTTTTTGGGGGCAGATTTGGCAAGCAGTGACGGAACGGCCGATCCCCGCAGGTCCTTGACGCTTCGGGATGTTTCCGAAGCATCGGGCGTCTCTGAAATGACGGTGAGCCGGGTCCTGCGCAACCGCGGCGACGTGTCCGACAGTACCCGCGAACGTGTACTGGAGGCCGCCAAACGGCTCGGCTATGTGCCAAACAAGATTGCCGGCGCGCTTGCCTCCCAGCGGGTCAATCTGGTCGCGGTGATCATTCCGTCGCTGTCCAACCTAGTCTTTCCCGAGGTCCTCAGCGGCATTTCCGAAGAACTGGACGATACCGGTCTTCAGCCGGTCGTTGGCGTCACCAATTATTCCGCCGAACGCGAAGAGGCGGTCCTTTACGAAATGCTGTCCTGGCGACCCTCGGGCGTCATCATCGCCGGGCTTGAACACACCGATGCCGCACGGGCCATGCTGGAAAATGCCGGCATTCCGATTGTGGAAATCATGGATGTCGACGGCAAACCGGTCGATTCCGTCGTCGGCATTTCGCACAAGCGCGCCGGCCTCGAAATGGCCCGCGCCATCGTCCGCGCCGGGTATCGCAAGATCGGATTTCTCGGCACCAAGATGCCGCATGACCACCGCGCCCGCAAACGCCTTGAAGGATTCGAGGACGGTCTGGCCGAAGCCGGGCTGAACCTGGCGGATCGGGAGTTCTATTCGGGCGGCTCGGCGCTTCTGAAGGGGCGCGAGATGACCGAGGCTATATTGAAACGCACACCCGACCTCGATTTCCTCTATTATTCCAACGACATGATCGGCGCGGGCGGGCTTCTCTACGGGCTAGAGAACGGCATCGACATTCCAGGGTCTCTGGGCATGGCCGGGTTCAACGGCGTCGACCTTCTCGACGGGCTGCCCCGCCGTCTGGCCACGATGGATGCCTGCCGGCGCGACATCGGTCAGCGCGCCGCGGCAATCATCGCCGGCAAGAGCGACACGGGCCTTGTCGGCGGCGAACATGTCGAGCTGACGCCCGTCCTGCAGCGCGGCGACACGATCCGGCAGGGCTGAGGCCGGGGCCTCACCTCCGGCGCAGCAGGTAGATGTCCATGATCCAGCCGTGGCGCTTTCGTGCCGCAGCACGGGTCGCAATGATCTCTTCCGCGACCTCGGCCAATGGTCCGGAAAGAACGATCTCCTCAGCCATTCCGACATAGGCGCCCCACCAGATCGAAACCCCCGTGGCGTCGATCGCCTGAAACGAACACTCCCCGTCGAGCATGATCACCAGCGTATCGGCACCGTCAGGCCATCCACTGTCACGCAACTGACGCCCGGTGGTGACCGTGAACGGCGCACCGATCTCGTTGACTGGAATCGCATGGGCGGCCGTCAGCGCCTGCAGCGAGGTGATGCCGGGGATCACGGTCATGCACATCGGCAGCGAACGGCCGACCCGCGCCGCGATCCTCAGCGTGCTGTCATAAAGCGACGGGTCGCCCCAGACCAGCAGGGCAACACGGCCCGCTGTCCCGATTTCCGCCGGAATAGTCTCTGTCCAGACCCCGGCGATGGCATCGTGCCATGCCTCCACCCGCGCGTGGTAATCAGCAATCAACGGGTCGCGGACTGGCAGGTCGAATTCGGCGAACCGTGTTGCTGGGTTGGTCACCACATCGGCACAGATCGACCGGCGCAGGTCCGCCAGATCCTCCTTAGCTTCTCCCTTGCGGGGAATAAGGATCAGATCCGCCGAATTCAGCGCCTTGATCGCCTGAAGCGTCAGGTGATCGGGGTTACCCGTTCCGATGCCGACAAGAAGAAGCTCGATCATGGCCCCTCAGATGGCAGAAGGCCCCGCGCAAGTCCATCGCGCGGGGTCCGTTTGTTTACTTTGGCAAAGCTCAGGCGATGTCACGCGTCCAGATCCGCCCGGCGAGCCAGCCCATCACGGCCCAGACCGCCAGACCGACACCCAAGACACGGGCCGAGAAAGCGGCGGCAACCTCTGGCGGAGCCGTGCCAAAGAATTCATCCAGCTCAGGCGCTCCGATGACATGGGGGGCGGCAAGCAGGGCGCCCGCGACCACCCAGGCAACCAGATTGCGACCATATGCGAGAAGCGCGAGCCCCGTTCCCGTGGCAAGGACAGTGCCCCACCACCAGACCTGCCGTGCGCCAAGATCGGCGGCGATGGTGCCCGGCAGTTCCGGTGCAAGCCCCATCGCCGGGGCAAGCTGAAATGCCGCAAAGCCGCCGATCCCCCAAAGGATGCCATCACGTGCCTCGATCCTGCGGCCGAAATGCTCGGCTAGCGCAAATCCAGCGACCAGGATGAGGCCATAACCCGCATAGATCAGCCCGGTGAAGAGCACCGTAAGCCCGTTACGCGTCAGGGCCGAACCATCGCCCCCTTCGCCACCGTGATCATGCGCGACCTCACCCCCGGTGTGGCTGTGGCCCGCTTCGGCACCACCCTCGCCGGCCCCGGCGAAATGCACCAGCGCACCCGTTTCATATTCCTCGCCCAGAAGGATCAGCTCCTGAACGAATGCGAAATGCAGCAGGGCGCCAAGCAACCCCGCTGCAAAGCCGGCGATCAGCCCGCCGGCCAGCATACGTTGAATCATCAGTGGACCGTCAGCCCGCCTTAGTGGCAGGGAAATCCGGTCGCATGGCGCATGTCATGCGCGGCATCGTGCAGGGCCGCCGACTGGGCATGGCCCGCAACGAACATGACCGTGGTGCCGATCAGCGCCACGAAGAGGATGGACAGAAGACCGGTCGAGGTCTTCGCGGCGGATTGGTTAATCGCGTTCATATTCTTCTCCTTGCCGTCACACCCGACGGCCTTCGCGTTACCGTTACGCATGGCCGGTCTCCTGACTTGCGGGTCGCTGCGACTTTCCGCCTTCCCGGGGTGACCCCAGTGGCCATTGGAAAGCCGCTCGCCGCTCACAGTCGCGGGGGCGGTCGGGGCTTCGGGTGCCGCCTTTGGTCCACCCTACCCCATTCCCGTTTCGGTCCGGACGCTTCGCGCCCAACGGACACCATGCAGGCATCATCTGCCAGCATTACCGCCATCCGGTCAAGGCGGATTAGCGCCGTCAGGGTGCCGGATTGCGACCTCGCCCCTTCATCTTGCCGAAATACCTCGGTGGGGTCCGGGGAGGCAGCGCCTCCCCGGCGGGTCGCCGCCACAAGGCGGCGAAATTTCAGCCGGGAATGCGCGCGATCGCCTTTCCCCTGAGCGGGCCGAGCGGGCGGGCATCCGCCAGATCGCCGTCTACCGAACCGGCGTAGAGCCGCAGGAAGGTGACGAGGTTCGGGATATCCGCCACCGTGATATCCCCGAAAAGGTAGGCCGTCTTGCCCTCGGCCCGAAAGGCCACGGTCACGGGCCGGGTGCAACCGGACATGCAATCGACCTCCCGGAACGCAACGGCATCCCCCAGGGCCGCACGCAGACGCCCGGCCAGCCCCTCCTGCCCGTCAGGGCAGGACCGGCAGAGGGTGACCGCGACGCCCTTCATCCGCCCTCGGCCAGCGGCCCGACAAGGATCAGCGCCGGGCCGTCCGCAGCCTCCGCCGCGATCAGCCGCACCATAGAACCGAGCGTTCCCCGAACGATCTTTTCCGCTGGGGTAGAGACGCTTTCGGCCAGAAGGGCCGGGGTTCCTGCCGGCAGACCCGCCTCCTGCAAGCGACGGGCCAGTTCCGCGAAGGTCCGCTTGCCCATGAAGATCACCGTCGTCGCCATCGGATCGGCCAGCGCAGCGAGGTTCAGATCCTCGGGCAGCGCACCGGTCACGTCATGGCCGGTCACGAATTGCACCCGCCGGGCGGTCAGCCGCCGCGTCAGGGGGATCCCCGCCGCCGCCGCCGCGGCCATTGCCGATGTCACACCGGGAATGATCTCATAACCGATCCCGGCCGCGCGACAGGCCATGATCTCCTCCTCCAGCCGCCCGAACAGACCGCTGTCACCGGACTTGAGCCGCACGACCCTCGCGCCCGACGTCGCGTAATCGACGAGCAGCCGGCTCACATGGTCCTGCTTCGGCGAGGCGCGCCCCGCCCGCTTGCCGACCCCGACCATATCCGCGCCCGCCCTCGCTTTGGCAAGGATCGGACCCGACGACAGGTCATCGAACAGGACCGCATCCGCCTTCCCAAGCCGGTCGACCGCCTTCAGCGTCAGAAGCTCGGGGTCCCCCGGCCCGGCGGACACGAAACTCACGAACCCCGTCATGTCGCCTCCGCGATCAGGTGAAAGAAGGTACCGGTGGCATGGCCCCGGCGCGACCCGGTTTCGGCCACGGTATCGCCGGTTGCATCGGCGACCCGCGCCAGCGCCATATCCGGCTGGTCGAGGATCGTCGAGTAGTGAAATTCATGGCCGCGAAGCCGCGCCCCCGCTGCGTGTCCCGGCACCGGGGACAGAAGTTCGGCCAACCGGTAGCCGAGATGCATCTTCCGCTTCTCAAAAGATGTCACGAGGCCAAGAAGCCCCGCCATGTCGTGGCGCACCCCGTCACGGTCGACGATCGCCGCGCCCATGGCCATGTACCCCCCGCATTCGCCATGGACCGGACGGGTTTCGGCAAAGCGCCTTAGCCCCTGCCGGAACCGGCCCGCCGCCGCAAGCGTGCCTCCGTGCAGTTCCGGATAACCCCCCGGCAACCAGCAGCAGTCCGCACCCCCGTCGGGCGCCTCGTCCGCCAAGGGCGAGAAAGGCAGGATCTCCGCCCCCGCCGCGCGCCAGCCATCGAGAAGATGCGGATAGATGAAGGAAAAGGCCGCATCGCGCGCCAGCGCGATCCGTTGGCCCGGCGGCACGACCGCGGCCCGGCCCCCGGACGCCAACTTTGTCGCGCCCGCCGCCGCCCGCAATGTCCCGAGGTCGACATATGCTGCCACGAATTCCGCCGCATCTGCGATGATCCGGTCCAGTTCCGGCGTCTCCTCGGCCTGCACCAGCCCCAGATGCCGCTCCGGCACCTCGATCGACGCCCGCCGCGGCAGGGCGCCGAAGACAGGGATACCCACGGCGTCCATCCCCGCTCGCACCAGCGCCTCGTGGCGGGGCGATGCGACCCGGTTCAGGACGACGCCCGCCACGGCCACATCCGGCCGCATCCGCGAAAACCCCAGCGCCACCGCCGCCGCCGATTGCGCCTGACCGGAGACATCCAGAACCAGCACCACCGGCCAGCCCGTCAGCGCAGACAGGTCTGCAGAAGCCCCGGTCCCGGCCTCGCCCGCCCGCACTACCCCGTCAAAGAGCCCCATCGCCCCCTCAGCCAGCACAAGGTCGGTGCCCAAGGCCGCATCTGCCAGCCCAGCGATCCGGCGCGCATCCATCGCCCAGGTATCGAGGTTCACCGAAACCCGGCCAGAGGCCGCGCGATGGAAGCCCGGGTCGATGTAATCCGGGCCCGATTTGAAAGGCTGGACCACGATCCCCCGCGCCCGAAACGCCCCCAGAAGCCCCAGCATCAGGGTCGTCTTGCCTGTCCCCGAGGCCGGCGCCGCGATGATCAGCCCGTCAGGCAACACGGCCTGCCCCGCTTTCTGTCCGGAAATCCCCCCGGGGGGTGCGGGGGGCAGGCAGCCCCCCCCGTCGGTCGGCCCGCCAGCGACGGGACGAAACAAGGGCAATCACGCCCCCGTCTCCGGATAGCGGGGATGCGTGCCGACGGGACGGTAACGGCGGTCATAGTCACCGGCATAGAGCCTGCTTTCATCGAACTCCTCCGCCCCGATGGACCGGCCGACAAAGATCAGTGCCGTGCGCTCCATCTCGGCGCCCACCGCCGTTTCCAGTGTCTCCAACGTCGCGCGCACGATGCGCTGGTCAGGCCAGCTCGCCCGCCAGATCACCGCGACCGGGCAATCGGCACCGTAATGCGGGGTCAGCTCCGCCACGACCTTCTCCAGCACGTGGACCGAGAGATGGATCGCCAGCACGGCACCGGTCCGCGCGAAATTCTCCAGCGTCTCGCCGGGCGGCATGGAGGTCGCGCGCCCCGAGGTGCGGGTCAGCACAACCGACTGCACGACGCCCGGCAGGGTCAGTTCCGCCCCCAAGGCCGCCGCCCCGGCGGCAAAGGAGGGCACGCCCGGCGTCACGTCATAGGGAATGCCAAGCTCCCGCAACCGCCGCAATTGCTCGCCCATCGCCGACCAGACCGAGAGGTCCCCCGAATGCAGCCGCGCCACATCCTGGCCCGCCTCATGCGCCGCGCTGATCTCGGCAATGATCTCGTCCAGCGACAGGGACGCGGTATTGACGATCCTCGCACCCGCAGGGCAGTGGCCTAGCACCGCCTCAGGCACCAGCGATCCGGCATAAAGGCAGACCGGGCAGGCGGCGATCAGGTCGCGGCCACGCAGGGTCAGAAGGTCCGGGGCGCCCGGCCCGGCGCCAATGAAATGCACAGTCATTCGTCTCTCCCAATCGCGATGGCGGCCGTGGCCAGCCCGTCGCCAGATACCACACGCGGCCCCAGAAGCCGCGCCCCCGGCCCGGCCGCGGCCAGTGCCGACGCCTCGGCCACCGAACCTGTACCGAACCGTTCCGCCACCTTCGCCGAGTGCGTCAGCACTGTCTGCGCGGCCAGCACCGCACGCGAATATCCGCAGAGCGACAGTCCCAACTCCGCCGCAAGTTCCCGGGCAGTCGCACTTTCCGCCTTGGCCTCCGCCGTGGCCAGCAACTCCGCCCCGCCGCCGGCACGTCGCAACGCATCCTTCAGCGACGCTACGGTCGCCGCCCCGCGAAAACCGATCCCGGCAACCCTCATTTCACCACGCTCCACTGCACAACCGGGCGCGCGCGTTCCCAGCCGCGCATCCGCCCAAGCGGTGCGGCGCTGGCAATTTCCACCCGCATCAGGCTGCCCCCTTTTTCGGCATTCAACCCGGCCAGCAACGCCTCCGATTCAATCGTCACCGCGTTGACCACCAGCCGCGCCCCGACAGGCATCACTGCCCAAACAGTCTCTATTCCAGCCGGATTCGCCCCGCCGCCAATGAAAACCGCATCTGGCGTCGGCAGGCCCGCCAGTGCCTCTGGCCAATCCGCCTCCGTGACCGCCAACCGGCGGGCCAACCCGAAATTCGCGGCATTCGCGCGCGCGTTCGCGGCCCTGTCCGCCCGCGCCTCGACCGCATGGGCCACCGTCCCCGGCGCTGCGAGGCACCATTCGACGGAAATGGAACCCGAGCCCGCGCCAAGATCCCAAAGGACCTCGCCCGGACGCGGCGCCAAGGCCGACATTGTCAGGGCACGGATCGGGCGCTTTGTCATCACGCCGTCCGAGGCGAAGAGGTCG
>JAWKXJ010000007.1:0-307139 GCA_041397105.1 Paracoccaceae bacterium
CGTCGGTCTCGTGGCTTTCCTGCTTCGACCATTGCGGCCGTATGGCTGCCCCCGACGGCACGCGCCATCCGCTATTGTTCACACCCGCACGTGGCATTACATCGGTGGCTATGAGACGGTTCATACCCTTCATCAAGTCACCGCCACGCGTCGCCGTGATCCGCCTGCAAGGGGCGATTGCCGCCGGAAACCGCACCGGCGGCGGGCTGAGCGATGCGGCGCTTGAACCGGTCGTCGAACGGGCGTTCCGGCGGGGCAAGCCGGCCGCCGTGGCGCTGGCAATCAATTCGCCCGGTGGCTCGCCGGTGCAATCCGCCCTGATCGCGGCCAGGATCAGGCGGCTGGCGGAAGACCGGAAAATTCCGGTTCACGCCTTTGTCGAGGATGTGGCGGCGTCCGGTGGATACTGGCTGGCGACAGCTGCGGATGACATCTGGGTCGACAGCAGTTCGCTCGTCGGGTCCATTGGCGTCATTTCGGCCGGGTTCGGCTTTCCGGCCCTGCTCGAACGCCACGGGATCGAGCGCCGGGTCCACACGGCGGGCAAGTCAAAGAGCCTTCTTGACCCGTTCCGTCCAGAGAAAGCGGAGGACGTGAAGCGCCTGCGCGGTCTTCTCGACCCCATTCACGAGGCCTTCAAGGCGCAGGTATCACAGCGCCGCGCCGGCAAGCTTGCCGCTGATACCGATCTTTTTACCGGCGATGTCTGGGTTGGCCAGGCGGCCGTCGATCTCGGGCTGGCCGATGGCGTGGCCCATTTGGTGCCGAAGCTGAAAGAGCTTTACGGCGACAAGGTCCAGATCGTGCCCTACGGCGTCAAACGGTCGCTTTTTCAGCGGCTTGGTGCGGGCCTCATCGGTGCGACCCTCGATCAGGTTGAGGAACGCGCGCTTTGGGCGCGGTTCGGGCTTTGAGCGATGATCAAGGTCATCAGTTTCTTCCTGATCGGCATGGCGGTTCTCGCGCTCTTTGGGCGGCTTAGGTTTCCGGCGATCATGGCGCGGCGGAAGGGGGCAAGATGCCGGTCCTGCGGCCGCCCGCTGATCGGCAACAGCCCTTGTGTCTGCCAGCGCGGGGGCAAGGCATGACGGAACGCGCGCTGGTGACAGGGGCGGCCAGGCGGCTGGGTCGGGCGATGGCGCTTTATCTGGCGGGACGCGGCATCGACGTTGCAATCCACTATTCGACCTCGGCGGCAGAGGCCGAAGCAACGGCGGCGGACGCCCGGGCAATGGGCGTGAAGGCGGCCGTGCTTCGCGCCGACCTCCTGAACGAGGCGGACACCCGGACGCTGGTCGGCCGCGCGGCCGAAGCGCTGGGCGGGCCGCTGAGCATTCTCGTCAACAACGCCTCGATCTTCGAATATGACAATATCCGCAGCATGACGCGGCAAAGCTGGGACCGTAGCATCGAATCCAACCTTCGGGCCCCTGTTGCCCTGACACAGGATTTCGCGGCGCAGGTACAGGTGGGCGGCGCAGCAGATGCAGCGGGTCGGCAAAGCGCGCTCGTCGTCAATATGCTCGATCAGCGGGTGCGCAAGCTGACGCCGGAATTCATGTCATACACCATCGCCAAGATGGGGCTTTGGGCCTTCACCCAGACGGCGGCGCGGGCCCTTGGCCCCCATGTCCGGGTGAATGCCATTGGGCCCGGCAGCACCTTGAAGGGTGCCAACCAGAGTGAAGAGCAGTTTCTGGCCCAGCGCGCCGCGACGGTGCTGGCGCGCGGCGCCGATCCTGAGGACATTACCGCCGCACTGGGATATTTCATTGATGCACAAACGGTTACAGGGCAGTTGATCTGCCCCGATGGCGGTCAGCATCTGTCCTGGAAAACGTCCGATATTCTCGGGCGCTAGGCGAAAAAAACCTATGAAATCGCGCATAGGAGCCTTGACTTGTCCACTCAGGCGGCAGGTCGTAACAAAACCGTTACGATTCTCTCAATGGTTTCAGTGATTTGTGCAGGTCACAAAAAATGTCGTTTATTTTCAATGCCCTGCAATTGTGCCTAAAAAATAGGCAAACCAACGAAGCCTGCCGAAAACAAGGAAAAATTCTTGCCGCCCAAATCTTTTCACCAGAGTTATCCACAATTTTCGTGGACAGGTTTTCTCTTGCGCAGCCTTCCGTAAGATTGCAGCCAAGACCCAGAATCAAACGTTAACGACATGTCCGGCAAAGATGCGCATTCCACGACGGAAACCGCCGGCCCGCCAGTGAGCGGGCACCGGCTGATCCAGTCATATCTGCGCGCGCTCGATGCCTCGCCCGGGGTTTACCGGATGCTCGATGCCGAGGGGCGGGTGCTCTATGTCGGCAAGGCGCGCAACCTGAAGGCGCGGGTTTCGAACTATGCCCGGCCGGCGGGTCATTCCGGCCGTATCGCGCGGATGGTGTCGCAGACCCATTCGATGATGTTCCTGACGACGCGGACAGAAACCGAGGCGCTGCTTCTGGAACAGAACCTGATCAAGCAGCTGAAGCCCTATTTCAATGTGCTTCTCAGGGATGACAAGTCGTTCCCGAACATCCTTGTCAGCCGGGAACATGCCTTTCCCCAGATCAAGAAACACCGTGGTGCGAAGAAGGAAAAGGGCGACTATTACGGCCCCTTCGCCAGCGCCGGCGCCGTCAATCGGACCCTGAACCAGCTTCAGCGCGTCTTTCTTCTCAGGAACTGCTCGGATGCGATGTTTTCCAGCCGCAGCCGTCCCTGCCTTCTCTACCAGATCAAGCGATGTTCGGCGCCGTGTGTCGGTCTGATCGACGAAACGGACTACGGGGCGCTTGTCGAGGATGCGGAGCGGTTCCTGCAGGGACGCTCGACGCAGGTCCAGGCCAAACTCGCCGGTGAAATGCGCGCGGCATCCGACAATATGGCCTTTGAGCGCGCCGCGGCGATCCGGGACCGGATCAAGGCGCTGACACAGGTGCAGCAGGTTCAGGGCATTAACCCGAAAGGGGTCGCCGAGGCGGACGTCATCGCGCTTCACATGGAAGGTGGGCAGGCCTGCGTCCAGGTCTTTTTCATCCGCGCCAATCAGAGCTGGGGAAACCGCGACTATTATCCGCGAACCGGCGCCGGCGCGGATGAGGCTGAGGTGATCGAGGCCTTTCTCGGCCAATTCTACGCCGACAAGGAGCCGCCGCGGCTTATCCTTCTCAGCCACGCCATCGAGGATTCCGACCTGATGGTCGAATTGCTGTCGGACCGGGCGGGCCGCAAGGTCGAACTGTCGGTCCCGCAGCGCGGCGAAAAGGCCGAACTGATGGAAAACGCGGCCCGCAATGCCCGTGAAAGCCTTGCGCGGCGGATGAGCGAGAATGCGGCACAGTCGAAACTACTCGAAGGGCTGACCGAGGCCTTCGATCTCGACACGGCCCCGCAGCGGATCGAGGTCTACGACAACTCTCACATCCAGGGCACGGATGCCGTGGGCGGCATGATCGTGGCGGGCCCCGAAGGTTTCGTGAAAAGCCAGTACCGGAAGTTCAATATCAAGGGCGCCGACCTTACCCCCGGCGACGACTTCGGCATGATGAAGGAGGTGCTGACCCGCCGGTTCGAGCGCCTTCTGAAGGAAGACCCAGACCGCGAAACCGGCGCCTGGCCCGACCTTCTTCTGATCGACGGCGGCGCGGGGCAGGTTTCGGCGGTGGCCGGTATCATGGAGGAGCTCGGCGTCGAGGACATCGCCATGATCGGGGTCGCCAAAGGGATCGACCGCGACGCCGGCAAGGAGGAGTTTCACCGCCCCGGCAAACCCCCCTTCGCGCTCAGGCATAACGACCCGGTCCTTTACTTTGTCCAGCGGCTCCGGGACGAGGCGCACAGATGGGCAATCGGGGCCCATCGGGCAAAGAGATCCAAGGCCCTGGGCGCAACCCCGCTCGACGAGGTCGCGGGCATTGGCGCGGCGCGAAAACGGGCATTGCTGGCGCATTTCGGATCGGCAAAGGCCGTCAGCCGGGCGGGGCTGGCAGATCTGAAGGCGGTCGAAGGGATATCCGAGGGGATGGCGCAGAAAATCTACGATTTCTTCCACGCAAAAGGATGACCCTGGGCTGCACGCAGCGCGGGGCTAGCTATCCCCGCCGGCTGCGGTCCAGTCGACTCGCTCCAGCCCCCTCGGGATGCGTTTTTCGGGGTCGTAGAATGGCAGGTCCACAATCATGCAATCGTGGCGTTGTCCGTCCGTGCCCGCCAGCTGCAGCCGTTTTCCGGCCCAGCTGCCGGGCGAACCCATGCGTGCGTAGCCAATGCCGCAGTTCAGGTAGGGCGACCAGGCACCGGCGGTAACGGCACCGACCTTCTCACCCGCTCCGTCAAACAGGTCTGCACGGTAGCCCGGTGTAGCAGATGTGCAGGTCAGACCGTAAAGCACCTTGCCCCGGTCGGCTCTTCCCAACGCCTCGCGCCCGATGAAGCCCGGCTTGTCGAGATCGACAAGCGCACCCAGCCCGGCCTGATACGGTGTCATCGTCCGGTCGAAATCGGTGCCACTGTCGAGAATCCCGGCTTCTATCCTGCGTGTTTCCATGGAGCCGAGACTGGAAAAGAGCATGCCATGCGGCGCGCCTGCGGCCATCAGATGATCCCAAAGGCGGGGGCAATCGGTCTCTGCGCCCTGGGTGTAGACCTCGTAGCCCATTTCACCGGTCCAGCCGGTCCGCGAGACATAGAGCCGTTGACCACCCAGATCGAAGTACCCGGCGTGGAAATACCCCATCGTCGCGTTGATGGCCCCGCCGGAAGCGGCGGCCATGATCGCAGGCGAAGCTGGCCCCTGTATCTGCAGGACGCGCGACTGAGGGTCGGAGACGGTCACATCGTAACCCTCGCCATGCGCGAGCAGCCAGGTTTCCAGCGCGCCGTCGGGCTGAACATACCAGAACCGGTCCGCGCCAAGGCGAAACAGGATTCCGTCGATGAATATGCCGCCTTTCGGTGTGCAGGCAATGGCGTAGCGCCCCCGGCCCTCACCAAGCGTGGCGATGCGGCGGCAAAGATGTGTTCGAGAAATGGCACCGAATCCGGACCGCTGATTTCCACGGGCCGTTCAGGCACATCGTAAAGCGCGGCCTTCTGCCGCAAGGCCCAGTAACAGGCCACCCGATCCTCGCCATTGGCGACGGCATAGTAGCGCCCGGCATAGACACCCATCACCGTCTCGGGATTCTCATAGCAACTGCGAAACGGCGAAGGTTCAAACCGCCGGGCACTGACGCGGACTGTCGCCGCCGCATCGGCATGAACGGAAGTGCTCATCGGTCGGTCGCCCCCCTGCCGGCCAATGCTCAGCCCCCGACGTTTTCCTTGAACGCCTTCGCGAACGCGGCCTGCTTGTCCGCACCGGCCTCGGTCTGATATCTGGCCCGCCAGTCCTCATAGGGCATCCCGTAATAGATCTCGCGCGCTTCATCCTTCGTCATCTCGATGCCGCGCTCGGCGGCCGCTTCCTGATACCAGCGGGACAGGCAATTACGGCAGAACCCGGCGAGGTTCATCAGGTCGATATTCTGCACATCGGTGCGCTTTTCCATCAGATGGTGGCGCAGGGCACGGAAAGCGGCGGCCTCTAGCTCGGTGCGGGTGGCGTCATCCATGGCGGGTCTCCTTCCGGTCTAAAGCTGGGACTGATCGAGCACGTCGTCAAGGATCGGGGCAAGCCGGTCGGCCCAGGCGATCTGCCCATCCTCCTGGGCGATCAGATCATTGCGCAGCTCGATCAGGACATTCGGCCGCCCGGGTTGCAGGGCATGGCGGTCGATGGCGTCGCCGTCCAGATGACCGAGATAGGGTTCGTTGTCGCCGGTCACGAAGCCTTCGGCCACGAGCCGAGCGATTAGCGGTTTTGCCAGCCGTTCATCAAGGTGCGAATAGAGGACACCGATCTGCCACGGCCGCTGTGCGCGGCCGTTCAGCCGTGGCGTGAAGCTGTGGACAGCGCAGATGACCGTGTCCGGCCGGCGGGCGGCCAGGATGGCGTAGGCATCGTGATAGGGCCGGTGGAACGCATTCAGCCGACGCTCCGTCTCGGCCGCATCGACGTTGCGGTTGGCCGGAATGATCGTGCCGTCATAGAGCTTCATCACAAGTGTCGGATCGTCCTCGCCCCGATTAGGGTCGATCACAAGGCGCGAGAAATCGGACAGGATTGCGGGCGCATTCAGCCGCGCGGCCAGATGCCGTGCCACGCCAGCCGCGCCCACATCATAGGCGATGTGACGGGCCATATCGGCGGGCGCGATGCCGAGCGTGCCGCCAAGGCAATCCGGCACCCGGTTCGTCGCATGATCGCAGGTCACTAGCCAGCGGGAGGGCCGGTCGGCACCGATGATCTCATAGGGCGTGTTTGTCATGGCCTCGACACGTGCTTGGGTCGGTTTCCTTTACGCGAGCCGCCCGAAAAGCGCCAGTTGCCGTGGCAGGTGATTTCCGCCATAGAGAAACCGCCCGGGAATGATAGCGCAATCAGGACAAGGACCAGCCATGAGACGCAATCGCAATGTCAAGATCGTCGCCACGCTCGGCCCTGCTTCCAGCGACTATGATACGATCCGCGCGCTTTACGAGGCAGGGGCAGACGTCTTCCGGCTGAACATGAGCCACGGCACCCACAGGGATCAGGCGGCGCGACATGCGATCATCCGCAAGGTGGAGGCGGATATGGGCCGGCCCATCGCCATCCTCGCCGACCTTCAGGGGCCGAAATTACGGGTCGGGGATTTTACCGGCGGGTCGGCCGAGCTTGCCGATGGCGCCCCGTTCCGGTTCGACCTCAACAAGGTTCTAGGCGATGCCACCCGTGTTTGCCTGCCGCACCCCGAAATCTTTGCCGCACTGACGCCGGGCGCCTCGCTTCTGGTCAATGACGGCAAGATCCGGCTGAAGGTCAGGGCCTGCGGCAGCGATTTCGCCGATTGCACCGTCACCCATGGCGGCACAATTTCCAATCACAAGGGCGTGAACGTGCCCGATGTCGTGCTGCCGCTCGCGGCACTTTCGGACAAGGACCGGACCGATCTGGAGTTTGCCTGCGAGCTTGGCGTGGACTGGCTGGCCCTTTCCTTCGTGCAGCGGGCCGAAGACGTGCACGAGGCGCGGGCGCTGACCAAGGGCCGCGCCGCGATCATGTGCAAGATCGAAAAACCTGCCGCTGTCACCGCCTTTGCCGAGATTCTGGCAGCAACCGACGGCATCATGGTGGCGCGCGGCGATCTTGGGGTGGAACTGCCCATCCACTCCGTCCCGCCGATCCAGAAGCGGCTCGTCCGGGCCTGCCGGTCGGCGGCCAAGCCGGTCATCGTGGCGACCCAGATGCTTGAATCGATGATCGAATCGCCGATGCCGACGCGGGCCGAGGTTTCCGACGTTGCGACCGCGATCTACGAAGGGGCGGATGCCGTGATGCTGTCGGCCGAGTCCGCCGCCGGGCAGTTCCCGGTGGAGGCGGTAGCGACCATGGACAATGTGGCCAAGTCGGTCGAAAGCGACCCGGTCTACCGCGAGGTGATCGACGCGAGCCGCCGCGCCAACCGCCAGACCGTCGCCGACGCCATCGTGTCCGCCGCGCGCGAAATCGCGGAGACAACGGATATCAAGGCCATCTGCTGCTTCACCCAGTCAGGCACGACGGCAAGCCTTGTCGCACGCGAACGCCCGCATGTGCCGATCATCGCGCTGACGCCGATTGTCGGCACGCTCCGCCGGCTTTGCCTGACCTGGGGTGTGCATTGCGTGCTGACCGAGTCCGTCGACCGATTCAAGATGGCCGTGGTCGGCGCAGCCCGCGCCGCGCGGGAAGAGGGTTTCGCCACCGAGACGGAGCAGATCGTGGTGACGGCCGGTGTTCCTTTCAACGTCAAGGGCACCACCAATATCCTGCGGGTCGCGCCCTGTGACGAAAGATTGATCTTCCGGACCGATCCGGAATAGGCTCGCCCCCGAAGGTCGAGGACCGGCCGGGAAGGGCAGCATGGATACCGATCTGATCCTTGTCGCGGGCCTTGTGACCGCCGTGCTTTCCCTGCCCGCGATGGTGTCCGCCTTTGCCGGGGGACGCTCGCTCATCGGTCCGATTGCCTTTGCGTTTCTGGGCCTCGGCCTGATCGCGCTGGCCCATTGGCGGAGCGAGGAGGGCTACACCCCCGCCGACATCCCCCACATCCTGATGGAGACCGTGGCCCGGGCGATCCGGTAGCGCAGCGGGCAATCTGAGGTGTCGGGTCCGCGTGGTTCAGCCGTAGGTCTTGCGTAGGGAATCTGTCGCTACGGACGGCAGAAGGCCTCGCGCTTGGCCAAGTCAAGTGTCGGATGTTCAGTAGTTCTGCCCGGCAGCACCTCTCGCCTCGCCATGGTGGTAGAAAATCGAGGTCCCCCCCACGCATACCTAATCATATATGCGTGTTCTTTTATCATCATTAGTCTCTATGCAAAATCCGGTCGCGGATATGCGGACCTTTATTTCAGTTGATGTTCCGGAGCTATCACAAGAGGACACAAACAGTGCAAATCCGGTCGCTCCCACTGATACCCTGCTCTCTTCAATTTGAAAATCATTGATAGAGTCATTTGGCAATGGACCGGCCGGATCCAATGTGAATTCTCTTACACCGGTGAATACTAGCCACCCATCAACGAGATCTTCTTTTTGATAGAAATTCCAATTCATACCCCTCACGCGCGATATACAATCGACTTGAACTCGAATTTCCGAATTCCATCCATCGATGACAAATGCCTTGCAAAACCTATCACCAAGGTAAATCGTATTAATGAGTTTCTCTGGGTTCATTTTTTCGCCTAATTGATTTCCAGATGTTCCCCGGCTTTCTCTGTGATCGATTCTTCGTCTCGTATCAATAGAATGTGATGTTGGGGTCGGCGATAGTGATTTCCGTCCCCAGCATCCGTCACCGCGCGGACGAGGCCGAGGCCATCGGCATGCCGAACCGCCGTCTCCGTCAGGATGCTGCCTGCCGGTTTCGTCTTGGCGATGCGTATGTTCGGGTGTGGAATGGGCAGGCGCCGCATGGGTGCGGTCCGCATGTGCATGCACGCCACAGCCCGCTGCAACACGCCGGCTGGTGCCAGAGGTGCCGCGTGGGCGGAACAGGCGTCCCGCCCACGCGCCTATCTTCGTCATTTTTCAGGATCCGATAACGATCTGGGCGGGGGGGTCCATGATCGTGATGTCAGTGACGAGGTTCAAGGGCGTGCTCCAGTCCACGAAGACGTAGAAATCGACCCCGCCATCGCGCACGGAAACGTTCTGCAGCGTGATGCTCGCCGCGCCAAAGTTTGGCACGAAGGTCTGACCGCCGAGCAGATGAACGCTGTCAAGCGCCGTCGCCTCGCTGACGGTGATATGCACGACCGATATCTTCTTGATTTCCGGTGCGTTGAAATGCAGGTCCGCGCGGCCGCGGCGGTTGGGCACCCACATACGGTAGGATACCATTTTCATTAACCTCCCTGGATATGTGAAATTCAGAAGCCAATTGCTCCGCCCCCCGGTGTCCTGAGACACGGGCGACGGTCATTCGAGAAAAGAAAGTTCGAAGGCAAGTCGCGCCCCGCCAGCGATTTCGGCGCAGCTGTCCGAAGCAATCGTCGCTGCGCCGGCAATCCATCGCAGGTTGGGCGATGCGGAGGATACCACGGTTTCGCGGGGCGCGTATGATTCGCTTGCGATCCCCCTGCCCGACTCAGGGGCGCGGTGGTAGTCTTGGCCCCGCAACCCTCAAGGAGTGACGCCGATGCGCGCGCTGCTGTTTGCCTGTTCCCTGTTACTCGCCTGCCCCGCCCTTGCCGATGAGACCACCGGCACCATCCTCGCCTTCGACCGGGTGGCGAAGATTATCGTGCTTGACGACAAGACGATCTGGCCCCTCGGCGACAAGACGGAGCTTTCGCCCGATCTCGTTGCCGGGGATACGGTGACGATCCTCTATGTCGGCGGCGGTGATACCGGGGTCGCCGGGATCACGAGCATCCTCAGAACCGGCGGCTGAGCCACCTTCCCGCAACCGTCACCCTGACAGGCGCGGTCATTCGCGAAGGAAGGGTGCGGCCTTCATCGTCGGCGGCACCGGCGCGCCGAGGCGTGAGAGTATTGTCGGGGCGAGCTGGCGCTGGTCAAGAAGCACATCGGCATCCGGTCCCGATGCCGGGCCGAAGTAGTAAAGAGCGAAGTCCTGCTGCGCCTCGCCGCGCCCGCCATGATGGCCGCGCGCGTCCTGCCCGTGATCGGCGGTCACGATGACCTCATACCCCATGTCGCGCCAGCGCGTGACGTAAGGCGCCAGCATTTCGTCCAGCCGGAAACAGGCATCGTCCATTTCCTTGCAGTCATGGAAGAACCGGTGCCCCATGCTGTCGAGCGTGCATGTGTGCAGGATGCCGTAATGGAGCCCGAAACGCCCGGCAAGCATCGTCAGCGTGGCGAAGAGATCGGCGTCGCAGGGCGTCATCTGATTGATCAGCCCATAGCCCGTCATCGTGTGGAACCGGCCGTGGTTGATGGAGGCGCTTTCGGGTTCGTCATATTCGATGTCGCGCACCGGATCGAAGGGCGCGCGGTTGAAGAATTCCGACCAGAAGGAATGGGTGACGGCCCCGGTGACACCCCCGGCGCGGCGCACCTCGGAAAAGATGTCGGGATGCGACAGGCGGAAGACATTGTCATTGCCGGTGCAGCCATGTTCGGCCGGCGCCACCCCGGTATGGATGGAGGCATAGCAGGAGGCGGAGGTGGAGGGCAGGACAGAGCGCATCCGCCAGACCCGCGCCGCGCCGCTGTCGACCCAGCCTTCGAGATTGCCGAAAAGGCGGCGCCAGTTCGCCCAGGGCACGCCGTCAATGACGATGAGGAGGAGTTTGCGGTTCATCGCCCGATGGCCGGTCCTGTCCGGTGGTTCACGCCTGCGCCTTGCGACCGACATCTTCGTCGATGATCATCGCCTCGTCCAGATCGTGGATACTCTCCCCGGCGGTATCGTCATCGGTCCGGTCCCCAGTCGCGGCCGCGGTGGTGCCGACGAAGAGCGGCATCATCTCCGCGGCGGCCTCGGCCTGTGCCGCAGCGCCGGGCGGTTCGCGCCACGAAAGCGTGTCCAGACTGCCGCAGCTGTCGCAGGTGGGCCGCCAGTCGGAAAAGACGTTGTGGCACTTGTCGCAGACCCATTTCGGCCCCCGGTTCGCGGCAAGTGCACGGGTCAGCCAGCCGCGCACGAGTTCATCATCCTCGCCCTCGCCGCGCGATATCGCGGCCATGATCGTCAGGCTGCGGGCGGTCGGATGCTGTTCGGGCAGGTTGCCGAGGGCGCGGCGGGCGGCCGGAAAATCCTCGGCCGCGATGTTGAGTTCGGCGCGCAGAAGCTTCGTTTCCTCGTGATCGGGATTGATCGCAAGGAGGGGTTCGAAGCGCTTCAGCCGTGCGGCCGGGGTTTCCTCCGGCGCGATGGCGGCGAAGGCGGCCGCAAGATCGGGGTGGGGCTGGGCCGACCACGCCTTTTTCAGGATGCGCACGGCCATTTTCGGTTTCTTGTCGATCGTATAGCTTTCCGCCGCCAGAACCGCAGCCGGAATGAGGTCGGGCGACAGGCGGTTGGCCTCGATCGCCGCTTCGCGCGCCTCGATGGTGGCGTTTTCGGCGAAGACCTCCTTGGCTTCCTGCAGGGCGAGCACGGCATCCCGCCGCCGGTGCACGTCGCGCGGCAGAAGGCCCTGTTTCAGCTTTGCGCCAAGAACGGTACGGGCCCCCTTCCAGTCGCCGGTCGAGGCCTGAAGCTGCATCAGCGCGTCCTGCACCTCTTCGTGCTTCGGCTTCAGCGCGAAGGCTTTTTCGGCGAGCTTGAGGGCGGTTTCGGTATCACCCTCGGCGAGCTTCTGTTTCATCAGCCCGCGCACACCGACAAATCGGGTGCGGTCATCGGCCAGAAGCCGCTTGTAGACTTCCGTCGCGCGTTTGCGGTCGCCCGCCAGTTCTGCTGCCTGTGCGGTCAGAAGGTTGGTCAGTTCCGGCCGCTGCAGATACTTCTCCGCCTTTGTCGCTTGGGCAATGGCGGCGCGCCCCTCGCCCGAGGCGAGCGCCATCAGCGCGTCGGCCAGCGCCTGATAGCCCTTGCGTTCCCGGTTACGGTCGAAATAGCGGCTGAGCGCGGTTTCATCGCCGTTCAGAAAGCGCAGGAACGCCGCCATGAGGCCCAGCGCCTTCAAGGTAAGCCAGAGAAGTACCAGCACCAGAATGGCCGCTATGATGGCTTGAACCGGGCCGAAGGTGAATTCCATATTCGCTATGGCGATGCGCACGGACCCGCCGGTATCGGCGATATGCCCGGCCGCCAGCGTGAGGGCCGCAACGGCGGCCACGAACAGAACGATCTTTACGAAGGACCAGATCATTGCGGCCTCAATTCACTTGCTGCGCCAGGGCGGCGATGGCGTCTTTGGCCGCGACGCGGCGGGTGGCGAGGGTGATCCATTCGCCCATGGCATCCTTGCCCGGGTCCGGCAGGGCCTGCAATTCACTGAGCGCGGATGCCAGATCGCCGGTGCCCAGCGCCGCTTCGGCGCGCGACAGGATGGCATCGGGGTCGTCGCCGGCACGCGGGCTGAGCGAACGCGCCCCGGACTGGCTGCGCATGAAGGTGACGACCTTGTCCCAGGTTGTATCCGCCTCGGCCGGCTTCAGCGTGGCGGCAAGGGCATTGCGGGCGGCCCCGGCAAAACCCGCGCGCAAGGAGGCAAGGCTTGGGACCGCATTGGCGGCCTCGGTCAGTTCGGCTGGCACCGTCAGGCCGGCCGCGGCCAGTTCGGCCAGACTGGTTTCAAGCGAGCTGCCCGCGTCGAAGGCGGCGTAAAGTCGGCTCAGCGAGGCGCGCATTGTCGTGGCGCGGGCGGCGGCCTCGGCCTCGGCCTTCAATTCCTCGGTCTGCGCCTCTGCGGCCGCGATCCGGCTGGCGGCTTGGGCGGCGGCGTCCGCGATCTGAGCCTCAACCGCGGCGGCGGCATCCCGATTTGCCGCAATCTCTGCCCTCAGTTCGTCCATCTCCCTGGAAATCGCGTCAAGTGCGGTCGCGGAGGCTGCACCGGAGGCGATGGGCCGTTTTTCCAGCGCGACAACCCGCGCGTCCATGTCACCGACACTTTTCAGCGCGGCGTCGACACGCGCAGTCATCGGGGCAGCCGCATCGGCAATCGCGGTTTCAATTAATCCGGGCGTTTCCGCCTGCATCGCGGCAAGATCGGCGATACGCGGATCGCTGCGAAGCGCCTCAAGGTCACCGCGAAGGGCCGCGATCCGTTCGTTCATGCCCTTCACTTCGGCGGTTAGGGCAGCCAGTTCCTCGCTCCGGTCAGGGGGTATCGGCTGGCTTGGCGCAAAGACGGTCGCCGCGCCCGCAAACCCGAGCCCTGCGGCGACAGCGCCGCCGAGCGCGAGCGGCCAGAACCCGCCCCTTCGGGCAGGTGCAGGTGGCGCGACCGGTGGAGGTGGTGGTGGGCTTTCTTCGACTGCAGCAGGGATATCGACGGGTGCTTCGGCTTCCGCCTCCGGCGGGTCGAGAACAACTTCGGATTCGGCGGGTTGCGGAGGTTCCGGCGCGACCTCATCGGGTGCGGCGGATTCGTCGGATTCGATGTTTTCGTCGGCGGGGCTACTGTCGATCTGCTTCTTTCTCGGCAATGGCCCATCTCCCTACGGTATCGTGAACCGGTATGCGCGCATGACCGGCACACCATAGTCTATGCGCTGGCGCCAACGCTCTCAAGGCGCGTCTTGTCGCGCGGCGAGCGTCCGGATCGCAGCGAGAACACCGGCCGCATCCGGTGTTGCGGCAACGGCAGTGGCGTTGGCCACACCCGGCCAGGCCCGCGCCACCGCCGCGCTGATTGCGGCGAGAAATATACCCGCCACCGGTCGGGGGAAAGCGTCCGCGATCCGTTCCGCCCCCTTTGCCGAGAAGACCGGGAGGAGAACGGTGCCGGGCCCCGCCATCAGCAGGCGCGCAGCGGGTTCGGGGGGGACGGCGACCTGTTCGTAAACAACAGCCTCAACAGTCTCTATTCCGGCGGATTCGAGGCTATTCTTCAAATCGAATGCGATGTCGCGGCCCCGACAATAGACGACCTGTCCAGGCCGGCCAGTTTCCTGAATCATACTGGCGAGATCGCGGGCGGAGCCGGGGCCGGTCCGGGCCTCAAACCCGGCGTGGCGGGCGGCCGCTGCCGTCTTTTCCCCGACACACCAGGCCATCGCGCCTTTGGGAAACCGGCCCTCGACCGCCTCGACAGCGTTGACGGATGTGAAGACGAAGGTTGCATCGGACATGTCCGGCAATTGCGGTGCGAGGTGCCGGATCGCCGTCAGGGGCGAAATCACAACCGGCCAGTCGGCCCCGAATTGCGCCCTGAACTCTTCCGCGAACCGCGCGGATTGCGGCGCCGGACGGGTCAGAAGCAGTGTCGGGCGGGCGGTGGGCACGGGCCCCTCGGGATTGTAGGACGTCTTCGCCGGTGTTACCTGCCGGATGGAGTTGAAGCAACCGGCCCGACCATGCGCGACACGATCACCGTTCTGGGACTGGAAAGCAGCTGTGACGACACGGCTGCGGCTGTCGTGCGCCTGCAGGCCGGGCGCGGTGCTGTCCTGTCGTCGGTGGTCGCCGGACAGGCAGAGCTTCACGCCGACTTTGGCGGCGTGGTGCCCGAAATCGCCGCGCGCGCCCATGCCGAGAAGCTAGACCATTGCGTCGAAGAGGCGCTTGCAGGGGCCGGACTGGCGCTTTCCGACATGGATGCGGTCGCCGTGACGGCGGGGCCGGGGCTGATTGGCGGTGTCCTTGCCGGTGTCATGTGCGCCAAGGGAATTGCCGCCGGGTCTGGCCTGCCGCTTGTCGGTGTCAATCATCTGGCGGGCCATGCGCTGACCGCGCGTCTGACCGATGGGCTGGCCTTTCCGTACCTGACGCTGATCGTGTCCGGCGGGCATTGCCAGTTTCTGAACGTACATGGGCCGGGTGCCTTTCGGCGGCTGGGCGGAACTATCGACGACGCGCCGGGCGAGGCCTTTGACAAGACCGCGAAACTGCTGGGTCTTGGCCAGCCCGGCGGACCTGAGGTCGAAGCCGCCGCCATGCATGGCGACCCGTCGCGCTTTGCCTTTCCGCGACCGCTTCTCGACCGGGCGGGGTGCGACATGTCTTTTTCCGGGCTCAAGACCGCGCTTCTCAGGGCGCGTGACGGTGTGGTCGCCGAAAAGGGCGGATTGACCGATCAGGACCGCGCCGATCTTTGCGCCGGGTTTCAGGCGGCCGTGGCGGACGTTCTTGCCGAGAAGTCCCGCCGTGCGCTCGCCATCTATCGGCAGGATGGACCGGCTGATCCGGTTTTCAGCGTGGCGGGCGGTGTGGCGGCAAACAAGGCAATTCGTGCCGGATTAGAGACTGTTTCGGATGAGATGGGCGTCCGGTTCGTTGCGCCACCGATGGCGCTTTGCACCGACAATGCGGCCATGATCGCCTGGGCGGGGATCGAGAGGTTCCAGCTTGGCGAGACAGACGGGTTCGATCTGGCGGCGCGGCCGCGCTGGCCGCTCGACCAGTCCCAACCGGCGCTTCTGGGGTCCGGCAAGAAGGGGGCGAAGGCATGAAGATCGCGGTCCTTGGGGCGGGCGCGTTCGGCACGGCACTGGCCGTCGCGCTGGCGCGCAAACACGGGCGTGTCGGCCTATGGGCCCGCGATTCCGATCACGCCCAGGCGATGCGCCGGACGGGCGAGAACCTCCGGAGGCTGCCGGGCGTTGCCATGCCGTCAGGTGTCGAGGTTTCGGCGGATATGGATGACGTCAGCGACGCGGATATCCTGCTGCTGGCGGTGCCGATGCAGCAGTTGTCGCACCTCCTGGCCGCGCATGGCGCCCGGTTTTCGGGCCGCAACCTTGTCGCCTGTGCCAAGGGCATCGAACTGACAACCGGGCTTGGCGCCATGCAGATCCTGCGTGACAGATGCCCGGATGCGGTCCCGGCCATACTGACAGGTCCGAGCTTTGCCGCTGATATCGCACGCGGGCTGCCGACCGCGCTGACGCTTGCTTGCGCCGACGAGGCCGCGGGCGAAACCATGCAGGCCGCGCTTTCGACACCCGTCTTGCGGCTTTACCGGACGACCGACACGGTCGGGGCCGAACTGGGCGGGGCGCTGAAGAATGTCATCGCCATCGCCGCCGGCGTCGTTTCAGGCGCCGGGCTGGGTGATAGCGCCCGCGCCGCACTGATCACCCGGGGCTTTGCCGAAATGAGCCGTTTTGCGGCGGCGCAGGGCGCGCAGGCCGAGACGCTGGCCGGGCTTGCCGGGCTCGGTGATCTGATTCTCACCTGCACATCGACCCAGTCGCGCAATTTCCGCTTCGGTCAGGCGATTGGCGCGGGGACCGGTTTCGACCCGTCGATCACCGTCGAAGGTGCGGCGACGGCCAAGGCCGTTTCGACGATTGCCGGGTCATTGCAGATCGACATGCCGGTTGCCAACATGGTGGCCGCGCTCGTCGACAAGAAGATCACTGTCACTGACGCCATCAACACGCTGCTCGCGCGACCACTCAGAAAGGAATGACCATGTTATTTGCCGTGATCTGCCAGGACAAACCCGGGCATCTGCAGGTGCGGATGGATACGCGCGCCGCGCATCTTGGCTATATCGAGGCGACAGGCATCGTCCGCATGGCCGGTCCCTTTCTGAAGAACGGCGAGATGTGCGGTTCGCTCATCGTGCTTGAAGCGGCCAGCCTGGCGGAGGCGGAAGCCTGGGCCGCCGGCGACCCCTACAAGGCAGCAGGCCTTTTTGACTCGGTCTCGGTCACGGAATGGAAGAAGGTGATCGGCTGATGGCCTATTGGCTCTTCAAATCCGAACCCGATGTCTGGGGCTGGGACGATCAGGTCGCCAAGGGGGATGCCGGCGAGGAATGGCATGGTGTCCGCAACTATCAAGCCCGCAACAACATGCGGGCGATGAAGATCGGCGATCTTGGCTTCTTCTATCACTCGAATATCGGGAAAGAGATCGTCGGTATTGTCGAGGTCTGCGCGACATCGCATCCCGACAGCACGACCGACGATCCCCGCTGGGACTGCGTTGATATCAAGGCCGTAAAGCCGCTTCGCCGCCCCGTGACGCTGGAAGAGGCCAAGGCCGACCCACGGCTGGCCGAGATGGCGCTGGTCAAGAACACGCGGCTGTCGGTCCAGCCGGTCACCGAGGCGGAGTGGAAGATCGTCTGCGATCTGGGCGGGCTATAGACCGGATCGGTGTTCTGGGACATGATCGCCGCCAGCCGGTGAACCGGCTGCGCGATTGGGAGAATACAGATGGAACTGGTGAATGTTCTGGTGGCAGCGGCCGCCGCCTATGCCTTCGGCGCTGTCTGGTACATGTCTTTGGCAAAACAGTGGGTGGCGGCCTCTGGCGTTGCTTGCGATGCGGACGGAAAGCCCGCGAACAAAAGCAAGGCGCCGTTCGTCATTTCAGCGGTGGCGATGATCGTCGTGGCGGGCATGATGCGGCACATGTTCGGCATGGCGGCGATCGACACGTTCGGCAAGGGGCTGGTTGCGGGGTTCGGCCTTGGCGCTTTCATAGCGCTGCCCTGGATCGTGACGAATTATGCCTATTCCGACCGGCCGAAGGCACTGAGCTATATCGACGGCGGCTATGCCGTGATCGGCTGCACGATCATCGGGGCCGTTCTGACGCTGTTCTGACGGAAAACGTTCAAAGGGCCCCGGACAACCGACCGGGACCCTTTGCCACCCCAGGTGCACCCCTGCACGACGTGGAAAACGGGTCACGGCCATCCTGGCCTGTTGGACCGAAGCTAGGTGGAAGCGGCACTGATTGCAAGAATTGGCTTCTTACAATCTCTCTCAAATTCAATACGTTACGAGAATCCTGCCAGTACCGGCGTTGTCAGGGCGCCCGAACGTCGCGGGCGCCCCGGCCTGGACCGACCTCGCGGTCAGCGGTAGACGGATTCTTTTTTGAAATGCTTGACCAGCATATAGTAGATCACGGCGCGATACTTGTTGCGCTCGGACTTGCCATAGGTCTCGATGACCGCGTTGATCGCGTCCATCAGCTGCGGGCCATCCTTGAGACCCAGCTTCTTGATCAGGAAGTTGTTCTTGACGGTTTCCAGTTCAGACGCCTGCGTCCCGGCGACGGTCGAAGCGTCCGCGTCATAAATGGACGGGCCGCAGCCGATGGTCACCTTGGTCAGGAGCGCCATGTCCGGCGTCATCTTGCACTTGTTCTTCAGATCGTCGGCATATTTCGCGATCAGCTCGTCTCTCTTACCCATTGGTCACTCCACCTGTCCCGGGAACATTGATGACGGGACACCTACCTGCTGCCCCGGAGCGACAATAACTTTTAATAGGTCCGCAAGGCAAAAGAAAATCGGGGCCGTGTTCCGGCCCCGATCCCTTGCGCTGCTTTCCGCTCTCAATAGCGGTAGTGATCCGACTTGAACGGCCCGTCCGGCTTCACGCCGATATAGTCGGCCTGATCAGGGCGCAGCTTCGTCAGCTTCACGCCAATTCGGGCGAGGTGCAGCCGCGCGACCTTTTCATCCAGATGCTTCGGCAGGATATAGACGCCCGGTTTGTATTCGTTGCCCTTGGTCCACAGCTCGATCTGCGCCAGGACCTGGTTGGTAAAGCTTGCCGACATGACGAAACTCGGGTGGCCCGTCGCATTGCCGAGGTTGAGTAGCCGGCCTTCGGACAGAAGGATGATCTTGTTGCCCGACGGCATCTCGATCATGTCGACCTGATCCTTGATATTCGTCCATTTGTGGTTCTTGAGCGCGGCCACCTGAATTTCATTGTCGAAATGGCCGATATTGCCGACGATGGCCATGTTCTTCATGCCGCGCATGTGGTCGATGCGGATCACGTCCTTGTTGCCGGTCGTGGTGATGAAGATGTCGGCGGTTTCGATCTCGTCTTCCAGCAAGGTCACTTCGTAGCCGTCCATCGCGGCCTGAAGGGCGCAGATCGGGTCGACCTCTGTCACCTTTACCCGCGCGCCGGCGCCGCGGAGCGAGGCGGCCGAGCCCTTGCCGACATCGCCGTAACCACAGACGACAGCCACCTTGCCGGCCATCATCGTGTCGGTGGCGCGACGGATACCGTCGACGAGCGATTCCTTGCAGCCGTACTTGTTGTCGAACTTCGACTTGGTGACACTGTCGTTCACGTTGATCGCAGGGAACGGCAGAAGGCCCTTCTTGTGCAGGTCATAAAGGCGGTGAACGCCGGTCGTGGTTTCCTCGGACACGCCCTTGATCGCGTCGCGCTGCTTGGTGAACCAGCCCGGGCTTTCCTTCAGGCGCTTCTTGATCTGCGCGAAAAGGCAGACCTCTTCCTCGCTCGTCGGCGTCTCGATCAGGCCGGTTTCGCCCGCCTCGACCCGCGCGCCCATGAGTATGTAGAGCGTCGCGTCCCCGCCGTCGTCGAGGATCATGTTGCAGGTGCCTTCCGGGAACTGGAAGATCTTGTCGGTATAGGCCCAGTAGTCCTCCAGCGTTTCGCCCTTGATGGCGAAAACCGGCGTGCCGCCGGCGGCTATGGCGGCGGCGGCGTGGTCCTGCGTGGAGAAGATGTTGCAAGATGCCCAGCGCACATCCGCGCCCAGCGCGGTCAGCGTTTCGATCAGAACGGCGGTCTGGATCGTCATGTGAAGGCTGCCGGCGATCCGCGCACCTTTCAGCGGTTTCCTGGCCCCGAATTCCTCGCGAAGCGCCATCAGACCGGGCATTTCGGTTTCGGCGATATCGAGTTCCTTGCGGCCATATTCGGCCAGCGCGATGTCGCGCACGATGTAATCCTTCGGCATCCTGCCGCACTCCTTCAAAACGGTTTGGCTGGTCAGATAGCATCCGGTCCGGCGGGCGGCAACCGAGCATTCACCGCGATCTTGCGTGTGTTGACAGGCGGACGCGGTCAGGAGACAGTCCGCTTCCAATCAGCCGTCCGCCGAAGCGGGCGCTGAAACCCCGTCAAAAGAGCAGACGCATGAAACCGCCCCGTGCATGGCAAAGGATGTTATCCGGGCGCAGGCTCGACCTGCTTGACCCCACGCCGATGGATGTCGAGATCGAGGACATTGCCCACGGGCTTGCCTTTGTCGCGCGCTGGAACGGGCAGACCATCGGGGACTGGCCCTATTCGGTGGCGGAACATTCCCTGCTTGTCGAAGAGATTTTTGGCCGGCTCAACCCGGGCATTGCCGACCGCTGGCGGCTGGCAGCACTGTTGCACGATGCGCCGGAATACGTGATCGGCGACATGATCAGTCCGGTCAAGGCAGCGGTTGGCCCGCGATACGGCGCGCTCGACGAACGGCTGACCGCGGCGGTTCATCTGCGCTTTGGCCTGCCGGCGGCGCTGCCCGCGCCGATCAAGAAGGAAATCAAGCGCGCGGACCGGATATCGGCCTGGCTGGAAGCGGTGCAGATCGCCGGCTTCACCCGCGCGGAGGCGGACCGCTTTTTCGGTGCCCCAAACTGGGCGCTTGTTCAGGGGCTGACGATACGACTGCGCGCACCCGTGGAGGTGCGCGCCGACTTCATCGCCCGGCATTCGGCACTGATAGCCGCATCCTAGAGGTGCAGGCCCGCCAGCCAGTGCCAACCGCGACGGCGACGTTCCTGCTCAGTCGGGTCGGGCCGGCGCGGGGGGTACGAAACCGGGCCCTGAAAGGTTGCGATCCGGAATGTGTCTGCAAGTACGTTTAACATTTTGTTCGCTCCAGCTTGTGTTGATGCTGGAAATATCCGCCATTTCCGCTAAACCTCACAGTCAGAAGCATTTCCATTATGTAAGTCAGGCTAACAGATGTCAGAAATCGACTGGCTCCATTTCCCACCCCTGCCGGCCCTGCGTGCCTTTGAGGCGACCGTTCGGTGCGGCGGTTTCAGCGCGGCCGCGCGCAGCCTGAATGTCACCCATGCCGCGGTCGCCCAGCAGGTTCGCGCGCTGGAGGCGCATCTGGGTCTGGCGCTGGTCCGTCGCGACGGTCGTGCGCTGGCCGTGACGGATGAAGGCGATGCGCTCGCCGCCGCCCTGACCGAGGGCTTCGGCACGATCCAGTCCATCCTGGTCAGCCTGCGCGACGATCAGGAGGATCGGCCGGTCACGATTACCCTTACCCCGACCTTTGCGACCAACTGGCTCATGCCGCGGCTCGGCCGGTTTTGGGCGAAACATCCCGATATCGCGGTGTCGCTTCGGCCCGATCCGCGCGTGCTCGACCTCAGGCGGGAACGGATCGACTTTGGCATCCGCTTTGGCGAAGGGCATTGGCCGGGGGTCGAGAGCGACTTTCTGACCTCGGCCCGCTATGTGATCGTCGGGGCACCAAGCCTGTTTCAGGGCGGCTCAATCAGCTTTGCGGAGATGCAGAATCTGCCCTGGGTTCTTGAGCCGGACTGGCCCGAACAACGGCAGTGGATTGCGTGCTGCACGGGGCTCGACCCCGACAAACTGAGAATTACGGAAATCGCGACCGAGGAACTGGCACTAAGCGCGGCGCGGCAGGGATACGGCCTGCACGTGTCCAGCGCCCCGCTCGTCGAGGCCGATCTGCGCAACGGCGATCTGCGCCTGGCCTTCGAAATGGACGGGGACAGCCCGGGTTATTACATCGTGACGCCGCCGGGGCCGATCCGAAAACCGGCCCGCCAGTTCATGAGATGGCTCAAATCCACCGACTAGATCAGCAGGTCTTCGAGCGACTTGCCTGATTTCAATGCGGCCTCTGCCCAGCGGGGCTTGCGGCCACGGCCCGTCCATGTCTCGGATTTGTTGGCCGGATTCACATATTTCGCCTTGGCAGGCTTTCTCTTGCGTTTGCCGGCTTCGCCGACAAGCTCATTCAGGTCGAAACCGAGAGATTTCGCCTTGGCTTCCAGCGCAGCGATCGCCTCTTGTTTCTTACGCTTGTCAAAATCGGTAATTGCCTGATCGACACGCTTTCTAAGTTCGGTCAGTTCCTTTTTCGACAACCCTTCAAGATCGACTTTCACGGTGTTTCCTTTTCAGCAGCTCTGCATGGGCCGATATATTCCTTTCCCGGCGGGGGCATCAACCCTTCGCCTTGGCCTTTTGGCAAGGTTCGGCGGAAATTATTTTGGACTGCGCTTTGCGAGAATTCTCTGCAAGGTTCGCCGGTGCATGCTGAGCCGGCGGGCCGTTTCAGATATATTCCGGTCGCAGAGTTCATAGACGCGCTGAATATGTTCCCAGCGCACCCGGTCTGCCGACATGGGGTTTTCCGGCGGCGGCGGCAATTGATCGCCACGTGCCAGAAGTGCATTGGTAATATCGTTGGCATCGGCGGGTTTTGACAGATAGTCGATTGCACCGATCTTGACCGCCGCGACGGCCGTGGCAATCGCGCCATAACTGGTCAGGACGACAACGCGGCAATCGGGACGAATGTCGCGCAGCACCTCGACCACATCAAGCCCGTTGCCATCGGTCAGCCGCAAATCGACAACGGCATAGGCCGGCGGGCGGTTGCGCGCCAGCGCGCGCCCGGCGGCGACGCTTTCGGCGGTCTGCGGTTCAAACCCCCGCTTTTCCATTGCCCGCGCAAGGCGATTTACGAAGGGCGCATCGTCATCGACCAGAAGCAGGGTCCGGTCACTGCCCAGATCCGGGTCGATGTCATCGGCCATGTCGTTTCTCCGGAGCGTGACGGGTCAGACGTTTCTAGGGGCTTTGCCTGCCATGGTCAAATCGGCCCTATCGGGCTGCGTCGATAAAGCAGGCGGTACGTTCCGCGATGCTTTCCGGGGTATCGTCGCGGGAAAAGAATTCGACGAACCCGGTTTCCGGCAGCATGAGAAATGTCTGGGTCATATGGTCGACAAGGTAAAACTCGTCAGAGGTGTCTTCGGGCACCTTGTAATAGGTCCGGTAGGCTTTCGCGGCCGCGGCGATCTGTTCGGGCGATCCGGTCAGGCCAAGTAGGCGCGGATGGACAAGGTCGGTCCATTCCTTGAGAACCTCGGGCGTGTCGCGACCGGGGTCGACGGAAATGAAGACCGGCTTTACGTCATATCCCATTTCTTCAAGCGCATCGACCGCCTCGGCATTGCGGGCGGTATCGGTCGGACAGATATCCGGGCAAAAGGTATATCCGAAATAGACAAGCGTCGGACCGGTGATCACATCCCTGTCGGTAATCAGGCGCCCGTTTTCATCGACGAGCGAGAAAGGGCCGCCAATGGCGCCGCCTCCGGCGATCTTGCTGGCGCGGCAATTCGCAAAACGGTCGGCCCCGCCATTCTGGATCGCCGCGTAGGTGGCAACGAGGCCAATGGCCGCCACGGACAGGGCGGCAATTGCGTAGCTGCGGGTCGAAACAGGCATGTGACTTTTCCTTCGTGTTGCGGCTACATTGATCGCTCATTGCACCCCGACTATCAATCCGCCGTGCGACCTTGCGGGCAATGCTCGCCACGTGGCGCGGACGACAGCCGGACCAGAGAATGCCGAACGAGGAATGACGCAAAAAGGACCAGATGCACAGGCCGGCCGCATCGTCACCGGCATGGACCATTTGCCGCAGCGCCAGTGGGTACGGCTGCGGACGCTCATCCTTTTGCGCTGGATGGCGGTGGTCGGGCAACTGGCCGCAATTTTCGTGGCCTGGCGCATCTATCGCATCGACCTTGACCTTGTGCCCTGCCTTGCCGTCGTAGGCGCAGCGGTTCTGGCGAATCTGGCGGCAATATTCGTCTTTCCCCAAAGCCGCCGGCTTACCGAATCCGAGGCGATGTCGATGCTGCTTTTCGACACCTGCCAGCTTGCGGCGCTGATCTTCCTGACCGGTGGTCTCAACAACCCCTTCGCGCTTCTCCTTCTGGCGCCGTCGACCATCGCGGCGACGACGCTTCGGACCCGGTCGGCGGTGATTGTGGGCCTTGTGACGCTTGTCCTCGTGACGATTGTCGTCTTCTTTCACGAGCCCTTGCGGCTTTTGGACGGTGCAGTGGTGGCGGTGCCACCGCTATTCGGCTTCGGCTTCTGGCTCGCCATCGTGATCGGTGTGGTCTTCCTCGGGCAATATGCGCATCGCGTGGCGTCAGAGATTCACACCATGCGCGATGCGCTTCTGGCCACACAGATGGCGCTGGCGCGGGAACAGAAGCTGACCGATCTCGGCGGTGTTGTGGCGGCCGCGGCGCATGAGCTTGGAACGCCCCTGGCGACGATCAAGCTCGTCAGTACGGAGCTGGCCGCAGAGCTGAGCGAGCAGAGCGATCTGCGCGAGGATGCCGAGCTTATCCGGCAGCAGGCGGACCGCTGCCGCGATATCCTCCGGTCCATGGGGCGTGCCGGCAAGGACGACCTGCATTTGCGGACCGCGCCCCTCTCGGCCGTTATCGGGGAAGCGGCCGAACCCCACTCGGCCCGTGGCAAGGCGCTTCACATCACAATCGGCACGGAGGACAGCGACCTGAACGCCCAACCGGTCATCCGCCGCCAGCCCGAGGTCATTCATGGCCTGCGGAACCTTATCCAGAATGCGGTCGATTTCGCCCGTGCGAATGTCTGGATCGACGCCAGTTGGGATGCGTCGCGCATCTTGATCCGCATCGCCGATGACGGAAAGGGCTACCCCCCGCATCTTCTGGGCCGGATCGGCGACCCGTTCATGCGCGGGCGCCGGGACGAACAGGTGGCGGAACGGCCCGAATATGACGGGATGGGGCTTGGGCTCTTCATCGCCAAGACTCTCCTGGAACGGACCGGCGCGGAGTTGCGCTTTGCCAACGCCTCGGACCCGTTCCTGACGGAGGATGAGCGGCCTGCGCGGTCCGGGGCGATTGTCGACCTCTTCTGGCCGCGAATGGCGCTCGAAATCCGGCATGAGGGCGCACTTGGAGAAAACAATCCGATCAACTGAGTGATTTGCAATAACTTTCGCCCAAAGGTTGTTGCGTTAACGCACTGTTAACCCATTGCCTGAAATCTGCATCCTGGGGATAGGTCCCATAGGGATAACGGTTCAGCGATGACACTTCTTCTCGTGCCTGCTGCGGCGGTCGTTCTGACATCCGTTGCGACGGCGATTGCCTCGCTTTTGCTGCTTGCAGCATTGCCGATTCGCACAATGCGCGGGGTTTTCGCGCGAAGGCCCGCCCATTCCTTCAAGGAACAGGCCATTTTCCTGTTCGACGGGGAAGAGCTGATCGACGCGACGCCGCAGGCGCGCGGATTGCTGGCGGCCATTTCGACGACGGGTTCGGACTGGGACCGCCTGTCCGCCTATCTTTCCGTCGAAATCGCCGATTTCGTCCATGAGATGGGCAGGCTTTCCGTTCATGGCGCGGTCGACATGCGGGGGCGGGTTAACCGGATGCTGCGCCTTCGCGCCGAGCGTGTCGGTGAACGGACGCGACTGACGCTGACAGATCTGTCGGAGGAGGGGCAGGGCCAGTGGGTCGACGGACTAAGCCTCATGGCGCAGGAAAAGGAACTTTCTTCCCTGCGCGAGACATTGGCTGCGGCACCGCTGCTTATCTGGCGAACCGACCATGCCGGAACGGTCATCTGGGCCAACGACGCCTATGTCGAACGCGCCGTCGAACTTGACGACAACGAGGTGCCGACATGGCCCCTGCCTGCCCTCTTTCCTGACATGCCGGCACAGCCGGGACCCGGTGACACGCGTCGCGTCAAGCTCGCCACGGCACCGGGCAAACCCGTCCATTGGTACGAATGGCACGCGTCACCAAACGCCGACAGCACCCTCTTTTTCGCCTTCTCGGCCGATGCCATCGTCAAGGCGGAACTTTCGCTGCGCGAGTTCATCCAGACGCTGACCAAGACATTCGCCCAGCTGCCGATCGGGCTCGCGATATTCGATCGCAACCGACAGCTCGCGATGTTCAACCCCGCGCTTGTGGAACTTACCTCGCTCGATGTCGTCTTCCTGTCGGCCCGCCCGACCCTTTTCGATTTTCTCGACCGGCTCCGCGAACGGCGCGTGATACCGGAGCCGAAGAACTACCGAAACTGGCGCGACAAGGTCACGGCGGTGGAAGAGGCCGCCGCATCGGGATTGTTCGAGGAAACCTGGAATCTTGCATCAGGGCAGACCTACCGGGTGACAGGGCAGCCGCATCCCGACGGGGCACTGGCCTTTCATATTGAGAATATCAGCGCGGAAACGTCACTAACGCGCCATTTTCAGTCTGAAATAGAGCTTGGCCAGGAGATCCTCGATAGCCTTGATGAAGCCATTGCCATCTTCTCGCCCGCTGGGGTCCTGATCAACTGCAATGCCGCCTATGCGGCCCTTTGGGGGCATGATCCGGCCTCCACGCTCGGCATTGTCACGGTCGCGGAGTCGTGCCGACGCTGGTTGGAGCTATCAAGGCCAACCCCGGTATGGGGCGAGTTGCGGGATTTTGTCGCCGATATCGACGAACGGAGCGAATGGTCGGCAAATGTCGATCTGAAGGACGGCCGCAGCCTTGCCTGCCGTTTCGTGCCGCTCTCTGGCGGGCGCAGCCTGGCGGGTTTTCTACCCGAAGCCCACATGGGCGCGCCGTCTTCTGCTGGCCGGTCAGCACTGGTTGAGGCCGAAGCGCAGGCCTGACCCACCGCATTGGCCTTGCGGGGGCGGCGGGGCGCGTTATGAGTTGGTCCATGACCGACCAGACCGGCCCCGAAACCACAGTGACGCTGACGCTGCATTCGCCCGAAGCAACGGTCGATCTTGCGCGGCAGATCGCCGCCGACCTGGGTCCCGGCGACACCCTTCTTCTCGATGGTCCGATCGGGGCCGGCAAGTCGCACTTCTGCCGGGCTGCCATCAGTTCGATGTTGGCCGCCGAGGGCCGCGATGAAGATGTGCCGTCGCCGACCTTCACGCTGGTCCAGACCTATGAACTCGCCGGACATGATGTCTGGCATGTCGATCTCTACCGCCTCGGGTCGGCGGATCATGTCCAGGAACTGGGACTGGCCGATGCGTTTGAAGATGCGGTCGTCTTTGTCGAATGGCCTGATCGTCTTGGCGGCAACCGGCCCGATGGGGCGCTTGATATTGCGATCCTGCCGCAGGCAGATGATGAATCCCGCCAGATCACCCTGACCGCCCGGCACCCGCGATGGCGGCCGTTGCTGGCCAAGCTTGGGCGGGGCCAGACATGACGGAGCGGCCGGAGATGATCGTCGCGTTTCTGGAAAGGGCCGGCTGGTCAGACGCCGCCCGCATCCCGCTCGCCGGCGATGCGTCAAGCCGCAGGTATGAACGGCTGAGGCGGGCAGACGGGCAGGCCGTTCTCATGGATGCCGATCCAAAGACTGGCGAAACTGTCACCCGATTTGCCGAGGTCGCCAGATGGTTGACCGGTCATGGACTGTCTGCCCCTGCGATCATGGCCGAGGACTCCGGGTTGGGTTGCCTCCTTCTCGAAGACCTTGGTGACGCGGTCTTCGCGCGGTTGCTGGAAGGCGCGCCTGAGGCTGAAAACAGTCTCTATTCCGCAGCAATTGACGTCTTGCTGGAACTCAGCAACTGTCCGCCGCCGCCCTTCCTGGCCCCGCTTGACGGGCCGGCGCTGGGGGCGCTGATCGAGATGACCGTCGACTGGTATCTGCCAGGCATGGGCGGCACGGTTACAGCCCGGGCGAAACGGCTGCCCGCGCTCGTCACCCGCGAATACGATCGGCTTCGCTTCCTTTCGCCGGTGATCGCGCTGCGCGACTATCATGCGGAAAATCTCATCTGGCTGCCCGACCGAAACGGGGTGGCGCGGGTCGGGCTTCTGGACTTTCAGGATGCCGTGCTGGCCGATCCGGCCTATGACCTCGTTTCGCTGCTTCTTGACGCCCGCCGCGATGTCGCCCCCAACACGGCCGCGGCCATGATGGCGCGCTATGTCGACAGGCGGGGGCTTGATGGCACACGGTTCGGGGCCATCGCCGCCTTGCTTGGCGCACAGCGAAGCCTCCGCATACTCGGCATCTTTGCGCGGCTTTGCCTTAGGGACGGAAAGACCCGTTACCTCGGCTTCATGGCGCGGGTCTGGGGCCATCTGGAACGGAGCCTCAGACATCCGGAGATGGCGGACCTGTCGGAAGCCGTGATGACCTGCCTGCCGCCGCCGACACCGGAACGCCTGCAACATATGAGGGAGCAATGCGGTCGCATCCCAACGCCCTGATGCTCTTTGCCGCCGGCAAGGGAACTCGCATGGGTGCGTTGACCGCGACGCGCCCAAAACCGCTGATCGAGGTTGGCGGCAGGGCACTGATCGACCATGCGCTCGATCAGGTGCAAGCCGCCGGGATAGGGCATATCGTCATCAATCTCCACTACCTCGGCGACCAGATCATGTCGCACCTGACCGGGCGGCAGGGATTGGTGTATTCCGACGAAAGCGAGGCCTTGCTGGAAACCGGCGGCGGGCTGCGTCAGGCCCTGCCCCTTTTGGGAACCGGTCCCGTCTTTACCCTGAACACCGACGCGGTCTGGACCGGCGACATTGCGCTTTGCGAACTCGCCCGCGCCTGGCGACCAGAGGTCATGGATGGCCTGCTGCTTCTTGTGGCGAAGGATCAGGCGACGGGCCACAAGGGCCAAGGCGATTTTGCGATGGCGGCAGATGGCGCTCTGCAGCGTGGCGTGGACTATATTTACACCGGCGCCCAGATCATCCGCACGGACCATCTTGCCAGCGTTGCGGAGCGCGCATTCTCGCTCAACCGGATATGGGACATGATGCTGGCCGAAAGGCGGCTCTTCGGCATTGTCCATCGGGGGGGATGGTGCGACGTTGGCCACCCGGCCTCCATCCCGCTGGCCGAGGCGCTGCTTGACAAGGCAAAGGATGTTTGACCCGACCGGAAAACCGCGGATCCTTGCATTGCCCCCTGGGGCGGACTTTCCGGCGGCGCTGGTCGCGGGGCTTGTCGCGCGCATGGCCGGGCAACCGCCGGAAGCCTTGGCGCGCGTTACCCTCTATCTCAATACCAGCCGGATGCTGCGGCGGGTGCAAAGCGTTTTCGACGACCACGGCCCGGCCTTCCTGCCGCGGTTGCGGCTGGTCTCCGACATCGGGCAGGACCCGCTTTGCGGACTGCCCCCCGCCGAACCGGCAATCCGCCGCCGGCTGGAGCTTGCGGGGCTGGTCGCGGGCCTCTTGAAACATCGCGCCGATTTCGCGCCGGGGTCGAACGCCTATGATCTGGCCGACAGCCTTGCCGCGCTGATGGCCGAAATGCATGACGAGGGCGTGGCGCCCGATGCGCTGGAGCGGCCGGGGATCGACGACAGCCTTGCCGCGCACTGGGCCGAAAGCCTCAGGTTCGTCCGCATCGTTGCACGATACTTCGACCATGCCGCCCCGCCCGATGCCGAGGCACGGCAGCGGCGGGCGGTCGAAGCCATGATTGCGGGCTGGTCCGAAGCACCGCCATCCGACCCGATCATTGTCGCAGGTTCCACCGGATCACGGGGTACGGCCGCGCTGCTCATGCGCGCGGTTGCGGGGCTGCCTCAGGGTGCTGTCATTCTGCCGGGGTATGATTTTAACATGCCGGACGAGGCCTGGAACAGTCTCTATTCCGGCGGAGTACCCGCCGAAGACCATCCCCAGTTCCGGTTCGTGAAACTTCTGAAGTCGCTGGAGCTTCGGCCCTCGGACGTGGACCGCTGGGCGAAGGTGCCGCAGGCCGATGCGGCGCGCGCGCGTCTTGTCTCGCTGGCCCTTCGTCCGGCCCCGGTCACCGACCAGTGGATGGCCGAGGGTGCGCTGCTCGGGCCGCTGGAACCGGCAACCCGACACCTGACCCTGATCGAGTCGCCGACACCACGGGCGGAATCGCTGGCGATTGCGCTTTGCCTGCGCAAGGCCGCCGAAGACGGGCGCCGCGCCGCGCTGGTGACGCCCGACCGCACGCTGGCGCGGCGGGTGATGGCGGCGCTCGATCGCTGGTCGATCCTGCCGGATGAAAGCGCGGGCGAGCCTTTGGGGCAGACGGCGCCCGGCCGTTTTCTGCGCCACATCGCCGGGATGATGGGCCGCCGCGCCGGGGCGGAAGATCTGCTGACCGTGCTGAAACACCCGCTGACCGCTACCGGCGCCGGGCCGGAAGGACGCGGCGAGCACCTGAGGCTGACGCGCAATCTGGAACTCACGCTCCGCCGGCAGGGCCCGGCATTTCCCGAAGGTCAGGATATTCTTGCCTGGGCGGCCACAGCCGGGGAAGGGGCCAGCGATTGGGCCACATGGCTTGCCCACTGGCTGGACCGCCTCGCCGATCCGTCGCAGGAGAGGCTGCAGTCAGTCGTTACCCGGCACCTCGATATTGCCGAGGCGATCGCGGCCGGACCGGGCACCTCGCCCCAAGACAGCGAGCTGTGGCAGGAAGAGGCAGGCCGCACCGCCGCCGCCACGATGGCCGAGTTGCAGCGCGAGGCCGCTGCGGGGGGCTCTGTCGCACCCGCCGAATACGCGCGGCTCCTGTCCACCCACCTTGGCGATGCGATGGTGCATCCGATCCGCGACACCCATCCCCTGATCTCCGTCTGGGGGACGCTGGAGGCGCGCGTTCAGGGGGCAGATCTGATTATTCTCGCCGGCCTCAATGAAGGTGTCTGGCCCGCCGCCCCGGCGCCCGATCCATGGCTTTCGCGCCAGATGCGGATGGCGGCCGGCCTGTTGCTGCCCGAACGCCAGATCGGCCTTTCCGCACACGACTTTCAGCAGGCTGCCGCCGCGCCGGAAGTGATCCTGTCGCGCGCCTGCCGCGATGCGGAGGCCGAAACTGTCCCGTCGCGCTGGCTGGCACGGCTGACAAACCTCCTGAATGGCCTGCCAGCGGGCGGCGGGCCTGACGCCTGCGCGGCGATGCGCGCGCGCGGCGATGTCTGGTTGCAGCACGCCGTGGCACTGGAACAGCCGCCCGAGGCGCTTGCCGCTGCGCTTCCGCCGGCCGCGCGCCCCGCACCCCGGCCACCTGTCGCGGCCCGGCCCCGGACGCTGGCGGTCACGGGCATCCGCACGCTGATCCGCGACCCCTATGCGATCTATGCCCGCCACATCCTGCGCCTGCGCCCGCTCAACCCGCTGCGTGCGGGGCCTGACCCACGGCTGCGCGGCCAGGTCCTGCACGAGATCGTCGAACATTTCGTGCGCGAAGGGCCGGTGGATGAAACGGCGGATGTGGCCGCCCAGCGGCTTCTTGCCCTCGCCGAAGCGACGTTGAAGGACGCCATTCCCTGGCCCAGCGCGCAACGCATCTGGCTTGCAAGGATCGCGCGGATCGCGGACCGCTTCGGTCAGGCCGAAGCAGCACGGCGGGCGCGAGGTGTTCCCGCGGTTCTTGAAGAAAAAGGCTCTATTACACTGGAAAACGGCTCATTCACCCTGACGGCCCGCCCTGACAGGATAGACCTTCTGGACGATGGCCGGGTCCATATCTACGACTACAAGTCGGGTACCCCGCCGACCGAGAAGCAGCAAAAGAATTTCGACATGCAGTTGCTGCTAGAGGCCATTATGGCTGAACGCGGCGGCTTTGCCGGTCTTGGTCCGCGCAGTGTCGAGGCGGTGAGCTATATCCAGCTGGGCGGTGAGGGTGCGGAAAAGACCACCGCGATCGAGGGCGATCTGCTGGCCGGGGTCTGGTCCAAGCTGGAGCGTCTGATCGCGGCCTATGACCGGCGGCAGACCGGCTATGCCGCGCGCCGCGCCGTTTTTGAGGCGCGCCAGGAAGGGGACTACGATCACCTCGCCCGGTTCGGCGAATGGCAGATGAGCGATCCGCCGGTACCGGAGGATGTTGGCTGATGCGCGATGCTGCCAGCGAAAATCAGGTGCGCGCGGCCGATCCCGGCCAGTCGACCTGGCTGTCGGCCAATGCCGGTTCCGGCAAGACCCGTGTTCTGACGGACCGGGTGGCGCGCCTTTTGCTTGGCGGCACAGAACCGCAACGCATCCTTTGCCTCACCTACACCAAGGCCGCCGCGAGCGAGATGCAGATCCGCCTTTTCGGACGCTTGGGCGAATGGGCCATGTTGCCCGAGGATGACCTGCGCGCCGCACTTCGAAAGCTTGGCGTCGACGGGCATATGGGCCGAGAGACCTTGGCAGACGCCAGGCGTCTGTTTGCCCGTGCGATCGAAACGCCCGGAGGATTGAAGATCCAGACCATCCACTCCTTCGCGGCTGCGCTCTTGCGGCGCTTTCCGATCGAGGCCGGCGTGTCACCGGATTTCGCCGAACTCGATGACAGGGCATCAAAGCTGTTGCGCGGGGAGGTGGTCGAGGAAATGGCCGCTGGCGACGACATTGACGCCGTCGATGCCATGGCCGGACTGGTTTCCGGCGATGAGGGGCTGGACAAGCTACTCGTCGATTTGTGCAAGTTTAGTGACGATTTTCAGGATGATCTCAGCGGGAGTGATGCCCTTGGCCTCTTCGGCCTCGCGCCGGGCTTTGACCGCACCACACTGTTTGATGCGATCTTTACAGGCGGTGAGGCGGCGCTTCTTACTGACCTCGTTCCGTTGCTTCTGGCGAGCAGCGCGAATGACGTTAAGGCCGGCGTTCGCCTCGCGACAGTCACGCTTGATCCACCAGATATGATGGCAATCTCCACGCTGGAGAATGTCCTGCTGTATGGTGAGAAGGCGAAATCGGGACCCTATACCGCCAAGATTGGTGCGTTTCCGACAATGGCTACTCGCGCCGTTGCGGCCGACCTCATGCCGCAACTCGAAGATCTCATGCGCCGTGTGGAGAACGGCCGACTGAAGCGGCTTGCACTCGACGCCGCCGCGAAGGCCCAGGCACTCCATCGTTTCGCCGCGGCGTTCCTGCCGCGCTACGCTGCCCGGAAATCGGCGCTCGGGGTTCTTGATTTCGACGACCTAATCGACCGTGCGGCGAGGCTGCTCTCAGACAATGCGATTTCCTGGATCCTTTACCGGCTTGATGGCGGGATCGACCATGTTCTCGTCGACGAGGCACAGGATACGAGCCCCGGCCAGTGGCGGATCATCGAGCGGCTGACGGAGGAGTTCACGGCGGGCGATGGTGCGCGCGCCGGGCTCAGGACGATCTTTGTCGTCGGGGACAAGAAGCAGTCGATCTATTCCTTCCAGGGCGCCGATCTGGCCGCCTATGGCTGGATGTACAAGCATTTCCTGACCAAATACGCCAATGTCGGCGTGACCCTGCAGAACCTCGCGCTTGAACATTCCTTCCGGTCCTCTGAGGCCATTCTTCGGGTGGTTGACCTGACATTCGACGAACGGGTCAATCGCGGCCTCGGCGGCGCGTTCAAACATGTCGCTTATTGGGCCGATCTGCCGGGCAGGGTGGACCTCTGGCCGGCTGTCGAACGCGCAGCGAAGCCCGAATCGGACGACCAGGACGGTCACGGCGATATCCCGGCCGAGGCCCATCATACGTTCGTGCTGGCACGTCGGATTGCCGCCGAAATCCGGCGAATGATCGACAGCGGCACCCGCATTGCGACGAAAGACGGCGAACGGGCGGTTCACGCGGGCGACTTCCTGATCCTCGTGCAGCAGCGCCAGTCTCCGCTTTTTAATGAGATCATCCGCGCCTGCAAATCCGAACGTCTCGACATTGCCGGGGCGGACCGGCTGCGCCTTGGCGGCGAAATTGCGGTGAAGGACATCGCCGCGCTCTTGCGCTTTCTTTCCCTGCCGGAAGATGACCTGTCGCTGGCCGCCGCGCTGCGCTCGCCGCTATTCGGGTGGAGCGAGGGGGCGCTTTACGATCTGGCCGAGGGGCGGGCCGACAAGACGTTTCTCTGGGCCGAATTGCGCCGGAGGGCGGCTGATTTTGCCGAAACAGTGACTGTATTGCAGGATCTGCGCAATCAGGCGGAATTCCTTCGGCCCTACGAACTCGTCGAGCGGATTCTGACGCGCCATGACGGCCGACGGCGGCTGCTGGCCCGCCTTGGCCCGGAAGCAGAGGAGGGCATCGACGCGCTACTCTATCAGGCGCTTGCCTTCGAACAGGCCGAGGTGCCAAGCCTCACCGGCTTGCTCGTCTGGCTTGAAGCCGATGATGTGGAGATCAAGCGCCGGCTCGATACGCAGGCGCGCGCGATCCGGGTCATGACCGTGCATGGCGCGAAGGGACTGGAAGCGCCCATCGTGATATTGCCCGATACCGCCAAGCCGAAGGAGGACCTGCGCGGCACGATCCTGCCCGTCGCCGGAAAGCAGGTCTGGAAGACCAGGACAAATGAAAGCCCGCCCCAGATCCTTGCAGCGCGCGCCACGCTTCTGGACCGGCAGCGGGAAGAAAAGATGCGGCTACTTTATGTGGCCATGACCCGGGCGCAAAGCTGGCTGATCGTCGCCGCGGCAGGCGATGTGGGCGAGGGCACGGATAGCTGGTACAGCCTGATCCGCGACGGCATGGAAAAGGCCGGCGCGATCGACCTGCCTGCCGCTGAGCCGGATGCAGGGCCGGGCCGGCGTGTGGCGTTTGGCAATTGGCCGGAACCGGCTATCACTGAAACCGACATCGGTAGCGACGCACCGGATTTGCCGGGCTGGGCCAGCACGCCGGGACCGATACCCGAGACGCAGGCAGCGGCCCTGCCGGCAACAGGGCTGGGCGGGGCCAAGGCCCTGCCCGGCGAAGAAGGCCGGGACGAGGAGGCAGCCAAGCGCTATGGCAGCCGGCTGCACCTTCTTTTGGAGCATCTGCCGCGCTGGCCCGAACAAGAACGGGGGCGGGTCGCCGGGATGCTGTTGCAATCAGATGAGCACGGCGATGTGGCGGAGGAAGAGACGGCACTGCTCATGGCCGAGGCGATGAAGGTTCTGGCCGCGCCCGACATGGCAGCGCTTCTTGGCCCTGATGCCTTGCGCGAAGTCGAACTGACAGCGCGGCTGCCTGAATGCGGCGGTCGTCTGTTTCATGGCACGATCGACTGCCTTGTCGTTAGCGACGACCACATTCTCGCCGTCGATTACAAGTCGAATGCGGTTGTTCCCGACCGGGCCGACGACGTGCCCGAGGGTCTATTGCGGCAGTTGGGGGTCTATGACGCTATGCTGCGACAGATCTATCCCGACCGCCGGATCGAGACCGGCATTCTCTGGACGCGAGCGGGTCGTTTGATGCGGCTCCATCCCGATATCGTGAGGGCAGCGTTGCAAAGAGCTACCATCCCTTGACGTGGATCGGCCGCAATCCTAGGTTCCGCTCAACCAACCCACATCACGGAGAAACGACTATGGCCACCGTTGCTGTCACCGATGCCACATTCGACGCCGAAGTCCGCAAATCGGATATTCCGGTTGTCGTCGATTTCTGGGCCGAATGGTGCGGCCCGTGCAAGCAGATCGGCCCCGCGCTGGAAGAACTGTCGGCGCAATATGCCGGCAAGGTGAAGATCGTGAAGGTCAACGTCGATGAGAACCCCGACTCGCCCGCTCAGATGGGCGTTCGCGGCATTCCCGCGCTCTTCATGTTCAAGGACGGCGAAATCATCTCCAACAAGGTCGGCGCCGCGCCGAAGGCCGCGCTTCAGAACTGGATCGACTCGGCGATCTGATCGGACGTTCCGACAATCCGGCAAGGGCGCCTTCCGGCGCCCTTTCGTATGTCCGGTTGCGGGCGACGGCCCGCAGAGCCATATAGGACGGAACGAACGGAGGTCTGCATGGCGGACGAGAAATTTCCCGGCTGGCACGGCACGACGATCATCGGCGTGCGCAGGGGTGGCGAGGTCGTGGTGGCAGGTGACGGGCAGGTGAGCCTTGGCCAGACCGTCATCAAGGGCACCGCGCGGAAGGTGCGCAGGTTATCCCCAGGCGGGCGCGATGTGGTCTGTGGTTTTGCCGGGTCCACGGCGGATGCCTTCACGCTGCTCGAACGGCTGGAAAAGAAACTGGAGGCCGCACCCGGCCAGTTGATGCGCGCCTGTGTCGAACTGGCTAAGGACTGGCGCACCGACAAGTACCTGCAGAAGCTGGAAGCAATGCTGATCGTGACAGATGGCACGACGCTTCTCGTCGTGACCGGTGCGGGCGATGTGCTGGAACCGGAACATGACGTGGCCGCCATCGGATCGGGCGGCAATTTCGCGCTCGCGGCCGCGCGGGGGCTGATGGCCACGGACCTCGGCGCCGAAGACATCGCGCGGAAGGCAATGGCCATCGCCGCCGATATCTGTGTCTACACCAACGGCAACCTGACGGTGGAGACGATCCGTGGCTGATCCGGCGAAGGGCATGGCGCCCGAGGATATCCGCGCCGCCGTCAAGGCCGGCATCCTGACCGAGGCGCAGGCGGCGGAACTGACCGCGCTTTCAAACGAACGCGCGGGCAAGTTGGAGGCGCGGACACGGGAAGACGAGCCCTTCGAGTTCTTCAAGGGCTTTGCCGAGATTTTCGTCGCCATCGGGCTTGCGATCTTTCTCGGTGGCGTGGCGCTCATGCTCGGTGTCATTGGCGGTGTCGGTATCCTGATCGTCATTCCGGCGATCATGGCCGCGATATCCTGGTGGCTGGCGGGGGCATTCACGCTCCGCTGGCGAATGAACCTGCCCTCCATGGTTCTCGTCAGTTCCTATGCCGGTGGTGTCTATGTCTCCGCGCTGACACTGCTGGGGCAGTCGAGCCTTGGGCTGAAATCGGTCGCGTTCCTGTCAGCCGCCATCGCCGCCGGTGCGACCGCATTGTGGTTTCGCCGCTTCAAACTGCCTTTCGCCATGTTCGTCATCGGCAGCTTCGGTCTGATGGCGACCTACGCGCTTTTCACGCGCTACAATCCCGGTGGCACAATCAATGACATCGAGGGTTGGGCGCGCAGTTTCGTGCCCCGCGCCAACCTCACGCTCGCCTCGCTAGTTTTCGGGGTGGCGGCCTTTGCCGGCGCGATGTGGTTTGACCTGCGCGACCCCCACCGGGTCGGGCGCCACTCCGCCACCGCCTTCTGGCTGCACCTACTGTCGGCTGGGGCGCTCGTCAACGCGGTTGCCGGCAATATCTGGGGGCGGGGCGGCGGCGCGAACATCTTGCCAACAGTGATCGTTCTTGCCGTTTTCGCGATTGTCGCGCTGGTCGTTGACCGCCGGTCGTTCCTGACGGCTGGCATCGTCTATATCGCCGCGGTGATCTACTGGGCGGTTGCGGGCGAGGGGACGGCGAGCCTGAAGGAATGGGCGATGATCCTCATCCTGCTTGGCCTTTTCTTCACGGTTCTCGGCACCTGGTGGATTCCGCTGCGCACGGCGCTTATGCGGGCACTGCCCGACTTTCCCGGCAAGACCCGCCTGCCCCCCTATTCGGAGCGTTCATGACCAACCTGACACCCCGCGAAATCGTTTCCGAACTGGACCGCTTCATCATTGGCCAGAAAGATGCCAAGCGCGCGGTCGCGGTCGCTCTCAGAAACCGCTGGCGCCGAAAGCAGCTGGCCGATGACCTGCGCGACGAGGTTTACCCGAAGAACATCCTGATGATCGGCCCGACAGGCGTGGGCAAGACCGAAGTTTCGCGCCGTCTGGCCAAGCTCGCCAAGGCGCCCTTCATCAAGGTCGAGGCGACGAAGTTCACCGAGGTGGGCTATGTCGGCCGCGATGTCGAACAGATCATCCGCGATCTGGCCGACGCCGCGATGATCGAAACCCGTGACCGGATGCGCGAAGAGGTCAAGGCGCGCGCCCACAAGGCGGCCGAGGACAGGGTGATCGAGGCCATCGCCGGCGAAGGCGCGCGGGAACAGACGCGCGAGATGTTTCGGGGCAAGCTGAAACGTGGCGAACTGGACGATACGGTGATCGAGCTTGAACTGGCCGAAACCGCCTCGCCCATGCCGATGTTCGAACTGCCCGGCCAGCCGGGTGGCAACCTCGGGATGATGAATCTCGGCGACATATTCGGCAAGGCCTTCGGCGGCCGCACGGTTCGCAAGAAGCTGACGGTGGCGGAAAGCTATGAGGCGCTCATCGGTGAAGAGGCCGACAAACTGCTGGATGATGAGGCCGTGAAGGCGGCGGCGCTGACGGCGGTGCAGGAAAGCGGGATCGTCTTTATCGACGAAATTGACAAGGTCTGCGCCCGGGCCGAAACCCGCGGTGCCGATGTCAGCCGCGAAGGCGTGCAGCGTGACCTCTTGCCACTGATCGAGGGTACGACCGTTTCCACCAAGTATGGACCGGTCAAGACGGATCACATCCTCTTCATCGCGTCAGGCGCGTTTCATATCGCCAAGCCTTCGGACCTTCTGCCTGAATTGCAGGGCCGCCTGCCGATCCGGGTCGAGCTTCGGGCCCTGACGGAGGAAGATTTCGTTCGTATCCTGACGGAAACGGACAATGCCCTGACGCGCCAGTATTCGGCGCTGATGGCGACCGAGACCATCAGCGTCAGCTTTTCCGACGATGGCATCGCCGCGCTTGCCCGCATCGCCGCCGAGGTCAACCGCAGTGTCGAGAACATCGGTGCAAGGCGGCTTTATACCGTCATGGAACGTGTGTTCGAAGAACTGTCCTTCTCTGCCCCTGACCGGTCGGGCGAGGCGGTTCTGGTCGATGCCGGTTTTGTCGAAAAAAACCTCGGCGATCTTGCGCGGTCAGCCGACCTCAGTCGATATGTCCTTTGACCTTCTCCATCGCCCCGGCCAATCTGGCCGGGTAACGGGAAAGCGGTGCAACGGTGTTTCGGCGATACGTCCCAATCTTCCTGATCCTTGTCGGCCTTGCGGCCTGCGAGGCACGCGGGACACTCGTGCTCGACCCCGCCGCCACTGGGGTCGGGTCTGTCGAGACGATATTTGTCGGCACGACGCGCGGCATTGACCCGGAAACGGGCGAAGAATTTTCCAGGGTCCGCAGCCATTCGACCCGCTTCGTCCGGCTCGACGTATCTATCCCGCCGGAACGCACCCCGGGCGAGATCAAATGGCCACGCACCAACAAGCGGGCCAATCCCCAAACCGATTTCGTCCTGATCGGCAAGGACATCTATCCCGAACCCTCGGCGTTCCGGCGCGAACTGGCCGAGGCGATCCGGCATGAACGGCGCGGGGACCGCGAGGCGGTCGTGTTCGTTCATGGCTTCAACAACAATTTCGCCGAAGGCTCTTACCGGCTTGCCCAGCTTGGGCGCGATCTCGACGCGGGCGGTGTTCTTGTCCATTATTCATGGCCTTCCCGCGCCAACCCGCTCGGCTATGCCTATGACCGTGACAGCGCCCTGTTCGCGCGCGACGGGCTAGAGACGCTCTTGACCGAGGTCGAGGCGGCGGGGGCCGAACGAATCCTGATCGTCGCCCATTCGCTCGGGTCCGCGCTGACGATGGAAACGCTGCGGCAGATCGCGATATCGGGCAACAGGCGGCTGATGTCCCGTATATCGGGTGTCGTTCTCATGTCACCCGACATTGATGTCGATGTCTTTCGCGCGCAGGCGGCGCGGATCGGCACCCTGCCACGGCCATTCATCATCTTCACGTCGAAACGGGACCGGGCGCTGGCGCTTTCCGCACGCCTGACCGGGCAGGACAACCGGCTGGGCAATTTGACCGACGTCGAGACGGTCGCCGACCTCAAGGTCACGCTTCTCGACACCACCGCGTTTTCGACCGGGTCCGGCCATTTCGATGCGGGCAATTCGCCGGCGCTGTTGAAGATGCTGAGCCGGGTCAGCGATGTCGACAGCGCGTTTTCCGGCGACCAGACGGGGCGGGCCGGTCTGCTTCCGGGTGCGGTTCTGTCCGTCCAGAACGCAACGCAGCTGATCCTTCTGCCTGTGACGGCGATTTCGGGTATTCAGCCCTGACGGCTGCGCCTGAGATAGACGTAATAGGCACCTGCACCACCATGCCGGATATGCGCCTGCGTCACCTGCAGGACCGCCGTGCCCAGCGGCGGCTGGTTTAACCAGTGCGGAACCTGATGGCGCAAGACGCCGATGCGCTGGGGTATCGGGCCGCTATCCGGCCCCGCCTTGCCTTTGCCCGTGATCACGAGAAGAAGCCGGCGCCCCGCGGCATGTGAGGATAGAACGAACCGGATCAGCTCGGGATGCGCCTCGGCAAGTGTCATTCCGTGCAGGTCGATGCGTGCCTCGGGGTCGGTCTTGCCACGCATGAGGCGCTGGTGCAGGCGGCGGTCGATCCTGAGCGGTTGGGCCAGCATGTCTTCGGGGCCGGACGGGTGGTCCCGACGTTCCGGATGTGGGTGTGCGGCCGAGCCAATCTGAAACTCCGCAAACCGGGTCTTCGGCTTTGCCGGGGCATGCAGACCCGTTTCGGTCGGTTTGGGGCGTTCGGGATGTAGCGCCTTTGCCGTTGCCGCGACACGCTGCCAAAGGTCACGCTCATCTGGCCGCAGTCCGCGCGGACGCCGGGTCATCCGGGGGCTCCGTCAACCATTTCTCGTGGGAGTAGTGTCACTATCCTGCCTGAATTCCGCATTCTTCCGGCCCGGCTGCCTGCCTCGGGACCGGCCCCGCAATAGATGTCAACGCGACCCGGGCCCTGAATTGCGCTGCCCGTATCCTGCGCGGTCATAAGCCTTCGCAACGGGGTTTCGCCTCTGCATTCCACCCAGACCATCGCGCCGAGCGGAATGGCCTTCGGATCGACCGCGATACTGCGAAGGGCAGTAACCGGCCGCCCAATGGTTCCGATCGGCCCGCTATCTGGCGCCAGATCGACACGCTTGAAGAAGACGTAGGACGGGTTGGTCCGAAGAAGATCGGCGACCCGTCCGGGATTTTGCCAGCACCAAACCCTGATTGTGTCCACCGAAATTTCGGCAGCGTCGATCTGCCCGGTCTGGACCAGTTCCGCGCCAATCGACCGGTAAGGGTGGCCGTTTCGTCCCGCGTATCCAAGCCGGAGGCAGGTTCCATCGGTAAGTCGTAACCGGGCCGAGCCCTGAACCTGCGCAAGAAATGCCTCAAGCGGACTTTCGATCCAGACAAGCTCGTGACCACGGAGATGGCCATGCTCTTCGATCTCTGAGCGGCTGAACCAAGGGGAACCTTGCTGCAGACCGTCTGGCGGGGCGTAAAGCGGCGCGGTGAACCTTTCATCCGGGGTCAGCGACCCGTCGATTACGGGTTCATAATAGCCCGTGATCAGGACGCTCTCTGCATCCTCTTCGACCGGCTGGAAATGCGTTTCGATGAACCTGCGCGGGTCACTGCCGTCAGGTCGCGGCCAAGCGGGCGGAATAAGATCGGCTGTCGTGCCATAGACACGCAACGCCGCCGCGTGATCCTCCCCGGCCCAGCCATCAAGATCGGCGAACGAGAGACGTCGCGGCCGACACATTACTCGCCAGTCGCAACAAGCCGCCAGTTCGGGTCCGCGGAACCCATGTCACGGGCAAACGTCCAGACATCGCGCTGCCGACGCACCTCTTTGGGGTTACCCTCAACCACCTGGCCGGCCTTGTCACGGGCGGCCGAGATGAGTTCGCCGACGAAGCGGACCGAAACCTCGCCCTCGCCCGTATCGCGGTCGAATTCGGCGTCGTGCAGCGCCAGTTCGCGGATGCCGACGAATTCGGCCGTAACTGTCAGGCCCTTGGCCTCACGCGCGGCGACAACCTCGGCGAAGCTTTCATAGACCAGATCGGACAGGAAAGGCCGAACAGAAGCCAGATCGCCCTTTTCGAAAGCCATCAAGATCATCTCATAAGCGCCACGCGCGCCTTGCAGGAACTCCGAGACCGAAAAACTGGGCTCGGCCTGCTTCATCGCCGCCAGCGCCTTTGCCGCATCGCTGCCTTCAGGGGTGTGATCGGTGATGTCCCGGTCAGGCCCGCCCTCGATGACTTCGAACTTGCCCTTCCGGCCTTCGGTCCGCCCCTGTGGCATTGGCAACGAGGGTTTTTCAAAGCCTTCGCGCGTCCCCAGAACGCTCTTCAGCCGCAGGATGAGAAAGATCGCAATCCCGGCGAGCACGAGCAGCTGTATCACGGCGTTGGACATGTCATTCGGACCTTTGGCGCCGGTCATCTCTGGCGGCGGGGTTGGTAAGTTCGGCGTTCCCCCCCTATGTAGGATACGGGTAGGGCCAAGTCCACTCTTGCGCCGGAAAGGGTTTGCCATGTGGCTTCTGATCGCATTCATCGCCGTGCCGATGATCGAAATCAGCCTCTTTATTCAGGTGGGCGGCGTCATCGGGCTCGGCTGGACGCTGGCGATTGTGGTCGCGACGGCCGTCGCGGGAAGCTGGCTTGTAAGGCAGCAGGGGCTGCGGGCACTGGCACAGTTGCGCGGCTCGCTTGCGGAGCTTCGCAACCCGACCGAGCCCATTGCCCACGGCGCCATGATCCTTTTCGCGGGCGCGCTATTGCTGACGCCGGGTTTCTTTACCGATTTCATGGGCCTTCTGTTGCTGGTGCCACCGGTCCGCGATGCCATATTGCGCTACATGTCGGCGCGGATCGAGGTTGCGAGTTTCACGGTGGGCGGCGGCAGTGCGCCACGACAGGAATGGCCGAGGGGCGATGTCATTGATGCCGAATATTCAGAAATCGACCCCCGCGACGCGCCCCGCCGCCCGACCGACGGCATCACCCGGCATTGAGGCGGCCACGCCAAGGTGCTAAACGCAGCCGCAAACGAGATCAGGATCGGGAGAGATCGAGATGGCCGAAACGACCAATGGCGCCGCTGCGGGGCAGATTCCCCAGGTGAAAATGAATGTTCTGGGGCAGTTCATCCGTGATCTGTCTTTCGAGAACATCGTCGCGCAGAAGGGTCTGACGGGAGACAATGTGCAGCCTGAAGTGCAGGTGCAGGTTTCGCTGGATGCGCGCAAACGCGGGGTCGAACATCAGTACGAGGTGATCAGCAAGTTCAAGGTGACATCCGTCAACAGCGCCGACAAGAACCCGCTGTTCCTGCTGGAACTGGAATATGGCGGCATCTTTCATGTCGAAGGCGTCCCGGAGGATCAGCTGCACCCCTTCCTTCTGATCGAATGCCCGCGGATGGTTTTCCCCTTCGTCCGGCGTATCATTTCGGATGTGACGCGCGATGGCGGCTTCCCGCCGCTCAATATCGACACGGTCGATTTCCTTTCGCTTTACCGGCAGGAACTGTCCCGCCGCGCCGAAGCGCAGAAGGCCGCGGAACCGGCGCAATCCTGAGCGCCGGAAAAGGCTGCGCCCGCAACCATGACCGATCTGATTCCCGCCTGGGTCGACGGCCACCTGACCCCGGTGGAAAAGATCGACGCGCATCGGCGCGGGCTCAGGCACATGGCGGTTTCCGTCTTTCTATTGGATGGTCCGCGCGTCCTGATCCAGCGGCGCGCCATGGCCAAGTATCACACGCCGGGTCTGTGGGCGAATACCTGCTGCACGCATCCGCACTGGGACGAGGCGGCCGGTGATTGCGCCCGCCGGCGTCTGCACGAAGAACTCGGGATAGGCGGCGTCGCCCTGATTCCCGCCGGGCAGGTCGAGTACCGCGCCGATGTCGGAGGCGGCCTGACGGAGCATGAGGTTGTGCAGATATTCCGCGCCGAGGTGTCAGGCGACTTGCCGGTCAGGCCGAACCCGGCCGAGGTGATGGAAACGCGCTGGATCGAGCTTGACGACCTTCTGGCCGATATTGCGGATCGGCCGGAGAAATTCACACCCTGGCTGCGGATCTATCTTCGCGACCATCGCGCGCAGATCTTCGCCGGCCACAGCGCGATCAGTTGAAATTCACCTCAAGCTCTTCCAGCAGCACGGCCCATGCCGCGCCGTGCATGTCACGATCTTCACGCGAGCCCTGAACGACCGGGCGCGGGAAGGAAAACTTCACGACGTTCAGATCGGCGATGTCGAACCGGCGGATTTCCGTGGGTGAGATACCAAAGAGGCGCGCCACACGTTCCGTTGCAACGCCCCGACAAACATGGCCGAAAACGTCACTATTCCCGCAGAATATGTCGACCGTCAGCCAGAATGGCCCGGCATTCTTCGACCTTATCTTCTCGGTCAGCTCACCCAGCCGGGCCATGCCCAACCTCGTCGGTTCTGAGCCGGAATGCCGCCATCGGATCGGCCAGCAGAAGGACATGGTTCAGCGCGAATTCATAAAGCGCGCCGCGCTGCATTTCGGCAGGCGAGAACGGGAACGCAAAGGTCGGCATCGGTTCGCCCTCCGTCAGGGCATGGTGCAGAAGATAGGGGTTCAGCACCTTGCCGATTTCGGAGGCAAGCGCCTCGCTCGGCGCGGTCGCGATGGCCAGAACGCCCACTTCAACGGGCGGGTTTGACCCTGTCTCTAGCCCGCCGAGCGTTGCGTCGACGCCGATCAGGCGCAACTCGATGGTGAAGTCTTCTGCGCCGAGCCCGGTCTGCCGTTCCACCCGCGCGCGGCAGCGCCGGGCAATGTCGTCGGCCCAGACCCGGGCGTTTTCGACATAGCGGCGGTCGCGCAGCAGCGTCAGGCTCACGCTCTGATATCCGGCGATCCGCGCCCCTTCGAGCTTTACGGTATACGGCCCCGGCTTCCAGACCGACCCTTCGACCCGGACGCATCGGTCATCCAGCGCCTGATAGCGGGCGCCGGTCACGTCGAGATGCCCGCCCGGTTCGTGAAGGATGTAGGGATCGGAATTCTCGTAAAGCATGTGCGCGGAAACCGTATAGGGCGTGGCGCGCGCATTGGTGCCGAGCGGGGTCATCGTGAAACCCGACGCGTCGAAGTCGATCTGGATTGAACCGCTGGCCGGCTGGGTCGTGGCGAGCGATCCGCATTCACCGACCTTGGCGCCGTGCCAGGCAGCGCCGGCATTGCACCCCCGCATCAGGGGAAGCGCCGCAATGATCGCGGTATCCGTCGTGCGGCCGGCGATAACGATATCTGCGCCTGTCTTCAGCGCGGCGGCGATCTGTTCGGCCCCGGCCAGGGCGACGATATTGGTGCAGGCCATGACGGTGTCGCTGGTGATCTCTGGCGCGGCGGGCAGAGGCCTGATCCGTCCGTCTGCCAGGGCGGCGGCAATTTCTGCGGGATTTTGGCCGGAATAGAGCCTTGTCACGCGTAGTTTCTGACCCAGCTCACCGGCGAGTTCGGCGGTTATGTCGAAAAGCCAGTCGACGGCGCTGTCCGCCCCGCAGGTGCCCGCCGTTCCGATGACAAGGGGCACGCCCGCCTCCGCCCGCGCCAGCATCAGTTCCCGCCATTCGGCGCGGGTGGCGGCGCGGGAGTATTTGGACACCCCGCGCCCCAGATAGGATGGCCCGCTGTCGGTCGACCCACCGTCGACCGCGATGATGTCAGGCCGGGACGCGACCCCGCGGGCCAGCGCCGCAGGCTCGAACCCCAAGCCAAGCGCCCCGTTCGGGATCAGCACACGCGCGCTTGTCATCAGTCAGTGACCTTGTCGGCCTCGCTCACCTCTGGCCTGCGCAGCACCCCCCTGAGGAAGATCGGCGCGATGAAGCCAGCAGCGGCAAAAAGCCAGAGCCCGATGGCGATCGGCGAGGAGAAGAGATAGGTCCATTCGCCGCCCGACAGCGTCATCGCGTGGCGGAGGTTGTTCTCCATCTGATAGCCGAGAAGGATGCCGAGGATGACCGGCACAGTCGGGATATCCATCTTGCGGAAGGCGTAGCCCATGACACCGAAGCCGATCATCAGGACAAGGTCGAAATAGCTGCCCGAAAGCGAGTAGATGCCGACGAAGGAAATCATCGTGACGCCGGGCAACAGGACCGCCGGTGGCACCATCAGCACCTTCACGAAAATCCGCACCATCGGCACGTTCATCAGAAGCAGAACGAAATTGGCAATGAGAAGCGAGGCGATCAGACCCCACACAACATCGGGGCGATCGGCGAATAGCGTCGGCCCGGGGGTAATGTTCAGCGTCATCAGCACAGCGAGAAGCACGGCGGTGGTGCCCGATCCCGGCACACCGAGCGTCAGCATCGGGACAAGCGCGCCGCCCGCGGCCGCGTTGTTTCCGGCCTCCGGCGCGGCAACGCCCTTGGCAACACCGGTGCCGAAGCCGCCCTTTTCACCCTCGATACCCTTTTCCATCATGTAGGTCAGGAACGACCCCAGCGATGCGCCGGCCCCGGGCAGGACACCTGCCACGAAACCGACAACAGACGACCGCAGCATCGTCCAGCGGGTTGACCACATCTCGGCCCAGGGAATGACGACCCGGCCGAGCTTTACGCCGACGGCGCTGTCCTTGCCGTGGCTTTCGATGAAGAAGAAAACCTCCGCCACCGCGAAGAGGCCGACGATGGCGACCAGAAAGTCGATGCCGTCGCTGAGATGCAGGTTGCCGCCCGTAAAGCGGTCAAATCCCGCATTGTTGTCCAGCCCGATGGTGGCAATGGCCAGGCCGATCATCGCGGCCAGTCCGGCCTTCGCCTGATTCCGCGAGGCCATGCCGCCCAGCGTGGCAAAGGCCAGAACATAGAGCGCAAAATACTCAGCCGGTCCGAACTTGTAGGCAATCCGCGCCAGATACGGCGCGACAAGCGCAAGCGCGATTGTGGCCAGCAGCGCGCCTACGAAGGAGGCGACGCCCGAAATGACCAACGCCTCGCCTGCGCGGCCCTGCTTGGCCATCGGGTAGCCGTCAAGCGTCGTCATCATGGCAGGCTCATCGCCCGGAATGTTCAGAAGGATCGACGAAATCCGCCCGCCATACATGGCCCCATAATAGACCGAGGTCAGCAGCACAAGCGCCGCCGTCGCGTCGAGCCCGAGCGTGAAGGTGATCGGGATGAGAATTGCGACACCGTTCGAGGGTCCAAGGCCCGGCAATGCGCCGATGATGGTGCCAAGAAAACAGCCGATGACAGCCAGCGTCAGCGTCCAGGGCGAAAGCGCAACGGAAAAGCCAAGCGCAAGATTGGCGAAGATTTCCATGAAAGGCTCCTGTCAGCCGGCCAGCGACCGGGGAAAGGCGAAAAGCGAAAGGCCGAGCGCGTATTTGAAGACCACGAAAAGACCGACGGAAAGACCGATGCCGACCAGCACGGCATTCCTGCGGTTCGGCGCGATCTGATAGCTCAGGACACCGGCGGCGATGGCCGTCGGTACCAGAAAGCCCATCGGTTTCAGCGCATAGGCATAGGCGACAAGCACGGCCGTGGCGAGCGCAAGCGCCAAGAGCGTCGGGCGCGCCGGCCAGTCAGGCTCCGCATCCGGGCGAAGGACCAGAAAGGCCGCGCTGACAATCATGCCGACCCCGATGATGGTCGGAAAGGCCTTTGGCCCCAGCTTGTCGAAAAGATTGCCCGCGGGCAGGTTGTAGGCGCTCACGATATACGTGAGCGCCACAAGAATAACGACCAGCCCGAAGACGCGGTCGGTGCGGATCACTGGATGACCCCGATTTCGCGCGAAAGTTCCTCGGTCTGGGCGATCACACTGTCAACCCAACCCTGGAAATCGCCGCCGACCTTGGTGAAGGGGGCAAGGCCGTTGTCGGCCATTGCCTGCTTCCATTCGGCGCTGTCCGCGACGGCCTGCAGGCGGTCTGCCCATTTCTGGAAGTCGGCGTCGGAAATGCCGCCCGGCACGTAAAGACCGCGCCAGTTGACGGCAACCACGTCATAGCCCTGTTCGCGTGCGGTCGGGATGTTGTCAAAGCCGGGCACCCGTTCTTCGGTCAGCACCGCCAGCGCACGCACTTCGCCGGAGTTGATGAAGCCGACGATTTCCGACATGTCGCCCGTCATCGCCTGGGTGAAGCCGCCGATGGTCTGGGTGATCGCGTCGGCACCACCGTCCACGCCGATATACTTGACCGCGGTGATGTCGTCGAACCCGCCGGCCTTCAGAACCTGCAAGGGTTTCATGTGGTCGAACCCGCCGGCCGCGGAGCCGCCGGCAAAGGCGACAGAGCCGGGATCAGCCTTGATCGCCTCGACCATGTCTTTCAGCGACTGGAAGGGGCTGTCCTTGGCCACCACGATCACGCCGGGATCAGCGCCGATGGCGCCGACGAAGCGGACCTGATCGGCGGTCGAATCGCCAAAGGCCTTCTGCGCAAGCCGCGTGGTCGTCGCCGACGAAGCCGCAATGATCAGTTCGGCATCGGTATTCCGCTCGGTCACCACATGGGCGAAGGCAAGGCCGCCGCCAGCACCGGCCATGTTCGTGACCTGAACCGGCTGGTCGACCTGACCGATATCGAAAAGGATCTTGCCGATCTGACGGCAGGTAAAGTCCCAGCCGCCGCCGGGGTTGGCGGGGGCGATGCACTCCGCCGACCAGGCAGCCGAAGAGGCGACAATGCTCAGAACCGCGCTGGTGCCCAGCGCTTTCATCAGTGTGAATTTCATGGGGCCCTCCCAGACCTGTTAGACATGCCGGGGTGACCGCGCCTATTTCAGCCGGCGCACCATCCCCCTTGCGATTGTCGAGGATTCACGGAAAAGCTGACAAGAACCTGTCACGCCGGGACAAAGGAAAAGATGCGGTTCCTGCTCGTCGAAGATAATGCCGATCTTGCCCAGTCGGTCGCGGACCGGCTGCGGCTCGACGGCCATGCCGTCGATAGTGCCGGCTCGCTCGCCGAGGCGCGCGATTGTCTGGTGGCCGCGCATTACGATCTGATATTGCTTGATATTTCATTGCCTGACGGCGATGGCCGCGAATTCCTCAAGGCCGAAAGGCGACTAGGCCGCGATACGCCGATCATCGTGATGACGGCCCGCGCCGAGGTATCGGACAGGGTCGATGTTCTCGATCTTGGGGCCGACGACTATGTGACCAAGCCCTTCGATTTTGCGGAACTTGAGGCCCGCTGCCGGGCGGTGCTGCGCCGCCGGGGCCGGGCATTGCAAACCGTTCAGCAATACGCAGGCCTGACCTTCAACCCGCTCAACGCGACAATTGGCGTCGGCAACGAACTGCGCGAATTGCGCAACCGGGAACTGCGGCTTCTGGAAATCCTGCTGGCCGCGCCGGAGCGGATATTTTCCAAGGATCAGCTTTGCGACCGGCTTTTTTCCTATGCCGAAAGCGTCACCGACAACGCGATCGAGGTCTATATCGGGCGCCTCAGGAAAAAGATCGAGGGGTCAGAGGCACGTATCGAGACGATCCGTGGCATCGGCTACAGGCTGACATCGGGATGATCCGTGCGCCCTTGTCACTGCGGCTAAGGCTTGTCCTGCAGCTTCTGGGCATTGCGGCCGTGCTGGCAATTCTGCTCTATTTCACCGTCAGGACGGTGGCCGAACAGGCCGCCGAGGCGACGCAGGACGGCGTTCTGGGGGCGGCGACACTGGCCATCGCCGAAGGGCTTCAGGGCGGGGATGACGGCGTCGGGCTCGACCTGCCTTATGAGGCCTTTTCCATCCTCGGCTCGATCAGCGCCGACCGCGTCTTCTATCGCATCGACGCCTCGGGCGAAACGCTGACGGGTTATGCCGACCTGCCGTTGCCTAATGAAACGGGTGCAAGCGTCGCGCCGGTTTTCTATTCGACGCCCTACCGCGACACCGAGGTGCGGGTTGCCGCGGTCGCCCGCACCGTCAGGGTCGCCCGGGCGCCGGTGCAAGTACTCGTTCTGGTGGCGCAGACACGGCTTGGCCAGAATGCCATCGCCCAGCGCATCGCCAACCGTGCCGCCGCCCTTGGCCTCGTCTCGTTTCTTCTGGCCGCCGCCCTGTCGCTGTTGACGACGGGCAGTGTGTTGCGCCCGATCAATCGGCTGGCCGATGCCGTTGGCCGACGCGGCCCGCGCGACCTGCGGGCGGTCGATCACCCGACGCCTGCCGAACTCCGGCCGCTCATCTCTTCTCTGAACGGCTTCATCGCCCGCCTGAAGGGTGCGCTTGCCCGCACGGAAACCTTCATAGCCGAAGCGGCCCACCATATTCGCACCCCGCTCGCCACTGTGCGGGCTCGCGCGGAAATCGCGATGCGGCAGGCCAATTCCGAAGAAACCCGCGAAACCCTGCGTGCGGTCATCCGCGCCGTCGAGGAAAGCAGTCGCTCTGCCGGTCAGCTTCTCGACCACGCGACGGTCGTCTACCGGTCCGACCGGCTGGCGGACAAGCCGGTCGACCTTGCGGCGCTGGTCGTGGGTCTGGCGGCCGCATTCGAGCCAACGGCCGAGTTGAAGGACCTCACCATTGCCGTCAGCGGCACCAACCAGACGGTCACGGTGCAGGGCGACCCGCCTTTGCTGGAAACCGCGCTGCGCAATATCATCGACAACGCCATCAAGTATTCTCCACCCGAAACCCGCATCGACCTCGCGCTTGCGGCCGCTGATGGCGAGGCCTGCATTGAGGTGCGGGACCGGGGACGGGGGCTTTCCGGTCAGGGTCAGGTGCGGCTGGCCGGTCGGTTCCAGCGCGGAACCAACGCCACCGATGTCATCGGCTCGGGCCTTGGCCTGACGATTGTGGAGGAAGTGGCGGCGGCCCATGGTGGCCGGTTCGAACTGACCGAACGGGAAGGGGGCGGCGCATGCGCGCGATTGTTCTTGCCATTGGCCTGATCACCGGACTGCTCAATCCGGCGGCGGCCTTCACGATTGAGGAAGAAACCTTCTTCCCCGCGCCATCAGCGCAATCCCGTGTGCTTTCCATCCTGTCGACAACGGACACCTCCGTCCTCGGGCCGGTTATCCTGGCCTTTCAGGATCGCAACCCGACGGTTGCGCTTCGATATACCGTGGCAAGCAGTCAGGAGGTGTTTACCGCCATCCATGGTGAAGGTGCGGCCTTCGACCTCGTGATATCGTCCGCCATGGACCTGCAGATGAAGCTGGCCAATGACGGCTTTGCGGCAAGCTACCGCTCTGCCGCGACCGACACCCTGCCCGACTGGGCCCACTGGCAGGATCGTCTTTATGCCTTTGCACAGGAAAACGTCGTTCTGATCGCGTCTCGGAAAGGTCTTTCGGGCCTGCCGATGCCACAGACCCGGCGCGACCTGATCGAGCTTCTCCGCGATCACGCGGAGATATTTCGCGGTCGCATCGGCACCTACAACCCGGAGACCTCTGGTGCGGGTTATCTTTTTGCCACGCAGGATGCCCGACAGTCCGACAGCTTCTGGCGGATGGCCGAGGTCATGGGCGGGCTTGCCCCGCGCCTTTACACATCCAGCAACGACATGATTACTGACCTGACCGAGGGGCGGCTTGTCATCGCCTATAACGTCCTTGGCAGTTATGCAGGCCCCAGGCTGGCTGGCGACCCGGATGCTCAGGTGATCGAGCTTGAGGATTACACCCTGACACTTCTGCGGACCGGGCTGGTGCCTGTCAATGCGACCTCTCCGTCGCTTGGCGGCGCCTTTCTGGATTTCCTGCTCGGCGCGGAGGGTCAGAAGCTGGTGCGTGACGAAGCCGGGTTGCCGCCGATTGACGAAGCCGCACTTGCCAATGGTCCGCATCTGCGGCCGATGCGGCTCGATCCCGGGCTTCTGGTTTTTCTTGACCGGATCAAGCGTCGGGCATTCCTGGACGAGTGGTCATCCGCGCTAAGCCAGAACTGACCGGGAGGGACCGGCGGGCCATATCGGTCCGGTCGCGCACAACACCGTGTACTGGGCCGAAAAGCGCCGGCGGCAGCGGCATTGCGCTGGAAATCCCCCGTGAATGCTGCGAGGTGTTGGAGGTGATTTGCTTGTATTCCGGGGGCTGACATTGGGCGCGAGGCGACCTTTGGTCGGGGCATTGGTTGGCTGGTCGGCCGTCCTTACCGCGCTGGCGCTTCTCAGCTCGCCCGCTCGGGCGCTTGACCGGCTCGATATCGTCGCGAGAGGTGCGCCCGATGGCCTTCGCGATGCCCTAGTCGCCGCTTCGCTGGTGGCCGGTGCCGAGGCCGCGGGAACGGATGACGCGCAAACGATCTTTGCCGCCGCACGGGCCGACTATGGCAGGATTATTGGCGCGCTATATGCCCAAGGGTACTATTCGGGCGTGGTCCACATCCAGATCGACGGCCGCGAGGCTGCGACGATCGCGCCGCTGGATGCGCCCGCGACAATCCGGGCGGTGCGCATTACCGTCGATCCGGGGCCGCGCTTTACCTTCCTCCGCGCCCGCATGAAACCCTATGCGAAGGGAACGGTTCTGCCACCGGCCTATGGCGACACGAAACCGGCCTTCTCCTCGGCCATTGTCGATGCCGCCAGTGCGGGAGTCGAGGGCTGGCGCAATGTCGGTCATGCCAAAGCCCGGGTCGCGAGCCAGAAGATCGTCGCCGATCATGCCACAGCTAAGATCGACGCGGAAATTCTGCTCGCGCCGGGTCCGCGTGTTCGTTTCGGCACGCTCAACATGACCGGCTACGAGCGGATGAAACCTGAAAGGCTGGCAAAGATCGCCGGCTTTCCGACTGGTGAGGTTTTTGACCCCAAGGCACTTTCGACAGTGGCGAAGCGCCTTCGCCGGACCGGCGTCTTCCGGTCCGTGACAATGGAAGAGGCCGAAACGCTCGGCCCCGGCGACACACTTGACGTTACACTGACGCTCGTCGAACAGGATTTGCGGCGGTTCGGCTTCGGCGCCGAGATTTCCAGCTCGGAAGGGCTGAACCTTTCAGGTTTCTGGTTGCACCGAAATCTGTTTGGCGGCGCGGAACGGCTGCGGATCGACGGTGCCATCGAAAACATCGGTGGGCAGACCGGGCAGATCGGCTATGACCTTGGGGTCAGAATCGATCGCCCGGCAACGCCCGTGACTGATGCGACGGCCTTTATCGAGGCCCGCACATCGCGCGAGGAGTTTGTCGATCAGACAATCGACCGCGCGTCGTTCAGCTTTGGCCTGACGCGGGTGCTCAGCGACCGGCTGAACGCCGAGGCGGGCATCGCCTACGTCACCGAAACCGCAACCGACATCGCTGGCAGCCGGGATTACAGCGTACTGGCGTTGCCGATTTCGCTGACATGGGACAGCCGCGACGATGTCGTCGATCCGACGAAAGGCTACTATCTCGACGCGGGCCTGACACCGTTCTACGGGTTTTCTTCCACCGGATCCGGCGCGCAGGTCACGGCGGATGCGCGCGCCTATCGTGCCATCGGCGAACGGGTCGTTCTGGCTGGGCGGTTCCAGTTCGGCTCCGTGCTCGGCACCACGCTTGGTCAGACGCCTCCGAATTACCTTTTCTATTCCGGCGGCGGCGGCACCGTCCGTGGCCAGCCCTTTCGGTCGCTCGGCATACCTGTTGCCCGGTCGGCGACCGTCTCCGTCCTGTCCGGCGGGCGCAGTTTCATCGGGTTTTCCGGCGAAATCCGGGCGAGCGTGACGGACAGGATCGGCGCTGTCGCCTTCTACGACACCGGCTTTGTCAGCCCCGGTGATCTCTTCAGTTCGGGCGAATGGCATTCCGGTGCCGGGCTCGGGCTGCGCTACGATACCGGATTCGGCCCGATCCGGTTCGACATCGCCGCGCCCGTTTCAGGCACGACAGGGAACGGTGTGCAGATCTATGTCGGCATCGGGCAGGCCTTCTGATGCGGAAAATCCTTGCCGCATTCCTGATCTTGCTGCTGCCGCTCACCTCGGCCGGGCAAGAGGCAGCCACCGGAACCTCGGCGGAAGATCGCGACTTTCTGACCGCGCTTCTCGAAGACAACCTGTCTGGCGCTGGCCGGGCTGTTCGGGTCACCGGATTTGCCGGTGCCTTTTCGTCACGCGCAACCTTTGATCAACTGACGATTGCCGATGACGAGGGCATCTGGCTGACCATCACCGATGGCGCAATCAGCTGGAACAGAGCCGCGTTGCTCTCTGGCCGGATCGAGATTGCCGAGATGTCCGCGGGCGAAATCGACCTGCCAAGATCGCCGGCCGCAGCCGGACCACAGGCCGAAGCGCAGGGTTTCTCGCTGCCCGAATTGCCGGTCGCCGTTTCAATCGGCGCACTTCGTGCCGACCGGGTAAGCCTTGGCGAGGCGCTCTTTGGTGCGGCGGCCGAGGTTTCATTGAACGGCAGCATGACGCTGGCCGGTGGCGAGGGCGCGACAGAGCTTGCCATTAACCGGATAGACGGTCGCAAGGGCCGGCTGACGCTGGCCGGGTCTTATGCCAATGCGACACGGCAGGCCGCCATCGACCTTCTGGTGAGTGAAGCGCAGGACGGCATCGCGGCGAATCTTCTGGGATTGCCGGGTGTCCCGCCGATTGAGCTTGCCATCCATGGCAGCGGGCCGATCGACCGTTTCGAAACGGGTCTGGCGGTCAGCACCGATGGCGCGCCGCGGCTGAGCGGGAAGCTTACCCTGATCACGGAGACCGGACCGGACGGCAGCGTTGAACGACGGTTTCTAGCCGATGTGAAGGGCGATATCTCTCCGCTGCTTCTGCCGGAATACCGTGACTTCGTCGGGCAGGAGGTGACGCTTGCCGCCGACGGTAGCCGACAGCAGGACGGCCAGTTGACGCTCAGCCGCTTCGTCCTTGGTGCCGAGGGGCTGGATCTCAGCGGCAGGTTGATGCTGTCGCCGGAAGGTTTGCCGCGCGCGGCGGCACTGACGGCGCGGATGGGCATGGCCTCGAACGAGGATATGTTGCTGCCACTTCCAGGCGAGAAGACCTATGTCCGGTCGGCGGAGCTTCGTCTTCGCTACGATGCTGCCCGCGGCGAGGCATGGCAGATCGACGGCGATCTCTTCGGGTTCCGCCGCAGCGGTTTCGCCATCGGCCGGCTTGGGCTTGACGGAACCGGTACAGTCGCGGGTCACGGCATCCCCGGTGGCGGTCAGGGCAGCATCGACGGAGAGATCGCCTTTGCCGCAGATGCGATAGGGCTGGATGACCCGGCATTGGCGGAGGCCGTCGGCACATCCGCCACCGGAACGACCGCGCTTTCCTGGCGGTCGGGCGGTGCGCTGAAGCTGACGGGCCTTGGTCTGAAAGGGGCAGGTCTTGCCGTGACCGGCGATCTTTCCGTGGCCGGTCCGGATACTGGCCTGGCCGTGTCTGGCGAGGTTGCCGCGCAGGTCGCTGACCTTGCGCGGTTCTCCTCGCTAGCGGGCCGTCCGCTCGGCGGATCGGCGGACATGACGCTGGCGGGCGAGATCGGGTTGCTTTCCGGCCTCCTTGATGTGGAGACAACACTTGCCGGGCATGATCTGCGCGTCGGCCAGCCTGAGCTCGACCAGCTTCTGCGAGGGGCCGCGCGCGTTGAGGCGTCGGTCGCGCGCGACACGGATGGAATTATCCTTCGTCGGCTCAACGCGACGGCCCAATCCTTGACCGCTGCGCTTTCGGGGCGAATTGCGACAGGCAGCGCGGACCTTGACGCCCGTTTCGCCATTGCCGATCTAAGCGCGCTGGGCCAGACCTACGGCGGCACCGTGTCGGCCACGGCGAACCTGACAGAGGCCGGCGGGCTTCGCACGGTGACGCTCGCCGCGACGACAAAGGACGTGAAAACCGGCCAGCCCGCCGCCAACCAACTTCTTGCGGGCACATCCGATCTCAGGCTTGAGGCCGATGAACGCGAGGGCAAGGTCCTGATTCGGTCCTTCGCGCTTTCCGGCCAGGAAATCACCGCATCCGGCACAGGGCAGCTAGTCGATGGCCGGAACCAGCTCGACCTGACAGCAAAGCTGCGCGACATCGCCCTTTTTGCGCCGGAGTTTCCGGGACCGCTCTCACTCGACGGGCAGGTGGGGGAAACCCCGACCGGTTATCTCGTCGACCTCGCCGCCGAAGGGCCGGGCGCCACGAGCGCACAGATCAAGGGGGCTCTGAACGCCGATCTCGGCGAAACCGATCTTCGCATTGCGGGAAGCGCCCAGTCCGCGCTAGCCAATGCCTTCATCGCCCCGAGGAGCCTGTCCGGCCCGGTGCGATTCGATCTTGCGATGGTCGGGCCACCGGCGCTTCGCTCGCTTTCCGGGCGGATCGACGCGGATGGAATGCGCCTCGTCGCGCCCGCGCTCGGTCTCGATCTCAGGAACATGACGGCGGGTGCGGAGCTTTCGGGGGCAACCGCGCGCCTGACGCTCGGCGCCGAAGTTGCGGGCGGCGGGCGGCTCAGCCTCGTCGGCCCGGTAAACCTTGGCGCGCCCTACACGGCCGATCTGGCACTTCGTCTTGCTGCCGTTCGCCTGCGCGACCCGGACCTTTTTGACACGAGTGCCAGCGGCGATCTTTCCATCACGGGGCCACTGACCGGCGGCGCGCGGATCGCAGGCTCCATTGCGCTTGGCCCGACCGAAGTCAGAATTGCGACGACCGGGCTTGGCGGCCAGAACGACATCGGCGCGGTCCTTCACGTAAACGAACCAGCCGAGGTTCACAGGACGCGCGCGCGCGCCGGGCTGATCGACGATGGAAACGGAACCGGCAACGGCGGCGCGCCTTATCAGCTGGATCTTCTAATCTCGGCTCCGGGGCGCATCTTCGTTCGCGGGCGGGGGCTCGATGCCGAGCTTGGCGGTGCGCTCCGGGTCGGCGGCACGACCGACAACATCCTGCCGTCGGGTCAATTCGATCTGGTGCGCGGGCGGCTCGACATATTGGCCAAGCGGCTGACAATCGACGAGGGCATGATCCAGCTTCAGGGCGCGTTGCAGCCCTATATCCGGTTTGCGGCGTCCACCCAGAGCGACGGCATCACCGCAACGGTTCTGATCGAAGGCGAGGCGACGGAACCTGACATTCGCTTCACGTCCGTTCCGGAACTGCCGGAGGAGGAGGTCATCGCACAACTTCTCTTCGGCCGCGATCTTTCCACTCTGTCGCCCTTTCAGGCGCTCCGGCTCGCCTCCGCCGTCGCGACCCTTGCCGGGCGCGGTGGCGATGACATCGTGACACGGCTGCGTAATTCCTTCGGGCTCGACGATCTTGACGTCATCTCGGATGAGGATGGCACCGCATCGCTCAAGGTTGGGAAATACCTGTCCGAAAAGGTCTATACAGATGTCACGATCGGGCCCGAGGGAAAAAGCGAGATAAATCTCAATCTCGATGTGCGCCCGGGGCTGTCGGTACGCGGAAGCCTGGATCAGGAGGGCGGGACCGGTATCGGGCTTTTCTACGAAAAGGACTACTGATCCTCGCCTGCGTCCATCTCAGCGTTCACGGCTGCGCCAAGCAGGATGATATACGCCGAGATATAGAGCCACATCAGCAGCGCGATGATCGCGCCGATTGACCCGTAGACCCGGTTGTAGCTACCGAAATTGGCGAGATAGGACGAAAAGCCAAGCGACGCCACGGCCCAGAGAAAAGCCGCCAGAAAGGCGCCGGGCGTGATCCAGGCCGGACGGCGGGACATGTTCGGCCCCCAGCGATAAAAAAGCCCGAGCATCATGAGACCGGCCACAAAGGTTACGCCCCAGGGCAGCACGGCCAGAATCATGCCGTTCAACGGGCCGAGCGGGACGAAATTCACGACGACCGGAACGATCACAACGGCGGCCAGCGCCAGCAGCACGATGACGACCAGTACGATTGTCAGGCCAACGGTTCTGAAGATCGGGACGCCCCGGCCCGGGCTACGTTGCCGTCCCGTCGCGTTCAATCCGCCCGCAAGTGCGGCGACACCGTTGTGGACGGCATAGAAGGACACGGCGAGCGTAATAGCCGAAGCCCACCCGATACCGCGCTTGCCCGTGTTCAGTATGGACGCAAGTTCACCCTCAAGGATCGTATAGACATCCTGAGGCAGTACATCGCGTGTGAGCGTCAGGTAGCTTCGCACCACCTCAGGGTCGGCGAAGAGGCCCCAGATCGCGATGATCGCCGCCATCGCCGGAAAGATCGCGAAGAAGGCATAGAACGCGACACCGGCCGCGATGAGCGAAAAGTGCCGTTCCCCCGACGCCCGCCAGATGGAATGCAGGACCGAGGCAATTCGCCTTGCGTAGATCATCAATCTTTCAACCCGCATCTCCCGGAACCTGCCACCGACTTTGGCGCGTCTTGCCCGGCGCCGCAAATAGGAGTTTCCCGCCCATAGGGAAGCTGGTTTAACCACGGCAGAGAGGTTTCGGTGCGATTCGTCATTCTCCTTGCGTTCCTGGCAACGACCGCCCGCGCTGAGATTCCCGGGCCTGTTACGAATGAGGACTATCTGCCGGTCAGCCCGGCAGAGGCGGCGCTTGGTCAGCTTCTGTTCTATGACCCGATCCTCTCGGGCAATCGCAACATTTCCTGCGCCACCTGCCACCATCCCCGGTTCGCGACCTCCGACGGGCTGTCGCTCGGCCTCGGCGAGGGCGGCATCGGGCTCGGCCCGGATCGGCACCCCGACCCGGCGAACATGCCGGAACTGCGCATTCCCCGGAACGCCCCCGCCCTTTTCAATCTCGGCGCGCGGGAATTCACCGTCCTTTTCCACGATGGCCGTATCGAAAACGACAGCGGCCGCGCATCCGGCCTCAGGACGCCGCTAGAAGACGACATGATGACCGGCTTCGCCTCGATCCTGTCGGCCCAGACGATGTTTCCGGTTCTGTCACCTGACGAGATGGCCGGGCATTATCAGGAAAACGATGTTTCGCTCGCGGTGCGTGAAGGTCTGCTGACCGGGCCGGGCGGGGCGTGGGACATCATCTCGCGTCGCGTCGCCGCCATACCTGAATATCAGCGCATGTTCGAACATGCCTATCCTGAGATCGCGGCAGGCAGACCCGTCGCCTTCACCGATATTTCCAATGCCATAGCGATGTTTGTCGCGCAGGAATGGCGCGCGGACAACTCGCCTTTCGACGCGATGTTGCGCGGCGGGCCGGCTTTGCCCGCAGAGGCGCAGAACGGCATGACCCTGTTTTACGGTGCGGCGGGTTGTGCCAACTGTCATGGCGGCAAGTTCCAGACCGACCACGGCTTTCATGCGATGGGCGAGCCGCAATTCGGCCCCGGCAAAGCCGAGCGCTTCGAAAGCCATTCGCGCGATGTTGGCCGCATGCGCGTGACGAACGATGCGAAGGATGCCTTCGCCTTCCGGACGCCATCGTTGCGCAATGTCACCCGGACGGGTCCCTGGGGTCACACCGGCGCGTTTTCCGACCTTGGCGCGTTTCTGGCCCATCACGCCGATCCGTCGGCCGGGCTTGAAAGTTATGACAGGACACTGGCCGTGCTGCCTGCATTTCAAGGGCTGAAGGATGACTGGATTATCCTCGATGACCCGGCCGCGCGGGCTGACATCGTCGGTGCCGCGGTAAAGGGCGCGCCGTTGACCAATGACGAGATATCGGCGCTGATCGCCTTTCTTGACAGCCTGCGTGATCAGGGCGCGATTGACGGGCGGCTCGGTGTGCCCGAGTCGGTGCCAAGTGGCCTGCCCGTGGACCGTTAGGGTTCAACCATCAGTCCATCGCCATTCCGGCGGAGGATGCTCTGACGGTCGGTTGGGATGGCGACCCAGCCGGATAACGCGCCGTCCGGCCAGATGACCCGCACCTCGGCCTCCGTTTCCCGGCCAAGCCCGAAGTGAACCGGTCCCGCCTTTCCGCCCGCATGACCGCCGCCGACGGTAATTTCGCGGCTCTGCGTTACACCGCCGCTGCGAAGTTCAAGCCATGCGCCGATCGCGAAAGTATTCGCCGCATCATGTGTCTCTATTTCTGCCCAATGGCCGGTATCTTGTGTTTCATTCTGCCAGATTTCCATCGGCGCGCGACGGTTCACGACCACGATGTCGAGCCGCCCGTCGCCGTTCAGGTCGGCAAGCGCGGCGCCGCGTGAGCGTTCTGTTGTGGCGACCCCGGCTGTTTCGGCCCGCTCTATGAAGGTTCCGTCCGGCTGGGCCATAAGCAGGTTGTTGGGGTCCTTCATTGCGTTCGACGGCATCTGGTCGACATTTCCCTTGGCAATGAAAAGGTCGCTCAGCCCGTCATTGTCGATATCGCTGAATTCCGCATGCCAGCCGGTCGAGGGGCGGCCGTCATCGCCGATATGCGGACGTTGGGCGTAGGTACCGATACTGAAGGGCGCGTTGACGAATCCGGTGCCGGTATTCAGCTGCATCAGCTGGTCGCCCATCGAGGTCATCATGACCTCCGGCAGACCATCGCCGGTAATGTCCTGGCTGGCGATACCCATGCCCCAGAGCGACACTTTCGGCCAGTCCTCTGTCCGTTCCCGCAATGGGCGCAGGCGGAACATCTGCTCATAACCGCCGCGAATGTAGTAGTGCCTGTCATTGGAGATACGAAGCTCCGGCTCGCCGTTTCGCTGCCAGTCGGTGATCAGCATCGACAATGCGCAAAATCCGGGTGCGATGATCTCCGCCGCGCCATAACCCTGCGCCACTGGGCGATAAAGGTCGGATGTATCGCAGGCCTCGAATGGCCCCTCGGGGTCGGCCCGGTCAACATAGTGACCGAAGACAAGGGTAGGCCAGGTTTGACCCGGCTCCCATGTCGCGGTGAACGCCGTTGTCCAGGCGTCGCGCGTGGCGAGGCCCCATGCGTCGGTCATATCCTCAAACCGGCAATCGCCGGAGCCGCGCAACAGCCGGTCCTGACCGACACGAAGCACGGCAAGGTCAAGCAAACCATCGCCGTTGATGTCGAGCGGATAGGCGCCCGTGACACCTGTAAGTGTCTCTATTTCACCGGATGCGAAGCGGATGTCGCCGCCCGCTTCTTTCGTCGCGTTGATGAAAAGCCGGGCCGGATTTTCGCCACCAGCGGCAAAGAGATCGGGCCGGCGGTCTGCGTTGCAATCAAGAACCGCAACGCCGCCGCCGACGAAGTGTTCCCACCCGCCACCGTAGACATGCGCAACCGGCAAGCCCTCGGCCCGGTCCCGGAAGACGGGATCAGCCCCGGCGTCGAACGCGATCAGGCAGAAAAGCCCTGCCCAGATTTTCATGCCGCCACCATGTCCCGCGCGCTGCCGAGCAGGCCTTCCGTGACCGATGAGAGCGCCAGCGCCGCCGCGCCATGCGCCCAGAGGAGATCACCCCAGGCGTGGATTTCGATCTTCGATGTTCCGCGGCCGGTATTCAGGGCAAGCGACTTGATCTCTGCCAGCGTGTCGCCCGCATAGAGATAGTCGTAGCGCATCCGTTCCCCCGACAGGATGATGAGTTCGGGGTCGAAAATGTTGATGACGTTGGCAAGGCCAAGCGCCAGAAACCGCCCGGCACGGTGGAAGATGGACCGTGCCGCGGGGTTCCCGGCCTTGGCATGGTCGTAAAGGCTTTCCAGCAGGATGTTGACGGATTGCAACTCCCGGCCGGTCCAGTTCAACGCCGTTGTCGCTTCTCGCACAAGCGCGTAGTCCGCGATGTAGGCCTCCAGGCAGCCGCGCTGGCCGCAGCGGCAGAGCGCGCCGTCGATCTGGACCTTGGTATGGCCAAGCTCCATCCCAAGCCCCTGCGCGCCGCGGTAGATTCGGTGGTTCAGTACCATTCCCATGCCAACGCCATGTTCGATGGTGACGACCGCGAAATCCGACAGCGTTCGCCCCGCACCGAACCATAACTCGGCCAGCGTCACGAGATTGGCATCGTTGTCGACGTAGACCGATAGGCCGAGATGATCGGTCGTGGCCCGGGCAAGCGGCACATTGCGTTCTGCAAGAACGGGCGACCAGTGGACGACCCCGTTGTGCGAATCGACGAAACCCGGAACGCCGAGCCCGACACCGCTCAGCTGCTGGCGCGCAATGCCCACCCGTTCGCAAAGGGTGTCGATCAGGGTCTGCGACGCTTCGAGGATGCCGTCCAGTTCCAGCGCGCCGGGCCGGCGCGGGATGGCCAAGTCGGCGATAAGGTTGCCGGCGAAATCAACGATCACGGCCGTATGTTCCCGGTCAGACAGTTTGATCCCGGCAACGAGATGCGCATTTGCCCGCACGCCCAGGGCCACTGCCGGACGGCCGCGGCCGGTGTCGGCGTCACGCGGGGCGGCGGTTTCCTCCAAAAGGCCAAGCTCGATTAGCTCAGACGTCAGAGTGGTGACGGAAGCCGGGCTGACGGCAAGATCCTTTGCCACCTGAACGCGCGGAATACGGCCGGCCGCGCGCACACGTTCGAAAATCTGCTGCCTGAGGGGCCGCAGAGATTCGGACAGCGGCGGAATGATCGGACCGCAACCGTCAGTCTGCGCCCCCATCTTCGCGGGCAGGGATGATGCACGATCCTTCATTAATTCGCCAGCCAAACTAAATTAGGGCCGAAACTGGCCGTGAAGCCCAATCAACGTCTGTTTGCTCGCCGATTTTGCTGTCCCGAGGTCATTTCATGAGTATCGTGCCGTGTTTTTAATTTGACAAGTAAATTTATTGGCGGCAGGTTTGCGTCAGACCGGCGAATCTGCCGTTTCGGGCGCAAGCCCACTATGGGAGGAAGTTATGCATAAGACAATTCTGGCCGCTGTCGCGATGGCAGCGGGCTTTGCTTCATCTGCCCACGCCGAGGGCAAGACAATCGCCGTTTCCTGGAAGACGTTTCAGGAAGAGCGCTGGAAGACCGATGAGGCCGCGATCAAGGCCGTCGTTGAGGCCGCCGGCGATTCCTACGTGTCGACCGACGCCCAGGGTTCGGCGCAGAAACAGGCCGCCGATATCGAGGGCCTGATCGCGCAAAATCCCGACGTGATCCTGGTTGTTGCGTTCGATTCGGACGCCATCCTTCCGTCGATCCAGAAGATCAATGACGCTGGCATCAAGGCGATCGCTTACGACGTGCAGTTCGAGGACCCGAACGCGCTTTACATCACTTTCGACAACGTCGGTGTCGGCCGGATCATCGCCCAGGAAGTCAAGAAGGTGAAGCCGGACGGGAACTACGCCTTCATCAAGGGCGACAAGGGTGACCCGAACGCGACCTTCCTGTTTCAGGGCATGATGGAAGTTCTCCAGGCTGATCTGGACGCGGGGACGATCAAGAACGTCTGTGAAACCTTCACCGATGGCTGGAAACCGGACAACGCCCAGAAAAACATGGAACAGTGCCTGACCTCGACCAGCAACGCCGTGGATGCCGTTCTTTCCGAGAATGACGGCATGGCGTCGGGTGTTGTGGCCGCGCTTGAAGCGCAGGGCATGGCCGGCATTCCGGTCGGCGGCCAGGACGGCGACCTCGCCGCCATCAACCGCGTCGCGCTGGGCACTCAGACGGTTTCGGTCTGGAAGAACGCGATCGACCTCGGCACCGTTGCGGCCAATGCGGCCGTGGCACTCGCCAACGGCACGGCGATGGACGCGATCGACGGTGTTGGCAAGTTCAGCGGTGGCAAGAACGGGGTCGAGATGAACTCGATCCTGCTGGCGCCGACCCCGATCACCAAGGATAACATCCAGGTGGCGATCGACGCGGGACATATTTCCAAAGAACAGGCCTGCGCCGGTGTGGCGGCTGGTTCTGTCGCGGCGTGCAACTGATCTAGAGATTAGAGCCCCGGGCCGGCACCGGCCCGGGGACTTGCGACCATGAATCGTGCGCCGGCCGCCAGGCCAGGCAAGACGCCGATGCGCAACGACGTTCCCCGGTAGAATTTCTTGAGACCGCCACGGAACGTGTGGGGAGACATCATGACAGGTTCGAACGACCAAGAAGGGCTGGGCGCGAAATCCGCACCGGCGAGTCAGGGCCTGCAACGGCCAAACAAGGGTGCCATTAGACGGTTCATCGACGCCACCGAGCTGGATACTCGCATGCTTGGGATGGTGGCGGCGCTTGTCTTCGTATGGTGCGTCTTCGACATCTGGAGCGGGCTCTTGCGGCCGAATGACGGCCTTTTCGGCGGCGCCTTCCTGACACCGCGCAACCTCTGGACGCTGCTTGTCCAGACCTCCTCCATCGCGGTCATGGCCACGGGCATGGTGCTTGTGATCGTGATGCGGCACATAGATCTTTCCGTCGGGTCAATGCTTAGCCTTGTCGCGGTCGTTTCTGCCGTCATGCAGGTCTTCGTACTCGGGCCAGAGCTTGGCGTCGGTCACCCGTCGATCTGGATCATTGGTGTCCTGACGGCACTGGCGCTTGGCACGCTGATCGGCGCCTTCAACGGTTTTCTCATCGCCTATGCGCAGATACCCGCCTTCATCGTAACGCTTGGCGGCCTGATTGCCTTCAGCGGCACGGCATTCCTTGTCGCCAAGGGCGTCACCGTTGCGCCGCTGGACAAGACCTTCAAGACCATCGGGGGGAACACGCCCGAAGGCTGGTTCGGTCCGGGGTGGAGCTGGGCGATTGCGATCGTGGCCTGCCTGATCATCATCCTTGCCATCATCAGCGGGCGACGTCAGCGCATGCGCTTCAAGTTCCCGCTGCGGCCGGCCTGGGCCGAGGTCACGCTGGCCATCATGGGTAGCGCGGTCGTGCTGGGTGCGACGGCCGTCATCAATGCCTATCCCTGGCCCTTTGGTCTGGTCCGGGACTATGCGGCGGCCAACGGCATCACGCCGCCGCCGGGTGTCGAAGACCGCACCGGCGATGCGATCTGCACGGCTGGCGACAAGATCGTGCGTTGCGCGGAAGGGTTAAGCGAATACACCGGCTATGCGCTGCCCGTGATCATCGCGATCGTGGTTGGTATCGTCATGACCTTCATCGCCACCCGCACCCGATTTGGCCGCTACGTCTATGCGGTTGGCGGCAACCCAGAGGCGGCAGAACTGGCCGGAATCAACACAAGGCTTCTGACGGTCAAGGTCTTTGCGCTGATGGGCCTTCTTGTCGGTATCTCGGCAATCATTTCTTCGGCCCGTCTCGACGCGGCGACCAATGCGCTCGGCCAACTGAACGAGCTTTACGTGATTGCCGCCACAGTCATCGGCGGTACATCCCTGGCCGGCGGTATCGGTACGATTTACGGCGCGATGATCGGCGCATTGATGATGCAGTCGATCCAGTCCGGCATGGCGCTTCTGAATCTTCCGGCGGCGTACCAGAACATCGTTGTCGGAACCGTTCTCGTCTTTGCGGTCTGGGTCGACCAGGTCTACCGCCGCCGTGTGAAGTAGGAGCGAACCGATGAACCAGACACCTCTTGTCGAAATGCGCGACATGTCAATCGCGTTCGGCGGAATCAAGGCTGTGGATCACGCCTCGCTCGACCTGTTTCCGGGTGAGGTCGTGGGTCTGCTTGGCCACAACGGCGCCGGAAAGTCGACGCTGATCAAGATCCTTTCGGGCGCCTACAAGCGGGACGCCGGCGAGATCAGGATCAATGGTGAGGCGGCCCATATCGCGAACCCGCGGGATGCCAAGGACTACGGCATCGAGACAATCTACCAGACGCTCGCCTTGGCAGACAATGTCGATGCGGCCGCCAATCTCTACCTCGGGCGTGAATTGCGCACCCGTTGGGGAACGCTCGACGATGTCGCGATGGAGGCGGAGGCCCGCAAGGTGATGGGCCGCCTGAACCCGAATTTCCGGCGCTTCAAGGAGCCGGTGAAGTCGTTGTCCGGCGGACAACGGCAATCGGTGGCGATCGCGCGCGCGATACTGTTCAACGCGCGCATCCTGATCATGGACGAACCGACGGCCGCGCTCGGGCCCCAGGAAACCGCGCAGGTCGGCGAACTGATCAAGGAACTGAAACGCGAAGGCATAGGCATCTTCCTGATCGAACATGACATTCACAATGTCTTCGACCTTTGCGACCGTATCTGCGTCATGAAGAACGGCCAGGTCGTGGGTACCGCGAATGTCGAAGATGTGACCAAGGACGAGGTGCTTGGCATGATCATTGCCGGCAAGTGTCCGCCAGCCGCAACCATGGGACCGGGAGCGGTCTGAGATGTATCTCGGGCTCGATCTCGGCACATCCGGACTAAAGGCCGTTCTGATCGACGATGCCCAGCAGGTCCGCGCCGAGGCGACCGCGCCCCTGACCGTTTCGCGCCCCAGAGATGGGTGGTCGGAACAGTCGCCGGCCGACTGGATCGTCGCCGTGGAGGCGGCGCTCGGTGCATTGCCGCGCGGCGGCCTGCGGGCAATCCGGGCCATAGGGCTTTCGGGCCAGATGCATGGGGCGGTGTTGCTTGACGCTGCCGACAATGTGCTTCGGCCCTGCATCCTCTGGAACGACACCCGCGCCCATACCGAGGCCGCCGAACTCGACGCGAACCCGATCTTCCGCGCTGTGACCGGCAATATCGTCTTCCCCGGCTTCACGGCCCCCAAGATGGTTTGGGTCAAGCGCCACGAGCCCGCGATTTTTGACCAGGTTGCGCGTGTCCTGCTTCCCAAGGACTATCTCAGGCTCTGGCTGACCGGCGAACATGTCGCCGAAATGTCCGATGCCGCCGGTACAAGCTGGCTCGACACCGGTGCACGCCGCTGGCACGCGGACCTTCTCGCCATAACCGGGCTGGGTGTGGAAAACATGCCGCGCCTTGTCGAAGGGTCCGAGGTATCGGGCCGGCTGAGGCCGGAGCTTGCCCAGCGCTTCGGCCTTTCCGAGGGCGTTGTCGTGGCGGGCGGGGGCAGCGACAATGCGGCGTCAGGAATTGGCGCGGGGGTCGTTAGGGCGGGGCAGGCCTTTGTGTCGCTCGGAACTTCGGGGGTGCTTTTCGCCGCCAACGATGGCTATCGGCCCGATCCGGCCACCGCCGTACACACGTTTTGCCATGCCGTGCCGGAAACCTGGCATCAGATGGGCGTCATCCTTTCGGCGACGGATTCGCTGAACTGGTTCGCGGGTCTTCTTGGCGACGACCCGGCTGTGCTGACGGGCGCGCTTGGACCCCTGCAGCCGCCGGGCAAAACCCGCTTTCTTCCCTATCTTGGGGGCGAGCGGACACCTCTGAACGATGCCGCCATTCGCGGCGCCTTCATCGGCCTTGAACATGCGACCGACCGCGATGCCGCGACACGCGCCGTGCTGGAAGGCGTCGGCTATGCGATCCGCGATTGCCGCGACGCGCTCGCCAAGACCGGCACGAAAATCGACAAGCTTCTTGCGCTTGGCGGCGGCGCACGGTCCGACTACTGGCTTTCCGTCATCGCAACAGCGCTCGACACGCCTGTGTCGATGCCTGTTTCGGGTGATTTTGGCGGAGCGTTCGGTGCGGCGCGGCTGGCGATCATGGCATCCGAGGGTGTCGGGTCCGAGATTGCAGCGATGCCGCCGATTGCGCGGGTAATAGAGCCTAACAAGGCGCTTTTGGACGATTTCAGCGACGGGCATGCGCGTTATGCCGCCGCGCAGGCAGCCATCCGGGGACTTACATGACCGACTTTTTCGATGCTATTCCGAAGATCCGCTACGAAGGCCCGGAAACCGACAACGAGTTTGCCTTCCGCCACTACAATCCGGACGAAATCGTTCTCGGCAAACGGATGGAGGACCATCTGCGCTTCGCCGTGGCCTATTGGCATTCCTTTGCCTGGGAGGGCGGCGACCCCTTTGGCGGCCGCACATTCGACCGGCCCTGGTTCGGCGCCGGCATGGATCATGCCCGTCTGAAGGCTGACGTCGCCTTTGAGATGTTCGACATCCTCGGCGCGCCGTTCTTCTGTTTCCATGATGCCGATGTCCGACCCGAAGGCACGAATTTTGCCGAAAGCCTTCGCAATTTCGAGGCCATCATCGACTATTTCGATGAAAAGATGTCCGCCTCTTCGACCCGCCTTCTTTGGGGCACGGCAAACCTCTTTTCGCATCGCCGCTACATGTCCGGTGCGGCGACCAACCCCGACCCGGACGTTTTCGCTTATGCCGCCGCGACGGTGAAGGCCTGCATGGACGCGACCCACCGGCTTGGCGGGGAAAACTACGTTCTCTGGGGCGGTCGAGAGGGGTATGAGACGCTTCTCAACACCGATCTCGGGCGCGAGGCCGCACAGGCCGGCCGGTTCCTGCAGATGGTCGTCGATTACAAGCACAAGATCGGCTTCAAGGGCACGATCCTGATCGAACCGAAGCCACAGGAACCGTCCAAGCACCAATACGACTACGATGTCGCAACGGTCTACGGCTTCCTGAAGCGGTTCGGTCTGGAAAACGAGGTCAAGGTCAATATCGAACAGGGCCACGCGATTCTTGCCGGTCACAGCTTCGAACATGAACTGGCGCTTGCGTCCTCGCTCGGGCTTTTCGGGTCCATCGACATGAACCGCAATGACTACCAATCGGGCTGGGATACAGACCAGTTTCCCGACTCCGTACCGGAAATGGCACGCGCTTATTACGAGGTTCTGCGTGCTGGCGGCTTCACGACGGGCGGCACGAATTTTGACGCGAAGCTGCGCCGCCAATCGCTCGACCCCGCGGACCTGATCCTCGCCCATGTCGGGGCGATGGACATTTGCGCCCGCGCGCTAAAGGCGGCGGCCGCCCTGCTGGAAAATGGCGCGCTCGAGACGGCGCGGCAAGACCGCTACAGCGACTGGGACCTGCCGGATAACCGCGCGATGCTCGCCAAGGGTAATCTGTCGGACATCGCGGCACGGGTTCTGCGTGAGGGCATCGAGCCGGAACCGCGATCCGGCCGTCAGGAGCGTCTGGAAAACCTGTGGAGCCGCTACGTCTGACGCGCCAGCCCGTCTTTGCCTTCCTTTAACCTTAACGATTCTGTAACCCTTCCCGACTTAGCTTCCCGGCAGGGGCAGATATGCCCACCTTTGTGTGTGTTTTTGGGGATTTAGCATGTCTGCGCCAATATTCGAGTTCCGCGAAATGGTCGCGGAGCCGCCGGCCTCGGGTTTCTACACGTCTTTCGGCAAGAGGCTCCTTGACGTCGTCCTCGTTGTCATTTTCGCGCCCATCGTCGTGCCGCTGCTCGGCTTGATCCTGACAATGACAGCTCTGTCAGGTGGCGCCCCTCTCTATTCCCAGCCTCGGGTCGGCCGCGATGGACGGCACTTCCGCTGCTGGAAGATCCGCACGATGGTGCGCGGTGCCGATACCGCGCTTGAAGACATCTTGCGCAATGATCCCCAGTTGGCCGATGAATGGTCACGGACGCAGAAACTTGGCAACGACCCACGCGTCACGCGGCTCGGGGCGGTCCTGCGTCGGCTCAGCCTCGACGAATTGCCGCAGCTCTGGAATGTCTTTTGCGGGGAGATGAGCCTGGTTGGCCCGCGCCCATTTCTGCCCGATCAGGCGGCACTCTATCTCGGGGGCCGTCGGGACGCGGATTACTACCGGGTACGGCCCGGTATCACCGGCTCGTGGCAGATCTCCAGGCGCAATCTTGGCTCTTTCGCGGAACGCGCGGTTTTCGATACGGACTATTGCGGCGCGATCAGTTTCTGGGCCGATATGTCGATCCTTCTGCGGACAGTGACCGTCGTCATCCGCGCGACCGGTCTTTAGCTTTTGTCGTAGCGCGCCCAGACTGCTTCGGCGCCAAGCGTCGCGACAAAGGTCCGATGGGCTGTCATTTCCGCCTCGGTAATCCGGGGCGCGAGTGGCCGTGGCCGCGGCCCCGGCCGCCAGTGTTCGCCGGTTGTACCGGTCGTTTCCATTGGCCCGGTTGTCAGGCCGAAATCGGGCTGGCGACCGCCGATCAGTTCCAGATAGACCTCTGCCAAAAGCTCGCTGTCGAGCAGCGCGCCGTGTTTTTCCCGGGCCGAATTGTCGATGCCGAACCGCCGGCAAAGCGCGTCGAGCGATGCGGGCGCGCCGGGAAACTTGCGTCGTGCCAGACCTACCGTGTCGAGCGCCCGGTCGGGCGCAAGTTGCGCCATCCCGGCCCAGCCGAGCTCGGCATTCAGGAATTTCATGTCGAAGGCAGCGTTGTGGATGACAAGCCGTGAATCGGTGCCGACAAACTCCAGAAAGGCCGCGCCGATCGCCGCGAAGGTCGGCTTGTCGCGCAGAAAATCATCGCCAAGCCCGTGAACGTCAAAGGCCTCTGCCGGCATGTTGCGTTCGGGGTTGATGTATTGGTGATAGGTCCGCCCCGTTGGGACGTGGTTATAAAGTTCGATTGCGCCGATTTCGACGATCCGGTGGCCTTCCGCCGGCTCGAAGCCGGTCGTCTCGGTATCGAGTACGATTTCACGCATGGGTTTTCCTGATCCTCACTATCACCTCACGAACCGCGTCACGCGCACCCTCCATCGTTTCTGTGCCAATGACATAGGTCGCGCGGGCGCGTTTTTCCGAGTCCGGTATCTGGCGCTGCAGGATCGTCGCGAACTGCGTTTCCGTCATGGCGGGCCGGGCCAGCACCCGGGCGCGCTGGACATCTGCGGGCGCGGTCACGACGACGGTTGCATCCACCATCCGGTCGCCTCCGGTCTCAAAAAGCAAGGGCACATCCAGAACGACAATATCGGTGCCAGTTTCGGCCGCTTTCGCGATGAACGCCGCCCGGTCGGCCGCGACCAGCGGGTGGACGACCGCCTCGATCCGCCCTATTGCGCCCTGATCCGTGGCAATCCAGTCTTTCAGCTTTTGCCGATCGACGGCGCCATCGCGAACCGCGCCGGGGCAGAGCGCTGCAATTGGCTGGACCGCCGCGCCACCCGGAGCATAGAGCCGATGCACTGTCGCATCGGCATCCCAGACCGGCAGACCTTCGGCGGCGAACATCGCGGCCGTTGTCGATTTACCCATGCCGATGGAACCGGTCAGCCCGAGCAGAAAGGGCCGCGTCATGCGCCGAGGACTACATTGCGCGTCTTTTCATCGACTTCTGGGCGGACGCCGAACCAGCGTTCAAATGCTGGCGCCGCCTGATGAAGTAGCATCCCGAGCCCGTCGACCGTGACACATCCGGCCGCGGCTGCCTCTTCCAGGAAACGGGTGCGGAGCGGTGTGTAGACAAGATCGCTGACAACCGCGCCCGGTGACAGCGCGTCAAGCGGGACGCGGAACTCCGGCTTGCCCTCCATCCCGAGTGACGAGGTATTCACAACCGTCGCGGCGTCTTCCAGCATGTTTCCGGCCTGCACCCAGTCATGCACGACAATCTTCGCCCCGAATTCGGACCGCAGCGCCTCGGCCCGCGCCCGCGTTCTGTTCGCAAGGCGGATTTCCGGCACACCGATCTCGATAAGCGATGCGACGACCGCCCGCGCCGCGCCGCCCGCGCCGATCACCGCCGCCGGGCCGCTCTGCGGCACCCAGCCCGGCGCATTCTGCCTGAGATTGGCGATAAATCCGTAGCCATCGGTGTTGTCCGCATGGACGCGGCCATCCTTGCGGAAGATAAGCGTATTGGCGGCCCCGATCAACGCGGCTCGGTCGGTCACGACATCGGCAAGGCCAAGCACCGTTTCCTTATGCGGGATCGTCACGTTGCAGCCCACAAAACCCGCTTTGGGCAGCGCCTCGATCACCTCGCGCAGGTTTGCCTGTGCCACGTCCATCGGCACATAGAACCCGCGAATGCCGTAGGTCTTCAGCCAATGGCCATGCAGCTGCGGCGATTTCGAATGCGCGATGGGCGAGCCGATGACGCCGGCGAGCGGGATACGGGGATGTTCGGTCATGACGCGATCTCGCCCCGAATGCGAAGCCAGGTCAAGAGCTCGATCAGCGGCAAACCGAGGATTGTGAAATAGTCCCCTTCGATGCGCGAAAAGAGGCGCACCCCTTCCTCTTCCAGCTTGTAGCAGCCGACCGAATGGCGAATGCTCTGCCAGTTCCGCGCGACATAATCGGCAAGATAGCCGTCGGAAAATTCCGCCATCGTCAGCCGCGCCACACCGACATGGCGCCAGATCGGCTCTCCGCCCCGACAGACCACGACGGCGGAGAGAAGACGATGGGTCTGGCCACGCAATCTGCGAAGGTGCTCGGCGGCGTCAGCCTCGTTCCGGGGTTTGCTGAAAATCGCGCCCTGGTATTCCAGGATCTGGTCCGATCCGATCACAAGTGCATCGGGTCGCTTGCCGGAAACCCTTAGCGCCTTCAGCTCGGCGAGCGCGTCGGCCTGATCGCGGGGCGATGCGCCTTCTTCGGCGAGCGCTGCACGCAGGGCTTCTTCGTCAACCCGGGTGGGAGCGACCTCAAACGTAAGTCCGGCATTGCGCAGCAACGTGGCCCGAACTTCGGACGCCGAGGCGAGAACGAGAGGGGTCCGTATCCGATCTAACATGCCCGCATGATCTGTGGAAAAGAACCGCTGAACGCAAGGGTGAAATTGCCCCTCTGGCGGGTCATCGTCCCGGTCTGGGGGCAAGCCGCCCGCTTGCCTTTGTTGCCGCACATGTCATGCCCATGTGGACGAGGATTCCCGCCTCTTGTGTATGAGGTGACCGTTCCGCGGACTGTGGGTAGACCGGGCTAGTTTTCTACAGGTATCTGTCCTTTATGTATTTGTTTTATATCGGTAAATAGGAGATTTTGTTACCGTCCAGCGTTCATCCACGGTCTTCTCCACATCCCGCCGCCTGTGGGTTAAGACTCGGAAAAGCGCCTTATCCCCGGTATCCACAGTGTCTACATCATCATCTTCTTCTCTTTTCTTTCTATTCTCTTTTATAAGAGGGCACCCTTGGGCTCTGTGGGCGGATATCACGTGATTTCGGACTTTCTGGCTTCGGTCTATCCCTGGACAAAGGCGCTTCACGTGATCTCGGTCATCTCGTGGATGGCGGGGCTATTCTACCTGCCACGCTTGTTTGTCCACCATGCCGAACGGGTCGACGCCGGACATCCGGCCGATGAGCTTTTCCAGATGATGGAATACAAGCTCCTGCGGGTCATCATGAACCCGGCAATGGGTGCCACATGGGTCTTCGGGCTCGCGCTGGTCTTCACCCCTGGGATCGTTGACTGGGGCATGGTCTGGCCCTGGACAAAGGCGGCGGCCGTTCTGGGGATGACATGGTTTCATCACTGGCTGGCGCGGCGACGCAAGGATTTCGCGGCCGGCGTGAATACCCGGTCGGGCCGGACCTATAGTCTGATGAACGAGGTTCCCACCGTTCTCATGATCGTTATCGTTTGTTCGGTCATCGTGAAATTCTAGGCTTTTGTTGACTCCGGGCTTATCTGCGGTGTAACGCTGCCCCAACCCCTCCGTCCGGAGCGGGACTTTCCCCCTATGATTTTCCGCGCGCCGCCATGCGGTGTGCCAATACGAGCGGTTGAACGAATGACGATGGAACGCCTGAATCTTGCCGACCTGAAGAAGAAGAGCCCCGCAGACCTTCTGGCGATGGCCGAAGAGCTGGAGATCGAGAACGCCTCCACCATGCGCAAGGGCGAGATGATGTTCTCGATCCTGCGCGAATATGCCGAGGAAGGTTACGAGATCAGCGGCGACGGCGTTCTGGAGGTGCTTCAGGACGGGTTCGGATTTCTGCGCTCACCCGAGGCGAACTACCTGCCGGGCCCCGATGACATCTATGTCAGCCCGGAGATGCTGAAGCAGTTTTCGCTCAGAACCGGCGATACCGTCGAAGGCGTGATCCGTGCGCCGGGTGAAAACGAGCGCTATTTCGCGCTGATCAAGGCATCGGCGATCAACTACGAAGACCCCGAAAAGGCGCGCCACAAGGTCGCCTTTGAGAACCTGACACCGCTTTACCCGGACGAACGCCTGCGGATGGAGACGGATGATCCGACGGTGAAGGACCGGTCTGCACGCATCATCGACCTCGTGTCACCCATCGGCAAAGGCCAGCGCGGCCTGATTGTTGCGCCGCCCCGGACCGGCAAGACGGTGCTTTTGCAGAACATCGCACATTCGATCGCGACCAATCATCCCGAATGCTATCTGATCGTTCTTCTCATCGACGAGCGGCCCGAAGAGGTGACCGACATGCAGCGATCGGTGAAGGGCGAAGTGATTTCGTCGACCTTCGACGAACCGGCGACGCGGCACGTGGCGGTGGCCGAAATGGTGATCGAAAAGGCAAAGCGACTGGTCGAACATAAACGAGATGTTGTAATTCTTCTCGATTCGATCACAAGACTTGGTCGCGCCTATAACACAGTTGTCCCATCCTCAGGTAAGGTCCTAACGGGCGGCGTCGATGCGAACGCACTGCAGCGGCCGAAACGGTTTTTCGGCGCGGCGCGGAATATCGAGGAAGGCGGATCGCTGACGATTATCGCGACCGCGCTCATCGACACCGGCAGCCGGATGGACGAGGTGATCTTTGAAGAGTTCAAGGGCACCGGCAACTCGGAAATCGTGCTTGACCGCAAGGTCGCCGACAAGCGCGTCTTCCCGGCGATGGATATTCTGAAGTCCGGCACCCGGAAGGAAGACCTGCTGGTCGACAAGAACGACCTCCAGAAAACCTACGTGCTGCGGCGTATTCTGAACCCGATGGGCACGACCGACGCCATCGAATTCCTGATTTCCAAGCTCAAGCAAACAAAGACAAACAGCGAGTTCTTCGATTCGATGAACGGCTGACTTATTGCTTTAAAACAATAGGCTGCAAGGATGGACACGATCTACGCCCTCGCCTCGGCGCGGGGCAAGGCAGGCGTTGCGGTGATCCGGATTTCCGGGCCGGAGGCGATGTCTGCCGTTCGTGCGATTGTGGGCGATCCACCAGCACCACGCCACGCGGTTCTGCGCAAGCTGCGGCTCGGTGGCGAGGTTCTGGACGAGGCGCTCGTTCTGACATTCGAAAAGGGCGCGAGCTTTACCGGTGAGGCGACGGTGGAGCTGCAGTTGCACGGGGCGCCGGCGACGGTTGCGGCGGTGCTGGCAGCGCTTGCCGGTTTGCCTGGGCTGAGGCAGGCCGAAGCGGGCGAGTTCACGCGCCAGGCGCTTGAGAACGGCTGTCTTGACCTGGCGCAGGTCGAAGGGCTGGCCGATCTGATCGAGGCAGAGACGGAGGTGCAGCGCCGACAGGCGCTCCGCGTCCTGACTGGGGCGGTCGGCGAACGGGCGGAAAGCTGGCGGCGCGACCTGATCCGTGCGGCTGCGCTCTTGGAGGCGACAATCGACTTTGCGGACGAAGACGTACCCGTGGACGTGCGGCCGGAGGTGTCGGGGCTGTTGGCGAAAGTGGCGGGCGACCTGGCGCAGGAAATCAAGGGCTTTGGCGCGGCGGAACGGATTCGCGATGGTTTCGAGGTTGCGATTGTCGGGCAGCCGAATGCCGGAAAATCCACGCTTCTCAACGCGCTGGCGGGACGGGAGGCGGCGATTACATCGGACGTGGCGGGAACCACGCGGGATGTGATCGAGGTCAGGATGGACCTTGGTGGACTTGCGGTGACATTCCTTGACACCGCGGGGCTGCGAGAATCGGCCGATGTGGTTGAATCCATCGGCATTGACCGCGCGCTCGACCGGGCGAAGGCTGCCGATCTCAGGATATTCCTGCTTGATGGCGGCCCGCCGCCGCTCCTTGATCCTGAGCCGGGCGACATTCTGGTGCGAGGGAAGGCCGATCTCGGCCGGGCTGTGGAAGCAGCGGGCGACCTCGCTGTTTCCGGCAAGACCGGACAGGGCCTGCCGGAGCTGATCGGTCGGGTCGGTCGGGCATTTGCTGACCGGGCGGCGGGCGCAGGCATAATCACGCGCGAGAGGCATCGGCTGGCGATTTCCCGCGCGCTCGGGGCTTTGGAATCAGCGCAAGGTGAGCTATCTAGCGCAGGCGACCGGACGGAGATTGCCGCGGAATATTTGCGCCAAGCTGTCCGGGCGCTCGATTCGCTCGTGGGTCGGATAGATGTGGAGCATTTGCTGGACGACATCTTCGCCAGTTTTTGCATCGGGAAGTGAAGGGTGTTTCACGTGAAACATTTTGATGTCATCGTCGTTGGGGGCGGACATGCTGGGACCGAGGCGGCCCACGCTGCGGCACGCATGGGATCCAGGACAGCGCTCGTGACGCTACGCCGTGATACGATTGGCGTCATGTCCTGCAACCCGGCGATTGGCGGGTTGGGCAAGGGCCATCTGGTGCGAGAGATTGATGCGCTGGACGGGGTGATGGGGAAGGCGGCCGATCTCGCCGGAATCCAGTTCCGCCTGCTCAACCGGCGGAAGGGGCCGGCCGTGCAGGGCCCTCGGGCGCAGGCCGACCGCAAGCTTTATCGCGAAGCCGTGCTGGCGGCGACCGAGCGGCAGCCAAGCCTGACGATTGTCGAAGGCGAAGCTGCTGACCTTATTCAGGAAAACGGCCGTGTTCGGGGCGTTATTCTGGGCGATGGCGCAGAGATTCGGGCACAGGCGGTGGTGCTGACGACGGGCACGTTCCTGCGCGGAATCATTCGCATGGGCGATGTCGCCATTCCTGGCGGGCGGGTCGGAGACAGGCCATCTGTGCGCCTGGCGGAGCGTATCGACGACTTCGGTCTGCCGCTCGGGCGGCTGAAGACGGGGACGCCGCCGCGGCTGGATGGCCGCACGATCCGGTGGGACGGGTTGGAGATGCAGCCGGGCGATGACGATCCGGTCGTCTTTTCCTTCATGAACCGCAAACCTTTCGCGCGCCAGATCGCCTGCGGCATCACGCACACGAACGAGCGGACCCATGACATCATTCGCGGCAATCTCGGCCGGTCGGCGATGTATGGCGGGCATATCGAAGGGATAGGGCCGCGCTATTGCCCGTCGATCGAAGACAAGATCGTCCGTTTTGCCGACAAGACGTCGCACCAGATCTTTCTGGAGCCTGAGGGGCTCGACGATCCGACGATCTATCCGAATGGCATATCGACCTCACTGCCGCCGGACGTGCAGGAGGCCTATGTCCGCTCGATTGCCGGGCTGGAAGATGCAACGATCCTCCAGCCGGGCTATGCGATTGAATATGACTATGTCGATCCGCAGGCGCTGCGCCCGACGCTGGAGCTGAAAGATGTTCCGGGGCTATATCTTGCGGGTCAGATCAACGGAACCACAGGATATGAGGAGGCGGGCGCACAGGGGCTCGTCGCCGGCCTCAACGCCGCGCGCGCCGCGCAGGGGCAAGAGGGGCAGGTGTTCAGCCGGTCGGAAAGCTATATTGGCGTGATGATCGACGATCTGGTGACGCGCGGCGTACGCGAACCCTACCGCATGTTTACGTCGCGCGCCGAGTTCCGGCTGTCGCTGCGCGCGGACAATGCGGATCAGCGGCTGACGCCTCTGGGAATCGGGCTTGGCTGTGTCGGCGATGACCGGCGTGCAGTCTTTGACGCTAAGATGGACGCAATGTCTAAGGCGCGGGGCGCACTCGACGCGATATCTCTGTCGCCGAATGAGGCCGCGACACATGGCATCCATATCGGGCAGGACGGGCAACGGCGCAGCGGTTTCGCGCTGCTGACCTTTCCGGGCGTGACGCTGGAGATGCTCGCCGCCGTCGATCCCGCACTGGCCGAACTGCCACGGGAGATTGGTGATCAGGTGGCGCGCGACGCGCTTTACGCGACCTATATTGACCGCCAAAGTGTCGACGTGGCCGCCATGCGCCGCGACGAAGGCCATGAGATCCCAGAAGATTTCGATTATAAGTCGCTGGCCGGCCTTTCCAACGAGCTGAAAGAAAAGCTGTCGCGCACCCGCCCGACCACGCTGGCACAGGCCGGTCGCATAGAGGGCGTTACCCCGCCCGCGCTGACACTTATCTTGGCCGCGCTGCGCAAGGCCGGGCGTCAACGCGCAGCTGGTTGATGGCGAAAGAGTCATTCCTTGCGGCGCGGAATGTTTCACGTGAAACATTGGACCGGCTGACCGCCTATGAATCGCTTCTCAAGAAATGGAATCCCGCGATCAACCTTGTCGCGCGGTCGACACTAGGCGCATTCTGGCAGCGCCACGCACTCGATTCGGCGCAAGTTTTCGACATTGCCCCGAAATCGGGAACCGAATGGGCGGATCTTGGCAGTGGTGGCGGTTTCCCCGGCCTTGTCGTCGCAATCATTGCTGCCGACGAACGGCCGGACCTGCGCGTGACGCTGGTGGAGAGCGACAAGCGAAAGGCTGCCTTCCTGATGACCGTCATCAGAGAGACCGGCGTGAAGGCGCGCGTTCTCGCCGAACGGGCGGAGGCAGTGGCCCCGCTTGAGGCTGACATCCTGTCTGCCCGCGCGCTGGCGCCGCTGGATCAGCTTCTTGGATACGCCGTCAAGCATTTGAAAACAAATGGAATAGCGATCTTTCCCAAAGGAGGAAATTACGCCGACGAGGTCAAGCTGGCCCTTGAAAACTGGCGGTTTACGCTGCACAAAGACGAGAGCAGGACGGAGCCCGGCGCCGTCATTCTGACCATCGGAGGTATCTCGCGTGTCTGATCCGACCCGTCCGCCGGGCCCGAGAATCGTCGCTGTCGCCAACCAGAAAGGCGGCGTTGGCAAGACGACGACAGCGATCAACCTCGCCGCCGCCCTGGCGGAGGCCGGGATGAACGTGCTTCTGGTCGATCTCGATCCGCAGGGTAACGCCTCGACCGGCCTGGGTCTGGAACCGTCGCAACGCGAAAAGACGACCTATGACCTCCTGATCGAGGATGCGCCCCTTGTAGACGTGATCCGCCCGACGCAGGTGGAGGGGGTCTGGCTTTGCCCGTCGACAACGGACCTGTCATCGGCGGATATCGAACTTTTTTCCAATGAAAAGCGCAGCTTCCTGTTGCATGACGCCCTGCGCCAGCCGGCGATTGACGGCTTTGCCTTCGACTTCGTGCTGATCGACTGCCCGCCATCGCTGAGCCTTCTTACGGTCAACGCGATGGTGGCTGCGCATTCGGTGCTGGTTCCGCTGCAGGCGGAATTTTACGCTTTGGAAGGCCTGTCGCAGCTGATGCTGACGATCCGGCAGGTGCGCCAGACAGCGAACAAGGCGCTGCGGATCGAGGGCGTTCTTCTCACGATGTATGATGCGCGGAACAATCTGTCACAACAGGTAGAGGCTGACGCGCGCGCGAACCTTGGCGATCTCGTCTTTCAGACGGTGGTGCCACGGAACGTGCGGCTGAGTGAGGCGCCATCCTTTTCGGTGCCGGTTCTGACCTATGATACGATGTCGAAGGGCAGCATGGCCTATCGCGCGCTGGCGCAGGAACTTCTGGCGCGCAATGGCATCCGAAATTGAGCGAGGGGTCGATGTCTGACAAGAAAACTGAAAAACGCGGGCTCGGGCGGGGGCTGTCTGCCCTGATGGCCGATATTCACCTCGGGCCGAAGGATGAGGCCGAAGGCGAACGTCCGCGGCGGGGCGAAACACGGCTGCCGGTCGAGATGCTGGAACCGAACCCCGACCAGCCCCGGCGCGCCTTTCCGCGCGAGGCGCTGGAGGAACTGGCCGCGTCGATCCGGGAAAAGGGTATCATCCAGCCGCTCATTGTTCGGGAAAGCCCCAGAAAAACAGGTGGTTACGAGATTGTCGCCGGTGAACGGCGCTGGCGCGCGGCGCAGCTTGCCCAGCTGCACGAGGTGCCGGCCCTGATCCGCGATCTCGACGATACGGAGGTGCTGGAGCTTGCCATCATCGAAAACATCCAGCGCGCCGATCTCAACCCGATCGAGGAGGCGCTGGGTTTCCGGCAGCTTATGGACCGGTTCGGCCACACCCAGGAAAAACTGGCAGAGGCGCTTTCCAAAAGCCGAAGCTACATCGCCAATATCCTGCGTCTTTTGACCTTGCCGCAGGACATACAGAACTGGCTGATCGACGGGCAGCTTACCGCCGGGCACGCCCGCGCGCTGATCACCGCCGACAACCCGCTTGCCCTGGCGCGCGAAGTTCTGGCCAAGGGTCTGTCGGTTCGTGAAACGGAACGACTGGCAAAGGTGGCCGCCGATGCCGGCCGGAAACCGGTAAAGAAACGCCATCTGCGCCCGGAAAAAGATGCCGATACGCGCATGCTGGAACGCGACCTGTCGGCGCATCTTCGCATGAAGGTGCTGATCGAACATCAGGGCGAAAAGGGCGGCAAGCTGACGCTCAGCTACACGACGCTTGATCAGCTTGACGAGCTTTGCCAGCTTCTGAGCGCGACCGCCTAGGAATCGGGCCTGCTCCAGATGAAAACGGCGACACCGGCAAGTGTCACGGCCTGAACCGCCAGGATCGCCGGGCGCAGGCCGAGGGCGAGGGAAATGGCGAAAGTGGCAAGAATAGAGCCGCTTGCCAGCCATTTTGCCCGCCGGCCGATGGCCCCGTGCGCCTGCCAGGCCGCAATCGGTGGGCCAAAGACGGGATGGGTGACAAGCCAGCCATGAAGGCGTGCCGAGGACCGGGCGAAACAGAACGCGGCCAGCAGCAAAAACGGGACTGTCGGCAAAAGCGGCGTCACGATACCGACCATGCCGAGCGCGAGCGCGACGAGCCCGCAAGCCGCCCAGACAGGGCGCATCATGGCAGAAGCTCCCGGATAACGGCGTTCAGGACGGCCCGTCCATCCCGCGTCGCAGCCAGCCGTTTCCCGTGCTGGCGGATCATGCCGAGCTCTTCAAGGCGCGTGACGGTGTCGCCGTCGATATCACGGCCCCCGAGCGCAGCAAAACGATCCGGATCGAACCCTTCAGCCAGACGCAGGGCCATCATCAGGTATTCCGCGGCCTGATCTGAACGGCTCAAAGCCTCGCGGGGATCCTCCCCGTGCCCGTCACGTTCGACACGCCGAAGCCAGTCGAGCGGCCCCCTTGGCGCAACGGTCGCGTAGCGCGCGGCACCGAACGTCAACCTGCCATGGGCGCCGGGTCCCACCCCCGCATAGTCGCCGTAGCGCCAGTAGATCAGGTTGTGCCGGCTTTCCGCACCGCTTCGCGCATGGTTGGAAACCTCATAGGCCGGCAACCCGAGATCATCAAGAATTTCGTTTGTCATCAAATACATATCGGCAGACAATTCGTCCGACGGCAAGCCGACCAGCCCCCCCGCGGCGTGGCGCGCGCCAAAGGCGGTGCCTTCTTCGATCGTCAGCTGATAAAGCGACAGATGGTCGACCGCCATGGCCACAGCCTCGGCCAATTCGGCGCGCCAGTCCGCCAATGACTGATCCTGACGCGCGTAAATCAGGTCGAAACTGACACGGTCGAAATGCCGACGCGCGATGTCGAAGGCCGCCCGCGCCTCGTCCACCGTGTGAAGCCGGCCCAGCCGTTTCAGATCGGCGTCATTCAGCGCTTGCAGGCCCATGCTGACCCGGTTCACTCCGCCCTCTGCGTAGCCACGGAACCGGCCAGCCTCGACACTGCCGGGATTGGCCTCAAGCGTGACTTCGATAACGTTGGCCATGGGCCAGGTCGCCCGAACGCGTTCAAGGATCGCCGCGACAAGACCCGGCTCCATCAGGGAAGGCGTACCGCCGCCGAAAAAGACGGAGTTGAGGATGCGCCCCCCGGTTTCGGCGCCGATACGGTCAATCTCACTCAGGTAGGCGTTCCGCCAGCGGTTCTGGTCGATTTCCGCCGCAACATGGCTGTTGAAATCGCAATAGGGGCATTTTGATGCGCAGAAGGGCCAGTGGATGTAAAGGCCAAATCCGCCATGCTGCCAGTCCTCCACCGTCAGCCCCCAACCACGGCCGTCGCGGCACTTATCCACGATTTCTGGCGGATTAGAGACACTATTCCGCACCGAGGCGGGCGGAAAACTTCGCGAAGGCATCGGCCCGGTGGCTGAGCCGGTTCTTCAGGGCAGGTTCCATTTCGGCGAAGGTGAGGTCATGGCCATCGGGCTGAAACATCGGGTCATAGCCATGCCCATGCGCGCCCCGTGTCGGCCAGACAACCTGACCCTCCGCCTTGCCCTCAAATACCTCGTCCCACCCGTCCGGCCAGGCAAGGACGAAGGTCGCGCGAAACCGTGCGGTCCTTGGATAAGGGGCATTGGCCGCCTCCAGCTCGCGCCAGGTCCGCGTCATGGCCTGCCTGAAATCGCGGCCCGTCGGGGTTTCCGCCCAATCGGCCGTATAGACGCCCGGCGCGCCGCCAAGCCCGTCAACCTCGATACCGCTGTCATCGGCGAGCGCTGGCAATCCTGTCGCCCTGGCGGCGGCATGGGCCTTGATCCGGGCGTTGCCAACGAAGGTCGTCTCTGTCTCCGCTGGCTCGGCCAGCCCCAGTTCCGCCGCGCCGACACAGTTGATCCCGAAAGGCGCGAGAAGATCGGCGAATTCCGCGAGCTTGCCACGGTTGTGGGTGGCGATGAGCAGGCGGTCTCCCAACAAGTGGCGCATCAGACCGCTGCGGCCTGCGCCGCCACGAGCGCCTTTACCCCCGCCTCCGCCAGGTCGAGAAGGCGGCCCATCTCGTCGCGGCTGAAGGTCGATCCTTCGGCCGACATCTGCACCTCGATCAGCCGACCCCGGCCGGTGAGGATGAAATTGCCGTCGGTTCCGGCCTCGCTGTCCTCGGCATAGTCGAGGTCAAGCACTGGCTGACCGGCATAAATGCCGCAGCTGACCGCCGCGACATGATCGACCAGCGGGTCAGATGTCACGTCGCCCGCCTTGATCAGCTTATTGACAGCCAGCCGCAGGGCAACCCAGCCGCCGGTGATCGACGCGCAGCGGGTGCCGCCATCGGCCTGAATGACGTCGCAATCGACAACGATCTGGCGTTCGCCCAGCGCGACACGGTCCACACCCGCCCGCAGCGACCGCCCAATAAGTCGTTGAATTTCTTGGGTTCTTCCAGACTGCTTGCCAGCGGCAGCCTCCCGCCGGTTGCGCGTATTGGTCGCGCGCGGCAACATGCCGTATTCGGCCGTCACCCAGCCAAGACCGGTCCCTTTCAGAAAGGAGGGGGCCCGATCCTCGATCGTGGCGGTGCACAGGACCTGGGTGTCGCCGCAGCGGATCAGGCAGGACCCTTCGGCATGTTTCGTCACCCCGGTCTCGATCGAAATCGGCCGCATTTCATCTAGTTTTCTGCCCGAAGGACGCATAAATTTCCCTTTCTCGCCGCTTGGGCCAATTACAGGTCGCCCGGCGGCGGATGCAACCCCGATTGACGCGGGCGCCCGGCGCTTCTTATCTGTGGGCGGCCCCGGCGAAAGATGGCGATGGCGGAAAGAAGCGGCATTCTGGCAGAGATGAACGACAGGTCGCGCGAGGTTTTTCGCCGCGTCGTCGAAACCTATCTCGCCTCCGGCGACCCGGTGGGCTCACGGACGCTGACACGCCAGATGAGCGAAACGATCAGTGCCGCCACGATCCGCAACGTGATGCAGGATCTCGAATATCTCGGCCTTCTCAACAGCCCCCATACCTCCGCGGGGCGAATTCCCACACAGCTGGGGCTCCGGATGTTCGTTGACGGGCTGATGGAAGTGGAGACGATTTCCGATGCCGACCGGGAGGCGATTGCCGGCACCGCCGGCGGCGATGAGCCGGGCGTCAATTCGCTTCTCGACAGGATCGGGCTCGCGCTCTCGGGCATCACGCAGGGCGCCAGTCTCGTTCTGACGCCGAAATATGAGGCCGCGATCCGCCATGTCGAATTCATCAGCCTCGCCGCCGACCGGGCGCTGGTTGTTCTGGTTTTCTCCGACGGCCATGTCGAGAACCGGCTTTTCACGCCACCACCAGGGCAGACGGCCTCTTCAATGCGCGAGGCGGGAAATTTCATCAACGCATTCGCCGAGGGGCGGACGCTCAGCGAATTGCGCAGCCAGCTTCGGGCAGAAATTGCCCTTCGGCGGCAGGAACTTGACGATCTGGCGCATAGCCTTGTCGAAAGCGGGCTCGCCATCTGGGAAAACCCCGGGGAAAACCACGAACGACTGATCGTGCGCGGGCGGTCGAACCTCATCGACCATGCCGACGATTCGGACCTCGCCCGCATCCGGAGCCTCTTTGACGACCTCGAGCGTAAGCGCGATATCGCTGATTTCCTCGAACTGACGGAAACGGGCGAGGGTGTGCGCATTTTTATCGGCTCGGAGAACAAACTTTTCTCACTTTCGGGTTCCTCTCTGGTCGTCTCTCCCTATATGAACGCTGACCGAAAGATCATTGGGGCAGTTGGCGTGATCGGGCCGACTCGGCTGAACTACGGGCGTATCGTTCCGATCGTGGATTACACAGCGCAGATCGTTGGCCGGTTCCTGTCCGGCGAACGCAAGGGATGACGCATGGGCGAGATGAAGAAAGACGAAATAGCCGAGGATCAGGCGCAAATCGGCGAAGAGGGGCTCGAGGCAGAAATTCTGGCCGATGAGATGGAAGTGCTGCGCGCCGAACGCGACGAGATGCGCGACCGGTTCATGCGGGCGCTGGCCGACGCGGAAAACATCCGCAAGCGCGGCGAACGCGACCGGCGCGAGGCCGAACAATACGGCGGCACAAAGCTCGCCCGCGACCTGCTGCCGGTCTATGACAACCTCAAGCGTGCGCTCGATGCGGCGGGCGAGGAACAGCGCGCGGCGGCCAGTGCCCTGATCGAGGGCGTGGAACTGACACTGCGCGAACTGATCAGCGTGATGGGCAAGCACGGCGTTCAGCCGATCGTCCCGGCGGTGGGCGAAAGCTTTGACCCGCAGCTTCATCAGGCGATGTTCGAGGCCGCCCTGCCCGGTACCAAGGCTGGCGACATAATTCAGGTGATGACAGAGGGTTTCATGCTGCATGACCGGCTCTTGCGGCCGGCGCAGGTGGGCGTGAGTTCGACGCCGAAGTCCTGAGCCCGGCGCCGGAAGCGGGGGTTTCGCACCCCCGCACCCCCGCGGGGTATTTGCCAACGAAGAAGCGGGAGGTTTGGTCAGTTACCCCGTTCAATCCGGCTTGAGCGCAGCCTTGAGTTCGTAAATCGCGGCCAGCGCGTCGAGTGGCGTCATCTCGTCCGGGTGAAGATCGGCGAGGCGCTTTTCAAGGATGGAGGGGCCCGGCTGGCGGCGCGGCGGTGGCGCGGCATGGGCGGCGCTGAAAAGCGGCAGGTCGTCGACCAGCGTGTGTTTGCGTGTGCCGCCTTCGCGTTCGCCCTTTTCCAGTGCGTCGAGGACGACCTTGGCGCGGTCGACAACGGCCTGCGGCAAGCCGGCGAGCCGGGCCACCTGAACGCCGTAGCTCCGGTCGGCGGCACCCTTGCGCACCTCGTGCAGGAAAATCACCTCGCCTTCCCATTCCTTCACCGCGACGGTCGCGTTTTCAACGCCGTCGAGTTTCTGCGCGAGCGCGGTCATCTCATGGTAATGCGTGGCAAAGAGCGCACGGGACCGGTTCACGTCGTGCAGATGTTCGAGCGTCGCCCAGGCGATGGACAGGCCGTCATAGGTCGCCGTGCCGCGCCCGATTTCGTCAAGGATGATGAGCGCGCGGTCATCGGCCTGGTTGAGGATGGCGGCAGTTTCCACCATTTCGACCATGAAGGTTGACCGCCCCCGCGCCAGATCGTCGGCGGCGCCCACCCGGCTGAACAGCTGGGAGACGATCCCGATATGCGCCGATCTGGCAGGTACGAAACTGCCGGCCTGGGCCAGAAGCACAATCAGCGCGTTCTGGCGCAGGAAGGTCGATTTGCCGGCCATGTTCGGCCCGGTCAGGAGCCAGATCGCCGGCGTTTCGCCGGTGGTCAGCGCGCAGTCATTGGCAACGAAGGGTGCGCCGGTGCGGCGCAGTGCATGTTCGACAACGGGATGGCGGCCGGCCTCGACGACAAGCGCGCGGCTCTCGTCGACAAGGGGTTCGGCCCAGTCCTCGCCCCGCGCAAGATCGGCGAATGCGGCGGCAAGGTCGATCTCTGCCAGCGCGCGGGCGGCATCGCCGATAAGCGCGGCGGCATCGACAATGGTGGCTTTCATGCCGTCATAGAGCCGCTTTTCGATCTCCAGCGCCCGGTTGCCGGCATTCAGAATCCGGGTTTCCATCTCTGACAGCGGCACTGTGGTGAAGCGGACCTGATTGGCGGTCGTTTGGCGGTGAATGAAGGTCTCATTGAGCGGCGCGGACAACATCCGTTCGGCATGGGTCGCGGTCGTCTCGATGAAATAACCGAGCACGTTGTTGTGCTTGATTTTCAGGCTCTGGATGCCGGTCGCAGAAATATACTCCGCCTGCATCCTGGCGATGACGCTGCGTCCCTCGTCGCGCAACTGACGGGTTTCGTCGAGGTCTCTGTCGCAGCCGGGCGCGATGAATCCGCCGTCACGCAGCAGTAGCGGCGGTTCGGCCACCAGCATCCGGTCGAGCATGGCCACCAGATCGTCGTGGTCGCGCAGCGCTGCGGTCGCGTCAGTCAGCCTGTCGGGCAGGTCGGGCAGGTCAAGCCGCGCCGCGATCCGGCCCGCCTCGCGCAGCCCGGCGCGGATCGCCCCGATGTCGCGCGGCCCGCCCCGGTCGAGCGCCAGCCGCGACAGGGCACGGTCCATATCGGGTATCTTGCGCAGATCGGCGCGCAGTTCGTTGCCAAGCCGCGTCCGTTCCGTCAGGTACCGGACCGTCGCCAGCCGCAACCTGATCTCGTCGAGATCGCGGGATGGCGCGGCCAGCCGCCGTTCGAGAAGCCGCCCCCCCGCCGATGTCACGGTCCGGTCGATCGCGCCGATCAGCGAGCCTTCGCGCCCGCCCGAAAGGCTTTGAGTGATTTCGAGGTTGCGGCGGGTCGAACTGTCGATCTGCACTGTCGCGCCGGAACTTTCGCGCACCGGCGGCCGCAAGAGAGGCAGGCGGCCCCGCTGGGTAAGATCGAGGTAATCGACAATCGCGCCCATCGCGCCAAGTTCTGCCCGCCCGAAGGTCCCGAAGGCGTCGAGCGAGGCCACCTGGTAAAGCGCGCAAAGCCGCTTCTCCGCACCCGCGCTGTCGAAAGACGATCGCGCCAGCGGTGTCACGGCGGCGGCGATATCCGTCACTAACCTTGCGCAATCGGCGGTTTTTGCCTCGCTCACGATCACCTCGCGCGGGTTCAGCCGGGCAAGCTCCGGCGCCAGGCGCACCAGCGGGCAGGCCATCACACGGAACTCTCCCGTCGATATGTCGACCCAGGCAAGCGCCGCCTCTTCGCGCACCTCGGCCCAGGCCGCGAGATAGTTGTGCCGCCGCGCTTCCAGCAGCGCCTCTTCGGTCAGCGTGCCCGGCGTGACCAGCCGGACCACGTCGCGGGCCACGACGGATTTCGATCCACGTTTCTTTGCTTCGGCGGGGTCTTCCATCTGCTCGGCGATGGCGACGCGAAATCCCTTGCGGATCAGTGTCAGAAGATAGCCCTCTGCCGCATGCACCGGCACGCCGCACATCGGAATATCCTGACCCTGGTGCTGACCGCGTTTCGTCAGCGCGATGTCGAGCGCGACGGCGGCGGCCTCCGCATCGGCAAAGAACATCTCGTAGAAATCGCCCATCCGGTAGAAAAGTAGCGCATCGGGATAGCGCCCCTTGATCTCCAGATACTGCGCCATCATCGGCGTGACTGTGCTGTCGGCCCCGCTCACCCGTGCCCCCCGGCTTTCCGCCGCCGACCCTACAAAACCGCCCCGGCAGGCGAAAGCGGCAAATCCGCCGCTGGCTGGCGGAATGGCCGGAAAAGCCCTAACGTTTTCTTAACGCGGGAGCAGGGTCCGAGAGGGGGCATCGTGGCAATCTACAATCTCGGTTCGATCAATATCGACCATTTCTACCGGGTCGGGCACTTTCCGGCCCCGGGCGAAACACTTGCGGCGGAAAGCTATGCGACGGGCCTTGGCGGCAAGGGCGCCAATCAGTCAGCGGCCGCAGCCAAGGCGGGCGCCCGGGTTTTTCATATCGGCGCTGTCGGCAGAGAGGGCGGCTGGACGGTGGACCGGCTTCGGTCCTGGGGCGTCGATACGCGCCATATCGCGATGACGGATGACCCGACGGGGCATGCCATCATCACGCTCGACAGGTCAGGCGAAAACACCATCGTGCTTTTTCCCGGCGCGAACCGGTCGATGCCTTTCGCACTGGCCGAGGCCGCGCTGGCCGGCGCCATGGCGGGCGACACGCTGCTCTTGCAGAATGAAACCGCCCATCAGGGCGACGCCGCGCGTCTGGCCAGATCGCTCGGGATGCAGGTCGTCTATTCCGCCGCGCCGTTCGATGTGGCGGCGATCACCGCTGTCATGGACGACATCACGCTTCTTGCCCTGAATGCGGTCGAGGCGGCGCAACTGACCGCAGCACTCGGGGTTGCGCTCGATCAGCTCGACGTGCCGGAAATCCTGATCACCCGGGGCGCGGATGGCGCGGAATGGCGCGCCCGTGACGGGCGCCGCGCCACCGCGACGGCGCCGAAGGTCGATGTCGCCGATACGACAGGGGCCGGCGATACCTTTCTTGGCTATTTCGTCGCCGGGCGCGACATGGGCCTGTCCCCAGATGCCGCGCTACGCCGCGCCAGCGCGGCGGCCGGCCTGAAGGTCACGCGCCGTGGAACGGCCGATGCGATCCCGACTGCGGCAGAGGTCGACGCCTTTCTTGCCTAGTGGGTGAAGGGGGCCGCCGCACCCCACAGCGCCTTGACCCGCGCGTCGCGGCCGCAGGCATTGCGATAGAACTTGTAGGCCTCGGATTGGCGCTTTGGCCCCCGGCGGGTCAGGACGATGTTCTCGCCCTTGTAATAGTCCTGATGATAGCCCTCAGCCTTGTAGAAGGGTCCGGCATCGAGGATCGGGGTCACGATCTTGCGGCCCAGCGCCTTTTCGGCCTCGGCCTTGGCCGCCTCAGCCTCGTTTCGTTGTTCGGCGTTGCGGACAAAGATCGCCGTGCGATAGCTGTCGCCACGGTCGCAGAACTGGCCGCCGGCATCGGTCGGATCGACGGAGCGGAAGAACAGCTCCATCAGCCGGGCATAACTGACCTTGGCGGGGTCAAAGCGGATCTCGACCGCCTCGTAATGGCCGGTGCCACCCTTGCCCACCTGCTTGTAGGTCGGGTTCTTGGTTGTGCCGCCGGTATATCCCGAAACGGCTTCCTTCACCCCCGGTACGCTTTCGAAATCGGACTCGACACACCAGAAGCAGCCGCCGGCGACCAGCGCGGTTTCAGTAGCGGCCATGGCCGGGCCGGCCAGCAGGACGAGGGCAAGGATAACTCTCAACATCGCATCTCTCCGTTTTGCGGCAAGAAAGGGCGAAGCGGCGTTACAGTCCAATCATCTTGCCGTGAGTCACCCCCTTGGCCTTGGCCACAGCCGGCAGTAGGGTCGCGAAAAAGGGGGGCCAATGACCGATCACATCACCACGCATCAGGCCGAAGAGGATGCCCGGAACGAGGCGATCCGCATCTATGTGAACGGCCGTATCCTGCCGAAAGCGCAAGCGGTGGTCAGCGTCTACGATTCCGGCTTCATGCTGGGCGACGGCGTGTGGGAAGGCATCCGGCTCTATGACGGGCGATGGGCCTTTGTCGACGAACATATCGGCCGCCTCTTCGAGGCCGCGAAGGCCATCGATCTTGATATCCGGATGACACCGGCAGAGGTCGAAAACGCCTTGTTAGAGACACAAAAGGCCAATGGGATGACCACCGATGCCCATGCGCGGCTCATGGTCACCCGGGGGGTCAAGGTGCGGCCCTTCCAGCACCCCGGGCTCAGTCGGTCCGGCCCGACGGTGGTCATCATCATGGAACATTCGCGCCCGAAGATTCCGCGCCCGATCCGGCTTGCCACCGTGCCCCATATGCGCGGCCTGCCGATGACCCAGGACCCCAAGCTTAACTCCCATTCCAAGCTCAACTGCATTCTCGCCTGCATCGCCGCCGAAAAGGCGGGCGCGGACGAGGCGCTGATGCTGGACGTGCACGGCTTTGTGAACACGACGAATGCCTGCAACTTCTTCATCGTGAAGAAGGGCGAGGTTTGGACCTCGACCGGCGACTACTGCATGAACGGAATCACCCGCCAGAAGGTCATCGACCTTTGCCGCGCGAACGGCATTCCGGTCCATGAACGGAACTACTCGCTGGTTGATACCTATTCGGCGGACGAAGCCTTCCTGACCGGCACCTTCGGCGCCCAGACGCCGGTCGGTGCAATCGACGGCCGGGTGATCGGTACCGGGCAGATGGGACCCATGACGGAACGGCTGCGCGGGCTTTACAAGGCGCTTGTCGCATCGTGAACGGGCCGTGCGCGCTGTAGCTACGGAAAACTTACGCGAAACCTACAGGAAGAAGACGGAGACCCGACGTGAATATCGCCATGTGGAGCGGCCCGCGAAACCTCTCGACCGCCATGATGTATGCCTTCGCCGCGCGGGGCGATTGCGCCGTCTGGGACGAACCCTTCTACGCCGCCTATCTGAAGGCGACCGGAATCGACCACCCGATGCGGGACGAGATCATCGCAGCGCAGGACACCGATGCCGACAGCGTCGGGCGTGCCTGTCGCGGCCCGGCCCCGAACGGGAAATCCCTTTTTTATCAAAAACATATGACTGTCCACATGATCCCGGCCTTTGACCGGGGCTTCATGCGCGACTTGACCAATGTCTTTCTGATCCGCCACCCCGCCCGCGTCGTGGCGAGCTATGCCGCCAAGCGGGAAAATCCCACGCTTCTCGATATCGGCTTCGTGCAGCAAGCCGAACTCTTTGACGAGGTTGCCAGCTGGACCGGTCGCCCCCCCATCGTCATCGACAGCCACGACATCCGCGAAAGCCCCGCTGCCGCCCTGTCAACCCTTTGTTCTGCAATAGGAATTCCCTACTCGGAAAAGATGCTGTCCTGGCCCAGCGGCGGCCACCCCGACGACGGCGTCTGGGCCCCGCATTGGTACGGCGCCGTCCACCAATCAACCGGATTCGCAGAGCCGGAGGGCCCGCTGCCCGACCTGCCCGCGAGCCACGCAGAGTTGGTGGAAGCGGCGATGCCGTATTTTCAGAGACTTTCAGAATTAAGGCTGCGTTCCGGTATGTAGATCATTGACAGTACTGGCGGCTCAACCGAGACATGAATAGATGGATCCCGGTTCGCCACAATATCGTCTCTTTTTGTTGTTGCACGGCGGAGCCTCAACGTCTCTTCTGCCCGTTGGACAGTTACCTTTTGGGGTTCGTAGGAAACTCGGCTGGAGTGCCAAGGAGGTGTTCGTCACTACGAGGGACGCACAGAAAATTCGTTATCACCCAATGCATGGGATGAATGCGGAAAGGGGCCTACAGCTACCCATGGTCATCCGCCATGGAGACTACTATCGGTCTGCAAGGCGGGGTACAGAGCTGCAAATCGAAGTCGTGCTTCATGAACCCGACGATCCCAAAAGAGCGTATTTCCTCGTTCTGGCAAGGAACAAAGAAGACACCGGATTGTTCATCAGGATATTTTACTACAGTTCCGGGATCTCGCGAAGCAAGATGAAGGGAGCTGAAACTCTCCTCAAACAAAGCACCATGAATTTCTTTAAGGCGTGAGGGGGGGACCCACATTCCCCCCACGAAGATCAGCCTTTCGGCTATCTGCGGACGTGGGCTTTACCGCATTCCTCACAAGTCAATAATAGGGTCTCACACGAGATTTGTCAACTCTAACTCATTGAATCAGAAGAAGGATTTGTAAATTTGAAAATCGAATCTAAAACAATGGGTTACTCAGATTCTAACCCCTCACCCGCGCGTTCCGTGTTGCGATCAGCTTCAGCCGAAGCGCGTTCAGGCGGATGAAGCCGGCGGCGTCCTTTTGGTCGTAGGCGCCGGCGTCCTCTTCGAAGGTCACATGCTTTTCGGAATAAAGCGACTGGTCGGACCAGCGGGCGACGGTGCGGGCTGAACCCTTGTAAAGCTTGACGCGGACGGTGCCGGACACATGTTCCTGTGATTTGTCGATCAGCGCCTGCAGCATTTCGCGTTCGGGGCTGAACCAAAAGCCGTTGTAGATCAGCTCCGCATAACGCGGCATGATGGAGTCCTTCAGGTGCCCCGATCCGGCATCGAGCGTGATCTGCTCGATCCCCCGATGCGCTTCCAGGAGGATCGTTCCGCCGGGTGTTTCGTAGAGGCCCCGGGACTTCATGCCAACGAAGCGGTTTTCCACGAGGTCGAGGATACCGACCCCATGTTTCGAACCGAGCGCATTCAGTTGTGTCAGGATCGTCGCGGGGCTCATCGCCTCGCCGTTGATCGCGACCGCATCGCCGCGTTCGAACGTGATTTCCACTTGTTCGGCCTTGTCAGGTGCGTCCTCGGGCCGGGTAATGCGCTGCAGGACGTATCCGGGCGCTTCTTCGCCCGGATTTTCCAGAACCTTGCCCTCTGACGAGGTGTGCAGAAGGTTCGCATCGACCGAAAACGGCGCGTCGCCACGCTTGTCCTTGGCGATGGGGATCTGGTTCTGCTCGGCAAATTCCAGAAGCCGGGTACGCGAGGTCAGGTTCCATTCCCGCCACGGTGCGATGACCTTGATGTGGGGGTTCAGCGCGTATGCCGACAACTCGAACCGCACCTGATCGTTGCCTTTGCCGGTCGCGCCATGGGCGACGGCATCGGCACCCGTTTCAGCGGCAATTTCCACCAGACGCTTGGAAATAAGCGGCCGGGCGATGGAGGTGCCAAGGAGGTAAAGCCCTTCATAAAGCGCATTCGCCCGGAACATCGGGAAGACGAAATCGCGCACGAATTCTTCGCGCACGTCCTCGATATGGATGTTCTCCGGCTTGATCCCCAGAAGCTCGGCTTTCTTCCGCGCCGGCTCCAGTTCCTCCCCCTGGCCGAGATCGGCGGTGAAGGTCACGACTTCACAGCCATATTCCGTCTGCAGCCATTTCAGGATGATCGAGGTATCGAGACCGCCGGAATAGGCAAGAACGACTTTCTTCGGGGCAGACATGGGCGGCCTCTTCTAGGGAATGTGTCGATGCGGCTGCGGTGTATTGGGTTTTGCCGCGACCGGCAAGGCCAGCGATGGACCGGCCGGGCTTGACAGCGGGGGCGGATCGTGGCCCGAAGGCGGGCGGATCGAGAGGAGGTGCGACATGGCGAATTTCTGTGAAGCGGCAGAAGCAGCAGCACGCGGCCTTCGCGGTCTTTTCGATGCCACACCGCTGCAGCGCAACGATCATCTGTCGGCGCGCTACGGCGCCGATATCTGGCTGAAACGCGAAGATCTGACGCCGGTGCGCAGCTACAAGCTCCGCGGCGCTTTCACGGCGATGAAGAAGTTTCTCGATACCGATCCTGCGCATGGTCATTTCGTCTGCGCGAGCGCCGGCAATCACGCCCAAGGCGTGGCCTATGCCTGCCGCCATTTCGATGTGAAAGGCACGATCTTCATGCCGGTGACGACACCGCAGCAGAAGATCGACAAGACGCGGATTTTTGGCGGTGGCAGTGTCGATATCCGTCTGACGGGCGACTATTTCGACCAGACGTTGGCCGCAGCCCAGACATTTTGCCGCGAGGCCGACGCGCATTTCCTGTCGCCGTTTGACGATGCCGACGTGATCGAGGGTCAGGCAAGCGTGGCGGTCGAGATGCTGGAACAACTGGGGCGGACGCCTGACATGGTGGTTCTGCCGGTCGGCGGCGGCGGCCTCGCGTCCGGGGTTGTCGGCTATCTTTCCGCCAAGGCGCCGGGTGTCGCGTTGAAATTCGTCGAACCGCAGGGTGGCGCGAGCCTCGCCGCTGCCCTTGCGGCCGGCGCACCGGTGACGCTGCCGCAGGTCAACAGTTTCGTCGATGGCGCGGCGGTTGCCCGGATCGGCATGATCCCGTTCGACCGGCTCAGTCATATACCGGCCGCGAATGTCCTTTCGGCGCCCGAGGACCGTATCTGCATCACCATGCTGGAGATGCTGAACACCGAAGGCATCGTGCTGGAACCGGCCGGGGCGATGTCGGTCGATGTTCTGCCAAGCCTGGCGGAGGACATCCGCGGCAAGACCGTGGTTTGCATCACGTCCGGGGGAAATTTCGACTTCGAAAGGCTGCCAGAGGTCAAGGAACGCGCACAGAGATTTGCGGGGCTGAAGAAATACTTCATCCTGAGAATGCCGCAGCGACCCGGCGCGCTGCGCGAGTTCCTGGAAATGTTGGGGCCCGACGACGATATTGCCCGTTTCGAATACCTGAAGAAATCCGCCCGGAACTTCGGATCGGTCCTGATCGGGATTGAGACCAAGGATGCGAAAAACTTCGAGGACCTTATCCGCAAGCTCGATGCTTCGTCGATAACCTACCGGGACATCACGCTCGATCAGGCGCTGGCCGAGTTTCTGATCTAGGCCGCGCTCGACAAATGCGCGGCGAGGCCACGAATAAACTCCACTTTGGACGCCTCATAACAGTCAACCAGCGCCGGGATATCGACCTCACCGCTGCGGCCGCTGCCGGCCCTCTTTTCGCCGTCGCTGCAGATATCCCCGAACCGGTCGAAGCCGAGGTTCCAGGCGCCGCCTTTGAGGAAATGCAGATCAGCTTCCAATGCAGTGGGGTCAGCGCCGGGTCGAAGGCGGGCGACCACCTCCTGCATCTCGTCGATGAAAAGCTCCACAACCTCGGCCAGACCATCCTCGCCGATTTCGGACTTCAATTCGGCAACTCTGGTCCAGTCAATCATCGCCGCTCTCCCGGATCGTCAGCATATGCCTGAAATCCTAGCTGGGTGGCCTTACCGTGGGCTTAAGCAGCGTTACCCATCCCCCTCAACGTTCCCTTAACCGGCAGAGGGCTAAGACAGGTTCGGGCCAGACCGGCCTTTGCCACGGGACGTCATGCTGCAGCCAGCGCCGCCAGCCGAGATTGCTGATCGGCCGGACCTTGTCCGGCCCGAGCGGCGGGTCATGGTTGTCGATGATAGCCGGGTTCAACGAAAAATTCTCAGCACCCAGCTTTCGCGGGCCGGGTTTCTTGTCACCGAGGCAGGGACAGGTGCGGAGGCGCTGGAAATCTGCCGTAGGCACCCGCATGAGCTTGTGATTTCCGACTGGATGATGCCGGGGCTCAGCGGGTTGGAGTTCTGCAGGGCGCTGCGCGAGATCGACAGCGACCGCTATGTCTATTTCATCCTGCTCACCTCGAAATCGGAATCGGCGGAAATTGCCCGCGGGCTTGACGGCGGCGCGGATGACTTCCTGACAAAACCCGTCAATGGCGACGAGCTTCGCGCAAGGATCGACGCGGGCGAACGGATCCTGCGGATGGAGCGGGAGTTGCTGGAAAAGAACCGGCTCCTGTCGTCAACGCTGTCGGAGCTGCAGCGGCTCTACGACTCGGTCGACCGCGACCTGCAGGAGGCAAGAAAACTCCAGCAAAGTCTGGTGCGCGAAAGAAACCGTAATTTCGGCGGGGCGGAGGTGAGCCTGCTTTTGCGGCCGTCGGGCCATGTCGGCGGCGATCTTGTCGGGTACTTTCCGATCAACGCGACGCGCATCGGCGTCTTTTCGATTGACGTGTCCGGGCATGGCATCACGTCGGCACTGATGACGGCTCGGATCGCGGGCTATCTGTCCGGGGATTCGCCCGAACAGAATCTTGCGCTCGTCCAGACCCATTCCGGCAGCTACGACGCGCGCGCGCCTGAAGAGCTCGCGAAAATGCTGAACCAGATGATTCTGCGGGAAATGCAGACCGAAACCTATCTGACGCTGGCCTATGCGGAGCTTGACCTAGCCACAGGCGATGTTGCGCTGGTTCAGGCCGGTCACCCGCATCCTGCGGTTCAGCGCGCGAACGGTGCGGTTGAGTTTCTTGGCGCGGGCGGCATGCCGATCGGTCTGATTGAGGCGGCGACCTATGAACGTGTCGAAACACGGCTTGCCCCCGGTGATCGCCTGCTACTGATGTCGGACGGTGTGACCGAGGCTGAAAACGCCAGCGGCGCGCAACTGGGCGAGGATGGGCTGGCGATACTCATGGATCGTTGCGGCGGATCAGCGGGGCCGGACTATCTGGAAACGCTGATCTGGCATCTCAGCGAGTTTTCGGCAGGCGAATTTCTCGACGACGTTTCCGCCGCGCTTGTGGAGTTCCAGGGGGTGCCGGGCGGCCGGGCCTAAGCCAGCCCGGCGATCATTTCCGCCATGAAGTGGCTGTCGCCCGCATTGGCAAGGACCGCCGCCGCATCGCGCGCCGGCATCCAGATGGCGGTATGGCCGGGCTCGCTTGGCGGGCCACGCCGCAGCACCGGCCGCGCGTGATAGACCGTACAGAGCTTTTCGGCCCATTTGTCATATTCGGGCATGTAGACAAAACGGCGAAACGCGCCAATCCGGCGCGGCGCGGCAATCGACCAGCCGGTTTCCTCGAAAACCTCGCGGTGGAGCGCGCGCAGAGGCGATTCACCGGGATCGACGCCGCCGCCCGGCAACTGGAACTCCGGATCAGGCTCGGCCTGATGGGTCAGCAGTACGTCGGGGCCAAGCGTCAGGACCGCGTAGACGCCATGACGGATCCCGTATCTCCGGCCGCGCTGAACCGGTTCTCCGAAACGCCTGATCATCTGGGCCCCTCTGGTTTCGTGCGGTTGTCGTCCTACATGCGAAGCGATATGCCAAGGCACACATGACAAGGAAAGCGAAAGATGCGTCTGTCACAGATCGCCTGGGACGATACGGTACTGCCATTTCAGCTCGACCGGTCCGGTATCCGGGGTCGTGTCGCGCGGCTTGATGGTGTGCTCGACCAGATATTGTCGCAGCACGACTACCCCGCCCAGGTTCAGAGCCTTGTTGCGGAAGCCGCGCTTCTGACCGCCATCATCGGGCAAACGATCAAGCTGCAGTGGCGCCTTTCGCTTCAGGTTCGCGGCGACGGGCCGGTCAACATGATCGCGACGGATTTCTTCGCGCCGCAGGAAGCCGGCGCGCCGGCACGCGTGCGCGCCTGGGCCTCGTTCAAGGCGCAGCATCTTGCGCCGGGGGCACCTGCGTTCGACCAGATCGGCAAGGGCGTCTTTGCGATCCAGATCGACCAGGGCGAAAGCATGACGCCCTATCAGGGCATCACGCCCTTGGCGGGCGGATCGCTGGCTGGCTGCGCTGAAACCTATTTCGCGCAGTCCGAACAGCTGCCGACCCGCTTTGCCCTGTCTTTCGGCCTGTCGCAACTCGCTGGCGAAGAGCCGCATTGGCGCGGTGGCGGCGTGATGTTGCAGCAGATGCCGGAGAAGTCACCTTTTGCCGCCGACAAGGACGCGACAGGCGAGGGCGGCCTGCTGACCGCGACCGACATTCTCGACGGCGAAGAGGGCGAAGACTGGGGCCGGACAAACCTTCTGCTCGACACGGTCGAGGAAATGGAGCTGATCGGGCCCACGGTCCAGCCGATCGAGCTTCTGGTGCGGCTCTTTCATGAAGAGGGGCCGAGGGTCTTTGACGCGCAGCCCGTGCAATTCGGCTGTACCTGTTCGGCGGCAAAGGTCGTCGACAGCCTGTCGATCTATTCTGCCGAGGAAATCGCCGATGTCACGACTGAGGCGGGTATCGTCACGGCTGATTGTCAGTTCTGCGGCGCGCATTACGAGTTCGATCCGTCCGAGCTTGGAAGGGGCGCGGAAAGCGATGGCTAGGGCAGAGGTCGACTGGCGGTCACGGATTCTGCGGTCGCTTGCGGCCAATGGCCCTGACACGTCGGACTACGACCTCAACCCCGGCACGGTCCTGCCGGACGGCAGGGTGCTCAAACAGGCGGCCGTTCTCGTCGCACTGGTGCCCTCCGGTCGCGGCGTCGATGTCGTTCTGACCAAACGGTCCTCTCGCCTGAAGCACCATCCGGGACAGGTGGCCTTTCCGGGTGGCAAGATAGACGCGACTGATCTGTCGGAGGCCGCTGCGGCACTGCGGGAGGCAAATGAGGAAATCGGCCTGCCAATCGGTACCGTCGACATCCTTGGCGCCATGCCGGCCCATGAAACCGTGACCGGTTACTCGGTGACGCCGGTCTTTGGCTGGGTCGGGCGGGATTTCTCGCCCGTGGCCGAGGCAGGCGAGGTTGACGAGGTGTTTCGCGTGCCGCTTGAACACCTAGTGGAGCCTTCGAACTACAGCATCGAAGGGCGGCGCTGGCGCGGACAGATGCGCCGATACTATGTTGTGCCCTATGGCCCCTATTACATCTGGGGCGCGACAGCACGGATACTCCGGGCATTGGCAGATCGGATGGCGGCGTGCGCATAACGGGCGACTGGCTGAGGGCGAAGGGCTTGCAGGCGATTCTGGCGGCGCTGGGCGACGCCGGGTATCGGGCCTTTCTTGTCGGCGGTTGCGTCAGGAACGCGCTTCTCGACCATCCGATTTCGGATGTGGACATAGCCACGGATGCGACGCCGGCAACCGTGACGGAGCTTATGGCCACCGCAGGGATGAAGGTGGTTCCGACCGGGGTGGACCACGGCACGGTTACGGTCGTGTCCGAAGGCGAGGGCTACGAGATCACGACATTCCGCAAGGATGTCTCAACCGACGGACGGCGGGCGACGGTGGCCTATACGTCGGACATCGCCGAAGACGCGGCGCGGCGCGATTTCACCATGAATGCGCTCTATGCGGATGCGGAAGGCAATGTCATCGACCCGCTTGGCGGTCTTGCGGACCTCTCCGCCCGGCTTGTGCGGTTTGTTGGCGACCCCGATGCGCGCATTCGCGAGGACTATCTTCGTATCCTGCGGTTTTTCCGGTTTCACGCCTGGTTCGGCGATCCCGACCGGGGCATGGACGTTGACGCACTGGCCGCCTGCGCCGAACATGCCCGGCACGTGGCGCGCCTGTCGCGAGAGCGGATCGGACATGAAATGCGCCGGCTGCTTGATGCCCCCGACCCTGGCCCCGCCATGGCCGCCATGCAGGCGACTGGTGTGCTGAGCCATGTTCTTGCCGGGGCCGATAGCGCCGCACTGGGCCCACTTCTTCACCTGGAAGGGGCCGTTCCACCATATTGGCTGCGCCGGCTGGCCGCGATCGGGGGCGAGAGCCCGGAAAAAGCGCTGCGCCTGACCAACGCGGAGGCGCGGCACCTTCGGCTTCTCTGTGACGGATTGCGGGAGGGCGAACCATTGCCGGTACTGGCCTATCGCCACGGCGCACATATGGCGCGCGACGTTGCCCTGCTGCGGCCCGCGCTGATTGGAGGCGCCTTGCCGGACGGATGGATTGCGGAGATCGAGAAGGGGGCCACAGCCCGGTTTCCGGTACGCGCAGCCGATCTTATGCCGTCCTATGAGGGCCCGGCGCTCGGCACACGGCTTGCCGAGTTGGAGCGGCGCTGGATCGCTTCGGGCTTTGAATTGTCTCGGGAACAATTGCTCGCTTGAAAGACGGCGCAACCGCGCGGCAGGATGCCAAAGTCTTCAAACCGGGAATGCCCGTGACCCCCTTCGATACTTTCCCCGCCCTTGTTGCGCTTGCTGTTGCAACGCTGTTTACGCCTGGCCCGAACAACGCCATGCTGGCGACTTCGGGCGCGAATTTCGGATTTCGGCGTACATTGCCGCATCTCTTCGGCGTCGCGACCGGGTTTCCGGTCATGCTGCTCGCGGTCGGGCTCGTGCTCGGCGGGCTTTTCCAGACGAGCGCGGCCTTGCGCGAAACCCTGCGCTGGGGCGGGGCAATCCTGCTTTTGTGGCTGGCCTGGAAAATTGCGAATTCCGGCGGAATAGGCTCGAAATCGGCTACTGCGCGACCCATGCGCTATTTTGAGGCCGTCGGGTTTCAGTGGATCAACCCGAAGGCGTGGTCGATGGCTGTCGCTGCGACATCGCAGTTCATACTGCCTTCCGCACCACTGCCGAGCGCGACAGTCGTGACGGTTGTCTTCCTTTGCCTGGGCCTTCTCTCGGCGGCGACCTGGACCTATGGCGGGCAGACCATCGCGCGGTGGCTGACCACAGCGAAACGGCTGAAGGCATTCAACCTGGTTATGGCCGCGCTGATCGTTCTTTCTGTCGTCGAGATCCTCCGCCACTAGATTGTACCTGTCCGGCAATGTCGGTGACCGACACAATCGGGGGCGTGACAAGCCGCCTCGTTTGCGCTATCTCCGGGGCCATCCAGATGGAGGGTGCTTTATGAGATACGGGATTTTCGAACCGCTCGCCTGAGCAGGACCGATTCCCGTAGTGGCGGTCCTGCGACGCACCGCCCTTTCCCATATTGCCCTTCGATGGATATCTTCCATGTTTCGCTTTTTCGAAAACCTCGTCGACCCCTATGTGTCCTATGAAGAAACGGACACGCCGCCCAGCCGCGTGCTGCCGTTCCTTCTGGATTACGCGCGGCCGTTCCGGGGTGTCTTTCTGGCAACGGCAGTTCTGACGACCTTTGTCGCGGTGATGGAGATCGCGCTGATCTGGTATGTCGGACGGATTGTTGATCTTCTGAACGAAGGGACACCTGCTGAAGTCTGGGCAGCGCATGGCGCGGAATTTGTGCTTGCCGCGCTCTTCATTCTGTTCATCCGTCCGATTCTTGCCGGGATCGATGTCGCGCTGCTGAACAACACGATCCTGCCGAACTTCGGAACGATCATCCGCTGGCGGTCGCATCGGCATGTCCTGCGTCAACCTGTGGGCTGGTTTGAAAACGACTTTGCCGGCCGGATCGCCAACCGGATCATGCAAACCCCGCCCGCCGCCGGTGACGCGGTGTTCCAGACGTTCGACGCGGTAGCATTCGCTGTGACGACGCTGATCGGGTCGCTGGCGATCCTGTCTGCGGCAGACTTGCGCCTTGCGGCACCGATGGCGATCTGGATCGTGCTTTACGCTGCGCTGTTGCACTGGACCGTCAAGCGGGTCGGCCCGGCCTCCACGGCCGCGTCGGATGCGCGCTCTGCCGTGACGGGCCGGGTGGTGGACAGCTATACCAACATCCATTCGGTCAAGATGTTCGCCCATCACGACCGCGAAATGGCCTATGCGGGCGAGGCGATCGAGACGGCGCGCAAGACGCTGCAAAAGGAAATGCGGCTGATCACCGGCATGGATTTCATGCTGACGATCCTGAACGGCTTTCTCATCGTGTCGGTCATCGGCCTGGCGCTATGGCTCTGGTATCAGGGTGAGGCGACGGTCGGGCTCGTGGCGGCGGCGACCGCTCTGGTTCTGCGGCTGTCCAACATGACCTACTGGATCATGTGGGCGACATCCAACATCGTGCAGGCGCTGGGCATCGTGCGGGAGGGGATGGAGACCATCGCCCAGCCGATTGCACTCGTGGACCGTGCAGGTGCTAAACCGTTGCGGTTTCAGGCGGGCAAGATCGAGATTCAGTCACTATCTCACCACTATGGGCGTGGGTCCGGAGGATTGGCGCGGGTCGATCTGACCGTTCGGCCTGGCGAAAAGATCGGTCTTGTCGGGCGGTCGGGTTCGGGCAAGACGACGCTCGTGAAGCTGATGCTGCGGTTTTACGATGCCGAAGGCGGGCGTATCCTGATCGACGGGCAGGACATTGCCGATGTCACGCAGGACAGTCTGCGGCGGAATATCGGCATGGTGCAGCAGGACAGTTCGCTTCTTCATCGCTCGGTACGCGACAACATCCTTTACGGTCGTCCTGACGCCACCGAGGCCGAGATGATCGAAGCCGCGCGGCGGGCGGAGGCACAAGACTTCATCATGGATCTGACCGATCCTGAGGGCCGCAAAGGCTATGACGCGCAGGTGGGCGAGAGGGGGGTAAAGCTGTCCGGCGGCCAGCGGCAGCGGGTAGCGCTGGCGCGGGTGATCCTGAAGGACGCGCCGATCCTCGTGCTTGACGAAGCAACATCGGCCTTGGACAGCGAGGTCGAGGCCGCCATTCAGGAAACGCTTTACGGCGTGATGGAAGGCAAGACGGTGATCGCCATCGCCCACCGCCTGTCCACCATCGCCCGCATGGACCGGATCGTGGTGCTGGATGACGGCAAGATCGCCGAAGAGGGCAGCCATGACGACCTGCTGGAAAAAGGCGGCCTTTACGCCCGCTTCTGGGAAAGGCAATCTGGCGGCTTCATCGGCACGGAAGAGGAGCAGGAGGCGGCCGAATGAAGATGGGCGACATGATCGACGCCTTCCGCCCCGCCGAAGGCCAGCCGCCTGCGACACTCGGGCGGTTTTTCCTGTGGTGCCTGTCGGGCGCCTGGGGCCCGCTGATTCTTGCCGGGGTCATTTCGGCCGTGGCAGGCACATTGGAGGTTGTCAGCGCCTGGTATCTGGGCGCTGTCGTCGATCTGGCGACTACGGCCGACGCGGCGACCGTCTTCACCGATCACTGGCCGCTGCTTCTGGGTTTCGTCCTGTTCCTTGTCGTCGCCCGGCCTGTCGCCTTCGGCCTTTCCGCGGCCTCGAACTCTGTCGTCGTGCAGCCGAACGTCCTGCCGCTGGTATTGTCACGCCTGCATCGCTGGACGATGGGGCAGGCCGTCACCTTCTTTGACAACGATTTTGCCGGCCGGATCGCGCAGAAACAGATGCAGGCGGCGCGGGCGGTCACCGATGTGGCCAGCGAGACGATCAACACGATCTGCTTTGCGCTGGCCTCCCTGATCGGGTCAGTAATTTTCCTTCTGACCATCAATCCGTCGGTGGCGCTTGCGCTGGGCGTCTGGATCATTGCCTATCTCGCCCTGATCCGGGCGTTTCTGCCTCAGGTCCGGGGCAAGTCCGCGGCGCGCGCGGGCGCGCGGGCGATGGTGACGGGGCAGGTTGTCGATACCATCACCAACATCAAGACGGTGAAGCTATTCGCCCATGCCGATCATGAGGACAAGGCCGCCCTACGTGCCATGTCCGGGTTTCGCGACACGGCGCTGGATTTCGGGGTTCTGTCGGCATGGTTTCGGCTGGCACTGATGACCATTGCCGGAATTCTTCCGGTCATTCTTATTGGTGGAACGCTCTGGCTCTGGTCGCGCGGCACGGCGACGCCGGGCGATATTGCCGCCGCGGGTGCGGTTTCGATCCGGATCGCGCAAATGACGGGCTGGGTCAGCTTTACCCTCATGTCGATCTATGCCTCGATTGGCGAGGTCGAGGACGGTATGCGTACACTGACACCGCCGCATACGCTGACCGACGCGCCGGATGCGGGAAGTCTGTCGCGGATATCGGGTGAAGTGCGGTTCGATGGTGTCAGCTTCGCCTATGGTCGCAAGAAGGGCGGGCTCGACGGCGTCAACCTGACCATCCGGCCGGGTGAAAAGATCGGCATAGTCGGCGCGTCAGGTGCGGGCAAGTCGACGCTCGTGGCGCTGCTTCTCAGGCTTTACGATGCCGAGGAGGGGCGCATTCTGGTAGATGGGCGCGACGTGCGGGACGTGACGCAGGAAAGCTTGCGCCGCCAGATCGCGATGGTCACGCAGGAAACGGCGATGTTCAACCGTACCGCGCGCGACAACATCCTTTACGGCCGCCCCGATGCGAGCGAAGCAGATATGGTGGCAGCAGCCAAAGCCGCAGAGGCGGACGAATTCATTCACGGGCTGCAGGACCACAAGGGCAACAAGGGCTACGACGCCTATCTCGGTGAACGGGGTGTGAAGCTTTCGGGTGGGCAGCGGCAGCGGATCGCGCTGGCCCGTGCGTTCCTGAAAGACGCGCCGATACTGGTTCTGGACGAGGCGACATCGGCGCTCGACAGCGAAGTCGAGGCGCAGGTGCAGGGCGCACTGCACCGCGTCATGGAGGGCAAGACCGTGCTTGCCATCGCGCACCGCCTGTCGACGATCGCCGAGATGGACCGGATCGTGGTGCTCGATCAGGGCCGTATCGTCGAGGAAGGCAGCCATGCCGAGCTTCTGACGAAAGGCGGGCTTTATGCGCGCTACTGGGACCGGCAATCAGGCGGATTCATCTGTGTGGAAGAGGCGGCCGAGTGAGGCTGACTGTTGAGCGGCTTGGCCATCTTGGCGACGGCATCGCCCCGGGGCCCGTCTTTGTGCCGATGGCCCTGCCGGGCGAGGTCGTCGAGGGCGACATCGCCGCTGGCCGTATGCAGGCTCCGAAGATTGTCGAACCCTCGCCGGATCGTGTGAAACCGGCCTGCCCGCATTATCGGGCCTGTGGTGGCTGCGCGCTCATGCACGCGTCCGACGGTTTTGTCGCGGGTTGGAAGGCGGAGGTGGTCAAGACCGCCCTTGCCGCGCAAGGTCTGGAGGCGCCTTTCCGACCTGTCATCACATCGGCCCCCGGGTCGCGCCGCCGGGCCACACTGGCCGGGCGGCGCACCAAGAAGGGCGCATTGGTCGGCTTTCACGGACGCGCCTCGGAGACGATTACGGAGATATCCGGTTGCAGGCTTCTGCACCCCGAACTTATGGCCTCGCTGCCGTATCTTTCCGAAGTCACCATGCTTGGCGCATCGCGAAAGGGTGAACTTGCGCTGACGGTGACGAGGACCGAAGGCGGCATCGATCTGGCGGTTTTGGGCGGAAAACCGCTTGAACAGAGCCTGTTTTCGTCTCTCGCCGGGCTGGCCGAACGCGCCGATCTTGCCCGACTGACATGGGACAGCGAAGCGGTTGCCAATCGTCGGCCTGCACCGCAGCGTTTCGGCCGGGCGCTTGTCGTGCCGCCCGCCGGTGCCTTCCTTCAAGCAACCCCGGACGGAGAGGCGGCACTTGTCGCCGCAGTGCGCGAGGCCGTCGGGGGCGCCCGCCGGGTTGCCGACCTTTTTGCGGGTTCGGGCACATTCACGCTGCCGCTGGCCGAAAATGCCGAGATCCACGCCGTCGAGGGGGAGGCGGCGATGCTGGTAGCACTGGATGGCGGGTGGCGACTGGCCCAGGGTCTGCACAAGGTGACGACAGAGGCCCGCGACCTCTTCAGCCGTCCACTGATGCCAGATGAGTTGAAACGATTCGACGCGGTTGTCATCGACCCGCCGCGCGCCGGTGCTGAAGCACAGATGCGCGAGCTTGCGATGGCGAAGGTCCCCGTCATTGCCGGCGTCTCGTGCAATCCCGTGACGTTTGCGCGCGACACGCGAATCCTGAGTGATTCGGGTTATCGGATCGACTGGGTTCAGGTGGTGGACCAGTTCCGGTGGTCGCCACATGTCGAACTCGTCGCGCGCCTTAGCCTCTGACGGCCAAGGCATCGGCGGAAATTTGCCGGCTTTTGCAGCGCTGCGGTTCGGGATAAGACAAGCGCAACGGGTGTTGCAGGCGGCAAGGGCAGTATGGAATGCTGAGCAGGAGAACGTTTCTTCTGACGACCGGGATGGTCGCGCTGGGGGGCTGTTCGTCGAAGTTCCGGCACTATGACGGGCCGGAGGTCACGCAGATCCTCGTCCAGAAGAGCGAGCGGCGGATGCACCTTCTGAACGGGAGGGTGGCCCTGAAATCCTACGACATCGCGCTGGGCGGCAATCCGGTCGGGCACAAGCAGTTCGAAGGCGATCTGAAGACGCCCGAGGGGCTTTACTACATCGACCGCCGCAACCCCAACAGCGCCTATCACCTTTCGCTAGGCATCTCATATCCGAATGCCAAGGACGTGGCCGAGGCCGAGGCGCTGGGCAAGAAGCCCGGCGGCGACATCTTCATTCACGGCCGCGCCGGCCCCCGCGCCAAGCGGTCGGGTGACTGGACGGCCGGCTGCATTTCAGTGAAAGACAAGGAGATTGAAGAGGTCTACGCGATGGTCCGAAACGGCACGCCGATTTTCATCAGCCCCTGAGCCGAAGAACGCCTAAAACACTGATTTCAGTGCATTACCGGCCGGTAATCAACGTCCACCAGATTTTCCCGCCCGGCTCCTGATACCAGGAAAAACCGACATTGGTCGCCGCGGGGTCGAGTATCACGGCGCGCGTGTCAGCAAGCGCCATCCAGGCCGAAAGCGTTTCAATCTCGGTCTCGTAGGTTTCCGAGATATTCTCGCCCAGCATCCGTCCGGTATATCCCGTGCGCTGGACACGGGTGATCGGCGACGACCCGTCCGATCCGAAATGCCAGGGGCGGTTCTGTACGGCCATGTCCCGCGAATGGGTCGCGGCGGCCGCCGTCAGCAGGGGGTTCAGCGTCAAGGGGGCCGCACCAGCCGCGCGGCGGAGCGTATTGACCGAATCGAGCATCGAATAGGTCACGCGACCCTCGTCGCTAGACTTGATCGGATAGGCTTTCGGCAGCGGCCGTCCATCCGGGCCAAGATTGGCTGTCGGACTCTGGCACCCCGCCAATGCGAGGCCCGCCACGATCAACAGGCCGAACATGCGTGTCATGATTGTCTTATCCCTGATTTGGCCGAACCGTCCTTTAGCGCGTCGCGCCGCACTCTTCAAATGGCAACTCAAGTCTGGGCGACTTCTGGCGCGACCGTGAATTGAGCTTGCGCCGGCAGAGCGGTATTGTAGGCAAAGCCCGGACCGTACTTTCGGTCCCGAAAACAAAGGGTACCCGAGGATGAGCACTGATTTTCGACCGATGCTGAGCCGCCGCCATCTGCTTGCCACCGCTGCAGCGGGAACCGCGGCGCTGGCCCTGCCTGCGCGCGCGCAGACGGAAGACACGACGACGGAGCTGGAAAGCGATCTGAATTCGAACATCCGCCGCAATATTTCGAGCTTCCGCTCGCTCGACTGGCAGCCCTATTTCAAGAATACGAAGAAGGGCGCCATCCTCGTCGACACGACCTCTCGCGCGCTGCATTTCTGGTCCGAAGACCAGAGCGTCTATCTGCTTTTCCCGACGAGCGTGCCGCTGACGGAGGACCTGACCCGCCGGGGTCGGACAGAAGTGGTGCGCAAGGTTGTGGGCCCGGAGTGGCGGCCGACCCCGGCGATGCGGCTTCGCAACCCCGAATGGCCCGAATATGTGCCCCCGGGGCCTGATAACCCGCTTGGCACGCATGCCTTGTATCTTTCCTGGGAGTTCTACCGAATCCACGGTACCCACGATACGCGCAAAATCGGGCGCAGATCATCGAACGGTTGCATCGGGCTTTACAATGAGCAAATCGAACAGCTCTACGGATATGCCAAAATTGGCACTCAAGTGTTGCTAATTTGACAATAAGGGCCGTCTAGCGAGGATTTTGCTGATTGCGTCGATTGCATTCACCTCCTTGTGTAGCATAGTTGGGTCACGAGGTGTTATCTGGGTGCTTTGGCGGCCTCGAAAAAAAATTCGCCAGGGTTGTGATGGAGAATCTAATGAAAAAGCTCGCGCTTGCTGCCGTTATCTCGCTTGCAGCGTCCTCTTCGTTCGCTGGCGGTATGGCGGAACCGGTCATGGAGCCGGAAGTCATGGTTGAGGAAGCCTCCTCGTCCAGCGGCAACATCGTTGTTCCGCTGCTCGTTCTGATCCTGCTTGCTGCTGCAGCCAGCAACTGATCTGGCCGGTATGGTATTGGAAAAGGCAGCGTGAAAACGCTGTCTTTTTCATTTTTCGGGCAGGTCAGTCGATCCACCCCCCGAGATTTGTCTCGATGACGGACTTGAGCGCCGTGATATGCGCCGCATCGTCGTTCAGGCAGGGAACGTAGGTGAAATGTTCGCCGCCTGCATGTTCGAAGGCTTCGCGAATCTCGCCCTGAATCTCTTCAAGCGTTTCGATGCAGTCCGCCGAGAAGGCCGGCGAGATGACGGCGATGCGCTTCTTTCCTGACTTCGCCAGCTCTGCCACATGCTCCACCGTGTAGGGGCGAAGCCATTCCTCCGGCCCAAAGACCGACTGAAACGTGGTGTCGATGGCACCGTCAGGCCAGCCGAGCCGTTCGCGCAGCAGGCGCGATGTCTTCTGGCACTGGCAATGGTAGGGATCGCCCTCCATGAGATAGCGCCTGGGCATGCCATGATAGGAGGCGACAAGAACGTCAGGCCGGTGATCGAGCGCCGCGTAGGCGCGTTCGACCGATTGTGCCAGCGCGTCGACATAAAGCGGGTGGTCGAAATACTCTGCGGCCGTGCGCACAGCGGGTTGCCGTTTCTCCTCCATCAGCGCGCGGAAGAGCTGGTCATTGGCGGTGGCCGAGGTCGCTCCGGCATATTGGGGATAGAGCGGTAGGAAGAGGATTTTCTCGCATCCTTCATCCACCATCCGCCGGACGACGGATTTGGTCGACGGGTTGCCATAACGCATGCAGAAATCGACAGTGACCCCATCGCCGAATCGCGACTGGCATGCGGCGCGCAGTTTTTCGGTCTGCGCCCGGGTGATCGTCATCAACGGGCTTTCATCACGTTCGTGGTTCCAGATCGACTGGTAGTTGCGGCCGGATGAAAAGGGCCGCTTGCTCAGGATCACGAGTTGCAAGAGGGGCTGCCACTTCCACGAAGGATAATCGATCACCCGCTTGTCGGACAGAAACTCGCTCAGGTAGCGCCGCATCGGCCAGTAGGTGTAGGCGTCCGGGGTCCCGAGATTGGCGATCAATACGCCAATCTTTGATCGTCGAACCGGCGGATGGTCAGCGGGGGCATGGGCCAGGCGGCCAATCCCGGAGGTGTCGCGAGTTTCTGTCATTCGTGATCTTTCAGGTCGAAAATTCTGGTCGTGCCCATCACGGGCGGCCATTCTTTGCGGGCGAGGCGGGTTCGTCCAGCGCATTTTCCGAAGTGCCCAGAAAATCGGCGAGCCGATGTGTTGCGCTGCCGGGGCGAAGCGGTTTGGGCTGGCTGTCATCAGGCGCCCATCCCGTCAGATAGATCATTTCGAAGGTTGCGGGAATGCGGCCGTCCTTGCCGGCAAATTGCGCGGCGTAGAAGGCGGCTGTGTCGGCAAAAAGCGAGCGTGGGGCAAACCGACGGCTGCGCGCGGCCAGCGCGTTTGCTTCGCCCATTGCCCGCAATTCCGCCATCAGATGGAACGCCGACCGGTAGGTCGCCGTCTTTCGCACGGCATCGGCGACGGGCAGGGCAAATCCGGCGCGTTGCAGAAGGGCGCCGAGATCGCGAATTTCCGCCATGGGCAACACGCGGGGGGACAGCCCGCCAGACAGCCGTGCTTCGGTTTCGGCGAGCGCCGTGCGCAGTTCCGCCAGTGTTTGCCCGCCAAACAGGACCGCGAGGAAAAGCCCGTCGGGCCTTAGCGCACGGCGGCATTGAATCAGCTGGCCGACCGGGTCATTGGCCCAGTGTAGCGCCAGGGCGTGAATGACAAGGTCATGGGCCCCCGGGGCAAGGTCGAGCGGCTCATGGTCTTCGACGATCGTCGCGCCCGGCAGAATTTCCTGCCAGGGACGTGCGAAGGCGGTCACGACGGCGGGGGCCGTAAACTCTTTCTTAACCTCGCGCAGTCTTTCCTCGACTTCGGCAGCGGCTTCGGCGTGCAGGAAAAGTTCCGGCCCATGGTGGCGGGCGCGGGCGCGGGCTCGGGAAAGCGCAGCGTAGTCGGTCAGACGAGGTGGTGTTGTCATGCGCCGGGAAGCTACGGCGGTTCGCCGGGGAATGCAAAGCGCGATCGGGCTGCTCTTTCCGCCGCAATGCGTCAACTGCAAGGCGCCCGTCGCCAGCGACTTCGGACTTTGTGCGGACTGCTGGCAGGCGACACCCTTCGTCACAGGTCTTGTCTGCGACCAATGCGGAACGCCGCTGCCGGGCACGGATACCGGGGGCGCCGAATACTGCGACGATTGCCTGACGATCGCGCGGCCGTGGCAGCGCGGCCGGGCGGGCATGCTTTACAGGGATGTCGGGCGCAAACTCGTGCTCGCGCTCAAGCATGGTGACAGGCTCGACCTTGCCCGCCCTGCCGCAAAGTGGCTGGCCCGTGCGGCGGTTCCCCTGTTGTGCGACAGGATGCTCGTGGCGCCGGTCCCGTTGCACTGGCAGCGGCTCTTGCGGCGCAGGTACAATCAATCGGCGCTACTCTCGCGCGGTGTCGCCATGGAATGCGGGCTGGATCATTGCCCTGACCTCCTCGTCCGGCGCAAGCGGACCGCAACGCAGGACGGGCTTGGCCGGGATGCGCGGTTCGCCAATCTCGCCGGTTCGATACAGGTTCACCCCGCGCGCCGGCAGAGAATTGCCGCCCGTCATGTCCTGCTTGTGGATGATGTCATGACCTCTGGCGCCACGCTGGCTGCGGCAGCCGACTGCTGTCTTGGCGCTGGTGCCGAATCTGTGTCCGTACTGGTACTGGCGCGCGTTGCGAAGGACGACTAATTCCGTATAGTCCCCGCATCTCGCCAGGAGCGTTCCTATGCCGAAAGTCGAAATCTACACCACGCCCTGGTGTCCTTACTGTATTGCCGCGAAACGGCTGCTCGCGAAGAAAGGGGCAGCCTTCACCGAAATAAACGTTTCAGGCGACCCTGAGGAGCGTCAACGGATGATGGCGCGGGCAAACGGGCGATACACGGTTCCGCAAATATTCATCGGTGGCAGTCACGTCGGCGGGTCGGATGACCTGCACGACCTCGACCGGGCAGGCAGGCTCGACCCATTGCTGGCGGCCTGAGGGATGAAGGCCGCGCTCCTCCAGCTTTCGGTGACGGATGATCCGCCGGCCAACCTGCCGGTCACGCTTTCACTCATGAAAGAGGCGGCCGGGGGTGGCGCGGGGTTTGTCCTGACGCCCGAAATCACGAATTGCCTTTCGTCGGATCGGGCACATCAGGCCGAGGTCTTGCGCCCCGAGCGCGATGACCCAACCCTCGCAGGGCTTCGAAGGGCGGCCGATGAGCTTGGCGTCTGGCTTCTGATCGGCTCGCTGGCGCTGAAAACCGAAGGCTGCGATGGCCGTTTCGCCAACCGGTCGTTTCTGATCGCACCGAACGGCGATATCATGGCCCGCTATGAAAAGATTCACATGTTCGACGTCAATGTCTCGGCGACGGAGTGGTACAGGGAATCCGAAGGTTACCGGCCTGGTGCATCGGCGACGCTGGCGCGGACGCCCTTTGGCGCCATCGGAATGAGCGTCTGCTACGATCTTCGCTTCCCCCACCTCTATCGCAGGCTGGCGCAGGCCGGGGCAGAGATCATGACGGTTCCGGCGGCGTTCAACGACACGACCGGGGCCGCGCATTGGGAAACGCTCCTGCGCGCGCGCGCCATTGAGAACGGGGCCTATGTCCTCGCGCCGGCGCAGACGGGCGAACATGCCGTTCATCAGGGCCGGCGTCGTCGCACCCATGGACATTCGCTCGCCGTCGCACCCTGGGGCGAGGTTCTGGCCGATGGCGGAACCGATGTCGGCGTCACCTTTGCCGAGATTGATCTGGCTGAGGTCGCCAAGGCCCGCCAGCGGGTTCCGTCGCTTCGGCACGACCGCGACTTTCAAGGGCCCGACTGAATGGCAGACGCTCAGGACCCCCTCGCCATCGCGTTATTTTCGGAAGTCTTCATGGCTGACCAGCTGGCGCGCAACCGTATCACCAAGGCCCTGCCCAAGGGCATGGAGCTTAACCACTTCTCGGTCCTGAACCATCTGGCGAACATCGCCGATGAACGTTCGCCGGCGCAGCTGGCCGATTCCTTCCATGTGACGCGCGGGGCGATGACCAATACGCTGTCCAAGCTGGAATGGGCCGGCCATATTCATGTCCGCCCCGACTGGGACGATGCGCGGCGGAAATTCGTCTCGATCAGCCCAGCCGGCCGGTCCGCGCGCGATGCGGCCCTTGCCGTCATCGCCCCGATCATCGGCGATGTCGTCAAGTCGATCGGACCCGAAAGGGTGCGGGCAATCCTGCCGATCCTGCGCGAATTGCGCGCGCGTCTCGGTCAGGTGGAGGGTTAGTCGATCATAAGCGCGGCAGCGGCCGGATGCTGGCGGTGACGTAGTTCACGCTTAGATCGCGATCCGAGATCGACCATTGCCAGCTGATCGGGTTGAAGACAAAACCCTTTCTGTCGACAGGCTCCAGCCCCGCATTGCCGAGGAGAGCAAAAAGCTCGTCCGGCGTGATGAACTTCGCCCAGTCATGGGTACCCTTCGGCAGCCAGCGCATGATCCATTCAGCACCGATGATTGCTGCCAGAAAGCTCTTTGCCGTACGGTTGAGGGTCGAACAGATCATCAGCCCGCCCGGCCGAAGAAGCTGCCGGCAGGTGTCGAGAAAGCCGAGCGGGTCCGCGACATGTTCGACGACCTCCATGTTCAGAACGACATCGAAGTTTTCGTTCGCCGCCGCCAGCGCCTCTGCCGTGATATGGCGGTAGTCGATCGACAGGCCCTGCGATTTGGCATGGAGGGCCGCGACCGCGATATTGCCGGGCGCGGCGTCGGCGCCAATGACATCTGCCCCAAGCCGCGCCATCGGTTCCGATAAAAGGCCGCCGCCACAGCCGATATCGAGGATCCGCAGGCCGGCAAACGGCCGGGTGCCCGACAGATCGCGGCCGAACTCCGCCGCGATCTGGCTGACGATATAGTCGAGCCGGCAGGGATTGAGCATGTGGAGCGGTTTGAACTTGCCCTCCGGGTCCCACCATTCTGCCGCCATCGCTTCGAATTTCGCGACTTCGGCGGGGTCGATTGAACGGGTTTCAGTGGTCATCAGAGGCTCCGGCACAATAACGCTCCGAACCCGTGGCGGCCCGGTTCGATGCGTTATATAGTCCATTCATGGACCGGATCGCAGGGCAAAAGCGCGCAGCGACATATCTTTATCCGCAGATCGAGCCATTCGATCAGCGCCTCATGGATGTGGGTGACGGGCACCGGGTCTATGTCGAACAATGCGGGCGCGCCGACGGCTTGCCGGTTCTCGTGCTGCATGGCGGGCCGGGCGGCGGGTGTTCCCCCGCGATGCGGCGGTATTTCGACCCTTCGGTCTACCGGATCGTTCTTTTCGATCAGCGCGGTTGCGGCCGGTCGCGGCCGCATGCCTCTGTCGAGGCGAATACGACCTGGCATCTGGTGGCCGATATCGAGCGGATCAGAACCGCGCTCGGCATCGACGACTGGATCGTTTTCGGCGGAAGCTGGGGGGCCACGCTGGCGCTGGTCTACGCGCAGGCGCATCCCGGCCGGGTGCGCCACCTCGTGCTGCGGGGCGTGTTTCTGGCAACGAAGGGAGAGCTTGACTGGTTCTACGGCGGCGGGGCGGGGGCCTTCTGGCCGGACAGATGGCAGAGCTTCGCCGGGGCGATACCGGAAGAGGAACAGGGCGATCTGATCGGTGCCTATCACGACAGGCTCTTTTGCGGCGACGTGGCGACCGAAACCCGCTTTGCGCGCAGCTGGGCCGCGTGGGAAAACGCGCTGGCGAGCATCGAACATGACGGGCCGCCGGGCGAGGCGCCGGCGGATTATTCCCGAGCCTTTGCGCGGCTTGAAAACCACTATTTCCGCAACAGCGCCTTTCTGGAGGAAGACGGGCAGATCCTGCGCGATGCGCCACTTCTGAAGGACATCCCCGGCACCATCGTGCAGGGCCGCTATGACATGATCTGCCCGCCCGTATCTGCATGGAGGCTCGCCGCGCGCTGGCCGGGCGCTGACCTGCGGCTCATCCCCGCCGCCGGGCACGCCCTGTCGGAGCCGGGCATTTCGGCCGAACTGGTCCGGATCATGGACGCGCTGCGTCAGTAGGTTGCGCGGGTAGGCGCGGGCGCGGTGCGGCTTTGCCCCGGGCTGTCGTCGCCGCGCAAGCGGGGAACTCCCGCAGCTTGCAACGGATCCCCGCTTTCGCGGGGATGACAATCAGGGAAAAGGTGAAACGAGCGAAGAGCGGCGTGCCCTGCGGTGGATCACGGCGCCGTGTCGCACCGCTTTCGAGGCGAAAATGTCCTTCAGCCAGACCTCGGGCGAGGGCAAGCTAAAGTGTATCGACAAGTTCCTGTAGCGCGCTTGCCTTCCAGACAATCCCAAGATCAGATTGGTCATTAATCCTACCACTGTAGATTCCTAAGAACCTGAATACTGGGCCACCAAAAATGCTCGTGCCACCGTCGTCCGTTGCGGCAGCACCACCGCTCGAATAGGAAAGGACTGCTGAGCCCGACTGGCCCGGTCTGGCACGACAGTCAATTAGAAAATTTGGCTCGTTGGAAAGAAATGGTTCAGAAGCAACAAAACCGGTTGCCCAAATCGCCAGTGCACCACCGGTAGACAGACCGAAAGGAAATCCAACTACGCTAACTACGTCTGATGGCCCAACCATGAGATTCACCCCCGTGTGCTTGGGGTCGTAACAAAAAGCATCAATGCCGTCCGTGTCAGATAGTGGTAGAGCAACAAAATCGAAGTTCCCGCCGCCCGTAGGATGTTCCAACCACCTCGCGGTTTCGTCTGCATAAAGAGGCTCAGTTTTTCAAATCCATTGGCCTAGCTTGCCCTCAACATTATGGGCAATTGACACCTCATTGGGCAAACCGCCTGTCTTTGAAAGCGGCTTTCCTGTTTGCTGGTGGCGGCCAGTTAAATTGTGCCTGTTTGTTATCAGATGCAAACCACTTGGCGACTGGATTAGGAAACCCGTCCCCGTTGACAGCGGCGTGCCATCAAATTTCATTACCAATAAGAGCGACTTTACGCTTGGTTCCGCGATGACCACATTTACCACAGTCACCCCCTCCGCCTCTTCCCGCCCCGCTGCCCCGGCCGCCCGGCCGTTGACCGCCCGGCCTTCACACCGGTGGCCTCCACCGCTTCCTCGACCGCCGATTGCCGCGCGAGGGGGTCGTCCGACAGGACCAGATCGACGGCCTCCAACCGCTTGATCTCATCCCTCAGCCGCGCCGCTTCCTCGAATTCGAGGTTCTCGGCGGCCTTGCGCATCTGGACCCTCAGTCCATCTAGATGCGCCTCAAGGTTTGCGCCATGCATCGGCTTGTCGACCTTCGCCGTCACCCGGTTCATGTCGACATCGCCCTTGTAGAGGCCCGCCAGAATGTCCTCGACATTCTTCTTCACCGTCGCAGGCGTGATGCCGTGGGCCTCGTTATAGGCCACCTGCTTTTCCCGCCGCCGGTTGGTCTCGGCCAGCGCGCGCTCCATGCTGCCTGTCACCCGGTCGGCATACATGATGACGCGGCCCTCGGCGTTCCGGGCCGCCCGGCCAATGGTCTGGATCAGCGAGGTCTCGGACCTGAGGAACCCCTCCTTGTCCGCATCCAATATCGCCACCAGCCCGCATTCGGGGATATCCAGCCCCTCGCGCAGAAGGTTGATGCCGACAAGCACGTCGAAGGCCCCAAGGCGCAGGTCGCGCAGAATCTCGATCCGTTCGATCGTGTCGATGTCGGAATGCATGTATCGGACGCGGATGCCCTGTTCGTGCATGTATTCGGTCAGATCCTCGGCCATGCGCTTGGTCAACGTCGTGACCAGCGTGCGGAAGCCCTTGGCGGCGACTTTCCGGACCTCATCCAGCAAATCGTCGACCTGCATTTCCACGGGCCGGATTTCGACCTGAGGGTCGAGAAGGCCGGTCGGACGGATCACCTGTTCGGTGAAGACACCGCCGGTCTGTTCCAGTTCCCAGGCCGCCGGGGTGGCCGAGACGAAGACCGACTGGGGCCGCATCGCGTCCCATTCCTCGAATTTCAGGGGCCGGTTGTCCATGCAGGAGGGCAGCCGGAACCCGTGTTCGGCCAGCGTGAACTTCCGCCGGTAGTCGCCCCGGTACATGCCGCCAATCTGGGGGACGCTCACATGGGATTCATCGGCAAAGACGATGGCATGGTCGGGGATGAATTCGAAGAGCGTGGGCGGCGGCTCGCCCGGCGCGCGTCCAGTCAGAAACCGTGAATAGTTCTCGATTCCCGCGCAGGAACCTGTCGCCTCCAGCATCTCCAGATCGAAGTTGGTCCGTTGTTCGAGGCGCTGGGCCTCCAGAAGCTTGCCTTCCTCCTGCAGTTGTTTCAGCCGGTGATGCAGTTCAACACGGATGCCCTTGATCGCCTGTTGCAGGGTGGGCCGAGGCGTCACGTAATGCGAATTCGCGTAAATTCTGATCTTGTCGAATGTGTCGGTCTTTTGCCCGGTCAGAGGGTCGAATTCGGTGATCCCTTCCAGTTCCTCGCCGAAGAACGAAAACTTCCACGCCCGGTCCTCCAGGTGCGCGGGCCAGAGGTCGACCGTGTCGCCCTTCACCCGGAACGCACCCCGCTGAAAGGCGGCGTCGGCGCGGCGATACTGTTGGGCGACGAGGTCGGCGATGAACTTCCGCTGTTCGTAGAGCTTGCCGACCTCCATATCCTGGGTCATCGCCGAATAGGTCTCGACCGAGCCGATGCCGTAGATGCAGGAAACGGACGCCACGATGATCACATCGTCACGTTCCAGAAGCGCCCGGGTCGCCGAATGGCGCATCCGGTCGATCTGTTCGTTGATCTGGCTTTCCTTCTCGATATAGGTGTCGGTCCGCGGCACATAGGCCTCAGGCTGGTAATAGTCGTAGTAGCTGACGAAATACTCGACCGAGTTCTCCGGGAAGAACCCCTTGAACTCGCCGTATAGCTGGGCGGCCAGCGTCTTGTTCGGGGCGAGGATGATGGCGGGGCGCTGGGTTTCCTCGATCACCTTTGCCATGGTGAAAGTCTTGCCGGTGCCGGTGGCGCCCAGCAGAACCTGATCGCGTTCCCCCGCCTTCACGCCGTCGGACAGTTCGACAATGGCGGTGGGCTGGTCGCCCGCTGGCGCGAAATCCGTCTTCATGACAAAGCGCCGCCCGCCTTCAAGCTTCGGTCGGGTCAGCACCTCCGGCCGGGGCGCCGGCGCGTTCGTGTTGTTATGCGGCATGGGCGATTCCTTTGACTTGGCGCCAGAGTTGATCACTTTTTGTTCCGGTTCAAGGCCACCACCCGCCAGCTGACGTCACATGCTGACAGGACCGCCCTCTTTGCCCTGCCCTTCCCCCTTGCGAAATGCCGGGTGATTTCCCATAACAGTGCCGATCTGCAAAGGAACCGCCCCATGCGCGCACGCATCTACCAGCCGGCCCGCAATGCCATGCAATCCGGTACGGCCAAGACCCGTCTCTGGGTGCTCGACTATGCACCGGCCGAGGCGCGCGCCATCGACCCCCTGATGGGCTGGACGTCCTCGGGGGATACCCAGTCGCAGGTGCGCCTGCGTTTCGAAAGCCGCGAGGCCGCCGAGGATTATGCGAAGGCGCGCGGAATCGACTATGTCGTGACCGATCCGAACAAGCGCAAGGCCAATGTCCGGCCGCGCGGCTATGGCGAAAATTTCGCGACGGACCGCAAGGGTGCCTGGACCCACTGATCGCCGCCCTTGCGCCCGGCCCGTACCAGCCGCTAAACGGTAAGGACCGGTCCCGTAGCTCAACTGGATAGAGCACCTGACTTCTAATCAGGGGGTTGGGGGTTCGAGTCCTCCCGGGATCGCCAGGCCTGTCTCGCGTCAGCACCCCTTGACCGCGTCCGCCCGCCCCCCAACTATGGCCCCGATGAAGGAGCCTGCCCGGATGTCCCTGCCCGCCACGATCGACGATGTCGAAACTCTTCTTGCCGGTCAGGATTATCTGGCCGGCCGGTCGCTCGCGACGGTCGTCTTTCTTGCCTTGAAGCTCGGCCGCCCGCTCTTTCTGGAAGGCGAGGCCGGCACCGGCAAGACCGAGATTGCAAAGACCCTCGCCGCCGCACTCGGCCGCCGGCTGATCCGGCTTCAGTGCTATGAGGGGCTGGATGCTGCCTCGGCCGTCTGCGACTGGAATTTTGCGGCCCAGATGATCGCGATCCGCACGGCGGAGGCCGGCGGTGGCGCCGACCGTGATACCCTGCGCGCCGAGCTTTTCACCGAGGACTATCTTGTCGAGCGCCCGCTTTTGTCGGCCATGCGGCCGCAGCCCGGGGGCGCCCCGGTCTTGCTCATCGACGAACTTGACCGCACCGACGAACCATTCGAGGCTTTCCTGCTGGAGGCCTTGTCCGATTTTCAGGTCACCGTGCCCGAGCTTGGCACGATCCGCGCGCCGGAACCGCCTATCGTCATCCTCACCTCCAACCGCACGCGCGAAGTGCATGACGCGCTGAAGCGCCGCTGCCTTTATCACTGGGTCGACTATCCTGACTTCGATCGCGAAATGGCGATCCTGCATGCCCGGGCACCCGAGGCCACGGAAACCCTGTCGCGCGAAATCGTTGCCTTCGTCCAGAAACTGAGGACCGAAGATCTCTTCAAGAAGCCAGGCGTCGCCGAAACCATCGACTGGGCCAAATGCCTGCTCGCGCTGGATGTCATCGCGCTTTCGCCCGAAGTCATCGCGGACACGCTCGGCGCGATCCTGAAATACCAGGACGATATTGCGAAGATCACCGGATCGCCTGCGAAGAAGCTCCTCGACGAGGTGCGCGCCGACCTCGCTCTCGCCTGACCCGATGTGTCCGCTTCTTCATCTTGCCCAAAAAACCTCGGGGGTGCGGGGGCAGCGCCCCCGCCAATATCGCGATGGCTGAACTCGCCCCCCTCGACATCCCCGAGGACGGCAAGCTGGCCGCCAACATCACCCATTTCGCCCGTGCGCTCCGCAAGGCCGGCCTCCGGATCGGTCCCGGCCGGGTGATCGACGCCATCCGCGCGGTGGAGGCGGCGGGCTTCACGGAACGGCGGGACTTCTACTGGGTGCTCCACGCCTCCTTCGTGTCCCGCCCTGAAGAACGTGCGGTGTTTGCCCAGGTCTTCCGGCTTTACTGGCGCGACCCGCGCTATCTCGAACATATGATGAGCCTGATGCTGCCTGCGATCCGCGGTATGCAGGAGGAAAGGCCGGCGAAGGCCGCCGAACGGCGCGCGGCCGAAGCCCTGCTTGACAGGGTGGAGCGGCCGGTGCCTGAACAGGACGCCGAAACAGCCGACGAGACGGAGATCGAGATCGACGCGACAGCGACGATTTCCGCCGAGGAACGGCTGCGCAGCCTCGATTTCGAACAGATGTCGGTCGCCGAAATCGCCGAGGCGCGGCGGATGATCGCCCGGCTCACCCTGCCGGTGCGGCCCCTGGCCTCGCGCCGCACCATGTCGGCACCGGCGGGGGTTCTGCCCGACTGGCGGCGGACGTTTCGCAGCGCAGTCCGGAGGGGCGGCGATATCCGCGCGCTTGCAATGAAGCGACGGCGCGAACGCTGGCCGAACCTTGTCGTCCTCTGCGACATCTCGGGCTCCATGTCGCAATATAGCCGCATAGTACTGCACTTCGTTCATGCGGTCGCCAACACGAAGGGTGCAGGCTGGGCGCGCGTCCACGCCTTCACCTTTGGCACGCGGCTGACGAACATTACGCGCCACCTCGGCCAGCGCGATGTCGATGCCGCCCTTGCCGCTGCCGGGGCCGAGGCGCAGGACTGGCAGGGCGGCACAAGGATCGGCGCCTGCCTCCACGCCTTCAACCGCGACTGGTCGCGCCGGGTGATGGGGCAGGGGGCGGTCGTGCTTCTCATCTCTGACGGGCTTGACCGCGACCCCGCCGCCGACCTCGCGCGCGAGATGGAGCGGCTCCACCTGTCTGCCCGTCAGCTTATCTGGATCAATCCGCTCCTGCGTTGGGACGGTTTCGCGCCGAAGGCGCGCGGGGTCGCTGCGATGTTGCCCCATGTCGACAGCTTCCGGGCGGGCCATTCCATCGATTCGCTTGCCGCGCTTGGCAGGGCCATTGGCCAGCCACGGGACGACGGCGAGAAAAGCAGGCTCATGCGCCTGATCAGAGGTTGAACGCAACGCGAGGTTCCTGCCCCGCGCTTTGGAACACGACCGAAAGGGTCGGTGTCGGCTGGGGCAGCCTTCTTTGCCGCCGTCCCGCGCAAAAAATCGAAACGCGGGAGATGACAAATGCGACAAAGGTCAGCTAGCCTCCAACAGGGGCGAGTCCCCCCGGCGGGCCATCCAGCCCACCGCAACGGCGCGAAGGAAGACCATGCAGCTCACCGACAGCCGCGATATCAAGGCAAGCCCGGAAACCGTCTGGCGGGCGATCCTTGACCCGGATGTGCTGAAGGCCTGCATACCCGGTTGCGAAAGCCTGACAGGCGCGCCCGAGACGGGTTACGAGGCGGTCGTCGTCCAGAAGGTCGGGCCGGTCAAGGCGCGGTTCGCCGGCGTCGTGACGCTCGGCAATATCGTCCAAGGTCAGTCCCTGACCATCACGGGTGAGGGCAAGGGTGGCGCTGCAGGATTCGCCAAGGGCGGGGCCGAGGTCGCGCTTGCGGCCGAAGGGGCAGGCACGCGGCTTTCCTATACGGTCGAGGCCAGTGTCGGCGGCAAACTCGCCCAGCTTGGCAGCCGGATCATCGACGGCTTTGCCAAGAAACTGGCGGATCAGTTTTTTGAACGCTTTCAGGCTGCGGTCGAAGCGCCGATAGCCGATACGTCCGTTGACGCCGGCGAGGAGCCGGCATTGGCGGACGCCGAAAAGAAGGGCTGGATCAAGCGCGTATTCGGCAGCTAGGGGCCCAGGGCCTGCTGCGGGGCAACCGGATTGTAATTCCAAAGGGAGGAAGAGAATGACGAAAGTCACGATGACGGTGAACGGCAGGTCCGTTTCCGCCGAAACCGAGGGGCGGACGCTCCTGTCGCAATACCTGCGCGAAGGGCTTGGCCTGACCGGCACCCATGTCGGCTGCGACACGTCGCAATGCGGCGCCTGTGTTGTTCATGTGGATGGAAAAGCGGTGAAAAGCTGCACCGTCTTTGCCCAGGACGTGGCGGGCGCGACCGTCACCACGATCGAGGGTATGGCCAATGCCGACGGTACGCTTGGTACCATCCAGCAGGCGTTTCAGGACCATCATGGCCTGCAATGCGGTTTTTGTACCCCGGGCATGGTGATGTCGGCGGCGGCCCTTCTGGCTGAGAACGCCAAACCGTCCGAGACCGACATCCGCCACTACCTTGAAGGCAATATCTGCCGTTGCACGGGCTATCACAACATCGTCAAGGCGGTCCTTGCCGCGTCCGGTCAGGACGCGTCGGCCGTCGCCGCGGAATAGGGAGGGGAGCACATGCCGAAAGATCATGGAATTGGCGCCAGTTCGAAGCGCCGTGAAGATGTGCGGTTCCTGACCGGAAAGGGCCGCTACACCGATGACATCAACCTGCGCGGTCAGGCCCATGCGGTCTTTGTCCGCAGCCAGGTGGCCCATGGCCGCATCCGGTCCGTGGACACCGCGACGGCCGAAGGGATGCCGGGTGTGCTGAAGGTCTTCACCTCAGCCGATTTCAGCGCCAAGGGCGGCATCCCCTGCGGCTGGTGTGTGACCGACCGCGCCGGCAAGCCGATGCTGGAGCCGAAGCACCCGATCCTTGCCGAGGGCAAGGTGCGCTATGTCGGCGACGCCATCGCCTGTGTTGTCGCGGAAACGCTGGAAGAGGCCCGCGACGCCGCCGAAGCGGTCGATGTGGATATCGAGGAACTGCCGGCCGTCATGGACATGAAGGCCGCCGCCAAGGGTGGCGCGCTGGTTCATGACGACCTTGGGTCCAACCTCTGCTACGACTGGGGCTTCATCGAGGATAGCAAGGCGGCGACGGATGCCGCTTTCAAGACGGCCCATCACGTCACCACGCTGGAGCTGGTCAACAACCGGCTGGTGCCGAACGCGATGGAACCGCGGGTGGCCATCGGCGACTACAGCCAGGCGGGCGACGACTACACGCTCTATACGACCAGCCAGAACCCGCATGTGATCCGGCTTCTGATGGGGGCTTTCGTGCTGTCCATCCCGGAACACAAGCTGCGGGTCGTGGCACCCGACGTGGGCGGTGGCTTTGGCTCCAAGATCTTCCACTATGCCGAGGAAGCCTTTGTCACCCATGCCTCCAAGGTCGTGAACCGGCCCGTGAAGTGGACCTGCACGCGGTCGGAAAGCTTCATGACCGATGCCCACGGGCGGGATCACGTGACGAAGATCGAACTCGCGCTCGACAAGGATGGCCATTTCCAGGCGATCCGGACCGAGACCTATGCGAATATGGGGGCCTACCTGTCCACCTTCGCGCCTTCGGTTCCGACCTATCTGCACGGCACGCTGATGGCGGGCAACTACAAGACGCCCAATATCTATGTGAACGTGAAGGCCGTCTTCACCAACACTGTCCCTGTCGACGCCTATCGCGGCGCGGGCCGGCCCGAGGCGACCTTCCAGCTAGAGCGTGTGATCGACAAGGCCGCGCGTGAGATGGGCATAGACCCGATTGAAATCCGGCGGCGCAATTTCGTTCAGCCGAACGAGTTTCCTTACCAGACGCCGGTCGCTGTCGCCTACGATACGGGCAACTATCAGGCCACGATGGACAAGCTCGTTGCCATGGCCGATCTGGCCGGGTTCGAAAAGCGGCGGGCAGACAGCGCGAAGAAGGGCCTGCTGCGCGGGCTTGGCGTCAACTGCTATATCGAGGCCTGCGGCATCGCGCCGTCGAATCTCGTGGGTCAACTCGGCGCCCGCGCCGGCCTTTACGAAAGCGCCACGGTCCGGGTGAACGCCACGGGCGGTGTCGTGGTGATGACCGGCAGCCACAGCCACGGGCAGGGGCATGAAACCGCCTTCCCACAGGTGATTTCAGAGATGATCGGCATTCCGGAAAGCCAGGTTGAAGTTATCCACGGCGATACGAACAACACGCCGATGGGGATGGGCACCTATGGGTCCCGTTCGCTGGCGGTTGGCGGGTCGGCCATGGTCAAGGCAGCCAACAAGATCATCAACAAGGCCAAGAAGATCGCGGCACACCTTCTGGAAGCATCCGACACCGATATCGAGTTGAAGGACGGCAAATTCTCTGTCGCCGGCACCGACAAGTCGGTCGACTGGGGTTCGGTCTGTCTGGCCGCCTATGTGCCGCATAACTACCCGCTCGAAGACCTCGAACCGGGGCTTGAGGAGACGGCGTTCTACGATCCGTCGAACTTCACCTATCCCGCCGGCGCCTACGCCTGCGAGGTGGAGGTCGATCCGGAAACCGGCAAGGTAACCATCTGTTCCTTCGCAGCGGCGGATGACTTCGGCAATGTCGTCAACCCGATGATTGTCGAAGGCCAGGTCCATGGCGGGTTGGCCCAGGGCATCGGTCAGGCGCTGCTTGAGGCAGCCGTCTATGACGAGAATGGCCAGCTTCTGTCGGGCAGCTACATGGACTATGCGATGCCGAGGGCGGGCGATGTGCCTTTCTACAAGGTCGATCATTCCTGCCAGACGCCCTGCACCCACAATCCCTTGGGCGTCAAAGGCTGCGGCGAGGCCGGAGCCATCGGTTCGCCACCGGCGGTGGTCAATGCCGTGATCGACGCGCTCCAGCGTGGCGGGCACAAACACGTCACCCATATCGACATGCCGGTCTCGCCCTCGCGGGTCTGGACAGCGATCCACGGATAAAGGGGACCAATCATGCATAATTTCGAACTCGTGAAACCCGCCTCCGTGGCCGATGCAGTCGCTGCCCTCGGGCGCGAGGATGCGCAAGCTTTGTCCGGTGGCCAGACGCTTCTGCCGACGATGAAGCAGCGCCTTGCGGCGCCTGCGGTACTGGTCAGTCTGACCGCCATTCCCGGACTGAAAGGGATCAAGGCGTCAGGTGGCAGCATCGAAATCGGCGCCGCGACAACCCATGCAGAGGTCGCATCCGGTGCCGCCAAGGCCTATCCGGCGTTGGCGAAACTCGCCGCCGGTATCGGCGATCCGGCGGTGCGCAACCGGGGCACGATTGGCGGCTCGCTTGCCAACAACGATCCGGCGGCGGACTATCCGGCGGCCGCGCTCGCCTCGGGCGCGACGATCGTGACGAACGCGCGCGAAATCGCGGCGGATGATTTCTTCCAGGGCCTCTTTTCCACGGCGCTGGATGAGGGCGAGATCATCACCGCTGTCCGCTTCCCTGTACCCGACCGCGCGGCCTATGCGAAATTCCAGCAACCGGCGTCACTTTTCGCGCTGACCGGGTCTTTCGTGGCCAAGTCAGGTGCTGGCGTTCGCGTGGCCGTGACCGGCGCTTCGGAAGATGGTGTCTTCCGCTGGGCAGAGGCGGAAAAGGCGCTCAACGCGAATTTCGCGGCCTCGGCCCTTGATGGCGTTTCCGTTTCTGCGAATGGAATGATCGGCGATCTTCACGGCAGCCCGGCCTACCGCGCGAACCTTGTGAAGGTCATGACAAAGCGCGCCGTCGGCGCTGCCTGACGCGATCTGAGGCGACTATCGGGCGGGCCGGGACAACCGGCCCGTCTTTTCGTTTCACCCGCCGGCGGGCCTGTCCGGCCGGATGAATTTCGCCCCGCCCGCATTGCGGCTTCGGTCGATGTCGGCGGCCGGGGGCGCCGTGAGCGTGGCGGGCACGGCCAGCCGTTGCCCCGCGTCACAGGCGATGCCGTCGCCGTCCGGGTCGTTGCGTGCATGGTAACCGAGCGCGCCGCGACGCGCGGGCGCGAGGCCGATGGCGGCGGCCGACGGGCATCCGGCGCGTGCGATCAGATGCATCAGCGCTTCGGTTGGCGGGTAGGGGCTGGTGCGGACGTAAACAGAAAGTGCGACACTGGCCGCGACGACGGGAATGGAAGCGAGTTTCAGGACGACAAAGACCAGATAGCCGGCGGCGCTGCCTCGCCGCCGCTGGCGACGGCCATCTTTCGCATATGGTTCGCTCGGTCGTCCCATGACCTGGCGCTAACAGCAGAAAGTGACCTCATCGTGGCGGTGCCGGGAATGTTCCTGCCGCGAATTCCTGCCTGAGCCAGTCCTTCAGAACCGCAGCATCGCGGTTTGGAGTAAAGGATTCGGGGTCATGAACCAGATAGTGGCCGGTGTCGATTTCCACCTCCGCCGCGAACGGAATTGCGACGCGACCCGCGTTGACCAGTCCCTCGGCCAGCCGTTTCAGGATCAGCGCTACACCGCCACCGCCGGCAACCATCTCGACCGCCGCGAGTGTGGTATCAACTGCCAGCGCAACCTTCTCCGGATCATAGGTCAGGCCGTGATCCCGCAGAAGCCTGCCCCAGTCGTCACGAAATCCGATGATGTGGACGATCTCTTCTTCGCGGATGTCCGCCAGCGATCGCAGCCGCGTCTCCTGCCCGACGGCGCAGACGGGCACCGTCGTTTCGCCCGACAGCTTTTCAGATTGCAGGCCCGGCCAGGACCCGGTGCCAAGCCGGATGTCGACGTCCACCTCCTCGTCGCTGACCGAATCCGCCCAGACGGCAGAAACGAGCCGGATCTGGATGTCAGGATGCGCTGCCCTGAACCGTTTGAGTCGTGGCGCAAGCCACAGGACCGCAGTGGAGATCGGGGCGCGCAATGTTACCGACCGCCTGCCGAGCGGTCCAAAAAGGCCCTGTGTCACCAGCGACAGTTCCTCCATCGCCTTTCGGACCGATGGCAGATAGGCGTGACCCATCGTGGTCAGCGCAAGACTTCGGGCCTTACGCTCAAAAAGCCTGAAGCCGATCGTTTCTTCGAGAGAGCGCACCTGATGGCTGACCGCCGCCTGTGTCAGGCAAAGTTCCTCTGCCGCTGCCGTAAAGCTGCCCAGCCGCGCTGCCGCCTCGAAGGCGCGCAACCAAACAAGGTTGGGAAGGCGATAACCGGTCATGGGTCATCCACAAAGAAAACCACCTCTTGAAGTGATTTTTATTATTTTTTCTTTTGGTTTTCCACATGCGAATTGAACGCTACCGGCGCGGAGCGCGGTACGGCCCCGGTCAGAGTGCGTGAACCCGCGTACAAAGGAAAATTTCGTCATGAAGATCGGTTTCATCGGCCTTGGCAATGTCGGCGGCAAGCTGGCCGGGTCCATCCTGCGCAATGGTTATGACCTGACGGTGCGGGACTTGAACCGCGATCTGGCGCAGCCTTTCCTCGACAAGGGCGCGACATGGGCCAACAGCCCGAAGGAAATGGCCGAAACCTGTGACATCGTCATCACCTGCCTGCCCTCGCCCAAGGCCTGTTCCGAAGTCATGGAGGCGGCCGACGGCATCATCGCGGGTCTTGGTGCCGGCAAGATATGGGCGGAAATGTCGACGACGGACGAAGCCGAGGTGCGCCGGATCGCGTCCTTGGTGGAAGCGAAGGGCGCCGCCGCTGTGGAATGCCCGGTTTCAGGCGGCTGCCATCGCGCCGCGACGGGCAATATCTCCATCTTCGCGGGCTGTGACCGGCCGACCTTCGAACGGATGATGCCGCTTCTCGGCACTCTCGGGCGGCGGGTGCTGCATACTGGGCCGATCGGCTCGGCTTCCATTCTCAAGGTCATGACCAACTACCTCGCCACGGCCAATCTTCTGACGATTTGCGAGGCGATGGTGACGATGAAGGCCGCAGGCATGGACATGGCCACGACCTATGAGGCCATCGCCATTTCGTCCGGCACGTCGTTTGTGGCGGAAACCGAAGGTCAGGTCATCCTGAACGGCAGCCGCGACATTTCCTTCACGATGGATCTGGTTCTGAAGGATATCGGGCTCTTTCACAAACTGGCCGAGGAACATGACATCCCGCTCGAAATCAGCCCGCTGATGATCGACATCTTCAAGGACGGCCAGCGGCGCTACGGCGTCAGGGCCAATTCCGATGACATCATCCGCCGGCTTGAGGATGCGACGGGCCTTTCGATCCTGGCCGACGGATTTCCGGCTGAGATGGTAGATGATGAGCCGGAAGAACCGGGCTATGAGGTCGTGCCGCGTGGTCGCGCCTGAGTCTGTGAACGGTTGCCGTCAATCGGCCTAGAAGACCTCGCCCACTTCGTACATGACCGGTTCGAACCGTGAACAGAGCGTCGCGATGCGGCGGTTCCTTTCGCGCATTTCGGGTGTGCGCAGCATCGCCTGAAAATCCTTCCGGTCGCGCCATTGGCTGTAATTTGCGATCCGCGTCTGGGCGTCGTTCATGTGCAGGCCCGCGCCGACGAACCCCGGCTGGTGGCTGATGAAAGTGGCATAAGCATCCTTCAGCTCGTCCATCAGGTCCTGCGCGGTCCCCGGTGTCATTTCGAAGGTGGTGATCACGGTCTGGCCTGTGAAGTCACGGGAAATCGTCGCCATCTGGCCCTCCGCCCTTGCCGTTTGTCATGCCCGACTATCCGCGCAAGCGGGGCCGGCTGTAAACAGGTTTGACTTTGGCACGTCCCCGGAAACCGCAAAGCCGGGCGGGAGTGCCTGCAAGACGGAGGGGTGCGTCAGACAAGCGCCAGGACCGCGTCGGCAAATGCGGCGACCTCGGTCTTTACCGCGCCACGGCCGGTTTCCGCCGCGCCGCGGCCCTGGCCGAGGCTTTCGGCATAGATGACACGATTGGCGAGCGTGGCCTGCAGGAGTTGGGCGGTCATCTCGCCCGCCGCGCGCACCACATCCTCGCCAAGCCGTGTTCCGGCACGGGTCCTGTTCATGACCAGCCAGGCACCCTTCTGTTCGCGCGCCGCAAGGTCAAGAACCCCCTCCGTCGCCCAGAGGTCGACATGCGAGGATGCGACCGGCACCAGGACAAGGTCGGCTTCCCTCAGTGCGGGGCGCAGGTCGGCATCGACTTTCGGCGGGGTGTCGATGATGACGAAATCGGCCTCTCGCTTCAGTTTCTCACACTCATAGGATACGCCCCAGGCCGAAGAGGTCGAAAAGAACAGCCCCTCCGTCAGGCCGAGCGCGCGCCGGGCCATGAACCATCGCCCGAGCGACCCTTGCGGGTCGGTATCGAGAAGCGCAACTGACTTGCCGCGCGAGAGGAAGGCGATGGCCAGATTGACGGCAAGTGTCGTCTTGCCGGAACCGCCCTTTTGCTGGGCCACCGCGATAACCTTGCCTGCCATACCGCATCTCCGATGCCGCGCCGCCATTGCTGCAATGCAGCATAGCAGATGCGAACGGGATATGCACGGGGCCAAACGACGCAGCCCTGCCGTAGTGAGGTGTTGTTATCAGGCGACTTTCAGAACGATCTTGCCGATATGGCCGGAGCTTTCCATCCGCGCATGGGCCGCCGCAGCCTCCGCAAGCGGATATTCCGAATCAACTAGCGGCGCGAGGCGGCCCGCCGCGATCATCGGCCAGACATGTTCGCGCAGTGCCTCGGCGATACGCGCTTTGGCCAGATCGCTTTGCGGGCGAAGGGTGGAGCCCGTAATCGTCAACCGCCGCATCATCATCGGCGCGAAGTTCAGTTCCACCTTGGGGCCGGAAAGGAAGGCAATCTGCACCAGCCTGCCTTCGTCGGCCATGGCCCTGATGTTGCGTGCGATGTAATCGCCACCGACCATGTCGAGGATCAGGTCAGCGCCGCCCGCGGCCTTCAGAACCTCGACAAAATCCTCCTCGCGGTAGTTGATCGCCCGTTCCGCCCCAAGTGCAACGCAGGCCGCGCATTTTTCCGCCGAACCTGCCGTTGTGAATACCCGCGCGCCAAGCGTCTGGGCGATCTGGATCGCCGTCGTGCCGATGCCGGAGGACCCGCCATGAACGAGAAACCGTTCTCCCGCCCGCAATCCGCCGCGCATGACCACATTCGACCAGACGGTGAAGCAGGTTTCGGGCAGGCAAGCCGCGCTTTTCAGGTCGAGCGGCGCCGGCACGGGCAGCGCGTGGGCGGCCGGTGTTGTGACATATTCGGCGTAGCCGCCCCCGGGCAGAAGCGCGCAGACCGCATCGCCAATGGCCCAGCCCGTCACGCCGTCGCCAAGGGCCGCGACGGTTCCCGAAGCCTCCAGTCCCGGCAGGGGCGATGCGCCGGGCGGCGGCGCATAGGCCCCGGCCCGCTGCAGTGCGTCGGGGCGGTTGACACCTGCATAGGCGACCTTGATCAGGATCTGGCCATGGCCGGGCGCTGGCACCGGTGCCTCGGTCAGTTTCAGAACGTCAGGTCCGCCGGGCGCTGAAATTTCAACCGCGCGCATGGTCTTGGGCAAGTTCATCGTCTCTCCTTATCGTGTCGTCTTTCCGGGCAGGTCATCGCCCGCCGCCACCGGCGCACGGATACGGCCAAGCAGCCGCAACGGACCGGCCAGCATCCTTGAGAGGCCGGGATTGTCCCTCACCTGCGCCTTCAATTTCTCAAAGCGCATCACATCTTCGATCCGCCGGTCGAGGAAGTCCCAGGTCGCTGCCTGATCTACGCTGTCATCGCCCAGCCAGAAAAGCACGGTGGCGGAATAGACAGCCGATAGCGTCGCGCGCTTGGAATACCAGTTGATGTCATCCGACGTATCGCCAAGCGCGGTCCAGATCGTGTCTGCGGTGCCCCAGATCAGCCCGGCACCAGTTGCAGCGTTCTGCGGTAGGGCAAACAACGCCGCGCCGCGCCGGACAACTTCCCGGTCGGCCAGGGATAGCCTCAGACGCACCGCCCTGGCGATACGATCGCGAAACCGCAGGTCGTCAAGATTTTCAGATGCCAGCGCCGCAGCCATCGCCCTGTCGCCCCGCCGGTGATAGGCGACCGCCAGATCAAGCGCACCGCGCGGGCAGATCACGCGCGCCAGCGCCCTGTCGATACCTGACTCGTCCGCCGCGGCGTGAAAAGCGGCCTCGCCCCAGCCATCGAAGGTTACGTGCCCGAGCGCGGCGTCAAGCAGCGCATCGGTCATTTCCACTGTCGTTGTCGGGTCGGGTGGCACGGTACGATTTCCTTCGCCGCCCGTAGTAGACAAAGCCACGGGGCTTTGCTATAGGGGCGCCTCCTGCAATTACTTGCAACTTTAACCTAGGAAGGTGGTGACAACCACATGCAGGTCAGCGTTCGCGACAACAATGTCGAACAGGCGCTTCGCGCCCTGAAGAAGAAACTTCAGCGCGAAGGGGTTTTCCGTGAAATGAAGCTCAAGCAGCATTTCGAAAAACCCTCCGTCAAAAGAGCGCGCGAGCAAGCCGAAGCCATTCGGCGCGCCCGCAAACTGGCGCGCAAGAAGGCCCAGCGCGAAGGCGGGCTTTAAGCTCTCCGTCCCTGACGTCTTTGGAATCGCCGGCGGAATGTACGCATCCCGCAACCGTTGAACCCCCGCAGCATGCTTCGGGGGTTTTTCGTTGCATGTGTCTCCGGTTGCGATCCCGGTTGACGTTGCGATAAAAAGACCGCTCAGTCGGGCGCAGCATGTCGCCACTTCGCGTCCGGGCCTACCGCCATCTCTTTGCTGCACAGGTCTTGTCCTTGATCGGGACAGGTCTTGCGACGGTTGCGTTGGGCCTACTCGCCTACGAACTGGCTGGTGAGGCGGCCGGTCAGGTTCTTGGCACCGCGCTATTCATAAAGATGGTGGCCTATGTAACGCTTTCGCCCGTCGCCGGGGCCGTTGCCGGACGGCTGCCGAGGCGGGGCTTTCTGATCGCACTCGATCTTCTCAGGGCGGCAATCGTGCTTGTACTCCCCTTCATGACGGAGATCTGGCAGGTCTATGTGCTGATCGCGCTTCTTCAGGCCGCATCGGCGTTCTTTACCCCCATCTTTCAAGCGACGATCCCGGAAATCCTGCCTGACGAGGCCACCTATACCCGCGCGCTCAGCCTGGCTCGGTTGGCCTATGATACGGAAAGCCTGCTCAGCCCCGGACTGGCCGCGCTCGCGTTGACGGTCATGCCGTTTCACATGCTCTTCCTTGGTACATCGGCGGGTTTCGTCGCCTCCGCGCTTCTGGTCTTGACCGTCACATTCACCGTCGCGGCGCCCGAAGCCCCGACCCCCTTCATCGACCGGCTGACGCGCGGTCTGCGCCGTCATGCCAGGATGCCGGTCCTCCGTGGGCTCATCGCGCTCAACCTCGCGGCAGCGGCCGGCAGCGCCTATGTGATCGTCAACACCGTGCCGATCATACGCGGCACGCTGGGGCGTACCGAGGCGGATGTTGCGCTGATGCTCGCTGCCTATGGCGCCGGGTCGATGGCCGTCGCACTCATCGCCCCGCGCCTCATTGAGCGGATCGGCGAACGGGCACTTATGCTTGGCGGTGGTTTCGGGTTCTCTCTGCTGCTGGCTTTCGGCGGCTATGCGATGACCTTCGTCGGTGCAGATTGGGGCGTGCTTCTGCCGCTTTGGGCCGCTTTTGGGGCGGCCTATTCCGCCATACTGACACCGGGTGGGCGGCTTCTTCGGCGTGCCGGAACCGCCGCCGAATTTCCTGCCATCTATGCGGCCTATTTCGCGTTGTCGCATGCCTGTTGGCTGCTGACCTATCCATTGGCGGGCTACGCCGGTGTTGCCTTCGGGCTGGGGCCGGCGCTGCTGATCATCGCCGCACTCGCGCTTCTCGCCGCGCTTGCGGCCAGCCGTCTTTGGCCCGCCTGACAGGCGCCCACGCGCGGGTTTCCGCCGTAGGCAAGGGTGCTTTCTTTCCACATGAGGCGGCATCCGATATCACCTGACGCGATCAGCCAAAGGGATCAGAAGATGCAAAAGCTCACTCGCCGCGCGGCGCTTGTTTTCGCCCTTGCCGCGCTGGCGGCCTGCGGCGGTACCCGCGGCAACTCCAGCGCCGGGGCGGCCGGGCCAGCGGAAGTGAACCGCCTGATTGCCAAGTACGCACGCATCTACGATGTTCCCGAAGACCTCGTTCACCGCGTTGTGCAGCGCGAAAGCCGGTATAATCCGGCCGCGCGCAATGGCCCCTATTACGGGCTGATGCAAATCCACCCGCGTACCGCGGCGGGGATGGGCTATTCAGGTGCGCCAGAGGGGCTGCTCGACCCTGACACCAACCTGCGCTACGCCGTGAAGTACCTGCGTGGGGCCTGGCTCGTCTCTCGTGGTGATCGCGATGCCGCCGTGGGCTGGTATGCCCGGGGCTATTACTACGAGGCGAAGCGGCTGGGTCTGCTGAAAGAAACCGGTCTGGCGGGCTGACCTTAAGTTTTCTGCGCTGCGACCCAGCGCCGCGTCACCCGCGCAATCCTTGCGCCAAAGAGCCGCGCTGTTTCAGCGTCGCCCTGGTCGATCATCAAGGTCTTGTCCCGCGACGATGTCGCCATCAGTCCCAGCGATGATCCGTCGCGGTTGATGCCGGGTTTCGACATGTCGACCGGGGCGCCAACATCATCGACCCCGACCCAGATCATCGCATGTTGCGCTGCAAAAACCGAGAGCTGGATCAAGGTAGACAGCTTGTCGCCACTGGGAAAGGCCGCCACCGAAAAACCGGCAGCGATCTTGTCGCGCCAGGCCAGAGTGTCCCAGACATCGCTGCTGACATCCATGAAGGTTTTGAACCCGGCGGCGGCGCTTCCCATGTAGGTTGGACTGCCGAACACCATCGCGTCGGCCTGATCGAGATAGGCCCAGTCGGGCGCAGCCATCTTTTCGACGTCGATCAGCCGCAGCTCGTCAACCCCTTCGGCTCTGATGCCGCTGGCGACGTGTTCGGCCAGTACACGCGTGTGCCCGGCGCCGCTGTAGTAGATGATGGCAATGCGCATGGCCGTTCCTATACCGGGATTGCTGTCGTCTTCGATACGGTGCGCAGCGCAAAACTCGAATGCATCTGCGCGACACCTGGCAGGCGCGCCAGATACTGGCGATGAATGCGGGCGAAATCCTCCGTGTCCATGGCGACAACCTTCAGAAGGTAGTCGGCCGTGCCCGCCATCAGGTGGCATTCGAGGATATCCGGCACCAGCCGAACAGCTTTTTCGAAGGCCTCGAGCAGTTCGTCGGCCTGCCCCGAAAGCGTGATCTCCACGAATACGGTCGTCGGGCGGCCAAGCTTCCGGGCATTCAGAAGCGCGACGAAAGCATCGATATAGCCTTCTGCCTCCAATCGCTGGACGCGACGGTGACAGGCGGACGGCGACAGGTTCACCCGTTCCGACAGATCGGCATTGGTGATACGGCCCTGGGTCTGCAGGGCAGCGAGTATCCGGCGGTCTGTCGCGTCCAATTCCATAACGGTGCAAGTATGTTCGAAGAATGTGTCGATATGCAGAAGAATCTACCAAGAAACATGAAAATTGCCACCGATCTTTTCAAAGCATTTGCGCCGGGTCGGTCGCATAATCGTCCGTGAGAAATGCGGGAGGATCACGCAATGAAAATCGGTTGCCCAAAGGAAATCAAACCTCAGGAGTTTCGTGTCGGCATGACACCGGCTGCGGCGCAGGAGGCCATCAACAACGGTCACGAGGTGTTTGTGGAAACGAATGCCGGTGCGGGTGCCGGCTTTGCCGATGCCGCCTACACCGACGTCGGCGCGAAAATTCTTGGCACTGCGAAAGAGGTGTTCGCGACCACCGACATGATCGTCAAGGTCAAGGAACCCCAGGCGGTCGAACGCAAGATGCTGCGCGAGGGTCAGATCCTCTTCACCTATCTCCACCTGGCGCCCGATCCGGAGCAGACCAAGGACCTCCTCGCTTCCGGCGCGACCTGCATCGCCTATGAGACGGTGACCGACCGCAATGGCGGCCTGCCGCTTCTCGCGCCGATGTCCGAGGTCGCGGGCCGTCTCGCGCCGCAGGTCGGGGCCTGGACGCTGCAAAAGGCCAATGGCGGGCGCGGCGTCCTGATGGGCGGCGTGCCGGGCGTGGGCCCTGCCAAGGTTCTGGTAATCGGCGGCGGTGTGGTCGGTACCCATGCGGCCAAGATCGCCGCCGGTATGGGGGCGGATGTGACCGTGCTCGACCGTTCGATCCCGCGCCTGCGTTATCTTGATGATGTCTTCGGCGGTACGTTCAAGAACTCCTATGCCTCCGCCGCGAACACGATCGAGCTCGCCCGTCAGGCCGACATGATCATCGGCGCCGTGCTGATCCCGGGTGCCGCCGCGCCGAAACTCATCAGCCGCGCACAACTGTCGGAACTGAAGCCGGGCGCGGCGCTTGTCGATGTCGCCATCGATCAGGGCGGCTGTTTCGAGACCTCGCGCGCCACGACCCATCAGGACCCGATTTATGAGGTTGATGGCATCATGCATTACTGCGTGGCCAACATGCCGGGCGCGGTCGCCCGCACCTCGACCATCGCGCTGGGCAACGCCACGATGCCCTTCATGATCGCGCTTGCCAACAAGGGTTGGAAGAAGGCCTGCGCCGATGACGAGCACCTGTTGAACGGTCTGAACGTCCATGCCGGCAAGCTGACCTACGCCGCTGTGGGCGAGGCACTGGGCCTGCCGGTGATTTCCGGCAAGGCCGCCCTTTCGTTGTAGGAAACGGAAAACCGCGCAGGGGGTGCCCCTGCGCGGTTCCCTTTCAGCGCCGCCCGGGATGGGGCGGAAGACCGGTCAGGCGCTGCATTCGGAATGTTCGGCGATGTCGCCTGCGTCATCGCAGCCCGACCCGCCCGGAACGCGCGGCTTCGACCGGCCGCTGCCGCTCGACCCGCCGTTCGAATTGTCGTCCGTGCTGTTGTCGTTGCTGCCGTGGCCGCCCGATCCGTTGCCGCCATGCCCGCGACCGCGACCCTGCCGCGCCACAAGCGCACCGCCATCCTCGGCGAAAATGCCGGGAAGGCCAGAGACGGCCGCAAAGGCATCGCCCGCCTGACCGAACGCAAGAACGGAAGTCAGGCCCATCATCATCAGCTGTTTCATTGTGGTAAGTCCTCCATGTTGCTACCCTTCACCGGGATAGCCGAGGACTGGCGCCGCCAATATTGACCTAGGTCGAGCGAAATTTGCCATTACCTATGGACCAAGGCCGCAGTCATATCAGACCTCAGTCCGATAGGGGACGAAACGAAAAGGCCCGCCGGAAAGGGCGGGCCTTTCAATATGGACCGGGAAGCGATTACTTCTTCAGCGCGTCCCGGATTTCGGTCAGAAGATCAATCTCGCTCGGCCCGGCGGGCGCGGCGGGGGCTTCTTCCTTCGCCATGGCGGCTTTCTTGATCCGGTTCACGGCCTTGACAAGCATGAAGACCACCCAGGCGATGATCAGGAAGTTGATCACGGCGGTGATGAAGCTGCCATAGTTGAACGAGGCCGCATCCGGTCCGTCACCAAGTGCAATCTTCAGGCCCGAAAAATCGAGCCCGCCGGTCACGAGCGAGATGATCGGGTTGATGAGGTCATCGACCAGCGAGGTCACGATAGCTGTGAACGCCGCGCCGATGATGATGCCTACGGCCATGTCCATGACATTGCCCTTGGCGATAAATGCCTTGAATTCCTGCAACATTTCTCTGTCCCTGTGTTGACTGGCACATCCTGCGCCGCGCGATCCCCGATTGTTGCGGCAGGCGCCTTCGAACAGTATCACGAGATTTCATCAATGGGATACTTTTATCTCTTTTCCCATGGACTTACGTGACAGACGAGTTGCAGTGCTGCAAAGGCTAGGAAGATGTCCGATCTATCAGTGTTTCCAATTACGAAACGATGGCCCCCGCGCAATCCGCGCGCAATCCAGCTTTATTCCCTGACCACGCCAAATGGCGCCAAGGTCGCCATCGCGCTGGAAGAGATGGGCCTTCCCTACGATGCCCACCGCATTTCCTTCGCAGCGAAGGACCAATTCACGCCGGAATTCCTGTCTCTCAATCCCAATAACAAGATCCCGGCCATCATCGACCCGGATGGTCCGGACGGAAAGCCCCTGCCCCTCTTTGAAAGCGGCGCGATCCTCCTCTATCTGGCCGAAAAGTCCGGCAAGCTTCTGCCGAAGGACGCGGCAGGGCGCTGGGCGGTGATCCAGTGGCTGATGTTCCAGATGGGCGGCATCGGCCCGATGTTCGGGCAGGTGGGCTTCTTCCATCATTTCGAGGGAAAGGCGATCGAAGACCCGCGCCCGCGCGAACGGTACTATGAGGAATCGCGCCGACTGCTCGGCGTCATGAACCGCCAGCTGGAAGGGCAAGACTGGATTGCCGGGGACTATTCCATCGCCGACATCGCCATCGGTCCCTGGCTTCGAAACCTGCGCGATGTCTACAAGGCCGCAGATGAGGTCGGCCTGCCGGACTATCCCAACGTGGCCGCCTATCTGGAGCGGTTCCTGGCCCGCCCGGCGGTGCAGCGCGGGTTGAAGGTACCCGCGCCGCCGCAATAACGCGCGCTATCCGCGCAGCGTACCGCCGGTTGCCTTGCCGACCTTTTCAATAATCGCGGCGCTGACGCGCGCGATGTCCTGTTCGGTCAGCGTCTTGTCGGTCGGCTGCAACCGCACGGTGATGGCCAGCGATTTCTTGCCCGGTCCCATCTGCGCCTCGGCCTTGGGCCCGGTGAATTCGTCAAAGACGGCGACCGAGGCGATCAGCGCCTTGTCGGCCCCCTGCGCGGCATTGAGGACGTTCAGCGCCTCCACCCGTTCATCGACAACAAAGGCGAAATCGCGGTCGACCGCTTGCAGGTCCGAAAGCGCCAGCGCGGCCCGTGTCGCGGTCTTTGCCTTCGGGAAAGGCACAGCCTCGACATAGACGGTAAAGGCCACCGCCGGCCCCTTGACGTCCAGCGCCTTCAGAACCCTCGGATGCACCTCGCCGAAGACGGCCAGCACGTTCTTGCCCAGCGCCACCTGACCGGCGCGGCCCGGATGCCACCAGCCCGGCACATCGCGGTTGATCTGCGCCCGCGCCGGCGCGCCGATGGCGGCCAGCACCGCCTCGGCATCGGCCTTGGCGTCATAGATGTCGGCCATCCGGCGCGATCCATGCGGGTCGCGTGCCGTCACGGCGCCCACCAGCAACCCCGTCGCCTGCAGATGCTGCTCACCGGGTTCGCCGCCATGAAAGGCCGGCCCCACCTCGAAAAGCGCCATATCGGCAAAGCCGCGCGCCTGATTGCGCGCCGCCGCCTGCAACAGGCCCGGCAGCAGCGCCGGCCGCATATGCGTCATTTCCGATGAGATCGGGTTTTCCAGCCGCGTCGGTGCGGACCCGCCGCCGAAAAGTTCTGCCGCCGCCCCGTCGATGAACGAATAGCTGACGCATTCGTTGTAGCCGAGCGCGGCGAGTGTTCGCCGTGCTGCCTTTTCGCGCATCTGCATCGGCGTAAGGATCGGTTTCGGCACGCCGGGCCTCGCCCGCCGCATCGGTTTGCCCTCAAGCTTTGTCAGGGACGCGATCCGCGCCACTTCCTCCACCAGATCGGCCTCGCCCAGAATGTCGGGCCGCCATGTCGGCGGCTCGGCCATACCGTCGGCCAGCCGGAAGCCCAGCGCCTCCAGCGTTGCCCGCTGATCGGCCTCGGCAATCTCCATACCGACAAGGCTGACGACCCGCGCCGGATCGAACCGGTAGGCGCGCGTCGTGTCGATGGGTGCGCCGGCCTCCACGATCTCCGACGGTTCGCCACCGCAGAGGTCGAGGATGACCTTCGTCGCCAGTTCCATGCCGTCGCGGGTGAAGGCCGGGTCGATGCCGCGTTCGAACCGGTAGCGGGCGTCGGAGTTGATCTTCAGCCGCCGCCCTGTCGTCGCGGTGATGATCGGGTCGAAATAGGCAGCCTCGACAAAGACGTTCACCGTTTCGTCCGCCACGCCAGACACTTCTCCGCCCATGACGCCGCCAAGGCCTTCGGCGACCTTGTCGTCGGCTACAACCGTGATGCCGGGGGCAAGGTCATAGGTCTTGCCGTCAAGCGCCAGAAGGCTTTCGCCCTCGCGCGCCTGCCGGACGGTGATCGACCCGTGCACCTTGTCCGCGTCAAAGACATGAAGCGGCCGGTTCAGGTCGAAGGTGAAAAGGTTGGTGATGTCGACAAGGGTCGAGATGGGGCGAAGCCCGATGGCCTTCAGCCTGTCCTGCAACCACTTGGGTGAAGGGCCGTTCTTCACCCCGCGGATGTAGCGGCCGACGAAATGCGGGCAGGCCTTGTCCTTCACGTCATCGGCAAGTGTCACCTTGATCGGGCTTTCGAAGACGCCCTTGACCGGCTGGATGTCGAGCGGTTTCAGCCGCCCGAGGCCGCGCGCCGCCAGATCGCGCGCGATACCGCGCACGCCAAGCGCATCGGGGCGGTTCGGGGTGATCTTGATATAGATCATCGGGTCGACCGTCGCCGGCCGGTTCTTCGCCAGCCAGTCGGTGAACTTTTCCCCGACCTCGCCGGAAGGAAGCTCGATGATGCCGTCATGTTCGTCGCTGAGTTCCAGCTCGCGCTCAGAGGCCATCATGCCGTGGCTCTCGACGCCCCGGATCTTGCCGACGCCCAGCGTCACGTCGATGCCGGGCACATAATCGCCGGGCTTGCAAAGGACGACAGTGATCCCCGCCCGCGCGTTCGGCGCACCGCAGACGATCTGTTTTTCGCCCTCATCGGTCATGACCCGGCAAACCCGCAGCTTGTCGGCATCGGGATGCTGTTCGGCATGGAGAACCTTGGCGAGCGTGAAGGCAGAGAGCCGAGCGGCGCGGTCGGTGACCTCTTCGACCTCAAGGCCAAGATCAGTCAGCGCATAGAGGATCTCGTCGAGCGTGGCCTCGGTTTCGAGATGGTCTTTCAGCCAGGAGAGGGTGAATTTCATCGTATCGTCCCATTTGTAGGGCGGGGTTCACCCCGCCATTCCGGCGCGCGGCGGGGTAAACCCCGCCCTACGGCTTGACCAAGCCTCATTGGCGCCCCGAAGCTAGATCACTCAGGATTAGCTCCCAATCCTGATCAGATATTTCGAGAGGCACAAAAATTGTGGTGCCGGTGAAATTCATCGCAGCAGATACCGAGTTGTAACCCTCAAAACTCATTCGATGCGCTAAGAAAGGCCAACGTGCTTGAGCCTCTTCCTTTGAAACTCGTTTTGATATGTCGCCAAGCGGTTCAATGCCAAACGGCAAAACCCACGCCTCCGGCCAAATATTCGTCACAACTGCCTCAAGATCGGGCGGTGCTGTCACCACGAAAGGTACCGTAAAGGAATGCAATGGATTGCAATACAACAACCCCTTCGATCCAACGATCAGATTCCTTTGCGCCTTCGTCCGGCGGCTTTTCATAGCTGTGTCACTGACGGTTGCTACCGCCCACCGCTTTGCCTCAACGCCGCGCTTGATGTTTTCGGTGTTGCGACTAGCAAACGTGAATAGCTTGGTAGGGTTTTCTTTCACCTGCTCAACCCCCCGGCCACCGTCGGCATGTCGAGGCTCGCAAACCCATAGTGCCTCAGCCAGCGCAGGTCGCTTTCGAAGAACGCGCGCAGGTCGGGGATGCCGTATTTCAGCATTGCCAGCCGGTCGATCCCCATCCCGAAGGCAAAGCCCTGCCATTCCTCGGGATCGACCCCGCCCGCGCGCAGCACGTTCGGATGGACCATGCCGGAACCGAGAATTTCCATCCAGCCGTCGCCCTCGCCGATCTTCAGTTGGCCCTTGTCCCAGGAACAGCGGATATCGACCTCGGCCGAGGGTTCGGTGAAGGGAAAATGCGAGGCGCGGAAGCGCAGTTCGACATCGTCCACTTCGAAGAAGGCGCGGCAGAACTCCTCCAGCACCCATTTGAGGTTGGCCATGGAGATATCGCGGTCGATCGCCAGCCCCTCGATCTGGTGGAACATCGGCGCGTGGGTCTGGTCCATGTCCATGCGGTAGACGCGGCCCGGCGCGATAACGCGAATGGGCGCGCCCTGAGCCTGCATCGAACGAATTTGCACCGGCGAGGTATGGGTGCGCAGCACATGCGGCGGCCGGTTGTCGCCCGGATCGCGATGCATGAAGAAGGTGTCATGTTCCTGCCGGGCGGGGTGTTCGGGCGCCATGTTCAGGGCATCGAAATTGTACCAGTCAGATTCGATCTGCGGGCCTTCGGCCACGGCGAAACCCATATCGGCGAAGATTGCGGTGATCTCTTCCGTCACCTGGCTGACCGGGTGGATCGTGCCCTGCCGGCGCGGACGGCCCGGCAGCGTGACATCCAGCCATTCCGTCTTCAGCCGCGCGTCGAGCGCTGCATCGCCCAGCGCTGCCCTCTTGGCCCTGAGCGCCGCGTCGATTTCATCCTTCAGCGCGTTCAGCGCCTGACCCGCCGCCTGCCGCGCCTCCGGCGCCATCTGGCCCAGTTCCCGCATCTTGAGCGATATCTCGCCCTTCTTGCCCAGCGCGGCCAGCCGCAGGTCCTCCAGCGCTGCTTCGTCAGCGGCGGCTGAAATCCCGTCCAGATACTTTTGCTTCAGATCGTCCATGGCAGTCCCACTCCGGAATTCCGGCCTAGCTACCCCAATGCGGCGGGGCCGACAAGTTTGCCCGCATGCCGCCGCCCGGGGGTCGCGCCGGGATAGTGCCAAAGCCTCAGTCGCGCAACAGCGGGATGAGAAGGGCGCGTGACAGATAGGCCGCGCCCGCAATGCCGAAATGGTCGCTGTCGCGATAAAGGGGCGTGCCGTCGGCAAGTGTCATCAGGCAATCGGGCTCGCAGAGGAATGCGACAGGATCGACCTTGGTGACGCCCGGCAGGTTGGCGACAGTGTCGATCACCGCATTTACACGGGTGTTGCGTCGGTGGGCCTCATCAGCGTCCAGACCAACGGGCGGCGGCGCGCCGTACATCTGCCGATTGCCAAGCGCGGCCGGCAGGCGGAACGGAAATTCCGGTGTGCCCTTGACAATGATCACCTGCCGCCCGGTCGCGAGTATGGCTTTGACCGTGGGTGCGAATGTTTCTTCGAAAACGGCGAAATTCGCCGCCTGACCGCCCGCTGTATCCTCCTGCCCGACCTTGCGCAGATAGGCTGGCGGTGCGGCGCGCGACAGATCCTCACGCCCTTCCACGCTTAGCGCCCAGCGGGCGTAGAGAATGACGGTGCCATAGCCGCCTTCCTTCCGGAGGGTTGCGATGACGCTGTCGTTGAAACCGGAACAGGCCGTGCCCCGGTCATGGTCGATGCGCTTGACCCCAAGGATCGGCGGGCAGCCTTCGCGATAGGCGAGCGCGCCTGCAAGCCCCGCCTCAGTCAGCGCGAGGTCAAGGCCATTGGCAAGCGCCCCTGCATGGCTGTCGCCCCAAAGAAGGACGGTGGGCGCGACGCCGGCGGCGCCTATATCGCAAAGCCCGTCGGTTGGCTCGGCGTCTGTGCAGGTCAAAGGGTTGGGCAGCGGGTCGTCAGCCACCGCGAAAATTCTCGCTGCGGTTTCGGGTATCCGCCCGGGCAACCCGTCGCCCGCGACGATTACGGCGGCGGCCAGGAAAAGCAGGGCAACACCCGTTGCCGCCTGTACGAAGACACGCCGTCGCGCGGCGGGCCTCTCCTCCGCCCGGGCCGGGCGGATGCGGAAGGGTCGTTCCACGAACCGCCAGCTGAGTGTGGCGAGCACGAGGGACAGGCCGATTGCGAGCGCCACCGCCGGGGCGGGAAGGTCCATCACCCCGAGCCTCAGCCGCAAAAGCACGAGGACCGGCCAGTGCCAGAGATAGAGCGAGTAGGAGACGAGCCCGATGAATACCGGGCCGGAAAGCGACAGGCATCGGGTCACGAGTGTTGGGTGTTGCGCCCCCGCCCAGATGATCATGACGGCACCAAGGCAGGGCAGGGCCGCGGCCGCACCCGGAAAGACCGTTGCCTCGGAAAACCGGGTAACGGCCAGCGCGATCGCGGCGAGCCCCGCGATGGCGGCAAGTTCCGCAGCCGCCGCCGGCACGCGCCGCCCGATCCGTCCGGTTGCCCCCTGCATCGCCAGAAGCACACCGAGCCCAAGCTCCCAGACCCGTGTTGGCGGCAGATAGAAGCTCGCCGATGGATAGGCCCCGCTCGCCAATGCCGACCAGGCGAAGGAAAGACCTGTGAGTGCCGCGATGACGAACATGGCGGGTCGCCCATGTGACATGAGGCACCACAGGAGGACGGGAAAGAGGATATAAAACTGCTCCTCCACCGCCAGCGACCAGGTGTGAAGCAGCATCTCGGTTTCGGCCGCCGGGGCGAAATAGTCCGACGTCGTGACGTAGAACCAGATGTTTGAGGCAAATCCCAGCGTCGCCACCGCGCTTTTCGCGAGCCCGTTCAGGAGACCCGGCGGAAACATCAGATACCCCGCTGCGAGCGCCACGGCGACAACCGCAATGAGTGCGGGCAGGATACGCCGCACCCGGCGTTCATAGAAGCCGAGAAGGGAAAACGTGCCTTCCGCGATCTCGGCGAGAAGAATGCCGGCGATCAGATAACCCGAGATGACAAAGAAGATGTCGACCCCGACGAAGCCGCCTTCAAAGCCTGCGACACCGGCATGGTGAGCCACGACGGGCAGAACGGCCAGCATCCTCAGCCCGTCGATGTCTTTCCGATGCTCCAGCCCTGCCATGCCGTTTCTCCGTGGCACACGCGAATCGAGTCTGGTGCCAACCTGCCATCAGGCGAGGCCGCCGGGCCATGAAAAAACCCCGCGACGGCTGTCGCGGGGTTCTTCCTGTCCCTCTTTTTCTCGTATTAGGCCAGTGCGGCCTTCGCCTTTTCGACGATGGCGCCGAAGGCTGCCGGCTCATGCACGGCGAGATCGGCGAGAACCTTACGGTCTACCTCGATCCCGGCCTTGGAAAGCGCGTTGACGAAGCGCGAATAGGTCATGTCGGCATCGACGGCGCGGACGGCGGCATTGATCCGCTGGATCCAGAGCGCGCGGAAGTTGCGCTTGCGTGCCTTGCGGTCGCGCGTGGCGTATTGCATCGCCTTGTCGACGGCCTGCGTGGCGGTGCGGAAATTGGTCGAACGCGCGGCGTAATAGCCCTTCGCCTTCTTGATGACCTTGCGGTGACGGGCGTGGGTGACGACGCCGGATTTTACACGTGACATCTCTCAGCCTCCTCAGCGGTCGTAGGGCATGTATTTCTTGACGATCTTCGCATCCGAATCCGACAGGATCATGGTACCTGTCACATCGCGGATGAATTTCGTCGAACGCTTGATCATGCCGTGGCGCTTGCCGGCAGGGCCGGCCTTAACCTTGCCCGAGGCAGTCATCGAAAACCGCTTCTTCGCGGCCGATTTGGTCTTCATCTTGGGCATTTTCATCTCCTTGGTAAGACGTGAGCGCGCGACTCGGCAATGCCACTTGGCCGGCCGCACGGGGTATTCGAGACGCGCCCTATAGCCGGGCAGGGGCACTTTGGCAAGGGGCGAGGCGGGTCGGAGTGTTTAGGGCGACAGGGATACGCGGCTGTCGACACGCGGTAACGCTTGCAGACTCCGACGACTTCGCCTATATCGCCTTCAACAGCGCGGCAGCGGGGTCCAAACTCGCCGCCCACCGGGAAAGATCGACGGGCCGCTGGGCCCGTTTTTTTGTTGTCTGAGACCTATGACCGACCTGATTGCCAAAACTGCCATGGACCGGCGCATGGCCGAGATCGTGACCCCCACCATCGAAGGGCTGGGGTTCGAGCTTGTGCGCATCCGCCTGATGGGCGGGCTGACCAAGACGCTGCAGATCATGGCCGACCGACCCGATGGTGGAATCGACGTGGATGATTGCGCCAGAATCTCGACTGCGATCTCCGCCGTGCTCGATGTCGAGGACCCGCTTGAAGATGCCTATACGCTTGAAGTCTCCTCGCCCGGTATCGACAGGCCGCTGACCCGGCTGAAGGATTTCGATGTCTGGGCCGACTACGAGGCGCGGATCGAGACCGAAGAGATGATCGACGGGCGCAAGCGCTTCAAAGGCATGTTGCGCGGCACCGAGGACGATGAGGTGCTGATCGAGATTGACGAAGGCACGATCGGCCTGAAATTCGACTGGCTGGCCGATGCCAAGCTGATTTTGACCGACGAGCTGATCACCGAGATGCTGCGCCAGAAAAAGGCCGCCGGCATCGAGAACGAAACTGATTTTGACGAAATCGAAGCAGATACCGACGCCCCGGAGGAGACCTGACCATGGCGATAACCTCAGCCAACCAGCTGGAACTGTTGCAGACCGCCGAGGCGGTCGCGCGCGAAAAGATGATCGACCCGGAACTGGTCGTCGAAGCGATGGAAGAGAGCCTCGCCCGGGCGGCCAAGAGCCGCTACGGCGCCGAGATGGATATCCGCGTCGCCATCGACCGGAAGACCGGGCGGGCGACCTTTACCCGCGTGCGCACTGTTGTTGAGGATGATGCCGTCGAGAACTATCAGGCGGAACTCACGGTTGAACAGGCCAAGCCGTATCTGGCCGATCCGAAGGTTGGCGATACCATCGTCGATGAAGTGCCGCCGGTGGAACTTGGCCGGATTGCGGCGCAGTCCGCCAAGCAGGTCATTCTCCAAAAGGTCCGTGAAGCCGAACGTGACCGCCAGTTCGAAGAATTCAAGGACCGTGCCGGCACGATCATCAACGGCGTCGTCAAGCGCGAGGAATACGGCAATATCATCGTCGATATCGGCCGGGGCGAGGCGATCCTGCGCCGCAACGAGAAGATCGGCCGCGAAAGTTATCGCCCGAACGACCGCATCCGTTGCTATATCAAGGATGTGCGCCGCGAAGCCCGCGGACCGCAAGTGTTCCTTTCCCGCACCGACCCGCAATTCATGGCGGAACTCTTCAAGATGGAGGTGCCGGAAATCTATGACGGTATCATAGAGATCAAGGCCGTCGCCCGCGATCCGGGCAGCCGGGCGAAGATCGCCGTCATCTCCTACGATAACTCCATCGACCCCGTCGGTGCCTGCGTCGGTATGCGCGGCAGCCGTGTTCAGGCGGTGGTAAACGAGCTTCAGGGCGAAAAGATCGACATCATTCCGTGGAATGAAGATCAGGCCACCTTCCTTGTGAACGCGTTGCAGCCCGCTGAAGTCGCCAAGGTCGTCATCGACGAAGAGGCCGGTAAGATCGAGGTTGTCGTCCCCGACGAACAGCTGTCGCTGGCCATCGGCCGTCGCGGCCAGAACGTGCGGCTTGCCTCGCAGCTCACGGGCCTCGATATCGACATCCTGACCGAAGAGGAAGAAAGCCAGCGCCGCCAGGCCGAGTTTGCCGAGCGGACGAAGCTGTTTGTCGAGGCGCTCGATCTCGACGAATTTTTCGCGCAGCTGCTGGTCGCTGAAGGCTTCACCAGCCTCGAAGAGGTCGCCTATGTCGAGCTTGACGAGCTTCTGTCGATCGAAGGCGTCGATGAAGATACGGCGTCCGAGCTTCAGGCCCGTGCCCGCGACGTGATCGAGGAGCAGAACCGCAAGGCGCTGGAAAACGCCCGCGCGCTGGGCGTCGAGGACAGCCTCGTCAATTTCGAGGGTCTTACGCCCCAGATGATCGAGGCGCTTGCCAAGGACGGCGTCAAGACCATCGAAGATTTCGCAACCTGCGCGGACTGGGAACTGGCCGGCGGCTGGACCACCGTGAATGGAGAGCGGGTCAAGGACGAAGGGCTTCTCGAACAGTTCGACGTCAGCCTGGAAGAAGCCCAGAACATGGTCATGACGGCCCGCATCCAGCTTGGCTGGGTCGATCCGGCGGAGTTAGAAGCTGAAGCCGAAGAAGGCGACAGCGACGAGGAGGCCGAGGCCTGATGGGCCTCGGGCGATGACATATGACCCGCGGAGGACGCGACAAGGATAGGGACGAGCCGGAACGGCGCTGCATCGTCACGGGCGATGTAGGGCCGAAGGCCGGGCTGATCCGGTTTGTCGTGTCGCCCGAGGGTGCTGTCGTCGCCGATCTGGCCGAAAAACTGCCGGGGCGCGGCATCTGGGTGACGGCGGATCGCGGCATGATTGGCAAGGCCGCCGCCAAGGGTCTTTTTTCCCGGGCGTCGAAATCGACCGTCACCGCCTCCGCCGATCTGGCGGATGAGGTTGAGGCCGCGCTGGCCCGGCGGGTCGTCGATCTGATCTCGCTGACGCGGAAGTCGGGCGGCGCCGTCGCGGGGTTCGAAAAAGTGAAGGCCTGGCTGGCGGAAGGCCGGGCGAGGGTTCTCTTTCAGGCCTCTGACGGGTCTGATCGTGGCAAGGGCAAGCTCTGGACGCCCGAAGGCGGGCGCTGGTTCGGCTGCCTGACCGCGGCGGAGCTGGGTATGGCATTTGGCCGCGATAGTGTGGTACATGGCGCCCTTGCCGCTGGCGGACTCACAAAGCGTGTTGTAGAGGAAGCGGCGAAGCTTACGGGCTTGCGGAAGATGGACGGCGGCAGTACCGCCGAGAAGGATACAAAGTCGGCATGAGCGATACAGACGGTAAGAAGCCCCTTGGTCTCGGTGGCGGTCGGTCCGGCCAGGTGAAGCAGAGCTTCAGCCATGGCCGCACGAAGAGCGTCGTCGTCGAGACGAAGCGCAAGCGCGTCGTGGTTCCGAAACCCGGCGGCGCGGGCGTCTCCCAGACCGGACCTGCCGGGGCTGGCGATCCGTCGAAGCGGCCGGCCGGCATCTCCGATGCGGAGATGGAGCGCCGGATGAAGGCGCTGCAGGCCGCCAAGGCCCGCGAAGCCGCGGAAAGCGTTGAGCGCGCCGAGCAGGAACGCCAGCGCGAGGAAGAACGCGAAAAGCGCCGCGCCGATCTGGAGGCGAAAGAACGCGAGGATCGCGAGCGCGAAGAGGCGTTGCGCCTGAAGGCTGAGGAAGATCAGCGCAAGGCGGCGGAGGCCGATACGAGGGCGGCGAAGAAAGAAGATTTACGCAAGCCTGCGGCAAAACCGGCCACCATTGACCCGGCCGCGGCCGAGGCTGCAGCATCGCGGGCCGAAACCAAGGGCGTCAGCCTGACCGGCCCCCGCAAGACGGACCGGGAGCGTGACAATCGCGGCGGTGCAGTCGAGAAAGAGGCGCGTGGCAAGGCCGGCCGGGAAGATGGCCGGCGGTCGGGCAAGCTGACCCTGTCGGAAGCGCTGTCGGGTGGTGGTGGCCGCGAACGGTCGCTTGCCGCGATGAAGCGCAAGCAGGAACGTGCCCGGCAAAAGGCAATGGGCCTGGGTCAGCGCGCCGAAAAGCAGGTGCGCGATGTTCAGCTTCCGGAAACAATCGTGGTGCAGGAACTGGCCAACCGCATGGCCGAACGCGCCGCGGATGTCGTGAAGTCGCTGATGCAGATGGGCATGATGGTCACGATGAACCAGACCATCGACGCCGATACGGCCGAACTCATTATCGAGGAATTCGGCCACAAGGTCGTGCGTGTTTCGGATGCCGATGTCGAACAGGTTATCGACACGGTCGACGACAAGGACGAAGACCTGACGCCGCGCCCGCCGATCATCACGATCATGGGCCATGTCGACCACGGCAAGACATCGCTACTGGATGCGATCCGGCACGCGAACGTCGTCGCCGGCGAGGCGGGCGGCATCACCCAGCATATCGGCGCCTATCAGGTAACGACCGAGGGCGGTGCGGTTCTGACTTTCCTCGACACACCGGGCCATGCCGCCTTCACCTCCATGCGCGCACGCGGTGCGCAGGTGACGGATATCGTGGTTCTGGTGGTCGCAGCGGACGATGCCGTGATGCCGCAGACGGTCGAGGCGATCAATCACGCCAAGGCCGCCAAGGTGCCGATGATCGTTGCGATCAACAAATGCGACAAGCCAGATGCCAATCCGCAGAAGGTTCGTACCGACCTCTTGCAGCACGAGGTGGTGGTCGAGGCGATGTCGGGCGATGTGCTGGATGTCGAGGTTTCGGCGAAGACCGGCAAGGGGCTCGACACGCTTCTTGAGAATATCGCGCTGCAGGCGGAAATCCTCGAACTGAAGGCGAACCCGGAACGGGCCGCGTCGGGTGCGGTCATCGAGGCAAAGCTCGATGTGGGGCGTGGTCCTGTTGCTACGGTCCTGGTTCAGAACGGCACCCTGAAGCGCGGCGATATTTTCGTGGTCGGCGAACAGTGGGGCAAGGTCCGCGCGCTGATCAACGATCAGGGCGAACGTGTCGATAGGGCCGGGCCGTCGGTGCCGGTCGAGGTGCTGGGTCTGAACGGCACGCCTGAGGCCGGCGACGTCCTGAACGTGGTCGAAACCGAGGCGCAAGCCCGTGAAATCGCGAGCTATCGCGAAAAGGCCGCGAAGGACAAGCGCGCGGCGGCTGGCGCGGCGACGACGCTGGAACAGTTGATGGCCAAGGCCAAGGAAGACAAGGATATTGCCGAACTGCCGATCGTGGTGAAGGCCGACGTGCAGGGCTCTGCCGAGGCGATTGTTCAGGCAATGGAAAAAATCGGCAACGAAGAGGTTCGTGTGCGCGTCCTGCATTTCGGTGTCGGCGCAATCACCGAATCCGATATCGGCCTTGCCGAAGCGTCGAATGCGCCAGTGATCGGGTTCAACGTCCGGGCCAATGCGCCTGCGCGGGCCGTGGCCAACCAGAAGGGCGTTGAAATCCGGTATTATTCCGTGATCTACGATCTGGTCGACGACATCAAGGCCGCCGCATCGGGCCTTCTGAAGGCCGAAGTTCGCGAGAACTTCATCGGCTACGCGACGATCAAGGAAGTCTTCAAGGTGACCGGCGTCGGCAAGGTCGCGGGCTGCCTTGTGACCGAAGGCGTCGCGCGCCGCTCCGCCGGTGTGCGCCTGCTGCGCGACAACGTTGTCATCCACGAAGGAACGCTCAAGACTCTCAAGCGATTCAAGGACGAGGTCAAGGAAGTGCAGTCCGGTCAGGAATGCGGCATGGCTTTCGAGAACTACGATGACATCCGCGAAGGCGACGTCATCGAAATTTTCGAGCGCGAAGAGGTCGAACGCAAGCTGAACTGATTTCCGGGGCTATGGCTTCGGGCCGCGCTTGCCGCGAGTATGAGAAAGGCCGCCTGAGATCAGGCGGCCTTCTTTATGACTGGAAAACCTTCGAACACGAGCTTGCCCACACGGACAAGAATTTTCCCATTGTCGAGCTGTCGTTCAAATATCCCTTGAACGGAAACGCAGCTTCCGAGAGTGATGGTACGCAGCATCCCAAAACCTCCCCACCGTAAAGGGCTGCAAACCTTAGTACACAAGAATCGTTAACCGACCTTCTAGCGTTCCAAATGTGTGTCACATTAGTTTCATTTTGGAAACAAATTTGATCGGCTCCTGCCCGTTAGGCAAAAAGGTGCCACAACCATAAGTTGATTTCAAGCGATTTTCCGCTAAAGCCAGTCACGCAGAATGGGTATAAGCGGCAGATCGGCCGGCGGCATGGGGTAGTCCCTCAGCCGGGCCGGTGCGACCCAGGCAAGTTCCTGCCCTTCCCGGGCCTGCGCCATTCCCTGCCAACGTCGGCAGGCGAAGACAGGCATCAGAAGGTGAAAGTCGGGGTAGCTGTGGCTTGCAAACGTGAGGGGCGCAAGGCAGCTCGACCATGTGTCGATGCCCAGCTCCTCCTTCAATTCCCGGATCAGCGCCGCCTCGGGCGTTTCGCCCGGCTCCACCTTCCCGCCCGGAAACTCCCAAAGCCCGGCCATGGACTTTCCCTCGGGGCGGCGGGCCAGAAGGACACGACCATCCGCGTCGATAAGCGCAACGGCCGAGACGAGAACGACTTTCACGGCAATCATCTGCCCCGGGTCAGGACCGGTAGTCGGCATTGATGTCGATATAGCGATGGGTCAGATCGCAGGTCCAGACGGTGCGCGACGCCTTGCCCACCCCGAGATCGACGGCGATCACCAATTCGTCCTGGCGCATGTAGGCTGCGGCGGCTTCCTCGCTATAGTCGGGGCTGCGCCAGCCCTTCTCAGCCAAAACGTGTTCCCCGAACCTGATCGACAGCTTGTCGCGGTCGGCTTTCGCGCCGGACTTTCCGACGGCCATCACGATCCGCCCCCAGTTAGGGTCCTGCCCGGCGATCGCGGTCTTCACCAGCGGAGAGTTTGCAATCGCCATCGCGGCCTTGTGAGCGTCGGTGGGATTCGCGGCGCCTGTCACCTGCACTTCGACGAATTTTGTCGCGCCCTCGCCGTCGCGGACGACCTGATGGGCCAAATCGCGCATAACATTGTTGAGCCCTGCCTCGAATGCCTTCGCGGCCCTGCTGCGCAAGTCGGTAATCGGGGCCGCCTTGCTCTTGCCGGTCGCGGCAAGGATCAGGGCGTCGGACGTAGAGGTGTCGCTATCCACCGTAATCGCGTTGAACGTATCATCGACCTGCCGCGACAACATCTTCTGCAGGAGGCCCGCGTCAATCTTCGCGTCGGTGAAGATATAGACAAGCATCGTCGCCATATCCGGCGCGATCATGCCGGAGCCTTTCGCGATGCCGGCAATGAGGATCGGCGCCCCATCGCCATCGACCTCAGCGGACGCACCCTTCGGAAAAGTATCGGTCGTCATGATCGCCCGGGCGGCAAGTTCGATGGCGTCGGCGGACAGGGCACCTTTCAGATCCTCGATCCGGTCCGTTATCTTTTGGACCGGCAGCGGTTCTCCGATGACGCCGGTGGAAGAGGAAAAAACCCGATCGGCCGGGATGCGCAGGGCCTTCGCCACCCCGCCAGTGACGGCGTCGACAGCTTCCTGTCCAAGCGCACCAGTGAAGGCGTTCGCATTGCCCGAATTCACGACAATGGCCGCGCCTGACTTAGACGAGGGCTTGCGCGACAACTTGGCCTGACAATCAAGAACACAAGCCGCGCGGGTCGCCGAACGTGTGAAGGCGCCGGCAATGGCGGTACCGGCAGAAAGCCGCACCAGCATCACGTCTTTCCGGTTCAGGTATCGAACGCCCGCTTCGACCGCGGCGAACTCCACGCCAGCAATGACGGGCAGATCGGGAAATCCGCCCTTGGGGGCAAGCGGCGAAACGGCGCTGGCCAGCTTGACCTTGGTTGCGACCGCTTTCGCGGCACTGGCGGCTGCATCCCCGATTGCCTCTGCCGCCGTAGCTGCGGCCTCGCCAACCGCCAAGGATGCGTGCGAGACAGACTCGCTCAACCGGGGGCCAACGGCTTCCTCGAAGCGCGATCTCAGCTCCTTGAGTTTCCCCCTGAGCTTCTTGGCCTCCGACTTCCAGTCTATGTCCTTCTTCGCGTCCTGCTTCTTGCTGTCAGACTTCTTGCCGGCGCTCTTCTTGGTCATTGCAGCGTCCCCCGTAGGCGAAGGTCAGTCCCCGATCAACGAAACATTCTTGAGGATGGCGGGGTCGATACCATCGACCATCTTAACGATCTCCGCGCCCTCTGTCAGTTCCCTGACATGGCTCTCAACCGCGGCGCTACGAAGTTCGCCTTCAAGTTCCTCGCGTTTCTCATCAAGCGACGGTGCCGCGGCATCGCGCGTCTCGTTGAGCTTGATGACATGCCAGCCGAATTGCGTCTGAACTGGGTCGGAGACCTGACCGGGTTCAAGTCCGACGACCGCATCCTCGAAAGGCTTTACCATCATGCCGACCCCGAACCAGCCCAGGTCGCCACCGTTCGGACCAGACGGGCCAACCGATTTTTCCTTCGCGAGCGTTGCGAAATCGGCGCCGCCATCAAGCTCTGCCTTAAGGGCCTTTGCCTCCTCCTCGGTCTCCACAAGGATATGTGCGGCATTGAATTCCTTGCCCGGTGTAGCGCTGCTGTACCGTTCGTCAAAAAGGGCCTGCAACGCCTCCTCAGTCACAGCCGCATCGGCCGTCGCATCGAGAACCGCGCTGGCAAGGTAGGTGCGCCGCTGGATGTCCAGCGCGAGCTCATCGCGCTTGCTCAGATCATCACCCTTCTCGGCGGCAAGGGCCGTCTGCTGAATGATCTGGTCAAGGATGCCGTCAAAAAGGATCTTGTCGTCCAGCGCCAGATACTGCTGCGGCAGCGTTTCGCGCGTCGCGATCATGTGGCCCAGCGTGATTTCGTGGCCATTGATTGTTGCCACGACCGTATCGGCATTCGGCTCTTCCGCGAAGGACTGCCCAGACAGGCCCGCGATTAGCGCGATAGCCGCGACTACTGTTGCGCGTTTGAACATTGCCACACCTCATGCAGGGCCGCGGGCTTCGCGGCGTTGACTATCAGCAAGCGGCCCCTTACATCGCGTTGGGTCCTGTGTGGGCCATGCCGTATTCTCTCCGAAGCCCTTCTAGGCAAGGCGGAAGTTGGCGGCAAGGCCGGGTTTCACAAGATTGCGTCAGACGAATACGCCCCAGCGGAGAAAACATGCTAGGCCTCGGTACAATCGCAAAAAAGGTCTTCGGAACGCCGAACGACCGCAAGGTCAAGTCCGTCCGTCCGCTGATTGAGAAGGTGAATGCGCTGGAGGCCGAATTCGCCGCGCTGTCCGATGCCGGGATCAAGGACAAGACCGAAGAACTGGCCAAACGGGTTATGTCAGGCGAAAGCCTCGATGCTGTTCTTCCCGAAGCTTTCGCCAATTGCCGGGAGGCCGCGAAACGTGCGCTTGGCCTGCGCGCCTTTGACGTACAGCTGGCGGGCGGCATCTTCCTTCACCAGGGCAATATCTCAGAGATGAAGACCGGTGAGGGCAAGACGCTGGTGGCGACTTTTCCCGCCTATCTCAATGCGCTGGCCGGCAAGGGCGTACATATCGTCACGGTCAACGACTACCTGGCCAAACGCGATGCAGAATGGATGGGCAAGGTCTATGGCGCGCTGGGGCTGAAGACGGGTGTCGTCTATCCCTATCAGCCCGAAGAAGAAAAGCGCACGGCCTATCAGGCCGACATTACTTATGCGACCAACAGCGAGCTTGGCTTCGACTACCTTCGCGACAATATGAAGTCCTCGATTGCGGACATGATGCAGCGGGGACATTTCTTCGCCATCGTTGACGAGGTCGACAGTATCCTGATCGACGAGGCGCGCACTCCGCTGATCATTTCGGGTCCGAGCCAGGACAGATCCGACCTCTATCGGCAGCTTGACGCCTATATCCCCGAGATCGAGGAGAAACACTACAAGCTCGATGAGAAGAGCCGGAACGCCACTTATACCGAGGCGGGCAACGAATTCATCGAACAGCGACTTCTGGCCGATGGTGTCCTGCCGGAAGGGCAGACACTCTACGACCCGGAATCGACGACCATCGTTCATCACGTCACGCAGGCGCTGAGGGCCCACAAGCTTTTCCAGCGCGACCAGCACTATGTGGTCCGCAACGATGAGATCATTCTGGTCGACGAGTTCACTGGCCGGATGATGCAGGGACGGCGCCTGTCCGATGGCCTCCATCAGGCTATCGAGGCAAAGGAAAACGTCACTATTCAGCCCGAAAACGTGACTTTGGCCTCCGTTACATACCAGAACTATTTCCGCCTGTATGGCAAGCTCGCCGGCATGACCGGCACCGCGGCGACCGAGGCAGAAGAGTTCATGGAAATCTACCGGCTCGGTGTGGTCGAGGTGCCGACGAACCGCCCGGTCCAGCGCACGGATAACCACGATCAGGTCTATCGTACCACGCGGGAAAAGTACGAAGCGGTGATCCGGCAGATTCACAAGGCGCATGAGAAGGGCCAGCCGATCCTTGTCGGCACGACCTCCATCGAGAAATCCGAGATGATTTCCGAGATGCTGAAGAAGGAAAAAATTCAGCACAACGTTCTCAACGCCCGCCAGCACGAGAAAGAAGCGCAGATCGTTGCCGATGCGGGCAAGCTCGGCGCCGTTACGATTGCCACCAACATGGCAGGCCGCGGGACCGACATTCAGCTTGGCGGCAACGTCGAGATGAAGGTGATGGAGGCGCTGGCCGCCGACCCTGAGGCGCATCCCGACGAGGTGCGCGCGCGGATCGAGGCAGAACATGCGGAAGAAAAGGCAAAGGTGATCGAGGCGGGCGGCCTTTTCGTCCTCGCCTCCGAGCGTCACGAAAGCCGGCGGATCGACAACCAGCTGCGCGGCCGATCTGGCCGGCAGGGCGACCCGGGGCGATCGCTGTTCCTTCTGTCGCTTGAAGACGATCTGATGCGCATCTTCGGGTCCGAAAAGCTGGACAAGGTGCTGTCAACGCTTGGCATGAAAGAAGGCGAGGCGATCATTCACCCTTGGGTCAACAAGTCTCTGGAACGGGCACAGGCGAAGGTCGAGGGGCGCAACTTCGACATACGCAAGCAGCTTCTCAAGTTCGACGATGTGATGAACGATCAGCGCAAGGTCATCTTCGGACAGCGCCGCGAGATCATGGAAGCCGACGATCTGGACGAGATCACGCAGGACATGCGTCATCAGGTCATTGACGATCTGGTCGATGACCACATGCCGCCGAAAAGCTACCCCGAGCAGTGGAATACCGAAGGCCTCTATGCCGCCCTGCTCGAAAAACTGTCGCTCGACGTGCCGGTCATTGACTGGGCGCGCGAGGAAGGCGTCGATCAGGAGGCGATCTGCGAGCGCCTTTATGAATCGTCTGACGTGCACATGGCCGAGAAGGAAAAGGCTTTCGGCGCAGAGACGATGCGGTCGATCGAAAAGCAGTTCCTGCTTCAGACCATCGACACGAAATGGCGCGAACACCTCGTTACGCTCGAACATCTGCGTTCGGTCATCGGATTCAGGGGCTATGCCCAGCGCGACCCCCTTTCCGAATACAAAAGCGAAGCGTTCGCGCTGTTCGAAAACCTTCTGAACAGCCTGCGGGTCGATGTCAGCCGGAAGCTGTCGCAAGTGCGGCCCCTGACGGAAGAGGAACAGCAGGCGATGCTGGCCCAGATTGCCCAGCAACGGCAGCAGTCTGCAGCCGCACCGGCGGCTCCCACCGCTGCGGCAGGCAGTGCGCCCTTGGTCGCCAGCTTTGACGAAAACAACCCCGACACCTGGGGCAACCCGGGGCGAAACGACGCCTGCCCCTGTGGTTCAGGCGCCAAGTTCAAGCACTGCCACGGGCGTCTGGCCTGATCGCCCGCTGCTGTCAGCCTCCGCCATGGGGGCAATATCGTGGCAAAATCTTGTCACGCGGCAATGCAGATGAAACGGCGGCCCGCCATCTGGATATAGCGGGCCTCCTCTCCGCAAGATACAGTATGTGATGGCGTTGAGCCGTCGCCGGTCGTTGCCGCATCCCCGCCATCTCCCCGCCGTTTTCGGGCGTTAAGACTTCCTTTGGGATGTTTGTGGAGACAGCGATGCAGCTCAGGCGCCGAGCTCTGGCAGTGGGTACGACTTTCTTTCTTGCCGCGGCGACCGGGCATGTCATGCAAAAGGGGGAAACAACGACCGCCCGGATGCGAACGGCGAGCCTCCCGCCATCGAATGTGCTGACGGCTGTCGTCAAGACCTCGGGCACGATTGCCGCCCCGAAGACAGCAGCGCCCGTTCAGCCTGTCTTCATCCAGGTCATCAAACCGAATCTTCCGGAATTGCCCGAAATCCACCCCGTAGGGCTGGGCAAAAACATCGTGATCGCGGCGGTTTCTGATACCGGCGATATTGCTGGGCCATCGACCCTCCACAAGATCGAGACAGATCCGCCTGTGGTGCTGCAGACGGCCGACTACCAGGATGTTGATGTTGACCCGATCGCGAGTCTTTGCGCGGACACGCTGCTTACCCTCGGAGAGGTTGAGCCAGCGATGCTGCAAGTGACTGTCAGCGCGCCGTGCCATCCGGATGCGGTTCTGACGCTGCGCCATGCGGGGCTTGTCTTCTCGGCGAAGACCGACCGGGTCGGCAATTACAGCGTCCTCGTTCCGGCGTTGAGCGCGGAAGGAAGCGTCTCTGTCGAATTTGGCGGGCACGAAACCCTGTTTGCCGCCCATCCGGTGGCCGGTCTCGACAATGTTGCCCGGACCGGTCTTCAGTGGCTCGGCGCATCCGGATTTCATCTGAACGCCTTCGAAGGCGGCGCAGACATTGGGTCGTCGGGTCATATCAGCTATCGGTCGCCCGGCAGTCTGGCCGAAGGCAGTTTTCTGACCGTTCTAGGCGATCCGAGCAGCGAAGAGCCGCGCCTCGCCGAAGTTTACACCGCATCGAAGTCGACGCAGGTTCAGATCATTCAGGTCGAGGCCGAAGTCACGGAAAACCTGTGCGGCCGGTCCATGATCGGGCAGAAGTTGAACCTCGATCTGGGCGGCGCGCTTTCGATCCAGCCGGTGGCCATTTCGATGCCGCCTTGCGATGCGGTGGGCGATTATGTGGTTCTAAGCTTCGCGCACTCGCAGGACTGAGCCGATTTGCGGCCGTCGGGTCCGATCAAAGTAGCCCCGTCGAACGAAAGCTGAGTTCACGCGATTTGCCGATGATCAGGTGATCATGCAAAGCGATACCCATGGTACCGGCCGCATCTGAGATCTGGCTGGTGACGGCAATGTCCTGTTCCGATGGCGTCGGATCCCCGGATGGGTGATTGTGTACAAGGATCAGCGCGCTGGCATTCAGTTCGAGCGCCCGCTTGACCACTTCGCGCGGATAGACCGGAACATGATCGACAGTGCCGCGTGCCTGTTCCTCATCCGCGATCAGAACGTTCTTGCGGTCGAGAAAGAGGATGCGGAACTGCTCCGTTTCCCGGTGCGCCATTGAGGTGCGGCAATAGTCAAGAAGCGCGTCCCAGGAAGAAAGAACCTGACGGTTCATGATCCGGCTGCGGGCAAGCCTGTGGGCGGCGGCCTCGACGATCTTCAATTCCATAACGACAGCGTCGCCGACGCCGGAAACGGCCGTAAGCCGACCCACCGGAGCAGACAGGACGCGGTTAAAGTCGCCAAATGTATCAAGAAGGAGGCGGGCGAGCGGCTTCACATCCTGTCGAGGGATCGCGCGAAAAAGGACGAGTTCCAGTAGCTCGTAGTCCGGCAGTGCCGCCGCACCGCCATCCATGAAGCGTTTGCGCAGCCGTTCACGATGATCCTTGATGTAGGATGGAACCTTGCCGGCCGGCAGTGAGAATTCGGGCGCCTCATCGCCCGGAAAGAGCGGCAGGGGAGCTTCGGAGAAGGCGCGAGTCGGGCACATGTGTCAAGACTTGCGCCGACATCATGAACGAGTTGTTAACGCTGGTTGGTCTGCGCGACCTCAGTGTTTCATCCCGTCCCAGAAGCTTTTCACCTTCGAGAAGAAGGAGGAGCTTTCGGGGTTGTTATCCTCGCTCAGCCGCTCGAATTCGCGCAGGATTTCGCGCTGGCGCGACGTCAGGTTCACCGGGGTTTCGACCGCAATTTCGATCAGCATGTCGCCGGTGCCAGCGCCCCGCAGGGCCGGCATGCCCTTGGACCGCAGGCGCATCTGCTTGCCGGTCTGGCTGCCGGCCGGAATCTTCACCCGGCTGCGACCGCCGTCGATTGTCGGCACCTCAACCTCGCCGCCCAATGCGGCGGTCGCGACCGATACGGGAATGCGACAATAAAGATTGACGCCTTCCCGCTGGAATAGCGCGTGTTCGCGAACTTCGATGAAAATATAAAGATCGCCCGATGGTCCGCCGCGCAGGCCCGCCTCGCCTTCGCCGGCCAGCCGGATACGGGTCCCGGTTTCTACCCCTGCAGGGATATTGACGGACAGCGACCGTTCCTTTTCCACCCGGCCCGCGCCATGGCAGCTCTTGCAGGGGTTCTTGATCGTCTGGCCAAGTCCGCCGCAGGTCGGGCAGGACCGTTCGACGGTGAAGAAACCCTGCTGGGCGCGCACCTTGCCCATACCCGAACAGGTCGGGCAGGTTTGTGGCTGAGCGCCCGCTTCGGCCCCGGTGCCATTGCAGACGGAACAGGAAACCGAGGTCGGGACGGAAATCGATTTCTGCGCGCCCTGATACGCCTCTTCCAGGGTCACGCGCAGGTTATAGCGCAGATCGGAGCCACGTTGCGCGCGTTGACGCGGCCCGCCGCCGCCACGGCCGCCCATGAAGTCGCCGAAAAGGTCTTCGAAAACGTCGGAAAAGGCGCTGGCGAAATCACCCTGGCCGGGATGCCCGCCGCGCCCGCCGCCGCCCATCCCGCCTTCGAAGGCGGCATGGCCGTAGCGGTCGTAGGCGGCTTTGCGTGTGTCGTCCTTCAGAACGTCATAGGCCTCGTTCACTTCCTTGAACTTGGTCTCGCTGTCCGGGTTGTCCTTGTTCCGGTCGGGGTGAAGCTCTTTGGCCTTTGCCCGATAGGCCTTTTTGATCTCTTCGGCCGAGGCGCCACGCTGCACACCAAGAACGTCATAGAAATCGCGTTTCGCCATTCTCTACCCTCTGCAGGAACGCACCGGCCGACCCGACAGTGGTCAGGTCGGCCAACGTGCTGCGGTCACGCTTACTTACGTTTCTTGTCGTCGCCGAGGTCTTCGAAATCGGCATCCACGATGTCGTCGTCGACGCCACGCGGGCCATCATCTTCATCGGCTTGCCCGGCCTCGGCCTGCTGCGCCTTGTAGATCGCCTCGCCGAGCTTCATGGCGGCGTCGGTGACGTTCTGGATGCCGCCCTTGATCTTGCCGGCATCGTCCGACTTCAGCGTTTCTTCCAGCGCGCCGATGGCCAGTTCGATCGCCTCGACGGTGGAGCCGTCGACCTTGTCGCCATGCTCCTCAAGCGCCTTCCTGGTCGAATGGATCAGGCTTTCGGCCTGGTTCCTGGCCTCGACCAGTTCCTTGCGCTTCTTGTCGCCTTCGGCATTGGCCTCGGCATCCTTGACCATCTTGTCGATCTCATCGTCACTGAGACCGCCCGAGGCCTGAATGGTGATGGCCTGTTCGCGGCCCGTACCCTTGTCCTTGGCCTTGACCGAAACGATGCCGTTGGCGTCGATGTCGAACGTGACCTCGATCTGCGGAATACCGCGCGGTGCGGGGGGAATTTCCTCAAGGTTGAACTGACCGAGGAGCTTGTTGTCCGCGGCCATTTCGCGTTCGCCCTGGAAGACCCGCAGCGTGACGGCGTTCTGGTTGTCCTCGGCTGTCGAGAAGATCTGCGACTTCTTCGTCGGGATCGTCGTATTGCGGTCGATCAGGCGAGTGAAGACACCGCCGAGTGTTTCGATGCCGAGCGAGAGCGGCGTCACGTCGAGAAGGACGACATCCTTCACGTCGCCTTGCAGAACACCGGCCTGAATGGCGGCGCCGAGGGCGACGACCTCATCCGGGTTCACGCCCTTATGCGGCTCCTTGCCGAAGAAGGTGGTGACTTCCTGAATGACCTTCGGCATCCGGGTCATGCCGCCGACAAGCACCACTTCGTCGATATCGCCTTTGGACAGGCCGGCATCCTTCAGCGCGGCTTCGCAGGGCTTCATCGACTTCTTGATCAGGTCGGCGACCAGCGATTCCAGCTTTGCCCGCGTCAGTTTCATGACGAGGTGGAGCGGCTGGCCGGAATTCTTGTCCATCGAGATGAACGGCTGGTTGATTTCGGTCTGCTGGCTCGACGAAAGCTCGATCTTCGCCTTTTCGGCCGCTTCTTTGAGACGCTGCAGGGCCATCTTGTCGAGCGTCAGGTCGGCGCCATGCTCTTTTTTGAACTCCTCGGCGAGGTAGTTCACGATGCGCATGTCGAAATCTTCGCCGCCGAGGAAGGTGTCCCCGTTCGTCGACTTCACCTCGAAGAGGCCATCGTCAATTTCCAGGATTGTGATGTCGAAGGTGCCACCGCCAAGGTCATAGACCGCGATGGTCTTGGTTTCCTTCTTGTCGAGCCCGTAGGCCAGCGCGGCCGCCGTCGGTTCGTTGATGATGCGCAGAACTTCAAGACCGGCGATCTTGCCAGCGTCCTTCGTTGCCTGGCGCTGGGCGTCGTTGAAATAGGCCGGAACCGTGATGACGGCCTGGGTCACATCCTCGCCCAGATAGCTTTCAGCGGTTTCCTTCATCTTCTGGAGGATGACGGCGGAGATTTGCGAAGGCGAATACTTGTCGCCCTTGACCTCGACCCAGGCATCGCCGTTGCCGCCGTCGACGATCTGGTAGGGGACAAGTTTCTTGTCCTTTTCCACCTCTGCATCGCCCATGCGGCGACCGATGAGGCGCTTGACGGCGTAGATGGTGTTGGTTGGGTTCGTCACGGCCTGACGCTTGGCAGGCTGGCCGACAAGACGTTCATTGTCGGTAAATCCGACGACAGATGGCGTGGTACGCGCCCCTTCGGAGTTTTCGATGACCCTGGGCTGCGATCCGTCCATGATCGCGACGCAGGAGTTGGTGGTCCCGAGGTCGATCCCGATGACTTTGGCCATTGCTTTATTCCCTTTGCCTTAGGCGATATGAGGGGTGCAGATCCGTTTCGGCCTCTGCGCCCCGATCCCGAGTTCTGGCCAGGTAACCCCGACCGGCTTCGTTGGGGTATATAGGGACCGGCTACTAGCGCTGCAAGCGCGGACATGGCCCGAAAAATGGGGAAAACCGGCGAAAATGCCATCAATGTCACGCAATTTCGGGGAACGGCCGGAACCGGACGCCGTGATACGCGACGTTGAGTTCTTCGTGGGCCTTTTGAACCCTGAGGCACAGGCCCGCCTGGTTGCCGAGATCCGGTCCGTTGCAGAGGCCGCACCCGTCTTTTCGCCGCAAACGCGATATGGCAGGCCGATGTCGGTCAGGATGACATCGGCCGGGGCCTTCGGGTGGTTTTCCGACCGCAAGGGCTATCGCTATTTGGATCGGCATCCAACCGGTGTGGCGTGGCCGCCGATCCCGGAAACGGCGCTCGCCGTCTGGCGGCTTCTGGTGCCGGATGGTCCCGATCCGGAATGCTGCCTGATCAACTATTATGGCGAAGGCGCGCGGATGGGGATGCATCAGGACCGGGATGAGGCCGATTTTCGCTGGCCGGTCGTCTCGCTAAGTCTGGGTGATGAGGCGCTCTTTCGTATCGGCGGCATGGCGCGGGGCGGTTCGACCGAAAGCCGATGGCTTCGGTCGGGGGATGTTGTGGTCATGGGTGGGGCCGCGCGTCTCATCCATCACGGTATCGACCGAATTGCTTTCGGTTCTTCCGCACTTCTGCCGAGGGGCGGGCGGATCAATCTGACGCTGCGGGTGGTCAGATGACTGCAAAGTCAACACGGCGCGCCGTTCAGCGCGCGGCGTCCCAGCTTAGCGAGGCGTGACGGCGCGTGTAGAATTCACCCATCAGACCGATCATCATCAGCGCCAAGGCAACATAGAGCGGGTAGCTGATGGATGAATTGTGCGGATTGTAGTTGATGAAAGCAAAGCCGCGGGTCTGGTCGATGACATGGAAGAGCGGATTCCAGTCGAACATCTTCAACATTGTGTAGCTGAGGGAGTTGGCCACGAACATCTTGCCCGAGGCGATCATGTTGGCACGGGAATAGATGGTTATCGCGATCTTCACGAAACCCGGCCACCAGGGGGTCATGGCGAGGAAAACCATGCCTACCGCAGCGCCGGTAAGCCAGGCGAGCAGGAACATTCCGAAGACGCCGATCGGGTCGTCCACATGCACCGGCTCAAACGCCACGTGATAGACGAAAAGAACCACAAACGCCGAGATAAGTTGCAGATAGAGCGCGCCAAGCGCTGAGGACGCGATCGCCACGGCGGTGTTCATCGGGGCGTGCTTCATCATCGACGAGGTCGGTCCGGCCGATTTTGCCACTGCCCCCATCGTCTTGACATGGGTCATGAAAATGAAAATCCCGGTCATGATGTAGACGATGAAATCGCCTCTGATGGCGATGCCGCGAACGCCGAGAATCGAAAACATCAAGTAGAAGGCGGTGATGAAGATCACCGTCTGAACGGCATTGGCCAAAAGCGCCATCAGAGCGTTGCGGTTCGTGCTCTGGATGGACTGAACGGTGCAATGATAGATGAGCGCGAGCGTCACGAAGGCCGAGCTGAGGCCGGAGGGACGTGATTTGACGTAAAACATTCTTCGCCACCGCTCTTCTTTGGATCTTGCCTGTCTGTCTTTGTCGCAAGGAAATCTTGCCGTTCCCTTGCCTAGCGATCATAAGGTTAGCCGTCGATCTGATCAACGTTTTGCGCCTGAGGAGTTTGCATTGAATTTTGACCATCTTACGGCGGTTCTGCGCCGTCTTGCGCTGGAAGCCGGGGATCGGATCATGGAAATCTACAATTCTCCCGATTTCGAGGTTCGCGCCAAATCGGACTCCAGCCCGGTCACCGCCGCTGACGAAGCGGCCGATGCGCTGATTTCCGAAGGTCTGGCCGAAGCATTTCCCTCGGTCGCCCTTGTGACGGAAGAGCAGGCCGCCAGCCACGGTCAGGAGGTCTCCACCTTTCTGATCGTCGATCCGCTGGATGGCACCAAGGAATTCGTTCAGCGCCGCGGGGATTTCACCGTCAACATCGCCTATGTGGAAAACGGTGTTCCCTTGCGGGGTGTCGTTTATGCGCCTGCCAAGGGGCGGCTCTTCTACACTCTGCCCGATGGCCGCTCGGTCGAGGAAAAGGGGGCGTTCGACAAGGAAATGCCGGGTGAACAGGTGCCAATATCGGTTTCAGTGCCTGACAACAGGGGGCTGATGGTCGTCGCCTCGAAGTCTCATCGTGACCAGGCGACCGACGATTACATTTCGCGCTACGGTGTGCGCGACATGACGAGCGCCGGGTCGTCGCTTAAGTTCTGCCTTGTCGCGACCGGCGAAGCGGACCTTTACCCGCGGCTTGGCCGGACAATGGAATGGGATACGGCGGCCGGCGACGCCGTCCTGCGCGGCGCTGGCGGCGAAGTGGTCCGTTTTGACGATCATACGCCTTTCACATACGGCAAGCCGGGCTTTGAAAATCCGTTCTTCATTGCCTATGCGCCGGGCGTTATTCTGGTGAAATAGTGTCTGTTCTTGTCGTAATCCCGGCCCGTTACGCCTCCACCCGCTATCCCGGCAAACCGCTGGTTGAGTTGAAGGGCGCGGGCGGTCAGTCGCGCAGCCTCATCCAGCGGAGCTGGCATGCGGCGCAGGCGGTCGGCGGGGTCGACAGGGTTGTTGTGGCCACCGACGACGAGCGTATCCGGCAAGCGGCGGCATCCTTCGGGGCGGAGGTCGTGATGACCTCTGACACCTGCCAAAACGGCACCGAACGCTGCGCTGAGGCCCATGCTGCCATTGGCGGCGGTTATGACATCGTGGTCAACCTTCAGGGCGACGCGCCCCTGACACCGCATTGGTTTGTCGAAGGGCTTGTCGCCGGGTTGCGCGCAGATAGCGAGGCCGATATCGCCACGCCAGTCCTGCGTTGTGACGGACGCGCGCTGAACGGCTTTCTCGACGACCGGCGCGCCGGGCGGGTTGGCGGCACCACCGCCGTTTTCGGCGCGGGTGGCCGGGCGCTTTATTTCTCGAAAGAGGTCATTCCCTATACCGGCCGGAATTATGCTGCCGACGATGCGACACCTGTCTTTCATCATGTCGGTGTCTACGCCTACCGGCCCGATGCGCTCGCCGCCTATCCCCGGTGGCCCGCCGGCCCGCTGGAGGGGCTGGAAGGGCTGGAGCAGCTCCGGTTTCTCGAAAACGGCCGAAAGGTTCTTTGCGTCGAAGTTGAGGCGCGCGGCCGCCAGTTTTGGGAGCTGAACAACCCGTCCGACGTGCCCCGCATCGAAACCATGCTGGCCGAGATGGGATTCGACTGAGCAATTGGCGAGATTCGCGGCCTAAGGCAGGTTTTCCTGACTACAATTCAGGCAGGTCGCCCGGTATCGTTGCCAAAGTGAATCAAATCCGACCGGAATTAACGATGTCTGTGTCGTTTGGGTGTCATACGCTTGTTCTATGTACGGTCTGGGGCTTAAGTTGCAGTGCGGTGGGTGTGTGCCGGCTGTTCGACGGTCGGCAATAGCGGTAAGGTAGTTTCATGAAGCGTAAGGTTACAAAAGCCATTTTCCCGGTTGCCGGTCTCGGTACACGGTTCCTGCCCGCGACGAAGTCGATCCCGAAAGAGATCATGACGCTCGTCGACCGTCCGCTCATTCAGTACGCAATCGACGAGGCGCGCGCCGCAGGCATCAAGGAATTCATTTTCGTAACCTCGCGCGGAAAAGGCGCGCTTGAGGACTATTTCGACCACGCGCACGAACTGGAAGCCACGCTGCGCCGCGCCGGCAAGGAAGATTTGCTGGAAACGCTTCGCGACACCAACATGGAATCCGGCGCTATCGCCTATATTCGCCAGCACAAGGCGCTGGGCCTAGGCCACGCGGTCTGGTGCGCGCGCCGGTTGATCGGCAACGAGCCTTTTGCCGTCATCCTTCCCGACGACGTCATCGCCGCCGAAAAGCCCTGCCTTCAGCAGATGGTCGAGGCGCATGCCGAAATCGGCGGCAACATGGTGGCCGCGATGGAAGTCGCGACGGACAAGACCTCGGCCTACGGCATTCTCGACGTGAAGGACGACATGGGCGCCCTCGTCTCGGTGAAAGGCATGGTTGAAAAGCCCGCCGCCAAGGAAGCGCCGTCGAACCTCGCGGTGATCGGTCGCTATATCCTGACGCCGAAGGTCTTCCAGCATCTCAATCGGCTGAAATCGGGCGCCGGTGGCGAAGTGCAGTTGACGGACGCCATTGCCGAGGAAATCAAACGGTCGAACAATGTCTACGGTTTCCGTTTCAGGGGCCAGCGCTTCGATTGCGGGTCGAAGGCAGGCTTCCTGCAGGCGACCGTCGCCTTCGGGCTGGCGCGAGAGGAATTGCATGACGAGTTCATTCAGTTCCTGATCGGCATGACGGCCACCAGAAAGGCCGCCGAGTAATCCCTTATGAGCCAAAATGTTCTGGTGACTGGCGGTGCGGGCTATGTCGGTTCGCACGCCTGCAAGGCGCTCAGAACAGCTGGCTACATTCCGGTCACGTTTGACAGCCTGTCAAACGGCTGGCGCGATGCGGTCAAGTTTGGCCCATTGGAAGAGGGTGACCTGTCGGACAGGTCGCGGCTGGACGAGGTATTCGCGCGTTGGAAGCCGGTCGCGGTCATGCATTTCGCGGCCCTCAGCCTTGTGGGCGATGCCATGCGCGACCCGGGTACCTACTGGCGATCCAACGTCCTTGGTTCGCTCAATCTGATCGAGGCGGCGGTTGCCGCCGGTTGCCGCGACTTCGTCTTTTCCTCCACCTGCGCGACCTATGGCGACCATGACGGTGTGGTCCTGAACGAGGATACGCCGCAACTGCCGATCAACGCCTATGGCAAGTCGAAGCTGGCGATTGAACAGATGCTTGGCGATTTTGGCGCCAGCCATGGATTGCGGTCGGTTATCTTTCGCTACTTCAACGTCGCGGGTGCGGACCCGGATGGTGAGGTCGGCGAATTTCACCGGCCGGAAACGCACCTTATTCCGCTCCTGCTCGACGCGATTGATGGTCGCCGCCCGGCACTGACCGTCTACGGCACCGACTATCCGACAACGGATGGAACCTGTGTGCGGGACTATGTGCATGTGATGGACCTGGTGGACGCCCATGTGAAAGGGCTCGCCTGGCTGGCGGACGGCAATGACAGCCGGGTCTTCTGCCTGGGAACCGGTACGGGCTTTTCGGTTCGCGAGGTGATCGACTACGCCAACCGCGTCACCAACCGGGAGGTACCGATCGTCTTTGGCGATCGCCGGGCGGGCGATGCGGTCAGCCTTGTCTGCGGCAGCGAAAGGGCCAAACAGGACCTTGGCTGGCGGCCAGAACGGTCGGACATGGCCAACATGATCGCCGATGCCTGGCGATGGCACCAGAACGGCGGGTTCGAACGCTGATCGCACTGCGCCGTGGTATCGGCGATGTCACCCGAATTGACGCTGACTATGCGGTTTACGAAGCCATTGGTGATATGTACTCTGCCGCGACAAGAACAAGAATATTGCGGGGCGGGGGTCAGGCACAGCCCGGGTGAGCGAAGTCGGTCAATTTTCGGTCAACGAAAATGTGAAAAACCGGCTTGGCCCATTTGGGCTTACCCGTCGAGAGGATCCGATTGGGCGTCTGGAGCAGATACAAGCTTAGGTTGCGACGCAAGCGCCTGCGGTTTCGCGCGTTTCGCAAGCGCCGCAATCTGACGGCTGTTGCCAATCGTACGTCGGATATCCGCAAGGACAGCATTCTCCTTGTTGCCGTCCTTCGGAACGAACGTGTGCGGCTTCCCTACTTCCTCCGCTACTACCGCGACCTCGGGATCAACCAGTTTCTGATCGTCGACAACGGATCGGATGACGGGTCGCGCGAGTTTCTGGTCGAGCAGCACGATGTTTCGCTCTGGACGACGGGTGCGAGCTACAAGGATTCGCGCTATGGCATCGACTGGGTCAACTGGCTCTTGATGCGGTATGCCCACAAGTCCTGGGTGCTCGTCGTCGATGTGGACGAATTCTTCGTCTACCCGTTCTGCGATACGCGTCCGATCCGGGCCCTGACGGACTGGCTCGACACCTATGGTCTGCGCTCGTTCCCGGCCATGGTTCTGGACATGTACCCCAAAGGGTCGATCGCAGCGGAACGCTATAGGGAGGGACGCAACCCGTTCGAAATCGCGAATTATTTCGACAGCGGCAATTACTCGATCACGAAGAACCCGAGCTACGGGAATCTGTGGATTCAAGGCGGGCCAAGGGCGCGGACGATGTTTGCCGACGCGCCCTATGAAGCGCCGTCACTCAACAAGATACCGCTCGTCAAATGGCACCGGTCCTACTGCTTCGTCAGTTCCACCCACATGCTGCTGCCGAGAGGATTGAACGCGGTCTTTGACGAATGGGGCGGTGAAAAAACCTCTGGTTGTCTGCTTCATGCAAAGTTTCTGTCGACCCTGCAGGCCAAGGTGGACGAGGAAATGGTCCGCCGGCAGCATTTCGCGGAAAGCCGCGAATATCAGGCCTATTCGGATACGTTGAAGGAAAACCCCGATCTCTGGTGCAAGTGGTCGGAGAAGTACATCAACTGGCGCCAGCTTGAAATTCTGGGCCTCATGTCGAAGGGCAATTGGGCATGAGGACTGCTGCGTGACGGTTGGGTTCATTATGATGTGTCACACGGCGCTCGACCGCGCGGCACAGGTGGCGCGCTTCTTGTCTGCGGCCGGATGCCCTGTCGTCATTCATGTTGATCGCCGTGTGCCGCGCCGGGACTTTGAGCCGTTCGTGGCTGCGCTTGCCGATTTGGAAGGCGTCAGCTTTTCCAGACGTTATGCGTGCGAGTGGGGCACCTGGTCGCTGGTTGCGGCGACCCAGGCGGCCGCCAGCCAGATGCTTGCGCGGCATGAAAGCGTGCGCCACGTCTATCTTTCGTCCGGCTCCTGTCTGCCCTTGCGGCCCGTGGAGGAGTTGCGGGAATACCTCGACGCGCGACCCAACACCGATTTTATCGAAAGCGTGACGACCGCCGATGTCGGATGGACGATTGGCGGGTTCGACTATGAGCGGTTTCTTTACCGCTTCCCGTTCTCGTGGCGCCGCCAGCGGCTTCTTTTCGACGGCTATGTGCGCCTGCAGCGGCGGCTCAAATTGCGGCGGCGGCTTCCGGACGGCATTGTGCCGCATCTGGGGTCGCAATGGTGGTGCCTCACGCGTCAGACCCTGTCGGCCATTCTGGAAGACAAGCGGCGGGCGCAGCACGACCGCTATTTCCGCCGCGTGTGGATCCCGGACGAAAGCTATTTTCAGACCCTGACAAGGCTCTATTCCACGCAAATCGAAAGCCGGTCGCTGACATTGTCCAAGTTCGACTTTCAGGGCAAACCTCACACGTTCTACGACGATCACCTGCAGCTTCTGCGCCGCTCGGACTGTTTTGTGGCCCGGAAAATCTGGCCCCACGCGGAACGGCTCTATGAGGTGTTCCTTGCCCCGGCATCCGAACAGGGCGCGCGCGCCGAACCCAACCCGGGCAAGATCGACCGCCTTTTTGCCAAGGCTGTCGAGCGGAGGAAACGGGGGCGACCGGGGCTTTACATGCAAAGCCGGTTTCCTCAGCGCGATCACGAGAACGGAAAGACCTGTGCGCCCTATTCAGTCTTTCACGGCTTCACCGATCTCTTCGAGAATTTCGAGGCATGGCTCGCCAAGTCAGTCGGCGGCCGCGTTCATGGCCATCTCTTCGGTCCGGACCGCGCTGAATTTTCCGGTGGCGAAACGGTTTTCAACGGTGCGCTGATCGACAACGCGACCTTGCGGGACTACAACCCGCGGTCGTTTCTGACCAACCTGGTATGGAACACACGGGGCGAACGGCAGTGCTTTCAGTTCAGCCCGCGCGACAACCAGGAATGCAACTGGTTCATGGCGACGGACCCGAATGCACAGATTTCAGTCGTATCCGGCACCTGGGCAGTCAGGCTCTTGCGGTCCAACCTCAACTTCTCGGACATTCGCAAGGAAGCGGCACGGCTGCAGAAGCTGGAGACGGAGCATCTGGAAATCCTCCGCTCCATGTATGTGAAGGCGCGCGTTCGTATCTGGACGATGGCCGAGTTCGTCGAAAGCCCCATGGAGCCGCTACAGACGATTATCGACGAGATACGTCCAAGAAGCAGCCGCCAGCCGGTCGAGGCGCCGAAACTTGTCGATCTGACGGGATTTGGCCAGTTCCTGCAGAATCTCAAGAACCAGGGCATGCAACCGACATTGATGGGCGACTTTGCCGTTGGAAATGACCCCAAACCGCCGGCATCGACACAAAGCCGGCCCTATCTGGTGCGATAGGTCATGTCGGGGGCACCTTTCGACTATTTCGTCATCTTCGCCGAGATGCGGACGGGGTCCAACCTTCTGGAAGACACGCTCGGGCAACTGGAAGGCGTGACCTGCCACGGCGAAGCCTTCAACCCAGACCACCTTGGCCAGCCGGGGAAAGACACGCTTCTCGGCATGACATTTTCGGACCGGCTGAAGGACCCGGTAGAGCTACTGAACCGGATCCGCGGCAATGCCGGGTTGAATGGCTTTCGCTTCTTCTTCGATCATGAGCCCCGAGTTCTTGATACGATCCTGCAGGATCGCCGCTGCGCCAAGATCGTGCTGACGCGGAATCCGGTGGATTGTTATGTCAGCCTGAAAATCGCCTATAACACCAAGCGGTGGAAACTGACGGACGTCCGCGACAGGATCGCCTGGAAACCGCCGTTCAAGCCGGCGGAGTTCGAACAGTTTCTCGCCGATCGGCAGGCCTTTCAGCTGCGGCTTCTGAAGGCGCTGCAGACGACAGCGCAAACCGCCTTCTACCTCGACTATGAGGATGTTCCCGAACTTGAGGTGCTGAACGGCCTCGCCCGATATCTGGGGCTTTCGGAGGAGATCAAGGGCCTGACGGCAGACATGGTCCGCCAGAATCCGGAGGAGATGTCGGCCAAGGTCCGGAACTTTCCCGAAATGGAGGAGGCGCTGGCCAAAGTCGATTGGGCAAACCTCGCCCGTACGCCTCATTTCGAGCCCCGACGCGGCCCCGGCGTGCCCCGCGCTATTGCCTCGAAAGGTGCCCCCTTGCTTTACGTGCCCTTGCCGCCGCCACGCGACACCGGTCTGCGCACCTGGCTTGGCAATCTTGGCAATGGCGGCATTGAACAGGACTTCACGCAGAAGACCCTGCGCGCGTGGAAGCGCAAGGCAATGGGCCATCGTAGCTTTACGCTCGTTCGCCATCCGCTGACCCGCGCCCATCAGAGCTTTCTTGGCATTTTGGCTGAAGATCAGTTCGTGGATATTCGCGCCATGCTGCGGCGCGACTACGATGTTCCAATCCCGCCGGATGACGCCACCGAAAGTATCGGGCGTACGGACTACGCCGATGCGCTTGAAAAGTTTCTTCGCTTCGTCGCCGCGAACCTGAATGGCCAGACACCGGTCCGGCAGGATGCGCAATGGGCAAGCCAGTGGTCACTGATCCGCGGCCTTGCGGATTTCGCCGCCCCCGATCTCATCTGCAGGGAAGACACGCTCGCCGAAGATCTTGGCCATCTTTGCCGCAGCGTCGGGCTGAAGAAATGGCCGACATTTTCGCATCTTGTCGATGAAGGGCCAATCCCGCTGGGAGAGATCTATTCCGAAGATCTGGAGCGGGTCGCACGGGATGCCTACCCGCGTGACTACATGACCTTCGGCTTCGGCCGTTGGGCCCCGCACGGTCAATAGGCGTTTTTCAGGCCGCCTGGGTGGACCGGCTTTCTGTCAGGACAGCATAAAGCGTCGCAGGATCGTTATTGGCGCGAAGCTTGGCGCATGTTGCCGCGTCCCGCATCGTGCGCGAGACGAGCGCGAGTGCCTTCAAATGCTCCACGCCCGAATCCTTCGGCGCGAAAAGGGCGAAGATCAGATCGACCGGTTGGCGATCCACCGCATCAAAGTCGAGCGGCCGGTCTAGGCGCAGGAAGACCCCGACAACGGAATCGAGTCCCTCAAGCCGGGCATGCGGCAGCGCGACGCCGTGGCCGACACCCGTCGGCCCAAGGCTTTCGCGTTCTTGCAGAGCATCAACGGTGGTCTGCACGGGCAGCCCGTAGACCTGCTGGCCGATGTCACCCAGATCCTGAAACAGGCGTTTCTTGCTGGTGACGTGGCCAAAGACCTTGATGGCCGTCGGCCTGATAATTTTCGTTAGTTCCATGAAACCAAGTTGCTCCGCGTGCCGGTCCCGGACGCCCTATTTGCCGGACGAAGGGTCGATCCAGCCGATGTTTCCGTCGTCACGGCGATGAACAATGTTAATCCTGCCGTGTTTCTCGTTACGGAAGACCAAAAGCGGCGCACCTGCCAGTTCCATCTGCATAACCGCCTCGCCGACGGAAAGTGACGAAACCTTCGTCTCCAGTTCCGCGATGATCATCGGCTGAAGGTCCGCCGGCTCCGATTCCTCACTATCCCCGTTCGCGGCGAGCACATACATGGCTGCGCCAGCAGATTCAACAGGCTCGGAGCGTTCGCGATGATGGTCTTTCAGCCGGCGCTTGTAGCGGCGTAGCTGCTTGTCCATTTTTTCGCGGCAATTCTCGAATGCATCGTAGATGTCGTTGGCGTGCCCTTTTGCCGAAGCAGTCAGGCCGGTCGACAGGTGAACCGTGGTTTCGCACATGAATTCATGTGCGCTGCGGGAGAAGATCACATTGGCATCGGTCGGGCGTTGGGAATATTTCTCCACCGTCCCGCCTAGTTCCGACTTCACATGGACTTGCAGTGCTTCACCCACGTCAATCTGTTTGCCGCTGATCTGGTAGCGCATGTTCACTCCTGTTTCTAAGGCAAGTTTCTGACCGGGTCCCCGATTGCGGGAACCTGACAGGATGGTGGTAAATCGGGGTATTTTCGCTGCGTTTGGGTGGGGGATGGTCTTCTTCTCAGACCTTCCGGCGGCGCCTGGCGAACGATGAGGGTATGCGCATGCATTTGCGATATTTGGCGACAGTTCGACGTGCGATGTCAACGCCTTCCTGCTTAAGTTGAGTGCGAATTCCCTCGTCGCTATAGGGATCGGTCTGCGGCTCAGCGGCGATCAGGCTCCGGATCTTCTGCTGAACGTCAAAGGGCGAGATTGCGCCATCACCACCCGCCAAAGCGCGAGAGAAAAAGCTGGAAAGCGCATAGACCCGGCCATCTGCAAGCAGGGCCTTGCCCGCAACGGCGCGCCCCAGTGTGGAGGGATGCAGCCCAAGCGCTGCCGCAGCCTCTGCCTGGGTCTCGGCCACCATCGTCCTGTGATCTCGGGAAAAGTAGGCAGACTGCCTTTGGGCAATATGGTGGCCAATCCTCAGCAAGGTCTCGGATCGTGCGGAAATGCCTGACCGAATCGCTACCGCCCGGTCGTAATGGCTGCGCAGAACCGCGTCGGCCAGATCGTCGCGGCGGCACGGCATGACGGAAACACTGGGCAGTGCCGACCGTATCAGACTCACGTTCACCCTACCGTCACTTGCCGGTTCGAGCCGCAGTTCCGGCATGAGCGATGCTGCCCAGTCCTCCTCCGGCACAATCGGGGCAGAGCCATAGCCGCGCAAGAGCGCCGCGATCTTGTGCAGTTCGGCCAGATCACAGCCCAGCAGGCCACGCAGCCGCCGCCACCGTTCCTCGGCAAAATCGGTCAGATGCCGGACCGCCTCACCGGCGAGCGTCTTGGTGACCCCGGAGTCCTTGAGCCGCAACTCCAGGTACTCTGCGAGTGTCCTTGCGCCGATACCGGCCGGATCGCATTTCTGTAGCGCGGAAAGGCCGGCCTCCAGTGTGGGCAACGGCAGGTCTGCGGCAGCCGAGATTTCGGCGAGCGTCACGTCGAGATAGCCGTCTTCGCGCAGTTCCGTCACCAGGTAGAGCGCTGCCGCCTCTGCAACTGGATCGAGATTCTGCATGGCGATCTGGCGGGCCAGCCGGACCGTCAGACCTTCTTTCGCAGCCGTGGTCGCCAGGGCCGCGTCATAGACGTTCGCGCCAGCGCGCGCTTCCTCCTCCACGATCAGGAAGGGGTTTTCGTCCGCTTCGCGCGCAATGTTCTCGGCCAACTCCAGCGTCGGCATCCGGAGAAGGCGCAATGACTGGTGCATTGCCGGGGTCAGGGCCAGCCTTTGGCGCTGATCCAGATTGAGGCGGGCTTTCAGGACCATGCGGAGCCTTCGCCGTCAGAAAATACGGAAATTCTGACCCAGATACACGCGCCGGACATTTTCGTCGCGAACGACCTCATCGGCTGTGCCGCTCATCAGGACCGCGCCATCGTGCAAAATGTAGGCTCGGTCGACAATTTCGAGAGTCTCACGAACGTTGTGGTCGGTGATCAGAACACCGATGCCCCGTGATTTCAGATCATGGACCAATGTACGGATATCGCCGACCGAGATCGGGTCGACCCCCGCAAAGGGCTCGTCGAGAAGCAGATATTTCGGGTCTGCCGCCAGACAGCGCGCAATTTCGACGCGGCGACGTTCGCCACCCGACAGGGCCAGCGCGGGCGCGCGGCGCAAATGGGTGATCGAAAATTCCGACAAGAGCTCTTCCAGACGTTCGCGCCGCTTGTGGCCATCGTCCACGGTGATTTCAAGAACGGCGAGAATGTTGTCTTCGACTGAAAGACCGCGAAAGATCGAGACTTCCTGCGGCAGATATCCCAGGCCGAGCCGGGCGCGCCGGTACATCGGCAGGCCGGTCACATCGCGCCCGTCAAGGACGACCTGACCGGCGTCTGGCGCGATCAGGCCCGCGATGTTGTAAAAGCAGGTGGTCTTGCCCGATCCGTTCGGCCCAAGCAGGGCAACGACCTCGCCCCGGCCAAGGTCCAGCGAGACGTCACGCAATACCGGCCGGCGGCGATAGCTCTTGCGCAGTCGCGCGACATGCAGGCCGACAGCACCGTCTGCGACCGTCAGGTTGGGCGTCTGGCTCATCAGTTCCCCGATGGTTGCAACACAGTATGCACGCGGCCGTCCATCCGACCGGTGCCAGTTGTCAGATCGACAGTCAGCTTCTGGCCAGTCAGGGTGTTGCTGCCCTGGGTCAAAAGAACATTGCCGGTCAGGATGACCTCGCCCGATGCGATCGTATAGATGGCGTCCTCTGCCTCGGCTGCGTCAGCGCCGCTGGCGAGGGTCACACCGCCGCTGGCCAGAAGCCGGCGAATTTCGCGCTTGTCGGCCTCCGCGTATTCAATCCGGACAACAGCGGCCGCCAGCCGCATCTCACCCTGGCTGATCACGACATTTCCCGAAAACACGGCGCTGCCGTCGGTTTGATCGACGACAAGGTTGTCGGCCGTCGCCTCGACAGGCAGGCTGGTGTCGGCCTTAAGCCCGCCAAAGGCGACCGAGGTTCCCTGCGCATGAGCCGGAAAAGCCGTTCCAAGAACCGCGATAACCGCAAGCAGACGCAATGAAAGTGTCATTACAAATCCTCAGTTTGGCGGCTCATATACCAGTTTTACGCCCATGTTGAAAACCAGCACATAGCCGGACGTCCGGGCATCAGCGAGGCGCAGTTCCATCCGTCCGGCATCTATCTTGCCATAGGGCGCAAGCGCGGTGATCTCGCCGTCGGACCAGACGTCGGTGCGATCGAGATCGCTGTTCAGACCGGTTGCCGTGACGTGATAGCCGCTCGACGTTACCATATCGACACCTTGTGTCAGCACAAGCCGGTTCGCATCCGGGTCGATCCTGCCTTCGGCGGCGGTAATATCGACATGCAGGCCGTCGGCGGTTTCGATCTTCGCGACAAGACCTGTCGCTGTCGCGCCGCTTTCGCCCGCCCCTGGCCTGGCGACCGCCGCGGTGATGCTAAGGGCGGCCCCGTCACTGGTGACGCTGGCATATTCCGGCGCTGTCAGGCGTTGTTCGCGCACAAGTTCATCAACATCGACATTCGCATAAGGCAGCTCCCCCTCAATCTCCAGCCGCCTCGAAAATAGAAACAGCGTCGCGAGGATCGCCAGCGCGATCAGCGGCAGGATGATCTTGAGCCAGAAGACCAGACGAGAATGGATATTGTCGTGAAGGGCCATCGGCCTAGACCACGCCGGCGCGCAGACAATCGTGGATGTTGAGAATCCCGATCGCGCGGCCGTCTCCGTCCGGTGCAAGCACGAAAAGGCAGGTGATCTTCTTGTCCTTCATGACAGCCACGGCCTTTTCGGCAACAGAATCCGGACCGACCGTACGTGGATTTCGGGTCATCACCTGCGCCGCAGTCAGATTCAGAAGGCCGTCCATGTGGCGTCTGAGGTCGCCATCGGTGACGATGCCGGTCAATTGCCCATTCCTGCCCGTCACCCCGACAACGCCGAAACCCTTCTGGCTCATCACCAGAAGCGCCTCGCTCATCAAGGTTTCCTCCGGAACGAGCGGCAGCGCATCCTCGCCGTGCATCAGGTCGCCGACCTTCATCAGTTTCGCGCCGAGCTTGCCACCCGGATGAAAGGTCCGGAAATGTTCGGGCGTAAACCGGCGATGTTCCATCAGGGCGAGCGCTAGTGCGTCGCCGAGCGCCAGCGTCATCGTCGTGGACGTTGTCGGCACGATTCCGGTGCCGCAGGCTTCTGCAGCCGGGGGCAGCAGGATAGCGACGTCGGACTGCCTGAGGAGGGTCGAACCCGCCTTGCTAGCGACCCCGATGAGCGGGATGCCAAACCGGCGGGTATGGGCGACGATGTCGCTCAGTTCCGGTGTTTCGCCAGAGTTGGACAGAACGAGCGCCACATCCTGCTCTGTCACCATCCCAAGGTCGCCGTGGCTTGCCTCGGCCGGATGGACATATTGGGCGGGCGTTCCGGTCGATGCGAAAGTTGCAGCGATCTTTCGCCCGATGTGACCGGATTTGCCCATGCCCGAGACGATGACGCGGCCCCTGGCCTGCATGATCAGTTCGACTGCCTTGGCAAAGCTCTGGTCCAGCGATGCGGCCAGTACGGTCAGCGCCTGCGCCTCGATCTCGATCACGCGGCGGGCGGTTGCCAGAAATGTCTCGGCCTCGGTCATCCGGGTCAGTGCGTAAAGATGTCGGCCATATCGCCCCAGCCGAGAAGGTCAAGCGTGGCGCGGGTAGGCAGAAAATCGAAGCAACGCTGGGCGAGTTCAGTGCGCCCCTCACGTTCCAGCCGGCGGTCGAGTTCCGCCTTCAGGGCATGCAGGTAAAGAACGTCGGACGCGGCATATTCAAGTTGCGCATCGGTCAGCTTTTCAGCACCCCAGTCGGAGGTCTGCTGCTGCTTCGAAACGTCGACATTGATCAGCTCCTGCAGCAGATATTTCAGCCCGTGCCGGTCAGTGAAGGTCCGCACGAGTTTCGAGGCGATCTTGGTGCAATAGACAGGTGCCGTCGTTACCCCGAAGGCATTCTTCATCGCGGCGATATCAAAGCGCGCGAAATGAAAGAGCTTCACCACCCGGGTGTCGGCGAGAAGTTTCTCCAGGTTCGGTGCGCGCGTCTGGTTGCGGGCGATCTGCACAAGATGGGCGTCGCCGTCTCCTGACGAAAGCTGGACAAGGCAAAGTCTGTCGCGCGCCGGATTGAGCCCCATCGTTTCAGTGTCGATGGCGACGAGCCTGCCAAGATCGAGCCCGTCGGGCAGATCGTTCTGGTGAAGATGGATCGTCATGGTCTTCCTATCGGCCGCCTCGTGCCACTGGATACGGGAAAGACCGCCATCCGACAAGTGCGCCAGCCCCGGCGCCGATCAGCCGGCCATTGCTTGCCACAACGCGCAATCGGGGCCTATGGTCGGTCACTCGATAGGGGTACCGATCAACGCCCGGAGACGGTTTGCGAAGGAGATCAGGCATGCGGAAAATTCAGTCCCAGGGAGTGCATCACATCACGCTGATGGGGGCGGACAGGACGACCTCCATCGACTTCTGGGAAGGTCTTCTTGGCATGCCGTTCGTCTTCGACCAGCCCAATCTCGACAACCCCGGCGAGGGGCACCTTTACTTCGACCCGGGCGATGGCCGGCTGATCACGATCTTCACGAATGAGGATCGGGCGCCCGACCCCAACCCCCGCCGGCCGCTGCCCGGAGAAGTGCACCATATCGCCTTCGCGGTGTCGAAAGCCGTCTTTTCGCAGGCCGTCGAGAGGCTCGACGAACGGGGGATCGGTCATTCCGGTGTGAAAGACCGGGGGTTCATGGATTCCATCTATTTTCGCGACCCGCTCGGCCTGCTTGTGGAGCTTGCCGCCTATCGGTTCGAACCACCTTTCGGCTTTTCCCACGCGGATGTCCTGCACGAGGCGCATCTGATCCGTGTCGAGAAGGGCGACTACAACATCGCCGAGGTGCATCTGGCCGATGCGATAGAACGCCTGATCGCGCGCCGTCAGGGATCGTTGTCGGGCGACAGGGCACCCAAGGATCCGTACCGCCGCAACTGACCTCGCGCGGCGACCGGAATAGCGAAGCCCGCCGGATCGGGTCCGGCGGGCTGGCGGGGCGCCTGACAGCACCCGTTCATGTCGTGGCCGTCAGAGCAGGCTCTGGACGTTGATGCCAAAGGTGATCGCGCCGATCATGGAGCCGGTTTCAGGGTCGAAGATCGGCAGTGAAGCCTGGCTCTGATAGAACCCGGTGCTTTCGTCGAACTCGATCTCGCTGATGTGCATGTTGCCGCTGCCATTGCCATAGGTTTCCTGCCATTTGGCTTCGTCACCCTGCCAATAGTCCGAGGTTTCGACGCTTTGGGCCACGTTCAAGCCCTTGTTGTCCATGACGAAGACTTCGGTCACGAAACCGGCCGTCGCATCGGACTGCTGGCGCAACCATTCCGAAGACGGACGTTCCAACAGCTTGGTGATCAGCTCGCCGCCGCCGTTCTTGCGTTCGGCGCGCCATTGCAGATCCAGCGCATCGACCTGTTCCTGCGTCAGGTTGGCATGTTCCAGATTCTGGGCCTTGATCGCGTCGACAAGTTCCTTGTTGGTCAGCCACTGCTTCAGCTCGTTTTCAGCATAGGCCGCCAGGGGAACCCGATAGACGTCTTCCTGACCGGGCGTCGACAGCATGTAGAGCGTGACGACGTTGAGCATGTCGTCGGTCAACTCATCGGCGACATCCGCGGCTTCGGCGACGTTTTCGGCCGACACACCGTCGGAGGCCGTCAGACCGAGAAGCTTGGCCTGATGGCCCTCCCAATAGTCGATGACCTGGGTCAGTTCCTTAAGGATCGCCTCGTTCGGCGGTGGGTTGATCCCGGCGTCCGGCAGACCATCGCGCAGTGCGATCAGCGAGCGCTGAAAGACTTCGATGGTCTCGGCAAGTTCGGCCTTGTTGCCCAGGTTGGCAACTTGCGCCGAAAGGCCGCAGACAGATGCAGCGATCTGGTGGGCGAACATGCTCTGTCGTCCGGCGATGCCGATGGACATTGCGTCGCTTTGCAGAAGCTCCTGCGGGTTGGAATACTGGCCCGAGATCTCGGTCGCGAGCACAATGGTCGCTTCCAGCAAGTCCGCATTGGCACCTGCCATCGCAGCCAGATCCGCAGGCGTCCCATTTCCGGCCAGGATATTGTCCGAAGCGGTCCGTACAGGCGCCCATTTTTCACGCAGGTTCGTTATGGCGCGCAATGGTCGGCGGTTCTTTTCTTCCGACGGGATACCCAACGTCAGACTGCCTTTCTCCAGACCGTTGAGGATCGTTTCGAACTTGTCGACCGAAACGCGAAGTTCCTCCTGGGCGTTGGCCGTGTCGATCTGCGCGGTCATCCGGCAGCCCGCCGAAACGACCTCCTGGGTCAGGTAGCGCAGCTTGCCTGAAAGGTTGAGCCTTGCCTTGCTGCCATCAAACACCGTTTCGGCGTAGCTCGGCGAGGCGATTGCAACCAGACTGGCCAGAAGGGCGGCACAGGCCGATGCGGTGGGTGCATTAATCAGTTTTGGTTTTCCTGACATCACCATTTCCTCTGTTCGTCGTCCGGCAATGCCCTGTTCGGGCAGATTGCGGAAAATCTCTCTCCATGAGGACATTCATGTCTGTCGAACGCCTCGTTGATGTCTCCGGGGGTCCGCCACCCCGATAGGGGCAGCGGCCGTGTTCATCCGTTCGAGGCCTGAACCCAGACTTCGACCCGGCGGTTCAGCGCCTTGCCGGCCGACGTGGTGTTGCACGCAGCAGGCGACATTTCGCCAAATCCACTTGTCGAAATCTCGATGTTCGCCAGGCTTTCGGGGGCCATTGCCTTGATATCGGCCGCAACCTGTTCGGCGCGGGCGACTGACAGACGGCGGTTGGCATCAAATGCGCCCTCGTCATCGGTAAAGCCGACAAAGCTGACCCTGGACCCCGCTGGAAGCGTTTCCAGATAGCCGACAAGGCGTTTCATATCGAGAAGCCCCTTTTCGTCCAGTTTCGAGGAACCGGTACGATAACGGAAGGTTGTCGACAGGCGGTCCTGGTCGATCATCGCGCCCAGCATTTCGCGCATCTGGCTCGACTGATAGGGGTCCGTGACCGGCGCCATTAGCGCCCGTGCGCGGTTGCCTTTCAGGTCCTGTGTCGTCCGGGTGATGCCAAGGCTGATGAAGCCCGACTTGGAGATCACGTCATCCGACGAGGCCGATGTGACGTAGTCCAGGAATTCCTGGGTCGCCGGTTCTGTATTGTCGCCGCGATTGTAGAAGTACAGGCGGCGCTGGATCGCATATTCCTCGGTCTTGGCCGAAAACTCATCCGGCGTCGTCACGATGCCGCATTCGTTTTCGATGTTCAGACCTTTGGAACCACGCTGGAACGCGAAGCTGACAAATCCGATGGCACCGGGATCTTCGTTGACGAGGATTGACATCTGGTTACTGTCTTCCGCCTCGACCTGCGGTGCGGGGGTCACGCCCTCGACCTCGCCGAAAATCCGGTTGTAGAACACCGTTTCAGTGTCAAATCCGTCCTTGTAGCCATGCAGCTTAATGGGCAGATCGGGCCCGCCAACGTCGGACCAGTTGGTAATTCTTCCCGTATAGATGCCGCCAAGCTCGTTGATCGACAGCGACGTCACCGGGTTGCTCGGATGCGTGATGACCACGATGCTGTCGACCGCGATAACACGTTCCTGATCGGGGCTGACCATGTTGCCGGCGCCCGAGTCGCGCAATGCGCGCGCTTCCTGCGGCGTGATGCGGCGCGAGGCCATGCCGACCTGCGCGGTCTTGTCCAGAAGCGCCTGGAAGGCCTCATCGGTGCCCGAAGAGGTCACAAGATAGGTGCCAAGCTCGTCACCAAAGCCCTGATCGCCAATCAGCTTGGTGATCGTCTGCCCGCTTTGCGAGGTGTTGGTGACTTCGGCGTCCGCATCGCGCACATCCGAATAGCCCGTCATCAGGAGGGGCATCAGACCGACGCCGATCGTATCGGAGCCGTTGAAGACCACGTCAGCGGTCGCGGTTTCGAAGACCGGACAGGACGTGCCTTCGCAGCGCACCCGGCTGGCCGAAATCCGCAGATTTCCGAGGCTGGTCTTGATGATATATGTTTCGTCGACGAAATCGACGAACTCGCCGACAAGGTTGACCGTGCCGTCAGCTGATTTCAGCGTAACGACATCGGCAAGTGATTGGGTGGGGACGAACGCGGCGCCCAGAAGGGCAACTGTGCAAAGCAGGTTTCTGCCGCGATGCTTCTTTGAATGTTTCACTGTAACTCTCCCAACTTTTCGAGACTGGGTTGCCGCTGCCCGCTGCGCTACATCCAGCGGATGTGTGCTTTGGGCGTACTAACGGTCTTCATCCTCGAACACGGCCTTAGCGGATTAAGATTTGCTCCCGGATTGTGTCACAATCATGCACATTTAGAGGTATTGTCGCGAAATTGGAAACAATTTAGACGGGAAAAGCGACGCATCACGAAAGATCGGATGCTGTCGCAAGGCGCGAACCGGGATCATTTCGTCTCGCCGCAACGTCGGCGCGGGCCCGACCCGGTTCGTTTGCCGCAACAAGCGGGGCCGTTCCAATGGCAGAGCGGCCCGTGGATTGCATGATGTGGCTGTTTACCTTGATGACCGAGAAGGACACGTTGTCCTGATTTGGGTCGTTCAGGGTGTTGATGGCACGCACAAGCTGGCGCACGATTTCCGAACTCCGCTTGCGGCGGTTCTTTTGCACGATCTTCTCGATCTGGCGATCTTCCAGGTATTGAAGCCCGTCGCTGGACACGATGAATATGTCGCCCGGCCGCGTATCAAAAGGTGCTACGGGGCAATCGGTCTTGGCGATCGTGTCGCCCATGATCACCGATGTCAGGCAGTTCCGGTTCGGATGGTTCTTTCCGGTTTCCGCGTCCATCATCCCGGCCTTGACCATGAAGTCGATCTGCGGAGCCATCGAATGGTCTTCGTTCAGCTGTTTCAGCGCGCCGTCGCGGAAAAGGTAAAGCGGCGAGTCGCCAATCGACAGCCAGTGAAGCCTGTTGCGGACGAACACTGCGGATACAAGCGTGGCGCCCATGCCGCGGGCTTGCGGGTGCGTCTTTACATAGGCACGGGTCGATCCGTTGGCCGCCGCTGCTGCGTCGTTCAGCAAGGCGCGAATATCCGTTTCCGGATCCAGAAGGCTTTCACCCGCGAATTTGAGCGCCTTGAACACTTCGGCGATGACAGTTCTGCTCGCCACGTCACCGGCCGCGTGCCCGCCCATCCCGTCCGCCAGGATGGCGTAGCCATAAGGCGAATCGACCGGAAAATCCGTGACGATGGCATCTTCCTGATAGTCCCGTCCGCCTTGACCGACGGCAGAGGCCACATCATATCCGGGTTCTGGCAGTCGCCACATCGCACGATCTTCCCAATTGATGGACGCAAACGATCACCGGATCGCCGCATCGCGTTTTCACATGGTTTCAGAAGCGGAACTGGTAAGAGAGGGCCACTAATCAAAGATATTTGTTGGATCGGTCAGTTGAGCGACGCGGTCCGGTAGGCGTAGGACGCGAGCCAGATGCCCCCGTCGCGCAAGACGGTAAAATTCAGAACGACATCGTTTGGCGTAGCAGATTGTTCGACAATCTTCGCAAATGTGTCATGGCCCGAAATCTCCTGTCCGGTCGGTACGAAGGCCAGAAGGACATCGCCTGCCTCAAGGTCGGTGTCGACATGCGGCGGCACGAAGGCGACGACTGTCCTCCAGTTGCCGTCCACGGACTGGACCTCAAAGCGCGTCCCATTCAGGAAGACGATCTCATGCACGACGGGCAGATCGACGGTCCGGGTCGTTTCGCTGCCATCTTTCGTACTGCGCAAGCCGAAGGTGACCGGAATTGTCCCGGCGTCGCCCGGCTGAACCGTTGCACGCAGTTGGGCGGCGATCTCGTCGGCCGAACCAACGGGCTGGCCATTCACACTGACGACTTCGAGGCCTTCCTGTACCCAGGCGGCGCCATCCGCCGTTACCGTGTCGATAGTCACCGGCTGACCGGGGGCTGTCGTGAATGGCAGGCGGACCGACCAACCCGACATAACGGATGCCGCGTCAAGAACCAACGGGCCGGCAGGCGCCTGCTCTGGCACATCGACCGGTGCTGCTTCGACGAGCGTGGCAAGGTCGGGCTCTTCGGCAATCGGGCTTGCGGGGGTATCTGCCTGGAAGAAAACTTCCAAGGTGGCGACCGGTGGCGCGAGATGAGGCGTCAACTCGACCGGAACGTAGGCCAGGTCCGGCAGGCTGACCGTCGCCTTCACATCGACGATCGCGGTGATCGGCGTCGGCAGGGCCTCGATCTGGGCGCTGACGATGGGCGCGGCCGCGGCCGGCGCCTGGACAAACGGCATCCGCGTTTCAACGTCCTTTGCAAGCGCAGGCTCGGTGAAGACGGCAGGCTGGACCAGCGGTTCGACGAGGTTGAATGGCGCGGGCGTCACGTCGGGCTCAGCCGAAGACAGAATGTCCGCAAAGCCCGCGTGGCCGACAAAGGCGGAGGTGTCGAGGTTGTTCAGCGCCGGTTTGCCGTTCTGGCCCATGGTCGAATAGAACGTGGCTGCAGCAACGCCGAAGGCGGCGATGGTTGCGGCAGATGCAAGTAGCAGTCGCATCCGCGCCGGTTTCGGAATCTCGACCGAAGGAGTGGCGGCCTCGGCAGGTGCGAATTCTTCAACGACCTGCACCGGCGGCACATAGCGTTCAACTTCGTCCTCAAGATCGTCCTCGGCAGCTATGTCGCTGGTAGTCTCAGTCGCGTCTTCGGCAAGCTCTTCGGCCACAACCTCGGGTTCCTCGGTATCGTCCTCCTGGAACATGGCAGCCAGCGCTTCATAGCGCTTTGGCTTCGGAGGCGTGGCCGCGGCTACCTCCTCCTTCACCGGCTCCGGCTCGACCGAAGCGGCCATGACGTCCTGATTGATACTGTTGACCAGCGCGCTGATCTTTTCGTCAACCGGGTCGTCGGCAACCTGCACCGGTTTTAGCGGTACAACCGCGGCCGGTTTCGGGCGTGCCGCCGTGATCATCTCGATCCATTCGCCGGCATCCTGCAAGCGGTCCTTCGGCAGGACCCGCATCGCCTTGTCGATGGCGTCACAGAAGACCTGATCGTAGCCCACGGCCTTTTCGAAAAGCGGCAGGCAGGGGTCGGGATCGCCACCGGCAATGGCCGCAAGACGCGCTTGGCTGTTTGGCGGCGCCTCCCCGGCGATGAGGTGGTAGAAGGTGGCGCCCAGTGCATAGATATCGCTCGACGGATATTGCGGGCTGCCCGCAAGGTAGAATTCCTGCGGCGAATAGCCATCCTTAACGACCCGGAAGGCCGACATGGCGCGTTCGCTTTTCGGCATCTGCTGCCGGGATGCGCCGAAGTCGATCAGAACCGGTTTGCGGCTCGCATCAAGCAGGATGTTGTCCGGCGAAATGTCACGATGCAGCAACTTTTCCTTGTGCATGTACCCGACGGCGTCAAGCAACTGCATGAGGATCGACCGAACGGCTGCCGGGCTCAGCCCGTGGTTCGGGTCGCTCAGCGTATCGTGAAGATCGCGGCCATCAATGAAGTCGAGCGCCATATAGGCGGTCTGGTTATCTTCGAATACCTGATGGACCCCGACGATGTTCGGATGTTTCAGCTTCGACAGGCTTTTCGCTTCCTGAACGAAGAGCTTCACGATGGAGCGGAAGTCATCCTGTTGCTCGCGCGTGCGGACACGCACGATCGACCGGGTGCGATGACAGAAGGCGGCGGCGAAGCATTCCTTGATGACGACACGGCGGTCGAGGCTGTCGCGCGCGGTGTAGGTGATGCCAAAGCCGCCGCTGTTGAGAAAGCGTTCGATCGTGTACTGACCCTGAAGCAGCGTTTCGCCGGGTTCCAAATGGTCGGAGATCGGTTCAATCTCAGCAGGTTCTTTGCGTTTACGTGCAGAGGCCATGTTTCACCACATTCTTGTAGCCGGATCGACATTCCCTAAAATTGTCGACGATTGTCGCTTACTGTTTCGTCTTTTCGGTTATGTCGTTGAAATGTGGCTGAAACGTGGTCTGAATCACGATGTTTGTGGCATCAATGTGTAAACTATCCGCCAAGTTGTATCTGTTTTTATTGTTAAAAAACGGACACTTACAAAAATTAGAGTTATCCGGCTGCGCCCGTTTTGGGGGCGGCTTGGGAACACCTTTGATTCGCCCATGCGTTGAAACGCCGGCAATTTCGAACTCTTGTGCCGTGTAATTCGCTATCGAGAGCTGAGCGGTGCAGGGCGCAGATCAAAATGCACCGGAACTGTAGGGACAACCCCCGGAGCTCCTACCCTGTTTGCGGAACGCGCAATCGGGCGACGCGATCTAGCCTTTCTGTCCCTGCTCTTGTCACTGCCTTGCGCCTCTAGCCTACCTTCTGGTAGGTAGAACGCGTGGTTGGTGACCAGAGTCCTTGCCAGTGCTGCCGAACCAAATCCGGAGAGGAAAACCAATGGAACTCAACGCTGATTTTGCGAAGCGCGTGGTCGTTCATTCCGAAACGCTTGACTGGCGACCCTCGCCAATGCCCGGTGTCGACCGCCGGATGCTCGACCGGATCGGGGACGAAGTGGCACGGGCAACAACAATCGTACGCTACGCACCGAGAAGCAGCTTTTCGCCGCATACGCATACCGGCGGTGAGGAGTTTCTGGTGCTCGACGGTGTCTTTCAGGACGAACACGGGGACTTCCCGGCCGGCTCGTATGTCCGCAATCCGCCCACATCCTCCCACAAGCCCGGCTCGGACCACGGCTGCACGATATTTGTGAAACTCTGGCAATTCGCGCCGGAGGACCGGACGCAGATCATGATCGATACCAACAAGACCGAACCGGTCATGGCTGCGGGCCGGACCGGGATATCGGTCATCCCGCTTTTCCGGGACCATCGCGAAACGGTCCGGATGGAGATTTGGGAACCCGCCACCCGGGACGTGATCGACCTGCCGGATGGTGGCGAGTTCCTCATTCTCGACGGAGAGATGACCGAAGGTGGCGATCAATTGAAAAGGGGCAGTTGGTTGCGCCTGCCTCGTGGCAGCCGGCTCGACGCTCTGGCCGGGCCGGCGGGCGCGCGTCTTTGGATGAAACTCGGTCATATTCCCTTTGCAACGGCGCCTGCCACCTAGATGGCGGCGACCTGACCCGAAACGAAAGACCTTTCGACATGGAAACGAAAGCCGCCCTGCTTCAGGCCGCCGAACAATCGGCCCGCACCTTCGGTATCGACGGGTTCAGTTTTGCCGACCTCGCCCGGGCCGTCGGTATCCGTAAAGCCTCGGTCCATCACCACTTTCCGACAAAGGCAGATCTCGCGGCGGAAATGGTTCGCAGGTATCACGAGGCGCTTCTGACCGACCTCGACGCGATCGACGCCGCATCCGACACGGCCGGGCAAAGACTGCGGCGCCAGATCGCGCGCTATCGGTTCGCCCTGGGCGGTGGCAAGACGCTCTGTCTTTGTGTTGCTCTTTCGGCCGGCCGGGAAAGCCTGACCGCAGAAGCCATCGACGCGCTTGCCGAATACCGGCAGACGGTTCGGGCCTGGCTGACGGAAGTCTTCGCGAAGGGCGCGGCAGACGGAACGATCATCGGGCCCGGCCAGCCCGAAAAGGATGCGGCGGCCAGCCTCGCGCTTCTGGAAGGTGCCCAGCTTTGGGCCCGGACCGAGATGGACATCCGCCGGTTTGACGATGCCGTTGGCCCGCTCCTCGCGCGGATCATCTGACGGCTACTGCCTGCCTCTGGCGGTCAGAACGTCGGCGGCGTACAGGCGCTGACAATAACGCAATCCTCGGTTCCGCGATTGCGAAAACGGTGCGCGATGCGGCTGTTGAAGAGATAGCCGTCACCCGCGCCCAGCCTACGCGTCTCGGTGCCGACGGTGATCTCGATCTCGCCGGAAACAACGATACCGGCCTCCTCGGCATCGTGACTGTAAAGCTCGGCACCCGTGTCCGCGCCGGGTGGATATCGCTCGAACAGCATTTGCAGGGCCGAACCTCCGGGCCGACCGACCTGCAGGAACCGGACATTTGGCGCGCCGTTCGCGGGATCACCCATCTTGGCCGTCGGTGTGATCTCCCGCAGTTCACCATGGGCAAAATACCACTTCGCCTCGCCGCTTTCCTCTTCGGCAAAAAACGCACCCAGCGACAGCTCCAGCCCGGACAGGATCTTCTTCAACGTCGCGACAGACGGGCTTGTGCGGTTCTGCTCGATCAAGGATATCATCGCGCCTGTCACCCCGGCCGCGGCCGCAAGCTGCCTTTGGGACAGGCCGCGCGCCTCGCGCAGTTCCCGCAACCGAGCGCCGGTGTCGAATGTCATTGGCGTTCCCTCATCTTCGCTTCCCGCAAGGACGGCAGGTGCCGGCAACTTCGGAGAGCGATAAATTTATTTTGCGCGAATATATGATATTGAGCAGCTGCCACAAGACGGCTATTCAGGCGCAAAACGCCCAGCCGCGTTGCCACCCGAGGGAGCTATCCATGAATAACGCCGAAATCGAAACCCGCCGCCAATCCGCCATGTCGCGCGGTGTTGGCGTGATGACGCAGATCTATGCCGATCGTGCCGAGAACGCGGAAATCTGGGACGCCGAAGGCAATCGCTATATCGACTTCGCCTCGGGCATCGCGGTGCTCAATACCGGACACCGTCATCCGAAGGTCATCGCGGCGGTCAAAGACCAGATCGACCGCTTCACCCACACCTGCCATCAGGTCGTGCCTTATGAGAACTACGTACGGCTGGCTGAACGGCTGAACGGCATGGTGCCGGGCAAGGGCGAAAAGAAGTCGATCTTCGTGACGACCGGTGCCGAGGCCGTCGAGAACGCGATCAAGATCGCGCGGGCCGCGACCGGGCGTCAGGCCGTTATCGCCTTTACCGGCGCCTTTCATGGCCGGACCTTCATGGGCATGGCACTGACCGGCAAGGTCGTGCCTTACAAGGTCGGCTTTGGCGCGATGCCGAACGATGTCTTCCACGTGCCCTTCCCGGTTCCGCTCCACGGCGTCTCCGTCCAGCAGTCGCTTGATACGCTTCAGTATCTCTTCAAGGCTGATGTCGATCCCAAGCGTGTCGCCGCAATCATCCTTGAACCCGTTCAGGGCGAAGGCGGCTTCTACGAGGCGCCGCGTGAGTTCATGACGAAACTCCGGGGTATCTGCGACGAACACGGCATCCTTCTTATCGCCGACGAGGTCCAGACCGGCTTTGCCCGCACGGGCAAGATGTTCGCGATGGAACATCATGATGTTCAGCCCGACCTGACCACCATGGCAAAATCGCTTGCCGGTGGCTTCCCGCTCGCCGCCGTTACGGGGCGGGCCGAGATCATGGACGCCCCCGCGCCGGGCGGGCTTGGGGGCACCTATGGCGGTAGCCCGCTTGGCATTGCGGCTGCCAATGCGGTCCTTGATGTGATCGAGGAAGAAGGGCTTTGCGACCGCGCCAACCAGCTTGGCGCAAGGCTGAAGCAGCACCTCGCTTCCCTGCGCGACGACGTACCGGAAATTGCCGATATTCGCGGTCCGGGCTTCATGAACGCCGTCGAGTTCAACACCGGCGGCAAACCGTCGGCCGATTTCGCCAACAAGGTGCGGGCCGAGGCGCTGAAGCGCGGGCTTCTGCTCCTGACCTGCGGCGTCTACGGCAATGTCGTTCGCTTCCTGTCGCCGATCACGATCCAGGACGCGGTCTTTACCGAGGCGCTGGGCAAGCTTGAGGAATCCATCCGCGCCGCGCGCTAAGCGTGAGCGCCGATCGGCGGAAACACACCGCCATTTCATCTTGCCCCGAACACCTCCGCCGGAGGCGGCCCGCGCAAGCGGGCCTTCTCATTTCAGGCGCTTGAGGATGTCGAGGCTCGCGTAACCGTCCGGGATCATCCCGATGGAGCGCTGAAACGCCTTGACCGCCGCGATCGTATTCGGCCCGATCTTGCCGTCGACCCCTTTCGTGTCAAAACCTGCCTTCGTCAGGCGTTCCTGCAACTCCTGCCGCTCCGCAAAGACGAGCGCGCGGTCGTCGCGCGGCCAGCTTGCCTGAATGGGCACGCCACCGGTGATCCGGTCGGCAAGATGGCCGACACCGATCACATAGGCATCCGCGGTATTGTAGCGCTCGATCACATGAAAATTCCGGAAGATCATGAAAGCGGCCCCCCGAGCGCCGGCCGGCAAGAGGATCGAGGCAGGGCCATGGTCGGCGACCTTGCCGCCTTTCATGTCACGAATGCCAAGATCGGCCCATTCGGACGTCGTCTTCTTCACCGTCTCGCCGGACAGGGCGAAATCGAAATCGACCGGCAGCCGCACCTCCACACCCCAAGGATGGCCCTTCTGCCAGCCGAACCGGGCAAGATAGGCGGCCGTTGAGGCCAGCGCATCGGCCGGGTCGTCCGACCAGATGTCGCGCTTGCCGTCGCCGGTGAAATCGACCGCATAGGCGAGATAGGATGTCGGAATGAATTGGGTATGGCCCATCGCCCCAGCCCAGCTTCCGGTCATTTTCGACGGCGCCACGTCGCCTGATTGCACGATTTTCAGCGCGGCGATCAGCTGGCTTTCGAAAAAGGCGCCGCGCCGTCCCTCATAGGCCAGTGTCGCCAGCGCCTCGATCAGCGGCGTGTCACCCCGAACCGCGCCATAGGCGCTTTCAAGCCCCCAGATCGCCACGACGATTTCCTTGTCGACACCATAGGTCGCCTCGATCCGGTCGAGCAGACGGCGGTGTTTGCGCAACGCCGCCTTGCCGTTTGTCACCCGGCTATCGGACACCGCGCTGTCGAGATAATCCCAGAGCGCCTTTGTGAATTCGCTCTGGTTGCGGTCCTTCTCGATCACGGCCGGGTTATAGGCGACACCCTTGAACGCGCGGTCGAGCGTTGCGGCGCTGATGCCCTTGGCCATGGCGCGGTTGCGAAAGCCGGCGATCCAGCCGGCAAATCCGGAATGAGCGGACACCTCGATCACTGTTTCCGGCCCCTCTGTCTGAACGGCGATAGCCGGCGCGGTGATGCCCGTGGTACTGCCCGCGCCGCCGGTCGCAGGACATATGGCCGTCAGGACGACAATTGCCAGTATCCGTTTCATCATGACGACCGCCCTGCCTGCTTCTGCCTGTTTTGACCTAGTCTAGCGGCTTACGGTCAGTACAGAAAGCGCCGCTGACCCGCCGGGCACGAATTTGCCGTTCCGCTGTTCAGCGTCGGCGGCGTTCCACCTTACGTTTCGTCTTGGCGGATTTCTTTTGTGCAGACCCAGGGCGCCGCCCGGTGAATTTTCCGCGCTTGGCAGAGGGACCGGCAGGCAGCGCGGACCCCTCCACATCCAATAGGTCGAGCATCAGACCCCCTGTGACCGGCACCGCTTCGGCCAGCCGCACCGTCACACGCTGGCCGATCCCAATCCGCAGCCCGGTATCGGCCCCCATCAGGCTTTGCGTCTCCGGGTCGTAATGGAAGAACTCGCGACCGAGCGACCGGATCGGGATCAGCCCGTCCGCGCCGGTTTCGTCGAGCTTCACGAAGCAGCCAAACCGGGTAACGCCGCTGATGCGCCCGGAAAACTCACTGCCGACCCGGTCGGAGAGATAGGCCGCGAGGTAACGGTCGGTCGTGTCGCGTTCGGCAGCCATCGACCGGCGCTCGGTCTCGGAAACAAGGGTGGCTGTTTCCTCCAGCATTTCGATGTCTTGCGGCGACAGGCCGTCATCGCCCCATCCGTGGCCCGAGATCAGCGCGCGGTGGACGACAAGGTCGGAATAGCGCCGGATCGGCGAGGTGAAATGCGCGTAGGACCGCAGCGCAAGACCGAAATGGCCGAAGTTTTCCGGGTGGTAATAGGCCTGTGTCATCGACCGCAAGGTCGTGATGTTCATCAACTCGTCAAAGTCAGTGCCCTCTGCCTGCGCCAGCAGGCTGTTCAGATGCCGGGTCTGCAGAACCTGGCCCTTCGCAAGGGTGAACCCTGACGCCTCGGCCACCTCGCGCAGGGCGTCGAGCTTCTGCAAGGATGGTTCTTCATGCACCCGGAACAGCAGCGGCCGTTTCAGACGTGTCAATTCCTCGGCTGCCGCGACATTGGCAAGGATCATGAATTCCTCGATCAGTCGATGCGCATCCAGTCTTTCGCGAAAGGCAACCGACTTCACGCGGCCATCCGGTGTCAACTCGATCTTCCGCTCTGGCAGGTCGAGATCGAGCGGCTGGCGCTGGGCGCGCGCGACCGTTGTCGCTTTGTAAGCCGCGTAAAGGGGCGCAATCACTTCGCGCAGAAGTTCGCCACAACGTTCATTTGGCTGCCCGTCCTCAGCTGCCTGCACCTCCTCGTAATTCAGGCTCGCGACCGACCGGATCATCGCGCGCGCAAATCGGTGCGAAATCTTCGCGCCCTTGGCGTCAAGTTTCAGACGCACGGCCAGAACCGGCCGCACTACGCCTTCATGCAGCGAACAGAGATCGCCCGACAGGCGGTCCGGCAGCATCGGGACGACCCGGTCCGGAAAATAGGTGGAGTTGCCGCGCCGGCGCGCTTCGCGGTCAAGCGCCGAGCCGGGCATGACATAGGCCGCAACGTCGGCGATGGCGACCCAGACAATGTGGCCGCCTACGTTCTTCGGGTCATCGTCCGAATGGGCGAAACAGGCATCGTCGTGGTCGCGCGCGTCAGCGGGGTCGATGGTGACGAAAGGCATCGACCGCAAGTCTTCGCGTTTGCCCATTTTCGCCGGCATTGCGGCATCGGCCTCGGCTATCGCGGCGTCGGAAAAATCGTCTGGAATGCCATGCTGGTGAATCGCGATCAAGGAAACCGCCTTGGGCGCCGAGGGGTCGCCAAGCCGCTCGATGACGCGGGCGCGCGGAAGACCCATACGGTGTTTCGGGCCGGCCTGTTCGGCCTCCACCAGCTCTCCGTCCTTCGCGTCCAGCGTCGCATCCGCGGCCACCAGCCATTCCCGGTCAGCGCCCTTGTCGATCGGAACGATCCTGCCGCCTTCCGTTGCCTTGCGGAAGATGCCGAGGATCTTGACAGGATTGGTGCCGATCTTGCGGATCAGCCGGGCCTCATACTGGTGATCCTCGGCCTTGACCTCGTTGACCCGTGCCAGAATGCGGTCGCCCTCGGCCACCGGCGCATCTGATTTGCGCGGCTGGAAGAGGATACGGGGTTCCGGGCCTTCACCGCTCCATTCAACTGGGCGCGCGAACTGATCGCCGTTTTGGTCCGGTGGCAAAACCAGCAGGATCGTCACGGGTGGCAGCTTCTCGGCATCACGATAGCTGCGCCGCCGGCGCTCCACCGTGCCTTCCGCCTCAAGTTCTTTCAGGAGCCGCTTCAACTCGATCCGCTCCGCGCCCTTGATCCCGAATGCCTTGGCGATATCCCGCTTGGCGGTCAGCCCGGGATTCTCGGCGATCCAGTTGAGGATTTCGGCTTTGGAGGGGATACGGGCCATGCGCGTCCCCTAGCATGGCGCGTAGCGGGCGTCATCCGCAAAGCGCGGGCGCCGCATTGCGGTCAGCGCAACGGCTATCTAGGCGAAATAGTCCCGCAAGATGCGCCCATAGATGGCCTTCAACTGTCGGATATGGCCGATTTCCACCCGCTCGTCCACCTGATGCATGGTCTTGCCGACAAGGCCGAATTCGACAACCGGGCAATGATCCTTCACAAACCGGGCATCGGATGTGCCGCCGGAGGTGGAGAATGCCGGCTCTACGCCCGTCTCGGCCTGAACCGACCGCGCGACAAGATGCACGAATTCCCCCGGCGGGGTGACGAAACTGTCGCCGGAAACATGGACGTCCAACGCAAAAGCGACGCCGGTCTCGGTTTCGACCTTCGACGCTTCCGATTGCAGCCATTCGGTCAGGCTTTGCGCCGTATGGGCATCGTTGAACCGTATGTTGACGGCGGCCTCCGCCCGGGCGGGTATGACGTTGCCGGCGGGATTGCCGGTGTCGATCGTGGTTATCGCCAGCGTCGAGGCATCGAAATGCGCGGTACCGCTATCCAACTGGTGAGAGGCGAGCCGGTCGAGCAACCGCACAAGCGCATGAAGAGGGTTTCGCGCGCGATGCGGATAGGCCGAATGGCCCTGAACGCCCCTGGCCGCAATATGGCAACTGAGCGAGCCCCGCCGGCCGATCTTCATCATGTCGCCCATGTTCTCCGGGCAGGTCGGTTCGCCGACGAGGCAGACCGACATCGCCTCACCCTTCTGCCGCATCCAGTCGAGAAGCGCGACGGTCCCATCATCGGCCGGGCCCTCCTCATCGCCGGTAATGGCCAGAATGATGGCGCCGTCGGGCGGTGTGTCGCGAACAAAATCGATCGCCGCCGCCACAAAGGCGGCGACACCGGATTTCATGTCCGTAGCTCCCCTGCCCCAGAGCCAGCCATCGACGATCTCGCCCCCGAACGGGTCGTGCGTCCAGGCCGCCGCATCGCCGACAGGTACAACATCCGTATGACCGTTGAAACCGAATGTCCGGTTCGCACCTGCCCTGCCCCAGCGGGCGAAGAGATTTGGCGTGCCGTTCCTGTCGACCCGATGGCAGGCAAATCCTGCGGCACCGAGATAGCGCTCCAAAAGAACAAGGGCGCCAGCCTCCGCCGGTGTCACAGACGGGCAGCGGATCAGTTCTGCAGTCAATTCGACGGGGTCGATGTCCTGGGTCACGGAAATTTGCACGGGTACACTCCTGCTCTGCCAGCACAGCCCTAGCGCCATTGCCAGCCCGCTTCAATCCGTGACGACTGTTGCAAAGCTGTCACCGCCGGTTCGCGCCATGCCGCGCATCTCCCGAAAAAGGTTAACAAATCGGGAGGTGGCGGACATAGTTTCAACCAATAAGAGTCCTGAGGCAGGGCAAACGCAAAAGTCGGGCGCAACGACGCCCGGTATCGAGTGGTTGGTCACGATTGAACATTCAGGGCGCATGGGGTGCGCCCGGTGCAGCGTTTGTGCTGCCTCCGACAGGCGTGGGGGCAGTCATGGCAACCGGAGCAGAGCTCGGGTACAATACCAACGCAACTGCAACGCAGATGGCGAACACCATCTTTGGTGACGGTGTCACGGTTGTCGGTGCGTCCTATCAGGGCGATGCGCGGTCTTCGGCGATCTATACGAACGGCGATGCGCTTTCGCCAAACGCCACGCCTGGCGACACCGGGGTCATCCTGTCAACGGGCCGTGCTGTCGACTTCACCCAGTCCTCGGGCGACCCGAACCGGTCCAGCGGCACGTCGACAAATACGTCGGGCCTGAACAACGACGCCCAGTTCAACGCCATCGCCGGCACCAACACCTACGACGCATCCATTCTGAACGTCGATTTCATTCCGGACGGCAACTTCATGACGATGCAGTTCGTCTTCTCGTCCGAGGAGTATCCCGAATACGCCGCCTCCCAGTTCAACGACATGATCGGGGTCTGGATCAACGGCAGCCATGTGCCTCTGACATTCGGCACCGGGAACCCCAGCGTCGGGAACGTGAACCCCAACAGCAACCTCTACGTCAACAACACCGGGGACCAGTTCAACACCGAAATGGACGGCTTCACGCTGACCATGACGCTGACGATTCCCGTCATTCCGAATGTGGTGAACTCGATCCGCATCGGCATCGCCGACGTGTCCGATTCCTCCTATGACTCCAATCTCCTGATTGCAGGGAACTCGGTTCAGACCCGAATTGTCGCAATTCCCGATCATCAGAACATCTACGTCAATCACGCCGCGACTATTGATGTTCTCGGCAACGACCACAACAACACTGGCGGCACGCTGACGATCACCCATATCAACGGGGTTGCCGTCGTCCCGGGGCAAAGCGTCGTGCTGCCCTCGGGTGATATCGTCACGCTGAATGCCGACGGTACGCTGACCGTGCAGACGGACAACGACGTCGATGCGTTCAACTTTACCTATACCGTTACCAGTTCCACCGGCGCGACCGATGTGGGGATGGTCACAATCTCGACCATTCCCTGTTTCGTTGCTGGAACCATGATCGCCACCCCACAAGGGGAAGTACCGGTCGAAGCACTTGAAGTCGGCGACCTTGTTCTGACGCAGGATGACGGCCCCCAGCCGCTACGCTGGATCGGTCGCCGGACCGTCGCCGCCGAGGGGGCATTCGCGCCGATCCGCATCGGTGCCGGAACCTTCGGTGCGCACGACACGCTTCTCGTCTCGCCACAGCATCGCATCCTTGTTGCTGACAGCATGTCGGAGCTTCTCTTCGGCGAGGCCGAGGTGTTGGTGGCGGCCAAGGATCTTGTCGACGGCAATTCAGTGCGAGTCGTCGAAGGCGGCACGGTGGAATATGTGCATCTTCTTTTCGACCGCCATCAGGTCGTCTACTCGGCAGGGCTGACAACGGAAAGCTTTCTTCCCGGCCCGCAGACAACGCAGAGCTTCGAACGCGACATCGTGGCGGAGATAACGGCGCTTTTTCCCGAAATCGACCTTGAAACCGGCAAGGGGTACAGCCCTGCGGCCCGACGGATGCTGAAGAGTTACGAGGCTCGGGTCTGGATGGCACAGGGGATCGCAGCATGACTTGGCTGGCACTGCGCGGAACCGACGGCACGGCGCGCCGCCTGACGTCCCGCCCGATGCCGGGTGTCGTCCGGCGTGGGACATTGACACTCGAACTGGACCTGTCGGTCTATGCCCAGACCCAACAGCCGGTCCTGCGCTATCGGTCCGGCACATCTGCCGACGATGTCTTCACGCTGCAGCGCATGTCGGATGGCCGGATGCACCTTTTGCGTTGCGACGGAACGAATGTCTGCAACCTGTCGATCGGACTGGGGCGCGAGCCGGTATCAGGATGGTTGCGTCTCAGCTACCATTGGGATGCCGATGCCGGTCGCAGCCTGCTTACTGCTGAGAATCTGACCGCAGGCACGATCCGGCAGCAAGAGCTTCGTGATGCCTGGCCTTTGCGGTCCGAAGACATCCATCGGATATTCGTCTCGGCAACGGGGTGCCACCGACATCCTTCGGTTTCATGGATGGCCCTGGCCGATCATCTGCAACCGGTCGGGCCGGCGCCCGGCCTTGCCCCGACGACACGTATCGGCACGCCCGACGGTCCGCGCGAACTAGAAAGCCTGAAGGCGGGTGACCTCGTCATGACCAAGGACGCCGGCGCGCAGCCCCTGCTTTGGCGCGGGGCGGTCCTGGTGCCGTCGGTCGGGGCGCATCGCATGGTTCGGCTGATCGCCCCCTATTTCGGGCGCGATACCGACCTCGTTCTGCAGCCCGGCCAGCGCGTCGCCATTTCGGGAACTGAGGTGGAATATCTCTTCGGTGAAGAAGAGGTGCTGGTCGAGGCGCGCCACCTCGTCAATGGTGAGACAGCGCATTGGGAGCCGGAAGGAAGTGTCGTCGCCTGCCATGGGCTCCTGCTGCGGCAGCATTGCCTTGTGGAAGCCGATGGATGCTGGATCGACAGTCTCTATTTCGGGCGAATTGCCAGAAACCGCGATCTGGCGCGCACGACTGCGCCGGGTTCGACACTCGCCGAGGATCAATTGCCGGTCCACAACCGGCCTGCCCGCCGGGAGCTTCTGGATTTCGAAGCCCAGATGCTGGCGCTGGCCAGAAGCCGCAGTCGCGCGCCCTTCGCCGCCTGACGCGCCGCGTCAGAGATCGAATTCAGCGAAGACCGGGGCGTGGTCCGACGGCTGGTCCCAGCCGCGCGCCGCGCGCAGGATACGGCTGCCATGCGCCGCATTCGCGATATCCGGCGTGGCCCAGATATGGTCAAGCCGCCGGCCCTTGTCGGCCGCATCCCAGTCGGCCGCACGATAGGACCACCAGCTGTAAAGAAGGCCCTCGGGAATGTCCTTCCGCGTCACGTCAACCCAGCGCCCGGCCTCCTGCGCCGCGCCCAGATGCTCCACCTCCACCGGCGTGTGACTGACGATCTTCAGAAGTTGCTTGTGACTCCAGACATCATCCTCGCGCGGCGCGATGTTGAGGTCACCGACAAGGATCGCGCGGCTCGGCCGTTCGGCGTGAAACCAGTCGCGCATCTCGGTCAGGAAATCGAGCTTCTGGCCGAATTTCACATTCTCGTCCCGGTCCGGAATGTCGCCACCGGCAGGGACATAGCAATTGTGGATGACGATGCCGTTCTCCAGCCGCGCCGCGACATGACGGGCATGGCCGAGCTGAACGAAATCCCGGTCTCCCGCGTCCGTGATGGGAAGTTTGGACAGGATCGCCACGCCGTTATAACCCTTCTGGCCGCGCGCCACGATATGGCTATAACCAAGCGCCGCGAAGCCTTCGGTCGGGATCTTCTCGACCGGGGACTTGCATTCCTGCAGGCAGAGGATATCGGGCGCCTCTTCGCGCATCAGCCGCTGGACAAGCGCTTCGCGAAGGCGGACGGAGTTTATGTTCCACGTGGCAATCGTAAACGGCATGTCGGACCTCGGTTTTCGGGTCCGGCGACCTTAGCGGCCCGGCCCGGTGACCGCAACGCAGACTACCGATAGGTGCTGTGCTTGAGGACGTAGTCCGATTTATCCGCGGAATAGAGTTCATGAAGGCATTGCGATGCGCCGCAATAGCCTGCGCCCGCAGGTCCGCTGCCAACGCAAGTGATCATTTCATAGTTAACCCAGACATCCGGCAGGCCGCCTTGGCCAGGCTCCGTGCGAAACGCATTGTCGGGCAGGTTGACGCCTGATCCGCCGTAACTCCGACACTCCGCCGCGAGCTGGTCGCGCAACGCCAGTTTCAGCCTCGCCAGCATATCTTCCGCCGCTGCCCCGGTGCCTGGCTGCAGGTTTGGCGCGGCGGGGGTCGTACAGGCGGCAAGCGCGGTGTCGAGCACAGGCCCGGCCCCCATGAGCGAGAACGGAACAGCCTCGCCACGTTCGGCATAGAATATGACCTGTCGGCCAGCCTTCATGGCCTCGATAAACCCCGGCGGCGGGCTTGTCACGGCCAGCCCCTGCCACCCGGCCCAGTTCAGCTGGAAGCGCTGGCCATCAATATCGGCCGGCAGCGTCATCTGCCCTTCGGGATAGGGGTAGCCTTCGACCTGCGCTGCCAGAAAGGGGCGGCCGCTTCCGTCGCAAACGGCCATGATCGTCGCGCTGGCGCCGCGCGAGCCGGCCATGGCGGTAGGCCCTGTCCAGTGATCCGTCCCCGGCAGAATCAGCCAGTCTGACGGCGGAGGCGGGGTGGCGGGCGCGCTGGCCCCGCAGCTTTGGTTCAGCGCGGTTATCGCCGGATCGCCCGGCGCGGCCAGCGCGGTCATCAGAACCCGCGCGTCCCTCTTGTCGGGCTGGCGCGATGCCATGACCATCAGCGGCTTGCCTTCCGCCAGCGCCGTCAGAAGCGTTTCCTGCTGTGGCCATGGCTGGTCGAACTGCACTTCCGGCCATTGAACGTCATAAAACCCCACGCCGTCACCGTCGACGAACGCCCAGGGAAAGCCGTAGTCGTATTCGCCCACGCGGATGAAAATCGTGTCCGCCTGCGGCTCCATCAGCCCGGCCTGCCGAATTGAGACGGCAACCGACAGACCTTGACGGTAGGCCGGACAGGTCAGGTAAACATAACCTGCCGGCCCCATCTGCGCATAGGCGCTGACCCAGCCTGGAACCGTCAACTCGGTTTCATGGCTCCAGCCCCCGCTGGCCTGGCCGAAGGCCATCGCCATCGTAAGGAAATAAGCGCAAATCGCGGCAGACAGGCGTTTCATCATGTCACTATCTGTGCCGAAGTCGGCGCGGATTTCAAACCAAACCTCATTGACCTCATACCATTCCCGCTTTGCTCGGGGCGGCTCCACTTTCGGCGGTTGATCCCGGTATCTCCCTTTGATGCGGAAAGTCGCCCCTGGCGACATAATCCCTTTCAGCGTCCGTCGTAATCCGGCCAAGAACGGCATTTCGGTGAGGGTGTCGCCCGAACCGCTCGATAATGCTGCGGACAAGGAGGTTCTGATCGACCGCGCCCACATACATCGGCCGCAGCTGTGCTGGCGCCTCGTCAACCAGCTTCCGGGTCGCGTCGACGCAAAGGTCCATGCGCGCCAAATGGTCCGGCCCTTCGCAATGACTGACTGCGATAATGCAGAAAAGCTTCTCCCAGGGTGTCGGCAAGGCGTTGTAGAAGCCGTCCTTCATGGCGTCGATGACAAGCCGGGTCGTCTTGATGTCTTGCCCGTAGGCTTCCGGCCGGTCGCGCCAATAGGAGCGCGGAAACTGATCGAGCGCGATGACAAGTGCCAGACGCCCCCGCGGGGTTTCCGCCCAATGGTCGAGCTGCCCGCGTGCAGCGGCCTCTGTGACATCGGCGTAGTCATCAATGATCTTCCGATCGGCGCAACCGGTCATCCGCCACCGCCAGAATTCGCGGTGGCGGCCAAGCTCTGTCCAGTGGCCATCGTCGGGAAACCAGAAGTCGAGTACGCTGTCAGGTGTCATCGCCCTTCCCCATCCCGCTTTGACGACCCTATGAAGAACCAAGGACCGTCGCGAGCAAAAAAAGGCCGGGCACAAGGCCCGGCCAGTCCAACAGGGAGGATGCCGCATCATAACCCCGGTGCGGCCAGGGGAACCTGTCGAAGATGTCGTCCCGTCATCAGGAACCTCACCCTCTATGCCACCAATCTGTACCCTCCAGATTCGGTAACAAGAAGGCGGGCATTGGACGGATCTGGTTCTATTTTCTGGCGAAGACGGTAAATATGTGTCTCCAGCGTGTGGGTCGTCACGCCGGCATTGTAGCCCCAGACCTCATGAAGAAGCACGTCGCGGGCCACGACACCGTCTGTCGCACGATACAAGTATTTGAGAATGTTGGTTTCTTTCTCGGTAAGCCGGATTTTCCGGTCACGCTCGTCGATCAGCATCTTCATGGCGGGTTTGAACGTGTAGGGCCCGAGCTGGAATATGGCGTCCTCGGATTGTTCATGGGTCCGGAGTTGCGCCCTGATTCGCGCCAGAAGCACCGGAAACTTGAAGGGCTTGGTCACGTAGTCGTTGGCACCGGCATCAAGACCCAGGATCGTATCGGCATCGCTGTCGTTCGCGGTCAGCATGACGATCGGGCACTTCACCCCGTGCTTGCGCATCTTCTTGCAAAGTTCGCGGCCATCCGTGTCGGGCAGGCCGACATCGAGGATGACAAGATCGAAGAGTCCGGACTTGATCTGTTCCATGCCGCCATGGCCGTCACCCGCACCCTCGACGTCAAAATCCTCGGTCGAGATCAACTGATCGGCAAGCGCATCGCGCAAGTCTTCGTCGTCATCCACCAGCAGGATTTTCTTCAGGTTGGCCATCGTCTTGCCCTCCGTTTCCTTTCCGCACAGATGTTCCGGCAACCGGCCGGTGACAAGGTCTGCAACGAAGTTCTCACGCGGTCGTGTCGCCAGCGGAGGATATGTTTCAATTTTCCTGCTGCCAGACTATCTAGGGACAGGATCTGAACCCCGGGCAAATGATGACCCTTGGCCCCAGCATTGCCGAATGCCTCAACCGCGCCCGCGCCGACCTGCGCATGGGGGTGCCGGTCGTTCTGTCACTTGGCCCGGAGGCAATTCTCTTTGCGGCTGCCGAAACGCTGGAGGCTGCTCGGTTTTCCGCATTCGGCGCGCTCGGTCCCGTCACCATGGCCATCACCGGGCGCCGGGCGGAAACGCTTAAGGCGCGGGCCTATGACGGCGATATCGCGCGTCTCGTCGTGCCGCCGGATGCGACGCCAGAATGGGTGCGCGCCGTCGCTGACCCAGCCGATGACCTCCGCGCGCCGATGAAGGGACCGCTCCGCAGCATTCGCGATGGCGATGCCACGCTTTACCGCGCGGCCATCCAACTGGCCAAATCGGCGCGCCTCCTGCCGGCGGTTCTCTCTGTCGCGCTGGCCAATCCGGCCGCCGTCGCGCGAACCGAGGGCCTGACGCTGATCGAGTGGGACCGGGCGGGTCCCGAAATGGCCGCCGCGACCGGTCTTGCGCCGGTTGTATCGGCGCGCCTGCCGATGGCGGCCGCCGAGGCTGGCAGGCTGCATGTCTTTCGCCCCGACGATGGCGGCGAGGAACACTACGCGATCGAGATCGGTCGGCCGCCACGCGACAGGCCGGTCCTTGCCCGTCTGCATTCGGCCTGCTTTACCGGCGACCTTCTCGGCAGCCTCAAATGCGATTGCGGCCCGCAGTTGCATGCGGCGCTGGCGATGATGGGGGCCGAAGGCGCCGGCGTCCTTCTCTACCTCAATCAGGAAGGCCGCGGCATCGGCCTTGCCAACAAGATGCGCGCCTATTCGCTCCAGGATCAGGGATTCGACACGGTCGAGGCGAACCATCGGCTCGGGTTTGAGGATGATGAGCGCGATTTTCGCCTCGGCGCCGCGCTCCTGAAGCAGATGGGCTTTGCCACCGTGCGGCTGCTTACCAACAACCCGGCCAAGATCAGGATGATGGAGGCGAATGGTATCGCCGTGACCCAACGGGTGCCGCTCAAGGTCGGGCGTGGCCGGCACAACGACGCCTACCTTGCCACCAAGGCCGCGAAGTCGGGCCATCTTCTATGAGCACGGCCGACCTGGTCCTGACACCGACGGGGTTACGCTACAGGGGGCGGATGCTTCCTGTCAGCATCGGCCGCAGCGGAGTGCGTCGTGACAAGCGCGAAGGGGATGGCGGGACGCCTGCGGGTTGTCACAGGATCATTGGTCTTCTCTTCCGGCCCGATCGCATCGCTGCCGCAGGCCTGCCCCCCTGGGCCATTCCGATCCGGTCCGAAGACCGATGGTGCGATGACCCGGAACACCCGGCCTACAACCATCTGGTCCATCGCCCCTTCGGCCCCAGTCCGGAACGCCTTCGCCGGGCCGATCCGCTTTACGACCTTGTTCTTCCGCTTGACTGGAACTGGCCGGATGCCGTGCCCGGTCGCGGCTCTGCCATCTTCATCCACCAGTGGCGCCGGCCTGGCTATCCGACCGCCGGCTGCCTGGCCTTCGCGCGCAAGGATCTCTTCTTTATTGCCCGCCATGCCGCGCCCGGTACCCGCGTTCTGATACCGCCACTGCCGTGACATTCATCTTGCAGAAATACCTTGCAGGGGGTCCGGGGGATGCAAAATCCCCCGGCGGTCAGCTGTAGTCGCGCGCACCGAAGATTGCCGATCCGACGCGGACATGCGTCGCTCCGGCGGCAATTGCGGTCTCGAAATCGGCGCTCATACCCATCGAAAGGCCGCTCAATCCGTTCCTCGCGGCAATTTCGGCCAACATCGCGAAATGGGGCCGGCTGTCCTCATCTTCCGGGGGGATGCACATCAGCCCGGCGATGGGCAGGCCAAGCCCGCGGCAGTCCTTGATGAAACTGTCGGCAGCCTGCGGCAGGATGCCGGCCTTCTGCGGTTCCTCACCGGTATTGACCTGGATGAAAAGCTCCGGACAGGTGCCGCGCGCCTCGGCCAGACGTGCCAGCCTTTCGGCGAGCGACGGGCGGTCGAGCGTGTGAATGGCATCGAACAGCTCAACGGCCAGCTTGGCCTTGTTGCTTTGCAGCGGGCCGATCATGTGCAAGGCCACCCCGCCGAACCTGTCCCGCAAGGCGGGCCATTTGCCAGCGGCTTCCTGAACATAATTCTCGCCAAAGACACGGTGCCCGGCGGCAAGAACGGCCTCCACCCGCTCGATGGGCTGCACCTTCGACACGGCAATCAGCGTGACCGATCCCTCAGCCCGCCCCGCCGCCTGTTCGGCAGCGGCGATGCGGCGCTGAATGTCAGTCAGCGACATGCCCGCCTTCCCTGAGCGCATCGAGCATCGGCTTCAGGTCCTTCTCATAGCGCTGCCACGCCTTCACCGACCCTCCGGAGATGGGCTGGCGGGCCTGATAGACGCTGAGCGTTTCCACCTTGCGGTTGTTTTCCTGCGGTTTCAGGCAGGCGTCCTCCCAGTCAAGGCCACAGGCCGCGATCAGTTTTCGCGTCTCTTCCTCGGGGTTCGCCACGAGTTCTTCATACTGGACCTCGTAGAACCAGTCCGGCACCTGGCTTCGCCAGAAATCCACCATTTCGACGAACGTGCCGTAGTATTGGCCCAGATCGCGCTGATCATAGGCGTAAAGGTGGGTCTCGTCCGGGAACTTGTTTTTGTAAATCGACAGAAGGTTGTCGCGCGGGTCGCGCCGCACGACGACAATGCGGCTATTTGGCATCGCCAGGCGGAGAACGCCGATGAACATGTAGCTCTGGATCGACTTGTCCGTGATCTGCGGCGTGTCGCTGAACCGGGCATGAACGTAGCTTTCGAACTGTCGGCCCAGCGCTGCAATATCCTCATGTGGTACCGTGCCCATTGGCCGGGTGTTTGGGCCATCGGCCATGAGAAGTTGTGCCGATTTCGCGGCCTCGCCCAGTTCACCGGCACCAGTCACGCGGGAATGGCTGGAAATGATCTGCTCGACCAGTGTCGTCCCGGAACGCGGCATTCCGGTCACGAAGATCGGGGCGAAATCGGTTGTGCCGTCGATCCGGGTGCCATGCCAGTCGAATCCGGCAAAGGCCTCTTTCGCCATCTCCACCTGCTTGAAACGTTCGGCAATCTGATAGGGCTGCGCCTTTCGCATCAGTGCATTGGCTTCATTGAGGTATTTGAAGACCCTGTCGTAGTCCTTGACGTCCTCCAGCGCCTTGGCGATGGCAAAGCCAAGGTTCATCCGGTCCTGATCCGGCAGCGGCATGTCGAACTTCTCGATCATGACGTCGATGACGGGGTCTCCGGGCTTGGTTTTGTGCGACGCGATGAAGTGGCGGTAGTTCTGACCGTTCAGGGGATCGAGCTCAAACCCTCGCCGGAACAGAACCTCTGCTTCGGCAAAATTGCCGAGCGTCTGCAATAGCGACGCTTTGCCACCGGTTGCGATAGCCGAGTCCGGGTCAAGCGCCAGCGCGGTGTTGAAATTCTCCATCGCCGCATCGTCCTTGCCGAGCCGCGCCTGCGTCTGGGCAAGAAGGGCAACCGCCTCAGCCAGCTTGCCGCCGGATCGTTCGACGGCGGAACTGTAGGCGTCCTCGGCCTTGACGAAATTCCTCAGTTTTGTGTGCGCATTTCCGAGCGCGATGTAATAGGGCACGATGTTGCCCGCCGACGTCTTCAGCCGCTCGATCAGGCTCAACCCAAGAGCCGCCCGCCCCGCGATGATATGAAAATTCGCCAGATGCAGAACTGCCGTCTGAAGGCCCGGCGCAAGAATAACTGCCTGGCGGTAGTGCGCCATCGCGCGGTCATGTTGACCATGGTCATTGTACATCCGGCCAAGGTTTTCGTGGGCCTCGGCGTAGTTCGGGTCGAGCCGGATCGCCTTCTGAAAATTTACTTCCGCGGTTTTCAGATTGCCCAATGCTGATTGTGCGGTTGCAAGGACATTGTAGGCGAAAGCAGAGTTCGGATGGGCGGCCGCAGACTGTTGTGCCGCCTTCTCGGCAGCCGCAAATTTCTGCTGACCCATCAGCGTGATCAGGTTCTGGATCTGGTCCGGCCGCATGCCGCCAGCTGCGGGGCGGGTGCTCGTGCGGCGCGCACCGAAGCGATCCTGAAGGGAAATTTTTGCTGGCGCCGGCAAAGGCGCTGCCTTGAGCGCGTCGAGAAATACCTTCTCAGCCTCTGCGCTACCGCCGAGTGCCACCGCCTCCGCCCAGGCGCGGTAAATGTCTATCTCCGCCGGTCTTAGCCGTGCCGCCGCCATCAGGTGGTTGAAAGCGCCTTCGTATTGATCGGTCCGCGTAAGGATTCGGCCGATCTGAAAATGGGCCTCGGCGACTTTCGGGTTGAACTGGATAATCCGGCCGTATCCCTGCAAAGCCTCGTTCAGGTTCCCGGCCTGCTGCTGTTTCAGGGCGGCGGCGTAGGAGCTTTGGATCTGGGCGGCTGTCATTGCGGACATGGGGGAGTTTTGGCCTTTGTGATGTTTCGCCGGACTTTATGGGGCAGGGGCAAGGATGTCGAGTTCGCCCCGCAAGAATTGCCCTTCGGAAAAAGAAAAGAGCGGGCCGAAGCCCGCTCTTCCTTGATCTTCGATCTGACGGATCAGAACGACAGGCCGAGACCCATCGACCAGCTGTTGCCCAGCGTGCCGTCGCCGTAGCCGGCCATGGCAACCGCGCCACCGCCGAGGTCGTAGTTGACCACAACACCCCAGCCGTCGTTGCCCGAGTCGTATTCGCCGTAGTTGGCGCCGAGCAGGAGGGGACCGGAGGTGTAGGAAACGCCGATGCCGATCCAGTCGTCATTCGCGGTGCCGTAGCCGCTCGGGGTCAGGTCGCCCGAAGCATAGCCGAGGTTGATGCCGAAGCCGCCCGCAAGGGTCGCGCCGAAGCTGATACCAGCGACGTCGGTCGTGCCGTTGTCCTGGAAGCCGAGGCCGACGTTGACAGCGGTACCGCCGAGGTCACCCGACCACTTCAGACCGACGGCCCAGATGTCGTCGGAGCCAGCGCCGTTGGTGTCCTGCTCGACCGAGAGGGCAACGCCCACATCGCCGAACGAGTACTCGTAGCGCATGATCTGGTTGTCCTGGGTGCCGTCAAGACCGGTGAACCAGTACGCACCAGCGTGGGTGGAATGGTCGTCGGTGATGGCCGTGCCCGAGTAGATTTCCGAAAGGGCCCAGTCGAAGGCGCCGTCGGTTTCACCCAGCGTCACCTTGCCGAAGGTGCCGGAAACCCAGAAGGCTTCGTCGTCGAAGGTCGGCGCGCCGTTGATCGCACCCGAACCGTTGGTGTCGTCAAGCTGAACCTTACCACCGAAGCTCAGACCGTTGTCGGTTTCGCCCGAGAAGTTGAAGTTCACAACCACGTCGTTGTGGAACTGGGTGTTGCCACCAGCATAGTCACCGCCTTTGATACCGATTTCGGCATAGCCCGACAGCGACATTTCAGCAGCCGCAGCGCCGGCCATGCCGACAAGCGCCGTGGATGCAAGAAGAAGCTTTTTCATTTCGTATTCCCTCGTGTGTCTAAAGGTAGCCCAACTCAGGGGAATCCGAATTGGGTATGCCCCTATTTCCTCCCTTGGCCCCTCCAATGCAACGGAAAGCACCCTTGGGCCGGGAAGACTCAGAGCCGTTGGTGCGTTCTTGCCACAGTGCCCGCGGCGGCCCCGGATTCCTTGGGAAACCCTTGTCCGGAAAAGCCTTGTTCACGCGCGGAGGCTCGGCTAGACAGCTAGAAACGCAGTCGGGGGCAAGGGGTCATGAAGGTCCGGATCATATTGCGCGGGGCGATTCTGGGCGGTCTTGTGGCCATGCTCGGCGCCTGCAATGGAATCGGCAGCGGCGACAGCGGGCTTTTCCGTGGCGACAGCGGCCTGTTCGGGCGCCGCAATCAACCTGCCCAGACGGCCGAAGCTGCCGGGGCGCGACAGGCGGAACTCGTTCGCCAACAGGGTGTGAATGAAGGCTTTGCCACAAAGAAAAGATCACGCACGGAAAGCGCGCGGCGGAATCAGAAGCGCGGCCGCCTGCTGGACCTTTTTACCAATAGCGCCGACCCCAACGTGACGGTCGAGGTCAACAAGTATCTCTGGCAGGCCTCGCTCGAAGTGCTCGACTTCCTGCCGATCCAGTCTGTCGATCCGTTTTCGGGCGTCATCGTGACCGGGTTCGGTTCGCCCCCCGGCGGTGGTCGCGCCTATCGCGCAACGATCTACATTCAGGACCCCGCGCTTGATGCCCGGTCGCTGAAAGTCGCGCTGATGACGTCGTCCGGGCCGGTGGACCCGGAAACGGCCCGGGCGGTCGAAGATGCCATTCTGACCCGGGCGCGGCAGCTTCGCATCCGTGACAGCAAGCTCTAGATTCTGCCCGCAGGCCAAGTATAAACGCCGGGCCATCGCGCCCGGCGTTTGCTTGTGAAGAAAGGCCCCTGATCATGCCCAGTTACGACCCCGCCAAGAGCGAGCCGAAGTGGCAGCAGGCCTGGGATGAGGCCGGCACCTTTGTTGCGCGGCGCGATGCGGCGCGGCCGAAATACTACGTGCTGGAGATGTTTCCCTATCCGTCGGGGCGCATCCATATCGGCCATGTGCGCAACTACACGATGGGCGACGTGATCGCACGCTACAAGTCGTCCTGCGGCTTTTCCGTCCTGCACCCGATGGGCTGGGACGCCTTCGGCATGCCCGCCGAGAACGCGGCGATGGAGCGTGGCGGGCACCCGAAAGACTGGACCTATGGCAACATCGCGCAGATGCGCGACCAGATGAAGCCCCTGGGCCTGTCCATCGACTGGAGCCGCGAATTCGCAACCTGCGACCCGGAATATTACGGCCAGCAGCAGTCGATGTTTATCGACTTCATGGAAAAAGGGTTGGTCTACCGCAAGAACGCGGTGGTGAACTGGGACCCGGTCGACATGACCGTTCTGGCGAACGAACAGGTGATCGACGGCAAGGGCTGGCGGTCGGGTGCCGAGGTGGAGCGGCGGGAACTGACGCAGTGGTTCTTCAAGATCAGCGACTTTTCGGAGGAACTGCTCGAAGCCATCGACGGGCTTGAGAACTGGCCCGAAAAGGTCAGAACCATGCAGCGCAACTGGATCGGCAAGTCGCGCGGTCTGCAATTCGCGTTTTCGACCGTGGACGCGCCCGAGGGGTTCGACAGGCTTGAGGTCTATACGACCCGGCCCGACACGCTGATGGGCGCCTCTTTCGCGGCGATCTCGCCCGACCATCCGCTCGCCAAGCATCTGGAGCGCCACGATCCGAAGATCGCCGATTTCGTCGCCGAATGCCGCCGCGTCGGCACCTCGGAAGAGGCCCTGGAGAAGGCCGAGAAGAAGGGGCTGGATACCGGTATCCGGGTGCGCCATCCCTTTGACGAGGCTTGGGAATTGCCGGTCTATATCGCCAATTTCATCCTCATGGATTACGGCACCGGCGCGATCTTCGGCTGCCCGGCGCATGACCAGCGCGATTTCGATTTCGCGACGAAGTACAGTCTGCCGATCCCGCCGGTCTTCGTTGCCGAAGGGGCGGGGAAAGCCGCTTTGTCCGAGGCCTATGTGCCGATGAAATCCGAACGCGTCCGCTATGTCCGCGGCTTCGCGGGCGACGAGGTTCAGACAGGAGAGGCCGCCGTCGATGCCGCCATCGCCTTCTGCGAAAGCAAGGGCGTCGGCCGGGGCGTCACCAATTACCGCCTGCGCGATTGGGGCGTCAGCCGCCAGCGCTACTGGGGCTGCCCGATTCCGGTCGTCCATTGCGAGGCCTGCGGCGTGGTGGCCGAGAAGAAGGAAAACCTGCCCGTCGAGCTTCCCTATGATGTCAGTTTTGACCAGCCGGGCAATCCGCTCGACCGTCACCCGACCTGGCGGAACTGCGCCTGCCCGAAATGCGGTGCGCCCGCGCGGCGGGAAACCGACACAATGGACACGTTCGTCGATTCGTCTTGGTATTACGCCCGCTTCACCGCGCCCCATGCGATGACGCCGACGGTCATGGAAGATGCCGACTACTGGATGAATGTCGACCAGTATATCGGCGGCATCGAACACGCGATCCTGCACCTCCTTTATTCCCGGTTCTATGCGCGGGCGATGCATATCTGCGGGCATCTGCCGAAGAAGGCGATCGAGCCCTTCAACGCGCTCTTTACTCAAGGAATGGTGACGCACGAGACCTATGCGACCAGGGGCAAAGATGGCCGCCCGGTCTGGCGTACACCCGACGAGGTGACGCGGACGGCCGAGGGTGCGACGCTGGCCGACGGCACGCCGGTCGAAATCGGCCCTGTCATCAAGATGTCGAAGTCGAAGAAGAACGTCGTCGACCCGATGGACATCATCGCGCGCTACGGCGCGGATACAGCGCGCTGGTTCGTTATGTCCGACAGCCCCCCGGAGCGTGACGTGGAATGGACCGCCGCCGGGGCGGAAGCCGCGCAGAAGCACCTGATGCGCGTCTGGACCCTCTCGGACCGGATCGCGGCGCTGCCGGAAGGCAAGCCGGGCACGGGCGATGATGATCTGACCCGCGCCATGCACCGGGCGATCCATGATGTGACGCAGATGATCGAGGGCTTTGCTTTCAACAAGGCTATCGCGAAACTTTATGAATTTGCCAATGCGATCCAGAAATCGGACGCGGCCAAGCCAGTTCAGCGGCGGGCGATCATGGCGCTGGCACAGCTCATGTCGCCGATGACACCGCATCTGGCAGAGGAAATCTGGGCGCAACAGGGCGGCGAGGGGCTGATTGCCGCCGCGCTATGGCCCAGGGCCGACACCGCCATGCTCGTTGACGAATCCATCGTTCTGCCCGTCCAGATCAACGGCAAGCGCCGCGCCGAAATCACGGTCCCGCGCGATCTGCCTGTATCCGAGGTTGAAAAGATCGCGCTGGCGGATGATGCTGTCGTCAGGTTCCTTGCCGGACAGCCGGTCAAGAAGCTGATCGTCGTCCCGGGCCGCATCGTCAATGTCGTTATCTGAGCGCCGAACTGTCCTGATCGCCTTGCTCGGCTTGCCGCTTGCGGCCTGCGGGTTCGCGCCTGCCTATGGCCCCGGTGGGGCTGCATCGGGACTTCTTGACGGTGTTGTCGTCGATGCGCCAACGGACAAGAACGGTTTCGATCTGGTCGAGAGGCTGGAAGAACGGCTTGGCCGGCCGGAGGCCGCGCGGTTCCGGCTGAGTTACGACATCGAGACGACTGTCGAAGGGCAGGGCATTACCACAACGAACGCCGTCACGCGGTTCCGCATCAACGGCCGGGTGGACTACACGCTCGTCGATGCCACTGGCGGGGCGCCGCTGGGACGTGGTACGGTGAGTTCCTTCACGTCCTATTCTGCCTTCGGCACACCTGTTTCCACGCTCTCGTCCGAGGCGGATGCGAGCACCCGTCTGATGCGGCTTCTCGCCGATCAGATTGTCACCAGACTGATCGCAACGGCGGGCAGCTGGAACCACCTGCCATGAGACTTGCGGGCGCCGCCGCCGCGCGGTTCCTTTCCCGCCCCGAGCCGGATCGCGCCGGACTTCTGATCTTTGGCGCGGACGCGATGCGAGTGGCGCTGAAACGGCAGGATGCGGTCCTCGCGCTGATCGGGCCGGAGGGCGAGGCCGAAATGCGGCTGACCCGGATCGCCGCCAGCGATCTGCGCAAAGATCCGGCGCTGGTTCAGGACGCGCTGAGGGCGCAGGGGTTCTTTCCGGGGCCGCGTGTCTCGCTTGTGGAAGACGCCGGCGAGGCGGTCGCGGCGATCCTGAAGGATGCCTTGGCAGGCTGGCAGACCGGCGATGCCATGCTGGTCGTCACGGCGGGCAGCCTTGGCCGCGGTTCCGGCCTTCGCAAGATTTTTGAGGATCACGGCAATGCAGTGGCGATCGGCATCTATGACGATCCACCTAGCCGCGAGGAAATCGAGGCGACGTTGAACAAGGCCGGCTTGGCCAAAGTTGCCGCCGATGCGATGGAGGCGCTTCTGACGCTCGCGCGGCAGCTCGATCCGGGTGATTTTCGCCAGACGGTGGAAAAGCTCGCCCTCTATTGCCATGGTGCCGTCGCCCCGGCCACGGCCGCCGATGTCGCGGCCTGCGCCCCCGCCACGGTTGAGACCGAGGTCGACGATGTGCTGAATGCCGTGGCTGAAACACGCACCGCCGACATTGGCCCGCTGATGCGCCGGCTGGAAGGGCAGGGCGTGAACCCGGTCACGCTTTGCATCGGCGCGATGCGCCATTTCCGGGCCCTGCATGTCGCCTCATCTGCCCCTGGTGGGGCGGCCGAGGGCCTCGCACGGCTCCGTCCGCCGGTCTTCGGGCCGCGCCGCGACCGGATGCTGCAACAGGCGCGCCTCTGGGGTGTGCCACGGCTCGAACAGGCCATGTCTTTGCTGATCGACACGGACCTTACGCTACGCTCATCGTCCCGCGCGCCGACCATGGCGGTGATGGAACGCGCGTTGATCCGCCTGGCGATGCTGCCGCGTCGTTGAGGTGTCGAGAGGGGCCTAACTTTGGGCCGCCGCCCTGCCCGCCCATAGCCCGGTCGCGAGGCAGGCTGTCAGGAGGTAGCCGCCCGTCGGCGCTTCCCAATCGAGCATCTCGCCAGCTGCGAAAACGCCCGGAATGGCCTGCAGTTCGAGATCTTCTGTCATTGCTGCCCGCCGGATGCCGCCCGCGACTGAAATCGCCTCGTCAAGCGGTCGTGGCCCGGCGTGGCGCACTGGCAGCGCCTTGATGAGCGACGCGAGGTCGTCGGACTTTGGCAGCGGCCGCCCCCATTCCTGCAGAAGCGCGATGCGAACCGGGTCGAGCTTCAGGGACTTGCGCAGCCAGTTGGCCAAGGTGTCCTTGCCCGGGCCCCTTGCCAGCCGTCCGGCAACCTCGGTCGGGCTCCGGTCAGGCAGAAGGTCGAGTGTCAGCGCCGCGCCATCCCGGACGGCGCGAGAAAGGGCATAGACGCCGCCCCCCTCTATCCCTTTCGACGAGATCACGAATTCGCCGCGTTCCACTTGCCTGCCCGCGACAAGTGCGGTCCCCTTCACCGGATGGCCGAAGTGCCGCGCCATATGGTCCGACCAGCGGACTTGGAAGCCCATGTTGGCCGGTTTGAACGGTGCGATGCCGACGCCCTTTTCCGTCAGCCATGTCACCCAGGCCGCGTCCGACCCCAGCCGTGCCCAGCTTGCACCGCCGAGCGCCAGCACCGTGACCCTCGGATGAAGAATCCGCTGCCCCTCGGGCGTCTCAAAGGCAAACCCGATGCCGTCAAATCCGGCCCAACGCCAGCGCGTCCGCAACTCCACCCCCGCCGCGCTGAGATGCCTCAGCCATGCGCGAAGAAGAGGCGAGGCCTTCATCGCCTCGGGAAAGACCCGGCCGGTTGAGCCGGTAAAGACCGCCTGGCCAAGTCCACGTGCCCAGTCCATGACCTGATCGGGGCCGAAGGCCTCCAGCATCGGCGCCAGCCAGTCGGCGTCATAGTGCGCAGCGAAATCGGCGAGGGGCTCGTCCTTGGTCAGGTTCAGCCCCGACTTTCCCGCCATCAGGAACTTGCGCGCGGGGCTCGGCTTCGCCTCGCAGACCAGAACCTTCCGCCCGACCGCCTCCAGCGCCCCGGCCGCCATCAGCCCGGCCGGGCCTGCGCCGATCACGAGCGCATCGGTCACTTCGGCAATCCGCCCTTCAATTCGACCACGCGATGCGGATAGGGAATCTCGATCCCGGCGTCCTTCAAGGCGTTCCAGATGGCGAAGAGAACCTGGCTCGCGTATTTGTTGCGCCCGTCATCAATGCCCGACACCCAGTATTCCACGCCGAAGTCGATGCCGCTGTCGCCGAAACCCTTCAACTCGCAATCCGGGCCTTCGGGTTTTGACAGGACGAAAGGCAGCGCGGATACGGCCTTGGTGATGATCTCCGGCACCTTGTTGATATCGGTATCGTAGCTGACCGAAAACGCCGCCTCATAACGGTTGGCGCTGCCCTGATCGGAATAGTTCACGACGCGGGTCGTGATGAAATGTTCGTTCGGCACGACAATCCACTTGCCGTCATAGGTCTCAAGGATGCAGGCCCGCGCGGTCATTCTGACGATGGTCCCCGCCTCGCCGCCATCAAGTTCGACATAGTCGCCGACGGTCGTCTGCCCTTCGACCAGCAGAATGATGCCCGAGATGAAATTGGCCGCGATCTGTTGCAGGCCAAGCCCGATGCCGACACCCAAGGCACCGCCAAGAACGGCCACAGTGGTCAGGTCGATCCCCATGATGTTCAAGAGCAGCAGGAAGGCCACACCGAAGATCGTGACCTCTGCCGCCTTGGCAGCGAGTTCGCGGGTCGCGGGGCGCAATTCTTCCTGCGCCTTGATGTAGTCGGCACTGCGCCGGTTCGACCATGAGCCGAGCCAGAAGAGAAGGCTGCCCGCGATGGCCCCGCGAATGAGTGCCATCATGGAGAAGCTGATATTGCCAAGCTCCACCGTCAGGCTTTCGAGCCATTCTGCCGCCTCGTCGGTCAGGCCGAGCACATAGAGTGCCGCGACGGGGATCAGGACGTAGCGACCAAGGAGCTTCAGGAAAGGGTCGCTCAGAACCTTGCCGACAAAGACCCGCGCGGCGATGAAGAAAAAAACCCGCTTGCCGAAGGCGATAACCGCGCCCGAACCGAAGAGCGACCGGGTGACGCTTTCGCCGATTGCCGTGAAGCCGTAGGCCAGAAGCGGCAACAGCAGTGGCAGGAAGCGCAGGACAAAGCGGCGCAGGACGGCGAAGGGCCCTTTTGCACCTGTCGGCGGTGCGACAAATGTCGCGATCTTCATCCCAAGTTTTTTTGCGACGACGACTGCGATCAGCCAGGATACGAGGAGAAGGGCAAGCTGCGACCATGCTGCCGGACTTGTGGCCCAGTCGATCGCGATCGCCCAGAACTGGTCGAGATAGCCGAGCGCCTTCACGACGATGTCCGGCTGTCCATCCATGGTGATCTTGCCTCTTACGAATGCCCGCCCCATCCTGTGGCAAGAAACCCGCGATGACACAAGTAGCCGATCCCATCTGCCCGCTTTGCCTGCGCCCGATCCCGCGCGACGTGGCGCAAAGCCTGCATCACCTTGTGCCGAGGCTTCGGGGCGGCAAGGGCGGTCCGACGGTCCTTATGCATGCGATTTGCCATGCCGAGATCCATGCGACGCTCAGCGAGACCGAGCTTGCCCGGCGCTATGCCACGATGGAGGCGCTGCGCGGCCATCCCCGTCTGGCGCGATTTGCCGAATGGGTCGGAAAGCGCCCACCCGGTTTCCGCTCGCGCGTGCCGGGTCCACGGCGGCGGCCGTGAACCCGCCTAGGCAAGAAGCCGTTTTATCCCGCCTATATGGTCGCGTTCGGCCGCCAGCGCATCTGCCGCAAGATCGCCCACTGCCTGAGACAGGGTTTCACGCGGAACGATCCGGTCGATCAGGCCCCAGCCCAACGCCTCCTCCGCGCCGATCCGCGCGCCGGCCATCAGGATCATCCGCGCCCGCGACGGTCCGACGAGCCGGGACAGGCGACCGGGGTCGGAGGGCTGCGGCAGAAAGCCGAGCTTCATCACCGGATAGAAAAACTTCGCCGCAGGCACCGCGACCCGAAGATCGCAGGCCAGCGCCATGCCGAAGGCCCCACCGGCCAAAGTGCCATTCAAGGCGGCGATGGTCAGGCAGGGCAGGGCTGCGATGGCGGCGGAAAGCCGTTCCCAGACCGGGCTTGTGGCCAACCCCGCCCGCGCTTCGTCAAGATCGGCGCCGGCAGAAAAAACCTTTCCCGCACCGGTCAGGACAAGGACCTTGGCGCCGTCAACCGCTGCCCGTTCTGCCGTTTCGGCCAGATCGTCAAGCATCGCGGCGGTGAGCGAGTTGGCCTTGTCCGGCCGATTCAGCGTTACCGTCCAGAGCCCGCTTTCACATGTCACGCCGATCATTCGCCCGCCTGCCATCAAATCGCCAGTTTCTTCCTCTGTAACAGCACTTCCGGACCGAAATCCACAGGACCGGCCCCTTGACCCGCCGCCGAGGCCGCAGGAATGTGGGGCAATTGATTTGAGCAACAACATGCAGGTCAACAGATGACATATCCCCTGAAGTGCAGCGTATTTGTTCTTTCCGCCGCTCTCGCCGCAAGTGCAGCCAAGGCTGATATCTCGGCCGATGAGGTCTGGCAGGGATGGGTTGATTACTACGCCGGTCTTGGACAGACGCTGTCGGCCGGCACGAAAACGATGCAGGCTGACACGCTGGTCATCTCCGATGCGTCGATTACCGGGGCCACGCCGGACGGAACCTTTTCCGCCAGTCTCGCGGAAATCCGTTTGCGAGAAACGGGTGACGGGCGGGTCGAAATTTCGATGTCTGAGTCGATCCCGCTTCGGGTCATCGGCAATTCGGCCTCTGGCGAAAATGTCGATCTTGCCATGAACATCGGGCAGAGCGGGCTGAACATGGTGGTCTCCGGCAGTGCGGATGACGCCCTTTATGCCTACGAATCCGACCGTATCACGATTGCCATGGACGGCATGAAGGTCAACGATCAGGACATGCCGATGAAGGTCGATGTCGCAATCGCGGGCGCGACCGGCAGCTATCGCATGGCGACCGCGGCGGATCGCCGGCTGACATCGGACTTCAGTGCCGACCGGATGGATTTCTCGGTCGCGGCCGACAGCCCCGAAAACGGCGGCAAGGTTGTCTTTACCGGCGGGCTGGACAAGGTCGCTGGCCTGTCATCGGCCGTTATCCCGATGGGGGTATCGGCATCGGACATGAATGCGATGTTGAAGGCCGGCGCGGATCTGAGCGCGACGCTGACCTATGGCAATGGCGGCTACAAGATGGATGTCACGGATCAGGGCCAGTCCTTCGCACTGGATGCCACTGGTGAGGGCGGATCACTGACATTCGGCCTTTCGGCGGCCGGGCTGAACTATGGCGGCGAGGCCCGTGCGAGCCAGGTGTCCGTCCAGACCTCTGCCTTCCCTGTGCCTGTGGACCTTTCGCTTGCAAGCTCCGCGTTCAACATGGCGATACCCGTCAGCAAGAGCGATCTGGAACAGCCTTTTTCCGCTCTCATAAGTCTTGTCGACCTCAGCGTTTCGGACGGGCTTTGGAACATGTTCGATCCGGGCATGCAATTGCCGCGCGACCCGGCCACCGTCATCATCGACCTCAGCGGCATGGCGCGGCTTCTTCTTGATATCATGGACCCGGCGAATGCGCAGGCGCTGAACCAGCAGCCGCCGGGCGAGTTGACCGCGCTCGATCTGAAACGGCTGCAAGTGAAGCTGGCCGGGGCCGAGCTGACCGGGCAGGGCGCGTTGACCTTCGACAATCAGGGTTTCGTGCCGCAACCGCTTGGCAGTGTTGACCTGCAGCTTGTCGGCGGCAACGGGTTGATCGACAAACTGGTCGCCATGGGCTTCGTTCCGGAAGATCAGGCCATGGGCGCGCGGATGATGATGGGTCTTTTCGCTGTCATGACCGGCGACGACACGCTGACCTCGAAGATCGAATTCAAGGAAGGCGGGGCTATTTTCGCGAACGGCCAGCGCATCCAGTAAAGCGACCGGGTGCCCTCGCGGGTGGCGGAGGGCACCTTTCACCCTGCCCGGGGCCTTGCGCGGCCCGGTCGGCCGAAATAGGTCAATAGGCGGCGCGTCATGCGCGCGTCGCCACGAGGCAGGACAAGCGATGACCGAACGGCTGCAATCCCTGACGGCGGAGCTTCTTGCACGCGCGAAGGCCGCCGGTGCGAGTGCCGCAGACGCGATGGCGGTCGATGGGACGTCGATTTCCATCGACGTGCGCAATGGACGGCTGGAACAGGCCGAACGATCAGAAGGGATCGAAATCGGCCTTCGGGTCCTTGTGGGACGGCGGCAGGCCATCGTCTCGGCCTCAGACACCTCGGCCCAGACGATCGACACCATGGCTGAACGTGCGGTGGCCATGGCGCGGGAAGCGCCCGAAGATGACAGCCTTGGCCTTGCCGACCCGTCAGAACTGGCGGTTGAATGGGATCTGGCGGCGCTGGAACTAGCCGACCCGACCAGCGATCCTGCGCCAGCCGAACTGGAAGAAGACGCCCGCCGCGCGGAAGCCGCGTCACTGTCGGTCAAGGGGGTCAGTCAATGCCAGTCGACCTCGGCCGGCTATCATCGCCGCAATGTCCATATCGCGGCCTCGAACGGTTTTTCGGGCGGCTATGAGCGGACATCCCGCGGCATATCGGCAGTGGCCATCACCGGCGAAGGGCTCGGGATGGAACGGGACTGGTCTTCCGAATCCCGTGTCTTTCAGGCCGATCTGCCCGATGCGGCGGAAATTGGCCGGCAGGCCGGGCAACGCGCGGCAGAGCGGGCCGGCGCCCGAAAGCCCGCAACGGGTGCCTATCCGGTGGTTTTTGACGAACGTGTCGCCGCCTCGCTTGTGGGGCATCTTCTTGCTGCGGCGAACGGGAGCGCGGTTACCCGTGGCGTCAGCTGGCTTCGCGATGCGCTGGGCCAGCAGGTTCTGCCAACCGCGCTATCTGTCGTCGAGGACCCGCATCGCCCGCGGATTTCCGCGTCTCGTCCCTTCGATGCCGAAGGCCTGGCGACCGCACGCCGCGCCATTGTCGAAAACGGCATACTGACCGGGTGGACGCTGGACCTCGGCACGGCCAGGCGGCTCGGAATGAAATCGACCGCCTCTGCGGCGCGCGGCGTCGGCTCGCCGCCCGGTCCCAGCGTTACCAACATCGCCCTGACACAGGGCGACAAGAGCCGCGCCGATCTGCTGGCCGAAATGGGGACAGGCCTTCTTGTCACCTCGCTCATCGGTTCGTCGATCAATGCCACGACGGGCGACTATTCCCGGGGCGCTTCCGGGTTCTGGGTGGAAAACGGCGCCATCGCCTATCCGGTCAATGAATGCACCATCGCCGGAAACCTGCGCGACATGCTGATGGCGATCATCCCCGCCAACGACGCGCGGCCGCATCTGTCGCATGTCGTCCCGAGCCTTCTGGTCGAGGGCCTGACTCTTGCCGGCGCCTGATCTTGCCCTCTTGTCCGATGCGGCCCGCGCTGCGGGCGCTATTGCGCGGCGGTACTGGCGCAAGGATGCCGAAGTCTGGGACAAACCCGGCGATGCCGGTCCGGTGACGGAGGCCGACCTGGCCGTCAACGCCATGCTGGAGGCCGAACTCGGGGCGGCGCGGCCGGATTATGGCTGGCTGTCGGAGGAAACACCGGACGCATCGGCCCGGCTGGCGGCCGAACGGACCTTCATCGTCGATCCCATAGACGGCACCCGCGCCTTCATCGCGGGCGAAAAGACCTTTGCCCATTCGCTTGCGGTGGCCGAGGCCGGTCGCATCACCGCCGCGGTCGTCTATCTGCCCCTTTACGATGCTCTCTACGCGGCGACATCCGACGGTCCCGCGACACTCAACGGCGCGCCGATCCGAGCCTCGGCCGAAACCCGTGCGGAAGGTGCGACGCTGCTGACCGCGCGGGCCAACCTCGCCCCCGAATGGTGGCGCGACGCCACGCCGCCGCCTTTTCGGCGCGAGTTTCGGGCATCGCTCGCCTACCGGCTTTGCCTTGTCGCCGAAGGCCGCTTTGATGCGATGCTGACCCTGCGCCCGACGTGGGAATGGGACATCGCGGCCGGCGACCTGATCGCCCGGCGCGCCGGGGCAACCGTCACCGATCAGACCGGTTCTGGCCTGACATTCAATGCCGCCGATCCGCGCGCCAAGGGCGTCATCGCGGGGCCGCCGGCACTTTGGACGATCCTGCAGCAGGGGTTGCGGCCTCTCTAGCCGCCATACATCCGCTTCTTGCGGTCGCGCGTGGCGCGTGTCGCCGCCTCGGTTCCGTCGTGAAAGGTCCTGAACCAGCGGTCCCATGGCATCTCCTGATTGCCATAGTTGCACTCGAAATACCGGTGATGCAGCGTATGGTAAAAGGTGCCGAGCGCGAGGCGGCGCTTGTCCTTGATCAGCAGATCCTCATAGCCGGTATGGCTCATCGCCGCGCCCGGCCCCTGATAGATCAGGTGAAAGACGAGATGCACGGGGCTGGTTGGAACGATCCAGTGGATGCAGGTTGTCGTGAAATAGAGAAAACATTCGACAGGGTGCATCGACATCCCCGACCAGGGGCCGATGTTGATGTTGCGGTGATGCAGCGCGTGAAACCGGGTGTAGAAGAACGGCACATGCAAAAGGCGATGCACCCAGTAGAAATGAAAGGCCGACCAGATCGGCATCAAGACCAGCGCCGCTATGTACCATATGGGATGGTCGGCCAGAGTGATCGTCGGCGCGTAGCCGTTCGCCATCATCCACAGGGTAGTCACGTGAAATGCCGTCCAGAAGGTGACGCCGCTGGCCAGAGACCAGAACATATTGTCGCGCACCTGATCGGCGAACAGGAAAGCGCGATTGTTGCGGGTCTGGTCGCGCCGGTCGAATTTCAGCCGCTTGCCCTGACCCCGGACAATGTAGAAATACCAGTGCAAGCCGCCCGCAACCGCCAGCATCAGGACCATGTTGACAGCATAGGTCTGCGCGATCCATCCGACCGCGAAGACCCTGCTTTCCTCAAGCGACGGGTAGAGGAACTGCCATGCCGCAATGGCAATGATGAGGAGGATCATTCGTTCGCTCAGCACCAGCCAGTTGCGGGCAAACCAGCTGAGCAGGAAGGCGGGATCGGGCGGCCAGCGAAACACGGACGGATTGGCCAGAGGCAGATCGGGATGGTAGTTCCAGTCCCCGTCTGCCTTATTGGGCATAGGTTGACCCTTCCGCGTCAAGAATGGCCTTGATCTCGCGCAGATGCGCATCGCACTGGCCTGGGTAGTTCTCCAGTTCCTGCGCCGTCTTTTCGGCGATGTCGTCGCTCAGTACGCGGAGAGGTCGGCCGGTCTGCAGTGCCCGGATGTAGGTTTCTGCCGCGCGTTCGAAATAGTAGAGGCGGTTGAATGTGTCGGCGACATCGCTGCCGATGACCAAGACGCCATGATTGCCCATGATCATGACCCGCTTCTTCGGGTCGTTCAGCATGCCGGCGCAACGCTCCCCTTCGGATTCGAAGGCGAGCCCGCCATACCCCTCGTCGATGACATAGCGGTTGTAGAAGGTCGCGCAGTTCTGGTCGATCGGCGGCAGGCTGCTGTCGGCGAGGCTTGCCAGAACGGTGGCATGGATCGAATGGACATGCATCAGACAGCGCGCATGCGGCACATGCCGGTGAATGGCGCCGTGCAGCCCCCAGGCCGTCGGGTCGGGCGCATTCGGCCCTTTCAGCGTGTCGGGGTCGTTCGCGTCGATCAAGAGCAGGTCGGAGGCGCGGATGCGTTCGAAATGCATCTGGTTGGGGTTCATCAGGAACCGGGTCCCATCCTCGTTTACCGCCAGGCTGAAGTGATTTGCCACGCCCTCATGCATGTTCAGCCGCGCGGTCCAGCGAAAGGCGGCGGCAAGGTCGATCCGTTCCGGCCAGTGGGCGATATTGCTGACGGCCATCTTGCGTTCTAACTGCCTCATGTCGATCCTCCCCGGCGCTGACCTGCTTTTTCTGCCTCAAGTCCGAGGCTCTGACCAGAAAGGAATTCGCGCCCTTGTCAGAAGGAAAATGCCGCCATTCATGTCTCGGTGCCTGACGTGGAAATTCCAGAACCGGTACAGGGATAGGCAGGCGGGAGAGGTCACAACAGCTTCGGAAATGCGGTGCGATGTCCCGCCGACGCAAGCCCGGTTTCTCGTGACAGATACTGCGCAGGGCCTAAAGCCCGACCTCGCGCGACGGATTTTGGAAGGTGGCCGCAGCGCAGGGATAGGCGGCCATGATCTCTGCCCCGCCCGGTATCCGGTCGGGAAAAAGCCTGCCATCCTCCCAGACCGGCACGCCGTCGATGCGGATGGTCGGATCGAGGATGTTCCACGAGATTTCGCCAGGCGCGTAGTCGCCGCAGGTATGGAAGTGTAGAATCCGAGGGTTTCCAAAGGCCCCGCCGCTCCATCGCAGGTAGTCGGCATGGACAGAGGCAGGGAACGAGCAGCCCGGGTGAATACCCGCGTGCCAGGAATGCACGACATTTCGGTCGATCCCGAAGCGGCCGGCAATATCGTCGTAATGGGCGTCCGCTGTCGCGACATCCCTTGCCGAGCCTTCGAACCCGGTCAGCCGACCCTTGTCGAAATGGGCGAGAAGGGGTCGTTCCAAAGCGCGCCCATAGGGCCGGTAATAGCGCGACCCAGTTCCCATCAGAAACCCGGCAAGCGCCGCCTTGCCTGCGAAGCGCGCCGCGGGCACAGGCGCGAAGACCGACATGGGAAAGCGGATGATCGTCACATCTGCCTCGGGTTTCTTTGCCCCGGTTCCCGGACCGGAAAAATCGGTACCCTGCGGGCAAGTGACCCTGATCTCTTCCGCTTTGCCTATCATGCCGTCGATCGCCTCTTTCAGCGCGACGAAGGCCCGGTAATGCGCGGTCCCGAAGCCGGAGCGGAGCATGTCGACACCGAGCGTATAGGCCACAACCGCCCGCGAACCTTCGGGCAGCGAGCGGAACCGGACCTGATCGCCGAGGCGCGCGAAGAAAATCGTGCAGTCGACGGCCGTCATCAGATCGGCGATTTCGGGGTCAATATCCCGGACGTCCTCATTGAAGGGAACGTCGTGGACGGTGGCCGCGATACCGGCGCGACCTGCGGCCGCGGCGACCTCATCGGCGATTGCGCCATCGAAATAGCCAAAACTCGGGCATTCCCTGAGGATCAGCAGGCGGTCGCCCGCTGCAAGTCCAGCGCAATGGTTCAGCAGGTTTCTGCCTGCCGCATCCGAACCGGCCGCAAGGACATTCATGTTCGCCAACCCAAGCAATTCCAACCTTCTTGAGCGTACGCGGTCCCCGAACCGGCGCAATTCCGTTTACATAATGACAGATATTAGTCATGCTGATGTTATGAGGCAGCTTCCCTACCCCGCACTTCGTGTTGTCGAGGCTGTCGTCCGGCTGCGCAGTTTCAGCCGCGCGGCCGAGGAGATGGGGATGACCCAAAGCGCCGTCAGCCAGCATGTGCGCGCACTGGAAGACTGGACCGGACGGCGGCTCCTGATCAGGGGGCGCCGCGCCTCGACCGCGACCGAGGATGGGGAGCTTCTGGCGGCGGCGATTGCCGAAGGCATCGGCCGCATCGGTGCTGCAATTGACCATTTGCAAAAGAAATCCCGGACCACGACGACGATCAACATCGCCTGTCCGCCGGGCTTCGCGGTGAACTGGCTGTTCCCGCGGCTCTTGAACTTCGACATGGATCATCCGGACATCCCGGTTTCCGTGTCGACCCAGCCCGACGACGTCCTCTTTGAAACCGGCCGGGCCGATGTCGCCATTCGTTACGGAACCGGCGGCTATTCCGGTCTTCATGCCGAACGGCTGCTTGGGGAGCGGGTGTTTCCGGTCTGCGCGCCGGCCCTGATCGCGTCGGGTCCGAGGCTCGACGCGGCCGCCGATCTGGCGCGGCATACGCTTCTTGCCGATATCCACACGACCCAGAAAGGCGAACCGCCGACATGGGAATTCTGGGCAAAGGAAACCGGTACCAGTTTGCCGAAACCAGCACGGATGCGTCGTTTCGGGCAATCCAACCTGACGGTTCAGGCCGCACTTCAGGGGGCCGGCGTTGCGCTCGGGCGGGAGCCTCTGGTCATCGACGCGCTCTGCAGCGGAAGGCTCATGCGACCGTTTCCGGAGATTGCGGTTTCACGGCTTTTCTACTGGGTGGTCTGCCCACTACGGGCGCTCGATCAGCCGCATATCGCGGAATTCGTAGGTTGGCTTCGGCGTGAGGCGGCGCGACAGGCGCCGCTGCCCGATCTGCGGCGGGAGTTGTAGGCAGCCCTCAGACGCGAATCTGCACGACGCCGTCCTGCACGCGCGTTTCGAATGTTTTCATGGGCCGGGTTGCCGGCGGTGCGATCGGCCGGCCGTCGCGCACGTCGAATGCCCCCTGATGCAGCGGGCATTCGATGACATGGCCGTCGAAATACCCGTCGCAAAGATCGGCGCCACCGTGGTTGCAGAGGGCCAGCGATACATAAACCCCGCTTGGCGTGTCATAGACGGCAAGCCGCCTTGTGCCCATCGTCACGGGCGTGACCCAGCACTTCTCCAGGGCGTCGACGGCGATGACGGTTTGCCATATCGCCTCAGGCTTCATTGCCCGCCCCGGCCTCAACCTGATCGGCGCGGGGACGCTGCCCCAGGATTTGCGCCAGAATGTCGCGATGCGCGCCAAGGTAGCCGCCCGGTTCCACATGAATGTGGTCTTTCAGCTTCTCGTGCAGCCGTGGCAAGGCGTGGTACGGGACAGAGGAGGCATAGTGATGTTCGGCATGGTAGTTCATGTTCCAGCACAGGAACCGCCATGGCCGCGACACCAGGTTTGTCCGCGTATTCACCCGCATTGTGGAAACGGTCGGCCGGCCGACATGTTCCGTCATGCGGATGAACCGCATCACCGGTTCGCCCATTATAAGCGGAACGAGCCAGAACCAAAGCGGCGCCCACCATTGAAAGAGGATCATCGCGGCGAGGATGGTGGCATAGACCGCGACCATCACGCGCGCCTCACGGATCAGTGTGGGTTCGGCAACTTTCGGCACGAAACGCCGTTCGGCGTCATTGAGACGGCCGAGCGCATGGCGGCAAATCTCAGACAGCTTTGCGCGCCAGTAAGGGATCGCGGAGATGTACCAGAGATAACCGCCGATGGTCCGCGGCAGTTCGATCAGCTCGGGGTCGTCCCCGTGCAGCTGGGTATAGGTATGATGGTCGCAATGTTCATAGCGGAAGAACTGGTGCGGCAGACCGATGATCCATCCGCAGATCGTGCCGGCGATGTCGTTAAAGCGCCGCGTGCGAAATACCGTGTAGTGCACACATTCATGCTGCAGCGAAAAATGATGCACGAGCACGATGCCATGGACGAACATCGCCGGTATCAGCCAGAAGGTTCCAAGGCTTGCCCAGACAAGCGTACCGGTCACGCCGAGAAGAATGAGCCAAATGCCGATATGGATGAAAGCTGGTCGGTCAGAACGTGTCATCAGGTCACGCAATTCATCCCGGCTCAGCTTTCCTTCGGCGAGCGCCTGGGTGAGGGGTGTCACAACCGGTTCCGCCATTTTGCTGCGTCCTCCGCCTGACCTCATCTTGGAACAACGGGATCGTACAGGCCATCTTGAAAGCTGTACAGTCAGCCCTGATTGACACTATCTGCGCGCTGGGTACCAATGATCCAGCGCAGCCATTTTTCAGCGAAATTTCAAGGCGAACGTCGTGCAGACCAGCCGAAGTCTTCGAACCGGACCGATACCGGGCCATTTCCGGGCGCTCGCGATTCCTGCGGCCATCGGCATGGTGTTTTCGACCCTTTACAACGTCGTTGACGTTTACTTCGCCGGGCTCCTGTCCACCGATGCGCAGGCGGGCCTCGGGATCACGTTTCAGGTCTTCTTCTTCCTGATCGCCTTCGGCGTGGGGCTTGGCAACGCCATGAGCGCGTTGATCGGCAATGCGCTTGGCGCCGACGACAGGGACGAGGCAAAGCGGCTGGCCTGCCAGGGTATCGGATTTGCCGTCATACTCTCCTTCGGCCTCGGCGTGACCGGCATCTGGGGCAGCCCGGCAATTCTGGGCCTGGTGTCGGAGCCCGGCGCCTACCGCGACGCCGCCGTGAGCTACATGAACATCATTCTCTTTGCCGCGCCGGCATTTCTGCTCGTTTCCGGCATGAACGGTATCTTGTCAGCGACAGGCGACACACAGACAATGAAGCGCGCGCAGATCGCCGCCTTTTTCGCCAATATCGTCCTCAATCCCCTTTTCATCTTCGGTGTGCCAGGGGTTTTGGCGGGTATCGGCTTTGATGGCATCGCGCTCTCGACGCTTGTCAGCCAGTATGGCGTTTTGCTGTTCACAGTCTGGCGGGTCCGGCAATCGGAGGTCCTGCGCCATCCCGGCCCGGCACCCTGGCGGCCGGACCTGAAGAGTTTTCGTGACATCCTGGCGCAGGCGTTGCCGACAACATTTGCGATGATGATCCTGCTGATCGCCGGATTTTTCATCCAGTACTATCTGAAGTCCTTCGGGGCCGCCGCACTGGCGGCCTATGGCGTCGCGCTGCGCATCGAACAGCTTATCCTCTTGCCCGCCTTCGGGCTGACCGGGGCGCTATTGCCGATTGCGGCGCAGAACTACGGCGCAAAGAACTTCGACCGGGTGCGCGAGGCTGTCCGGTTCTGCTGTATCACCGGTGTCATCCTGATGCTGATCGGTTCCACCGTCCTCTGGTTTGCCGCGCGTCCGATGATGGCCGTCTTCACGAATGACCCCGATGTGATCCGCATCGGCGGTGATTATCTGCACGTGGACGGCTTCATCCTGCCGGTCTACATCCTCGTCTTCACGATGAACGCCTTCCTGCAGGCCGTGAAACGGCCGATGGCGACACTCTGGATCGGCGTCTACCGCCAGGGGATCGCCATCGCGGTCTTCACGCATATTTTCGTGACGGTGCTCGGCCTCGGAACCTGGGGCGTCTGGTTCGCGATTTTGGCTTCTGTGACCAGCGGCCTGATCCTGTCGCTTTATATCTCAAGCCGGGTCGCGAACCGGCTGATCGGCGGGCTATTTGTCGCGAAGCCTAACTTTTCCGCACCTGCTCAAGGCGGCGGAACAAAAGTGAAAGACCAAAACAGAGGATGAAGTAAAGCGCGGCCGTCGTCAGCCAGGCCTCGAAGATCATGCGGGTCGAGGCAACGAGTTCCACTGTCTTGTAGGTCAGTTCCTGGACGGAAATCAGCGAGATGATGGAGCTGTCCTTGACGAGCGAAATGAACTGGTTCGACAAGGGTGGTATGACCTTGCGCATCGCCTGTGGCAGGATGATGAAGCGCATTTCGTCAAGCCAGCTCATGCCGATGGATCGTGCCGCCTCGCGTTGGCCCCTTGGAATGGACTGAATGCCCGCGCGGACGATTTCGCCCACGAACGCGCTTTCGAAAAGGGCGAGGACGATGACACCCGACACAAGCGACGGGAATCGCCGCATGTCACCGAAAAAGAATGACCAGAGGCCATTGTCCTCGCGCCGGGCGATGCCGCGCGCCCAGCCTTCGATGCTGAAGGCGGTGATCAGCTGTTCGGACAGGAAGAAGAAGAAGATGAAGACGACGACGACGGGCGGGATATTGCGCAGGAATTCCAGGTAGGTGCGCGCGAGCATCCGGATCGCCAGGTTTTGCGCGCAGCGGGCAATGCCCAGGATCGTCCCAAAAATGAGCGCGAGAATGCTTGCGTAGATGCTGATGCGGATGGTGGCGATCAGCCCCTGCAAAAGCAGGTTGGCCACCCATCGGCCGTCCTTTTCATCCCAGCGCAGAACGTAGTTCGGAATACGCTCCCACTGCCATTTGTAGTTCAGCGTTCCCGAAATGCGGAACCAGATCACGGCAAAGAACGCGACCAGAACCGAAAGGATCAGGTAGTCGAGCCAATGCAGCTTTTTCAGCTTCGCGATCATATGCAGCTTTCGCGGGGAATGCCGGTACCCGGCCCTGTGGCCGGGTACCGCGTTTCGTTACTGGTCAACCATGGATTCCCATTCGTTGCCCTTGAACCAGTAGTCGTGGCGCGCCTTCAGCCAGCCGGTGCGCCACCGCGTCCCGATCCAGTTGTTGAAGTAGTTCGTCGCGTCCGGGTCGCCCTTGCGGTAGGCAAATGCCTCGCCGCGCGCGTCCCAGACCTGATCGAACGGGACATAGAGCGTTTCGGGGTTCTTGCGCGCTTCGCGCGACGGCGTCGGTTCCGACGCCATCGTGGCATGGGCGTTGCCGTTCAGCACCTCCTGCGTGGCCGCGCCGTCTTCGTCGAACTGCAGCAGCGTCGCGTCCGGGAAGATGCGCTCGATCACCTGCACCGGCGTTGCCCCCCGCCGCGCGGCGAAGGTCACTTCGGGCTTGTTGAAATCCTCAAGCGTGAATCCCGCCGTCATCGCTTTGTTGGCGAGGATCGTCAGGCCGGAAAAGGCGTAAGGATCGGAGAAGTTGACGGTCAGGTTCCGTTCCGCCGTGATCGACATCCCCGAGATGATGACATCGAACTTGCCCGCGACCAGTGCCGGGATGATCCCGTCCCAGGCGGTCGGCACGAATTCGACATCAACACCCATGTCCTCGGCCAGCTGGCGGCCGACATCGAGTTCGAACCCGATCAGGTCGCCGTTCTTGTCGCGCATCGACCAGGGCACGAAGAGCGACAGGCCGATCTTGATGACGCCGCGCTGCTTGATCGTCTCGATGACGCTTTCCTTGGACAGCGCCTGGGTCGCTTCCTGTGCGGCCAATGGCAGGGCGACCGCCGCCGCAACAATTGTACCCAATGCGAGATTGAGCATCCGTCTTGTCAGTTTCATGGTGTCTCTCTCCTCTGTTGTGATTGGTAGTTAGTCTTTGACAGCGTAGCGCCGTTCCAGAAGCGTGGCGCAGCCCGACACGATCAGCGTGACCACCATGTAGACGGCCGCGACCGTGAACCAGATCTCGAAGCTCATGTAGGTGTCGGAGATGATGTTCCTCCCAATGGTCGTCAGTTCCGCGACCGCGATGACGCTGACGATGGCCGAGCTCTTGATCATGTTGACGACCTCACCGGTCATCGGCGGCAACATGAACCGCAGCGACTGGGGAACGATGATATAGCGGTAGATCTGGCCGGTGCTCATCCCGATGGATTTTGCGGCCTCCCATTGCCCGGTGGGCACGGCGTTGATCCCGGCACGAAAGATCTCAGAGATCAGCGCCGCATGGAAAATGGCAAGGCAACCGACGCTCGCGGTATAGCGGTTGAGCCCGAAGATCGGGCCGAAGACGTAGTAGAAAACATAGAGAAGGACGAGCAGCGGGGTGTTGCGGACGATTTCAAGAAACGCGCGGGCGACGGCACGCCCGACGACAAGATCGGAGAGGCGCAGCAAGGCGATCACGAAGCCGATCACCGTCGCAAGGACGAATGCCGTGACGGAAAGGGCGATGGTCCCGCCAAGTCCCCAGATCAACGGTCCGGCGACAATCTGACCCTCGCGGATTTCGTAGAAGTATTTGGGGATACGGTACCACTGCCAGTTATAGCCCATGGCCGCAGCGCCCGTCAGCGCCGCTTCCACGATGGCCCACATCACGAGGATGTAGATCACGATGGAGGCCGGCCGGGTCGACAGCCATCGGCCGAAGGCGATACGCGGGCGAGACCCGGCCTTGCCACCTTTCAGCATGGTTTCGCTGTCCGCGTGCAACTCAGTGCTCCAGTATCTGGTCAAGGAAGGCGCGGCAGCGATCGCTGTCTGGATTGGTGAAGAACTTCTCCGGCGGGGCCACCTCGATGATCTGGCCGCCCTCCATGAAGACCATCTTGTCCGCGACCTTGCGGGCAAACCCCATTTCGTGGGTGACGACGACCATCGTCATGCCTGACCCAGCCAGTTCGACCATGACGTCCAGAACCTCGTTGATCATCTCGGGATCGAGCGCCGAGGTCGGCTCGTCAAAAAGCATGATCCGCGGTTCCATGCAAAGCGACCGGGCAATGGCGACGCGCTGCTGCTGCCCGCCCGATAGTTGGGACGGGTATTTGCCGGCCTGTTCTGGAATGTGAACGCGATCAAGGTATTTACGGGCCAGCGCCTCGGCCTTGCCCTTGTCCATCTTGCGTACGCGGATCGGACCGATTGTCAGGTTTTCCAGCACCGTGAGATGCGGGAAGAGATTGAACTGCTGAAACACCATCCCGACATCCTGCCGGACGGCACGAATGTTTTGGGTGTCTTCGCTAAGCTCGGTGCCATCGACAATGATCGTGCCAGATGTATGTTCCTCAAGCCGGTTGATGCAGCGGATTACGGTCGACTTGCCGGAGCCAGAGGGGCCGCAGATCACGACCCGTTCGCCGGCCGATACCGTCAGATTGACATCCTTCAACGCCTGAAACGGCCCGAAGAACTTCGAAACATTTTCGAGGCTGATCACTGGCTCTGCCTTCGGCATCGTCCTTCTTGTCCCTCGTTGCGGTGTACCGGGTACCGCATCCTATCCCGACTTTCGGCTGTCTTGTTACCCCGACAGCCACTTTCTTCGGATCCTGACGGCAATTCGTCCGGGCCACGCTCAGTTCCTGTGCGAAAACTCCTTAATATCGGCAGCCACGGCTGCTGCGGCGACGGCAATGAGGCGTGTCCCATGTTCGGGCTTCGCCAGGGCCGAATGCGACCCGACGCGGCCATCGGGGAACGCCGCACGGTGGGCGTCGGGTGGGCCGTGACGATCGCCTGAATGGGTCCTGATGAATTCATCGGTCAATTGCCGCGGCGGCGTTTCGGCGAGTGAATGCATGGGCAGCACGCGCAACCTTGCCTGGGTAATGGCGACCTCGGACGGTGTCGCGTGCATCCCTTCCCAACTGCCATAGAGCTCCTGCCGCAGGGCATTGACCGGGCCGAAATCCCACCAGCTGCGAATGCGGATTGATGCCCCCTCGATGTCTCGCGTGGTTTCGGTCAGAGGGGCCAGGTTGGCGCCATGCGCATTGAGAACATAGATGTGGCCGAAACCATGGGCAATCAGACCGGACAGGACCTCGGCCATCACGGACTGAAATGTCCCGGTCGATAGCGAAATCGTTCCGGGAAATGCCATATTGAAGGGCGCGGGTGTCAGCGCGAGGACGGGCGCGACAATCGCACCGCAGATCTCTGCCGCCTCGTCGGCAATGATCTCTGCGCAGTAGGCGTCGGTGCCGATCAGGCCGATCGGCCCATGTTGCTCCGTCGACCCGACCGGCAGGATAATCGTGTCCGCACGGCTCAGGTAGGCCTCGACCTCGGGCCATGTCATGAGCTGGAGTTTCATGCGCCCGTCTCGCGTCGCAGCCAGTCCATCAGGACAGGGCGGTAGCTCGCCAGTTCCGCTGCGACGGCCGGAAACTGCCGGACCTGTTCAAGGTAGGTTTGGACTGCGGCCGGCCATTCGATCCGCAGATCGAACACGGGTGTCAGTGCCTCGATCCACTCCGCGGTGATCGGGAATCCGCAATCGCCCAGCGTCAGATCTGCAGCGGGCGGCGCGATTTCCAGCAACTGCGCCAATTCGGTCAGCCGCGCGTTGATCTGCTGCGATATCGGGTCCAGCACGTCGCGGCCGGGGTCTTCGCCGATGTGGCGGAAGAGTGCCCGCACTGCCGGCTCCAGCCGGGTGTCGTGAAACCGGGACCGCATCCGTGCATGGGCGCGGTCTTTGGCCGAGCCGGGGAGGAGGGTGCGACTGGGGAAAACCTCGTCAAGGTATTCCGCGGTTGCCTCGCCATCGGCGATCAGAAACCCGTCGTGCCGCAGCGCGGGCAGGTTACCCGCGGGCACCAGAGCCCTGTACTCCGCCGAGCCATAGCCGCCCGGCGGAGGAATTTCCTGCCATTCAAGCCCCTTGTGCCGAAGCGCAATGCGCAATTTGGCGCAGTAAAGGCTTACCGGAATGGCATATATCGTCAGCATCCCCAAAAGTGCCGGATCATTCGGTCAGGCGCCACTTCTTGCCCAATTCGTCGAAGAAGCCAGCTTCCTTCTTCAGTGTGATCCAGGTGTTGACGTAGTTGATCCAGACCTGGTCGCCCTGCGGAAGAAGCATGGCGATTGGCGTCTTGGCGCGTGGTGCGGACACTGGAACGATCTTCAGTTCCGGGTATTGTTCGACGAGTTTCAGCGCCTCGACGTTCGACGTGATATGCGCATCCGCGCGACCGGCCAGAACCTCCTGGAAGTCACGGGCGGGGGCTTCCACGATCTTGTGTTGTGCGTTCGGGAAGAACTCCTTCACCTGCTTTTCCTGCGTCGTCCCGAGCGTGGCGGCCACGGTGACGTCGGCGCTGTCGAGATCGGCCCAGTCCTTGTACTTGTCGCCGCTATCGGTCCTAACCAGCGGGACGGTCGCGAGTGAAAAATAGCTGATCGAGTAACCGGCCGCCTTGGCGCGCGCCGGCGAAATCGACGCCGATCCCGTGATGTTGTATTTGCCGGCGGTCACGCCGCTGACGAGCGTCTTCCAGTCCGTGGCGACGAATTCGACCTCGACACCCAGATCGGTGGCCATCTGGGTCATCACGTCGATGTCATAGCCGGTATAGCTGTCGGTATCGGGGCTTTTCATCGTCATCGGGTTCCAGTCGCCCGTCGTGCCGACGAGCAACTTGCCGCTGCTGAGGATGTCCTGCAGTGCCGATTGCGCCTGTGCGGTTGTCGCAAGCGTCAGGACGGTGATCGCTGCCATGGCGGTCTTGAGTAGTTTCATATCGAGCTCCCTGTCTGGACTATAGTAGGATGATCCTGCGAATGCGGCCGATTTGCAAATAGTTTAATATATTGCATGTGGCGCAAATCGCCCGTTATTGTCTGGCTACCGGACATTGCGATGAAGGGACCGTGCCGTGGCGCAGCAATCAAAAGCCATTATCGAGATGAACGGTGTTTCCAAGCATTTTGGCGATTTTCGGGTTCTTAACAACGTTTCATTCACTGTTGCGCCGGGCGAAAGGGTCGTTATCTGCGGCCCGTCGGGTTCCGGCAAATCCACCTTGATTCGATGCATGAACGGGCTGGAACAGCATCAGGCCGGGACCATTGTCGTCGACGGTGTGCCGCTGAACGGAAGCCGCAAGAGCCTCGATTCGGTTCGGGCCCGTGTCGGCATGGTCTTTCAGCAGTTCAATCTCTTCCCGCATCTGACGGTGATGGAGAACCTGATGCTTGGCCCGGTGCGCGCCCGCAAGATGCACCCCGAAGCCGCGCGTGAACTGGCCAACCGCTATCTCGCCCGCGTCCGTATCCCCGAACAGGCCGACAAATATCCGCGGCAGCTGTCAGGCGGGCAGCAACAGCGTGTGGCCATCGCCCGTGCCCTCTGCATGGAACCGAAGATCATGCTGTTCGACGAGCCGACCTCGGCGCTCGACCCCGAAATGATCTCGGAAGTGCTGGACGTGATCGTGGAACTGGCCGGTACGGGCATGACAATGGTCTGCGTCACACATGAGATGGGCTTTGCCCGCCGGGTCGCCGATGTCATGGTTTTCATGGATCACGGCGAGATCGTCGAAACCGCGCCGCCGGAAAAGTTCTTCAAGGCGCCGGAAAGTGCCCGGACGCAGACATTTCTTCAGCAGATATTGCAGCATTGAGGGACGGCGCGATGAAACGAGCGATCCTTTGGCTATTGCCGCTGCTCCTGCTGACCGGTTGTTCCGCGCAGTGGGGCTGGTACGTGGTCAACCCGATGACCAAGTCCGGCGCCGTCAATCTCAATTTCATGCTGGGCGGGCTGCGCTATACGATCGCACTTTCGCTGACGGCAATCTGCATCTCCGTGGTCGTGGGCCTGCTGGTCGCCCTGCCTGGCCTGTCCTCAAACGCATGGTTGCGGCGGACGAGCCGGGTCTATGTGGAACTGATCCGCGCCGTTCCGATTCTCGTCCTTATCCTGTGGGTCTATTACGGTTTGCCGCAGCTGACCGGCCTGACCATCAGCGTCTTCTGGGCTGGCGTCATCGCGCTTGCCCTGTCCGACAGCGCGTTCGAGGCCGAGATATTTCGCGCCGGTATCCAGTCCATCGCCAAGGGCCAGTACGAGGCGGCGCATTCGGTTTCGTTGAACTACGTCGACACGATGCGCTTTGTCATCCTTCCGCAGGCGATCCGGCGTATCTTGCCCGCGCTCGGCAATCAGCTGGTCTATATGCTCAAGATGTCGTCGCTGGTATCCGTAATCGGGATGCCGGAACTGACGCGGAAGGCCAATGAACTGGTCGTCAGCGAATATCGCCCGCTCGAAATTTATACGGTCCTCGTGCTGGAATATCTGGTCCTCATCCTGATCGTGTCGGCTGGCGTCCGCTGGCTGGAACGGCGGATGAAGACGGACGAGCGGGGCTAGATATCTCGCGTCGGGGTTCTAGGCGGGGCGAGCCGACACGGTCGTGAAAGTGACACGGTCGGTCAGTACCCGCGTAACGCCGTGGCGCAGCTGGGCATCGAATGTCAGGCTGTCGCCCGGACCCATGTCAAACTCCTGACCGCCGCAATTATAGATGCAGGACCCTTCCGTTATGGTCATGAAAATATAGCCATTGCTGACATAGAAGGGGTGTGTTCCGTCATCCTTGCGATCCAGCGTCACACTGGCGGCGTGAAGGCGCAGTTGGTTGTTGGAGAAGTTTCCCAGAATCCGAAAGTCGTGGACATGGCCGGGGGCGATGCGCTTGGAGGGCAAGCCCCGGCCTTCCTTCACAAAGCTGATATCGGCCGTCTGGATCGTGTTCTGAAAGAGGGACACGACCGGCACGGACAGCGCCGCGGCGAGGCTTTCGAGCGTTGCGAGCGATGGTGAGACCTGCCCGTTCTCGATCCGCGATATCATCGCGGAGGAAACCCTGGACCGCTGCCCAAGTTCGCGAAGCGTCATGTCGGCAAGGATGCGGTGATGCCGCACGGCCCTACCGACGGCGCTGCTGATGGCGCCGGCCAGCGCGGGGTTCTGCGGATCGCTCATATCCCGCCGGCCGCTTCCGGCCGAGGTTCTGACAGCGCGTCGAGCAGGTTCTTCGCATTCGTACCGGCAATCATTGCCTTGGCCTCGTCGGAAATCTCGGCGGGTCTGATTGCCCCTTCATAAGGGTTTTCGGTGAAGATGGGAAAGTCGGAACCAAGAAAGATGCGATCGGGTCCGTAAAGGCCGACCGCGGCTTCGAGCGCCCGGGGGCCAAGCGAGGCGCAATCATACCAGAGGTTTCTGAGCTTTCGCGTCGGAAAGGGTGTGTCCGGATTGCGGTGGCGTGCGATCGCTTCCATGCGTTCGTAGATGAAAGGGATGGTGCCGCCGAGATTGACGATCTGGAAGGACAGCCGGGGCCAGATGTCCATGATGTCCGAAAGGATCATGGTCAACACATTCTGGGCGATCTGGCTTTGTAGCGCGACGGCGGAGGTTCGGTATTGCATGAAATCGGGAGGCGCCGGGGGCGGTGCCTCGCCGGTCCGAAGACCGGGGTGCAGCATGATATGGCAGCCGGTTTCGTTCGCCGCCGCGAGGATGGGCGCAAGCGCCTTGGCGTCGCCGATGGCGTTGAAGTAGTTCGAGGGCAGGATGATGCCGGGCAGGTTCAGGTCGCGGCGAATGCGCCGCACCTCAGCGACCGCAAGGCCGATATCCGCAAGGGGCAGACCGGCCAGCCCGAAGATGCGCCCGTCCGTTTCATGGCGAAGGCGCGCGAGATAGGTGTTGAAGGCCGAAATTGCCGGTGCGACCTCGGCCGCCGGCAGAGCGTCGAGCCCCAGTGCCCCGGGAAAGGTCAGCATCCGGTGGGTCAGACCCTGCCGGTCCATCTGTGCGAGCCCGACGTTGATGTCGAAGTAATCCGGCTTGAACGGAAACTCGCCATTCATGGCGACCATCGCTTGGGTTCCGTCGTCACGGTGGCGCAGGTAGGGGCGGGAGGACCGCCGGTGCAGCATGTCGTCAAGGCCGCCGCCATAGAAATGGGCATGCATGTCGACGCGAAGGGCTGACTGGCTCATGTCTTGCATATTCGTAAAAAACTTTATCCCAGTTAAACCATGTGCTAGGACAGCAGGCAAGAAGATCCGATGCGGAGGCTGCAATGTTCTCGGGCGAGTTTCCACTGAATTGCTGGTACGTGGCGGGGCGGAGTGAGGATTTCGGTCGCGAACTGAAGGCCGAGCGATTCTTCGACCGCGAGATCGTGTTTTACCGCAAGGCCGATGGCGCCCCGGTCGCGCTGGAAGATGCCTGCCCCCACAGAAAGCTGCCCCTGTCCAAGGGCAAGATCGCGGGCGATACCGTCGTTTGCGGCTATCACGGGCTGACCTTCGATGGCGCGGGCACCTGTGTCGCGGCGCCGACGCAGGAAGACGCGATCCCGAAGCGGGCCCGGGTCCGGTCCTATCCGGTGATGGAAAGATACGGCTTTGTCTGGATTTGGCCCGGTGATACAGCGGCGGCCGATTCCGCCAAGCTGATCGACATCCCGAATTACGACAACCCTTCCTGGGGCAAGACCCGGCGCGGTGCGCTCGACATCGCCTGCAACTACCTCTGGATCACCGACAACCTGCTTGACCCCTCTCACGTCGCCTGGGTGCATCTCACATCTTTTGCCGGGGCGGGGACGGACAATGTGCCTTTGCAGATCACCGAAGGCGACGACCGGGTCATTGTCTGGCGCTGGATACCGGACAGACCGGCAGCGCCCTATTACCAGCAATTCCTCGGCTTCAACGGCAATTGCGACCGAAAGCAGCACTATGAATGCCGCCTGCCGTCCACTGCCATCAACAAGTCCATCTATGCCCCATCCGGCACGGGCGGCGACGACGACAATCTGCCGGCGACGGCCTTTGTGAACTTCTCCTACAACTTCATGACACCGGTCGATGAGGACAATACGCGCTATTTCTGGTTTCAGCACCGCAACGCGCTGGCCGATGACGAAGATGTCTCGCGCCGGATGTTCGAGGGCGCGACGATGGCCTTCAACGAAGACAAGGACGTTCTGGAAGATGTTCACAAGGGCATGAAGAACCCGGCCACGCCCTATCTGAATCTCGGCCTCGACGCCGGCGCTATGCGGTTTCGCAAACTCGTCGAAAGGATGATCGCGGCTGAGACGGCGTGATCAGGCCGTTGTGGCTTCCGGTCCACGACCGTAAAGGGCCAGGATCCGGCACATGTCGTCAATGTCGATGGCCGGACAGATCCAGCCCTTGGGCTTGACCGCCTCCACCGGCTCGCCCGCGACAATGGCGTTGATGACGGATTCGTCCACCGCCTCCACCGCCGCGTTGTAAAGGATATCCATCCTGTCCCAGTTGACGCTTGGTTGCGCGATCACGGCCGGGGCATGTTCGGGAACCGGCATTGGCGCTGCCGTCGAAAAGGCAAGGAAGATGTCGCCCGAACTGTTGCCGCCGGGCGAGCCCGATCGCGCGACGCCGAGTGCCGCGCGCTTGGCCATTTGCCGCAGCAGTGCCGCCGAAAGCGGCGCATCCGTGGCCAGAACGACGATGATGGAGCCGAGTTCCTTGCGGCGCGGATTATCCTCGGGCATGTGCCGGCCGACAGGTGCACCAAGAACCGTGAACCATTCGCGCCGCCCGTAGTTGGCCTGCACAAGGGCCGCAACGGTGTAGGCAACGCCACCGACGGTGACGCGGCGCGAAGAGGTTCCGGTGCCGCCCTTGAAGCCGTAGGCGATCATGCCGTTGCCGCCGCCGGTCGACCCTTCGGCAACCGGGCCACCTTTGGCCGCATCGAGTGCAGCCACGGCGTGATCCGCTGTCACGAACATGGCGTTGATGTCGTTCAGAACGCCATCATAGGTTTCCGCGACGACCGGCATGGCCCAGGCATGATCGTCGCGAAAGTGCCGGGCGTAGCGGCGGATCATCCAGCGCACGGCACCGTCATGCACCGCGCCGATGGCATGGGTGTTGGTGATGCAAACCGGGCCGATGAAATAACCGGCGTCGTTGATCCAGTGGGTGCCGGTCATCTCGCCATTGCCATTGAGCGCAAAAAAGCCGCCCCAGACCGGCTGCGGGTCGCCGTCGTCGTCGCGCGGAATGATGGCGGTGACGCCTGTCCGCATCCCGCGGGACGGGTCTGTCAGCGTGGAAAAGCCAACCGTCACGCCCGGCACGTCGGTAATCGCGTTATGGGCTCCGGTCATGCCCGGGAAGGGCAGGCCGAGATCGCGGGCGCGTGGCTTGGTCATGACGGAGGTCTCGCTTGTGTGGTCATTCATGGCATCCCATGGCCGCCGAGCACCCGTCAAGCAACCTCAGGTCCAGTCGAGCACGACCTTGCCGCTTTTGCCCGAGCGCATGATCTCGAACCCGTCGCGGAAGTCGTCAACCCTGTAGCGGTGGGTGATGACCCGGCGGATGTCGAGGCCGTTTTCCAGCATCGCGATCATCTTGTACCAGGTTTCGAAGATCTCGCGGCCGTAGACGCCCTTGATCGTGATCGCCTTGAAGACGATGCGGGACCAGTCGACGGGTGATTTGCCCGGCGGGATGCCGAGCATCGCGATGCGCCCGCCCATCACCAAGTTCTCGACCATCTGGTCGAGGGCCGCCTGATTGCCCGACATCTCCATGCCGACGTCGAAGCCCTCCTTCATCTTCAAAGCGCCTTCGACATCCTTCAGGTCCTGCTTGGCCACATTCACCGGCACCACATCCGTGACATGAGCGGCAAGGTCGAGCCGGTCCTGATTGACATCGGTGATCACCACATGCCGCGCGCCGACATGGCGGGCGACGGCGGCAGCCATGATGCCGATGGGGCCGGCGCCGGTGATCAGCACATCCTCGCCCACAAGATCGAAGGAAAGCGCCGTGTGGACGGCGTTGCCCAAGGGGTCGAGGATCGCCCCAATCTCGTCATCAATCTCATCGGGCAGGGGCACGACGTTGAAGGCGGGCAGCTTCAGGTACTCGGCAAAGGCCCCCTGCTCGTTGACGCCGATGCCGCGCGTGGCCGGGTCGAGATGGAACTTGCCGGCCCGGCTCTGGCGGCTTTTCTTGCCGATCAGATGACCCTCACCCGAACAGCGCTGACCGATCGTCAGCCCCTCGACATTCCGCCCGATCTCGACAATCTCCCCCGCGAATTCGTGGCCTGTGACCAAGCCCACCGGCACGGTGCGCGCGGCCCATTCGTCCCAGTTCCAGATGTGGATGTCGGTGCCGCAGATGCCGGTCTTGCGGATGCGGATCAGCACGTCATCCGGCCCGATCTCGGGCACGGGCCGGTGTTCCATCCAGAGCCCGACCTCGGGCTGTGTCTTGGCCAGTGCCTTCATGTCATTGCGCATCAGATCGCCCCCACCGCTTTGCCCGCGCCCCGGAAGGCGTCGAGCGCGAAATCCAGATCAGCCGTCGTCAGCTTAGCGTTCATCTGGGTCCGGATGCGCGCCTGACCCTTCGGCACCACCGGGAAGAAGAAGCCCGAGACATAGACGCCACGCTCATAAAGCGCCGCTGCCATCGCCTGCGCGAGCTTCGCCTCGCCCAGCATCACCGGGATGATCGGGTGTTCTCCGGACAGAAGCGTGAAACCGGCATCCTCCAGCCCCGCGCGCCAGTAGCGGGCATTGTCGAACAACTGCGCCCTCAGATCGTCCGCCGCCTCGACCAGATCAAGGGCGGCGATACCGGCCGCGACCACGGCAGGGGGCAGGGCGTTCGAGAAGAGATAGGGCCGCGCCCGCTGGCGCAGAAGGTCAATGACCGGCTGCGGCCCCGCGATATAGCCGCCCAATGCGCCACCCAGCGCCTTGCCCAAGGTGCCCGTCAGGATATCGACATCGACCCCGGCATGGGCCGGCGTCCCACGCCCCTGCGGCCCCATGAACCCGGTCGCGTGGCAATCATCGACCATGGTCAGCGCGCCATATGTCTCCGCCAACGCCACGATCTCGGGCAGTTTCGCCAGATAGCCGTCCATCGAAAATACGCCGTCGGTCGCGATCATGATGAACCGTGCCCCATCCGCGCGCGCCGCCTTCAACTGCGCTTCCAGATCGGCCATGTGGGAATTGCCATAGCGGTAGCGTTTCGCCTTGCAGAGCCTTATGCCGTCGATGATCGAGGCGTGATTGAGGGCATCCGAGACGATCGCGTCCTCCGGCCCCAGCAAGGGTTCGAACAGACCGCCATTGGCGTCGAAACAGGCGGCAAAGAGGATCGCATCGTCCTTTCCAAGAAACCGCGCGATCCGCGCCTCAAGCTCGCGGTGCAGGTCCTGCGTTCCGCAGATGAAGCGGACGGAGGCCATGCCGTAGCCGTGCCCGTCCATCGCTGCCTTCGCTGCCGCGATCAGCGCCGGATGATCGGCAAGGCCCAGATAGTTGTTGGCGCAGAGGTTCAGGACATCGCGCCCCGCCACCTTCACATGCGCGCCCTGCGCCGAGGTAATAAGCCGCTCGCGTTTGTAGAGACCGTCGGCCTCGATCCCTTTCAGGGTGTCGCTCAGATGCTGCAAGAAACCAGTTTTGTCCGGCATCACAGAATCTCCTCCATCTTGACGGAATAATATCTGCCATCATGGAATTGTCAATATGACGGAAATCAATCCATCATCATGGATTCGCCTTCATCTTGCTCCAATTACCTCGGGGGCACGGGGGCAGCGCCCCCGTCCGCCCTCAACTGTTCTGCACGATCAGGATCGCCCGCGCCGGTCCGCCTTCCGCGGCGATCCGGTGCGGCCGGTCCGCGAAATAGCGTGCCGTGTCGCCGACGCCCAGCCGCTGACGGTCCTCACCAGATACAACCGTCACCGCGCCCTCCAGAACGGTCAGATGCTCGCGGCAACCCGGCCCGTGCGGGTCGCTGACAAGCGCCCCCCCGGCATCGAAGGCAAGGTCATAGACCTCGTGCTCTCCCGCCGCCTCGGCGGGCGACAGGATGCGGATGCGCACGCTCTGCCCACGCCCCGCAATCACCGGTGCGGCCTCAGACCGGATCACCTCGATTCCGGACGCGGTGCGCCCTTCCAGAAGCCCGGCGAAATCGACCTGCAGGGCCTGCGTCAGGTTCCAGAGCGTCGAAACGGTCGGGCTGCTCTCGCCCCGTTCGATCTGGCTGACCATCGACCGCGACACACCTGACAGTTTGGCAATCGCGTCGAGACTGAGGCCTTTGGACTTCCGCGCCTCCTTCAAGGATGCTGCGAGCCGGTCATGGATATCGGGGCGCGTGTTCATGGGGCAAACGTGATCCCGGCAGGGGAAAAGGTCAACGGGGCAACATCGCCTCGCCATCAGGGTCGGCGGCCTCGGCCACCAGCCAATCGCGGAAGGCCTGCAAGGGCGGATACCATGCCCCGACCGAAGGCCAGACAAGGTAATAGCTGCCATCGCCCCGGACCGGCCCGCCATAGACCTGCACCAACCGGCCATCGGCCAGTTCCGGCTTCGCGAGGAACTCGGGCAGAAGCGCCACGCCCAGCCCGTGGATCACCGCCTGGATCATCGGCGCGAACTGGTCGAAGAGCATCCCCTGCCCCACCCGCCGTTCGACGCCGTGATGGGCGAACCATGCACCCCAGGCATTCGGCCGGGTTTCGAGCTGCAAAAGCGGCAGGCCGATCAGATCGACGGGTTCACCGACCGGATGATCGGCAAGGAACCGCGGTGCCGAGCAGGCGACAAGCCGTTCGTCGAAGAGCTTGACCGATCCGGTCCCTGCCCAGTTCTCGGCCCCGAAATGGATTGCAGCGTCAAACCCTTCTTCCTCGAAGTCGAAGGGTTTCAGCCTTGTCCCAAGATTGATCGTGATCCCCGGATGATCGGCCAGAAATCGCGGCAGGCGCGGGGCAAGCCAGCGCGTGCCAAAGGTCGGCAGGATGGCCAGCGACAGCGTACCGCCGCCGGTATTCGAACGAACCCGCATCGACCCGCGCGAGATCAGGTCCAAGGCCTTCACCACATCGCGGGCATAGGCCAGCGCATGGTCGGTGGGGATCAGCCTGCGTCGCTCGCGTAGGAAAAGTGTAACCCCAAGTTGCGCCTCAAGATTCTGGATCAGACGGCTGACCGCGCCCTGCGTCAGGTCCAGATCGCGGGCGGCCGCCAGCGTCGAACCGGTGCGCACGACGGATTCAAAGGCAGTCAGCAGGGAAACCGACGGCAGGAACCGGCGGGGCGTCGCCATATATGTTCTCCATGCATATTAAATGGCCAGAATAGCGGTATCCTGACCGCTGACAATGGCCCATAATGCATATGAACCTGCATGAGGCCTCCATGTCCGACCCCTTCCGCCGCTCCGCGCGTATCGACGCGGTCGAACTTTCGGAAATCCTGAAGATTTCCGAACTGGCCGATGCGCTGAAGCGCGAAGGGCGGGACGTCATCACGCTCGGCACCGGCGAGCCGGATTTCCCGACACCCGCACCGGTTATCGAAGCTGCCCACAAGGCGGCACTGGCGGGTGAAACGAGCTATACGCTGACCGCCGGGACACTCGCGCTGCGCAAGGCCATTGGCGCGGCCTGCCAGCGCGAGAATGGCTACAGGCCCGAGACCGGCGAAATCATCGTCTGCACCGGTGCCAAGCAGGTGCTTTATAACGCTTTCGCGGCCACGCTCGATCCCGGCGACGAGGTGCTGATCGTCGCCCCCTACTGGACCAGCTATCCCGACATCATCGCGGTTTGCGACGGCAAGGCGGTCGTGCTGCCCACGAGTGCCGAAACCGGCTTTCGCATCACGCCCGAACAGCTTCGCGCCGCGATCGGGCCGAAGACGCGCTGGCTTCTCCTGAACTCGCCCTCGAACCCATCCGGGGCCGCCTATGGCAGGGACGATCTGGAGGCGCTGGCCGAGGTTCTGCGCGACTCGCCCCATGTCGGCATCATGGTCGATGAGATTTACCAGCATATCTCCTATGTTCCCTTCCATTCCTTCCGTGCGGTCGCGTCCGACCTTTGCGACCGGACGCTGATCGTGAACGGCGTGTCGAAAAGCTATGCCATGACCGGCTGGCGCATTGGTTGGGGGATCGGGCCGAAGCGGCTCATCTCGGCCATGGTAGCGGTGCAAAGCCAGATCACCTCGGGCGCCTCTTCGGTTTCCCAGGCGGCGGCCATGGCAGCGCTGGAGGGGGATCAACAGCTTCTGGCAGAACACTGCGACGATTTTCGCGAGCGGCGCGATATGATGGTCGCGGCACTGAATTCGGCCGGGGTCCTCGATTGCCCCTCGGCCGACGGGGCTTTCTACCTCTTCCCCGGCTGCGCTCGCGCCTTTGGCAAGACCACTGGAAAAGGGCGCCGCATCGAAACGGATGCCGATTTCTGCGAGGCTTTGCTTGAGGAGGAGGGCGTCGCCCTCGTCCCCGGTCGTGCCTTCGGCACGCCGGGTTATGTCCGGCTGTCCTACGCCTATTCCCGGGCCTCTCTGCAAGAGGCCGCCACCCGCATTGCGCGTTTCTGCGCGAACCTGAAGTGAGGACCCCATGGCCCTGAAACCCAAAGACGCCCCCGATCTTTCCCGCTTTGACTGGGAAGATGCCTTCCGTATGGAAGACCAACTGACCGAGGAAGAACGCATGCTGCGTGACGGCGCGCGCGCCTATGCGCAGGAAAAGCTTCAGCCACGGGTGATCGAGGCTTACCGCGAGGAAAAGACCGACCCCGCGATCTTCCGCGAAATGGGCGAGATGGGGCTTCTGGGCGTGACCATCCCCGAGGAATACGGCGGGCTGGGGGCGGGCTATGTCTCTTACGGCCTCATCGCGCGTGAGGTGGAGCGCGTCGACAGCGGCTACCGCTCGATGATGTCCGTGCAGTCCTCGCTCGTCATGTATCCGATCTACGCCTACGGGTCCGAGGAGCAGCGGAAGAAGTACCTGCCGAAGCTCGCCTCGGGCGAATTCACCGGCTGTTTCGGCCTTACCGAACCCGATGCGGGCTCCGATCCCGCCGGCATGAAGACGCGCGCGACCAAGACCGCGACCGGCTATGTGCTGAACGGGTCGAAGATGTGGATCTCGAACGCGCCCATCGCGGATGTCTTCGTCGTCTGGGCCAAGTCAGAGGCGCATGGCGGCAAGATCCGGGGCTTTGTCCTCGACAAGGGCATGAAGGGGCTTTCCGCGCCAAAGATCGGCGGCAAGCTCAGCTTACGCGCCTCGATCACCGGCGAGATCGTGATGGAGAATGTCGAGGTCGGCGAAGACGCACTGTTGCCGAACGTGGAGGGGCTGAAGGGCCCGTTCGGTTGCCTCAACCGCGCGCGTTACGGTATTTCCTGGGGGGTTCTGGGCGCCGCCGAATTCTGCTGGCATGCCGCGCGCCAATACGGGCTTGACCGCAAGCAGTTCAACCGGCCGCTGGCCCAGACCCAGCTTTATCAGCTGAAGCTCGCCAACATGATGACCGAGATTTCCCTCGGCCTTCAGGCCTCCCTGCGTGTCGGTCGCCTGATGGACGAGGCGAAGGCCGCGCCCGAGATGATTTCCATCGTCAAGCGCAACAATTGCGGCAAGGCCCTGGAAATCGCGCGCCATGCCCGGGACATGCATGGCGGCAACGGCATTCAGGAGGATTTCCAGGTCATGCGGCACATGGTCAATCTGGAGACCGTCAACACCTACGAAGGCACCCATGATGTCCACGCGCTCATCCTCGGGCGGGCGATCACCGGGCTGCAGGCGTTTTTCTGAGTTCATCTTGCCGGAAATATCTCCGCCGGAGGCTCCCGGCCGATCGATCGGATGCCTCCGGCGGGGATATTTGGGAACAGGTGAAGAGCAAGCGAGCAAGATATGGACCGCGCCGACATTGTTCATGAGAACTTTTTGAGCCGGGTGGCCGCGGGCGACCTGCCTGCCGGGGCCGCTCCGTCCGGGCCGCTTTCGGCGGCTGAGGCGGTATCGGTCTATCGCGCCGGGTGTCTTTCCCGCGCGCTCGACCGGCAGAGCCGGGCGATGCAGAAGGCGGGGCAGGGGTTTTATACCATCGGCTCTTCGGGGCATGAGGGGCTGGCGGCGGTTGCCGCTGCTTTGCGTCCAACCGATATGGCCTTCCTTCACTACCGCGACGCGGCCTTTCAGATCGCGCGCAGCCAGCAGGTGCCGGGACAAAGCATCACCTGGGACATGCTGCTGTCCTTCGCGGCCTCGTCCGAGGACCCGATTTCGGGCGGGCGGCACAAGGTGCTGGGATCGAAGGCGCTGAACATTCCGCCCCAGACCTCGACCATCGCCTCGCATTTGCCCAAGGCGGTGGGCGCGGCCTACGCCATCGGTGCCGCGCGGCGGCACGCGCCGGAGCACAAGGCGCTGCCCGACGACGCTATCGTCTACTGTTCGTTCGGCGATGCCTCGGCCAACCATTCTACCGCGCAGGGCGCGTTCAACACGGCCCAGTGGACGTCCTACCAGTCGATCCCGCTCCCTTTGCTGTTCGTTTGCGAGGACAACGGCATCGGCATTTCGACAAAGACTCCGAAGGGCTGGATCGCCGCCACCTTCCGGAACCGGCCGGGGCTGAAGTATTTCCACTGCAACGGGCTCGATATCTACGAGACATTCCGGGTGGCGTCGGAGGCCGCGCATTATGTCCGGACCCGGAAGAAGCCCGCCTTCCTCCATATCGGCACGATCCGGCTTTATGGCCATGCCGGTGCGGATGTGCCCACGACCTATCTGTCTCGCGAGGAGGTCGAGGCGGAGGAGGCGAACGATCCGCTGCTGCATTCGGTTCGCCTCATGGATCAGGCCGGGGCACTTTCGACTGCCGAGGCGCTTGCGATCTATCAGGGCACGAATGCCCGGGTGGAGCGGATCGCTGGCGAGGCGGTCACGCGGCCGCGCCTGAAGACGGCCAGCGATGTCATGGCCTCGCTCATTCCGCCGAAGCGGGAATGCCGTCCCACGAACGGCCCGAGCGCCGAAGCGCGGGCGGCCGCCTTTGGTGGTGACCTGAAGGCGATGGATGAGCCGCAGATCATGTCGCGCCTGATCAACTGGGCGCTTACCGATCTGATGCTGGAACACTCCGAGATCGTGATGATGGGCGAGGATGTCGGGCGCAAGGGCGGCGTCTATGGCGTCACCCAGAAGCTGAACCAACGCTTCGGGCCGGACCGGATGATCGACACGCTTCTCGATGAACAATCCATCCTCGGCCTCGCCATCGGCATGGCGCAGAACGGCTTCGTGCCGATGCCGGAAATCCAGTTCCTCGCCTATCTGCACAATGCCGAGGACCAGATCCGGGGCGAGGCGGCGACGCTTCCGTTCTTCTCGAACGGACAATACACCAATCCGATGGTGCTGCGCATCGCCGGGCTTGGCTACCAGAAGGGCTTCGGGGGCCATTTCCACAACGACAACTCCGTCGCCGTCCTGCGCGACATCCCGGGCGTGATCCTCGCCTGCCCCTCGAACGGGGCGGATGCGGCGCGGATGATGCGCGAATGCGTGCGGCTGGCGCGCGAGGAACAGCGGGTCGTCGTCTTCCTCGAACCCATCGCGCTCTACCCGATGCGCGACCTGCTCGCCGACAAGGACGGCGGCTGGATGTGCCGCTATCCCGACCGGTCCGAGGTGATCGGGCTGGGCGAGGTGGGCGTTTATGGTGACGGCACGGACCTTGCCATCGTCACTTTCGGCAACGGCTATTACCTCTCGCGGCAGGCCGAGGCGCGGCTGGCGGAGAAGGGCGTGAAAGCACGGGTCATCGACATGCGCTGGCTGTCGCCTTTGCCCTCCGACGCGCTGGTGGAGGCCGTCGCGGGCGCCAAACGCATCCTGATCGTAGATGAAACCCGCCGGTCGGGCGGCGTGGCCGAAGCGCTGATGGCGCTGTTCGTCGAGCGCACCAAGGTTCCGACGGCACGCCTGACCGCCGAGGACAGCTTCATCGCCACCGGCCCCGCCTATGCCGCGACGATGCCGTCGGCCGGCAGTATCTTCGATGCCGCCATGGCACTGATCGGGGGCGCGAAATGAAGACCGCTGTCGTCATCTGCCCGGGCCGGGGCACCTACACGAAAACCGAACTCGGCTACCTCAACAGCCATTTCGCCGACCGCGCGCTCTTGGGCGCATTCGACATCGCGCGTCAGACGCTCGGGCAGGAGACGCTTTCGGCGCTGGACAGTGCCACCTCCTACTCGGTGGCGAAACACACCCGAGGCGACAACGCCTCTGCCCTCATCTACGCCGCCACCCTCGGCGATTTCCGCGCGATCGACGGGGTCGAGGTGGTCGCTGTCACCGGAAATTCGATGGGCTGGTATTCGGCGCTGGCCTGCGGCGGCGCGCTGAGCGCCGAGGCGGGTTTCGAGGTGGTGAACACTATGGGCACGCTGATGCAGGAGGCGTTGATCGGCGGCCAGCTGATCTATCCCTTCGTGGGCGAGGACTGGCGACCCGACCCGGCGCGCAAGGCCGAGCTGATGGCGCTGATCGGCGTGATCACCGACGCGGGGCATGTCCTGACGCTCTCCATTGACCTTGGCGGGATGCTGGTGCTGGCGGGGAACGAAGACGGGCTGAAGGCGTTCGAAGCCGCCGTGCCCCCGGTGCAGGGCCGCTTCCCGATGCGGCTCGCAAATCACGCGGCCTTCCATTCCTCGCTTCAGGCTCCGGTCGCCGAGCGGGGCCGGGCCCGACTGTCGCCATCCCTCTTCGGCCAGCCGAAGCTGCCGATGATCGACGGGCGGGGTGCTGTCTGGTGGCCGGGCGCGACCGACACGCACGCGCTTTGGAACTACACCCTCGGCCATCAGGTGACCGAGACCTACGACTTAACCCATGCGATCGGGATCGCGGCACGGGAGTTCGCGCCCGATCTTTTTATCGTCACCGGCCCGGGCACGACGCTGGGCGGCGCGGTGGCCCAGTCGCTGATCCTTTCGGATTGGCGTAGCATGGGATCAAAGCAAGACTTTCAGACACGGCAACAGGACGCGCCGGTGCTGATTTCCATGGGAATGGACGATCAGCGCGGCTTCGTCACCAAGGGAGACTGACATGAGCCACAACGATATCCTCAAGGCCGCGGGCCTGACCCAAGCGGAAGTGACCGGAGGCACGCTGGCCGTGCATTCGCCCATCGACGGGGCCGAAGTGGCGCGCGTGCGCGAAACCGACCCGGGCGACATGGCGAAGATCATCGCGAAATCGCAGGAGGCGTTCAAAGCCTGGCGCACCGTGCCCGCCCCGCGCCGGGGCGAACTTGTGCGCCTTCTGGGGGAGGAACTGCGCGCGGCCAAGGACGAGCTTGGCGCGGTCGTGACGCTGGAAGCGGGCAAGATCACCTCGGAAGGCTTGGGCGAAGTGCAGGAGATGATCGACATCTGCGACTTCGCGGTCGGGTTGTCGCGCCAAATCTATGGCCTGACCATCGCCTCCGAACGCCCCGGCCACCGGATGATGGAAACCTGGCACCCCTTGGGCCCCTGCGCCGTCATCACCGCCTTCAACTTCCCCGTCGCGGTCTGGTCGTGGAACACGGCCCTCGCGCTCGTCTGTGGCGATCCGGTGATCTGGAAGCCTTCGGAAAAGACGCCGCTGACCGCCATGGCCTCAATGAAGATCATGGAACGGGCGCTGAAGCGCTTCGGCGACGCGCCCGAAGGGCTGGTGCAACTGGTGATCGGCGGTCCGGCCATCGGCGAGGCGCTGGTGAATTCGCAGGACGTGCCCATCGTATCCGCCACCGGCTCGACCCGCATGGGCGGGATCGTCGGGCCGAAGGTCGCGGGGCGCTGGGGTCGGCCGATCCTGGAGCTTGGCGGCAACAACGCGATGATCGTCGCGCCGTCGGCCGATCTCGATATGGCCGTCCGCGCCATCGTCTTTTCCGCCGTCGGCACGGCGGGCCAGCGCTGCACCTCGCTCCGCCGCCTCATCGCGCATAACTCGATCAAGGACGATCTGGTCGCCAAGCTGACCAAGGCCTATGGCTCGCTGCCCATCGGCGATCCGCGCAAGGGGACGACACTGGTCGGCCCGCTGATCGACCATGCCTCCCGCGACCGGATGCAGGCGGCCTTGGAAAAGGCCAAGGCCGAGGGCGGCACCGTTCATGGCGGCAAGACCGTGACCTCGGGCGTACCGCAAGGCGGCGCCTATGTGGAACCGGCGATTGCCGAGATGCCGGCGCAGACCGACACCGTGCGGACCGAGACCTTCGCGCCGATCCTTTACGTTCTGGGCTATGAGACGCTGGACGAGGCCATCGCGATCCAGAACGACGTGCCGCAGGGTCTGTCGTCCTGCATCTTCACGCTGAACATGCGCGAGGCCGAGGCGTTCCTCTCCGCCGCCGGATCGGACTGCGGCATCGCCAACGTCAATATCGGCCCCTCGGGCGCCGAGATCGGCGGCGCCTTCGGTGGCGAGAAGGAAACCGGTGGCGGTCGCGAAAGCGGATCGGACGCCTGGAAGGGCTATATGCGGCGGCAGACGAACACGATCAACTATTCGGCCCAGCTGCCGCTGGCGCAGGGCGTGAAGTTCGACTTCTGATGCGACCCCGTCCCGGACGTGATCCGGGACTTCTAACGAAACACGAGGCCCCGGATCATGTCCGGGGCTTTGTTTGCAATTGGAGAAATCGGCATCATGCAATGCTGAGTTGCTGTTACCAGTCCAGTTTGCGAACAGATGCAGACGCTGCCCCCACGGCGCCAATCAAGCCAACTTCTGAGGTCCTAGTCGGGGGTTGCTCTCAGTTGATCGATGATCTCCCTGATCGAACTAGATCGAGCGAAGAAAGAGAGGCCAGAATGGCCGCCATCTGAGCGGTCCTGTGATGAACGATAGTGCCCACAAATGAGGCCCACGACCTTTGGCGGCCTGTGGTCTTCACTCGGATGCCAAGAGCCATCGGCCCAGCCCTTTTGTAACGAAACTATCGGACCACCCGAGAAACCTGATTGAGCGTAACTGTCAATTAGGCCGTAGTTGCGCCCAAGCTCACCATCAACGTCGATACCGTGGATGGGCGGATAGGCGAACACCCCTTGCCGCAAAAGTGGATAGTGAAATTCGCTTTCCCCGACTCGATTGATCGGTGAATTCTCTGGAAACCCCAAAAAAATGACGGGCTCGCCTGCATGCCGCGACGAAAGATCATCATCCGTAGCAAGATAGCTCAGGGAAAACGAGCAAGGTCTGACCAGATCGCAACCTCGACGAAGAGGGAGAAAATCCCTCGGAAACCGGATGGCGGCTACATCAACGTCATTTGCGTCGCAGCAAAAATCTGGGTCGGATACGTGTAGTCTTTGATAACTAAACCCTGCATTCGGCGTGCCTGGATTCACGGCACATTGGAATGCAACTTCCATCTCGCGGCAGGATGCGTGACGTTTCTTGTTTCCGGGTAGATAGGTTGGGTCGATGACGTGGCGCGCGGTGACAAGAAAGTACTGTTCATCTCCAAATACAAAGAAGCCTGTTCCCGTTCCCTTTATACCGTCATCAAATGAAACCGAGAGCCGTGCAACGGTAAGGTACCAAAACTCACTTGGTGGCAGATAGAACAATGCAACCATCCTTGGGCGGAAGGGTTTTCAGGGGACAATGGCACGAGGGTGAAGCGGGAGCAATGTCAGCAGTCCGTGTGAGCGGGAACTATTTCAGAGGCCGCAACCTACCCCCGACACATTGACCGGCCACCCCGGCACTTTTCTGCATTCCCCCACCAAAACCGCCGGAATACCCGAAGAAATCGCCAGCCGCGCGGGTGATTGTGGCGGCGAACCGGCGGCAGGCCGGAGGGTTCAGACAAGAAAAGGAAGCGCGTCATGTCGTTCAACAAGGTTGCCGTTCTCGGCCTCGGAAAGGTCGGTCATCTGGCCGCGGAACTGCTTTCTGAGGCGGGCTTTGCCGTCACCGGCGTCGATGCGCGTGAGGTCTCGGGCTGCCCATTCCCGACGAAGGCGGCCGACCTGACCGACAAGGACGCCTTGGCGGCGATCCTCAAGGATCAGGAGGCGGTTTTGTCCTGCCTGCCCTATCACCTCAACATCGGCGTCTCCTCCGTCGCCCATGGGCTCGGGCTCCATTACTTCGACCTGACCGAGGATGTGCCGACGACCCAGCATATCCGCGAACTCGCGAAGACCTCCAAGGGCATCATGGCCCCGCAATGCGGCCTTGCCCCGGGTTTCGTCGGCATCGTCGGCGCGCATCTGGCCGACATGTTCGACAAGGTCCGCTCCATCCGCCTGCGCGTCGGCGCGCTGCCGCAGAACCCCACGGGGCTTCTCGGCTACGCCTTCAACTGGTCGCCCGTGGGCGTCGTCAACGAATATCTCAACGACTGCGAGGTGATCGAGGAGGGCGTGCACAAGACCGTCTCGGCGATGGAATGGCTGGAGACGATCTATATCGACGGCGTGAAGCTTGAGGCCTTCACCACCTCCGGCGGCCTTGGCACGATGTGCGAAACTTATGCCGACAAGATCGAAAACCTCGATTACAAGACCATGCGCTATCCGGGGCATGTGGAGCTGATGAACTTCTTCTTCCACGAGCTTCTGATGCGCGAGAACCGCGAGGCGGCGGGTAGGATCCTGACCCATGCGAAGCCGCCCGTGGACGAGGATGTGGTCTACGTCCATGTCGCCGCCGAGGGCTGGACCGAGGGCCAGCTGAAGCGCAAGGAATTCGTACGCGCCTATTATCCGCTGGAGATCGGCGGCAAGCGTCGGACGGCGATTGCGTGGACGACATCAGCCTCGGTCGTGGCCGTGATCGAGATGGTGAAGGCGGGCAAGCTGCCGCAGAAAGGTTTCCTCAAGCAGGAGGAAATTCCACTGACGCCCTATCTCGAAACCCGGACCGGCAATTACTACAATATCGGCCACAAGGGCCGCCACGGCTGACCCCGTCAGCCGGCCTCGGCGAGAATGGCGGCCTCGACAATGCCAAGGGCGCGGTCGAGGTCGTCCTTTGCGATGGTCAGCGGCGGTGACAGGGTCAGAACGTTGCCGGCGCTGATCTTGAAGCTGAGGCCGGCATCGAGGCACCGGTAGTAGACGCGCTCCGCGCGCGCCCGGTCAGAAGTCCGGTTGGCGCGATCGCTCACGATCTCGACCCCGAACATCAGACCCCGCCCCCGGATGTCGCCCACGATGGGGGACTGGCCGAGGCTATCTCGAAGCCGGTCGAGCGCATGGCGCCCGAGATCCGCCGCCCGTTCAACGAGCCCTTCCTCACGAATGATCGCGATGGTGGTCAGGGCGGCGCGTGCGGTCATGGGATTCTTTTCATGGGTGAAGTGCCCAATGGCGAAATCGCCGCAGACATCAAGGTCGCGCCGCGCCACGACGGCCGCAATGGGCAGGATGCCCCCGCCGAGCGCCTTGCCCATGGTGACGATGTCCGGGAGGATGCCGTCATGTTCAAAGGCGAACATGCGGCCGGTCTTGCCCAGACCCGTCGGTATCTCGTCCATGATCAGGAGCGCGCCATGGCGGTCGCAGGCCGCACGGACCGCCTGCCAGAAGCCCGGCGGCGGCACCACGGGCACCGCCCGCATCGGTTCGGCGATGACGGCGGCAACATCGCCCTCGCGCTCCAGCACGAACTCCACCATCTTCGCACAGGCGAGGCCGCAGCTCTCCGGCCCCGGATGGCCATAGGCGCAGCGATAGCAGTTGAAGGGCGCGACATGCTCCGCCCCGGGCAGGAGCGGACCTGCAATATGGCTGCGAAAGGTCGCCTCGCCGCCGACCGAAGACGCGCCGAACCCCGCGCCGTGGAAGGCATCCCAGAAGCTCACCGTCTTGAACCGCCCTGTCGCCGCCCGTGCGACGCGAAGCGCCACTTCATTCGCGTCCGATCCGCCGGTTGTGAACAGCACCTTACCGAGATCGCCAGGTGCCAATTCGGTCAGCTTCTCGGCAAGTTCGACCGCCACCTCATTGGTGAAGCGTCGCGGCGAAAAGCTCAGATCATCGAGCTGCGCCTTGATCGCGGCGACAAGCCGCGGGTGGCCATAACCGATATGGTGCACGGAATTGCCGTGAAAATCCATGTAGCGCCGGCCAGCGGTATCCTCGATCCAGATTCCTTCGGCCTTCGCGATAGTCGAGACACAGGGCGAGGACAGCGACTGGTGCAGGAAGGCGCCGGCGTCCCGTGTTAGCAGGTTGCGTGTCGCGGCATCCGGATGCCGTGCCGCCCATTCCGCCCGCGCCGCCGATCTGTTGGACTCGCCTTCGGTATGGCTGATCACGCCCGCCTCGCTTTCTGTCCGAAAATACCCCCGCCGGAGGCGTCCGCACTTAACACCGGGCCTATCGCGGCCAGGGAAGCGAGTAGGTCTTCACATTGGTGAAGAACTTCATCGCCTCGGTCACACCTTCCTTCACCCCGTTGCCCGAGTCCTTGATGCCCCCGAAGGGTGAGGTCTCGATCCGGTAACCGGGCTGCTCCCAGATATTCACCGTGCCGACATTCAGCCCCTCGATATAGGCCTGCATGCGGCGGAAATCGTTGGTGCAGACGCCGGAGGACAGACCGAAGGGCGTGGAGTTGGAAATTCTCATCACTTCAGCATCGTCGTCGGACACGCGGACGATGGGGACGATGGGGCCGAAGGTTTCTTCCATCACCAGTTCGGAATCATGTGGCACATGATCGACGACGATCGGGGGCAGCAGCGCGCCCTTGCGGCCGGGATCGTAGAGTACCTTGGCGCCCTGTTCGACGGCCATGTAGACCCGCTTTTCAAACAGCTCAGCAGCCTTGGAATGGATCACGCAGCCAAGTTCGGTTGCGGGGTCCATCGGATCGCCGAATTTGATCTTCTTCGCCTTTTCCAGAACCAGCGGCACGAAGCGGTCAGCGACGCTTTCCTGCACAAGGATGCGCTTCACCGCCGTACAACGCTGGCCGGAGTTCCCGGTCGCGCCTGCGACCGCAATCGTCGCGGCCTTGTCGAGATCGGCATCGTCGAGATCGTTCAGCACGATCAGCGGGTCGTTGCCCCCAAGTTCCAGCGCCTGCCGTTTGTAGACCGCCTTGGCGGCGATCATCTTGCCCACCGGCACGCCGCCGGTAAAGGTGATGATGTCGATATTCGGGTTGGTGATCATCTCATCCCCGATATCACCGGGAAGGCCGGTGACGATCTGGAACATCTCGGGCGGAAGGCCCGCCTCATAGAGGATATCGGCGAGCGCGATGGCGGTCAGGGGTGTCAGCTCCGTCGGTTTGCAGACCATGCAGTTGTTGGTGGCGATCGAGGGCGCGATCTTGTGGCTGACCATGTTCAGCGGATGGTTGAAGGGCGTGATCGCAGAGATCGCCCGGACCGGCTCGCGCTTGGTATAGATCTTGCGGTCCTTGCCGTTATGCGTGAGGTCGCAGGAAAAGATCTGGCCGTCATCCTGCAGCGCTTGGGCTGCGGCGAAGGTGTAGACATCCTGAGCCCGCTTCGTCTCGTAAACCGCATGCTGGTAGCAGATGCCCAGCTCCAAAACGAGCCACTTTGCCAGATAGTCGCGGCGTTCGCCGATGATCTCGCCGGCACGCTTAAGGATCTGGCTGCGTTCATAGCGCGTCAGCTTTGACTGGAAATTCGCGGCAATCTCGAACGCCTTGCGGGCATGTTCGGCGGTGCCCGCTGGGACAGTCCCCACGACCTCGTCGGTATAGGGATAGCGGACCTCGATCACCTTGTCGGTAAAGACCTTTTCGCCGCCGATCCGCATGCCTTCGTAGCGGATGTCGATCCCGGCCGTTGTCGTCTTGTCCATCGCCTTGTGTCTCCCCGATCCGGTCCAGCCGGTGGCTTTCTGTCTCGTCGCGCCCCGGATCTGTTCCGGGGCCTCTGCCTCCACGAGGTCCCGGATCAGGTCCGGGACGGGTGGCTCATATCTAAAGCGCCGCCGCCGTGCAGGCGTAGAGGAAGGCGTCGAAGTTCCTGAGTTCCGGCGCGTTCGGCAGGTCCACCTTGCGGTTGACGATGAAGGGCACTTCCTGCTCGGTCAGGCCGCCATGGCTGCGCAGGGGTTCCTTCAGCGCGGCAAGGTCGTGGCGGTGGGCCGAGGTGCCGATGGTCATGTTCTCGCCCGAGATCATGACGATATCGCCGATCCGGTCGGCGGGCAGCTCGAAGCGTTTCACCGCCTCTTCGCGGGTGACGGTGAGGATGATCTCATCGCGCGCGTCGAGTTTCGCCATGATGTCGGCGCGGTCGGCCCCGGCGGGCAGATAGCAGGTCGCGAAAGACCCGAGCGCACCGTGATGGACGACGTAAGGATCGGTGATCGGCAGGATCACGCGGGCGGCGTCCTTGCCGAGCCATTCATCCATCAGATCCTGCACATAGATCACCGCGGGCGTCCCGTCCGCATTGTGCTTGGGTTTCATACCGTGGTCGGCGGTGACGACAACCGCGGCGCCGAGCGCGTCAAGCTCGGCCAGATAGCGGTCGAACATCGCGTAGAAGTCTTTCGCACCCTTCTGGTCGGGGGCGTATTTGTGCTGGATGTAGTCCGTCGTCGACAGGTACATCACATCGGGCTTGAACTCTTTCAAAAGCTTCACCCCGGCCGCGAAGACAAACTCGGAAAGCTCCGCCGAATAGACTTCAGGAACCGGCATGCCGAGCCATGCGCTCGCATTGTCGATCCCGTGTTCGGCTTTTGTCGTGGTGCCGGACTTCTCCGACGAGAAGGCAACCGCGCGATCCTCGTCGAACTTCAGCCCCGCGCCGAGAAGTGCGCGCAGCTTGTCCTTCGCGGTGACCATCGCCACCCGGGCGCCGGCCTCGTAGAAGCGCGAGAAGATCGTCGGTGCGCGCAGGAAGCGCACGTCATTCATCATCACCTCTTCGCCCGTTTCCGGGTCGTAAAGGTAGTTGCCGCAGATACCGTGCACCGCAGGGGGACGGCCCGTGGCGATGGAGAGGTTGTTGGGGTTGGTGAAGGACGGGATGACCGAATGCGCCAGCCGGTCGGTGCCGGTTTCGCGCATCCGCTTCAAGGTCGGCATCAGCCCTTCGGCAATCGCCACCTCCAGATATTCCGGCTCGCACCCGTCAAGACAGATCGCCACGGCCGGCACCTTGGGCCAGGGATAGGCGCGGTCATTCGCCATAACAGGCCCGCGGTTCTGCATGTTCATGTGTCGTCCTTCCGTCTCAAATTTCGGGCGCCGCCTCAGGCGGCGAGCTTGGCGCGTTCGGCAATCGCGGCTGCGGGCGGGGCGGCAGAGGTGACGCCCATCTCGGTGAGTGCTTCCTTGGCGGCTTGCACCACTTTGCGCATCACATGTTCGTCCATCCGGCCGATGCAGCCGACGCGGAACGAGTCCACGACGGTCAGCTTGCCGGGATAAATGATGAAGCCTTTCTGTTTCATCTTTTCGTAGAAGTCGGTGAAGACGAATTTCGGATCGGCCGGGCAGAAGAAGGTCACGATGATCGGGGAAAGCCAGCGGTCTTTCAGAAGCGTCTCAAAGCCCAGATCCCGCATCCCCTCGACCATCACATCGCGGTTGCGCGTGTAACGAGCGCCACGGCCAGCGACGCCACCTTCAGCGGCATGGATGCGGAGCGCTTCTAAAAACGCAGCGACCACATGAGTGGGCGGCGTGTAGCGCCACTGGCCGGTCTTTTCGAGATAGGCCCACTGGGCATGGAGGTCGAGCGCGAGAGAGTGGCAGTTGCCCCTTGCCGCCTCTAGTTCGGACTTGCGCGCGATGACGAAGCCGAAGCCCGGGGCGCCCTCGATGCACTTGTTGGCTGAGGAAACCATTGCCTCGTAGCGCACCTCGTTCACATCCAGCGGCAGCGCGCCAAAGGCGGACATCGAGTCGATCAGGAGCTTGCGGCCCTTCGCATAGACCGCTTCGGAGATTTCGGCGACCGGGTTCAGGATGCCCGATGACGTCTCGCAATGGATGGCGATGACGTGGGTGATGACCGGGTCGGCGTCGAGTGCGGCGGCGACTTCGTCGCCACGCGGCGGCATGTAGTCGCCCTTGTCGATCAGCGTATAGGCGCGGCCCAGATAGCGCATCGTCTCTGCCGCGCGGAGCCCGTAGGCGCCATTGGCCAGCACCAGCACCTTTCCGTTGCGCGGCACGAATGTGCCCAGCATCGCCTCGACCGAGAACGACCCCGATCCCTGCATCGGGACGCAGGCAAACTCACCCGTCCTGTCACCGGCGAGCGCCACGAGCTGATCGCAGAGCGATCTGGTCATGGCCCGGAAATCGGCATCCCACGACCCCCAGTCCCGCAACATCGCTTCCTTGACCTGAATGGCGGTCGTCAAAGGCCCGGGCGTCAGAAGATAGGGCTCGCCAAGTTTCGGAGCGGGCAGTGGTTGGCTGGAGGACGAAGATGCCGGCGACATGGAGGTTCCTCATGATTGGCGCTGGCGGGTCTTCCCACAGGGCGACATATTTGTAAAATCGTTATTTTAGATCATCTCATAGATTGAATTGTTGGATATCGGCCCAACCCCCCCCCGGGGGCCGATGTAACGCTTCTGCCGGTCGGCAATGTATCGAAATAATTGTTATTCCCGCCGCGTCGATCTATCCTGCTTATCGTCTGCAGACTGAGTCCCACCGGAACCCTATGCGCTACGTCCAGCTTCGCGCCTTTCACTACGTCGCCATCTGCGGCGGATTTTCGCGCGCGGCGGAAGAGCTTTGCCTGACCCAGCCGGCCATTTCGGATCAGGTGCGCAAGCTGGAAGAAGAATATGACGTGCTTCTCTTTGACCGGCGCAAGAAGCAGGTTGTGCTGACGCAGGCGGGTGAGCGCCTCCTGGAGATAACCCAGCGGCTTTTTGACAGTGAAAGCCAGGCGCTGGAACTTCTGTCGGAAAGCCGGGCATTGCGGGCGGGAATGCTGCGTATCGTGGCGGACAGCCCCCATCATTTGCTGCATATTCTCGGGGCGTTCCGGGAAAAATATCCGGGCGTCCGGATCACGGTTCGGGCAGGCAACAGCGAAACGGTCATCAGCAGCCTTTATCGGTACGAGGCGGATATCGGCGTGCTGGGCGAATTGCCGCAAAGCCGCGACTTCGAGTTTCTGCGGCTGAATTCGACACCAATCACTGCCTTCGTCGCTACGGGCCACGATCTGGCCGGTACCCGAAGCCTGTCCTTTGCCGATCTCGCCAAGTTGCCACTGGTCATGCGGGAACGCGGGTCGAGAACCCGCAAGAAACTGGAGGATGCGGCCGAAGCCGCCGGCGTCGCTCTGGTACCGACGATCGAGGCCGAAGGGCGGGAGGCGGTGCGGGAAATCGTCGCATCGGGGGCGGGCATTGGTTTCGTTTCGGAGGCGGAGTTCGGACACGATGCGCGGCTATCGAAGATTCCGGTTCGGGGTCTGGACCGGGCCGCAATGGACGAGGCGCTGATCTGCCTGCGAGACCGCCGGTCAGGCAAGCTGGTTCAGGCTTTTTTCGCCATTGCGGAGGCGATGGCAAAGGTCTGAGGCCCGGTGTCTGCCAGAGCCGCAGGCCCCTTTGTGCGCGGCTGCTGCAAGGCGGGATCAGTCAGCGGCGATGCGCGGTCGTCCGTGGGCCGTGACTTTCAGCCGCGCCTCGATGAACATGGGCTGACCTTCGACCTCCACCTCCGACAAGTAGGTTTCGGTGGAGAGCCGGACCTCGTCGACGCCCGAAAGACGTGACCGCTCCGTCGCCTCAGCCGCGAGCGCGGACTGGAGCGCGGCAATGGCCGCATCCTTGTCGCCAAAGCTGCGGGGGCCGGTCGGCAGGTGCGCTACGAAGCGACCGGGGCCGGGGCTGGTGACGCTGCCTTCGACATGCATGGCAACCTGCCCCACAACCGCGCCAATGGCATTGGCAACGCCGGCATGTTCGGGAAGGACCATCGTGGTCCCCAGCCTCTCGCCAAGGCTGCCGTAGTAGTTCGGGGCGGAGGCGCCAAGACCGATGACCGGAACCCCGATGGAGGCCGCGATCCGCACGACACCTTCATGACGGTCGAGACCCGCGCGCATCAGCGGGTGCCGCGCCAGCACCTCGGGCGCCTCATCCTTCCAGTCGTGGCTGTCTTCGGCCAGCGCGGCCTCCAGCAGGCAGTCAATGGTTTGCGCCTTGAGCTGATCGACGATTGCCATGGCCATGGCGGTGGCGTCTGCGGCAATCATGTCGCCACGGCCATTGCGCCGGCGCGCAAAAAGCTTCACCGCTTTCGTCGCGGCCTCGCCATCCCAGCTGTCGAGCTGGCCCAGGACATGTGCTGCATCCGAAGGGGTCACGCCCGAGATCATCACCAGCCCGCGCGATACCATCCGCATCAGGGCCGGAAATTCGAGCCGCGTCCGGACCGTGTCGGCCAGGGTGCGCGGGCCAGACTGCAATCGACCGGCGATCGCACCTTCGCGTTCGGCAAGGCCAGCAGGGGCAGCGCCGCGCCACAGAGGCAGCACGAAGCGGCCATCGAACTCGCCCGTCGCACTTTGGGACAAGGCCGCATCAAGCGCCGCGTGGACGAGCGCCGGCCATTGGCTGGCGAGCAACGCGACCGGTACCAACCGCCGCGGCCCGAGCCAGAGCTCCGTTTTCAGTCCTTCGGTCAGATGAACCTCGCTGTCGCCGCCAAGCCCCGTCGTGCGCATGGCCACCGCTTCCACCATCGTCCGGTACGGGCCGACCCGCGCGCCAAGCGGGTCAATAGACGGCTTGCCGCCCCTTAACAGACAGACATCCGTCGTTGTCCCGCCAATATCGCTGACCAATGCGTCGGTCTCGCCTGTCAGCCAGCCCGCCCCGGCGATGGAGGCCGCCGGGCCAGACAGGATCGTCTCGATGGGGCGTTCACGGGCGATGCTTGCCGCGATCAGCGCGCCGTCGCCGCGCACGACCATCAGCGGCGCCGCGATGCCGCGGCGGGTCATATGCGCTTCGCACGCGGAAATAAGCCGGTCGATCATGCCGATGAGGCGGGCGTTGAGCACGGCGGTCAGCGCACGTCGCGGGCCGTTCAGCGCCGCCGACAGCTCGTGAGAGCAGGTTACCGGCCGTCCGGTCAATCTGCGGATCGCATCGCGCGCCGCGAGTTCATGGGCGGGATTGCGTGTCGCAAAACTTGAGGCGACCGCAAAACCACCGATCCGCGGCCCGAGCGCGGTGATTGCCGCTTCCAGCCCGCCGAGGTCGAGCGGCGCCACTTCGGCGCCGCCGTGATTGTGCCCCCCGGCAACCGCGATGACCGGATCGCCCTTCATCGCATCCTCCAACCCGGCGCGCGCCAGTTCCGCCCGGTCAAATCCGATGAAAACGAGCGCGACCGGTTCCCCCTGACCCTCGACCAGCGCATTTGTCGCCAGTGTGGTCGACAGCGACACCATCGCGACTTCCGCAGGTGCGATCGCCGCTTCGGCGATGGCGGCGTCGATGGCGTTGCCGACACCTTCGGCCAGATCGGACCGGGTCGTCAGCGACTTGGCCGATGCCACAATACGGTCGTCAACATCGTCAAGGATGACCGCATCGGTATAGGTGCCGCCAGTGTCGATACCAAGAAGCTTCGCCATGCCCGTCCCTTGCCCCTGCCGATGAGGTATCAGACCGAAGCGTCGGCCAGAATACGTTCGCTGCCGATCCACCCGACCAGAATGCTCGGCGCGTTGGTATTGCCTCCGATGAGCGTTGGAAAGACCGAAGCATCGCAGACCCTGAGCCCCTCGGTGCCGCGAACCCTCAGATCCGGATCGACGGCCGACGTTGCCGGGTCATTGCCCATCCGCACCGTGCAGGACGGGTGAAAGACCGTCCCGGAGCGCGCGCGGAAATCGGCGATGAGGTCGTCGTCGGTCACGATATCCGGTCCCGGCCGCAGCTCTTCCGCGATGAGCGAGCGCATTGGTTCCTGATCCGCGATCTTTCGCAGGAATTTCACCGCCAGAAGCATCTCTTCGACATCGTGGTTGGTCGAAAAGGCATTTGCCACAATCTTCGGTGCCGCAAAGGGGTCGGACGACCTGAGCGTGATCTCGCCCCGGCTGGTCGGGCGGCAGTTCGAGAGCCCGATTGAAAGGCCCGAGAATGGGTCTGGCGTCAACAGAGGCCGTTCCCCCACCCGAGGGATGAGCGTGGAAAACGCCTGAAAGTAAAGCTGCATATTGGGGCGTGGCAGGTCGGGCGAGGTGCGGAAGAACCCGCCCGCATGGTTGATCGACTTGGCCAGCGGGCCCCTGCCGCCCATGAAATATTTCATGCCCACCAGCATCTTGCCCCACCAGGGCCGCAGGATGTCGTTGTAGGTCGGCACGTTCATCCGCCAAGTATAGTTGACACCCTGATGGTCGTTGAGGTTCCGGCCCACCTGGGGATTGTCGGCGATGACCCCGATCCCTTTGCTCTTCAGATGCGCGGCCGGGCCAACCCCCGACAGCATCAGAAGCTGAGGGCTGTTGATCGCGCCGCCCGACAGGATCACCTCGCGACCGGCGCGGGCCTGATGCAGCACGCCACCCTTGCGGTACTCGACACCCACGGCCCGGCGGCCCTCGAAAAGGACGCGTGTCACATGGGCATCGGTCAGAACGGTGACATTCGGCCGCTTCATCGCGGGGCGCAGGAAGGCGCGGGCGGTGGAGTTGCGGCGTGCCTTGTGGATCGTCATCTGGTAGATGCCGACCCCTTCCTGTTCCGCCCCGTTGAAATCCGGATTGCGCGGCAGGCCCGCCGCCTCGGCCGCACCAACATAGCTTTCGATCAGAGGATGCAGATCATCGCGATTGGCCGAGATGAAGAGGGGCCCGCCCTTGCCGCGAACATCACTGCCGCCCGCCTCATTATCTTCGATGGCGCGGTAGGCCTCGCGCGCGGCGTCCCAGCCCCAGCCGGGTCCGGCAGCGGCCGACCAGTCGTCATAGTCGCTCCGGTGTCCCCTGATCCAGACCATCGCGTTGATAGAAGACGATCCGCCAAGGATCTTGCCGCGCGGCCAGAAATCCTGATTGCCGGCAAGGCCCGGGTCGGGCTCGGTCCTGTACATCCAGTTCACGGCCGGGTCGAAGAAGAGCTTGCCGTAGCCAAGCGGCAAATGGACATAGAAACGCCGGTCGGTGCCGCCCGCCTCCAGCACCAGAACGCTCAGCCGGCCGCTGGCCGACAGACGTTCTGCCAGAACGCAGCCGGCCGAACCGGCGCCGACGATGATGTAGTCGAAACCCGCGTCTGACACGATGGATACGCCGCCTCACTCCCTTTCGCGACCGTTCACGAGCCCCGCGCCGCTGACGCTTTCAGTTGCGACATGCGGCGTCGCTTTGCGGCGATAGGCATCAGAAGATGTGCGCCGGTTACTGAAAATAGATCCGGTAGGCTTTGCGGATGGCCCTGTCGAGCGCGGGGTCAATCACATTTCCGGCCTTGGCGAGTATCTCATTCTTCCTGGCAATGGCCGCATGCAGCAAAAGCGGCTTTCCGGCCTCGTTCCATTCCTTCGGGCTCATCCGGTTGGCAACGGTCGGATAGATATATTCCGTCTGCATCAGTTGCAGGGTCTGGTCCGAACCGAGGTAATGACCGGGCCCGCCCATGCAGACCTGCTTCATCGCCTCGATGGAAGTCGAATCCTCGGTCACGTCGATCCCGCGCACCAGCCGCATCGCCTGCCCCAGAAGGTCGTCGCCAAGGATCAGGCTTTCGAGGCAAAAACCCAGAAGCGAGGCATGCATGCCCACCGCCTCATAGCACATGTTCAGCCCGGCAAGACCGGCGAGCGAATTGGTGATGCCCTGTTCCCATCCTGCCTGCATGTCCGGCAATTTCGAATCTGAAATGCCCGAAGCCGCGCCGCCGGGCAGGTTGTAGAACCGGTGCATCTGTGCGCAGCCCGCAGTCAGAAGCGCCTGTTCGGCCGAACCGCCCGACATGGCACCTGTCCTCAGGTCGCTGACGAAGGGCCACGTGCCGAAGACAGCCGGTGCGCCCTTCTTGACCGCATTGACATAGACGACACCGGCCAGACATTCCGCCACCGCCTGCACGATGGTCAGCGCGATGGGCGCGGGCGCGGTCGCCCCCGCCTGACCGGCCGAGAGAAGCAGCACCGGCATGCCGCGACGGATGCAATCCTCCATCACGATGCAGCTTTCCTCGGCGAATTTCATCGGCGGCACGACGAAACAGTTGGAGTTCGAGACGAAGGGACGTTCCCGCCATTTCTCCTCGCCTCCCGCGACCATGTGGATGAGGTCGAAGCAGTCGGCCACGTGGCTCGGATCGCTGAACGAGGTGCCGACATGCTTTCTGGTACCCGCGAGCGACCCGTAAAGCGTGTTGATATCCATCTCCTTGTTGTCGGTCACGTCACGGCAGACCATCGTGCGCTGGTAGAAGTGGATATTGTCGAGATTGTCGACGAGCCGGGCCGCATCATAAAGGTCCTGCGCCGTCGACTCGCGGTAGTCGAGCGTGACCGGATCGACGATATGCACGGCGGCCCCGGCGGTACCGTAGTGAACCTTCGTCCCCGACAGATGCAGGTCGTGCTTCGGATCGCGGGCATGAAGGGTGATGTCGCGCGCGGCGACGGCCAGCATGTCTTCGACCAGCGCGCGGGGAAACCGGATGCGCCCGTCGTCGCCCTGAACCGCGCCCGCCTCGGTCAGGATTTTCACGCCGGAGGCCGGGGCCTGGCTCAGCCCGATCACCTCCAGCGCCTCCAGCGCGGATTGATGAATCTTCGCCACGCCGGCATCGGTCAAGGGCCGGTACTGACCACCCGACATGCCCGGTCTCACCGGACGAAGCGCGTCCGACAGCGGAGCCGCCCGCGCCGCCCGCCTCGCCTCTCGCCCGCCTGCCCGTGCCGCCCGGCGCGGCTCGCAATTCATCGCTTCGTCAGACATTGGCGGTCTCCTTGAAAGCCACTTGCTTCTTCATTGTCCAAATACCCTCCGGGGGTCCGGGGGTGGAAAACCCCCGGGCCGCTCATTCACATCCGCACCCGTTCGGATTTCGGGTCATACATCGGTGCCAGCGAGGCTTCGGCCTTCACCCGGCGGCCCGCGATCTCGACCTCATAGATCGATCCCAGCACATCGGCGGCGCTCTCACCCTTGCAGGGCACGTAGCCCATGCCGATGGCGGCCCCCAGATGATGGCCATAGGCGCCCGAGGACAGATGGCTGACGATCTTTCCATCCCGGATCAGCGGTTCATTGTGATAGACCATCACGCCGGGCTCAGTGAGCTTGAACTGCACGATCCTTTTTTCCAGCCCCGCTTCTTTCTTGCGAAGAACCGCGTCGCGACCGATGAAATCGGGCTTCGCGGTCTTCACGGCGAAACCAAGCCCGGCTTCCAGGACATGATCCTCACAAGTAATGTCATGGCCGAAATGGCGGAACGCCTTCTCGATCCGGCATGAGTCCATCATATGCATGCCGCAAAGCTTCAGCCCCATGCCTTGCCCCGCTTCCCAGAGAGTCTCGAACGCATGGCCGCACATGTCGGACGATACATAGATCTCCCACCCGAGCTCGCCGACATAGGATACGCGGTGGACCCTTGCGAGGCCCATACCCAGCTCGATCTCCTGCGCCGTGCCGAAGGGATTGACCTCATTCGAGAAGTCGTTGGGGCTCACGGCCTGCATCAGCTTGCGGGCATTCGGGCCCATCACCGCCAGCACGCCCTCACCCGCCGTAACATCGGTCAGGACGACGTTGAATTCGCCGATATGCCGCCGCATCCAGGCCTGATCCTTGGGTCGGGTCACCGCCGGGGTGACGACCAGATAGGCGGTCTCTGACAGTCGCGTCACGGTCACGTCGGCCTCGATCCCGCCCGCCTTGTTCAGGAACTGGGTATAGACGATCTTGCCCGGCGCCACCGACATGTCGGCGCCCGAGATGTGGTTGAGGAAAGCCTCGGCATCGCGCCCCTCGACCCTAATCTTGCCGAAGGAGGACATGTCATACATGCCGACATTGGTCCTGACCGCCTTATGCTCGGCCGCCTGATTGCCGAACCAGTTCTGCGGGCCCCAGCTGTACTGATACTCCCGCTCCTGACCTTCGTTCGCGAACCAGTTCGCGCGTTCCCAGCCACCGATCTCGCCAAAGACCGCGCCGTTCGCCTCAAGATGGGTGTGGAAAGGCGTCCGCCGCACGCCGCGCGCGGTGGCCTTCTGGCGATAGGGGTAGTGGTCGGCGTAGAGGAGGCCGAGCGTCTCTTTCGACCGCTCGAAGAGATAGTGCTTGTTGCCCTGGAAGGGCTGGTTGCGGCCCACGTCCACATCGCCGAGATCGAAGGGTTTCTCGCCCGTCTCCATCCACTCGGCCAGCGCCATGCCCGCGCCCCCGGCGGACTGGATGCCGATGGAGTTGAAGCCCGCCGCGACCCAGAAATTGTTCACTTCCAGCGACAGGCCAAGGTTATAGGCATCGTCCGGCGTGAAGCTTTCCGGGCCGTTGAAGAACGTATGGATGCCCGCCTCCGCCAGCATCGGCAGGCGGTTGCAGGCGCGTTCGAGGATCGGCTCGAAATGGTCGAAATCCTCGGGCAACTGATCAAAGCAGAAATCGTCGGAAATGCCGTTCATGCCCCAAGGCTTGGCGTTGGGCTCGAACGCCCCCAGCAGATATTTACCGGCATCTTCCTTGTAGTAGGCGCATTCATCCGGCACCCTCAGGACCGGCATCTGGGTCAGGCCGGGGATCGGCTCGGTCACGATGTAGAAATGCTCGCAGGCATGTAAGGGCACGTTGACGCCCGCCATGCAGCCGACCTCATGGCCCCACATGCCGGCACAGTTGACGATGTGATCGGCCTCGATCACGCCCTCATCGTCACCCTGCGCCCAGGACACCGACTTCGCCTGGCGGCCTTCGACCTTGATGCCGGTAACTTTCACGCCCTCGGCCACGAGCGCCCCGCGCTGGCGGGCACCCTTGGCGAGTGCCAGCGCGATGTTCGCCGGGTCACCCTGACCATCCGTCGGCAACCAGACACCGGCCTTCACGCCGTCGATGTTCAGATGCGGATAGCGTTCTTTAACCTCCTGAGGTGACAGTTCCTCGACCGGCACGCCAAAGGCCCGCGCCATCGAGGCACCCCGGAACAACTCCTCTTTCCGCGCATCGGTCAGCGCGGCCGAGATGGAGCCGACCTGCTTGAACCCTGTCGCAAGCCCCGTCTCGGCCTCCAGCCCGCCATAGAGGTCGGCCGAGTATTTCGCGAGCTTGGTCATATTGGCCGAGGCGCGCAGCTGCCCGATCAGCCCCGCCGCATGCCAGGTGGTGCCGCAGGTCAACTGCTTGCGCTCCAGCAGCACGACATCCTTCCAGCCGAGCTTGGTCAGGTGATAGGCCACCGAACAGCCGACGACACCGCCACCGATGATGACGACGCGGGCCTTTGCAGGTAGCTGGGTCATGGAAGTCTTCTCCTAGGGAATGAGCACGAGTTTGCCGGGGTACTTGCCCGACTGCAGGTCTTCCTGTGCGGCAGCGATGTCGCGCAGCTTGTAGGTTTTCGATACCAACGGCCGGATCGTCCCGTCGTTGATGATCTTCGCAAGCCCGGCAAAGGTCTCTTTCGACTGGTGAGAGCAGCCAAAGATTGTCAGATCATGCAGATAGATCGTCCTCAGATCGGCCTCGACCATTGGACCGGCAATCGCGCCGGACGTTGCGTAGCGCCCGCCGGGGCGTAGTGCGTCGAGCCGCTCCATCACACGCGGGCCGCCGACGATGTCGACCACCACGTCGAAAGACGCGGCGTCAAGGACGGCTTCGCGGTCGATCACATCGGTGCCAGTGGCCCTTACATGGGCCGATTTGGCCGCCGAGCATTGTGCCGTCACCTTTGCCCCACGCGAAAGCGCGAGTTGCACGGCGGCATAGCCGACGCCGCCAGACGCACCGGTGATAAGTACGCGGTCGCCCGACGCGACGCTGGACCGGGTCAGCAGGTTATGTGCCGTACCGTAAGCACAGGGCATGGCCCCGATTTCGACATCCGAAAGGGGCGAGTTGGTCACGTCGTAGAGATGGCGAGCCGGGACGCAGCAATACTCGGCGAAGGCGCCGTCGTATTCAGAGCCGATTGCCACGAAACCCATCGGGTTGTCCGGTGTCGGTTCAGCTTGGTTGACGGGGCAGATGACCCGCGCGCCAAGTGTAAGACCTTCGACCTCGTCACCAAGCGCGACCACCTCGCCACAGAGGTCGGCCCCCTGAATGCGCGGGAAGGCGAGCGCACCGCCCCACCCCCCGCCCTCGGCGTCGTCATTGCGGGCATACCAGCCGACGCGGGTGTTGATATCGGTCGGGTTGACGCCCGCGGCAAGAACCTTGACCAGAACCTCGCCCGCACCGGGGCGCGGCACCGGAATCTCGTCCGACCAGACAAGCCGTTCCGGGCCGCCATGGCCCGTGAGCTGCACGCCGCTCATCCTGGTCGGAACCGACATTTCCTGACCCTCTCGCTCGGTGCCTCAGGCCCGGATCCGTGCGTTTTCCGGATCCCAGAGAGGCTGGTCGGCCTGCACCACCGCGCGGCAGCGCTCGCCGTAGATCTCGACCTCCAGCTCAGTTCCGGGTACAGCGAGATCGGCCCGCACCATGCCAAGCGCCACCGAGGCGTTCACGCGATAGCCCCATGCGCCGGACGTAGTTTCGCCCACGACCTTGCCGTCATGCCAGAGCGTCGACATGTAGGGCGCGTCGCAGTCCTTTGCGTCGACGATGAGGGTGACAAAGCTTTTCTTCACACCCCGCTGCTTTTCGGCCAGAAGGGCAGCCTTGCCGGTGAAGTCCTGCGGCTTGTCGAACTTGACGAAGCGCTCCAACCCGCCTTCCAGCAGCGAATAATCGGTCGAAAGGTCGCCCTTCCAGGCGCGGTAGCCCTTTTCGATGCGCAAGCTGTTCAGCGCCCACATGCCGAAAGGTTTCGCGCCGCCCGCCAGCACCACGTCATAGATCGCGGGCATGGCGGCATTTTCGGCATGCACCTCCCAGCCGAGTTCACCGGCAAAGGAAACGCGGATCAGGAAGGCCTTCCGGTCTGCCACCGTCGCATGCTGATGGGTCAGCCAACCCATGGAGAGGTCGGCATCCGAGATGCCCGCCAGCAGATCGCGCGATTTCGGCCCGGCGATGATCAGGCAGTCACGCTCTGTCGTCGTCTCGCGCACTGTCACGCCTGCGGGCACCGACCCCCGGATCAACTCGCCGTCATGCCACTGCGCGGTCGCCGCCGTGATCAGGACAAAGCTGTTTTCGGCAAGTCGGACGCAGGACAGTTCCGTCAGGATGCGGCCGCGCTTGTCGGCGACATAGATGAGGCCGATCCGCCCGACCTTCGGTATACCGCCCGTGCAGAAGCCGCGCAGCCAGTCGTCGGCACCCTCGCCCTGGACCCAGAAGCGCGAGAAACCCGGCAGGTTCAGGACGCCGACGCTGTCGCGCACCGACTCGCATTCTTCCTTGATCCTTTGTTCCCACGGACCCGAGCGGCCCCAGGTATGGGTCGCCTCCTCGGATGTGTCGTCGCCCGGCTGCGCGAACCAGTTGGCGCGTTCCCAGCCGTTGTAGGCGCCCATCTGGCCGCCAAGCGCCTTGACCTTGTCATGGACGGCCGAAACCTTGCGGTCCGGCGCGGCGGGCCAGCGGTGCCAGGGGAAATGCATGGCATATTCGTTGCCGTACACCTCCTTGCCCTTCTCGATGCAATAGTCGCGGTCGGTATAGTCGGTGTAGCGGCGCGGATCGCAGGACCACATATCCCATTCCGTGCAGCCCTCGGTAATCCATTCGGCCAGCACCTTGCCCGCCCCACCGCCCTGAGCGATGCCGAAGGTGAAGACGCAGGCCTCAAATGCGTTCGGAACGCCGGGCATCGGACCGATCAGCGGGTTGCCATCGGGCGCATATGGGATGGGCCCGTTGATGATGCGGCTGATACCGGCTGTGCCGGCAAGCGGCACGCGTTCCATCGCATCCGCGACGATCGCCTCGATCCGGTCGAGGTCGTCGGGGTAAAGCTGGAACGAGAAATCATCCGGCATCGGGTCGGACGGGTTGACCCAATGCGCCTTGCAGTTCGGCTCATAGGGGCCGATGTTGAAGCCGCCCTTTTCCTGACGCAGGTAATAGGACACGTCCACGTCACGCAGGAGAGGCAGCTTGTGACCAACCTCCTTCGACCAGGCCTCAATCTCCGGCACCTGCTCGGTCAGAACGTATTGATGGCTCATCACCATCATCGGCACGGTGCGCCCGCCATAAGGCTTGAACCATTCGCCGACCTTCTGGGCATAGTAGCCCGCCGCATTGACCACATATTCGCAGCGGATGTCGCCCTTTTCGGTATGGACGATCCATTCGCCGTTCTCACGGGAAACTCCGGTCGCGGGCGTGAAGCGCAGGATCTTCGCGCCCATCTCGCGCGCGCCTTTGGCCAAGGCCTGCGTCAACTGCGCGGGGTCGATATCGCCGTCGGCGGGGTCGTATAGCGCACCGGCCAGATCATGGGTCTCGATGAAGGGATACTTGCCCTTGATCTCATCCACGCCCAGCACTTCAAGGTTCATGCCCTGATAAAGGCCCATGCCCTTGGCGCGCTGGAATTCCTGCATCCGCTCCTTCGAATGGGCGAGGCGGACCGAGCCGGTGACATGGTAGTTCATCGGGTAATCGACCTCGGCCCCAAGGCGCGAATACAGCTCGGTCGAATAGCGCTGCATGTTCATGATCGACCACGAGGTCGAGAAGGTCGGGACGTTGCCCGCCGCGTGCCAGGTCGAACCCGCGGTCAGTTCGTTCTTTTCCAGAAGCACGCAATCCGTCCATCCGGCCTTGGCGAGGTGGTAAAGCGACGACACGCCGACCGCGCCGCCCCCGATGATCACAACCCGTGCTGTCGTGGGCATGTCGTTCATGTCGCAAGTCCCTGTCAGATTTCGCGCGGATTATCGGGTGAAAGGGTTGGGCTTTCAATTCGATTGCCACATGATTATTAATCGGTAAAACCGATTAGACCGGCCAATGCAGATCGAACTGATCGAAACCTTTCTGGACCTCTGCGAAACACGCAGCTTCAACCGTACCGCGGACAGGCTGGGCGTCACGCAGTCCACCATTTCCGGCCGCGTCAAGGCACTTGAATCCGGCCTGGGCCGCAAGCTTTTCGTCCGTTCGCGTGCGGGCACCCAATTGACGACGGACGGGCTGCGGTTCGCTCCGCATGCGCGCAGCCTGTTGCACGGCTGGACCGAGGCGCGTCATGCGCTGGGCGACACGGGCGCCGGCGCCACCACCATGCGCATCGGTATCCAGCATGATCTGGTCGGTATCCATTTCAGCGAACTGATCCGGGAGTTTCGCGCAGCACTCCCCGATACGGCATTTTTCTTCGAGGCCGACTATTCCGCACAGATGAGCGCCGATCTGACCACCGGCATCGAAGATTTCGCAATCCTCTTTTCGCCCCGCTTTCATCCCGATCTCTATTTCGAGACATTGGGCGAAATCACCTACCGCATGGTTTCGACCGAGACGGATCGCTTGTCGCAGGTCAATCGCGACACCTACATCATGCCGCATTATTCGGATGCGATACCGCATATCCATGCCGCCCTGCACCCCGATCTCGCCACCGCGCCACTGTCTATCGGCCAGAACGCGGCAATGGTCGCGCTGATCAATTCGCTTGGCGGGTCCGCCTATATGCTGCGTCAATCTGCCGACGAACTCGTGCAGTCAGGCGTGTGCCGGTTTGTGGCCGATGCGCCGCCGCTGCCGCAGCCGATCTTCGCGGGCATGCATATTCGCAACCGGCATCGTTCTGCCCACCGCCGGCTCTTGCAGATACTTCGCTCGCGATTCGGGCCCGGCAACCTTTCGACCGCGCGGCGGCGGGTCGGCTAGGTACCGCCGAGGTCGGCGAAGGAACGGTCAAGGGCTGCACAAAGAATGTCGGCCTCGGCACGGCCGAAGACCATGGGCGGCTTGAACTTCAACACATTGTCGAGGGGGCCATCGGTCGACGCCAGGACCGCCTGCTGGCGAAGGTGATTGACGATGAAAGAGGCCTCGGCCGTCGCCGGCGCAAGACTGTCTCGGTCCGTGACAAGTTCGATACCGGCGAAAAGACCGGCACCGCGCACATGGCCGATGATCGGGTATCTGTCCTGCATCTCTTGGAACCGCTCCAGCAGGTAGCGGCCGGTTTCATGGGCCTGTGCCTGCAGCCCTTCGCCTTCAATGACATCCAGAACCGCCATGCCCACCGCCATGGACACCGGATTGCCACCGAAGGAATTGAAATACTCCATCCCGTTGGCAAACCGGGCGGCGAGTTCGGTGGTTGTCACGACGGCGGCCAGCGGATGGCCGTTGCCGATGGGTTTGCCCATGACGACGATATCGGGGACAACCCCGGCAAGCTCGAAACCCCAGAATGCCGATCCGACACGGCCGAAGCCGCATTGCACCTCATCCGCGATGCAGATGCCGCCGGCGCTTTGGACATGTTCATAGGCTGCAGCCAGATAGCCGTCGGGATAAATGACCTGACCGCCGACGCCGGAAATGGATTCGGCGATGAAGGCGGCGCGGCCATTGCCGGTCATGGTCTCAATCGCGCGGACGCGCGCGGCGACATCCGCGGCATAGGCGCGTCCGGTCGCCTCCGACATTCCCTTGTGCGGACCACGGTAAGGGTCAGGGAAGGCGGCGATTTCGACGAAGTCCGGCTTCGGATAGCCGCCCTTGCGCTGAAACTTGTAGGGGCTGACATCAACCATGCCGCCGGAATTGCCGTGATAGGCCCAGTCGAGCACGATCGTCGATTTCTTGCCGATGGCCGTGCGTGCGATGCGCAGTGCCAGTTCGTTGGCCTCCGTCCCGGAATTGACGAAGAACGCGACACTGAGCGGGTCGGGTAGTTTGGCCGTCAAACGCTCGGCATAGTCGAGCATCAGTTCGCTCAGATACCTTGTGTTTGTGTTCAGGATACCCGCCTGCCGTGCCAGTGCGGCAACCACATGCGGGTGGCAGTGGCCGACATGGGTGATGTTGTTGACCGCATCCAGAAATTTTCGGCCGGTATGATCAATCAGATACGGCCCGTCGCCGCGCACCATCTTGAGCTTTTCGGCGTAAGAGATCGACAGCGAGGGGCCGATGGCCCTTGCCCGCCGTTCAAGCAGCCGATCTGGCGTTTCAGGATCGACGCGGAAGGACTCGTCCGGCAGGCGAAGGATCAGGTTTGGATCAATGCAGATGTCCGACCAGACATCCCAGAGGCTGTCATGGCCGACGCCGAAAAAGTTGCCCTGATCCTGTTCGAGAAGGCTCGTCATCACCTGGAAATGAAGGTGCGGCGCCCAGCCGCCGTTTTCCGGCCAATCGCCCAGATGGGCCACGAGATCGCCCGCCCTGACCGGCTGGCCCGGCGACAGAAGGTCGGGCAATGTCCCGGCGAGGTGGCCGTAAAGTGTCCAGAAAGGTTGCCCGTCCGCCGTCCGGTGTTCGAGGATCAGCGTATTGCCGTAGTCGAGCGGATCGGCGTTGTAGGTGACATAGGCAACCTTTCCATGGAGTGGCGCATGAACGGGTGTCATGGCGGGGGCAAAGACATCAATCCCCAGATGCCGGGTTCGCCGTTCGGGGCTGGCCGCGTCCGCGAACTGGTCGGTCGCGTAGACGGAACGCGCCTCGCCATAAGGGCCGAAGCCATAGAATGCGACTGAGCCCGGCAGCCCGGCGGGCCGCTGCGCGGCAAACCATGCGTCGAACCGCCGGTCCGAAAACGCTGGCATGTCGGCATGGGTCCCGTCGGTCAGAAGCGCGACCCGCGCCGCGGTATCGAGCGGCGGGTGAAACATCGGCCTGACAGTGGCGGATGCCAGATGCCCACGGATACTGTTCGCGCAAGGTGTCGCCGCATAGCCCGCCGCGGATCGAAAGACGGCCTTCATTAATTCCGGGTCGATCCGGTCCAGCCGTGCGAGCAATTGTCTTGCCGGCGTCTGCGAGACGAGAAGATAGGTGTTTTCCGGATGACGCTTCGACTGGTGCGATGAAATGCAGATGCTCGCCGCAAGCCGCATCCTCATCAGATCGTAAAGAACCTCTGCCTCCATCTCGGCGATCGGAAATTCGGCCACGTATCCGGCGATGACCGCGCGGGCAGCGCTGTAGATGTCGGCTGCATCGAGAAGGGCATAGGCAAGTGTGATCGCCAATTCGTTGATCGTTCTGCCAAAGCACATGTCACCGAAGTCGATCAGGCCGCTGATGTGTTCAGGGTTGCCGGGGTCGGTGATGATATTGTTGTCGTTGGCGTCCTGATGAAGGACGGAGGCGCGAAGTGCCGGCAGATGTGGCGCGATGCTGCGGTCATAGCGGTCGAAGAGGCCGGTGACGATCCTGCGGCAATCGTCATCCGCAATGTCGACGATGTAGTCCCGAACACCCGCGACATGATCGAGCGACCAGAGAAACGGGCCGCGATTGGCGGCGGGGTGACCGAACCCCTGAAGGGCATTTGTCAACCGCCCCATGAAGCGGCCCAGGGCTGAGAGTTGCGTCAGACTTCGCGGCGCGGCACTGAAAAGCGGCCCGTCGAGCCAGCTGACCATGCGAACGATACAACTGTCATTGCCAACAGGTGTCTGCCCGGTGGACTGGCCGTTCACTGTCCTGATCAGTTTCGGGACGCCCGGAAAGCCCATGGCCTCCAGGTGTAGGAGTGCGGCATTCTGAAGGCCGATCTGCATCGGATCCTCGGCCGCATTGGCGATCTTCAGAACATAGCGCCCCGCGATGCCGTCGATCCTTGCGTTCTGATCCCGTTCAGAGGCAAGCGGTCGTGCCTGCCCCTTGACCCCGAACAGGTCGGCAGCAAGGGTTTCGAGCGCTTCGGACGACAAGGACGGTGGTGCTTTTTCGAATGCTGACATCTCGTAGTTTCCGTTCGTGCCGCGGGTTGCCGTGCCGGCTGGGGGCGTAGCCCGGCCTCTGCGCAACGGGGATAGTGATCGGGCGGGAAGATGCAACCTGATGCGACTCCGGTCGGGCGATCAGTGTGCGCAGGCGCACAGAAGCCCCGGATTTGGCCAGGTCTGCCATTCAAGGCCGTCATGGGAACGCCGCCGTGACCTTGGTTACCCCTGAAAGTTGATCTTTGTCCACGATCTTATCCGCCGCGTCGCCGCCGCCGGAAGACAAGCTCACAGGGCAGCAATTCGCCGCGATTTCGTGTGATGCCGGTGTGATTTGTTTCCGCGCCGGTCATCGCCCATTTCGGTGTCATCGGGGCCAGCCCCCAAGATCAACCAAAGAAACGAAAGGAACCATCATGAACCGTATTCTGACCGCCGCCGCCCTTATCGCCATCTCTGCCGGGTCTGCCCTGGCGATGAGCACACCGTCCGACGTGCTGCCGAGCACTTCGAAATCGGTTGCCCAGTCGCTCGTCCCGAACGCCGATTTCGACAATCTTACGGCGGCGCAGGTCAACGCGATCGAGGCCATTCTCTATGGCGACAACGAAAATCGTGGCGGCCAAATCCGCGCGATCCTGCAGAACTGAGCTTTGCGGGAACATGCAGGGGCCCTTCGCAGGGCCCCTTTTTTGCATCCTGGCGCACGGCCAAGTCCGGCGATCACGACCGATTGCAATGAAATCACGAGATGCGGACTTTCTTGTAATGATCTTGGCCAAGGGCCTGCACATGGTGCAGATGGGTCGGGATGCATCATGAACGCCGACAACTGAAACTACTGAAATCCGCGACACCCAGCGTCGTCCGGGCCACAATACCGTTGCGCCGGGAGGCACCGAGGTGAAGAAACCGATTGCATTTCTGGTTCTTGCCGTTGTTGTCGGCCTTCTCATCGCCTACTTCGCGCGCCATCCGCTCGATATCGAGTCCCTGCGGTCGCAACTGGGCGAAATCAACCGCCAACGGGCCGAAAGCCCGGTTGCCGTCGCCGCGGTGTTCTTCATCGCCTATGTCGCCGTTACCGCACTATCGCTGCCCCTCGCCGTCTGGATGACCTTGGCAGCGGGCGCATTGTTCGGCTTCTGGTTCGGCCTCCTCCTCGTCTCCTTCGCCTCGTCGATTGGCGCGACGCTCGCCTTTCTTGCCGCCCGGTTCTTCCTACGCGACTGGGTACAGGAAAAATTCGGCCAGCGGCTTGGCACCATCAATGACGGGATGGCCCGGGATGGCGGGTTCTATCTCTTTACCCTGCGTCTGATACCGGCGGTGCCGTTCTTCGCGGTCAACCTGCTGATGGGGCTGACGCCGATCAGGACAATCGTCTTCTACCTCGTCAGCCAGATTGGAATGCTTGCGGGGACGGCGGTCTATGTGAACGCGGGCACCCAACTGGCGCAACTCACCAGCCTGTCAGGTATCGTGTCGTTGCCGCTCATCGCGTCCTTCGCGATGCTGGGCATTTTCCCCTGGATAGCCAAGTTCGTGGTCGGCCTCATCCGCCGCCGCAAGGTCTATGCCCGCTGGTCACGACCGGCGCGCTACGACCGCAACCTGATCGTGATCGGTGCAGGTGCGGCGGGGCTCGTCTCGGCCTATATCGCGGCGGCGGTCAAGGCGAAGGTCACGTTGATCGAAAACCACAAGATGGGCGGCGACTGCCTTAACTACGGTTGCGTTCCTTCAAAGGCGCTGATCGCCAGCGCCAAGCTTGCGCACAAGATGCGCCATGCCGATCACTACGGCCTTGCCAGTACGACGCCCGCGTTTTCGTTCCGCAAGATATTCGAGCGGATACATGCGGTCATTGCCACCATCGAGCCGCATGACAGTGTCGAACGGTATGAGGGGCTTGGTGTCGAGGTTTTGCAGGGCCATGCCCGGCTTATCGACCCCTGGACGGTCGAGATTACGGATGAGGCGGGAAAGACGCGCCGGCTGACCACGCGGTCGGTGATCATCGCGACGGGCGCGGCACCCTTCGTGCCGCCCTTGCCGGGTATCGAGGACAGCAGCTACGTCACGTCGGACACGCTCTGGACGACGTTTCTCGACCGGGACGCGCCGCCAAAACGGCTTGTCGTACTTGGTGGCGGACCGATCGGCTGTGAACTGGCGCAGAGCTTCGCTCGCCTCGGTTCCGATGTGACGATGATCGAGATGGCGCCACGCATCCTGATCCGCGAAGACGCGGAGGTGGCCGAGTTGGCCGGGGCGGCCCTTTCGGCCGATGGCGTGCGTCTTTTGACCGGGCACAAGGCACTGTCCTGTGGCAAAGACAACAAGGGGCGATTTGTCGAGGTCGAGGCGGGCGGCGCGACGGACAAGGTCTATTTCGACGATCTTCTGGTGGCGGTCGGCCGCGCTGCACGACTATCGGGCTATGGGCTGGAGGAGCTTGGCATCCCCACCAACCGTGTGGTCGAAACCAACGAATACCTCGAAACGATCTATCCCAACATCTTCGCCGCCGGTGATGTTGCCGGCCCTTTTCAGTTTACCCATACCGCCGCACATCAGGCCTGGTTCGCTTCGGTCAACGCGCTTTTCGGAATGTTCCGCAGGTTCAAGGCCGACTACCGGGTCATTCCTCGGGCGACCTTTCTCGACCCCGAAATCGCCAGCGTCGGCTTGAGCGAGCAGGAGGCCAAGGAAAAGGGCATTGCCTACGAAGTCACCCGCTACGGCATCGACGATCTTGACCGTGCTATTGCCGACGGCACGGCGCGCGGCTTCGTCAAGGTGCTGACCCCGCCCGGTAAGGATCGGATCCTTGGTGTGACAATCGTGGGCGAACATGCCGGCGACCTTTTGGCGGAATTCGTTTTGGCTATGAAGCACGGGCTGGGCCTGAACAAGATTCTCGGCACAATTCACGCCTATCCGACGCTCGCAGAGGCCAACAAGTATGCAGCCGGCGAATGGCGGCGCGCGCATGTCAATGTGGCTATGCTGCGACTTCTCGAACGGTTCCATGGCTGGCGACGCGGGTAAGAGATGATCGACCGTTACCTTCTGCCCCTGCAGCACAAACTGCTCGATCCGCCGGCGCGGGCGATGTCGGCCGCCGGCATTTCCGCGAATGCAGTGACGGTGGCCGGTTTCATGCTGGGGCTGATGGCCGTTCCGGCGCTTGCTGCGGGCTGGTACGGCGGTGCGCTTGTTCTGATCGTGCTGAACCGGATAGCCGACGGGCTTGACGGCGCAATCGCCCGGCGGACAGAGGCCTCCGACAGGGGCGCCTTCATCGACATCGCCTTCGACTTTCTCTTCTACGCGCTGGTGCCCATCGGGTTTGCCTTGGCTGATCCGGCCAGTAACGCCCTGCCGGCGGCGATCCTTGTTGCGGCCTTTGTCGGCACCGGGTCGAGCTTTCTTGCCTTTGCGGCCGTTGCCGCGCAGCGAGGGGTCGCGGCGGACGACTATCCGACGAAAGGCATCTACTATCTGGGCGGGCTGACGGAAGGGGCCGAGACGATTGCCGTCTTCGTCGCGATGTGCCTTTTCCCGCCGGCCTTTCCGACCTTGGCTTATGTGTTCTCGGCGGCTTGCCTGCTGACCACTCTGACCCGATGGTACCACGGCTGGACCGTGTTCGCCGAAACCGACAACCCCTGAGAGAATGAGGACGACCACATGCGCATAGCATATCTCGCCGCCATGGCGCTGGGACTGGCGACGCCGGCGATTGCGGCCGATTGGGACGACATCACCGCTGCCGCGCGTGGTCAGACCGTCTACTGGAACGCCTGGGGTGGGGATGAGCGGACGAACGACTTCATCGCCTGGGCGAGCCGGGAACTGTCATCGACCTATGGCGTCACGATACAGCAGGTGAAACTGACCGACACGGCCGAGGCCGTCACGCGTGTCATTGGCGAGAAGGCGGCAGGTGTTGCCGATGGCGGCACGGTTGACCTGATCTGGATCAACGGCGGCAACTTCCTGTCCATGAAGGATCAGGGGTTGCTGCATGGCCCCTTCGTCGCCGATCTGCCGAATGCGAAATACTTGGACCTTTCCGAAGGGTCTGCCGCCACGCTCGACTTCACCACTCCGACGGCGGGCTATGAATCGCCCTGGCGTCTGGCGAAATTTGTCCTGACACATGATTCCGCCAGGGTCCCGGAACCCCCACGCTCCATGGCGGCGCTACTCGACTGGGCGAAGGCCAATCCCGGCCGCTTCACGCATCCGGCCGTGTCGAACTTCATGGGCGCGACATTCCTCAAGCAGGCGCTGATCGAACTGACGCCAGACGCCTCGGCGCTTCAGTCCGAGGCCACGGACGAAACCTTTGCCGCGGTGGCAGTGCCGCTCTGGGCCTGGTATGATGAACTTCGCCCCAATCTCTGGCGTCAGGGCCAGACATTTCCTGAAAATGAAAGCGTGCTCCAGCAGATGCTGAACGATGGCGAGGTGGATTTCGCGATGGCCTTCGATCCGGCCGCCGCGGCGGCGGCCGTGGAACGCGGGCTTTTGCCGGATACGGTGCGAAGCTACACCCCCGAGGGTGGCGCCATCGGAAATATCAGCTTCGTCGCCATCCCGTTCAACGCAGCCCACAAGGAAGGTGCGATGGTCGTTGCGAATTTCCTGCTCGACCCGGCAACGCAGGCGCATGCGCAGGATATCACTGTGCTGGGCAGCTACTCCGTGCTCGACCCGGCGAAGCTCGGGCCGGATGAACGCGCGGCCTTTGACAACCTGCCAAGCTCGCCGGCATTGCCCGACATTGCCGCGCTTGGGCCGACGCTGGTCGAGCCGCATCCGAGCTGGATGGCGCGGATCGCAGAGGTCTGGGCGGAACGCTACACACAATGACCCAGACGGATGGCCGCGCTCTCAGACTGTTTGTGCTGATCGTGGTCATCGGCGGTCTCGTTTTCCCGATCGTCGCAGGGCTTTGGGAAACGCTGCGCGCGGCCTTCGGCAAATTGCCCGCTATCGGGGCAGAGACATGGACGCTGGCGCATTGGGACCGGCTTTTTGCCCTTCCAGGTGTTGCGACGAGCGTGAAGCTGACGCTCTGGACGGGGTCGGCCGCAACACTTCTTTCATTGCTTCTGGCTTCGGCTGCCGCTGCCGCGTGGCATGGCCGGTTCGCCAATGCGGGCATCGTCCGGGTGCTCGGTCCTTTTCTGGCGGTGCCGCATGCCGCGCTGGCCATTGGCCTCGCCTTTCTGATCGCGCCCTCGGGCTGGATCGTGCGGCTTGTCAGCCCCTGGGCCACCGGCTGGACATTGCCGCCGGATGTCGCAACCGTACATGACCCCATGGGTCTGGCGCTGATCCTGGGACTGACGATCAAGGAGGCGCCTTTCCTCCTGCTCGTCATGTTGTCGGCGCTGTCGCAGTTGCCCGTCCGTGCGCAGCTGGCGGCGGGCAGGGCGCTTGGATATGGCCCGACAATGGTTTGGCTGAAGGTGATCCTGCCGCAGGCCTACCCGCTGATCCGGCTGCCGGTTCTTGTCGTTCTGTCGTTTTCCTTTTCCGTCGTCGACATGGCGATTATCCTCGGTCCGTCCAATCCACCTGTCCTTTCTGTCGCTGTGACGCGCTGGTTCTTTGCACCGGACACCACGCTGATACCTGCGGCGGCCGCCGCCGCGCTGTTGCAGACTGGCGCTGTCCTGGCTGGCTGTGGCGGCTGGTTCGCGGGCGAAAGGCTGGTTGCCGCGCTGGGCCGCCTTTGGGTTCTGCGCGGCGGGCGGGGTGGCAGCGGGGATGGCCGCGCGGTCGCCTCCGCGACGATGGTATTGGTCCTCGGGCTTGGTGCGCTGTCGCTGACGGCGCTGCTGCTCTGGTCCTTCGCCTGGCGCTGGCCGTTTCCGCTGGCACTGCCGGAAAGCTGGTCGCTGAGAGGCTGGGCCTGGACGAACGGCGGCTGGGGCGGTGCGTTCCTGAACACCTCTCTGATCGGCCTTGTCACCACGGCCATCGCCCTTCTGTTGGCGATATGCTGGCTCGAAGGCGAGGATCGCGGCGGCTGGCAAAGGGCGCGCTGGGCGCTTGGCCTGATCTACCTTCCGCTTCTTGTCCCGCAGATCGCCTTTCTCTATGGGCTCAGCGTCGTCTTCCTGCGGCTCGGGCTGTCCGGCGGCATGGTGGCGGTCGTTTGGGCGCAAAGCCTCTTTGTCTTTCCTTACGTGATGATCGCGCTTTCCGATCCCTGGCGGGCGCTTGACCAACGCCACTTCCGCAGCGCTGCGGCACTTGGCGCGGGGCCATTCAGGCGCCTCTGGGCGGTGAAGCTTCCCATTCTCCTTGGGCCTGTTCTCGTCGCCGCCGCGATCGGGTTCGCGGTGTCCGTGGCGCAGTATCTGCCGACGCTTTTTCTGGGGGCGGGGCGGGTCGCGACGCTGACGACCGAGGCGGTCACATTGTCATCCGGTTCGGACCGCCGGGTCACAGGGGTCTATGCGGTCCTTCAGGCTGCCCTGCCTCTTCTTGCCTATGCTGCCGCGCTGTTTCTGCCTGCCATACTGCACCGGAACCGCCGCGGGCTGAAAGGCGGTGCCGCATGAGCGCACTTGAGCTGCGAGATGTGGTCATCCGTCCGCGAACAGGTGGCGATGCCCTGTTTGCCCCGCTGACGGTCACGGTTCCGGCCGGAACAATCACAACCGTCATGGGACCATCCGGTATCGGAAAGTCGACCCTGATCGACTTCATCGGCGGCCATCTCGCGCCGGACTTCGTCGCGAGCGGCAGTGTTGCCCTGAATGGCCTTGATGTCACCGGGATGCCGGCAGAGGCCCGGAGGATCGGAATTCTCTTTCAGGACGCGCTCCTTTTTCCGCATCTCTCGGTGGGCGAGAACCTTGGTTTCGGGCTGAGCGCAGAAATTCGCGGAAGGTCGGCGCGGCGCGCGGCTGTCGACGCCGCGCTTGATCAGGCGGGGCTGGGGGGGCTTCATGACCGCGATCCTGCAACCCTGTCAGGTGGTCAGCGGGCACGGGCGGCGCTGATGCGCACCCTGCTGGCCGGGCCGCGCGCGCTCCTCCTCGATGAGCCGTTTTCCAGACTGGACCCCGCATTGCGGCAGGATGTCCGCGGCTTTGTCTTCGACCATATCCGTACGCGGTCCATTCCGGTCCTGATGGTCAGCCACGATGCAGCGGATGCCGAAGACGCGCGCGGGCCGATCGTGTCGCTCTGATCGGCAGTCAGCCCTGTGCCGGTTGTCAGTAGACGACGACCGACCGGATCGACTCGCCCGCATGCATCAGGTCGAAACCCTTGTTGATGTCGTTTAGCGTCAGGGTGTGGGTGATCATCGGGTCGATCTCGATCTTGCCGTCCATGTACCAGTCGACGATCTTCGGCACATCCGTCCGGCCCCGCGCGCCGCCAAAGGCCGTGCCTTTCCAGACCCGGCCGGTGACAAGCTGGAAGGGCCGCGTTTCGATCACCGCGCCCGCAGGCGCGACACCGATGATGATCGACTGGCCCCAGCCGCGATGGGTGCATTCCAGCGCGTCGCGCATCACCTTCACATTGCCGGTGCAGTCGAAGGAATAATCCGCCCCACCGATCTGGTCGAAGGGCGTTTTCGTCAGGTTCACGATCTCCTGCACCACATTCTCGCAATCCTTTGGGTTGACGAAATGGGTCATGCCGAAGCGTTCGGCCATCGGCACTTTCGCCGGGTTCAGGTCCACCCCGATGATCATGTCGGCGCCCGCGAGCCGCAGGCCCTGAATGACGTTCAGCCCGATACCACCCAGGCCAAAGACTACCGCCTTCGCGCCGATTTCGACCTTCGCGGTGTTGATGACGGCACCGATGCCTGTCGTCACGCCGCAACCGATATAGCAAATCTTGTCGAAGGGTGCGTCCTCGCGCACCTTCGCGACCGCAATCTCGGGCAGGACGGTGTAGTTCGAGAAGGTCGAGCATCCCATGTAATGCAGGATCGGATCGCCATCGAGGGTCGAAAAGCGGCTTGTGCCATCGGGCATCACGCCTTGCCCCTGTGTTGCCCGGATCGAGGTGCAGAGGTTGGTCTTGCGGCTGAGGCAGGACGGGCAGGTCCGGCATTCCGGTGTATAGAGCGGGATCACATGGTCGCCCTTCTTGACGCTTGTCACGCCGGGACCGACATCGACCACGATACCGGCGCCCTCATGCCCGAGAATAGCAGGAAACAGCCCCTCCGGATCGGCGCCCGATAGCGTAAATTCATCGGTATGGCAGATGCCGGTCGCCTTGATTTCCACCAGCACCTCACCTGCCTTGGGGCCGGCGAGATTGACCTCCATGATTTCCAGCGGCTTTCCGGCGGCAACGGCGACGGCGGCACGGGTCTTCATCTCTGCATCCTCCCATTCGGTTTCGTGCGGAGATTGCTGGAAAGGTCGGCGCAAGGCAAGGCCGGCGGATAGAAAAGCCCCGCCGAAGCGGGGCCTTTCGTTGTCTAGGTCGTCTGCCGATCAGTTCGAAAGGGTCGACAGGTTCTCTTCGTCTTCGTGATGACTTTTCAGGGGATACGCTGGCAACAACCATTACGACTACCTCGCATCTGCACGACCTCCTCAGAGAACCGTTTCCCGGCTGTGCGTCAGTCAGAGTTTTCGCGTCACTTGACCTTGATGACGGCGAAAGAGATGTTGTCCTGATCCGGGTCGTCCAGATCTTCGACGGCCTGCATCAGGGCATCGACAAGTTCACTGCTCTTGGCATGTCTGTGGGTCTTGACAATGTCCTGAATTTGGTCGTCGGAAAGAAATTGCAGGCCATCGCTCGACACGATGACGATGTTTCCCGGCTGCAGCTTCACCGGCGGCTTGTCGCAGTCGATCTTCGGAATGTCGGTGCCCATCAGGACCGACGTCAGACAGTTGCGATCGGGATGCTGGCGCCCGGCCTCGGGGTCGAGCATGCCGGACTTCACCATCATGTCGATCTGAGGCGCCAGTGAGTGGTCTTCGTTGATCTGCCGCAGGTTTTCGCCGTCGAACAGGAATAGGGGCGAGTCGCCAACCGAAATCCAGTAAAGGTGGCCATTGGCCAGAACCGGCGCGAGCAGCGTCGTTCCCATCCCGGCCACATCGCGATTGCGCGCGACATAGGAGGCGATGGAGGCATTCGCAGACATCGTCGCTTCCCTCAGGATGGCCGGAATGCCGTCATCACGATAGGGTTCGTCGTAAAGGCGTTCCTTCAAGATATCTGCAAATTCAGAAACTACGATCCGGCTGGCGACATCGCCGGCCTCGTGCCCGCCCATGCCATCGGCGAGCACGACGAAGCCTGGACCGTCGTGTTCCTGAAAGTCGATCGCGACCGCGTCTTCCTGATAGTCGCGCCGGCCCTTACTGGCCGCTGCGGCAATATCATACATCATCGGCCCCTCGCTTATCCGTTCACCGTCCAGTGGAACTCGGGGCCACAGAAGGCGACAAAGACCATCGTCGTTTCGCCGATACGGATACGGTCGCCACCCTGGAGCTCTTCGGTGCTCAGGACCGGTTTGCCATTCAGCCGGACGATGTTCGACTTGCCGCCATGGCCGAGGTAGAACTTGCGATCCTCGTCATCATAGGCGATGGCCGCGTGGTTGCTGCGCGAGATGCCGGTGTCGCCGAAGTCAAGCTGGATGGCCTGATCATCGCCGCGCCCGATCTGCGACACGCCTGCCTGGAGCGTCATCGAATTGCCACGGCCGGGACCTTCTACAATCACGATCCAGCCGACCGGATACATGACCATGTTAGAGGAAGCGGATTCGCGCGCCTTTTCAAAGACATCCTCGATGCGGCCGTCGGAACGCTCGAAACCAAGGAAGGTCGTCTTGACACGGCTCGATCCCCGGCGCGCGGCTACGGCAGCCACCTCGGCCGCAGCCGCCTGTGCTTCGGCCGAAGGCTCGGGCCGCGGCGCGGGTTCCACCACCGGGGCGGGTTCCGCGACCGGGGCAATTTCCGGTTCGGCAGCGACTGGGGCGACCGCCGGAGCCTCGGCAACAGTTTCTTCGGTTTCGTCGGCAGAGGCGGCGACTTCCGCCGTCTCGGCCAATTCCTCGACGACTTCCTCCTGAACCTCGTCGACAATTTCGACCTCGATATCGGCGGCCGTCTCGACAGCGCTTTCCTCAAGCTCATCGTCAAGCTCGACGATCTGAAGCGCGTCGGGATTGTCGTCGGCGGTTTCGGCCTCTGCTGCTGCGGCCTCTTCGGTCTCCCGGTTCAGCTCGGCCTGAAGCGCCGCCTCAAACGAGGCGATATCATCCTCAACCGCGGTTTCGACGGGCGCTTCGACCACATCGTCCATAATGTCGTCAAGCGCGGGCGCGGGGACCGCTTCAGGCGCAGGTGCGACAGGCTGCTGGCGCCGGGCAAACAGGTTCAAGGGAGAGATGAACTTGCGCTTCTCGGGTACGCTTTCGGCGTCGGAAGATACGCCATGCGGGGCGTCGGTCTTGCTTGTCCAACGGGCCAAGGGGCTGTTCTGGTTTGTCACGGTTTCACCCTCATACTTTCCTGCCTGGCGTCACGCTTCATCGCCGGGGCGCTTCAGAATTACATTGCGGCCGAACGGGCCTATCTCGGTACTCGGGACTCAAAACACAGGAGCGGATCGACGCTATTTCGCCAAGGTCAGGGGCATGATCGCCCGGGCCAGGGTGTTATTGCGAAGAACGCTGAACTCGATCGCGGCGAATTTCTCGATGGCCGCCGCGGCCACCACGGATTCAAGCGAGATCTGGTCGTCGAAAAGCGCGTCGACCGTCTTGCTGCGGAAAATGATGTCGCCCGGGCGCAGGCCGCCAGCGACCGGATCGGCGGTGGACAGTACGACCGTTTCCCACTTGCCTTCGTTCACCTGGATTTCGAACTGAGTGCCGTTGGTCAGCGTGACGCGCCGGATCGCCTTGGAGGCGACCAGACCGTCACCGAAGCGGCCGCTGCCCGCTTCCTTGAACTGCACGGTCGAGCGGGCGAAGCCGTCCGGATCGACGGCAAGGTTGGTCAGCGCCGTTGCGGCGGCGGAATTGCCCTTGGACAATGTCCGTCCATTGACCGAATAGATCGTCGTTCCGGGCTTCATCCAGTCATTGCTCGCCGAGAGTTCGACTTCCGGATGAATCCGGGTGATCACGGAGACAGGGACATCACCGTTCATCCGCGGATTTTCGTCGAAGGGCAGCTGGATGTCCCAGACGGCGAAGGCGATCTGGTTGGCCATGACATTGGCCTTTTCCGGTGCTGCCGGTTCTGCCGGTTCGGGTTCTGCCGCGACCGTGGCTGTGGCGACCGCCGGTGCCGCCGTCGCGGGCGCCACCGCGGCAGGTGCCGCAGGTTCGGGGCTTGCCACCGGTGCCGGTTCGATAGCGACGACCGTTTCCTTCGGCGCCGCCGGGGTCACGGGGCGGGCCTTCGGGACGACGGAGGTTTCAACTGCAGTGACAACCGGCTTGGCCACCTCCGGCTTGGATGTGGTCGCTGCCGTTTCCTCGGCGGCCGGTGCCGGTGCCTTCGGCGGCAGGGCATCCGTATCCTTCGCGCTGCTTGTTGCAACCGCTGGGGCAGCGTCGACGGTGTCTTCCGGCGCACCCATATAGACGAACGCGACGAGGCCGGCAGAGACAATCATGGCCATTGCCGTCGCGGTCAGCAGCATGCCGCGCGATTTCGCCTGTTTCGGTTCAAGCTCTCTTTGCGGCGCCAGTTTCGGCATGGCGGCGGGCGCCGGGACCGAGTCATCGGCATCGACAACCGGCGTTTCCGCTTCCGCCTCGTCCTCCGTCGCCGGGTCGAGAGGCACGGTCAGTTCCGCAAAGCGCGGATCGACCTTGCCCTTGGCTTTGGTCTCTTCAACTGCCTCGGGAACGGTGGGCGTGACGGCAGCCGATTCTTCCGGCTCGTCAGCGACAACGTCGTCGGCAGAGGCAATCAGCTTGGCGACCACGAGTTCGGGTTCACCTGCCTGGCGCTCTGCCTTCGGCTTGGGGTTGCGGAACATTTCCAGCCAGTCATGCGCGGTTTGCACACGGTTACGCGGCAGGGCCTGCATGGCCTTGTCGATGGCTTCAAGGAAACCCTCGGGATAGCCCTGGAACCGGCCGGCGAGCGAAACGTAAGGATCGGGGCGGCCCTCTGCCAATGCCGACAGGCGCGACTGGCCGTTGACGGGCGCTTCACCACTGATGAGGTGGAAGAGCGTGGCACCCAGCGCATAAAGATCGCTCCACGGGCCTTGTTCGCTGCCGGCGATGTAGAATTCCTGGGGCGAGTATCCGTCCTTGACGACGCGCAGCGCAGTCAGCGCCCGGCTTTTCTTGGAGGCCTGTTCGCGCGCCGCGCCGAAGTCGATGAGGATCGGCTCTCCCTCTTCCGTCAGCAGGATGTTGTCGGGCGAGATGTCGCGGTGCAGGACGCTGTTGTCATGCACGAAGCCGATCGCGGAGATCATCTTTTCTGCGATCTGGACGATATGATCGGGGTGCAGCGCGACCGATTTGTCCTCGATCAGCTGCAGCAAGTCGCGGCCCTTGATGTAGTCGATCGCCATATAGGCCGTGCCATTGTCTTCAAAGACCTGATGGACGCCGACGATATTGGGGTGGATGAGTTTGGAGAGGTTCCGCGCTTCCTGGACGAAGAGCTTGACGACCGATCTCAGCTCGGCCTGGTGTGCACGGGACCGCGCGGCCACGAGTGTCTTGCTCCGGCGGCAAAAGGCGTTGGGGAAACATTCCTTGATGACGACATCTCGGTCGAGACTGTCCTTGGCGATGTAGGTAATGCCGAACCCGCCATTGTTGAGAAAGCGGGTAATCGTGTACTGGCCATTCATCAGTTTCGTGCCGGGCTCAAGCTCATCCACGAAGCTATCTTCAGGCAGCTCCGCAGTGGCGAGTTTCTCTTGTCCCATGGCTTAACCCTTTCAAACTCAACGCAATTCGTATGACTGATCGCTTCGGAACGGTTGGCGCATCTTGCCGGGCTCACCACCGGCGAAAGCTGCGTTCGTTTCACAATTCGACACGATCACACACGAAATTCCGCCTTGCAGAATCATTGTTGAACCCGGCGAAAGTGAGGCGGGGGCGTGGTTTAATAGGGAAGAAGTGTGACAATTCCCTGAACTGAGGCTTTTGTTTCCAAATCATGAACTGGAAACATTTTTTGCGACTTGCCGGCATTCAGGCGTTGTTTCGCTGCCGGTGACACGGTGTCACTCGGACAGCCCGCCGGTCGGCGTCTATAAATGTGTGGTTCCGAGGGCCGCCGACGCCATTGAGGCAGCCCGTTTCGGCCACCGACCGGCAGGCGGCGGCCGGCCAAATCGGCAGACATCGTCACTTAACAATAAAATGAGCGCGACAGGTCACTTTCGCGACGCGATGTCGCCACATTCTCAGCGTAGCGAATTCGGTAACGATTTCGGCTGATTGAGCGGACTGGTTCCGGAGAGACGCGTAAAGAGACCACGATGAACGCAGAGAAGTATCGCTTTGACGAGTCTCATGCACCGGACATGCGGTCTCTACATGCTTTGCTGACAAGCGAAGTCCTGGCGCTGGAGAAGCTGGTCCCCGAAGCAGGGCTGGCATTTGTCTTCAAGGGATATGACGGCAAGACCTATCTCTTTGCCAACCGCAAGATGCCAAAGCCGGAAAACGGAAAAGTCAAGGAAATTCAAGGTACTGAAACAATTGTGGCGTTGGAGAACGGCAATCATTTCAGCGCCATCCGGCTCATCGTACGGGGGCTGGCCGGTGGGCTCAGCCTTATTGAGCGGATTGATCTGGCCAGCGCCGCGATTTCGGCGGTGGCCCGGGTCGATGAGGTCAGGGCGGTTCGTAAAGTCGCGTGAATTCGGTAGGTGCCCGCAGGCAATGCGGCGGGTGTGTAAACTGGGGTGAAATTGGGAATATGATACAGAACGCACATCTGCTGTCCGCCGGAAACGCCGTTGTCGAAAGGGCCGCCGAATCATTTGAGAAGCTCTCAAGACGGCTTGAGCAGCTTGCCGAACTCTCCGATCAGCGCACGGCGTCGCGTGCAACCGCGCTGCGCGGCCGGCTCGACGAGTTTGCCGCAAAGGTGACGCTGGTCGGTCAGGTCAAGGCCGGAAAATCGGCCCTGACGAACGTTCTCGCCGGGTCACCCGGGCTCCTGCCGTCGGATGTCAACCCTTGGACCTCGGTCGTCACGACGCTGATGATCAACACCAAGGCCCCGTCCGAGGAAGGCTCTTCCGACACGACAAAGGCCCGTTTCACCTTCTTCGACAAGAACGAGTGGAGCAACCTGACCGTTGGTGGTGGCCGGCTCGGCGAACTGGCGGAACGCGCCGGCGCCTCGGAGGAGATGCAGGATATCCAGCGCCAGATCGAGGCGATGCGCAAGGCGACCGAAAAACGCCTCGGCCGGCATTTCGAACTGCTTCTGGGACAGACCCATTCCTACGGCTATGTCGATACCGAGTTGATGGAGCGTTACGTCTGCCTTGGCGATGACCCCGAAATGGGTGATGTCAGCGCCCAGTCCGGCCGTTTCGCCGACATTACCAAGTCGGCCGATATCTATCTCGACATTCCAGCCTACCGGTTGCCGATGCAGCTTTGCGATACGCCGGGTGTGAACGACACCTTCATGATGCGCGAACAGATCACCATCCGCAGCCTGCGCGGTTCGGAAATCTGCGTTGTCGTGCTGTCGGCGCATCAGGCGCTGACGACGACCGACATGGCGCTGATGCGGATCATTTCGACCCTCGACAAGCGCCAGACAATCGTCTTCGTGAACCGCACCGACGAGCTTAGCGATCCGGCTGAACAAATCCCCGAAATTCGCGATGGCATCGCGAAGACGCTGAAAGATAACCGGATCGACAGTGATGTGTCGGTCGTCTTTGGCAGCGCGAAATGGGCCGAGGCGGCGCTGGTCGGCGATCTTTCCATCCTTTCGGGCGATTCACGGGCCTGTCTTGAGGCCTATGTCGCATCGCGTAGCGATCTGTCCGGGATGGATGACATCGACGCGGCCTGGGCTGCATCCGGCCTGCCGGACCTTCTGACCTCCATAGGCGAGCGTATCAGCGAGGGCAGCGCACAACGTCTTTATGCCCGGGTTTGCCGCAGCGCCCGGAACCTGACCAACGAGGCGCGGGCAACGATGGTCGCGCGCCGGTCGGGCGAGGCTGCGCCCATCGACATTCCCGGCGGCGACCCCGTCGCCGCGATCGACACGGTTGCGCGGGACTATGGGCAAAAGATCGAGGCGGTTCTGAAGGAACTGAGGGACGATCTGCACGCGCGGATGGAAACCGCACAGGCGGGTTTCGTGAAACGGGCGACGGATTCGCTCATCGCCTATCTTGAACGCTATGGCGAGCAGGGCACATGGAACTACGATCCCGCCGGGCTTCGGGTTCTTCAGCGTGCGGCCTATTCCAATTTCTCTCGGTCGCTTCGTGCCAAGACCGGCAAGGTTCTTGAGGATGCCGCAGTGGCGACGGAAGCGGTCTATCGTGCGGTGTTGGGCGGCAACCTACCGGAGTTCCGGATCGAAGCGCCGCACCCGCCGATGGTGCCGCCGCCCGTGACGCTCGGCAAGACAATCGCGCTTGACCTGCAAAGCAGCTGGTGGCGCACCTGGTGGCAAAAGCGCCGGGGTTTCGAGGCCTTCGCAAACGACTACGCGCATCTGATCCGCGCCGAGGCGGCCTCCATCGTGCAGGAACTGGAAAACGGTCAGGCGGCGGTCGTGCTCGAAAACGTGCGGTCGATCCTCACCACATTCATGAGCGAACATCAGGAAACCATTCGTCGGCTTCAGAAGGAAGGCGATCTTGGCGCCGCCGAGTCAAAGGGCGCGCTGGAGACCATACAGTCGGCCGATGCACACGCGATCTTCGGTGAAATCCTGCGGGATCTCGAAGACGAGGCAGCATAAGGAAAGAAAGACATGGATGACGCGAGCTTCGAACCCCAGGCTGTCTACGAGGTCCCCGATGAACCGGCTGCGGCGCATCAGGCCAATGCGGAACCGCGAATGCCCTGCATCGCGCTCATGGGTGAGTTCAGCGCCGGCAAGACGACGCTGATCAACTTCCTGCTGGGCGAGGACATGCTGCCCACCCGGATCACGGCAACGCAACTGCCGCCGGTCTGGATGAGCTATGGTGAACCCGCAGCATATTACGTGGATGTCGACGGCGACCAGCGCGAACTCGACCTCGATGATCTGCATTCCGTTCCTGTGGAGGGTGTCAAATACATCAAGGTCCATTGTGAGGCCGATATCCTCAAACATATGGATCTGATCGACACGCCCGGCATTTCGGACCCCAACATTCCGGACAGCTATCGCGCCGCCATCGTCGACTACGTCGATGCGGTTATCTGGTGTACCCACGCGACGCAGGCCTGGCGGGAAAGCGAGCGCAGCGTCTGGATGACCATCCCCGAAGCGCTGCAGGCCAACAGCATTCTTCTGGCGACACGTGCCGACAAGCTCGGCGAGCGTGACCGGGCGCGGGTTCTTCACCGGCTGAACCGCGAAATCGGTGACCGGTTCCGTCAGATCATCATGTTTTCGGCAACCGATGCCATTCGCGCCTGCCAGATCGAGGACGAAACCGGCCTGCTCGAGGCCAGCGGTGGCGCTTCGCTGGTCGCGACGCTGCAGGACATTTCGGCCGAGATCGCGGCCGCGTCCGGTCTCGCCAGTCCGGCAAATGAACCGGAGTATGTCGAACCTGCGGCGGCCGTGACACCAGTGCGCCCGACCCGCGTCTCTGTTGTTCGGTCTACCCGTGTTCCGCGCCCTGACAGCGCCGACGAAGGCATGATGGCCGACGATACCGGGTTCGACGCCGCGTCGAATGACGACAGGACCGATGCCGACGCGAACCTGTCCGATCGTGACATGGCGCATGAAGCTGCGTTCGACGAAGGTTACGATGCTGCGGCCGCGGAATACGAAGACGGTACATCCGATGACGCCGACGACGATTTCGAGCCTCAGACTGCCGCAAGCACCGACGAGGACTATGAGGAAGAAGAGGACGTCGGGCCGGAAGTGATATCGGCAATCGCAGCCGATGCTATGGATCAGGACACGTCGGAAGTCGAGACGGAAGCCGCCGATGACGATGCCTCGCTGAGTGGCGTTCTCGACCTGTCGAAATATGAAGTATCGCGCCCTGCTCCGGTCGAGGCGCCGGCAGAAGAGGTCGACGCGACCGACATCGCCGAATTCATGGCCCAGACCCAGACCGAGGAGGACTCATCCGAGGCGGACATCGCCGATGAGGACGATGTGGAGGTCCTGGAAGCCGATGACATGGCCGAACCTGACGAGACCGCCGAGGTCGAAGCCGAGGCGGAGGAAGTCGAGCCTATCAGCGCCCGGGCCATCTGGGATGACATCCTGAATGCCAATCCGGTCCAGACCGTACCCGAACTCGCAGCCGCATTCGGCCAGTTCGTCACGGCGCTGGAGGAGCATGGCCTGATCCTCGCCGCGCAGTTGCCTGCCGTTGACATGGCAGCGGAACGCGGCGACACATCGGGCTGGCGGATGCTCGGCCAGTAGCGGTTGCAAGGCGGGGCATCACTTGCAGGATGTCTCTCCGCGAAGCTGGCAGAGGCCGCGCTGATTGTTGGTCCGGGGACGTGCGATGTCGCTGAAAGACGCATTGGTTGCAGGGCTGGAGACGGTTCCGGACTGTGAGGCTGTCTGCTACGTCGACATGTCGTCGGGCCTCGTTCTCGGATCGCATGGCCGAAGCCGCAAGCCACAGGAGTTCTACGACAGAATGGGCGCCTTCGCGACGCGCGTCCTGACAAGTGCCGCGCTGTCCAATCTGGCTGAAACACATGGTGGCGGTGCGGAAGGCTGTGTTGTCATTTTTGGCGCCCGGAACACGCATGTCTTTGTTAAGTCAAAGACTTTCAATGACCACGCGCTGTGTTATATGTGTGCGACAACTGCCGAACCCGATGCCCTGACCATCGGTGTCATGGAAAACCGAGAGACGGTCGCAAATGCGTTCTGACAATCAATTCCGGGTCGGGATGCGACATGTCCGTATGATTCTGGATCAGCGATGACACTTGATCCTGCCATCGTACCGCTTCTCTCCGACATCGCCGGTCTGGGTAACGGCGCCGGAACGGGGCGGCGGCCCATTGCGGGGTCTTCAACGGCTGAAAGGCTGCAGGCGATTGTTGAGCTGATCGCGGGCACGGTGCTGCCGCGAAGCTACGTCATTCATGCCGGCGAAGCGGCTGTCGGGACGCTTACAGTTGCCAGCGGCCGGTTGATGAAAATCGCGCTGGCCGCAAGCGATGCTTCAGCAAAGCCCGATTCCGACACCAGAGAGGCGCAGATCTCCTACGTTGCGCAGGCGCTTGCATTGGTTGCCGGGAAAGCGGGCGACCTGCTGCTTGAAACCAACTACCTCGCCGATGACCTCGCGGCAGAGGATGTCGGCCAGACGGCGACCGAGTTGCGGGATTTCTTCGGGGCCACGAACTGGCTGGCGGATGGTCCGGCCGGGGAAGATGGCGACTATCTCACCGCAGCGGCGGCCCTGGCGGTCGCGCAGGTTGCATTCGACGCGGAAGGACAGCCCGTGCAGAGAACCGGCGATGCCAAGGCCGCGCCGGGCGACGGTGACATTCATGCACTGGCTGCGGAACTGTCGTCTTGGCAGTCCGAATTGGAGGAACTTGCCGGCCTTCCGGCTTTGCTGGTTGTCCGGGACGGGCCATCGGGCAGGGCGATGGCACTGACGGTCGGGGCCGACCCGGCAGTCCTTTCCATTCTCGAAGGCAATGCCGTGCCGCAGGTGAAGTCGCTTTGGGACCGGTCGCAAGGTGATGGGGCGCCGTCATGAGCCAGCTTCCCGACGCCGGATACGAACTTGATGTGCTCAACGCCTTCATCGCGGCGGTGGAGCGTCCCGACGCACCCTATGACGATGCACTGGAAGCGGCGCAGGACCACGCGCATGCGTTCAAGACACGGCTGGAAACGCCGGTGCGGGTTGCCTTCGCCGGGTTTCAGGGGTCCGGCAAGTCCAGTCTGATCAACCTTCTTGTCGGGCAGGATGTCCTGCCCATCGGCCGCTCCAACTACGGCACGCCGGCGATCATCGTGCGCCACGGCGCCGTCGAAAAGACCATCGCCGGCTGGTGGGACCGGCCGAACGAGGAAATTTCCGGCCTCGACATCGCGGCGGCCTTCGCCCGCACTCCCGATATCGTTTCGATCGAGATCGACTGCGAGGTGCTGAAGGATATCTGGCTGGTCGATATTTCGGGTCTGGGCGACCCGGAACATTCGAAACGCGCGGTCTTCGCGCTGATGCGGCTGGCCGACGTGCTGGTCTGGTGCAGCAACGTGAAGGCGCCGGTCGATGAGGCTGAAAAGGAAGTCTGGCGGTCCATTCCGGGCCGGCTGATGCGGAGCAGCCTGCTCGTCCTGACCCATTCGGACGCCGTGACGGAAGGCGAGGTCGTGCCTGAGACCCATTTTGATCCGGAGCGCATCCGCAGCTTTGCCGATACTATCCCCATTGCGACCGCGGCGGCAATGAAGGCGCTTCGGGGCGAAGTCGATGATCCGGCCGCTGTCTGGCAGGGCAGCGGGGCCGATCAACTTGTGTCTGCGGTGATGACATCCGCCGTCGCCGCGCGCGAGGCGGAAATCGAAAAGGCGCAGCGCGGCATCGCGAAGTTCATTGCGCCCGCGCAGGACCGGCTCGACGCCGCATTTGGCACCAAGACCGTCATCAAGCGGCGACCAGCACCCGTCGCAGCGCCGGCACAGCCTGTTGAGAAAGTACAGCCCGCGCCGCCCCAGGAACCCGCCGCGCCTGCCAAGGCCCCCGCGAAAGCCGCGCAGCCGACCCGGGCGCGCTGGACTGACTGGACGGGCCGGATCGGCGCCATGCTGGCCGAACTTAAGTCAGGCGGTATCGCGGACAATGCAAGCTTCATTGAGGCCGCCCAGCAGCTCGTGGACGGGTTTCGCGACGGGTTGGACAGTGGTGCGCCGCTGCCCGCTGATGCGGGCTGGCTTATCGACGAGTTTGAAAAGGCCAATGACCTTCTGATCCTGATGCAGTTCGAGGATGTCGACGAGGTCGGCGCGGATGCGGCGCGCATCCTCGTACAACTGAGCGATAGTCTGGCCACCGCCGGGGTCTAACCCCGCCGCAACAGCTACCGGTCCGGGAAATGGATCACCCGCTGTTCCGGGACGAACGCCTTCAGGTCCAAGGGCCAGACAGCATTCGGCCAGCGCAGTTCCATCTGCCGTTTCCGGGGGCGGTAAACGGCGGTGTAAAGCGTTCCGAAGCCAAGCGCGAATGCCGATGAATAAAGCGGGGGGCGCAGGAAGGCCGAAATGAATTTTTCCTCCGGCTCAATATGCAGCGTCAGGCGGTGGAGCAGGTATCGCTCCCGCTCCACCGTTCCTGTCAGCCGGGCATGGGCCATCCACTCCACCCGTTCCTGATGGTTGGTGGCGACGGCCGCATGCGTGACGACTGCTTGTCTGTCGGGCCCCATCAGCACCGTCAGATAGCGCCGTTTGGCGTCGATGACGGTGACGTTGTAGCTCATATGCGTCGGTAGCCGTTCCAGAACCTTGCCGGCCTCCGCCGCGGTTTCGCAGGTCTGCAACACATAGCGCAGGATAAGCGGGACGCCGAAACCATCGCCAACCACACGCCGCCCGCCAAAGGTCAGGGAAACGGCAAGACCCGCATCGTTGATGCCGTCGACAAGCCCCCAAAGTCCGTCCGACGTTCCCATGACGGTGCGGCCCTGCCATTCGGTGCGCAGGACAAGCCGGTCGAACGACCGAGGATCATAGTCGTAGTTGCGCACCATGACGGGTGCCTTCCCCGGCCAGATCGCCTGGGAACAGCCGGCCAGATAGGGCGGCGGGCAATAGAAGCTGAGAAACCGCGCCGCATGATCGCCGCCACCCGCGAGGTCGCAGAGTGCTTCGTAGGTCGGCACGATTTCGGGCATATGCGTCTTCAGCGCCTGAAAACCGGCCCAATAGGTCTGCCGGACCTCTTCGCCTTCACGAAGCCACCAGCGCCGGTAGTCAGGCCAGTATTCGCCGAAGAGCCCGGCCCAGATTGGGCCGGGCTGTGCCTCGGCGACGGCTCGCCAGATCAGGTCCATCGTCCCGCCCGAACAGCCTCAGAGCATCTTGAACGCCGGATCAGCCAGCGCTGGTCCAGCCACGGCCGACGGCAAGGGGCGCGCGGCGAAGCTTTGCTTGATCCCGTGAATCCACCGCTTCGCCCGTTCATTGAGTTGGAAGCCATTGGTCATCGACCTGCCGCGCGTCACGAGAATGCCGAGGTCTGCCCCTTCGTAGCGGTAGTCGCCCGGTTTCAGGATGCGCAGGAAAAACGCCTCATTCTCGCTTTCGACGGCGCGGCGGTGATAGTCGAAACGGTCAAAGACGACGCGACCGTCATTCAGCATCTTGTAGATGCCGGATTGCGGGGCTTCGGTGACGATGTCGACCGAATCCTCTGTGTGCTTGATCACCATCTGCGACCAGCCGTCGATCATCTCCGGATCCGCCCAGCGGGCATTCAGCTCTGCCACATCCAGGTGGAACTTCGCTTTCGAGAATTCAAGCAGGTGGAAAAGGAACAGCGGCGCATCAGCATGTGCAAAGGCGGCATGGTTGGTCATCGACGACGCGCCGGTGATGCGCGGGTTCAACTCGCCAAGCCAGAGATCGCCGGTTTTCTTGTCGATGAGGAAGTCCAGCTCGAAATAACCGCGATAGCCGTTCTTCCGAAGCTGCTCGCCGAACTTGAAGGTCAGATCGCGTGCTTTCTCACGCACCTTGGGTGCGAAGGCGGTAGAAAAAATTTCGTTGCCGCACCAGCCGCCGCGATAGGGCGTGAGTTCCTTGAAGCCCACCAGCTCGGTCATCAGGGGGCCGACGATTGTGCCCTCCGACGTGGCGCAGGCCTCGATGGCAGAGCCGCGGCAGTCGATCCGCTTCATGATCTTGATTTCGCCCTGCCCGATGATTTCGTGCTGATGGCGGCGAAAATCGGCTTCGGACTTGATGAAGAAGGTCGTGTGACCGGAATCCCCAAAGGCCGATTGCAAGACAAGGTCATTGCCTAGACCGGCCTTTTCGCAGGTCTTCTTCAGGTCGGCATAGCTCTTGACCTCGGCCAGCGTGTTCGGAACGGACGGGACGCCGGCCCTGTTGCCAATGCGAACCGTTTCGATCTTGTTGTCGCATTTCGTGCGCAGCTTGGCCTTCGGAAACCAGACCTCCGCACCCAGTTCTTTCGAAAGACGCTCCGTTTCCTCGTCGAACATCAGGAAGACGAACTTGGGCTTGCCGCCGCGCCGCTTCACAAGGTCGATCACTTCCTTGTGCTGGAGAAGATAATTGTTGATGTCCTCGATCGACTGGAATTCCGCATGGGGCTGCTCAGACGGGCAGAAGACGTTCGGGTGCCGCCCGTCATAGCAGTCAATATAACATATGTATTTGAAATTCTTACACCATTCGTCGATGCCCAGAAGGTTGAAGTTGGTCGCGGAGATGAAATAGATCGGGTCCTCGTTGCGGTGAAAAAACCGGCGAATCTCCGAGATGTTGTTCAGCATCTTCTTGGGCATTCGTATCTCCCCTGTCTGTTGGTTCAGTTCTTGTTCTTTGTCTTCTGGCGTTCCAAAGCGTCCTTGGCGAAGACCCGAAGGCCCAGGTCGGCCCGGTAGCCGTGTATTTCATTGACATCGAGTGCGCGCATGAATGCGAGGATTTCGGGGCTGACCACCTGCCCGGGGACAAGGATCGGGAACCCCGGCGGGTAGGGAATGATGAACGAGGCCGAAACGACCTCTTCCCCGGCATCGAGCGCGGTCTTTAGCGCGCCATCGAGTTCCAGGTAGTCGCAGTTGTTCTCGTCATAGCTCAGGAAGAATGGGGTTCGAATGTCTCCCTCGCCGGTGTCGCCAGAATTCTGGAATGCCTCATGAAAGCGGCTGAAGTCGGGTAGTGGCGGCAGGTCGTGCACGAGGTTCTTGACACGGCGGTCGAAGGCCATGCGTTCCATCTTCGACGCGTCGTCCAGAAGCTCATCGAGCCCCTTGGCTATTTCCACCAGCACTTCGATCAGATAGGCCACCGATGACCGGGTCGTGCCGATATTCGTCATGAAAAGGACGGTGTTGCGCGAGGTCTTGTTGATCTGGATGCCATACTTGTCCATCAAGATATCAGTCTTGAAAGTGTCGCCATCCCACCCGGTTCCGCCGACAGCCAGTGTAATGCGGGTGGCGTCGAGCACGAATTCGTCCTTTTCCCAGCAGTCCCAGATATCCGTCCAGCCCTGTTCCGGGTCGTAGTAGCTGGTGACGCCGCTTTCGCGATGCTGTTCCGGTATCATGTCGCCGGCCGTTAGCACCTTGAAGTATTTCTGCAAGAGCGGATGGGTCGAGATCGCCCGCCGCATCGCCATGGCGGCTTCTACCTGGCGTTGGACAAATTCAAACCCCTCAAGCTCCACCTGGCGCCGGCCGACATCGAGCGAGGCGATGATCTGGTAGTTCGGACTGGTGGAGGTATGGGTCATGTAGGCTTCGTGGAAGCTCTGTTCCACTTCACCTTTGAAGTCCTGATCGTTGACATGAATCATCGACCCCTGGCGCAGGGAGGTCAGTGTCTTGTGGGTCGACTGGGTTGCATAGGCCCGGACCCGCGCATGGGGCGGCGGGATCAGGCGCGTTGACAGAAGCGTCTCTTCATCGGCCTTCGCGATTTTCGCCTGCTGCGCCTCATAGGCCTTTGCATGTGCCTCCGAGCGCAGTCTTTCGCGTAAGTTGTTCGCGGCATTCATGGCCGTGCGTTGGCGATAGGTCGGCCCGAAACGGGCAAAGGCAAACCAGGCCTCATCCCACAGGAAGATGAGGTCGGGCTTGATGGCAAGGCATTCCTCCATCACCCGTTCGACATTGTAGACGATGCCGTCGAAGGTGCAGTTGGTCAGCAGGAGCATCCTGACCTTGTCGAGCTTTCCGGCCGCCTTGAGCTTCAGCAAATGGTGCTTGATTTCCCGCAGCGGAACCGCGCCGTACATCGAGTAGTCGTTCAGCGGATAGCTGTCGAGGTAACGAACCTGCGCGCCGGCCAGCACCATGCCGTAGTGATGCGACTTGTGGCAGTCACGATCGATCAGGACGATATCGCCGGGCCGGACGAGCGCCTGCACGACGATCTTGTTGCAGGTCGAGGTTCCGTTAGTGGCAAAGAAGGTCTGCTTGGCGCCGAAGGCGCGGGCGGCGAGTTCCTGGGCCTCCTTGATCGGCCCATGCGGTTCCAGCAGGCTGTCGAGCCCGCCCGATGTCGCCGAGGTTTCTGCCATGAAAATGTTCGGCCCGTAGAACGCGCCCATGTCCTGAATCCAGTGGCTGCGCGTAATGGATTTGCCACGGCTGATCGGCATGGCATGAAAGACGCCGGTGGGCTGTTTGGAATATTCTTTCAGCGCTGTGAAGAACGGCGTCTTGAACCTGGCCTGAACGCCCCGAAGGATGTTCAGGTGCAGTTCCATGAAGTCTTCCTGATTGTAGAAAACCCGCCGGCATATACCAAGATCAAGCCCGGCAATCTCTTCGACCGAACGGTCGGTGACGAGATAGGCGTCGAGTTCGGGGCGAACCTTCGCGATCAGGCGGCAGAGTTCCGGCCCGTAGTCGGCAGGGGCGAGGGCCTCCAAGTCTTCGATACCGCCAGCGCGATTGAGGTATTTCGTCAGGATCGACAGTTCGACCTTGGATTCCATGCGCAAACCGGGCCGCACCACGATGGCCTGAATGTTGTGATTGAAGAGAACGCCAATCAGCGCGTCCTGCAGGCTGGGGACCACGACGGGTTCGTAGACGAAGGCATCGTCGGGCCGCCGCATGGCCACCATGTTCGACCGCAGCCAACGTTCCTGATGCTCGTTCACATCGTCGACGATCATCACTTCGAAATAGGGTTTGGTCAGGGCACGTGCCTCGGGCGACAGTAGCGCCTCGTCATCGTGTTCGTCCGCATCGGCCGAATCCCGGTCAAGCGGGATCTGGCGGCGGCGGTAGGCGCCGGTGGTCAGGGCCCGTGTCACCCTGCGGGTGGAAAATGCGACGTCGTCGATATTGCCGTGTTCGAACTGGCGCCGCATGTAGTCGAATGCGGCCACTCCAGGAAAGGCCCAGTAGGCCTCGATCAGTGCCAGTGAGTCGTACAGCTTGGCAATCGTCTGCCGGGTTGTCTTGGCGTGTTTGCCGTCGGGATCACGGGCCAGAAAGTCCAGTGCCTCGCGCAGCCCGCTCCAGCGATCCGCGCGGAGTTGCACCGCCGAATAGTAGTCGCTCATCGACTGCATCGCATCGTCCCTCCCGTCCGTAGGGGCATGCGCGGCGCTTTTGTCTCTGGTGCGTCGCCCCTGTTAGCCTGTTATCGTCTTTCCAAGTACAGTCACCTCTGGCAGATCCACGCCCTTGAAAAGCGGCGCAGTCTTCGCCCGGGACATGTCCGAATAGGTCATTTCACGCGGATCGACCGAAAGCCCTGCCTTCGATCCCTGACGCGGAATTTCCAGTGGTCCCAACTGGTGTAGATAGCTGTCCGCACCGCTCGACCGGTCATAGACCGAGAAGTCCGTCGAACGGTCGCGAAAGCTTTTCAGAACCTGACCAAGACCCTTGATACCCGTCTCGCGCTGCCGGCGAACCGCTGACAGGTCCACCTCGATCGGGAACATGTCTTCCTGGCCGGCCGACTGGTGCAGGATCGTGGCCGAAGGGTCGATGACGCAGGACCGGCCGTTGCCGCCCGCGCCAAGCCCGTTCACGTCGAAAACATAGCACTGGAATTGTGCCGCTGTTGCCCGCGCGATGGCCAATTCGGCATCGCGGTCCGTGGTCCCGGTCAGGACCGGGTGCAGCAGCACCTCGACCCCCTGACTGGTCAGCTGGCGCGTCGTTTCCGGAAACCAGATATCATAGCAGATGGACAGGCCGAAGCGGCCCACCTCCGGCACGTCAAACACACAGAACTCCGTGCCTGCCTCCACTTCCGTCTCGTAGGGCCGGAAGGGAAACATCTTGCGGTAGGAGCGTACAACCTCGCCGGAGGGGTTGATCACAAGCGACGTATTGTAGATGCGGCCATCCTCGGTCCGCTCGAACATGGAGCCGGGTATCAGCCAGATATTGTGGCGATGCGCCTCGGCCTGGAAACGTTCGACATGGGCGTTCATGAGCGGCAGGGCGAACCGCGGCAAGGGGCCGAGCGGCGCCAGTTCGCTGAACATCACCATCTGAGTCCACGGAAAGCGCGCCATGAGGATGTCGAGACGGTGCAACATGCCGTCGATGTTGGGTTGCACAGCGTTCACATACATCTGAACGCCGGCGATTGCGAAAGGGGTCATAACTCAGTTCGTCTCCGTTACACTATCCGGACCGCTGCAGGTCGGACCGGCATTGTCATTCGGCCTTCCATATCGGCGCAAGAGATTCTCCGTCTCTTCGCCAAGCGACCCCATGGAAAGCGCTTAAGTTGATGTTAGTGGAAGGATTTCGATTGGTCCACCACCGCTTGTCAGCGGTTCAGATCATCCGGATCACGTCCTTGTCGATCGCCAGCATATAGCCTCTGCGCGCGATGTTCTTCACAAGGAGTTCGGCAACCATCTGGTTTCCGAGCGCATCCCTAAGCCTCTTGATGCGCATCGCGCCTGCGGCCTCGTCGCAATCGGCGGCATTGCGGCCCGATATGACGGCCTCGATCTCTGCGCCCGACATAACGTCGTCATCCATCCGCGCTTCGGCCAGAACCGACAGGGTTTCGATGGCGGCGGGCGTCAGCTTGAATTCCATGTTGTTCAGGACAACGGCGTTCTCGGACCGGCTGATCAGAAGGGAAGAAACCTGAATGCCCTGACGCTCGACCTCGCTCATCCGCTTGTTGAGCGCTACGATCATGACGAGAAAGACCAGGGCGGCGATAAGCAGTGCGGTCGCGAAGACCAGCAGGATGAAGATCACCATCCGGTAGCTCGACAGAACCTCCGAAAATGTCGTGCCCGATTGCGCCAGTATCTCCAGTAGCTTGATCTGTTCGCCGGTGACGATGGCGTCGTTCTCGACAAAGATCCGCTCGACCCGCGCATTGAACGCATTGGGGTCAGGTAGGGTGATGAAAAGAACGACCGCTTCCAGCCCGAGGATCACGATGATCGCGGCAATACCCCAGACAACGACTCGGTTGCCGGAACGAAGCGCTTCGGTTGCCAGTGATTGCGGCTCGGTCACAGGTCGGTTTCCCCGGGGGTCGGCTATCCGCCCGATACGATGGACATAATGGTCAGCAGCGTCCAGCCCTGACTTGCAAGTTTCGGCGCCAGAGCCGCTGCCGCTGCGGCCTTTGATCCGCAGGCATCGTCGGGCAGTTCGGCGGTTCCGACATCCAGACGCAGCGGATTGTCCATCTTCGCCTTGTACTGGACGCGACACTTCGCCTCGGCTGGGGTGCCTGCTGTCAGAGCGGCCATTGCCGCGAGGATGATGAATGTGTGCTTCATGATGCCGAACCCTGCCTGCCGGTCAGACGATATTCAATAACAATCAGGGTCCGCAGCCCCGTTATCGGATAGCCCGTTGGCGTTATTGCCTGTCCCTTTCGGGGTGGCGCAGCCTTGCGTCATGAAATCGGCGGGTCCCAAGCATCAGGATGCCTCGTCGAAACCCAGTCAAAGGAGACCTTCGATGAAAAACCGACTGATCGCCGCCATCACCGCAACCGCCATCGCAATGACCTCGGCAATGTCGACGCCGGCACTTGCAGACAGCAAGACCGACAAGCAGGTGCTGACCCTTCTTCTCGGCGCCGCGGCTCTTGGGATCCTTTTGAACGAAAGCAAGAAGAACGACCGGCTAGCCACGACGCCCTTGCCGGATGACCGATATGTTCCTCCTTTCCAGCGCGACCACGACTACGATCGTGAAGGCAGCTGGATGAAATGGCACAAGAAGCGCCTCCTGCCGTCGCGCTGCGCCTATCAGATGCGCAACAAATACAATCACGGCGAGGTCGTATCCTATCGCTGCCTCGCGGATTACGGGTTGCATCGCCGTCTGCCCAAGGAATGCGGCTTTGATATCCGCGGCCGCCGCGGAACCGAATTCGTCTACGGCGCAAAATGCCTGATCAGGAACGGCTACCGTTTCGCGGACATCTGACCTCGACAACGCCACTTCGGAAAGACCGGCGCGGGTTCCCCTTGTTTCCCCGTTCCGGCCACTCAGGCGGATGCTTCTGCATCCGCCTTTTTTCTTGCGGAGCGGGCCGAATTCCCCAAAGTGCCGGTCATGCCGGCCAAACCTGACTTCAGCTTCGAAATTGCCGCCCGGAACCAAGGCCACTTCCGCATCGCCGGGGTGGATGAGGTCGGACGCGGGCCGTTGTCCGGCCCGGTACTCGCGGCGGCTGTCGTACTTGACCCGAGCCGCATTCCGACGGGTCTTGACGATTCAAAGAAGCTTCCGGCGGGTCGCCGCGAGGAAATCTTCGACGAAATCGTCGCACTGGCCGATGTGGGTGTCGGCCAGGCGGAGGTTGCCGAAATCGACGCGCTGAACATCCTTCGGGCCAGCCACCTTGCCATGTGCCGCGCGGTTGTGGCGCTTGCCGGGCCACCGGACCATGTGCTTGTCGATGGCAACATGCTGCCGCGCGGGTTGGGCAGGAGCGCAGAGGCCATCGTGAAGGGCGATGCCCGTTCCATGTCGATCGCGGCGGCCTCCATCGTCGCCAAAGTGTTGCGCGACCGCATCATGGTGGATTTGGCGCAACAACATCCCGGCTACGGCTGGGAGAGGAACGCGGGCTATCCGACAAAAGAGCATCTCGAGGCCCTGCAAAATCTCGGCGTTACCCCACATCATAGGCGTTCGTTCCGGCCGGTCCACAACATCTTGTATCAAGCAAAAACCTTAACGTCTTGATTCAAAAAAGAATTTGACGCCGAATCACTCCTGACTCATGGTGAGCCCAACAAGAACGGCGCCAATGCCGGGGATGAGGCAGCGATGACTAGGACGATCTCGAAGGAGGGTAGTGACCTCCCTCTCAACCAGATTCTGGGTGGCGATTGCATCGACGAGATGCGCCGTCTGCCTGCGGAATCGATCGACCTGATCTTTGCCGATCCGCCCTATAACCTGCAGCTGAAGGGCGAGCTTCACAGGCCCGACAATTCCAAGGTCGACGCGGTTGACGACGCCTGGGACCAGTTCGCCAGCTTTGACAGCTACGACCGCTTCACTCGCGACTGGCTGTCGGCCGCGCGTCGGCTATTGAAGCCCAACGGGGCGATCTGGGTGATCGGTTCCTACCACAATATCTTCCGTGTCGGCGCCGCCATGCAGAATGCCGGCTACTGGATTCTCAACGATGTGGTCTGGCGCAAATCGAACCCCATGCCGAACTTTCGTGGCAAGCGCTTTACCAATGCCCATGAAACGCTGATCTGGGCATCGAAGTCTGAGGGCGGCAAATACACGTTCAACTATGAAGCGCTCAAGGCGCTGAATGACGGTGTGCAGATGCGGTCCGACTGGGTTCTGCCGCTTTGCACCGGCAATGAGCGGCTGAAGGACGAGAGGGGCGAAAAGGCGCATCCGACACAGAAACCCGAAGGGTTGTTGCACCGGGTTCTGGTCGCAACGACCAATCCGGGCGATGTCGTGCTCGACCCGTTCTTCGGCACCGGCACGACGGGTGCCGTGGCTAAGATGCTTGGGCGCGACTTCATCGGTATCGAACGCGAAGAAGCCTACCGGGATGCTGCGGAGAAGCGGCTGCAAAAGGTCCGTCGGTTCGACCGCGACGCGCTGGAGACGAGCACGTCGAAGCGGTCCGAGCCGCGGGTTCCCTTCGGGCAGGTTGTCGAACGGGGCATGCTGCGGCCGGGCGAAATGCTGGTCGGCCCACGCGGGCATACCGCCAAGGTACGCGCCGACGGCACCCTGATCGGTACCGATGTGAAGGGGTCAATACATCAGGTCGGCGCCCATCTGGAAGGCGCGCCATCCTGCAACGGCTGGACCTATTGGAATTTCAAGCGCGACGGAAAGATGGTGTCCATCGACATCCTCCGCCAGCAAATTCGCGCCGAAATGGAGGCCGACCAGTCGAGCCGCCATTGACGCGATGACGGAATACCGCCGGTGCCTGCGGCCTGACCGCAAGCACGAACTTGACCCCGCCGGATTGCACCCCCGGCGGGGCTTTTTTTGCCTGCGGCTGCCCGCGGCCAACCGCTGTCCGGACGTGAAACCTCACAGGCACGCCAGCAGACACGCCCAGCCCGCGATCTCTGCCGTCTGTTGCATCGCGCCCAGCACATCGCCGGTTTGCCCGCCGATCTGACGATGCGCAATGACGCCGAGCGCGGTAACGGCAACCGCCATGACAATCATCGCGACGATGGCCGGGCCCAGGCCAAGCGGCAGAAGGCAGACGAAACCGATTGTCAGGGACAGGACGACCGGCGCGGCACTGCCGCCGGTTGCCGTCCGGCCAAGCCCGTCGGGCCGTGCTGTCGGCATGGCGAGGATTGCGGCCGGCAGGAAACCGCGGCTGGCGGCCGCCAGCCCGACAATTGCCGCACAGGCCTCCGGGCTGGCGGAGATGGCGGTGCCGCGCGCGGCCAGCGCGAGGATGAGCGCCAATACGCCGTAGCTGCCGATCCGGCTGTCGCGCATGATGCCAAGCTTTTCGTCGCGGTTCCGGCCGCCGCCGAATCCATCGGCCAGATCGGCCAGACCGTCTTCATGCAGACCGCCTGTGGTAGCGATCCCTGCGGCGAGTGCCAGGACGGCGGCAAAGGCGCGCGGCAGATCGAACCAGATCGCGAGGAGGAAGATTGAAGCCGATATCCCCCCGACGAGCAGTCCGACCAGGGGCCAGGCCCAGATCGTCTGCCCTATCGCCGGCGCCTGTCCGGCGATGCGGCCGGCCGGCAACCGCGTCAGAAGCATCACCGCCACCTGCACTTCAGCCAACCGGGTCCGAACGTGGCTGGCGGCGGCATTCATGCCCCGGAAACCCCCGCCTCGCCGAACGTCGCCATGCCGTTGTGGCAGGCCAGCGCGGCGCGAAGGATGCCAAGCGCCAGCGCCGCCCCTGAACCTTCGCCAAGGCGCATCTCGAATTCCAGAACCGGCTTCTTGGCTATTGCGGCCAGAAGTTTGCGGTGCCCGGGTTCGGCACTGGCATGGCCGACAAGGCAGTGGTCGAGAAGACGCGGGTCGGTCGCATGAAGCACGGCGGCAGCGGCCGTACAGATAAAGCCGTCAAGGATCACGGGGATGCGGTGGCTGCGGGCCGCAAGCACCGCACCGCAAATTGCCGCCTGTTCACGCCCGCCCAATGCAGCGAGTATGGCCGGAGCATTACCGCTTGCGGGCTTGTGAAGCGCAAGGCCGCGTTCGATCGCGCCGATCTTGCGGGCGATGCCCGCAGTGTCGGAGCCTGTGCCGGGCCCCACCCAATCCGCAACCGGCCCGCCAAAAAGCGCGGCGGCAAGCGCGGCGGCGACGGTGGAATTTCCGATCCCCATCTCGCCGAGAATAAGGACATCGGCGGAAGGATCGACGGCCGCGGCACCGCGGTTGAGGGCGTCGAGGCATTCCGCCTCACTCATCGCCGGCCCGGTCGTGAAATCACCAGTCGGTCTGTCGAGTTCGAGCGCTATGACTGAAAGCGCCGCGCCGTTTACGCGACAAAGCTGATTGATCGCGGCCCCGCCATTCGCGAAATTCGCGACCATCTGGGCGGTGACTTCCTGCGGGTATGGGTTGACCCCCTGCGCGCAGACACCGTGATTACCTGCAAAAACAAGCGCTTGAGCCTTAGCTATCGACGGCCGGTCGTTTCCGCGCCAGGCAGCCATGAATTCGGCCAGTTCCTCCAGCCGGCCGAGCGATCCGGGCGGCTTCGTCAGGCTGGCCTGACGCGCCCGCGCCGCCGCCGCCGCGGCCTCATCGGCGACGGGCATTGTCGTAGCGAATGTGGCGATGTCGGAATGGGCGGACAAAAGCGGCAGGGGCATTCTATTTCACTTTCAAAGGCAGGCCGGCCACGGTGAGGTAAACTTCGTCGGCGCTTGCCGCGACCCATTGGTTGAGAAGTCCGGCAGCGTCACGAAACTCCCGCGCGAGGGCGTTTTCGGGGACGATGCCAGAACCGACTTCGTTGCTGACGATTACGACAGGTCCTGTCTGGCGCGCGATCTCCGCCACCAGCGACTGCCCGGCCGCCCGCCAGTCCGCATTGGAAAGGATCAGGTTGGAGAGCCAGAGCGTCAGGCAGTCCACCAGACGCGGGCCTTGACCATCGCTTTGCTGCAGGGCGCCCGTCAGGTCGAGAGGCGCGGCAAGGGTCGTCCATTCTGTGCCCCGGCGCGCCTGATGTTCGGCAATCCGCGCGGCCATTTCCCCGTCGCGCGCCTCGGCCGTCGCGATATAGAACGCCGGGCGCCCAAGGGCGAGCGTCATTGTCTCTGCAATGCCGCTTTTGCCGGATCGGGCGCCGCCGATGATCAGTATCGTCTTGCTCATGGTCCGGTGACAAAGCAGAAACACGGCGGATACGAAAGGGAGAATACGACGGTGGAGCGCGGGGCCGCGACAGAACTGCTGCTGGTCCGTCATGCGCCGGCTCTGACGGCCGGATGTCTGGCGGGGCGTCGCGATGTTCCGGCCGATTGCAGTGATCGCGCGCGGTTCGCGGCGCTTTGCAACGCGCTCGGTCGCCTCGACGTGGTTGTGGCAAGTCCGGCGCTGCGATGCCGGCAAACCGCCGGGGCACTCTGGCCCGGGCGCGACATTGACGAGTACATGGATGCGCTCTGGGAACAGGATTTCGGCGAATGGGAGGGCAAGCCCTATGCCGACCTTCCCGATCTGGGCGATATGCCCACAAGATCCCTCGCCAATCATCGCCCGGCGGGTGGCGAGAGTTTCACTGACCTTTTCCACCGCGCCGGGCCTGTATTGCGCGACCTGGGCCAGCGGTCCGGTCGCATCGCCGTCGTGGCCCATGCCGGAGTGGTGCGGGCCGCGCTGGCGCTGGCGCTTGGCGATGTGGCATCGGGCCTGAGGTTCGAAGTTGCCCCGCTGTCGGTGACGACGCTGCGTGCCTTGCCAAAGGCGAGTTGGTCCGTCGTTTCGGTGAACCGGACATTTCCCTGATGCGACCGGAAGTTCGTATTGCCGGCCATTTTGGCGAGTTCCTGCAAGGCAGGCTCGGTGCCGACGGGCCGCTTGTTCTTGTCACCGTACCGTGCCCGGACCTCGGCGTCTTTGGCTGGCAAATACCCGGCCGCGAATTTGCGCTCCACGGCTCGGGGCAGCGCCTCGTGACCCCGGATCGGGCGCGCCGATTCCTGCGCGATCTCGGCGCCGATCTCCCCGGCCGGGTCGTCCTTCGTGCCGAAATGCCGGCCGGCAGTGGCGCGGGCGCCTCTACGGCGACCCTGCTTGCCCTGGCGGCGCTCGCCGGGGCAAAGGCCGACCCGATGACAATCGCACGCGCCTGTATTGGGACCGAAGGTGCCAGCGATCCGCTGATGTTTTCCGCGCCCGAAAGGATACTTTGGGCATCGCGCCAGGGCCTGGCACTCGGGGCGATGCCATGTTTGCCGAGGATCGAGATTCTCGGCGGCTTTGTCGGCCCTGCGCGCCGGACCGACCCAGGCGATGAGAATTTCCCCGATGTGTCCGATCTGGTGGCCGGCTGGCGTGACATCGCGTCACCCGATGATCTGGCGGCAATCGCATCGGAGTCGTCCCGCCGGACACTTGCCCTGCGCGGGATTGGCCCTGACCCAACCGAGGCACTGGCACATGACATGGGAGCATTGGGGTTTCTCATTGCCCATACCGGATCGGCGCGCGGTCTGATATTCCGGCCGGGTGCCGCGCCGGGGGATTGGCGGGGCAGGCTCAGGCAGGCCGGTTTTGCCAATGTTCTGAAGTTCCGAGTTGGAGAGTATGCATGTTCGCCGTAACCAGTATTCTGGTGGCGCTGGCAATCGACGCCGCCATCGGCTGGCCCCAATGGCTCTACCGTCTCATCGGTCATCCCGTGACCTGGATCGGCGCGCTTATCACCCGGATGGACAGATGGCTGAACCTTGAGGAAGGCAGCTTTCGCGAAAGGCGGATGGCCGGCGTCCTGACCGCGCTGACCGTAGTCGGGCTGGCGGTCGAGGCGGCATGGCTCGTCACGCTGATCCTGCCGGACGGGTGGGAAGGTATTCTTCTGACCGGGCTGCTCGCCTGGCCGTTTCTCGCCATGCGCTCGCTGCACGATCATGTGGCGGCGGTCGCGCGGCCCTTCGCCGACGGTGATCTTGCGGGTGCCCGCCGCGCAGTGGCGCAGATCGTCGGCCGCGACCCGAATACGCTCGACAGGCCGGGTGTCTGCCGGGCCGCACTGGAAAGCCTTGCCGAAAACGCATCAGACGGGATCGTCGCGCCGGTTATCTGGGGTGCCATTTTCGGGCTGCCGGGGCTGGTCGGGTACAAGGCCGTCAACACGCTCGATTCCATGATCGGCCACCGTTCCGAAAGGTACCTCGCCTTCGGCTGGGCCTCGGCCCGCATTGACGACCTAGCGAACCTGATCCCGGCCCGGATCACCGGGCTTGTCTTCGCGCTCGTCTCTTCGCGGCCGGGCGCCGCCATCCCGACAATGTGGCGCGACGCGGCCAAGCACAGATCGCCGAATGCCGGCTGGCCTGAGGCGGCGTTGGCAGGGGCGTTGGACATTCGCTTGTCGGGGCCGAGAATCTACGGCGAACGGATTGCCGATGAGCCATGGGTGAACGAAGCTGCGCCCGATCCGCAGCCAACAGACATTCGCCGTGGCCTCGGGCTTTATCGCAAGGCAATGCTGGCACTTGCGCTGATTCTGGCGCTTGCCAGTCTGATCTGACGCGAAAAGGGGAAAGACGATGCGGGACCATGGCGGCGATCTTGATGCGGCAATCGCGGCATATGGCGGCGCCGCTGCAGACTGGATCGACCTTTCGACCGGTATCAACCGGGTTCCCTACCCGGTTCCGCCACTCCCCGCCCGGTCCTGGACCGCGCTGCCGACCCGTGCGGACAGGGCCTCTCTCTCAGCCGCGGCTGCGGCCGCCTATCAGTGTCAGGCGGCAGTCCTGCCGGTCGCGGGGGCGCAGGCGGCCATCCAGATGATCCCGCGCCTTTCAGCGCCCGGCAGCGCGAAAGTGTTGGGTCCGACCTATAACGAACACACCGCCGCGCTCAAAAGTGCCGGTTGGCAGGTTGAGGAGGTCGGCGGGCTTGCCGCCCTTCGGGGTGCCGACCTCGCGGTTCTCGTCAACCCGAACAACCCTGACGGCCGGCGGTGGCCCGCCGATGCGCTGATGGATACCGCACGCCATGTCGGCCGGCTTGTTGTCGATGAAAGCTTCGCGGATCCGGACCCTGCCGATTCCCTTGCCTGCCGCGTCGGTGAGAGCGGGATTCTGGTCCTGCGATCCTTCGGAAAGTTCTATGGTCTCGCGGGCCTCCGCCTCGGCTTCGTTCTCGGGAGTGAAAAGGACATCGCTGCCCTGTCGGACATGGCCGGGCCCTGGCCGGTTTCCGGGGCGGCAATCGCCATCGGTTGCGCGGCGCTGAGCGACAGGGATTGGGCCGACCGGACGCGAAGGCGGCTGGCAGAGGACGCGGCGCGGCTCGACAGGCTCGCAATCGGCGCGGGCTGGTCGCGCGTCGGTGGAACCTCGCTCTTCCGGCTCTATGACACCGGCAGTGCCGCAGCCACGCAAGACCGCCTTGCCCGCGCCGGAATATGGTCGCGGCGGTTCCCATGGCACGAACGGAGGCTGCGCCTCGGCCTGCCGGGGGCGGAGGGTGAATGGCTGCGCCTGACAGCGGCGCTGGGCGGCAAGGGCACTGGGGATTGATCGCGGCCGTCTACCGCGCGACGCCGAGAAGCCCGTCGATGTCGAGATGGGCCTCCAGGTGATCGGCAAGCGCATCGAGCGTCTGGTCGATCGATGGGCCATAGACGACGCTCGAACCGGCGCCAAGGGCGGCAAGATAGGCCGCGCGAAACCCGTCATCCGCGAACATGCCGTGCAGATAACTGCCCGTGATCCGGCCGTCGGCCGAAATCGCGCCTTCGGGCCGGCCATCAACCATGACGAAGGGTCGCGCACGATCGGGGCCATCCGTCCGGCCGATATGAATCTCGTAGCCCGTCATGGCTGCCCCACTCGCCACATGGGTCGCGCGGACCCGTGACAAGCGCTTTTCAGGTGTCATGAGCGTCGTGACATCAAGAAGGCCGAGCCCCGGCATTTCCCCTGCCGCCCCTTCGATGCCCTCGGGGTCCGCGATGCGCTGCCCGAGCATCTGGTAGCCGCCGCAAATCCCCAGGACATGGCCGCCCCGCCGCACATGCGCCGCCAGGTCGATATGCCAGCCCTCTTCCCGCAGATAATCGAGATCGCCGCGCGTGGATTTCGACCCGGGAATGATGACCAGCCGCGCGTCACCGGGAAGAGGTTCGCCGCCGCGCACCATGACCAGGCTGACGGCGGGTTCCTGCTTTAAAGGGTCGAGATCGTCGAAATTCGCGATGCGGCTGAGGGCGAGGCAGGCAATCTTCACCGGACCGTCTCCGGTCGCACCGCCGAGGTCCAGTGCATCTTCGGCGGGAAGTTTCACGGCATCCTTAAAATAGGGCAAGACCCCAAATCCGCGCCAGCCGGTGCGCGCCTCGATCAATCGGTATCCATCATCGAAAAGCGACGGATCGCCCCGGAACTTGTTGATCAGGAAACCCTCGACCATCGCTGCATCTTCCAAATCGAGCACAGCCTGCGTGCCAACGATCTGGGCGATCACGCCCCCCCGGTCGATATCGCCGGCCAGCACCACGGGCACATTGGCGGCCCTTGCAAAGCCCATGTTGGCGATGTCGCCCTTGCGCAGGTTGACTTCTGCCGGGCTGCCCGCACCTTCGACGATGACGAGGTCATGGGCGGATCTCAGGCGGGTGAAACTGTCCAGAACCGAGCTCAAAAGTT
>JAWKXJ010000008.1:0-133898 GCA_041397105.1 Paracoccaceae bacterium
TCGGGCAACTCGCTGTCGACGAAGGTGGCAGAAATGGCGGCCGCGCAGGGCGCGGGCTCCGTCGTCATCTCGGCCAAGATCGAGGAGGAACTGGCCCAGATGCCCGCCGAGGACGCCGCGATGTTCCTTGAGGAGATGGGGCTTGAGGAGGCCGGGCTCGACCGGCTGATCCGGGCGGGCTACGACCTTCTTGGCCTGCAGACCTATTTCACCGTCGGCCCGAAAGAGGCCCGCGCCTGGACCATTGAGAAGGGTACACTCGCCCCCCAGGCCGCCGGCGTCATCCACGGCGATTTCGAGCGCGGTTTCATCCGGGCCGAGACCATCGCCTATGCCGACTACATCGCCGGGAATGGCGAGGCGGGCGCGCGCGAGGCGGGCAAGTTCCGGGTTGAAGGCAAGACCTATGAGGTCAAGGACGGTGACGTCCTGCATTTCCTTTTCAACGCCTGACCTAGGCTGCATTTCGCGCCGTCATCGCGACCGCAAGATAATCGTTGCCGGATCCGGCCGGGGGTGACGCTGCCCAGCTTTTGGCCGGGCTATTTGTAGCTGTCCGAATAGTAGGCGCGCCAGTCTTCCCGATAGTAATCGTCGTAATAGTTCGACCCGACAGCGTTCCATTCGAATGTCATGAAATTCCCCTGGGCATCGCGGTCCATCAACAGATAGCGGCTTTCAGTCCAGGCCGGATCGGCGACCGACATCACGCGAAACCACAGCATCTTGCGCTGCGCATTTATCTTTGCGGCGACCTTGGGATTATGCGCATTGTTCTTGTACTTGAGGAAACGCTTGTAGAAATCGTAGCCGTTGCCGGTCCACAGTACGCGCCCGATATACTTCGGCAGGAAATCACCCATGTGGAAATAGCCAAACTGATAGACCCCGGCGCGGCCCTTCAGGATTTTCTTGTTTTCGTCGAGCTGAAATTCGTCGAATTTCCGGCAATCACTCCAGGCTGCCATACTGACCCCTCCGCTCAGAACCGGCGTCTGGACCGGCTCGGTTCTCGGGCCACAGGTGTCGCTATCTGTGGCCGTTCCGCAGGGGTCATCTTGGCAGCCTAGGGGTTAGGTGGCAACTTTTGCGGGAAAAGCGGTGATGGCCCGCGCGGCAGCCAGGACCTGTGAAGCCAAGGACGGCATCGCCCTGCATGTCCTTCTGAACGCCTGAAGCGCCCCGCTGTTACGGCGCGGGGCGGATGCCAAGGATCAGGAATTTCAGACCGAGCGCGGCGCCGACACCGATGGCGGCGAGCGTGACGGGGGCGGAGACGGCCAGAAGCGAAAAGGCGCTGAGCCCCTGACCGACGCTGCATCCGGCCGCGACGACGGCGCCGACACCCATCATCGCCGCGCCGATTATCTGGCGGCGGAGTTCCCGCGGGTCGTCGCAGGCCTCCCAGCGGAAATGGCCGCGGATCAGGCTGCCGATGAAGGCACCGGCGAGAACGCCAAGCACCGACCCCACCCCGAAGCTGAGCGTGCTACCCGATGCGGTCATGGCATATAGCACCGTGTCGCTCAGCGGCCCGGAATAGGTATGCGACACCACGCGGGTCGCACCGAAACTGTAATCCGACACCCATTGCGTCCCGGCCCAGCCCGAGACGATGGCGAGGCCTGCCACAACCGCCCAGATCACCGGCGACCGGCGGCGGCGGAACTCGGCCGAGCGGAAGGCGACGGCGAGGCAGGCAAGGCCGGCGGCCAGGCCCCAGATGGTCCGGCCGATGCCCGTCGCGCCGGCCAGGATGTCGGCAAGCCCGCGAGGCGGCAGCTCCGCGTCCATCGGAAATATCCAGACCCTGAGATAGGCGAGCGGCCCGCCAATCGTCATTGCGGCGGCAAGCGCCATCACGATCACGATAACAAAGGATCGCAGGTCGCCGCCGCCGAGGCGGGCGAGCGCGCCGTAGCCGCAATTGCCGGCTAGCGCCATGCCGTAGCCGAAGAGAAGACCGCCCGCGATGCTGGCGATGGGCGAGAAGCCGGTCGTCAGATAGAAGGTCTGGGCGGGGTCGAGCAGCCCTGTCGCCATCAGGCCGAAGCTGCCGATAATGGCAATGCCAAGCGCCACAAGCCACATCCTGAGCCGTGTATCGCTGCCGCCATAGAGAAGGTCCTCAATGGCGCCCAGTGTGCAAAACCGCCCGAGCCGGGCTGCGAGGCCAAGTAGGACACCACCGAACAGGCCGACAAGGGCTACAAGCGTCGTGTCGGCCAAGGCATCCATTGTCGTCTCTGCCCTTTCGTGACGGACCCCTATCTTTCGGTATCGTCACCGCAGAAGAGATCGTAGACCACTTCCAGCACCCGTTTTGTGCGGTCATCGGCAAGGCTGTAGTAGATCGCCTTGCCGTCGCGGCGGGCGGACACGAAGCCTTCGAACCGCAGCCGCGCCAGTTGCTGGGATACCGCAGCCTGCCGTGCGGACAAAAGGTTTTCAAGCTCGGTGACGGATTTTTCGCCGGTGGTCAGGTGACAGAGGATCATCAGCCGCCCCTCATGGCTGATCGCCTTGAGGAAATTAGACGCGGCCTGCGCCTTGTCGGCGATCCGGTCGATTTCATCGTCGGACATCGAAAGGTCAAAGACGGGCAGGGGCATGGTCATACCTCAGAACGGAAGTTGGTCTTCGATAGCCGACAAACCCGCCCTGGCGCAACGGTCGTCGATATCCGGGCCGGGAGCGCCGGAAACACCGATGCCCCCGACGAGCGTGCCGCCGACCTCGATCATGACGCCACCGCCGAGCGGCAGCGCTTGCGAGATTTCGCGGATGCCGGAAGATATCGTGCCGGGTGCTGTCGCCTCGGCAAGGGAAAGCGTGTCGGTCTTGAAGCTGACGGCCGTCCAGGCCTTGCGGAAGGCGGTTTCGATCGTGTGCGCCCCGGCATAACGGTCACGAATGAAGACCTGTTCGATGCCGAAACGGTCAACGACGGAAACACCGACCTGATAGCCTTCGGCCTGACAGGCCTGCATCGTGGCGACCGCCAGGTCCATCGCCAGCATGGGGCGAAGCGACTGGAACTGGACAAGCGCATCGTCCTGCGCAGCGGCGACGGTCGGGCAGGTGACGATGAGGGCGGCGAAGATCGCATGTTTCATAGGCCGGTAACCTCCGATTGCGGGGTGGCGGGGAGATTTTTCAGAAGAACGCCGAGCAGACCCCAGAAGAAATCCTCGCCCGGATAGCCTTCAATGCGGCCGATTTCGGCGCCGTTCTCCACAAGAACGAATGTGGGCGTGTAGATGGCCGGGGCCTTGAAGGAAACGCCGGGCGGCGGGGCCTCGCGGATATCGACGCGGCGCAGGGGCGCGGTCTTGCCTTCGAGGGTCCGGGGATAGATCGGCCCGATTTCGCTGTTCCAGCGCGCACACCAGACGCAGCCATTCTCTTCCACCATGATCAGTTCCGCCGCCGAGACGGCTGCAGCACCCAGGCCGATCAGAACGGCTACAAAGAATGTCCTCATCGTATGGAGCATGGTCATTGACCTTTCCCGTTTCACATAACATAAATTGAATGTGTTCATGTGACAAGGTGGCGGGAGGCCGCAGTCGGTGTTCGACGTATCCCTCTATGGTGCGGTCGTGGCGGGGCTCTTGTCCTTTCTGTCGCCCTGTATCCTGCCGATGGTGCCCTTCTACCTCAGCTACATGGCCGGCATCTCGATGTCCGAGTTGCGCGGCGACGGCGGAATTGCGCCCGGCGCACAGAAGCGGATATTCGTGTCCGCCGTCTTCTTCGCTTTCGGCGTGACAACGATTTTCGTCCTTCTCGGGCTTGGCGCGACAGCGCTGGGTCAGGCCTTCCGCAGCTACCGGGAACCCCTTTCCTATGTCTCAGCGGGGGTTCTTCTGGTCTTCGGCCTGCATTTCCTGGGAATCCTGCGCATTCCTTTCCTCTATCGGGAGGCGCGTCTCGAAAGCACGGCCAAGCCATCGAGCATCCTTGGCGCCTATCTGATGGGTCTGGCTTTCGGCTTCGGCTGGACGCCCTGTGTCGGCCCGGCGCTGGCGGCCATCCTGATGATGGCGTCGATGCAGGACAGCCTGGGGCAGGGGGCACTTCTTCTGATGACCTATGGCCTGTCCATGACACTGCCTTTCGTGATTGCGGCGCTCTTTGCCCGGCCGTTCCTGAAATGGATGGCGCGCAACCGGCGCTATTTCGGCCATGTGGAAAAGGTGATGGGCGCGATGCTCGTTCTTTTCGCGATTCTCATCGCCACCAATTCCGTCAACTACATCGCCCAGTTCATGATCGACATGTTCCCGGGCTTCACCAACCTCGGTTAAGGGAGGACAGACATGCGTATTCTGGCAGTTGTTGCGACTTTGGTGGCGCTTGCGCTGCCGGCGGGCGCGGTGGAAATGGGTGACGACGGGCTGCACAAACCCGACTGGCTGCGCACCACATTCAAGGATATGCGCGAGGATCTGGCCGAGGCGAATGCCGAGGGCAAGCGGCTGATGGTCATCTTCGAACAGCGCGGCTGCATCTATTGCACGAAGATGCACGAAGAGGTTTTTCCCGACCCGGATGTCGAAAAGGTCATTCGCGACAACTTTTTCGTCGTTCAGATGAACCTTTTCGGCGACGAGGAAGTGACCGATTTCGACGGCACCGTCATGGCTGAAAAGGATATGGCGGTACGTTGGGGTGTGGTCTTCACGCCGACGATGATCTTCCTGCCGGAAAGCGTCGATGACGGCCAGACCGCCGCGCAGGCTGCGGTCGTGACAATGCCCGGCGCCTTCGGCAAGTGGACCACCTTCAACCTATTCAACTGGGTTCTGGAGAAGGGTTACGACGGCGAAGAGCATTTCCAGAAGTATCACGCCCGCAAGTTTGCCGAGCAAAGCAAGGGCTGAGACCTTGGCCAGGCCGGTGGCCGCGGAAAACACATGCACAGAAATGAATTTCTTATTGCAACTACGGCAAGGAGTCACTTACTGTGCAGGCAGAGGACAAGAGGGAGGAATGCCAATGAAGCGCGCAGCACTGCTGGGCCTCGCCCTGCCACTATTGTTGCCGACGGCGCTTGCCGCGGCGGAGGTGGCGCCAAACGACGTGGCCTATGACGATGCCGGCGCGGTGGCCGTTTCGCTGAGCGGCACCGCCGGTGACGCGGAGGCGGGCAAGGAAGTCATGACGAGCAGGGCCATGGGCAACTGTGTTGCCTGCCATGCCGTCACCGCTCTGGCCGCGGCACCGTTCCACGGCAATATCGGACCGACGCTCGACGGCGCTGGCGATCGCTGGAGCGATGCCGAATTGCGCGGCATCGTCGCCAACGCGAAGATGACATTCGAAGGCTCGATGATGCCGTCCTTCTACAAGACCAAGGGCTACATCCGGCCCGGCGATGCCTTCACCGGCAAGGCCGCGCCGAGCGAGGAGCTGCCACCGCTTTTGACCGCTCAGCAGATCGAGGACGTTGTCGCCTTCCTGCTGACGCTGAAGGAATAAGGAGACCGGGATGACATTCTCAAGACGTGACATGATGATCGTGAGCGCTGGCGCCGGTCTGGCGCTGGTGCTGCCTTCGGGCGCGATGGCTGCAACTACCGACGAACTGGTGGCCGCTTTCACTGGCGGTGCGGCAGTTGCCGATGGCGGCATCACGCTGACCGCGCCGGAAATCGCCGAGAACGGCAATACGGTGCCAGTAACGGTCGACGCGCCGGGGGCGAGCGAGGTGCTGCTTCTGGCGACGGGCAATCCCAACGCCGACGTCGCGATCATCAAGTTTGGCCCACTCGCCGGTTCTTTCGCGGCCTCGACCCGTATCCGTCTTGCCAAGACGCAGGACGTCATGGCGGTCGCGAAGATGGCCGATGGCAGCTTCGCCCAGGCGAAGAGCACTGTGAAAGTCACCATCGGCGGCTGCGGCGGCTGAGTTCAGGAGGAACAGGATAATGGCACAAGACGCAAAACCGCGCGTGAAGGTCCCGAAGACCGCTGCCGCCGGCGAGGTGATTACCATCAAGACGCTGATCAGCCATGTGATGGAATCCGGCCAGCGCAAGGGCAGCGACGGCAATCTCATCCCGCGTTCGATCATCAATCGCTTCACCTGCGACTTCAATGGCGAGAACGTAATCGACGTGACGCTGGAACCGGCGATTTCGACCAATCCCTATTTCGAGTTCGACGCCAAAGTGCCGGCCTCGGGGGAATTCAAGTTCACCTGGTATGACGATGACGGGTCTGTCTACGAGGATACCAAGGCGATCACGGTCGGCTGACCGAAGGGCGCACAGGGAGGAAAAACATGAAGACGAAAAACATCCTCGGCCTTGTCGGTCTGACCGCCGGCCTCGGATTCGGAGCCGTTTCATTCGCCGATCCGGCGGATGACAAGCTGGTTCTGAACGGCGACGTCGAGATGGTCACCATGACCACCGCGCCGGATTATATCGACGGCCTTTCCGAACTTTATTCAGGCTGGCATTTCCGCGAAGACGACACGAGGGCCATGCAGGCCGACGACTTCGACAACCCGGGCTATCTGGGAGCCGAGGCGGCTCGCGATGCCTGGGCGACAGAGGACGGGTCAGAAGGCAAAGCCTGCGCCTCCTGTCACAACGAACCGGAAAGCATGGCCGGCGTTCGCACCCAGATGCCCAAGTACAGCGAAGCCAAGGGCACGATGATGACACTCGAGATGTATATCAACGAGTGCCGGACCGAGCGCATGGGTGCGGAGGCCTGGGGCTGGGACGATGCAGCGATGGTCAACATGACAGCGCTGATCTCTTCCGTGTCGCGCGGCATGCCGATGTCGGTCGCTATCGACGGGCCCGCCGCCCCCTATTGGGAGCAGGGCAAGGAGATGTACTACACCCGCTACGGACAGCTCGAACTCAGCTGCGCGAATTGCCACGAAGACAACTATGGCAATTTCATTCGCGCCGACCACCTGAGCCAGGGCCAGATCAACGGTTTCCCGGTCTACCGTCTGAAGGACGCAAAACTGTCGTCGATCCACAACCGCTTCAAGGGCTGTGTCCGCGACACCCGGGCCGAGACCTTCAAGCCGGGCTCGCCAGAGTTCATAGCGCTTGAGCTCTATGTCGCCTCACGCGGCAACGGCCTGTCCGTCGAAGGGCCGTCGGTGCGGAACTGACCACAAGATTGGTTCGGGCGGTTCGCCGCCCGGACCCATTCGTTTGTTCATTTTGATTGGGGCAGGGTCCGGACGCGCCTTCGCGCGGCAGTTCGGGCTTTGCCATAGGACGAGGACAGGCAAAGATGATTTCACGGCGCGACTTCCTGCAGGCAACCGTGGCGGCCTCGGCGCTTTGGGGCGCGTCCGGCGTGGGCAACTGGGGACGGCTGGCGGCGCAGCAGGCGCTGAGCCAGGACAAGCTTCTGGAGTTCGAGGATTACGGCAACGTGACCCTCATCCACATCACCGACATTCACGCGCAGATGAAGCCGATCTGGTTCCGCGAGCCGGAAATCAATCTCGGCGTGGGCGAGGTGAATGGCCAGCCGCCGCATGTGACAGGCGCCGATTTTCTGAAGATGTTCAACATCGAAAGCGGCAGCCCCCACGCCTACGCACTGACCTACGAGGACTTTGAGGCGCTCGCCAAGGGATACGGGCGGATGGGCGGGCTCGACCGCTGCGCCACCGTGATCAAGGCAATCCGCGCCGCCCGGCCGGACGCGCTGCTGCTGGATGGCGGCGACACCTGGCAGGGTTCGCTGACCGCGCAGAAGACGGCCGGGCAGGACATGGTCAACGTGATGAACGCGCTGAAACCCGACGCGATGACCTCGCATTGGGAGTTCACGCTGGGCATCGACCGGGTGACCGAGATCGTCGAAGGCCTCGCCTTCCCCTTCCTCGGTGCGAACATCTTCGACGCCGAATGGGACGAACCGGCCTATGAGCCCTACAAGATGTTCGAGGTCGGCGGCGCGCAGGTTGCCGTGATCGGCCAGGCCTTCCCCTACCTTCCCATCGCCAACCCGAAATGGATGTTCCCCAACCTCTCCTTCGGTGTGCGCGAGGAGCGCATGGCCGAGGTCGTGCAGGAGGTCCGCGATGCGGGCGCCGATCTGGTCGTGGTGCTGTCGCACAACGGCTTCGACGTCGACCGCAAGATGGCCGGAAATGTCGAGGGGATCGACGTGATCCTCACCGGCCACACCCATGACGCGCTGCCTGAACCTGTGATGGTCGGCAATACGCTCCTGATCGCGTCGGGCTCCAACGGCAAATTCATCAGCCGGGTGGACCTTGACGTTCAGAACGGCCGGATGCTGGGCTTCCGCCACAAGCTGATCCCGATCTTCGCCGACGTGATCGAACCCGATGCCGAAGTCGCGGCGCTGATCGACGCGGAGCGCGAGCCCTACAAGGCGGAGCTTGAGGAGGTGCTCGGCACCACCGACTCGCTCCTCTACCGCCGCGGCAACTTCAACGGCACCTGGGACGACCTGATCTGCAACGCGCTGATCGAGGAGCGTGAGGCCGATATCGCCCTTTCGCCCGGCTTCCGTTGGGGGCCGAGCCTGCTGCCGGGCGACAACATCACCCGCGAAGACCTGATGAACGCCACCGCCATGTCCTATCCGGCGGCCTACCGCTCGGAAATGACCGGCGAGACGCTGAAGGTCATCCTTGAAGATGTCGCCGACAACCTCTTCAACCCCGATCCCTATTACCAGCAGGGCGGCGACATGGTTCGTGTGGGTGGCATGGGCTACCACATCGACGTGTCGAAGCCGCAAGGCGACCGCATCACCAACATGACGATGCTGAAGACCGGCGAGGCGGTTGACCCCGCCAAGATCTATGTCGTTGCTGGCTGGGCCAGCGTGAACGAGGGCACCGAAGGCCCGGCGATCTGGGACCTCGTCGAGGCATGGATCAAGAAACAGGGCACGGTTCAGATCGACCCCAATCAATCGGTGCAGGTGACCGGGTCGTAACGGCGGGGCAACTCGGCGCTATACAAATTCACGAACATGAATATAACAGAAGTGACCAGATACGAAGTGAGGAGAGGCAGATGACCAAACCGTCAGGTCTTTCAACCACCCGCCGCGGCGCGCTGAAGGCGGGTCTGGCCGCGGGCGGCGCGGTGGCGCTCGGGGCAGCCACGGCGCGAGCCGAAGGCGATCCGATCATCACAGAGGTTCAGCCCTGGGCGACGGAGTTTGGCGATGCCGTCGATGCGACGCCTTACGGAATGCCAATTCACTACGAAAGCCACGTCGTGCGCCGTAACGTCGAATGGCTGACGGAAAGCCCCGTTTCCTCGATCAACTTCACACCGATCCACGCGCTGGAAGGCACGATCACACCGCAGGGCTGCGCCTTCGAACGCCATCATTCGGGTGCGATCGAACTCTCCAAGACCGACTACCGGCTGATGATCACCGGGCTCGTCGATAACCCGCTGGTCTTTGCGTACGAGGACCTTCTGCGGTTCCCCCGAGTGGTCACGACGGCATTTTGCGAATGCGCGGCCAATGGCGGCATGGAATGGGGCGGCGCGCAGCTGGAAGGCTGCCAGTTCACCCAAGGCATGATCCATAACATGGAATACACAGGCATCCCACTTCGTGCGCTCCTGGAAGAAGCGGGCGTGAAGCCCGAGGGCAAATGGGTCTATGCCGAAGGTGCCGACGCCTCCTCAAACGGCCGCTCCATGCCCTTGGAAAAGGCCATGGACGACGTGATCGTGGCCTTCTTCGCCAATGGCGAGGCGCTCAGGAAGGAACATGGCTACCCCGTCCGCCTGGTTGTGCCGGGCTTTGAGGGCAACATGTGGGTCAAGTGGCTGCGCCGGATCGGGGTCTACGATCAGGCCGTCGAAAGCCGCGAGGAAACGTCGAAATACACCGACCTGATGCCTGACGGTCGGGCGCGGAAATGGACATGGGTGATGGATGCGAAATCTGTCATCACTTCGCCCAGCCCGCAGGCGCCGATCCGCCACGGCAAGGGGCCTTTGGTTATTACCGGTCTGGCCTGGTCTGGCCACGGCAAGATCACCCAGGTCGATGTGTCGCTCGATGGCGGGGTGAACTGGCAGACCGCGCGCCTGTCGGGTGACGTGAAATCCAAGGCGCTGACGCGGTTCCATCTGGATATCGACTGGGACGGCTCCGAACTCCTCCTGCAATCGCGGGCGGTTGACGAAACCGGCTATGTGCAGCCGACCAAGGACGCGCTGCGCGCCATTCGCGGCCGCAACAACGTCTATCACAACAACGGGATTCAGACCTGGTGGGTCCGTGCCGACGGGGAGGTCGAAAATGTCGAAGTTGCGTAAGATCGCCGCCGTATCCGCACTTGCAATTGCGGCGGCAACGCCGGTCATGGCCGAAAAGCTCGGGCTTGGCCGCCCGGCCCTGCCCGAAGAAATCGCCGCCTGGGATGTCGCTGTCCTGCCGGATGGCGCGGGCCTGCCAGAAGGATCAGGCGATGTGCTGACCGGCGAAGAGGTCTTTGCCGAGAAATGCGCAAGCTGCCACGGCGACTTTGCCGAAGGTATCGACAACTGGCCCGTGCTGGCCGGCGGGCAGGGCACGTTGACCAATGTGCGCCCGGTCAAGACGGTCGGCTCCTACTGGCCCTACCTTTCGACCGTCTGGGACTATGTCCACCGCTCCATGCCCTTCGGCGGCGCCCAGACCGTCAGCGTCGACGAGGTCTATGCGATCACGGCCTTCATTCTCTATTCCAACGGGATCGTCGAGGATGACTTTGTGCTCAGCCGCGAGAATTTCACCGAGATCGCGCTGCCGAACGCCGAAGGCTTCTACCCCGACGACCGGGCAGAGACGGAATATGGCGCGTTTTCAGGTGCCCCCTGCATGACCGATTGCATGGCGCCGGTGAAGGTCACAAAGCGCGCGGTCGATCTGAACGTGACGCCGGTAGATCCGGACGGAAAACCCGCCGGCACCCTCCCCGACCTGCATATGGCGCAGGCCACGGCGGAACCCGCCGCAACCGCAGAACCCTCCGTAGAGGCCGAGGCTGAGAACGCGGCCGCCGATCCGGCGCTGGTCGAAGCGGGCGAAGGCGTCTTCAAGAAATGCAAGGCCTGCCACAAGATCGGCGAGGGTGCGAAAAACGGGACCGGGCCGCTGCTGAACGGCATCGTCGGTCGCGCGGCGGCGACAGTGGACGGCTTCCGTTATTCCAAGCCGATGGCCGATGCCGGGGCAGGCGGGCTCGTCTGGAATGACGAGACGCTGGCGACCTTCCTTGAAGACCCGCGCAAATACGTTCCGAAAACCAAGATGTCCTTCGCCGGCCTCAAGAAGGAAGAGGAACGCGCCGCCGTCATCGCCTATCTGAAGAGCTTCGCGGAGTAGCGGGGTGTTCGGCCGTCTCCTGCTGCTTGCGATCCTGGGCGCGGGCCCGGCAGCGGCCCAGGGACTTGGCGATGCGGCGCGTGGGGCGGAGCTTTTCGGCCAGTGCAAGCGCTGCCACCAGATCGGTGCCGGCGCTGTCCATCGCATCGGGCCGCACCTGAACCGGATTTTCGGCCGCAAGATCGGCGCACATGACGACTACCCGTATTCCAAATCCATGAAGCGGGCAGCGGCAGACGGGCTGATCTGGACGCTGGAGACGCTCGACACCTATATCGAAAACCCCAAGTCGCTGGTGTCGGGGACGCGCATGAACTTCGGCGGCATCAAGGATGCAGGTGACCGCGCCGACCTTCTCGCCTATCTCCGTCAGTTTTCCGATAACCCGGCGAACATTCCGGAAGCGGAGCCAACCGCGACCGCCACCGATCACGATATCGACCCGGCCATTCTGGCCATCCAGGGCGACCCTGCCTATGGCGAATACCTGTCCGGCGAATGCACGACCTGCCATCAGGTTGATGGCGAGGATGAGGGCATTCCCTCCATCACCGCCTGGCCGGCCGAAGACTTCGTGATCGCCTTGCACAACTACAAGCGAAAGACCCGCCCGCATCCGGTCATGCAGATGATTGCCGGGCGGCTGAACGATGAGGAGATTGCTGCGCTGGCGGCCTATTTCGCCACGCTCGACGCCAATTAGGAGGGAGGATCAAGATGTTGAACAGACGTGGTTTTCTAAGTTCTGTCGCCGCTACCGGGGTCGCATTTTCCGCACCCATGGTCTTGGCGCAGGCGCGCCCCCGTGTGGTCGTCGTCGGCGGCGGGGCCGGCGGGGCGACGGTTGCCCGCTACCTCGCCAAGGACAGCAAGGGCGCGCTTGACATCACCTTGGTGGAACCGACACGGACCTATTACACCTGCTTTTTCTCCAACCTCTATCTTGGCGGCTTCCGGGAATGGGAAAGCCTGGCCCACAGCTATGGGAAACTGGCGGCGGATTACGGCATCAATGTCGTGCATGACCTCGCCGTCGGCGTCGACAGGGGGGCAAAGACGGTGACCTTGGGCGGAGGTCATGTCCTGCCCTATGACCGTCTGGTCCTGTCGCCGGGGATCGACTTCAAGGATGGATCGGTGCCGGGCTGGGGGCTGGAGAGCCAGAACATCATGCCCCATGCCTATAAGGCCGGCAGCCAGACCCAGCTTCTGAAGGCGCAGGTGGAAAACATGCGCGAAGGCGGCACCTTCTGCATGATCGCGCCGCCCAACCCCTATCGCTGCCCGCCCGGGCCCTACGAACGGGTGTCGATGATCGCGCATATGCTGAAGGAAAAGAACCCGACGGCGAAAATCCTGATCGTTGATCCGAAAGAAAGATACTCCAAGCAGGGCCTCTTTGAGGAAGGCTGGATGAAGCACTATCCCGGCATGATCGACCGGATCGGTCCGGATTTCGGTGCGGCCAACACCGAGGTGCGCCCCGATGCGATGGAGGTCGTGATCGACGGGTCGGTCGAGAAGGTCGATGTCTGCAACGTCATTCCCGCGCAGAAGGCGGGCGTCATCGCCGCGATTGCGGGTATCACCGACGATGCCGGTTGGGCACCGGTCATTCCGCATACGATGCAAAGCCGCATGGACGAGAATATCCATGTGCTCGGCGATGCCTCCGCTCAGGGCGACATGCCGAAATCCGGCTTCTCCGCCAACAGCCAGGCCAAGGTTGCGGCCATGGCCATCCGCGGTGCGTTGACCGGGTCATCCGTCTTTCCGGCAAAGTTTTCAAACACCTGCTGGTCACTTATCGCCACGGACGACGGCGTCAAGGTGGGCGCGGCCTATGAGGCGACCGACGAAAAGATCGCAAGCGTCGACAGCTTCGTTAGCCAGACGGGTGAGGACGCCGCCCTGCGCAAGGCCACATACGAGGAAAGCCTCGGCTGGTACGCGGGCATCACCGCCGACATGTTCGGCTGAGACAATGGGGTGGGCCCGGTCAGGACATGCCGGGCCCACCCCGATCCGGATAGGATTTTCGCGGAGTTTCGGCTAAACTCCGCCTCAGGGAGGTCCACACGATGCTGCGACGCCACCTGTTGATTTCCGCCGGTATGACTTTGCTTGCACGCCCCCTCATCGCGCAGGAGGCGGTGCTTGGCGATGACGGCCTTCACAAGCAGCCCTGGTTCTTCGACAGCTTTCTGGAACTGCCGGAGGATCTTGCCGAGGCGGCGGCCGAAGGCAAAGGGCTCGTCGTGCTTTTCGAACAGCGCGGCTGCCCTTACTGCCGCGAATTGCACAGCGTCAATTTTGCCCGCCCCGAGATCACGGATTACATGCGCGCCAACTTCCTGACGGTGCAGCTTGACCTTTGGGGTGCGCGCAAAGTGCTCGATTTCGATGGTGCCGAGGTTGAGGAGCGCGATCTTGCCGCGAAATGGGGTGTGCAGTTCACGCCGACGACCGTCATCTTTCCGGCCGCCGCTGCCGGGGCGACCTCTGCATCAGAGGCGGAGGCGTTTCGCATGCCCGGCTACCTGAAACCCTTCCACTACCTTTCGTCGCTGGAATATGTCGCGTCGGGTGCCTTGCGACAGAAGGGTTTCAGCGGTTCCTGCAAGGCAAGTTCGCCGATCTGGAGGCGAAGGGTCTGACCCCTGACGTCTGGTGACGCCACCACAGGTTTGATCTGTCTCAATTTCGCCTGCGATGGCATGACGTATTGTCGCCGGGAATATCAGGGAGGAATGAAGATGCTTCTCAGGACACTCGCAGCCGCCGCACTTCTTGCAGGGCCTGCCTTTGCGCAGGATGCGGTCGTCTTCGACTATGACGGCAGTTTCGAGGACGCGAATTTCGCGGTCGAAAGCGCCATTGTCGGGCGCGGTCTCGTTGTCGACTATGTCAGCCATGTCGGCGAGATGCTGGCGCGAACGGGCGCCGATGTCGGCAGTGACATCACGCTTTTCGACGGGGCCAACGCCTACCTCTTCTGCTCGGCTGTGGTGTCGCGTCAGGTGATGGAAGCCGATCCGATGAATGTGGCGCAATGCCCCTACAGCGTCTTTGTCACCGATCAGGCGGGCAAGGTGTCAATCGGATACCGGCGCATGGAAAGCGAAAGCCTCGCCCCCGTGCAGGAGCTTCTGAACGCGATCGCGACCGAGGCTGTCGGCAACTAGACCGCCCGCCAGCGTCTTTCAGCGCGTTTGGCCGGCTCTTGCGTACATTCCGCGTCTCTTTCTGCGATTGTTGCGCAATCTTGCCTCATTCTCACCTATTTCGGCTGTCCATGTGCTGCGGGAAATGGGCGAGACAGGGCAAAGATCATGCTGACGAGCGACACCGGGCAGGGAACACGGCCGGTCCTGTTGGTGCCCGTCCTCTTTACCGCGACGATTTTTCTCTCTGCGTCGCTGCTCTTTTTCGTCCAGCCTCTCTTTGCCAAGATTGTGTTGCCCCAGATCGGCGGCGCGCCTGCGGTCTGGACGACAGCAATGCTTTTCTTTCAAAGCGTCCTGATCGGCGGCTATCTCTATGCGCATCTGTCAACACGGTACCTCAGCCTTCGGGCACAGGTCGTCCTGCACCTCTGCCTCTGGGCCGCCGCGCTGAGCTTCCTGCCGCTCGCGCTGCCCGCGGGGTGGCGGTACGATCCTGAAGTTTCGACCGCCTGGCAGACGCTGGTGATTTTCGCGATGGGGGTCGGAATGCCCTTCACGGTCCTGTCGGCGAATGCCCCCTTGATCCAGTCGTGGTACGGCCGCAGCGAGGGGCCATCGGCGGATGATCCCTATTTTCTTTACGGGGCCAGCAATCTTGGCTCATTGATCGCGCTCCTGGCCTTCCCGCTGGCCGCCGAACCGCTTTTCGGCGCAACCCGGATCGGTCAGGGATGGGCGATGGGTTTTGTCGCGCTCGGGGCCTTTCTTGCGCTCAGCGGGCTGGCGGCGGGCCGGGGCCGATTGAGGACAGATGCCCGCCACGATGGCACAACGACGCCCGCACCGGCGGCCCGCCGGATACTGGGCTGGACGGTTCTCGCCTTCGTTCCCTCGTCGATGATGCTGGCGATCACCACCAAGATCAGCACCGATATCGGGGCGATACCGCTTGTCTGGGTGGTGCCCCTGTCGCTGTATCTGCTGAGCTTCGTGCTCACCTTCTCGCGCCGGCCGATCTTCGCACCGGGTCTCCTCCGCATCGCCTATCTTGCCGCACTCGCATGGCTCGGCGCCGTCTTTACGGGTATCAGCGGCGCGCATCTGGGGCTTTTCGGCGTCGCGGGGCTGATCGCTGCCTTTTTTGCTGTCGCGATGTTCGCCCATACCCGCCTTTACGACAGCCGGCCTGATGGGCGCCATCTGACACTCTTCTACGTCGTCATGTCGCTCGGGGGGGCGCTAGGCGGCCTTTTCAACTCGATCCTGGCGCCGGCTGTCTTTGACACTCTGGCAGAGGGCGGCGTGACCACGCTCGTGGCCGCAACCCTGGTTCTGAGCGCCGAGATGCGGCTGACGCTGCCGCTCGCACGCCGCGGTATCCTCTACGGCGCGGCTGCCGCACTCGTGCTTGTTACCGCCGTGGGTCCGATGGCTATCGACGATCGACTTTCGCTGAAACTCCTGATGTTCGCGCTTGCCGCCCTCGTGGCGGTCCGGTTCCGGCGAGAATTGCCGGCCGCGGCGGTCGCGGCGGGTCTGGTGGTGGTGGCGGGCAACTACATCATCCCGACAGGCGACATCTTCCGGGACCGGAGCTTCTTTGGCACCCATTGGGTGACCGATGAGGGTGCGCTTCGCCAATATGCCAACGGCACCACGCTGCATGGGGCCGAACGGCTTTCCGACTACGCCCGCCCGCGTCCCGAACCGCTTTTTTATTACCATCCCAATGCGCCCATGGCGCAGGTGATGACCTCCGAAAAAGGCCGCAGTGCCGATGCGGTGGGTATCGTTGGCCTCGGTGTCGGTTCGCTGGCCTGCTACAGCCAACCCGGACAGGCCTGGCAATTCTACGAGATCGACCGTGTCGTGGACGACATTGCGCGCAACCCCGCCTTCTTCACCTTCATGTCGGCCTGCGCCGGCAGCGCCCCCACCCATCTTGGCGATGCGCGGATGGTTCTGGCGGCGCAGGAGGGGCTGAAATACGACATCCTCGTGATCGACGCCTATGGGTCGGATTCCGTGCCGATGCATCTGACGACGCATGAGGCGATGCAGCTCTATCTCGACCGGCTGGCCGAGGATGGCATCCTGCTTTACCACATCACCAATCGTTACTACGCGATCGACCGGCCGCTGGCGCGCAGTGCGGCGGCGCTTGGCCTTGCGGCGCGCATACAGAACTACCCCGGCAATCCGGAGACCGATCCGGGCGACACAGGGTCACGGGTTGTCATGCTGGCCCGCAACGAGGCCGCGCTTGGCGATCTGGCATCCGACACACGCTGGGAATCGCTTCAGCCCGATGGCGGCCCTGTCTGGACCGACGACTTCGCGAACCTGCTCTCTATCCTTCAATAGGCGTCGCGGGGCGGACTTGCCTCACCATCGGGCAGTTCTCGCTGAAAATATGATCAAAAGCATATTTACCTTGTGCGTGCCCCCCGTCTAAGCTTGCCAAAGTGAACAGACGACCGCACCGCTTTGCTTGATGCGGTCCGATCCGGGGACAAAAAACATGCAAGAGACGGAAGATATTCTTTGCCTCGCCCCCGGCCCCGGAGGCTTCGCATGACAGATGACGCGATCATTGATGTTGTCGAGGTCTCGAAGGGCTTCGGGTCGGCCGATGCCCGTGTCATCGCGCTTGACGCCGTCTCCGCCACGATCCGCCGGAACGAGTTTTTTACCCTCCTCGGCCCGTCTGGCTGCGGCAAGACGACCCTCCTGCGCCTCATCGCTGGATTTGAGCTGCCGGACAGCGGCGAGATACGGCTTGATGGCGAAGAGATCGGGCATCTGCCCCCGCACAAACGCCCGGTGAACACTGTCTTTCAGTCCTATGCGCTCTTCCCTCATATGACGGTCGCCGAAAACATCGGCTTCGGTCTTTTGATGCAGGGCCGCCCCGCCGGGGAAATCCGCGAAACCGTGGGCCGGATGCTGACGCTCGTCCGCATGACCGAGATGGCGGATCGCAAGACCAACCAGATTTCCGGCGGCCAGCAACAGCGCGTCGCGCTGGCGCGCGCCCTTGCCCCGCAACCGAAGGTCCTGCTTCTGGATGAACCGCTTTCCGCGCTTGACTACAAGCTGCGCAAGGAAATGCAGATCGAGTTGAAACGGCTTCAGCACGAAACCGGGATCACCTTCATCTTTGTCACGCATGATCAGGAAGAAGCGCTGACCATGTCTGATCGGATCGCGGTGATGAGCAACGGGAAGATCCGCCAGATCGGCACGCCCCGCGACATCTATACCCATCCGGTCAACCGCTTTGTCGCCGATTTCATCGGCGAGACGAATTTCCTCAAGGTGCGGCTTGCCAATGGCGTGGCGAACCTTGCCGGCGGGGCGCAGGTCGATATCGGCGCGGGCGGCCGCGATGGTGAGGTAACGCTTGCGGTCAGGCCCGAACATGTCCGCATCGGTCCCGCCGGGGCGCCAAACAGCATCGCGGCGACTGTCCGTAACTCCGTCTACTTTGGTACCGACAGCCACATCTACATGGACCTTGCCGACGGCACCGAAGTGGTCGCGCGCATCGGTACCGATGCCGGCGGCTCCGCCGGCCCGGAAATCGGCGCCGCGGTCGGGCTCAGCTTCGCCGCCGGTGCGGTGCAGGTTCTGGAGGACTGATCGCGATGTCAGCCGCCGAGGAGAAGGCCGACCGCGAAAACGCCCGCAATGCCTGGGCCCTCTCGGCCCCCGCGCTCGTCATCCTCTTGCTCGCGGCGGCAGGGCCCTTGCTGATCATCCTCGTCTATTCCTTCCTGCTTCCTGGCAAGTACGGCAATGTGGAGTGGGGCTTTTCGTTCGACGCATGGCGCGGCATTCTGGTGACGAAGGATATCTTCGACGGCACCTATCAGCTTGCCGATGCACATCTGACGATCTTCTGGCGGTCGGTGAAACTGTCGATCCTGACAACCGTCTTCACCTTTGTCGTCGGTTTTCCAACAGCCTGGTTCATCGCAACCCGTTCGCCCAGATGGCGCGCCATCCTGCTTTTCCTGATCACCATTCCTTTCTGGACCAATCTTCTGATCCGCACCTTCGCGATCAACCAGATCATCCGCAACGAAGGGCTCTTCAACACGCTGATGATCAAGCTCGGCCTCATCGACCAACCCATTGTGATCATCTACACCGATTTCGCGGTCTTTCTGGGGATGACCTATGTCTATCTGCCGCTGATGGTGCTGCCGCTTTTTGCCGCCATCGACCGTTTTGACATGCGGCTTCTGGAGGCGGGCTATGACCTCTACGCCAGCCGGTTGCAGGTTTTGCGGCGTATCATCTTGCCGATCGTCAAACCGGGGATCATCGCAGGTTCCATCCTCGTCTTCATCCCCTCGCTCGGGGCCTATGTGACGCCCCGCATCCTGGGTGGCGGCCGAAACATGATGATCGGGAATTTCATCGAGCTGCAGTTCGGACAGGGCCGCAACTGGCCCCTGGGCGCGGCCCTGTCGGTGACGCTTCTTGTCGTCGTGATGGTCGCACTGCTGGTCTATGTGCGCTTTGCCAACCGGGACAGCGGCCATGGCTGATCGGGGGTTTTCAGTATCGCGGCTGCCCGGCTTTTCGACCATCGCAGTCATGGTCTTCGTGGCGCTTTACCTGCCGATCGCGATGCTGGTCGTGTTTTCCTTCAATTCCGGCACCTCTGTCGCGATCTGGGAAGGCGTGTCGCTGCAATGGTACGCAAGCGCCTGGCAAAACGAACATGTGAAGGATGCGACACTGCGTTCGCTCATCATCGCATCGGTGGCATCTGTCGTCGCCACGACCGTTGCCACAATGGCAGCGCTCGGCACCACGCGGCGGAAAAAGTTCAAGGGGCAGACACTGATCTATGTGATGATCAACCAGCCCTTGATGGTGCCGGAAATCGTCACGGCCGTCGCGCTTCTGATCTTCTTCGCCTCGATCAAGGTGGCAACCGGGTATCAGGGGCTCGGCTATCTGATCACGGCGCACTCCGCCTTCTGCATTCCCTTCGCCTATCTGCCTATCCGGGCGCGGCTGGAAGGGATGGATTACACGCTCGAAACCGCCGCGGCCGATCTTTACGCCACCCCGTGGCAGACCTTCCGCCGGGTGACGCTGCCGCTTCTGATGCCAGGGGTGATCGCCGGTATGATGCTGGCTTTCGTTACCTCGCTTGACGATGTCGTCATCACGCTTTTTGTGAAATCCGCCGGGCAGGATACACTGCCGACCTATATGCTGGGGCAGATTCGCCGGTCGGTCACGACCGAGGTGAATGCGATCTCCACCGTTCTTCTGGGGCTGACTGTTATCCTGCTCACGGCCTTCTTCTTCCTGACGCGAAAGAAAGACTAACCAAGAACCGAAACCAACTGGGAGACTGAGATGAAAAAACTACTCACGGCGACCGCAATCCTGATGGCGAGCGTCTCGCTCGCCAGCGCCGAAGGTGAATTGCAGCTCTTCAACTGGGGCGACTACACCAACCCCGAGCTTCTGACCAAGTTCGAGGCCGAGACCGGCATCAAGGTCACGATCACCGACTATGACAGCAACGACACCGCGCTGGCCAAGATCGAGGCCGGTGGCCATGGCTTCGACCTCGTCGTGCCGTCGGCCAACTATGTGCAGATTTATGTCGAAAAGGGTCTGGTGCAGGAACTCGACCTGTCGAAACTGTCCAACCACGGCAATATCGCGCAGCAGTGGATCGAATCCGCCTATGACCCGGGTCGCAAGTTCTCGGTCCCGTGGCAGTGGGGTTCGACCGGTGTCGCCGTCAACAAGACCGCTTATTCGGGCGACATCAATACCTCGGCGATCTTCCTTGATCCGCCCGCCGAACTCGTCGGCAAGGTCAACGTCACGCCCGAGATGAATGACGTTCTGTCGCTCGCCATCATGTATATGGGAGGCGAGCCCTGCACCGAAGATACCGAGGTGCTGAAGAAAGTCCGCGACAAGCTGGTGGAAGCCAAGCCGAACTGGCTGTCCATGGACTACGGCATGACCGAGAAAATGGCGGCCAATGACGTTATGGCCTCTGTCTACTGGAACGGTGCGATCTTCCGCGCGCGGCTGAAGAACCCCGATGTGGTCTACGGCTATCCGAAGGAAGGCTATCCGCTCTGGATGGACCAGGTGATGCTTCTGTCGGACGCCAAGAATGTGGAGGAAGCCTACAAGTTCCTCGACTTCATCATGGTGCCCGAAAACGCGGCACTGATTTCCGCCTTCGCGCGCTATGCGAACGGCATTACAGGTTCGGAGGCATTCATGCCCGCGGACATGGCCGATGCGCCGGAAATCAACGTACCGGCCGAATACGCGGCGGCGGGTAAGTTCCTGCCCACCTGCTCGCCCAAGGCACAGGAATACTACACCGCGATCTGGACCGAGCTTCAGAAGTAACACTGTCCTTGCCGGGGCCGGTCAGACCGGCCCCGGTTTTTCATGCCCGCACCGGACTGGACAACCAGAAGATGACACGACACACGCCACCGGCGGCGCCGAAATCCGCGCGCGAAATGGGTATCATGCAAGGGTTTCCGCCGCCGCCTGACAAACGGCCTGCGCCGGACAATTGGGACCTTGCCCCGTTTAATCGCTGGTCGTTCCAGAATGTGCGCAGCATGGTGCCCACCGTCGATGTCCCGCGCGGCAGCGGGCCGGTCGCACCGTTCGCCTATGACCTTCAGGATTTCTCGAACCTTGCCTTCACCTCGGTGACTGGCGAACAAAGGACCGTCAGCGCGATGCTGGCTGAGACCTATACCGACGGCTTTCTCGTCATGTCGCGCGGCAAGGTGGTCTGTGAACATTACTTCAACGACATGACGCCCATGTCGCTGCATCTGTCCCAGTCCGTTGCGAAATCGGTAACGAGCGCGCTGGCGGGTGTGCTTCATGGCGAGGGGCTTCTGGACCTTGATGCGCCCTTGGCGGATCTGGTGCCCGAACTCGGCCAATGCGGTTTTGCCGATGCGACGCTGTCGCATGTGCTCGACATGCAAAGTGGCGTCCGCTTCGACGAAAACTACAGCGCCAAGAATTCCGACATCGCCAAGGTGGACATCGCCGCGGGCTGGCGGCCGACACCGCCGGGGCAGGCGCGGCCCGCGCTGCGCGACGTGATCCTTGGCCTGCCGAAGGTTCGGCCGCATGGCCAGAAATTCGAATACCGATCTGTCGAGACGGATGTCATCGCCTGGGTGTTGGAACGCGCCGCCGGGCAAGGGCTGGCTGCGCTGCTGTCAGACCGCATCTGGTCGCGGATCGGGGCGGAGCGGGACGCTTATTTTACGGTCGATCACGCGGGGACCGCGCTCGCCGACGGCGGTTTCAACGCAACCTTGCGCGACTATGCCCGATTTGGCGCGATGATGCTGAATGGGGGTCGTGTCGGTGACACACAGGTGGTGCCGTCGGCCTGGGTCGACAGCCTTTCCCACGGTGAGGCGGCCAAGTTCCACGAACCCTATACCTGGCTGTCGCCCAAGGGCGCCTATCGCCGGCAGTGGTGGATTCACGATCTTGCCGTCGGCGATTTCATGGCGCGCGGGGTCTTCGGCCAATTGATCTACGTGAACCGGCAGAGCGATTTCATGGCAGTCAAGCTGTCGACATGGCCGGACTACCTGATGCCCAACTATTCCGCCGATGCCCTTCGTGGCCTTCGGGCCATCCGCGAGGCCTTGGGAGGTTAGCCGCGAAGGCCCTTGACGAAGCGGACAATATGCGCCGCAACGATGTCGCCAGCCTCCAGAAGCAGGGAATGCTTGTAGCCGGGCAGGATCACCAGTTCCGACCGGGGCAGGGCCGCGTCGATCAGCCGGTTCAGGCGAGGGTTGCAGCCGCCGTCATTTTCGCCCGTCAGGACGAGCGACGGCGCGTTGACCTCGTGCAGCCACGGCGCCATCTCGGTTCCGGCATAGATGCGGAAGACATTAAGAAAGACCTGCGGATCGGTATCGACGACCTGCTTCAGCCGCCGAGTGACAACATCGGGATTGGCGGCGATGAACGCGTCGGTGAACCAGCGGGCTGTCAGGGTTTCCAGAACCTGCGGTATGCCCTTTTCCTCCATCGCGTGAACGACCGCCCAGACCTTGGCACTGTCATCCTCGGTCCGGAACGCAGCGGTTGACAGCAGCCCGAGCGACAGGACCCGGTCGGGGTGCTTCATCGCATAGGCCGGGCCGATCATGCCGCCAAGCGAATGGCCGGCGAAATGCGCGGCCTCGAAACCGGCGCGTTCGCGGACACGTTCCAAGTCCTCGACAAGCTCATCGAGTCCGAATTCACCGTCCGGCAAAGGCGAGGTGCCATGGCCGCGCAGGTCATAGGTGACGACCGTGAAATGGTCGCGCAAGACCGGCATGGATTTCGCCCAGGTGTTTCTGGCCGCCCCGATCCCGTGAATGAGGATCAGCGGCGGGCCGGAACCCTCGACGCTGAATTCGCAATCCATCGCTGTCATGACTTGGCCTTGTCTGAGGCGAGCATGCCGCCCGACCCCCAGTTGCCTGGCTCAACCTCGGTAATGACGACATGAACGCTCTCTGGTTTGCCACCCGCACTGCGGATGAAACCGTCGGTCAGTTCGCGGACGAGGGCGCGCTTTTGATCAGGGCTTCGCCCGGGAAACATTTCAACACGGATGATCGGCAAAATATCCTCCTGATTCAGGTAGTTGCGGGCGTAAGCCGTGATAGCTGCCGTTGAGATAGGCAAGGGGTGGACCATCGGCTGGCAGAATCTCTGCAACCCCTCCGATGAAGATCGTATGGCTCGCATGTTCCTTTGTATCGAGAACGTGGCAGGCAAAGCTCTGCGCGCCGGGCAGGGCGGGACACATGGTGGCGGTGGGCCGCAAGACGAGACCGGCAAACCGGCTGGGCAGCATATGATCGAACCGACCGGAAAAGCGGGTGGCGATGGCATCCGCCCCTTCCGGCAGGACATTGACGCAAAAGACCCCGTTTGCCGCCACGGCCCGGGCGATCCGGCTGTCCGAGCGCAGGCAGACGAGAACCGAGGGCGGATCAGCCGATAGCGACGAAAACGCGCTGACCGTCGCGCCCTGTCGCCCCGCGACACCGTCCGTCGTCACCACCGTCACCGAGCTTGCGACATTGCGCATCGCGGCGAGGAAGGTGTTGCGATCAATTCCGGCGGCACTCATTCGGCGGCGGCCCGTGCCGGGCCCTTGGCCGTGAAATGGGGCATCACCTCTTCCGCGAAACACTGAAGGCTGTCGAGCACTTCCTGCGGGTCGGTTTCGAAATTCGGGTTGAGGATCACCCGGTCAATGCCAAGTTCCGCATAGGGGCCGAGTTTGTCGATAATCTCCGCCGGCGTTCCGATTAGGAGGCTCTCGGCCAGTTCTGCCTCTGTCTGCTTGCGGGGCAGGGGCCGGATCATGCCGTTGTCGACAATCCCGGGGCCGGTAAAGACGTTGTCGAAGCGGCTGTAGTAGTGATGGGCTGATGCCACCTTCGCGCGCCGGTCGGCCTCCGAATGCGTTATGAACGACACCCGCGACAAGGTCAGCGTCAGATGATCGCCCGCGCCCTCCATCTCGGACTTGGCACGCGTGAAGGCGCTGACCTGATCGACAAGCAACTGATGATTGCCCGACAGCGGTGTCGTCTGGATGTGAAAGCCGCGCTTGGTGCAGTGATAGATGCCTTCGGGGTTCAGCACCGCCATCATCATCGGCGGCCCGCCGGGGCGCACGGGGCGTGGCATGACGGTCAGCGGGACGAATTTGTAATATTTCCCGTCCCAGGACACTTCCTCTCTGCCTAGCAGCGCTTGCAGGACGGCAAGTGATTCATTGAAACGGTCCTGGGTTTCGCCCATCGGTACGCCCAGACGCTCGATCTCATAGGCATAGGCACCGCGCCCGACCCCCAACATCAGCCGCCCCTCGCAGAAGATGTCTGCGACGATTACTTCGCCCGCATAGACGCGCATGTCATGGATCGGCAGGACCACGACCGAGGTCATGATCTTCACCCGTTCCGTATGCGCGGCGATCTTGACGGCGAAGGTCAGGGGCGCCGGCATCATCAGGATGTTGATCAGGTGATGTTCGGTCAGCGATACAGCGTCGAAGCCCATCCTGTCCGCCAGCATCGCTTGATCGAGCATGTCGCGATAGACACGGTCCCCGCCATAGGACTTGTCTGGGTAATCGGCGGAAAGCTGAATGCTGAAGTCCAAGGCTCATCTCCGGCTGGATTTCTCACAGAGTGCCACCAATCCTTGAATCTTGAAAACGGATTTAATTTATGAGTTAGTTCGAAAAAATCGTATCAACATGAATATCGCAGCCATCCAGACCTTTCTCAGCGTCGTCCGCCGCAAGAACCTCAATGCGGCTGCCGATGAACTGAACGTCACGCAATCCGCGGTCACCGCCCGGCTCGATGCGCTGGAAGATGCGCTGGGCCAGAAACTGCTTGTCCGCTCCCGCAAGGGCGCGACGATGACAAAGGCCGGTTTCGCCTTTCTCGAACAGGCCGAAGTCATTGTGCGGACCTGGGCAAATGCCCGCGCGAAGCTTGGCCTGCCGCGCGGCTTCACAGGCCTTTTCAGCTTTGTCTGCGACCCCGCGCTCTGGTCGGCGCATGGCAGGGGCTGGTTCGACGCGGCCCGGCAGGATCATCCCGGCACCGCATTCGAAATCTGGTCGGGTACCGCTGCGCAAGCCGAAGGCTGGCTGCAAAGCGGCATGTCGGACGCGGCCCTTCTGACCGAGCCGCTGGCAGGGCCGGCCTTTGCGAGCCGGGAACTCCTGACGGAACGGATCGTGCAGGTGGCATCCGCCCCGCGTGCGGCGCGGGCCTGGGACGAAGGCTATATCTATGTCGATTACGGGCCGGCGATCCGCGCCCAGCACGCGGAGGCATGGCCCGGCGACGAAACATCGAGGCTCGCCTTCTCAAATCCCGACTGGGCATTGGCCGAGCTTCTGAAGGCGGGCGGGTCGGCCTATTTGCCGGAAGTGCTAGCCGCGCCGCATCTCGTCGCTGGGCAGCTATTCCGCGTATCGGACGCGCCCGCCTTTACCCGGCGGCTTTTTCTCAGTTGGCGCACGGCGAGTGCTGCGGATTTTCCATGGCTCGCGAGCTGAGCGTCGAAATCAAGCGACGGCGTTGATCAGATAAAGCTTGCGAAGATGGGTGTGGATTGTCCATTTGCCCTTCCACCCCAGAGGCAGGACAAGAAGATCGCCACCCTGAACCGTCCGCGCGCCGGTGCCATCGGCATTCTCCACGGTCGCGGAACCGGACAGGATGTGACAGTACTCGGCTGATTTCGTGCGATCGGCGGTAAAGGTTCCCGGCGTGCATTCCCAGATGCCGATGTCGGTCAACCCGTCGGCCGAGGTCCAGAGCGGCCCGTCAGCCTCTTCCTGGCCCGGTGTCAGGCTGGTCGGTTTCGCCTTGAATGCGCCGACCTTGACGCTGCCGAGGTCGCCAAAACTGTCGAGAGAAATCATGATCACCCTTTCCGCTTCGGCCGGATCGTCCGGCCATGCTGCATTTCCTGGCCCGGTCCGGTCCGGCGCGGCCTCATCCTGCCCGCTTCATAGCTTTCGCCCCCCGGCATCTAGAAACCAGTCATCCGGATAGGGGTACCACCAATCCTGTTTCACGGGTTTGTGATCGATGATCACCATCTTGGTCCGACGAAAGGCGTCCAGCCCCTGCCGTCCGAGTTCCCGCCCAAGGCCCGAGGCTTTCCAGCCGCCGAAGGGCAGGGCATCGTTGTCGATCAGCGGGTTGTTGACCCAGACCATCCCGGCCTCCAGCCGCTCCGCCGCTTCCATTGCTTCGCCAAGGTCCGTAGTGAAGACGGAGGCACCAAGGCCGAAGGGCGAGGCATTGGCCCGGGCGATGGCCTCATCGAAATCGGCAACCTTGCAGATGGCCGCGACAGGCCCGAAACACTCGGTCTGCAATAGCGCCATGTCCTCGGTACAGCCGGTCAGGATGGTGGGTTCATAAAACCATCCGACCGGCTCGTCGGGCGGTATCCGGCCGCCCGCAACGATCGTCGCGCCTTTCGCGACCGCGTCGTCGACAAGGCCCATGACGCGGGTCCGCGCGGCTTCGCTGACAAGCGGCCCGATTTCGGACCGATCGAGCCCGTTGCCGATGCGCAAGGCGCTGGTGAGGCGGGAATACTCCGCGACGAATTCGTCGTAGATGTCTGCGACAACATAAATTCGCTCCGTCGAGGTGCAGACCTGCCCCGAAAGGTGGAAGGCGGCCGTCACAGCGCCGGCGGCGGCGACATCGACAGGGGCGCTGGCCGCGATGATCATCGGGTCGCTGCCGCCGGCCTCGATCACCGCAGGCTTCATCGCTGCGGCCGCCGCCATGCCCACCGCCCGCCCGGCGGCGGCCGACCCCGTAAAGGCGACCGCATGGGTCAAGGGCGAGGCGATCAACGCCTCGGCCAGCGCGACGCCGCCCGGCAGGCAAGCGACAAGATCGCCCGGCAAGGCCCTGAAGACCTTCATGAATTCAAGGGTAGAGAGCGTCGTTGCCGGGGCGGGCTTGATGACGCATCCATTGCCGGCCGCGAGCGATGCGGCGACCGTCCAGCACATCAGCAGCACCGGAAAGTTGAAAGGCATGATGTGGACGGAAACGCCTAATGGCTCGTACCGCGCGAACTGGAACGATCCGGCCTGCGTGGTGCCCGCGACCTTGCCCGCCTCGTCCCGTGCCATTTCGGCATAATATCGAAAGATGGGCGCGCAATTGGCGATCTCGCCAATGGCCTCGGGATAGGGCTTGCCCATTTCCCGGCTCATCAGGATCGCGGCAGGGCGATGGTCCGCCGCCTCGATGGCGTTCGCCAGATCGTGCAATATCTTCGCGCGCGATTTGGCGTCACGCCCTTTCCACTTAGCCTGCGCCGCGTTGACGGCGGTCAGGACGGCGGCCATCTCGGCTGCATCCGCCTCTGCAATACGACCGACTTCGGCGAGGGTGGCCGGGTCGGTGACGGGCCGTGACGGCCCGGTCATCGGGTGAAAACCGGGGTTCAGGAAATAGGCGGGCCGCGCGGGATCAAAAGTCATGAAATGTCACTCAGCGGATCATGTAGACCTTCTTGATGGTCTCGTGGATCGTACACGTGCCTTTCCAGTCTTTCGGAAAAAACGCAGCGGTATCAGGGGTTATCTCGATAACCTCGCCCGATTCATGAACATAGGTGCAGCGACCTTCCAGGAAGTGGCAGAACTCGTCGCTCGTCACATGGCAGAACCACTTGCCGGGCGTGCAGACCCAAAGCCCGCATTCGCTTTGTCCGTTCGGTCCCTTGTGGATCACACGGCCGGACGTACGCGACGATCCTTCCAGCATCGTCGGAACCTCGCCCCAATCGACAAGATCGCTTTGCCCAAGGGGGTCGCGCATCAGCGGCGTCGCAGTCATGGCGTCTGTCCTTTCCGGGTCATCGCCCGTCAGCATGTAGGTGTTGCGGATCGTCTCGTGGACGGTGCATTCGCCCGCCCAGCCTGCCGGGAAGGTGACGAGCGTATTGGGCCCGACCTCCACCACCTCGCCGGTGTCGCGCCTGTAAGTCGCGCGTCCGGCGACAAAGAAACACAACTCGTCACGCGGAATGGCAAGCCGCCAGCGCCCGGGTGTGCAGACCCAGATGCCGATTTCGGGGCGGTTGTCCGGCCCCTTGTGGACCAGCCGCCCCGTCGAATGCGAGGCGCCCCCCACGGTATCGGGCTGTGGTCCCCAATCAACCAGATCGGTGCGGCTGGAAGCCGCGTACAGATGCGGGGCCGATGAGGTCACTTCAAGAGCCCTTCCAGCAGACCCGCCGCCTTTGTTGGTCCGCTCTGCGCCTGCATATGGGCCGATGTCGCCGCGAGCTTTGCCTTCATCGCCCGGTCGGTCAGGCAGGTTTCGATCTTTTTCAGAAGCTCCGCATCGCTCCAGTCGTAGCGCGGCATCTTGAAGCCATGGCCGGTTTCCTCAACCCGCGTGGCGTTGTCATGCCCGTCCCAGACATAGGGCATGATGATCGCGGGCTTGCCGAAATAGAGGCATTCGGTGAAGGAGTTGTTGCCGCCGTGATGAATGACGGCATCGACCTGCGGGATGACCGACGGCTGCGGGAACCATCCGGCCACATGTACATTGCCCGGCATCTCGCCATATTCACTGCCATAATCGCCGATGTTGACAAGTGCCCTGTAACGCGACCCTGCCAGCGCCGCGATGATGCGCTTCAGAAGGTCCGTGTCGCCCGCCCCGAGGCTGCCGAAAGAGACATAGAGCAGCGGGCCGTCGTTGTTCTTCGTGAAGGTCGGCACTGCGTAGGGTTCTTCCTTGCGGACGCAGCCTTCCAGATACTGGAACCGTTTGGGGTCAAGCGGTGTCTTGCGGTCGAACTTCACCGGTTCGGGATAGAGCAGCAGGTTGAGATAGGGCGAAGCCTCAAAAAACTCGCCGATGTGATAGGGCGCTTCGCCGTTCGCGGCGAGGAAGGCGTTGAAATCGTCGTGGATCGGCTTGATGACCTCGTGAAACCTGTCGCGATAGGCCTTGTGGCAGGCAAAGTCCTTTTCGCCGCAGCCCGACAGATGCGGCGGGATCGCCTCATCCTCAATCTCGTTTTCCGAACAGGAGATGACGCGCACCCAGGGTACACCAAACTGCTTGATGGCCGGAAAGAGGATGACGTTGTCGACACAGATCACGTCCGGTTTGATCTTGGCGAGCACGCCTGGCAGATCCTTTTGCGCCCATTTCGCGCTGTCGACGATGGCGGTCCAGCAGTCCTTCACGTAGTTGTCGATCTGGTCATAGGGCGACTTGCGAAAGTTCGGAATGTGGCCATTGATGAAATCTTCCCAGAATTTCGCCATCTGTTCCGGCGGCATCGGTTCGGAAAGTGCAACTGGATGCGCCTCGAACCCGTACCCCTTGTAGACATCGACAAAGCCGGGGTCAGACAGAAACACCGCCTTATGGCCACGTGATTCGACGGCCTGTGCGATGCCGACGGAGTTCAGCGCCGGGCCAAACGCGGCCTCGGGAAAGAATGCGAAGATTTTCTGGGCCATGGTGCCTCCTTGTCATCAATCGGTGAATGTTCGGGTATCGGCGTCGTTCCAGCCGAGCGTGATCGTGTCGCCCTCCGCCACGGGGCTGCGGTCTGCGGCATCGGCAGTGACCCGGACGAGAAACGGGCGGTCCGATAGGCCGGTCGCGACATGAAGCTGCAGGTCGAGCCCGTGATAGGCGTGGGCCACGACCCGGCCCTCGACAATTCGGTCGGCGCTGTCAGGTGACAGATGGATGCGTTCGGGCCGGATGGCGCGGGTCTGGCCGCCTTCTTCGAAGAAATTCATCACACCGATGAAATCGGCCGCAAAGCGGTTGGCGGGGTGTTCATAAACCTCATGCGGGGTGCCGCACTGCAACAGCCCCCCATCCTTCAGGATCGCCACGCGGTCGGCCATGACCAGCGCCTCTTCCTGATCGTGGGTGACAACGATGAAGGTGATGCCCACCTCGTCTTGCAACCGCTTCAGTTCCAGCTGCATCGCGCCCCTGAGTTTCTTGTCGAGCGCGCCGAGGGGTTCATCGAGCAAGAGCAGGCGCGGACGCTTCACCAGCGACCGCGCCAGCGCCACACGCTGTTTCTGGCCACCCGACAACTGGTCGGGCTTGCGCCCGGCCATCGCCGAAAGCTCCGTTATTTCAAGCATCTCGCCCACACGGGCCGTGATCTCAGCCTTCGGCAGGCGCTCCATCTCCAGCCCGTAGGCGATATTGCCGGCGACGGTCATATGGGGAAAGAGCGCATAGCTTTGAAACATCAGGTTCACTGGCCTGCGGTTCGGCGGCACATGGGCGATGTCGCGACCATCGAGCAGAATCTGCCCTTCGTCCGGCGTTTCGAACCCGGCGAGCATGCGCAAAAGCGTGGTCTTGCCGCTGCCGGATGCACCGAGCAGCGCGAAGAATTCGTTTTCCGCAATGTCGAGCGACAGGTTATCGACCGCCGTCAGCCGGCCGAACCGCTTCGTGACCTTTTCGACCGACAGAAGTGTCATGCCCCGATCACCCCGCGGTTCAACCGTTGTGAGAGTGTCAGCGCGGTGACCGACACGATCATGACAAGCGTCGCAAGCGCGTTGATTTCGGGCGTCACGCCGAAACGGATCATCGCGTAGATCTGCATGGGCAGCGTGGTGGAGGATCGCCCGGCGCCCGAGGTGAAAAACGAGATGATGAATTCATCGACCGAAAGCGTGAAGGCCAACAGCGCCCCGGCAATGACGGCCGGCAGGATCAGGGGCAGCGTCACCCGGCGGAACGTCGTCCAGACACTGGCGCCAAGATCGGCCGAGGCCTCCGTCACCGACCAGTCGAAGCTTTTCAGGCGCGCGCGGACGACCGAACAGACGAAGGCGAGGTTGAAGATTACGTGACTGAGGATGATGGTATGAAGCCCCATCGTGACCCCCAGAAGCGAAAAGAAGCTGAGAAGCGCGATGGCCAGAACGATATCGGGGATGATCATCGGCGCAAACGCCAGCGCTTCGATCGCGCGGCCCTTGCGGCGGCGGGTTTCCATGCCCATGGCCAGAAGCGTGCCAAGTATAGTGGCAAGCACCGTCGATATGACCGCGACGATCAGGGTATTGAGCGCGGCCGAAAGGATATCGCCATTGGCCAGAAGCGCGCCGTACCACTTCATCGAAAACCCGGTCCAGACGGTGGGCAGGCCGCCTTCGTTGAAGGACAGAGCCACAAGAACCGCGATTGGCACATAGAGAAAGGCAAAGACGGCGATCAGGACCGTAAAAAGGCTGCGTCGGGTCGCGGCAGAACGCTCAGCCATGGCCCGGCTCTTTCCGGTCAAGCCCCGCGCCGCGTTCGGCCGCCATCGCCTGCAAGGTCAGAAGCGCCATCATGATCGCGATGAGCGCCATCGAAAGGGCCGCGCCGAATGGCCAGTCATTCGCCGTCAGAAACTGGGCATAGATGACGTTTCCGATCATCTGGAACCGCCCGCCGCCCAGAAGCGCGGGGGTCAGGAAATTGCCGATGGAAAGAACGAAGACAAAGACCGCGCCTGCTGCGATGCCCGGCAGCGTAACCGGCAGGATCACCCGGCGGAACGTCGTGGCCGCGGATGCGCCCAAATCGCGCGAGGCTTCGGCAAGTTCAGGGTTCATCCGGGCCAGCGGCGCGTAGCAGGCGAGAATGACGAAGGGCAGGTAGTTGTAGACAAGGCCGACAACGACCGCACCTTGGGTATAGAGCAGCGATGGCGGCTCGCCATCATACCCGAACCAGCGCAGGGCCTGGGTGATCAGCCCTTCCCGGTTCAGAAGCACGATCCAGGCATAGGTGCGGATCAGGTAGTTCGACCAGAAGGGCAGTACAGCGAAGAAGAGTAGTACCGGCTGGCGATGGCGCGGCGCGGCGGCGATGGCATAGGCGGCAGCATAGCCGACGATCACCGCGATGATAGTGGCCAGCCCCGCGATCTTGGCCGAGGTCAGGAAGATGCCGGCATAAAGCGGATCGAAGATCAGCGCGACGTTTTCAAGCGTGAAGCTGTATTCGATCCCGCCGTACAGCCCGCGCCGGAAAAAGCCAAGCGCCAGGATCAGCCCGCAGGGAATGACCATCAGCGCCGTCAGCCAGGCAAAGGCCGGCGCCATCAGAAGCGTGGAACGGGTGTTGGCGGAACTCACGTATGGGCGGCCTTCACGGGGCAGGGTAAATCGGGGCCGGCAGCCGGGAGTTGCCGCCGGCCCCAGTCAAAGGGCGAGGTTGGGCCTATTGCGCCGCCTTGATGGCGCTGACGGCCTTGGCATAGGCGCGGCTCGCCTCACCCACGTCACGGAGTTGCTCAAACCCGGTCAACTCGGCCGGTGTCATCCCCATATTGGGGAAGGCCCCGATCAGGTCGGGCGACAGGCTGTCCATCGCGGCCTGGTTCGGCACCTTGTAAAGGATGTTCTCTGCCGCCCAGGCGTGGTTTTTCGCATCGAGGATGTAGTTGATGAACTTGAAGGCGCCGTCCTTGTTTTCGGACGCTTTCATCACGACCATCGTATCGACCCAAAGGTCGGAACCCTCGGACGGGACGACAAACTTGATATCGCCGTTTTCGGCAATGCCGTAGTTGCACCAGCCGTCCCAGGCGTGAACCAGATCGGCCTCGCCCGAGACCAGTTTCGAATAGAAAGTGGTGTCGTCATAGGCGAGCATCGTCTTTTTCGCCGCAATGAGATCGGCTTCGACTTCATCGAGCTTCGCCTGATCGGTTTCGTTGACCGAATAGCCGCGCGCAAGGAAACCCGCCGCCAAAAGCCAGCGGTCCGTGCCAAGCATCGTCACCTTGCCGGCAAGTGCCTCGGAGGGTTTGAGCAGATCGCTCCAGGACGACGGCTCGCCCTCCACCCGGTCGGAGCGGTAGCAAAGGCCGGTAGTGCCCCAGGCATAGGGGACCGAAAAGGCATTGCCCGGATCATGGGGCAGGGCGGCGGCCTCGGGGTAGAGATTGGCGAGATTCGGAACCCGCGCCGGGTCGATCGGCTCAAGGAGGCCGAGATTGTTCAGGACCTCGGCAAAGGGCGAGGAGACGAAGACGACATCGTAGCCCTTGCCGCCCGAAGCGATGAGCTTGCCCATGATCTCTTCATTGGTGGCATGGACCACCATCTCGGCCGCCTCGCCGCTTTCGGCGGCAAAATTGGCTACAGCGTCGGGGGCCATGTAGCCATCCCAGTTGGAAATGACCATCTGCGCGTATGCGGGCGCGCCGAGAACGACGCTGGCGGCGAGCGCCGCAAGTGTGGCGCGGATGGGTGGCGCGGAGAAGGAATATGTCATGATCGAACCTCTGTTGCTGGACGTCAGTCTGTTTGGGGCGGTCTTTTTCTTGTATTTTGGCCCGCGATACTGGAGGGAACCGAAGGCATTTCTTGACGCAACAGTATTATTGCGCGAAAAAGTACGTCAAGTGCGAAGATGTTTGACGATAGCGGCCAGATGTTGCGGCATGTCGCGGTGCTGGCTCGCCACCCGTGCGAATTGACAGGAAATCATGTCGGCTCCCAAGCGCAGTGCCTCTGCCGTTCGGCCCCGGAAGAACCACCTCGATCTGGCGCAGCGCATTCTCGAAATCGCGCGGGACAGGGGCTGGCAGGCGGGCGCGCACCTGCCGGAACAGGGCCTTGCCAATCAGTGCAACGTGTCGCGGACACCGGTGCGCGCGGCGCTCAAGGTGCTGGCCGAACAGGGCTTTGCGGACTGGCAGGCCGACACCGGATATCGGCTGGCCGCCGGATTTGACGGCACGGGAATGGCGATCGAAGCCCTGCCGAATGCCGAAGATGCACAGCTCGCGCAGCGCATCATCCGCGACCGCGCCGCGCGCCGGCTTGATGAGACGGTGACGGCGGGCGAGGTGATGCGCCGCTACGGGCAGGGGCGCTCCGCAGTGCAAAAGGCGCTGGCGCTTCTGTCCGAAGACGGGCTCTTGTCGCGCGCACCGGGGCAGGCCTGGGTCTTTGCTCCCTTGCCGGATGCGCCCGAATCGCAGGCCGACAGCTTCGACTTCCGGCTGATCCTCGAACCGGCGGCCATTCTCGGGGCGGGGTTCCGCCTCGATCAGGACAAGGCCGCGGCGCTCCGCCGGCGGATGGACGACTTTGCGGCGCGCCGGGACGAGGCGCTGGAGCCGAGCGATTTCCAGAAGATTGATACCGAATTTCATGGCCTGATCGCGCGCGGCGCCGGCAATCGCTATGTGACGGAGGCGCTACTGGCGCATCTCAGGCTCAGGGAGTTGCCGGGCGCAGTGGCGCGCACCAATGTCGTCCGGCTCCGGCAGGCGATGCAGGAACATCTGGGCATCCTCGACCAGCTTGAAAGCGGGCGTTTCGATGTGGCGGCCGATCTGATGCGTGTGCATCTGCGCCTGTCCCGCTCGCTGCGCCCGCAGGCGGCCAATCGCGGCGCGCCACCCTTGCGCGGTATGACGGGGCGGCCGGGCGCATGAGGCCGGATACCCCGCCCACCATCGCCCTTTTTCCCGAAGCGAGCTTCGGTGCGGCGCTGAATTGCGTGGGTATCGCCCGCGCGCTTCGCGACCGGGGCGCGCGCCCGGTATTCATCTGCCATGCAGGGTTCACCGGCATCTTTGCCGATTACGGGTTTCAGGAATATCACCTGCCTGCCGGCGCCAACGCCGGTGAAAGTGCGGAAGATTACTGGCAGGCCTTCATCCGCCGCCATCTGCCGCATTTCAATCTGCCGCCTGTCGAGCAGATCGAAACCTATGTCGCGCCCACCTGGGAGGCCATCGTCGACACCGTCGTTCAGGCCGAAGTACCGCTCAGCGCGATGCTGCGCAGCCTGAGGCCGGATGCGGTCGTGCTCGACAATGTCGCGATGTTTCCGGCTGTCGCCGCCGCTGGCTGCCCCTGGGTGCGCGTGATTTCCTGCGCAGAGACCGAGTTGCCGGATGACGCGGTGCCGCCTTACCTTTCGGGTCTGGCCGCTGATGAGCGAAATGGCCGCGCGGCATTTCTGGCACGCTATCACCGGGCCATCGGCCCGGCGCACACGCGCTATAACGGATTTCGCCGCGACCACGGGCTTGCCACGCTGGATGAGGGGATATTCCTGGAACCCTCGCCATATCTCAATCTGCTTCTCTCGCCATCCGTCGTCCGGCATGAACGGGCCGTCCCGCTCGATCCGGACCGGTTTGTCTTTCTCGAAGGCTGCGTCCGCCGCGAAGGCCCGTTCGAGATGCCGGATTTTCCAAAAGCCGAAGGGCCGCTCATCTATGTCAGCTTTGGCAGCCTCGGTGCCATGGACGTGGCGCTGATCGAGCGGATGCTCGGCGCCTTTGCTCGGTTCCCGGGGCGGTTCATCGTCAATGTCGGCGGCTTTCAGGACGCCTATCGCGCGGTGCCCGACAACGTCCATCTCGGCGCGTGGTTTCCGCAGCCCTCTGTCGTCGCGATGGCCGATCTTTTCATTCACCACGGCGGCAACAACAGTTTCTGCGAGGCGCTCTGCCATGGGGTGCCTTCGCTCGTTATGCCCTATTGCTGGGATGGCCACGACAACGCCCGCAGGGCAGAGGAAACCGGAACCGGCAGGGCACTTGCCCGCACGGGCTGGAGCGACGAGGAGCTTCTGGCCACCATCGGCGACCTTCTGTCGGATGGCGCGATGAAGGCGCGGCTGGCGGCGAACGCGCAAAAGATGGCGGCGCGCCCCGGTGTCGACGAGGCGGCCGACCGCATCCTGGCGCTGGCGCAGGGCCGGGCGGGAACCCGGATTGCCGTCCATGCCTAAAATTACGATTGCCAAATCGCAACTTTGCGACAGAGTGAGATCAATGGCGCAGCAGTCGAAGGGCCCGGAAAGGAAGAAGGCCCGGGTCAACGCGTTAAAAAATCCAACAGTGAGGGATGACATGAAACACCAAATCACCACGGGCGTCGCCGTCATGGCGATGCTTCTGGCCTCGACCGCTTCGGCCCAGACGCTCGGCGCGGGCGAGGGGCAGGTCAATATCGTGGCCTGGCCCGGCTATATCGAGCGCGGCGAAACCGACGCGGCCTTCGACTGGGTCACCAAGTTCGAAGAGGCGACAGGCTGCAAGGTCAACGTGAAGACGGCCAACACCTCAGACGAGATGGTCGCCCTGATGAACGAGGGTGGCTTTGACCTCGTGACAGCTTCGGGCGATGCGTCGCTGCGCCTGATCGCCGGCAAGCGGGTGCAGGAAATCAATACCGACCTGATCCCGAGCTGGTCGACCGTCGACGACCGGTTGAAGGATGCCCCCTGGCACACCGTCGACGGCAAGCATTACGGCACACCCTACATGTGGGGGCCGAACGTCCTGATGTACAACACCAATGTCTTCAAGGAGCCGCCGACAAGCTGGTCGGTTGTCTTTGAAGAAACGACATTGCCCGACGGCCAGTCGAACAAGGGGCGCGTCCAGGCCTATGACGGACCGATCTACGTCGCCGATGCAGCGCTCTATCTGATGTCGAAGCAGCCGGAACTTGGCATCACCTCGCCCTACGAGCTGAACCAGGCCCAGTATGACGCGGCGCTGAACCTCCTGCGCGGGCAGCGCACGCTTGTCAGCCGCTACTGGCATGACGCCTTCATCCAGATGGACGACTTCAAGAACGAAGGCGTCGTGGCCTCTGGCTCCTGGCCGTTCCAGGTGAATATCCTCGCCTCCGAAGGCCAGCCGGTGGCCTCGGTCGTGCCCGCCGAAGGCGCGACGGGCTGGGCCGACACGACCATGATGCACGCCGACGCGGCCAACCCGAACTGTTCCTACATGTGGATGGAGCATTCGCTGTCGTCCAACCTGCAATCGGATCTTGCCGTCTGGTTCGGGGCCAACCCCTCGGTTCCGGCGGCCTGCACCGACGGGCGCGGGATGCTGGATGCGGCGGGCTGCACCACGAACGGCATGGACGATTTCGAAAAGATCCGTTTCTGGACCACGCCCGTGTCGAACTGCGCCAGCCAGGGTGAATGCGTGCCCTATTACCGCTGGGTTTCGGATTATATCGGCGTGATCGGCGGACGCTGATTTCCTGCCAATACAAAGGCATCACCCCGGCGACCGGGGTGATGCAGCTTTGCCCCCTGCAACGATGATCCGCCATGCCCGCTGTTGAGTTTGAAAATGTCAGCCGCCGCTTCGGATCGGTCCGCGCCGTCGACGACGTGACGCTAGCGATTGAGGAAGGCGAATTCTTCGCCATGCTCGGCCCCTCCGGGTCGGGCAAGACCACCTGCCTCAGGCTCATTTCGGGCTTCGACCAGCCGACATCCGGCCATATCCGCATCTTTGGCGAAACGGCCGACGGGATTCCGCCGAACCGGCGGGCGGTGAACACCGTTTTTCAGGACTACGCGCTCTTCCCGCATATGAATGTGCGTGACAACGTGGCCTACGGGTTGATGGTGAAGGGCGAAAGCCGCCCGGTGCGGCTCGCCAAGGCCGACGATATGCTTAGTCTCGTGAAGCTCGACGGCTTTGGCGACCGTCGGCCCGGCCAGCTTTCGGGGGGGCAGCGTCAGCGGGTCGCGCTCGCCCGCGCGTTGGTCAACCGGCCGCGCGTCCTGTTGCTGGACGAGCCGCTTGGCGCGCTCGACCTGAAGCTCCGCGAGCAGATGCAGGAGGAGTTGAAATCCCTGCAAAAGGCGCTGGGCATCACCTTCGTCTTCGTCACCCACGATCAGGGCGAGGCGCTGTCGATGGCCGACCGGCTCGCAGTTTTCAACGAGGGACGGATCGTGCAGACCGGAACGCCGCATGAGGTTTATGAGGCCCCAAGAACGCGGTTCGTCGCCGATTTTGTCGGGTCATCCAATGTCCTGCCGCCTGACCTCAGCCAGCGCCTTGGCGGTGCGCCGCGCTGGTCGAGCCTGCGGCCAGAGGCCATCACGCTCGCGCCGCTCGCCAAGGCCAAGGCGCGCGGCACCGTCGTCAGCCGCCGTTACCTCGGCGCCGTGAACCAGATCACGCTTGAGATGGGCAGTCACCAGATCGCCGTCACGACGCCCGCGACCGAAGTCCTGCCGGATATCGGCGCTGAAACCGGCCTGACCTGGGCCGCCCGGTCGCTTCACGCCATGGATGACGCCTGATGAGTGTGTCCGACATGCCGGCCCAGACCGCTGCCGGGCGGCTGTCGGACCTGTTCTGGCGGCGGCCGCGCCTACTGCTCGCACTGTTGCTGGTGCCGCCGCTTCTCTGGCTCGGCGTCATCTATATCGGCTCGCTCGTCGCGCTCTTGGTGCAGAGCTTCTTTTCCATCGACGAGTTTTCCGGCCTGATCAAATATGAGCCGACACTCAAGACCTATGCGGAACTATTCCGCCCGGCCAATTACGACATCATCCTGCGCACGACCGCGATGGCGGCAGCCGTCACCATCGCGGCGGCTGTCGTCGCCTTTCCCATCGCCTATTTCGCGGCCCGCTACGCGAAGGGCCGGATGAAGGCGCTTTTCTACCTTGGCGTCATGCTGCCGCTCTGGTCGAGCTATCTGGTCAAGGTCTACGCCTGGAAACTGATCCTCGCCAAGGAAGGCATCATCACCTGGGCGACCGAAAGCGTTGGGCTCGGCCCGGCACTTCAGGCGATCCTCGCGCTGCCGGTCATCGGGGGCAACTCGCTATCGGTAAGCTATATCGGCACTTTCCTCGTCTTCCTTTATGTCTGGCTGCCCTTCATGATCCTGCCGATCCAGGCCGCGCTGGAACGGGTGCCGGGAAACCTGCTGGAAGCCTCCGGTGACCTCGGGGCCAGCAATGTCCAGACATTCCGCCATGTGATCCTGCCGCTTGCCCTGCCGGGCGTGGTGGCCGGGTCGATCTTTACCTTCTCGCTCACGCTTGGCGACTACATCATCCCGCAGATCGTTGGGTCGTCCCGGCTCTTCATCGGTCAGGCGGTCTATGCCCATCAGGGCACGGCCGGGAACATCCCGCTGGCTGCCGCCTTCGCGGTGGTGCCGATCCTGATCATGGCCGTCTATCTTTGGGCCGCCAAGCGGATGGGGGCCTTCGATGCACTCTGACGCGCGCGCGCCTGTCTTGTTGAAAGTCGCCGCAGGGGTGGGGCTCCTTTTCCTGCATCTGCCGATCCTCCTGATCTTCCTTTACGCCTTCACGACCGAGGACCGGAGCTATCAGTTCCCGCCACCGGGCCTGACGCTGAAATGGTTCGCCATTACCTGGGGGCGCCCGGATGTCTGGCAGGCGCTCTCGCTCTCGGTCAAGGTTGCGGCGCTGTCGACCGCGATCGCGCTTGTCCTCGGGACGCTTTGCGCCGCCGCCGTATCGCGGAGCCGCTTTTTCGGGCGCGAGGCATTATCTCTGTTGGTGATCCTGCCCATCGCGCTTCCCGGCATCGTCACCGGCATCGCGCTCCGCTCGGCCTTCAACCTTGGCGAAATCCCCTTTTCGACCCTGACGATCATCCTTGGCCATGCCACCTTCTGCATCGTTGTGGTCTACAACAACGCGGTGGCGCGGTTCCGGCGGCTGTCAGGGTCCATGATCGAGGCGTCGATGGACCTTGGCGCCAACAGTTTTCAGACATTCCGCCATGTGATCCTGCCGAATATCGGCACGGCGTTGATGGCGGGCGGGATGCTGGCCTTCGCGCTCAGCTTCGATGAGGTCATCGTCACCACCTTTACCGCCGGCCAGCAGGCGACGCTGCCCATCTGGATGCTGGAAGAACTGGTGCGCCCGCGCCAGCGGCCCGTCACCAATGTGGTCGCGATGGTTGTGGTTCTGGTCACGTTCCTGCCCATTCTCGGGGCCTACTACCTGACCCGCAGCGGGGCCGAGACGGCCGGGTCGGGGAAATAGGTTCGCCGCCGAGGGTCGGCCGATCTGAATCGCATGAATCGCTTGACGATCCGGCGCATTCGCCTTATGCCCCGCGAACGGAATTCGAGGCGCTGCCCTGCGGCGCCTGTTTGCATTATCGAAATGACGGGCAAGATGCCCAAGCACACGAAGGAAGCGAAGCGATGTCGCGCGTCTGCGAACTGACCGGCAAGGGCCCGATGACGGGCAACAACGTGAGCCACGCGAACAACAAGAGCCGTCGCCGGTTCCTGCCGAACCTCAACGATGTCTCGTTGATCTCCGATGCGCTGGGCCAGACCTTCAAGCTGCGCATTTCGGCGGCCGCCCTGCGCTCGGTCGATCATCGCGGCGGGCTCGACGCCTTCCTGGCCAAGGCCAAGGATGACGAACTGTCGGCCAAGGCGCTGAAGATCAAGAAAGATATCGCCAAGGCACTGGCTGCCTGAGAGCGCCGGCCATTGATGCGAATTTGCGGCCTCACCCCTGATCGGGTGGGGCCGCTTCCTTTTGTCGCTTCCGCTTCGGGGTGATCCTGCCCTATGTAGGGCGCATGACGCTCCGCCGGGCCCATCCTTTCGTCTCGCTTGCACTAGCGCTCCTGTTGCTGGCGACAACCGTTGCCGCGGGCTTCGCCCGGGGGCAGACGCAGGTCAACGGCACCTATGTGGTGCTGTGCAGCGGCGGCGGTCTGGTGCAGGTGGCGCTGGACGATTCAGGCCAACCGACCGGTGCGGGCCATCTTTGCCCGGACCTCGTTCTCGGCCTTCTCGTCGCGCTCGACCTCCCGCCGGCCGGGGCCATTCCCTCCCTTACGCCGTCCCGGCCTGTCCACGTTGATGTTGTCATCCTCGCCCCCGGGGTGATCGCGCCGTCCCCGGGCGCTCGGGACCCTCCCGTGTCGGTCTGATCTGCGACCGAACCTACCCGATATTCAGAGGATACCGACAATGACACTTCTCAAACCGGCGCTTGCAGCGCTTGCCTTTGCCATGGCCGCCCCTGCCTTTGCGGCCGATACCATCACTGTCAGCGACGCCTATGCGCGGATCTTGCCCGGCGCAAAGGCCGGGGCGATCTTCATGGTGATCGACAACAGCGCAACAGCCGATGACCGCCTGACGGACGCCACCTCCGACGCCGCGAAGCGGGTGGAACTGCACACCCACAAGGCCGATGCCAGCGGCGTGATGCAGATGCTGCACGTCCCCGAAGGTTTCGTCATTCCGGCGGGTGGCCAGCACCAGCTTGCCCGTGGCGGCGATCACGTCATGCTGATGGGGCCGACCATGGGCTTCAAGGATGGCGATACATTGAACCTGACGCTCAGCTTCGAAAATGCGGGCGAGGTGACGGTGCTCGTGCCCGTCGACAATGCGCGCGAAGGCGCGATGCCGTCAAACTGATGAACCAGGCCCCTGGGGTGCGGGTTCACCGCAGGGGCCAACCGCCCCCCATTGCCGGTGTGGGGCCGTTTGTGCGATTGTCGCGGCGGTCGACCCTGGCTGGAGCAAATTCATGAAAGCCCCCTGGCATCTCTGGGTAGTCGGTATCGCCACATTACTGTGGAACGCGATGGGTGCAGTCGACTACACGATGACCCAGATGCAGAACGAGGCCTATCTCGCCGGTTTTACGGATGCGCAGCGGGTCTATTTCCAAAGCTTCCCGGCCTGGGTTGTCGCCAGCTGGGCCATTGCCGTCTGGTTCGCTCTGGCGGGGTCTCTCCTGCTGCTTTTGCGCCTCGGTGCGGCCGTTCTCGTCTTCGCGATATCTGCCATCGCGATGATCGTCACGACCTTCCAGAACTTCGTGCTGGCCGAGGTCTCCATGGCCGAAATCGGCGGGCCAGAGGCGCTCTGGTTTTCGGTCGTGATCTTTGTCGTCGCGATCGCCAGTTGGCTTTATGCGCGCCGGATGCGACAGGCCGGGTTCCTGCGCTAGCGGGCCGTTTCAGCGACTCGATGTCTGAAAAGAGCGGTCAGCCCGAACACACGTCTTCGGCCGCCGAGCCGAACGTCATGTAGCGGCCCCAGAAGGCGCGCAGGCTCTGCCTGTCCGATTGCCGCACCTCCTGCGCCCGCGCCGGGTCCGCGAAGAACGAGGCCGCGAGTTTCTGGTCAGATCCGCTCAGCGTCATGTCGGCGACCCGCTGGATACAGCCGCAAAGCTCCGCGCTCGCCGTCCGGTTGGCGCGGATGCAGGCCTGATCTATCGGCCCCGCCAGGGCGCTTCCAACGGACAGAAGGGCGCCAAGCGCGCCCGCAACAAGAAGTGATTTCATCCCCCCAAGGCCCCCATTGTCACCCCGGCGTGGTCGTTGCCCCACCGGATTCGCTACCGTTCCCGGCAAAGAATTATGCATAACCCGTCATCGCGATCAATTCCGCTTGGCCGGGCTATTGACCGTCAGGCAGCGACGAGGTCGATGCCCGTCACGCTCGCCTCCGCCGCGAGGGTGGCGGTGAAACGGCGGGCCGCATCCGCCCAGGCGCGCTTGGCCGCCGCTTCGCGCAGGCGGCCAGCGACCGCTTCGAAGGGCAGGACGGCGCCTTCCGCGCGGGCATCGAGACGAATGATGTGAAAGCCGTAGCGCGTTTCAACGGGCGTGGGCGCGATCTGACCTTCCTCAAGGCAGTCGAGGGCGGATTCGAATTCCGGCACGGTATCGCCAGCCGATATCTGTCCGAGCCGCCCGCCCGCATCGCGTGACGAACAGGCCGACAGGCTGCGGGCAAGGTGGTCGAAGGACGCTGGGTTCCGTGCAAGCTCTGCCCGTGCGACGGCAGTGGCCTCTTTCGCCCGTGCCCGCGCCTCTGAATCGCCCGGCGCGGCGGCGAAAAGGATATGCGCCGCCTCATAAAGACGAGGCGCCCGCCAGCGGCCGGGATCGGCGTCATAGATCGCCCGAAGCGCCTCATCCCCTGGCAATTCAGGCACCAGCGCCACTTCCAGAAGCTGCCGGATCAGCGCCTCCTCCTCGGTTTCCGTCCACGCGTTGTCGTGCTGCGGCTGAGGGGTCAGCCCGCGCCGACGCGCCTCCTGCAAAAGTAGCGCCCGCACCGTCAACGCCCGGCCCGCCGCCCGCCAGGCGATGCCGGGCTTGTCCTTCGGCGCGGCATGCATCTGCGCCTCGGCGGCGATGGCGGCGGCGGGGATCACCTCGCCATTGACCGTGATGTCTTGCAGCAAGGGTCCCATCTCAGGCCCCGCGCTTCTTCGTGCGCACGATCTGATAGCCCGGCCGCCAGAGATAGCGGACCGGGGCAGAAAGCATGTGGACAAGCCGGGTGAACGGGAAAAGGAGGAAGATCGTCAGCCCGAGGAAAAGGTGCAGCTTGAAGAGCCAGTGGACGCCTTCGATATAGCTCGCCGCCTGCCCGTCGAAGGTGAAGATGCCGAAGGCCCAGGCCATGAAGCGCGTCATCTCGTGCCCGTCCAGATGCTGAAGCGAGACGAGAATGGTGCAAAGCCCCAGCACAAGCTGCAACATCAGGAGCGCGAGGATGCCGGTATCGGCGAATGTGCTTGTCGCCCGTATCCGCGCATCGAAAAGCCGCCGGTGAAGCAGCATGAGGCCGCCCACCAGCGCCATTGCGCCTGCGATTCCGCCCGCGATCACCGCCAATATCTGCTTGGCCCCGTGGCCGATGCCGATGGCGTCGAAGATCTGGATAGGGGTCAGTAGCCCGATCAGGTGGCCGAAGAAGATGACCAGAACGCCGACATGGAAGAGGACCGATCCGATGACGAGCTGCCTGCGCCTGAGAAGCTGCGAGGAGGAGGATTTCCACGTGAACGGGTCGCGTTCGTATCGCGCGATGCTGCCAAGCAGCAGGAAACTGAGCGCGATATAGGGATAGGTTCCAAAGATGAACTGATGCATCGGGGCCTCCTTTATTGGGCCGTCCCGGCGCGGGCCGGGGAAAGGGGCATGTCCATCCGCGCGAGGATGTCGCGCGAGATCGGGCAGCCTGCGTTCGGATCGGGGGCGAAGGTGACCTGCGCCTCCTCATAGACAGCGTCGAGCGCTTCGAGGTCTTCCGGATCGTCGTCCTGTTCCGAGAGAAGTGCCTCGGCCTCGGGGCTGTCAGTACCCGCCTTGGCAATCCCGGCCATCGCCGTCAGGACCGCCGCGTAGGGCGTGTCGCGCCGGGTCAGACGCTCGGCGAGGACTGCGATGATATGGCCGGCATCAGCCAGAAGGCCCTTCGCCTCGGCGAGCGGCCGGGTCGAGAGGAATTCCAGAAGCACCGGCAGGTGATCCGGCAGTTCCGGCCCGGTGAGGTCGAAGCCGCCCGCCCTGTAGGTTTCCAGAAGGTCAACCATCGCGCCGCCGCGATCCCGGCTTTCACCGTGGATATGCTCGAAGAGGTTGAGCGAGAGCGTCCGCGAGCGGTCGAAGAGAAGCACATAGCGCTCCTGCAGGTCATAGATGTCGCCCGTCTCCATCCCCGCAAGCAGGGGTTCCATCGAACGGTGCTGGTCCGGGCGCAATAGCCCCTCGGACTTCAGCACGGATCGGATCGCCGGGATGGCGGCTTGCAGGTCCTCGCTCGGGTAGGACAGGAGCGCGGAGAGCGCCTTGAACGTCTTCATTTCCAGCCCTCCGCAGGGGTGACGAACTTGCGGCTGCCGAAAAGCTTGCCGCCCGTGGTGCCGGTCGAGCAGCCATTGCCATCGGTGAAACCGCAGCCGCCGCGCAGATCGTATGCATCCTCGACCATTTCGCGGTGCGTCGTCGGGATGACGAAGCGGTCCTCGTAATTGGCGATGGCCATGATCCGGTACATCTCGTCGATCTGGTGCGGGGTCAGGCCGACGCGGTTGGCCACGCCGAGATTGACGACCCCGTCCACGGTCTTCGACCGCATGTAGGAGCGCATCGCGAGCATCCGTTCCAGTGCCGAGACGATCGGTGCCTCGTCGCCCGCCGTCAACATATTGGCGAGGTAGCGAACCGGGATGCGGAGCGACTTCACGTCCGGCATGTCGTCCTTCGCCGCGATCTGGCCGGCGGCGGCCGCGTTCTGGATCGGCGAGAGCGGCGGGATGTACCACACCATCGGCAGCGTCCGGTATTCCGGATGCAGCGGGAAGGCGATCTTCCATTCCATCGCCATCTTCCAGATCGGCGATTTCCGGGCAGAGGCGATCCAGTCCTCCGGCACGCCTTCGGCGCGGGCGGCCTCGATCACCGCAGGATCGTTGGGGTCCAGGAAAACGCCAAGCTGGGCGTCGTAAAGCTCTTTCTCGCCGGCAACCGAAGCCGCGTCGGCGATCTTGTCGGCGTCATAGAGCATGACCCCGATATAGCGGATGCGGCCCACGCAGGTTTCCGAACAGACCGTCGGCATGCCCGACTCCAGGCGCGGATAGCAGAGCGTGCATTTTTCGGATTTGCCCGAGGACCAGTTGTAGTAGATCTTCTTGTAGGGGCAGCCCGAGACGCACATCCGCCAGCCCCGGCACTTTTCCTGGTCGATCAGGACCACGCCGTCTTCTTCGCGCTTGTAGATCGCTCCGCTAGGGCATGACGCGGCGCAGGCCGGGTTGAGGCAATGCTCGCAAAGCCGCGGCAGGTACATCATGAAGGTGTTTTCGTACTGGCCGTAGATCTCCTTCTGGATGCCGTCGAAGTTGTAGTCCTTCGACCGCTTGGCAAACTCGCCGCCAAGGATCTCCTCCCAGTTCGGACCCCATTCGATCTTCTCCATCTGCTCGCCCGAGACTTTCGAACGCGGGCGGGCGGTGGGGAAGGCCGGCATCTCGGGCGCGGACTTCAGGTGGTCGTAGTCGAAGTCAAAGGGCTCGTAGAAGTCGTCGATCTCCGGCAGGTCGGGGTTGGCGAAGATGTTGGCAAGGATGCGCCACTTGCCGCCCTGCTTCGGGCGCAACCCGCCCGACGCGGTGCGTTCCCAGCCGCCGTTCCAGCGCTTCTGGTTTTCCCAGTCCTTCGGGTATCCGATGCCGGGCTTGGTTTCGACGTTGTTGAACCAGGCGTATTCGACGCCGTCGCGGCTGGTCCAGACGTTCTTGCAGGTGACGGAGCAGGTGTGACACCCGATACATTTGTCGAGGTTCAGCACCATGCCGATCTGTGCGCGGACTTTCATTCTGCTGCCTCCACTTTCGAAACCGGCGTGTCGAGCCAGTCGACCTTGTCCATCTTGCGGACCACAACGAGTTCATCGCGGTTGGCGCCGACGGTGCCGTAATAGTTGAACCCGTAGCTCTGCTGTGCGTAGCCGCCGATCATGTGCGTGGGCTTGACGATCGCGCGGGTGACGGAGTTGTGGATACCGCCCCGCTTGCCGGTGATCTGCGATCCCGGCGTGTTCACGATCTTCTCCTGCGCGTGGTACATGAAGAGCGTGCCGTCCTTCATCCGTTGGCTCACAACCGCACGGGCCGTGAGCACACCGTTGGTGTTGAAGACCTCGACCCAGTCGTTGTCGACGATCCCCGCCACCTTGGCGTCATTCTCGGAAATCCAGACGACCGGCCCGCCCCTGTTTAGCGTCAGCATCAGGAGGTTGTCGGAATAGGTCGAGTGGATGCCCCATTTCTGGTGCGGCGTGATGAAGTTCAGGACGACGTGTTTCTCGTTCGCGCCGAGATGCCCGGTCGCGCCCGCAGTGATGGTCTTCAGGTCCACCGGCGGCCGCCAGGTCACGAAGAACTCGCCAAACGCCTGCATCCATTCGTGATCCTGATAGAGCTGCTGGCGGCCCGACACGGTGCGCCACGGGATCAGCTCGTGGACGTTGGTCCAGCCGGCGTTGTAGCAGACTTCCTCGCTCTCGATACCCGACCAGGTGGGCGACGAGATGATCTTGCGCGGTTGTGCCGCGATATCGCGGAAGCGGATCTTCTCGTCTTCCTTGACCTCGGCCAGATGGGCGTGTTCGCGGCCCGTCGCCTTCGACAATGCCTCCCACGCCTTGACCGCCACTTCGCCGTTCGTCTCCGGAGCGAGCATCAGGATGACCTCGGCCGCATCTATGGCGGTTTCGATCTTCGCCATGCCCTCGGTCGGGCCTTCATGATGGGTGCCGTTCAGGTCTTTGAGGTGATGCACCTCAACCTTGGTATCCCAGGCGATGCCCTTGCCGCCGTTGCCGACTTTCTCCATCAACGGCCCGAGCGAGGTGAAGCGGGCGTAGAGGTTCGGGTAGTCGCGCTCGACCGCAATGTAGTTCGGCGCAGTCTTGCCGGGGATCAGGTCGCATTCGCCCTTCTTCCAGTCCTTGACGGTTGGCTGGGCGATCTCCATCGGGCTGTCGTGTTGCAGGGGCAGCTGCACCACGTCGGTCTCTACCCCAAGGATCTCGGGCGCTACCTCGGAGAACTTCTTGGCAATCGCCTTGAAGATCTCCCAGTCCGACTTCGACTCGTAGGCCGGATCCACCGCTGCCTGCAGCGGGTGGATGAAGGGGTGCATGTCGGAGGTATTGAGGTCGTCCTTCTCGTACCACGATGCGGTCGGCAGGACGATGTCGGAATAGACCGCCGTCGTCGACATGCGGAAGTCGAGCGTCACGAGAAGGTCGAGTTTGCCCTCGGGTGCCTCGTCGTGCCAGCGAGCCTCCACCGGTTTCTTGCGGCCTTCTTCATCCAAATCTTTGCCAAGCACGCCGTGGTCGGTGCCGAGAAGGTGCTTGAGGAAGTATTCATGCCCCTTGCCCGACGACCCCAGAAGGTTCGAGCGCCAGACAAAGAGGTTGCGCGGCCAGTTTTCCGGTGCGTCCGGGTCTTCGGCCGACATCTCAAGCGTCCCGGCCTTCAGCTGCTCGGCGACATATTCGGGGATGGTCTTGCCTGAAGCCTTTGCTGCCTTGCCCACTTCAAGCGGGTTGGTGCGAAGCTGCGGCGCGGAGGGAAGCCAGCCCATCCGCTCGGCGCGGATATTGTAGTCGATCAGCGACAGGTCCTTGTAGTCGCCATCGGGCGCGGTCGGCGAGAGGATCTCGGCCGACGACACCGTCTCATACCGCCACTGGTCGGTATGGGCGTACCACGCGCTGGTGGAGTTCATGTGCCGTGGCGGACGCGCCCAGTCGAGCGCGAAGGCGAGCGCGGTCCAGCCAGTCTGCGGACGCAGTTTTTCCTGCCCCACGTAATGCGCCCAGCCGCCGCCGGACTGGCCGACGCAGCCGCACATCACCAGCATGTTGATGACGGCGCGGTAGTTCATGTCCATGTGGTACCAGTGGTTCATCGCCGCGCCGATGATGATCATCGACTTGCCGTTGGTCTTTTCGGCATTGGCAGCGAATTCCCGGGCGACCTGAATGATCCGGTCTCGCTTCACGCCGGTGATCTTCTCCGCCCAGGCGGGCGTGAAGGGCACATCGGCATTGTAGTCGCTGGCGACATGATCGCCGCCAAGACCCCGGTCAAGGCTGTAGTTGGCGCAGAAAAGGTCGAAGACCGTGGCGACGTAATGCTCTTGTCCGTCCGCGAGCGTCACTTTCTTCACCGGCACGTTGCGGGTCAGCACCACGCCGCGAGCGTCGTTTTCCCAACCGTTGGAGGCCATGCCACCGAAATAGGGGAAGTCGACGCCGATCACGTCGTCGCGGTCGCTGTCGAGGATGAGGCTCATCTTGAGCGTCACGTCCTTGCCGTCCGCCTTCTCCTCAAGGTTCCACTTGCCGGTTTCGCCCCAGCGGAAGCCCACGGAGCCGTTCGGGACAACGATCTTGCCGGTCTTGTCGTCGATGCCGACCGTCTTCCAATCGGGGTTGTTCTTCTGGCCAAGCGATTTGTCGAAATCGGCGGCGCGCAGCTGTTTGCCGGGGACGTAGCCGTCACCCTTCGGCTCCAGCCTCACCAGCATCGGCATGTCGGAATACTTGCGGCAGTAGTCCTCGAAATACTCCGCCTGCCGGTCGAGATGGAATTCGCGCAGGATGACGTGACCGAAAGCCATGCCAAGGGCGGCGTCCGTGCCCTGTTTGGCGTTCAGCCAGATGTCGGAGAACTTCGCGGCCTCCGAATAGTCGGGGCTGACCACTGCCGACTTGGTGCCGCGATAGCGCGCCTCGGTGTAGAAATGCGCGTCCGGGGTCCGGGTCTGGGGCACGTTCGAACCCCAGAGGATCAGGTAGCCCGCATTGTACCAGTCGGCCGATTCCGGCACGTCGGTCTGTTCACCCCAGGTCATCGGCGAGGCCGGCGGCAGGTCGCAATACCAGTCGTAGAACGACATGCACGTGCCGCCGAGAAGGCTGAGGTACCGCGAGCCCGCCGCGTAGGACACCATCGACATCGCCGGAATGGGTGAGAAGCCGAAGACCCGGTCGGGGCCGTAAGTCTTCGCCGTATAGGCGTTGGCGGCGGCGGTGATCTCGGTCACCTCGTCCCAGCTTGCCCGGACGAAACCGCCCTTGCCACGGGTCTTGGTATAGTCGGCACGCTTCTTCGGGTCGGATTGGATCGCCGTCCAGGCCGCGACCGGCGACATCGTGCGGCGCAACTCGCGCCACATCCGCATCAGGCGGCCACGGACCAGCGGGGTCTTCACCCGGTTGGCCGAATAAAGATACCAACTGTAGGAGGCGCCGCGCGCGCAGCCGCGCGGCTCGTGGTTCGGCAGGTCGGCACGGGTACGCGGATAGTCGGTCTGCTGCGTCTCCCACGTGACAATCCCGGATTTCACGTAGATCTTCCACGAACACGACCCGGTGCAGTTCACCCCGTGGGTGGAGCGCACGACCTTGTCGTGGCGCCAGCGGTTCCGGTAGGTGTCTTCCCAGTCGCGATTTTCGATTGTGGTCTGCCCGTGCCCACCCGCAAAGACATCCTTGCGGGTGGATTTCAGGAAGTTCAGACGGTCGAGTAGATGGCTCATCTTGCTCTCCTTTCAGGTCAGGCAGCAGCGGGGGCAGCGGGAAGCCGGCCACGCTCCAGATCGTGGAGAACGCCGCCCGGACGGGTGTAGTAGAACCAAGTCAGGACAAGGCAGATCGCGTAGAAGATCAGGAAACCCCAGAGCGCCAGGAACGGCGCGCCGGTCATCGCGATCGAGGTGCCATAGGCCTTCGGGATGAAGAAGGCGCCGTAGGCGGCAATCGCCGAGGTGAAGGCGATGATCGCGGCACTTTCCCGCTCGGCCTGCTTGCGTCCCGCAGCAGCGTCGAGCGTCGGCATCAGCCGTGGGATTTCGCGCCCCATGATCGCCGGGATCATCTGGAAGGTGGATGCGTTGCCGACCCCTGTCAGGAAGAACAGCGCCATGAAGCAGGCAAAGAAGCCGATGAAGCTGCCGCCCGCCCCGCCGTTCGGCAGGAAGGTGATGACGCCGAAGACCGCCACGATCATGCCGAGGAACACCCAGAAGGTGACGCGCCCGCCGCCGAACTTGTCACTGACCCATCCGGTCGCCGCACGGGACAGCGCGCCGACAAGGGGGCCGAGGAACACGTATTGCAGGGCGTTGACTTCCGGGAACATCAGCTTCGTCAGAAGCGGAAAGCCCGCCGAATAACCGATGAAGCTGCCGAATGTGCCGGTGTAATGGACGCACATGATCCAGTTGTGGAACCGCGTGAAGATGATCGCCTGTTCCTTGAAGCTGGCCTTGGCGTCGGCAATGTCGTTCATGCCGAGCCAGGCGGCGATGGTGGCGAGGATGATGAAGGGAACCCAGACAAAGCCCGCGTTCTGCATCCAGAGTTCCTTGCCGTCGGCCAGTTTCACCGGATCGCCGCCCATGGCGCCGAAGACACCCATGGTGATGACGATCGGCACCAGGAACTGCATGACCGACACGCCGAGGTTGCCAAGGCCCGCATTCAGCGCCAGCGCGTTGCCCTTTTCCGCCTTCGGGAAGAAGTAGGCGATATTGGCCATGGAGGAGGCGAAGTTGCCGCCGCCAAGCCCGCAAAGAAGCGCCAGCACCATGAAGATCAGGTAGGGCGTTTCGGGGTTCTGCACCGCATAGCCGATGCCGATGGCCGGCAGGAGAAGCGAGGCTGTCGACAGCGTCGTCCAGAGCCTGCCGCCGAAGATCGGCACCATGAAGCTGTAGAAGATGCGCAGGGTGGCGCCCGAAAGCCCCGGCAGTGCTGCCAGCCAGAAGAGCTGGCCGGGCGTGAAGTCAAAGCCGATCGCGGGCAGCCGGGCGACGACCATCGACCACACCATCCAGACCGAGAAGGCCAGAAGGAGTGCCGGTATCGACAGCCAGAGGTTCCGGCGCGCGATGCTACGGCCCTTTTCGGCCCAGAAGCCCTCATCCTCGGGCCGCCAGTCATCCAGCGTATGCGTGGTCATGACCGTCTTGCCCGGCACGTGGATCGATTGCATCTCCGGCAGGCCCGGCAACTTGTCGAGCGTTTCGCCATGGGCGGCCCGTTCCATCGCGCGGATCGACATGTGCATCCATGTCAGCGCCACGGCGACAAGGACGAAGAGAAGCGCAAAGCAACTCGTGTAGATGCCGGTCAGATCGAGAAGTGCCCCGAACATGATCGGCAGGATGAAGCCGCCAAGCCCGCCGATCATGCCCACCAGCCCGCCGACCGCGCCCACATGCTTCGGATAGTAGACCGGGATGTGTTTGTAGACAGCAGCCTTGCCGAGGGACATGAAAAACCCAAGGCAGAAGAGCGTGATGACGAAGGGCCAGCGGCCCATCTCGGTCGTGAAGTGGATCGGGCCGTCCTTGCCCTGAATGACGTAGTCGGTGGGCGGATAGGACAGCATGAAGAGAAAGACGAGCGAGAAGCCGAAGGTCCAGTACATGACCGACCGCGCGCCGAAACGGTCCGAAAGATGCCCGCCATAGGCGCGGAAGAGCGAGGCGGAAAGCGAGAAGGCCGCAGCCGACATGCCGGCCGTCTTCACATCGACGCCGTAGACGTCGATCAGGTAATGCGGCATCCAGAGCGCCAGCGCCACGAAAGCACCGAAGACGAAGAAGTAATAAAGCGAGAAGCGCCAGACCTGCAGGTTCTTCAAGGGCGCGAATTGCTGGGCAAGACTCGGCGCCTTGACCCCGGTCCGGCGGCGTTCCACCAGTTCCGGGTCATCCTTGGCGAGCAGGAAAAAGATCACGCCCATCAGCGTGATCCCCGCCGCCCAGACCTGCGCGACGCCCTGCCAGCCATAGGCGACCATCACGAAGGGGGCGAGGAATTTCGTCACCGCCGCGCCGACATTGCCGGCCCCGAAGATGCCAAGGGCGGTGCCCTGCTTGCCCGCCTCGTACCAGCGCGAGACATAGGCGACACCGATGATGAAGGAGCCGCCCGCAAGGCCGATGCCGAGCGCGGCGATCAGGTACATCGTGTAGGTATGCGCCAAGGTCAGCGCCCAGGTCGCCAGACCCGTCAGGATCATCTGCGCCGAGAAGACGAGCTTGCCGCCATATTTCTCGGTCCAGACCCCGAGGATCAGGCGGGTGAGTGATCCGGTGAGGATCGGCGTGGCGACCAGGAGACCGAACTCGAACTCGTTCAGCCCCAGCTCTTTCTTGATGGCGACGCCGATGATGGAAAAGATCGTCCAGACCGCGAAGCAGACCGTGAAGGCAATGGTGCTGAGCGCCAATGCCCGGGTCTGGTCGCCAGAGGATCCGTGAGAAGCCTGTAGCATGATAAACCCCCGATAAAGGTTGTGGGCCATGACGCCCGCGATTGGGGACAGGAGATCAGCCTTGCGCCGGTCGCCGCATGATCTAGGTCAAATTCTCAAAAATTTCTGCGTAAAAACAGTTACTTATGACATTTGTCATGTCCGGCGACACGATCCGTCATGCCACTGGGCGACATTCCTGCAAAGCGATATCGACTTTATCCGCCGCGCGGCTTAACAATTATCAAGCCTCGATGGGGGAGGGGGTGATTCATGCGCGATACGGATCTGGCCGAAATCCGCGCCCTGGCGCTTTTTCGCGATATCGGCGATGCGGCCTTCGCGGCGCTGACCCGCGGGGCCTATCACCAGACCTTCCCGCCGCAGGTGAACCTGATCAGCGAGGGCGAGGCGGCCGATTTTCTTCATGTCCTGACGGACGGTTCGGTCGAGCTGTTCGCCGGATGGAGCGGTCGGGAAACCACGATGTCGGTCTTGCGCCCCGTTTCCACCTTCATTCTCGCGGCCTGCATCAACGACGCCCCCTATCTCATGTCGGCGCGGACGCTGGTGCAAAGCCGGATCATGATGATCCCCGGCTCCGACCTTCGGGCCGCCTTCGCCGCCGACCCGGTCTTTGCCCAGGCCATCGTGCGGGAACTCGCCGGCTGCTACCGCAGCGTCGTGCGCCATGCCAAGGATCTGAAGCTGCGCGCCTCGCGCGAACGGCTCGCCAATTACATCCTGCGCCAGTCGCAGCAGTCGGGGGATGCGGGCCGTTTCGACCTGCCGCTCGAAAAGCGGCTTCTCGCCTCCTATCTCGGTATGACGCCGGAAAACCTGTCGCGCGCGCTGAAGGCCCTGCGCGACGATGGTGTCGCGGTCGATGGCACTTTGGTGACGATCACCGATCCCGTGGCGCTCGGCCGGGTCGCCCGCGCCACGCCCCTGATCGACGGCCCGGAACCCGACGAGGCGATCCGGTGAACGCGCTGGCCCGGAGGTGTAGTGCAGGTTCGGGAGGACAGGCATGAAGATCATCCGCACCGACAGTGAACTGGAAACCCCTTGGCTCGACGCCGAGTTGCGGCGGCGGGGGGAACTCCTGCTGCTGCCGGACGGTGTGGCCGAGGACCGGCTGGTGGCGGAAATCGCCGACGCCGATCTCCTCCTCATGTGCTACACGCCCGTCACGGCACGGGTCATCGCCGCGGCGACCCGGCTCAAGGGGATCGTCAAATACGGTGTCGGCATCGACGCCATCGACATTCCGGCCGCCATTGCCCGCGGCATTCCCGTCGTCAATATCCCCGAATATGCCGAAGAGACGGTTGCCGAAGGCGCCTTCACCCTGATGATCGCGCTGGCCAAGCGGCTCGTGCCGCTCGACCGGCAGATGCGGGCCGAGGGCTGGGCCTGGCCCACTGCCCGCTGGATGGGCAGCGACATCGCCGGCAAGAAGGTCGGCATCGTCGGCCTGGGCAAGATCGGCCGCAGCTTCGCGCGGATGGCAGGGCAGGGGTTCCGCGCGCGCGTCATCTCCTACACGCCGGGGATGCCGGCGGCGGAGATGGCGGCGCTGGGCGTCGAAAAGGTCGATGACCTGCACGACCTTCTGCGGCAAAGCGACTTCGTGTCGCTCCACTGCACGCTGAATGAGAGCACCCGCCATATCATCGGCGCCGCCGAGCTGGCAGCGATGAAACCGACGGCCTTCCTCATCAATTCTTCGCGCGGCGCCTTGGTGGATGAGGCGGCGCTTGTCGCGGCCCTGACCGAGGGCCGCATCGCCGGGGCGGGCCTGGATGTCTTTTCTGCCGAACCGCTCAGTCTTTCGGGCCACCTCATGAGCCCGCTTTTCGCCATGCCGAACGTCCTCATGCTGCCGCATCTGACCTTCTACACCGCCGAGGCGATGGACCGCCTCGAGCGCGAAACGCTTGAACGTTGCGACGAGGCGCTGGAAGGCCGGCCCGTGCTGGTGAAGTCCCGCGACCCGAGGCTGACGGCGCAGGCGCAAGGCGTGCGGTTCGGGTAGAGGCGGCGCAAACCACCCAGCCCAGCCCGGGCCGCGCCCGACCCTCCCCCCGGGAGGGCGCATTGTGACGATAGCCTCATGATAGCCGGTGGAGGCATGTGGCACCATAAAGCGCCCGGCACCACCGTTGCACAGCGCCCTCCCGAGGCTCGGACGCGGCCCTCCGGCACTTCTCAGGTCCACGACGCGGCCCATGCCGATACATCCGCCGGCTCGCCATTCCTTTGCCCGCCCGCCGTAACCCCCGTCCCCCATTGACCGGCGGCGATTTCCCAAGCATATCGCCCGCATCATGACCGAGCTTTCGCAGATCCGTAACTTCTCCATCGTGGCGCATATCGACCACGGCAAATCCACGCTGGCCGACCGGCTGATCCAGCTCACGGGCACCGTCGCCGAGCGCGACATGAAGGCCCAGATGCTCGACAGCATGGATATCGAGCGCGAACGCGGCATCACCATCAAGGCGCAGACCGTGCGCATCGAATACCCCGCGAAGGACGGGAAGAAGTACATCCTGAACCTCATCGACACGCCGGGCCACGTGGACTTCGGTTATGAGGTCTCCCGCTCCATGCGCGCGGTCGAAGGCTCGCTCCTCGTCGTTGACGCCACCCAAGGGGTGGAGGCGCAGACACTTGCCAACGTCTATCAGGCCATCGACGCCGACCACGAAATCGTCCCCGTCCTCAACAAGATCGACCTGCCCGCCGCTGAGCCCGATCAGGTAAAAGCCCAGATCGAGGACGTGATCGGCATCGACGCGTCAGAGGCGATCCCGATCTCCGCCAAGACCGGCCTCGGCATCCCCGACGTGCTGGAGGCCATCGTCACCAGACTTCCCGCCCCGAAAGGCGACGCCAGCGCCCCCCTGAAGGCGATGCTCGTCGATTCATGGTACGACCCCTATCTCGGCGTCGTCGTCATGATCCGCGTGATGGACGGCACCATCCGCAAGAACGACCGCATCAAGATGATGCAGACCGGCGCAATCTACGGCGTCGACAAGCTCGCCGTCCTGAAACCCCAGATGGTCGATATCGCCGAACTGGGCCCGGGCGAGATCGGCGTCTTCACGGCCTCGATCAAGCAGGTCCGCGACACCCGCGTCGGCGACACCATCACCCAGGAACGCCGCCCCTGCGACAAGGCGCTGCCGGGCTTCAAGCCCTCGATCCCCGTCGTCTTCTGCGGCCTCTTCCCCGTCGATGCCAACGACTTCGAGGCGCTGCGCGACGCGATCGAGAAACTGGCGCTGAACGACGCCTCCTTCACCTATGAGATGGAGACCTCGGCGGCCCTCGGCTTCGGCTTCCGCTGCGGCTTCCTCGGGCTTCTGCACCTTGAGGTGATCCGCGACCGGCTGGAACGGGAATATGACCTCGACCTGATCACCACCGCGCCCTCGGTGGTCTTCAAGCTCCACATGAAGGACGGCGAGGTGCGCGACCTCCACAACCCCGCCGACATGCCCGACCTGACCTATGTCGACCATATCGAGGAGCCGCGCATCAAGGCGACGATCATGGTCCCCGACGACTACTTGGGCGATGTGCTGAAACTCTGCCAGGACCGGCGCGGCATCCAGATGGACCTGACCTATGCCGGCTCCCGCGCGATGGTCGTCTATGACCTGCCCTTGGCCGAGGTCGTCTTCGACTTCTACGACCGGCTGAAATCGGTGACCAAGGGCTATGCAAGCTTCGATTACCAGATGATGGGCTACCGCGAGGATTTCCTCGTGAAGATGTCGATCCTTGTAAACGACGAACCCGTCGACGCGCTCTCCATCATGGTTCACCGCGACCGGGCCGAGGCGCGCGGCCGCCTGATGGTGGAAAAGCTGAAGGAACTGATCCCGCGGCATATGTTCAAGATCCCTATCCAGGCAGCCATCGGCGGCCGCGTCATCGCACGCGAGACGCTGAGCGCCATGCGCAAGGACGTGACGGCGAAATGCTACGGCGGCGACGCGACGCGGAAGCGGAAGCTGCTTGAGAAGCAGAAGGCCGGCAAGAAGAAGATGCGCCAGTTCGGGAAGGTGGAGATCCCGCAGTCGGCGTTTATTAGCGCCCTAAAGATGGACAGCTAACTGTCCATCTTTAGGGTGGGTGGGCGAAAGCGATTGGCGAAGCCAAACGCGTGCCCACACGCTGGGGTAGGGCGCATTGGCGGCGTCGAAGATGGATGGAAGAGGAAGCAACAATCTGTTGAGCAGGGCGATGCGTTATTGACTCTTTCGCTGTCAGCGAACATTTATGTCAACGGAGGTTCTGTTCACGGACGGTCCCCCAACGCGAGTTGGGATCGACGGTCGCGAGAAGCGTTACCTCCTTTTTTACTTCGTTCGTGGTCTCGATGAGTAAGGATCGCTTACGTAGATGATCCCAAAGAGTTTCCTTGTCTTTCGGTCCTCGTATGCGTCTCCCACGAACTGCAGGTCACCACACAGGCCCGCAAATTCTTTGTGGATGTCGTCTCGCTTTGGACCTCGGAAGGACCACTCTGGGCGCCGAAAGCCCCAATTTATGCAGTAGAGGCACAAGTCTGCTGCTTGTGCGCCCAAAGAGAGTTCTGAGTCCACAAACATCGGGTACGGCACGATCCATTTCGCCCGCTGGCGTCCTTTTGTCGTCTTTGTGTAGTAGTCATGCACACGCCGAACGTATTGCTTGTCGTACTCCTTCTCGGTCTGATCAAGAACTAGCAAGCCATTTTCTTGCTTGCTTTCAAGAAACCAGTAGTAGCGTTGTTGCAGAAAGATCAGGTCTTTTCTTAAGAAATGAGAGTACTCGTACCCCTTGGGTTGCTTCGTCCCCTTGGGAATAGCGGAAGCAAACAACACCGCGTCGTGTTCCTTCAGCGCCGAGAATACGCGCCTTGCCATCATCTTTGACGCTTGGCCGAATGCCGTGAATTCCCGTCGTGAAAGAGGTGCACGTTGCTGGCTCTTGGTTAGAAATCGCCTAACACCGTTCCTACGCGAGCCGTCATCAAGTTGCGGTTCTTGCAGCGCCCACTCGCAACGCTTATTGTCCAATAGTTTGCTGCCCTTGATCTCACTTCCGAACTCGGCGAGACGCACGCCGAAGCAATCCTCTTCGGCTTTGTGCATGGCTTTCACGAAATCCCAGACCTTCGACGCATGAATGGCGACGCCGCCTCGCACTTCAAGCGGCATGTTTTTGTGATCGTGTCCACTCTCGTCTTGGAAGAAGAGCCAACTCATTCGATATCTCGCGTAAAAGGCGTTGCTGCCTACCAGTTGTGGTGCAGGGTAGCAGCGCGGTTCGAATTCAACAAATTGTATATCGCTGTGGATGGTCTGTGGATAAAGCAGCAAGCCTTGGGCGGCTGCGAACCCACCGTTCTGCGTCTGCCCGATTTGTCCCGCGACAAATCGGGCCGCGCCTGCCACCCGGCCGCGCCACAGGCGCGGCGTTCGTCGGGGAAACCGTCCACCGGACGGTTTCTGATCCCGCCTCACCCCCCGGCAGGCGCGTTGCCGCGCCTACCCAGGCAAGCGAGCCCCGATTTCCAACCGGCTGCCCCGGCCGCACACCCCGCTTGGCCTGCGGCTTGCGCCTCCGGCCAATCGGACCGGGCGACGTGCCACTGGCACGTCACCTGATCGGTCCACGGCGCCGTAGGGTGCGCATTCATTGCGCACCATCGCAACGCCGGCGCCGGGTGCGCAATGAATGCGCACCCTACATGGCGACGGTTCTCGGACATCCGAACGCACACCGTAGGCCGGGGTTCACCCCGGCACGTGCCCCGGCCGCACGAACCATCCCCCGGGATGGCGGGGTGAACCCCGCCCTACGCCCGCGCCTGACCCTACGTAAACGCCACCCCGGACTCGATCACGGTTTCGTGTTATGCTGCCCGTCGGGTGGGTGCCTCGGGATCGGCCCGCATCCCCGCGGGCCGGGGGTGGTGTGCCTGCCCGGGAGGGATGGGAATGGCACAGTATATCGTTACCGGCAATTATACCCATGCCGCGATGAAGGGCATGATCGCCAACCCCAGCGACCGGGAAAAGGCCGTGGGCGCGATGATCGCCGCGGCGGGCGGCAAGCTTGAAAGCTTCTTCGTCACCACCGGCGACACCGATTTCATCGCCCGTGTCTCGACCAGCGACGTGACCTCGATGCTCGCCGCACTCATGGCTGTCGGCGCCTCGGGCGCGGTATCGAACCTCAAGACCGTGCAATGCTTCACCTCGGCGGAGTTCATGGAGGCGCAGAAGAAGGCGGGCGCCATCGCCGCGAAATTCGCTCCGCCCAACTGAACGGAAAATGCGCGGCAGGGCAGGGGGCGGCCTTCCGCCCCGGCCCAGCTTTGCGCGATTTTCGTCTGAGCGGGCTGTAGCTACGGCTGTAATACGCAAGAGCTACGCAAGAACGACGCGAAAACGACGCCCTGCGCCGGCCCCAGGCCCGCGCCGGGTTTTGGCCCCTAACTCAGCCGAATGAAACGGTTTCTCGACTTTTCCACAGGAAATCCACAAGTAAAATCAATAGGTTATCCCCAAGAAATTTTGGCAGGCGCGCGTTTTTCCCTTGCCCGACTCAGCCCCCGCGGCCAATCTGACCCTACCGCCACGGATCGCAAGACACCGGGCGGGCCGCAAAGGCCTCCGGGGCCGCCGCCGAACCGCCAAAGGGACTTGTGCCCTGCGCAGATCGGCAAGGTTCCGGAGCGTCGGGAGAACCGCGAAAGGTCTTCGGATCCAAGGGGTTAGCCTGATACCGAAAGGGCCGGTGCGGGGTGGGGCTTCTCAGGAAACCACACCGTTGATACGGAACGCCCGCAAGGGCGGATCGGATCAGGAAGACGTCAGGATGTGTCGAAAGGCACTATGCGAGGACCGCGTCTGAGCACCTGGCGTCTTTTCCGATTCCTTAACCCCCAAAAAGAAACGGAACCCGCCGCCGAAGCACCGGATTCCGTCCCTCTATGCATTACCGCGTCTATGCACCTGTGCGGCGATTAATACGCGTCACCGGCGGGAAGATCAACTACATCTCGCGTGTTTTCGTAACCGACTCCGCAATATGTGTTGTGATTGGCACAACTATCCACAAGGCCAAATTGTCGCCGCATTTTCTTGATACGCGATGTGGCTGTACGATTTGCGGAGGTTGCCCATGGGAAAGCTTCTTGCCGCGGGGGCGGTGCTCCTCGGCCTTTACGCGCTCTATGACAGCCAGAAACCCGGTTCGCGCTTGCGGATGACGGGCAGCACCGTGACGGCCCCGAGCTTCGGCAATTCGCCGACGGGCGGCGGCATCGGCGCGGCGACCGCTGGCGTTGCGGCCAAGGTTAGCAACTGAGCCCGAACGGGCGACACTTGGCGTTAAGACGACTTTAACCTTGCCGCTCAAGACTGGGTCCATGAAACGGGCTCTGTTCCTACTTGCTCTGGCCGGTTGCGGTGCGTCGCCCGACCCGAAGTTTTTCGGCGCCACGCGCCATGAGGTCACGAAGGGCGGGGTTGATTTTGTCGTGTTTCACTCGGGAAGCGATGCGGAGGTCGTGCGGCTCGGCTACTTGCGCCGACCCGACAGGATGGTCGTGCCGCGCCTGATGGAAGACGCCGCGGCCGAGGCGACCGGCTGCCGCGTCATCCCGCATTCGATGAAGACACGGATACCGGGTGATACCGGCGAGGCGAGGTTTGCCCTCGATTGCCGTGCGCCTTGACGGGGAAGCGCGGTTGTCGCTCAACCGCCACCACGCGCCATCGGATTAGAGGCCAGACAGAGGTATCTAGTGAAAGAAGGCGCGGATCGTCGCCTCGAATTCTCGGGGCTGGTCGGCGTGGAGCCAGTGGCCTGCTCCGGGCAGCTTGGCCAGCCGCGCCTCAGGGAAAAGCCGCCTGATCACAGGCCGATGTTCCGGGCGAACGTAGTCGGAATTGCCCCCGGCGAGCACCAGGACCGGCAAGGACGCCGTTGATGACTGTTCGGGCCAGCCCATGATCTTCGGCATTTCGCGTTCGAGAACCGGCAGGTTCAGCCGCCACCGGGGCCGTTCGCCCTTCAGATCCAGCGATTGCAGCAGAAAGGCGCGGACCGAGGGGTCATCCACCGATGCGGCGAGCCTGCGGTCTGCCTCGGCTCTTGTGTCGATGCCGTCAAGGTCCATCGCCTGCATGGCCTGCGCAAGCGGCAACTGCGTATGGTCATAGGTCACGGGAGAGATATCGCCGACGATCAGCCGGTTGACGAGTTCGGGGCGACCGAGCGCAAGCATCATCGCGGCCTTGCCACCCATCGAATGGCCGATCAGGTCGACCCGCCCGCCGCGGTCTTCGACAACCGCGGCAAGATCGGCAGCGAGGTCGTCATAGCCATGCGTCTCGGCCTGGAAACTTTCGCCGTGATTGCGCATGTCCACCGCCAGAACCCGCCTGTCTGTGGCCAGCCGGCGCGCGATCGCACCCCAGTTACGAGCCGACCCGTAAAGCCCGTGGGCAATCAGGACGGGCGGCAATGCGCCTTGGGTACCGTATTCGATGACATTCAGCATGACCCTTCCTAGCCTAGCTGTTTTGCCCCTGCCAGTGGCGGTTGCAGCGCGCGGGGCAGTCAGAGTATCGTCTGCCCGACCGGAGGAGGCGTTAATGAGTGGCATGGCGGTTCAGAAGATGGCCGAACGTGTGGCGGAGCTGATGGAGCTGCGCCTGCGCGTCAAGGGCAACACGCTGGCCGAAAAGCTGCGGCGCGGCGCGCGCTACCTGCCGCGAAAGGTCAGGCGCAGCGCCGTCTACCTGTCCGAAGCCTCTGCCATGGCCGAGATGCCTTCGATGCAGCCGCGGCTCGACCACGAAAAGATATCGGAGGCCTATGACGTCTGCGTCATGTACCTCAAGCCGCTCGGTTCGGGCGCGCGCCGCAGGGCGATGATGCTCGACATGCTGACCGGCATTGCGGTCACCGCTGTCGTCACATTCGTTCTGGTGATCGGACTGCTCGTCTGGCGCGGCTATCTCTGATCTCGCCGGCGTGGTCGATGGCGGTGCGCGACAGGACGTGCCGGTAGACGAGCGTCACGGTCACGAAGCTCACGTAGAGCAGAAGGTACCAGGATCCGATCTTGGCGAAGGAGACGCGGTCGAGAATGCCTTGCCCGGCATAAAGCCAGGTTCCGGTGCCGGTACCGACGTTCTCGGCAATCCAAAGGAAGATGCTGGTGAAAAAGGCAGCAAGCGGCAAGGGCATCCAATAGGCGCGATCCGCGATCGTGAACCAGATGCGGGTTCGGGCGAAAAGCAGAACCGTTGTGGCGAACAGGATGGTCCGGATGTCGGGCAGGAAGTGATGCGCGAAGAAGTTCACATAGATGGCGGCCGCCAGCAGGATGGTCGCCCAATAGGGTGGGTATGGCGCAAATCGCATGTCGAATATCCGGATCACGCGCGCCATGTAGCTGCCGACTGAGGCGTACATGAAACCGGAAAAGAGCGGCACGTCCCACAGCTTGATAAGGCCCGGTTCAGGATAGGCCCATGACCCGGCCTTTACCTTGAAGATTTCCATGGCCGTGCCCGTCAGGTGGAAAAGCAGGATAACGCGCGCCTCGTCGAGCGTTTCCAGCCGGGCCGCCAGGAAAAGGACCTGTGTCGAAACCGCGAAGATGAACATCGCATCGTAGCGCGCGACAGGCCAATCCGGCTGCCAGATTGCCTTGCTCAGAAGCAGTGCCAGAAGCAGCAGGCCGCCGAAAAGACAGGCCCATCCCTGCTTGAGCACGAACATGACGAATTCTGCCACTCCATGCGGCAGCCGGTTCCGCATCCAGTCGCCGAGCGACCGTTCGATTTGGCGCGTGTCATGTGGTGTCAGCAAACGACCTGTCCTGAACGGCGAGAGGGCGCATCGCGCCCCCTGTCGTAGCAATCATGCCGGGCCGATCAGAGCCCGGGATAGAGCGGGAAGCGGGCGCAGAGTGCTGCAACCTGGGCCTTGACCGCCGCTTCGACCTCGGCATTGCCGTCTTCACCGTTGGCAGCAAGGCCATCGACGACCTTGACGATCATGCGGGCGATCTGGCGGAATTCGTCTTCGCCGAAACCGCGGGTGGTGCCGGCGGGCGTTCCAAGCCGGATGCCGGAGGTCACGAACGGCTTTTCGGGGTCGAAGGGCACACCGTTCTTGTTGCACGTGATATGGGCGCGGCCAAGCGCGGCCTCGGTCGCCTTGCCGGTCACCTTCTTCGGTTGCAGATCGGCCAGCATCAGGTGGTTGTCGGTGCCGCCGGATACGATGTTGATCCCGCCCTTCATCAGTTCATCCGCCATGGCGCGGGCATTCTGTACCACCTGCGCGGCGTAGTCCTTGAATTCCGGGCGCAGGGCCTCGCCGAAGGCCACCGCCTTGGCCGCAATCACATGCATCAGGGGGCCGCCCTGAAGGCCGGGGAAGACGGCGGAGTTGATCTTTTTCGCGATGTCTTCGTGATTGGTCAGGATCATGCCGCCGCGCGGGCCGCGCAAGCTTTTGTGCGTCGTCGTCGTCACCACATGGGCATGGGGCAGGGGCGAGGGGTGCTGGCCACCGGCGACGAGGCCCGCGATATGGGCCATGTCGACCATCAGATAGGCGCCAACCTCATCGGCGATCTTGCGGAACGCTTCCCAGTCCCAGATGCGGCTATAGGCGGTGCCGCCGGCCACGATCAGCTTCGGCTTGTTGGCGAGCGCGGTTTCGCGGATCTGCTCCATATCCAGCCGCTCGTCCTGCTTGCGCACCCCGTAGGAGACGACCTTGAACCACTTGCCCGACATGTTCACGGGCGAGCCATGGGTCAGGTGGCCGCCGGAGTTGAGGTCGAGCCCCATGAACGTGTCGCCCGGCTGCAGAAGCGCGAGAAAGACCGCCTGGTTCATCTGGCTGCCGGAGTTCGGCTGAACGTTGGCGTATTCGCAGTTGAAGAGCTTCTTGGCCCGTTCGATGGCCAGCGTTTCGGCGACATCGACGAACTGGCAGCCGCCATAGTAGCGCTTGCCCGGATAGCCCTCGGCGTATTTGTTCGTCATCACCGAGCCCTGCGCCTCCATGACGGCGCGGCTGACGATGTTTTCCGATGCGATCAGCTCAATTTCATCGCGCTGGCGGCCAAGCTCGGCCGTGATGGAGGCGAAAAGCTCCGGGTCGCGGCTGGCAAGCGGTTCGGTGAAGAATCCGGCGTCGCGTTGGGGGGCGTTCATGGGCATCTCCTTGCATCAGCGGTTCGGCGCGTTCTAGCGGAGAAGGTTCCCTTCGGGAAGGGAGGATTGCGACGCCTTTTGACGCGGCTGCGAAGCGCGCCGGTCGGCGGATGTCCTCCGTAGTCTGATGCAGTGCTAGACGACTGTGAACTGCCCCATCATGCCCGCATCCTCATGTTCGAGAATGTGGCAATGAAACATGTAGGGCACGACGGGGTCCGAGAAATCCGAAAAGGCGAGCCTGACCTCGACGGTTTCGCCCGGCTTGACGAGTACGACATCCTTCAGACCGGCCTCATGCGCTTCCGGTGGCTTGCCGTTGCGCGACAGGATACGGAACTGCACGTCGTGAATGTGCATGGGATGCAGCATTTCCGTCGTGTTCTCGATCCGCCAGTTTTCCACCGCGCCGAGCGGTACGGCAAAGTCGATCCGGTCATGCTGATAGGTCACGCCGTTGATCGTGAAATTGCCCATCATGCCCGGCCCGTCCATGGCGAGTTTCAAGACCCGCGTTTCGCCGGTCTGCGCGGGCGGCGGCGGCAGTTCCGCGAGACGCGCCGGCAGGTCCGGTGCCGGTGCCTGGCTGCGCAGCGGCCTGATTTCCATGAAATTCGGGCTGCCGGCGATGCCTGCGAAGGCTGCTTCGGACCCGAAGACCTCTGCTTTCAGAAGCGCGGCGGAGCCATCGTGCAGGTCGAGTATGATCTCGGCGCGTTCGGCAGGCGCCAACAGCAGCTTCGTCATCGGGACCGGCGCGGCGAGCAAGCCGCCATCGGAAGCGATCATGTGGAAGGTGCGGTTGTCGGCGAAGTAGAGCCCGTAGAACGACCCGTTCGATGCGTTGAGCAGCCTGAGCCGGATGCGCGGCGCGCCAGTCGTCAGCACAGGTTCGAATACGCCGTTCACCATCGACTGGTTGCCCATCATGCCGGCCATGCGCGTATGCATGTTCAGGGCATAGGGAATCTGGAAATCGGCCGAAAAGAACCTGTCCTGCAGCACCAGCGTGAAATCGTCCTCGCCATAGGTGCGGGGCAGGGGCAGCAGCGCTTCCTCGTCGTCCTCGACCCGCAGGACACCGGCCATGCCGGCCCAGACATGCGGTCCGGTCATCCCGTGCTGATGGCCGTGAAACCAGAACGTTCCGGCCTTCTGCATCAGGTCGAATTCAGGTGACCATGTCTGCCCGTGGCCGAAGCTCTGATGTGGGCCGCCATCAGCCGCAGCGGGCAGGTGCAGCCCGTGCCAGTGCATCGTCATTGCCTCGCCGATCGCGTTGGTGACATTCATCCGCAGTTGGTCTCCGGCCTTGGCTTGCAGGACCGGGCCCAGGAATGATGCGTTGATGCCGATGGTGTCGGTTTCCTCACCGGCATGAAATTCGGTCTTGCCATGGCCGACGCGAAGGTCGAAGACCCGACGCCCGTCCACGATACGGCCGCTGTCGAGCGGCGGCTGAGCAAAGACCGGATTCGCCGTCGCCGCGCGGAGCCCGCGTGGCCGCAACACCGCTGGCGCCGCCAGCGCGGCGGCGGCGATCGTCTGGGTGAACAGTCGCCGGTTCATGCCGGTTTTCGTTCCTTGCCAAAGTCTTCCTGCCATCTCTTCGCCTCCGGGGCTTGTCTTGGGCCTCTTGCCGGTGAATCAATGCATAAACGTCGCGAAAGGAGAAGCCGTGCCAAAAGCCCCGCGCATCAACTTTACGGCAAGTGACAGCCCGGTCGCGCAGGCCGCGCTTGACCGACTGACCGCGCGCTACGGTTCGGTGCCCGTCGGGCAGGCGGAGGTGATCGTCGCCCTTGGCGGCGACGGCTTCATGCTGCAGACGCTTCATGCGACCGAAGAACTCGACGTGCCGGTCTACGGGATGAACTGCGGCACCATCGGCTTTCTCATGAACGAGTTTGGCGAGGAGGGCCTGAGAGAGCGGTTGGCGCTGGCCGTCGAGGAAGTCATCAACCCGCTGCGAATGTCGGCGGTCGGCACCGATGGGGCGGAACATTCGGCTTTGGCGATCAATGAGGTTTCGATGCTGCGGGCTGGCCCACAGGCGGCCAAGCTTCGCATCAGCGTGGATGGCAAGGTGCGGATGGAAGAGCTTGTCTGCGATGGCGCGCTTGTCTGCACGCCCGCCGGGTCCACCGCCTACAACTATTCCGCCCATGGGCCCATTTTGCCGATTGGCGCCGAGGTTCTGGCCCTGACCGCGATGGCAGCGTTTCGACCCCGGCGCTGGCGCGGGGCATTGCTGCCGAAATCGGCGAAAGTGCTGATCGAGGTACTGGACCCGCGCAAACGGCCCGTGATGGCGGATGCCGACGGACGATCGGCAAGCTCGGTAACGCGCGTGGAAATCCGGTCGGAACCCGGAATACGTCATCGCATACTCTTCGACCCGGGCCATGGCCTTGAAGAACGCCTGACCCGCGAACAGTTCGTCTGACCGGGTGATCAGTCCTTTTTTGCCCAGGCCTCCAGACGCCGATAAAGCGTCGAGGGCGCAACATCGAGAACCCGCGCCGCCCTTGGCACCGATCCGCCGTGGCGGGCGATCGTCTCTTCGATCACCAGCCGCTCGATATCGGCGAGCGAACGCCCGATGAGACCGTCCAGGGCCATCGCCGGCGGTTCGGCCGCGGCGTTCTGAGATTGGGCTTGGCGCAATTCGGCCGGCAGCATCGACGCTGTGACCCTTTCGCCGTCGTTCAGCACCACGACATGGCGGATGACATTCAGTAGCTGGCGGACATTTCCGGGCCAGGCGAACTGTTTGAAAAGCGACCGGACCTCGGGGTCGAGCGCACGAAACCGGCGGCCCTCCTCACGCGAGAACCGTTCTAGCGCCGCCTCGGCGATGGCGACGACGTCGTCCTCCCTCACCCGAAGCGGTGGCATGTGAATGGGAACGACGTGGAGGCGATAGTAAAGATCTTCGCGGAAATAACCGCGCCGGACCGCGTCCAGCGGATCGCGGTTCGTCGCGCAGACGATGCGGACGTTTACCTTCCGCGGTTTGGTGGTGCCAACCGGCTGGATCGTGGAGGTCTGCAGGAATCGCAGCAATTTGGTCTGCAGGTTGAGATCGAGCTCGCATATCTCATCGAGAAATAGCGTGCCGCCATCGGCCGCCGCCGCTGCGCCGGGCTTGTCGGAGATCGCGCCGGTGAAGGACCCTTTGACGTGACCGAAGACCTCCGATTCCAGCAGCTCGGACGGGATGGCCCCGCAGTTGAGCGGAACGAACGGTCCTTCTGCCCGGTTGGACCGGTCATGGACGGCCTGTGCGGCAAGTTCCTTGCCGGTTCCGCTTTCCCCGGTGATGAAGACGGTCGCCATGGATCGGGCAACCGAACGGATCTTTGCGTAGACCTCCTGCATTGGGCGCGACGTGCCGATGAAATCTGCCGGCGGGGCAATATCCCCGTCCGCCGGCATGTCGGTGCCCGTATCACCGACATTCGCCAGAGCATTGCCGATGGCATTCAGAAATCGCTGTTCGTCGAACGGCTTGACCAGAAATTCATGCGCTCCCGCACGCATGGCCGCCACGGCCTTGTTGATGGAGCCGTTAGCGGTGATCACGATCACCGACGTATTGGGCGCGATGCTCAGCATGTCCCGCATCAGGTCGAGCCCGTCGCCATCGGGCAGCATCAGGTCAAGCAGAACCACCGATGGCCGGATGGCCTTGAACGCGGCAAGGCCGGAGGCGCCGTCGCCCGCGCTCTGAACCTCATGCCCCGCCGAGCGGAGGACGGATTCGTAAACCAGCTGCAGCGACGGCGTATCTTCGATCAGCAACAGTGGCCTTCGGGTCATGCGACGGTCCCACGTATCACGCGTTCCTGTGCCACAAAGTGGATCAACCGGTCGAGTTGCGCCAGTGCATCATGGCCCATGGCCGCGAAACTCGCGGTATCCCGCCTGTGCGCCGCGACGTTCAGCGCCTGCGCCAGCGCCTGAAGCCGGGTCGCGCCCACCGCACCGGCCAGCGCGATAAGTACATGCGTTTCCGCGCGTACGGACGCGGCATCGGCGGCTGCCAACGCTGAAATCAGGCCGTGCTCGGTGCGCCGAAGGTCCTTGTGAAGCCTGTCCAGAAGCTCTCGCGCCGATGCGGGTCCGGCGATTTCCATCAGATGATCGAAGCTTTCGCGATTGATTTCCGTTTTTTCGTCGATGGCGATGCTGTGGCTGGCTTCGGTGCCCGGCTTCCGCGCCAGCACGTTGGCGATGGCCTGCCCGAACGTTTCGGGCCCGGCCAGCGGCTTGGCGAGGATGGCATCGGCCCCGGCGGCATAGATCGCGTCCCGGTTCGCCCGCAGTACATAGGCGGTAATGGCGATAACGGGAATCTGGCCGAGCGGCGCTGCTTTGGTCCGGAGCGACTTGATGACCTCTATCCCGGTCATGCGCGGCATTTCGATGTCGATCAGCGCCAGATCGAAGCTTTCGCGTTCGAGCCATTGCATGGCCTGAATGCCGTCCTGAGCCGTTTCGAACTGCGCGCCCATCTTAGCCAGCATGTGACCGATGATGATCTGGTTGGTTTCATTGTCTTCGGCAATCAGGATCTTCGTCCGGCTGAGGTCGGGCAGCGGAAGTTCGGCATCAGGCACGGAGATTGTCCAGGTTTCGGGCGGCAGGTCGAGCGTCACCCGCGCACCGCCGCCGGAAAGGTTTTCGACACTGATTTCGCCACCGAGCCGGCCGGTCATGTTCTTCGTGATATGCATCCCGAGGCCGTCGCCCGGTTTTCCCGCCCCGTCCGGGCGGCCCTGATACTGAAAGAGCCGGCGCAGCGCTTCATCGGAAAAACCCGGCCCCTGATCGGTGACGGTAAACCGCAAGGCGCCGGTATCGGCCATGCGGATGTCGAGGCTGACCTGCCCCTTGTCAGTGTATTTGATGGCATTCGAAAGGATGTTGGACAGGATGCGCTCCAGAGCGATCCGGTCCAGCGTCAGGACCGCCGGGATGCTGGGGGCGGCGGTGATCGCAAAGCCCAGGCCGTTTTCACTTGCCCGGCCCGACCAGCGCATCTCCACATCGTAGAGAAAGCGCGACATCTGCAGGTTTGCGGGGTGCGTCGCCGCAAAATCGTCCTCGCCAAGCATCAGCGACAGACCTTCTTCGAGCAGTCTGGCGAGAATCTCGCCGGACGCGCGGACCCGTTCGAGCTGTAGCTTGGTCGCATCGTTCAGCGTGCCATGGTCGATCAGGCGCAGACCGCCGATCACATCCGATACGGCGGCGCGCAAGTCATGGCCGAGAAGCGTCATTTTTGCCGCGTCGGCCGTGGCCGGGTTCGGGGAAGGGGGCAACTCCTCATTCGGCATCAGATGCGCCCCAAGAATTAGAAAAGTTCAGAAGGAATTTGAATACAAGTATTGGTTGCATGATGTCATGGTTTTACGCCAACCCATGCCTTTCGCCAACCTGTCTGAAATGGCATGTTCGCGCCGGCGGAAAACTGCCGCCAGCGCGGAATGGGTTGCGCAAGGCTATTTCGCGGCCGGATATCCGACGGCCTTGAGCGCAACAGTGATTTCGTCAAGAATGGCGGGGTCGTCGATTGTGGCCGGCATCTTGTAAGGTTCGCCATCGGCGATCTTGACCATCGTCCCGCGCAGGATCTTGCCCGACCGGGTCTTTGGCAACCGGTCCACGACGCAGGCCAGCTTGAAGGCCGCGACCGGACCGATCTGGTCGCGGACAAGTTTCACACAGTCCTTGACCACCTCGTCATGCGGCCGCGACGACCCCTTGTTAAGACAGAGGAAGCCGAAGGGCATCTGCCCTTTCAGGTCATCGGCGACCCCGATGACGGCGCATTCTGCGACATCGGGATGCGAAGCCAGAACCTCTTCCATCGCGCCCGTCGACAGGCGATGCCCGGCGACGTTGATGACATCGTCCGTCCGCGCCATGATGTAAAGATAACCGTCTTCGTCTATATAGCCGGCATCTCCGGTTTCGTAATAGCCGGGGAAATGATCGAGATAGGACTTACGGAACCGCGCCTCGGCGTTCCAGAGCGTCGGCAATGTCCCCGGCGGCAACGGCAGCTTGATGGCGATGGCGCCAAGCGTGCCGGTCTTCACCTCATGACCGCCCTCGTCGAGGATGTGCACGTCGTAGCCGGGCATGGCGACGGACGGGCTGCCGATCTTCACCGGCAGTTGTTCCACGCCTAGCGGGTTCGCGGCGATGGCCCAGCCGGTTTCTGTCTGCCACCAGTGATCGACCACCGGCACTTTCAGGTGGGTCTGCGCCCAGATAATGGTGTCGGGGTCGGCGCGCTCGCCCGCCAGGAACAGCGCCCGCAGGCTTGAAATGTCGTAGTCGCCGATCAGCTCGCCCTTCGGGTCCTCGCGTTTGATCGCCCGCAGGGCGGTCGGCGCCGTGAAGAAGCTGCGAACCTTGTGATCCTGGATGACGCGCCAGAAGGTTCCGGCATCCGGTGTTCCGACAGGTTTGCCTTCGAAAACGATCGTGGTGCAGCCGGCGATCAGCGGCGCGTAGCAGATGTAGCTGTGTCCCACGACCCAGCCGACATCCGACGCGGCCCAGAACACGTCGCCCGCGTCGACGTTGTAAATGTGCTTCATCGTCCAGTTCAGTGCCACCAGATGGCCGCCCGTGGCCCGGACCACGCCCTTCGGCGCGCCCGTCGTGCCGGATGTATAAAGGATATAGGCCGGGTGGCTGCCTGCGACGGGAACGCAATCCGCCGGTTCGGCGGTTGCGACCGTCTTTTCCCAATCGAAGTCGCGTCCGGCGATCAGCTGCGCGATCTCCTGCTCTCTCTGCAGGATGAGTGTGAAGGCGGGTTTGTGCTGTGCCTGCTCGATGGCGGCATCGACGAGGGGTTTGTAGTGAACCGTCCGTCCCGGTTCGAGCCCGCAGGAGGCCGCGATGATCGCCTTCGGCTTCGCATCGTCCAGACGTACCGCCAGTTCATGCGCGGCAAAGCCGCCGAAGACGACGGAGTGGATGGCACCCAACCGGGCGCAGGCGAGCATGGCTTCCAGCGCCTCGGGTACCATCGGCATGTAGATGACAACCCGGTCGCCCTTTTCCACGCCTTTCGCGCTTAGCGCGCCGGCAAGGCGCGCAACGCGGGACTGAAGCTCTGCATAGGTCATCTTGCGCAGCGACCCGGTGATTGGGCTGTCATGGATGATGGCGACGCGGTCGCCATTGCCAGCAGCGACGTGGCGGTCGACTGCGTTCCAGCAGGTATTCACCATGCCATCCGAAAACCATTCGTAGATCGGCGCGTTCTGCGCAAAAAGCGCCCTGGTTGGCGCCTTGTCCCAGTCGATACCCTGTGCGGCCCCCATCCAGAATGCTTCCGGATCGGATTTCCAGCTTGCATAGAGTTCGGCGTAGGACATGGCGTCTCTCCTCTCTGTGGCCGCGGTGGTTACGTGGCGTCACCCGCTCTCACAAGAATGTTTCGCAACTGTTTCGGCATGTGCTGACCGGGGCGTCCCAATGTCACATTTTGCGCTAACACGACCGCCGCGCGCCACAAGACGGACCCGCGCCGCGAATCGATGCGGACATGAGGCAGGTTTCGTGGCGTCCCGGTCGACATGGCCTAGCTGTAATGCGCCACCGGCGTTCCGGCGATGGCTGACATGTTGAGCAGGCCACGCGCTGTGATCGACGGCGTCACGATATGCGCCCGGTTTCCCATCCCCATCAGGATCGGACCCACCTCAAGTCCGCCGGCCTTCATCTTCAGGACGTTGCGGGCGGTGCTGGCCGCGTCCGTGAAGGCGAAGACGAGGATATTGGCCGGCCCGTCGAAACGGCTGTTCGGGAAAATGCGGGCCCGAAGCTCGGGGTCGAGAGCGGCATCGACGGACATCTCGCCCTCATAGTCGAAATCGACGCCTCTTTCCTCAAGAATGGCCATTGCGGCGCGCATCCGCCGGCCCGAATCCGTATCGAGATTGCCAAAGTTGGAATGGGCGCAAATACCGACCTTTGGGGTAACGCCGAACCGCCGCGCATGACGGGCCGCGCCGATGATGGTTTCGGCAATCTGCGCGGGTGTCGGAATTGCGTTGATCTGGGTATCGGCGATGAAAAGCGGCCCATCCTCCTGGATCATCAGGCTGAGGGCGCCGACAGGGCGCAGACCGTCGCGCGCCAGCACCTGCTTGATGTAGTTCAGGTGCCAGAGATATTGCCCGAACGTGCCGCAGATCATGCTGTCGGCATCGCCGCGATGCACCGCAACGGCCGCGATGGCGGTCGTGTTGGTCCGCATGATGGCGCGGGCGATATCCGGCGAGACGCCCTGCCGCGCCATCAACTCGTGGTAGCTGCCCCAGTAGTCGCGGTAACGCGAATCGTATTCCGGGTTGACGATCTCGACATCCCGGTCCGGTCTTATCGGCAGGCCCGCCCTTTCGCAGCGCCGCTCGATCACTTCGGGTCGGCCGATCAGGATCGGCTTGTCGGTCATTTCCTCAATCATGGCATTGGCGGCCCGCAGCACCCGCTCGTCCTCGCCTTCCGCGAAGATGATCTTGCGGCTCACCGTGCGGGCGACCTCGAAGACCGGGCGCATGATCAGCGCGGACCGGAAGACGGACCCGTCGAGCTTGCGCTTGTAGGCGTCAAGATCGGCAATCGGCCGCGTCGCAACGTCGGTTTCCATCGCCGCCCGCGCAACCGCGGAGGCGACGACACCGATCAGCCGCGGGTCGAAAGGTTTCGGGATCAGGTAATCCGCCCCGAAGCTCATCTGTTCGCCCTTGTAGGCGGCAGCGGCCTCGGCGCTCGTCGTCGTTCTGGCGAGCCGGGCGATGCCCTCGATGCAGGCGAGTTCCATTTCGTCATTGATCGTGGTCGCGCCAACGTCGAGCGCGCCCCGGAAGATGAATGGGAAGCAGAGGACGTTATTGACCTGATTGGGAAAATCTGAACGCCCCGTGGCGATGATCGCATCGGGTGCAACGGCACGGGCCGCATCCGGCATAATTTCCGGCGTCGGGTTGGCGAGCGCGAAGATGATCGGCCGCTTGGCCATCTTGCCCACCATTTCGGGCGTCAGCACACCGGGACCGGACAGGCCAAGGAAAAGATCGGCGTTCTCGATCGCCTGGCCCAGTGTCCGCAGGTCTGTCTTCTGGGCGTATTCCGCCTTTTGCGGCGTCATTTCCTCGGTCCGGCCTTCATAGACCAGGCCGGCAATGTCGCAAAGCCAGACGTTTTCGCGCTTCACCCCCATCTTCAGCAGCGTGTTCAGGCAGGCGATTCCCGCTGCCCCTCCGCCCGTCGAGACAACCTTGATGTGCTCAAACGCCTTGCCCGCGACATGAAGCGCGTTCATGGCTGCCGCGCCGACGACGATGGCCGTGCCGTGCTGGTCGTCGTGAAAGACCGGGATGTTCATCCGTTCCCGGCAGAGCTTTTCGACAATGAAACAGTCCGGGGCCTTGATGTCCTCAAGGTTGATGGCGCCGAAGGTCGGTTCGAGCGAACAGACGATATCGGCCAGACGTTCCGGGTTGGCTTCGTTCAGTTCGATGTCGAAGCAGTCGATATTGGCGAATTTCTTGAAAAGAACCGCCTTGCCTTCCATCACCGGCTTTGCCGCGAGCGCACCGATATTGCCGAGCCCGAGCACGGCGGTGCCATTCGTGACCACGCCGACAAGATTGCCGCGGCCGGTGTAGCGGCTGGCGGTGGCGGCATCAGCCTTGATCTCAAGGCAGGCCTCCGACACGCCGGGGCTGTAGGCACGGGCAAGGTCCCGGCCGTTCGCCAAGGGTTTCGTCGCCCGGATTTCGAGTTTTCCCGGCTTTGGAAACTCGTGGTAGTCGAGCGCAGCCTGGCGGGCGTTTTCCTGTCTGGTGTCTTCCACGCGCATCCCCCGGTTTGTTATTGGTTTAGCATTAAACTAAAATTTTCCCTTACGAAAGGTCCATACTGCGATGACCAACCCCGCTTGCAAATCGCTGAGCCGCATTCCAGTCTTCCCATAGCATGGCAGGAGCGCGCAATGGTTGAAATTCGTGGTGAAATCGTAGTGCCGACGAAAAGCCTGCGTAAAGACCTGCCGTTCTTCACCGGAACGCTCGGAATGCGGCTCGACACCATCTATCCGGCAGACAACCCCGCCGTCGCTGTCCTGTCGGGCCACGGCCTTCGTATCCGGCTTGATGCTGGGGCAGTCGGTGGGCCGGTGCATCTGCGCATCCTGAGTGATGCGCCCGATGCCATAGCGGATGGCACAAGGCACCTGACGTCGCCTGGCGGCACGATTGTGGAGGTGGATGAACTGAACCCGCCGGTCATCCTGCCGCCGACCGAACACGCCTTTGTGGTGCGCAGGCTGGCCGATCAGGCACCCTGGATCATCGGGCGCGCCGGCATGCATTACCGCGATCTCATCCCTTCGCGGCTCGGCGGATCGATCATCGCCAGTCACATCCGCATCCCGGATGGCGGGCCGGTCCCCGATATGGTGCATTTTCACAAGGTCGGGTTTCAGCTCATCTTCTGCTACAAGGGCTGGGTCGATGTCGTCTACGAAGACCAGGGGCCGCCGATCCGGTTGACCGCCGGGGACTGCTTCATCCAGCCGCCGGAGATCCGTCACCGCGTGCTCGAAGCCTCAGACGGCATCGAGGTGATTGAGATCGGCGTTCCAGCTGAACATGTCACGGAAATCGACCATGACATGACCCTGCCGACGCCACAGGTTCGGAAGGATCGCGAATGGCAGGGGCAACGATTCGTTCATAACGTCGCTGAAGGGGCTGCCTGGGCACCCTTCCGGCAGCCCGCATATGTCTGCCGGGACACAACAATTGACCAGAATACCAAGGGCGTCGCCGGTGTGCAGGTCATCCAAAGGGGGCAGGGGGTGCCGCGATGGACGCGTCACGACAGCGATATTCTCTTCGCTTTTGTCATGGCCGGCGCGATGACGCTGGAAGGTGACGGCAAGGAGCCCTTCCGGCTCGAACCGGGCGACGCCTTTGTCACGCCGCCGGGGATGAGGACGCGCTGGGCCGACCCGACCGAAGATTTCGAACTTCTGGAGGTGTCCTTGCCCGGCCGGTTCCGGACCGAGATTGCCGAGTGATCTTGCATCGCGACCGAGGCGGACGCAGTGTGGGCCATCACGGAGGAAAGCCATGTCACTGACCGATGCGGCCCGCATGGTGCGCGAAAATGCCTATGCCCCTTATTCCCGCTTCAAGGTGGGCGCGGCAATCCGGGCTGCGTCCGGTCAGGTCTATGTCGGCTGCAACGTCGAAAATGTCGCCTACCCGGAAGGAACCTGCGCCGAGGCTGGCGCGATTGCCGCCATGGTTGCCGCGGGCGAAACGCAGCTTGTCGAAGTTTGCGTGATCGCCGACAGCCCCGATCCGGTGCCCCCTTGCGGCGGCTGCCGGCAGAAATTGGCGGAATTCGGGGATGCGAAGACGCCGGTCACTCTCCTGACCACCGATGGTGGCAAGCTGGAAACCACGATTGGCCAACTGCTGCCAGGCGGGTTCAGTTCGGCGCATATGGAGCGTGCCTGACATGGATGCGCGCAGCATCATCGCGCGAATACGCGACAAGGCAGCGGTCAGGGATGCGGAACTGGAGTGGTTTGCCAACGGGCTCGCCTCGGGTGAGGTGACGGACGCCCAGGCGGGCGCCTTCGCCATGGCGGTGCTCCTGAACGGTATCGGCGAATCCGGCCGTGTCGCGCTGACCCGCGCGATGCGCGACAGCGGTGGCGTTCTGGCCTGGCAGCTGCCCGGTCCGGTCATCGACAAGCATTCGACCGGCGGCATTGGTGATTGTACCTCGTTGCTGCTCGCCCCCGCACTGGCCGCCTGCGGTGCCTTCGTGCCGATGATCTCGGGCCGCGGCCTTGGCCATACGGGCGGCACACTGGACAAGCTGGAGGCGATACCGGGTTACAAGACCGATGTTTCTGTGGAGGAACTTCACCGGATCGTCGCCGAAACTGGCTGCGCCATCGTCGGGGCGACGGCCGATGTCGCGCCCGCCGACCGCCGGCTTTACGCCGTGCGCGACGTGACCGGGACGGTGGAGAGCATTGATCTGATCACCGCCTCGATCCTTTCCAAGAAACTTGCCGCCGGGCTTGAGGCGCTGATCCTCGATGTCAAGGTTGGCTCCGGCGCTTTCATGAAATCCATGGACGATGCAAGGGCACTGGCCGCTTCGCTTGTCGACACCGCCAACGCGGCCGGATGCCGGACGGCGGCACTGATTACAGATATGAGCCAGCCCCTCGCGGCATCAGCCGGGAATGCGCTCGAAGTCATTGAGGTAATGGAAACCATGACCGGGCTTGCCGTCAATCAGGCGCTCTTCGACCTCACCGTTGCGCTCGGCGGCGAGGCACTGGCGCTTTGTGGTCTGGCCGAGGATGCCGATGAAGGCGCCGATCAGATCGAAGAGGCGCTGGAATCGGGCCGCGCAGCCGAATGTTTCGGCCGGATGGTGGCCGCGCTTGGCGGTCCTGGCGACTTTGTGGAACGCTACCCCGACCGCCTGCCTGCCGCGCCCGTACTGCGCGAGGTGATTGCGGACCGTTCCGGGTTTGTCGGTGCCATCGACGGTCAGGCGCTGGGCCAGGCGGTTGTGCATCTTGGCGGTGGGCGGCTGAAAGGCGGCGACCGCATCAATCCTTCGGTCGGCCTTTCGGAAATCATGCCGCTTGGCGAACCGGTGGAAAAAGGCGAAACTATCGCACAGGTCCATGCCGCGACCGAGGCTGAGGCCGAGCGTGCCGTGGCCGCCGTTCGCGCAGCGATGACCCTTGCCGACACGGCGCCAGACGAGCCGCCGCTGATCCATGACAGGGTCGGCGTATGAACCGCGCCTTTCTTGTCGTCATGGACAGTGTCGGCGTCGGCGGCGCGCCGGATGCTGGGGCCTATTTCAACGGCGAACGCCCGGATACCGGCGCCAATACGCTTGGCCATATCGCGCAGGCCTGTGCGGCCGGCTTGGCGGAAGCCGGGCGGTCCGGTCCCCTCCGGATGCCGCACCTCGACGCGCTGGGGCTGGGTGCGGCACTGCAACTCGCGTCCGGCGTCACGGCCCCGGGGCTTGGCGTTGCGCCTGACGGTCTTTGGGGGGCGGCGACTGAAATATCGCGCGGAAAGGATACGCCCTCCGGGCATTGGGAACTGGCGGGCGTTCCCGTCCCCTGGGACTGGCACTATTTCCCGAATACCGACCCTGCCTTTCCAGCCGAAATCATGAAAGCCGTGGCCGATCTGGCCGGTACCCAAGGGACGCTCTGCAATCGCCACAGTTCTGGCTTGCCGGCGATGGACATGTTCGGCGCGGAACATCTGAGGACGGGCTGGCCCATCTGCTATACATCGGCCGACAGCGTCTTTCAGATCGCCGCGCATGAAGAACATTTCGGGCTTGATCGTCTGCTGGCGCTTTGCGAGGCCGTCGCTCCGCGCCTCCACGCCATGAAAGTTGGCCGGGTCATCGCCCGACCCTTCGTCGGTAGACCTGGAAACTTTCGCCGCACACCGAACCGGCACGACTATGCCATCGCGCCGCCATCGCCCACCCTGTGCGATTGGGTTCAGGGCGCTGGCCGCCCTGTGCATGCCATCGGCAAGATCGGCGACATTTTCTCCATGCGCGGGATCGACGATGTGAGGAAAGGAACCGACCGCGACCTTTTCGAACATTTGCTCGCTGCCGCGAACGAGGCTGGGCCCGGTTCCTTGACCTTTGCGAACTTTGTGGAGTTTGACAGCGTCTATGGCCATCCGCGCGATGTCGCGGGATATGCCCGGGCGCTCGAATGGTTCGATGCGGGCGTCGGCAGGTTTCTGGCACGGCTCCGCCCTGGCGATCTCGCGATCTTTACGGCCGATCACGGCAATGATCCCACCTGGTCGGGCACCGACCACACCCGTGAACGGGTGCCGGTTGTCGGCTACGGCGTCGGGCGCCGTTCTGTCGGGCATGTCGGCTTCGTCGATGTCGCAGCCTCGGTTGCCGAATATCTCGGGGTGCCCGCCTCGGGTCCGGGCAGGAGCTTTCTGTGAGCATGCAGGCGAAAGTGGAGTTGCATCTGCACCTTGAAGGCGCGGCACCGCCCGCCTTCATCCGAGGCCTCGCCAGAGAAAAGCACATGGATATCTCGGGGGTCTTCGATGCCGATGGGAACTATGCCTATCGTGATTTCTGGCACTTCCTCGATGTCTACGAGGCGGCCACGGCGACCTTGCAGCGGCCGGAGGATTACCACCGCCTGACGCTTGCCGTACTCGCCGAAAGTGCCGCGAGCGGGGTTATTTATTCCGAATGCTTCTTGTCGCCAGACTTCTGCGGGGGCCGCGATCTGGGGGCCTGGCGCGAATACCTGCACGCGATCCGCGAGGCCGCCGATCTGGCGGAAAAGCGCGACGGGATCATCCTGCGCGGGATCGTCACGCCGATCCGCCATTTCGGCCCCGAAAAGGCGCGGGAAACCGCGATCTGCGCGGCCGAAACCGCGGGCGACTGGATTGTTGGCTTCGGCCTTGCCGGTGACGAGAAATCCGGATTTCCCAAGGATTTCCGCTGGGCTTTTGATGCGGCGCGCGAAGCTGGCCTGCGGCTGACCGCCCATGCCGGCGAATGGGGCGGGCCGCAAAGTGTCCGCGATGCGATCAATGACCTCGGTGTCGAAAGGATCGGTCACGGTGTCCGCGCGATCGAAGACCTCGCGCTTGTCGACGAGATTGCCGAGAGGGGTATCGTTCTGGAAGTCTGCCCGGGGTCGAACGTCGTGCTGGGCGTCTATCCCGGCTGGCGGTCGATCCGATTCACCGGCTGCGGGAGCGGGGCGTGAAAGTGACCGTCTCGACCGACGATCCACCCTTCTTCCACACGACGATGGCGCGTGAATACCAGATGCTGGCCGAGGCATTCGATTGGGATGACGGGGTGTTCGACGAGATTGCCAAGACCTCCATCGCGGCGGCCTTCTGTGACGATGCGACCCGCGAGGCGGTGGCGAAGCGGCTGGCGGGGTAATCGTCATTCATCCCGTCCCGAAGTCCGGTTTTAAGGTTCGCTTCAAGCCTTGTGCAGACGTTCCTCGACCCGGCCCGAACGCACGCCCTGACCGGGGCTAACAGCGCGCCAGCGCCCCCGGGCAGCGGCTGGCCGCCCCGGAGGCCAGCCGCTTTGTCAACGCCAGCGCGCGGATAGCGGTCGCCCGGGTGTGGCGGGATAAGGCGGCGACCACTGGGGGCGCAGCGGCTGCCCGCGGCCATCCGCTGCCCTCTGCTCACTAATGCGAACGGCAACTTCGTCCGATTGGCGGAAATTCGAACGCCACCGCCGGTCCCCCGGATGACCGCGCCCCGGGCTTGACGCGGGCGGGTGGATCGGTCAGGCCTCGGGAAACTGCCAGACATCATCCCGGGGGCCTCCATGAATAACCATCTGACCGTCGTCACCCATCCCTTGGTGCAGCACAAGCTGACGCTGATGCGGGAAAAAGACACCTCGACCAATTCCTTCCGCCGTCTTCTGCGTGAGATCAGCCAGCTTCTGGCCTATGAGATAACGCGCGAGATGGAGATGACGACGAAGCGGATCGAGACGCCGCTCTGCCCGATGGACGCCCCGGTGATCGACGGCAAGAAGCTGGCGCTTATTTCGATTCTGCGCGCGGGCAACGGGCTTCTGGACGGGGTGCTGGAGCTGATCCCGGCGGCGCGGGTCGGGTTCGTCGGGCTTTACCGGGATGAAAAGACGCTGCAGCCGGTGCAGTATTACTACAAGGTTCCTTCGGGGCTGGAGGACCGTCTGGTCATCGCGCTTGACCCGATGCTGGCAACCGGCAATTCCTCGGCCGCGGCGGTGGACCTTTTGAAGAAATCAGGGGCCGTCAACATCCGGTTCATGTGCCTGCTTGCAGCGCCCGAGGGGATAAAACGGATGAAGGACGCCCATCCCGATGTGCCCATTGTCACAGCGGCAGTAGACGACAGGCTCAACGAGCATGGATATATTGTCCCGGGGCTAGGTGATGCGGGGGACCGCATGTTCGGCACAAAATAAGGTGAATCCGCTTTACTAGACCGCCCGGGTTTGACATCCTGCCGCAAAATAAAAGAACCGAGGCGGACGATGCAGTTAAGACGGGCGGTTTCGACCGCAATTTTCGTTGCTTTGGCGGCATCTGGCCTCGCCGAGGCGCAGCGATTGCCGGATATCACCGGGCCAAAGGAACCGCCGCCGCATGGCTTTGCCGGCAGGCAGTATGTGGACAGCGCGGGCTGCGTTTTCGTGCGGGCAGGTGTCAACGGTCAGGTGATCTGGGTGCCCCGGGTCGATCGCAACCGCAAGCTCGTTTGCGGCTATCCGCCCTCGGTCGCGTCTGCGGCACCGCAACCCGTGGCGTCGGCGCAGCCAGTCGCCGATGCCGCGCCGCCAGCGCCCGTCACGTTAACCGCACCGCCCCCCGTGGCGACGGCACGCCCGCAACGTGCCGCCGCGCCGACGCCGGCAGGTTCGGTCAGTCTCGTCCGTTCGCGTCCTGTTGCCGCGGCCGAGACCCTTTGCCCGGAACCGCCAGAGACAGCGCATCGCTATCTGCTGGGGGACGGGCGCCGGGTGACGCGGTGCCGTGGGGCAGGTGGGGACGATGTCGACTACCTGAACAGTCTTGCCGCGCCGGGGCTGGTCGTGAACCGCCGCGAACCGAGCGCGGTCGAAACGCGCCGCGCGCTGAATGCGGAACGCGGCGACTATCGCGTTACCTGGGTCAAGGGCCGGCTCGACCCGGCGAAGGCCGCGCAACAGACCCGGCAGCCGTCGAAACCGGCTAAGGTCAGCGCAGGCTCCGCAGCGCAGGCCTATGTGCAGGTTGGCGTCTTCGGTGAACCGGCAAACGCCGAACGCGCGATTTCGCTGTTGAAAGCGCAGGGTTTCAGGGTCGCGACGGCACAAAGCCGGCAGGGTCAGCGGCCATTGCGGATGGTTTTAGCCGGTCCGTTCGCCGACCCCGCTGATCTGTCCGACGCGCTGGCCTTCGCCCGCCGGTCCGGCTATCCGGACGCATTCATCCGGCGCTGACGAGGCACCGCGTCAGCCCGCACAGATGCCCTGGATGGCGACCCAGTCGCTATCCTCCATCACAGGCCCCGCTGGCGCGGGTGGTGCTTCGGTGTCCTGCGGCAGGTTCATCGCCTGAGAATAGGCGGCGGCCGAAACGCCCGCCGCCGCGAAGCGGGCTTGCAGTTCCGGCAAGGGCAGATCGGGTCGCGCGCGCGTCAGAAGCGCCTCGCCATAGCCGAAAAGCGCACCATCCGGCAGATTGCCTGTTGTCAGCAGGTCGACGCTCGCCCGGAAACCGGCGAACCGCAGGGCGGCAAGGGTCGGATCGGTTCGGTCGCGCGCAAGGGCGGCCGCGACCACATGACCGGCGGCGAGGTCCGGAGTGGGGCCGGTTTCGATGACATCGCGGCCAAGTGCGACGATGCCACCCGGTAGCGCCACGGCACCGCTGAGGGCATTGGGCAGGATGAAAAGGCGGCCACCGCCACCCAACAGACGCTCGCCCATCCGGTCGAGCGCGGCGCGGCCTTCGGGTGTGGTGCAGGGCGGCCCCGTCAGCCGCGACAGGTCAGTCAGTGATGCCAGCCCGATATCGCGGACCTTGGCGGGGGGCAGGGCGCCGGCGGTATGGCGGATAAGCGCGGTCGGCATCCAGAAGAAGCCGAGCGCGAAAAGGCAAATGAGCACTGTCGCCAGCAGAAGCGTTCGCAGGCGTCCCGGATGCGGGCGCCGCGCCTCGATGATGGTGTGAACCTTGCCGATGGCCTTGATCAGCGCCTCGTCCTCAATTTCCAGATCCTCGCCCTCTTCGGGGCCGGGGGCAAAAATAGCGGGGCGTTCGCCGGGGTTCAGCCGCTGAACGGCCGGCAGCGACCAGTGGGCCAGCGCACGGGCATTCTTCGCGTCGGCAATGACGAGCGTCGCATCGCCAAAGGAGACAATGACCTCGCGGCGCTGGGCATCGGGCGATTCCCGCCAGAGGCCGGTACATTCCAGCCGTTGATATTCCTGTAGCGCTGTCATCGCGCGGGGCGGGCCTGCTCTCTGCCTCGGTTGCAAGACAGAATAGCCCATCGGGGCAGGGCGGACAATCGAGTAACCCTGGGGGCGGGCCGTGGTTCCGGCAAGAAGGCGCGCGTTGCGGGTCCGTCGGTCCGCCTAAAGTGCCTGGCCGCGAAGGAGCTTTGGTGGCTCGCCTGCAAGACCGGCCGCTTGCCGGATGAAGGCGCGGCGGAGGCCCGGCAAGGCACCCACGGCACCCATGCCGAGGTCGCGCGCCGCCCGCAGCAGCGGGTTGTCGTTCGAAAAAAGGCGGTTCACGCTGTCCATGCCAAGGGCAAGCGTCGTCGCGTCGAAGCGCCGCCAGTTCTGGTAACGCGCCAGAACGTCAGCCGCGCCGATGTCCTCGCCCCGCCGCGCGGCCGCGACCAGTACTTCGGCCAGCGCCGCCACGTCACGGAACCCGAGGTTAAGCCCTTGGCCTGCGATGGGATGGACCCCATGGGCCGCATCGCCGACAAGCGCGATCCTTGGTGCGACATAGCTGTCTGCCAGCGTCAGGCTGAGCGGATAACTGAAGCGCCCGCCCGCAAGCGCGATTTTCCCCAGAAATTCGCCAAACCGGGGTCGCAGCACGGCCAGAAAGCGCGCGTCGTCAAGCCCGGCGATCACCCTCGCCTCGGCATCGCTTTCGCTCCAGACGATGGAGGATCGGTTTCCCTTGAGCGGCAGGATCGCCAGCGGTCCGGAGGGCATGAAGAACTGATGCGCGATACCCTCATGCGGCTTTTCGTGGCTCACCGCACAGACGAGCGCGGTCTGACCATAGCTCCAACCCGTCCTCCGGATGCCGGCACGTTCCGCCGTGCCGGACCCGCGCCCGTCGCAACCGGCAAGGACACGGCCATGCAGGACGCGCCCGTCTGAAAGTGCGACACTTATCCCGGCGGCATCCGCTGCCTGCGTCGCGACGGTTGTCGCCGGCAGATGCCTGATCCGCGCCTCGGCCCCGACTGCCGCATGGAAGGCGGCGTAGAGATGCCGATCCTCGACCATGAAGCCCACCGGGCCTTCCTCGATCTCGGCGGCGTCGAAATCGAGCACGAAGGGCGCCGCGCCCTCGCCGGGCCGGCCATCGCTCGCCTTGATCCGGAGGATCGGCTGCACGTCGGCCTTGAGCCGGTCCCAGATACCGATAGCCGCAAGCAACCGTTGCGATGCGATGGCGAGCGCATAGGCGCGCCCGTCGAAGCCCGCTTCGGCCCGTGCGCCGGCCGGCTGGGCGTCGATCAGCGCAACCCGCAACCCGGCCCGCGCCAGCGCGATTGCCAGCGCAGGCCCGTTGAGGCCGCCACCGGTGATCAGGATATCGGCATCGTGCGTCATGCGGCCACTATCCGTCCGGCGATGCCGATTGTCCATGTGCGCCAGCGCCGCAATCAGGCGCGCGCCTTTGCCTTCTACCTTTCCGACGCGGCCTCGGGGCGACTCACATGGCCCTTGCGATCGCGCGGAGTTCGAATTTCTGGATTTTCCCGGTCGATGTCTTGGGCAGTTCACAGAAAACCACCTTTTTCGGTGTCTTGAAGCCCGCGAGCCGGGCCCGGGCAAAGGCGATCAGCTCGGCCTCGTCGGCCACTGTCCCTTCCTTCAGCTCGACAAAGGCGCAGGGCACCTCGCCCCATTTCTCGTCGGGCTTGGCGACGACGGCACATAGCGACACGGCCGGGTGGTGCATCAGCGCGCCCTCGACCTCGACCGAGGAGACGTTTTCGCCGCCGGAGATGATGATGTCCTTCGCGCGGTCGGTGATCTTGATATAGCCGTCCTCATGCTGAAAGGCGATGTCGCCCGACCGGAACCAGCCGCCCTTGAAAGCCTCGGCGGTTGCGGCCGGATTGCGGTAGTAGCCCTTCATCACGCAGTTCCCCCGGACCGCGATTTCGCCGACCGTCGAGGCGTCGCGCGGTACCGGCCGGCTCGCCTCATCCTGCACGTTGATCGCCTCCATCATCGGCATGAGGATGCCGGTGCGGGCCTTGATCGCGGCCTTTTCGCCCTGGGGCAGGTCGTTCCATTCGTCCCGCCACAGGCATTCGGTGACATGGCCGTAGGTTTCGGTCAGCCCGTAGACCTGGGTGACCCGGAACCCCAGCGGTTCGATGGCGGCCAGCGTCGCGGCGGGTGGCGGGGCGCCGGCCGTAAAAGCCTCCACAACGTGATCGAAGGGTCGGCGATCCTCGGCCCGGGCATTGATGATGGTGTTGAGCACGATGGGTGCCCCGCCCATATGCGTGACACCCTCATCGGCGATGGCGTCGTAGATCGCCTTGGCCGTCACGTCGCGGCAGCAGACCAGCGTGCCGCCGACGAGCGGCATAAGCCAGGTGTGGCACCATCCGTTGCAGTGAAAGAGGGGGACGATGGTCAGGTAGACCGGATGCAGGACCATGCGCCAGCTGACCACCGTGCCCATCGTCATCAGGTAGGCGCCCCGGTGGTGATAGACGACCCCTTTCGGTCGCCCGGTCGTGCCGGACGTGTAGTTGAGGGCCAGACTTTCCCATTCGTCTTCGGGCATTTTCCACGGCGCATTCGGGTCGCCCCCCGCAAGAAACGCCTCGTATTCGATGTACCGGCCGCTCGCGCTGAGGCCGGCCTCGGTGTCGGCGACCTCGATGATCCGGGGCGCTGGGCCTTCCAAAGCCGCCAGGGCGGCCTCGGCAAGCGGCAGCAGCGCGGTATCGACGAGGAGCATCTTCGCCTGACCGTGATCGAGAATATAGGCCACCGTGTCGGTGTCGAGCCGCGTGTTGATCGTATTGAGGATGGCGCCGGCCGCCGGCACGCCGAAATGCGCCTCGGCCTGGGCCGGAACGTTCGGCAAGAGGGTCGCCACCACATCGCCGGGGCCGATTCCGGCCTGTGCGAGTGCAGAGGCAAGGCGGCTGACCCGGGCGTGATAGTCGCGATAGGTCCGTCGGACCGACCGGTAGACGACCGCCACGCGATGGGGAAACACATCTGCGGCGCGGGCAAGGTGGGAGAGCGGCGTCAACGGCACGAAATTCGCAGCGTTGCGTTCCAGCCCGGTTTCATCCGCCATCCAGCCCATTTCTTCCTCCCCGATCAGCGCATGTCGCTAACAGACGCGAATATTGCCGCCGGTCGCCCTTGAAGTGAAGCAGGAACCGACGCCCGGAGGCGAGATGACGACAACCACCCTTGCCCCCGGTGCCAACCGTACCGTTCAGGCGGCGCTGCTGATCCTCGGCTATGCCACCGCCATTGGCTTTACCGACAATTTCGTCCAGGTGATCGCGCGCGACGGTGGCCTTTGGCAGTTCTTTGCGACCCGGACGGTCTTCGGCTTTGTGATTCTTGCAGCGCTGGCACCGCTTTTCGGCCTCAATCTCAGACCGAAGAACCTGGCGGCGGTGGCCGGGCGAAGCGCGCTTCACGGCAGTGCGATGATCATCTATTTCGGTGCGCTCGCTTTCCTGCCGGTGGCGGTGGTCGCGGCCGGGCTCTTTACCGCGCCGATCTTCACCCTGCTGATTTCGCGCTTCGCCTTCGGGATGCCGATGGGTCCGTTCCGCATTTTTGCCGTCGTCCTTGGCTTTTGCGGGGCACTCCTCGTCCTCGGGCCAGGGCAGGGGGCCACCATGGGCCTCGCCACCGTGCTGCCGATTGCGGCAGGGGCGCTCTATGCGCTCGGCAACATCGCGACCCGGCAATGGTGCGAGGGTGAGGCGGCCGAAGCGCTTCTTATGGGGTTCTTCGCAATGCTCGGGCTGATCGGCCTTGCCGGGATGGCGGTCATGGCGCTCTGGCAGCCGGAGGTGCCGGAAGGCGCGGCCGGTTTCCTTCTGCGCGGGGCTGCCTGGCCGACGCAGACCTTCCTTTTCTGGACCTTCGTGCAGGCGGCGGGCTCGCTTCTCGGGGTCGGCATGATGATCCGCGCCTATCAGATCGCCGAGGCGAGCCGGGTTGCCATCTTCGAATATGTCATCCTGCCGGCGAGCGCCTTCTGGGCCTATGCCCTCTGGGGCGACCTTCTGGGTCCGCCCGCCATCGCCGGCATCGCGATGATCTTTGCCGCCGGGCTTATCATCGCGCTTCGGGGGCGCTAACCTTCGGCGCATGATCCTGTCGCGCGGCCGCCGCTACATCTTCATCCATATCCCGAAGACCGGCGGCACATCGCTGACGCTGGCGCTGGAGGCGCGGGCGATGAAGGATGACATTTTCGTCGGCGACACCCCGAAGGCACGGGCCCGCAAGGGTCGGCTGAAATCGGTCAAGACCGAAGGACGGCTCTGGAAACATTCCACACTCGCCGACATTCGCGGGCTGGCGAGCGACGACGAAATCGCCAGCTACTTCACGGTCACGCTCGTGCGGAACCCCTGGGACCGGATGGTCAGCTATTACCACTGGCTGCGCGCGCAGGGTTTCGAGCACCCGGCCGTCGCGCTCGCCAAGAGCCGCGATTTCAGCGCCTTCCTCGATGCGCCCGAAACCCGTGCCAGCATCGGCGCGAATCCCTATGGTCGTTACGTGACGACGGCAAACGGGACCGAGCGCTGCGACCTCTTCATCCGCCTCGAACATTTTGACGACGACGTCCGCCCTTTCGAAGCACATCTCGGCTTCCGCCTCGCGCCGCTACTGACTACAAACAGATCGGACCGCCAGCGTGACTGGCGGCCCTACTACTCCGAAAGGGATGCCGAAACCGTTCGCACAATCTGCGCCGCGGATATCGCTCGCTTCGGCTACGGCTTCGATCCCGCCTGATCTTTCATCTTGCCCGAAATAACTCGCGGGGGTCCGGGGGCGCGAAGCCCCCGGAATTCCGACATGTCAGGCCGCTTTGGCGGCGGGGGAAAAGCGTCCATAGAAGGTCTGGCCCTTGGCCGCGATCTCCTTCAGGAGCTTCGGCGCCGCGAAGCGGGGCCCGTGCGCGGCCTGAAGCCCGTCGCAGATCGCAACGGCCCTCTCGGCCCCGAGGATGTCGAGCCAGGAAAACGGCCCGCCTGACCAGGGCGCGAAGCCCCAGCCGAGGATCGCGCCGACATCGCCTTCGCGGATGTCTTCCAGCACGCCTTCTTCCAGCGCGCGCACCGCCTCCAGCACCTGCGCCATCATCAGGCGATGCTGCACCTCGGCCAATTCGGGCTGATCCTTCGCGACCGGGTAGTCGGTTGCAAGACCGTCCCAAAGGCCAAGGCGGCCGCCCTTGTCATCATAGGCATAGAAACCCGAATTCGACTTCCGTCCCAGCCGGCCCTTGTCGGCCATGGCGAAGAGAACCGTATCCACCTCGCCGTCAGGATAGGCATCGCCCATCGCCGCCTTCGTCGCCTTGGCGATCTTGACGCCGAGGTCGATGGAGGTCTCGTCCACCAGTTGCAGCGGCCCGAGCGGGAAGCCGAGAAGTTTCGCCGCATTCTCGATCAGCGCCGGTTCGACGCCCTCGGCCACCATGCGGATGCCTTCGTTGATGTAAGGAATGATGCAGCGGTTGGCGTAGAAGAAGCGGGCGTCGTTGACGACGATCGGGGTCTTCCTGATCTGGCGCACGAAGTCGAGCGCCTTGGCCACGGCAACGTCGCCGGTTTCGCGGCCCTTGATGATCTCGACCAGCATCATCTTGTCGACGGGGCTGAAGAAGTGAATGCCGATGAACTGCCCGGGCCGCTTCGAGGCCTTGGCGAGGTCCGAGATTGGCAGGGTCGAGGTGTTGGTGGCGAAGATCGCATCCGCCGGAATGACGGCTTCGGCCTTTGCGGTCACATCGGCCTTGACGCCCATGTCCTCAAAGACCGCCTCGACGATCAGGTCGCAGCCCGCCAGCGCGGCATAGTCGGTCGTGGCAGTGATGCGGCCCAGCACTTCGGCCTTCTTCGCCGCCGTGACCTTTCCCCGTTTCATGCCCTTGTCGAGGAGGCCCTCGCTATAGGCCTTACCGCGCTCGGCGGCCTCCTGTTTCGCGTCGATCAGCACGACCTCGATGCCCGCGTTGGCGCTGACATAGGCGATGCCCGCGCCCATCATGCCGGCGCCGAGAATGCCGACCTTCCTCACCTTCTGGTCGGCGACGGCTGGCCGGTTCGCGCCCTTTTCCAGCGCTTCCTTGTTCAGGAACAGCGACCGGATCATCGCGGAGGAAGACGGGTTCATCAGCACCTTGGTGAACCAGCGCGCCTCGATCTTCAGCGCGGTGTCGAAGGGCACCATCGCACCCTCGTAGACGGCGGATAGGAGCGCCTTGGCTGCTGGATAGACGCCTTGTGTCTTGCCATGGACCATGGCCGAGGCCCCGACAAAGGTCATGAATCCTGCCGGATGATAGGGTGCGCCGCCCGGCATCTTGTAACCCTTGGCGTCCCACGGTTTGACGATATCGGCGTCGGTTGCCGAAAGCACCCATTCCTTTGCCCGCGCCAGAAGCGCCTCGGGCGCGACAACCTCGTCGATCAGTCCGGCGGCCTTGGCCTTGGCCGGTTCCAGCATCTTGCCTTCCAGCAGCACCGGCGAGGCTGCCATCGCGCCCACCATGCGGGAAAACCGCGTTGTGCCGCCACCGCCGGGGAAAAGTCCGACAAGAATTTCCGGCAGGCCGATCTTCGCTTTCGGATTGTCCGCCATGATTCGGCGGTGGCAGGCGAGCGCGACCTCGGTCCCGATGCCCGCACAGGTCCCGGGAATGGCGCAGACGACAGGCTTGCCGCCCTTCAGGGTCTTGGGGTCCATACCGGCTCGTTCGAGCTTGCGCAGGATGTGGTGGCCCGACATCGTGAAATCGAAGAGCGCCTGGGCCGGGTTGTCGCCTGCCTCCTGCCGGATCGTCGCCAGCACGTTCAGGTCCATGCCCCCGGCAAAACTCTCCTTGCCGCTCGTGACGATGATGCCCTTGACGGCGGGGTCTGCCAGCGCCTTGTCCACCATCTCGCTGACCAGCGCGAAAGCCTCACGCGTCATCACGTTCATCGACTTGCTCGGTACATCCCAGGTCAGCGTGGCCACGCCATCCTTATCCACCGCATAGCTGAAATCACTCATGCCTTGTCTCCTTTCGGCGCCGGTTCGCGGTGTCCCGTCCAATCGCTGCCGTCATGATAGGTGAAGCGGGCCTTGCCGCCTTCGATATGGACCGTCATGTCCACGTCAGTATAGGTCGCAACCTCGCGCGGCGCCTTGCTGCCGACGACGAGGAAACGCCCCGGACTGCCAGATCGGTTGACGAAACGGTGTCCGTTCGCCACGCCTGCCTTCCAGGCCGCGCAGTCGCCGGGGCCCATTGCTGTTTCACCGTCATCCTCGACGAGCGTCAGTTCGCCGTCGAGGACGATCGCGAATTCGTCCTCGTTCTGGTGCCAGTGGCGGAGCGAGGCGACCGCACCCGGCTCCAGCATGACGATGTTCACCCCGTATTGCGTAAGCCCGGCGAGATCGCCGAGGCGGAGCGAGGAACGACCTGCCATCTGGCTGGCATAGGGTTCGGGATAGATCGAGCCGGTCCGGAGCGGGGCGCGGGAAATGTCTAACTTCGGCATGTGTTTACGTCTCGCGCTTGGGGTAGGGGGTGCCGTCCAGCCGGGTGTAGCCGGTCGGTGTCGCCAGCATGTCGAGCCCGGGGTAATGCGTGATGTTGGCCGGGTTGCGGGTGCCGACGATCAGATAGGTGGCGGGTTGTTCCGTATGGTTCCTGAGGCAATGCGCCACCGGCGTGCCTGCCTTCCAGGTACAGGCATCGCCCGGTCCGATCACCGTTGCCGCGCCGTTTTCGATAACGGTGATTTCGCCGGAGAGCATGTAGAGAAACTCATCCTCGCCGTCTTCCCAATGCATCTGGCTCGACTGTCCGCCAGGGTGAAGCGTCTCCAAAGCCGCGCCGAACTGGGTCAGCCCGCCGGCCTCCGTCAGGTGACGGTAGGACAGATTGCCCGACCCCAGATTATAGGGGTCGGGATAGGATGATCCCGGATGCACCTCGGCGACGCTGCCTTTGCGGAGGATGGCCATCACACCCGCTCGATGATCGTGGCGGCCCCCATGCCAGAGGCGATGCAGAGCGTGGCAAGGCCAGTGCCCTTGCCACTGCGCTCCAACTCGTCCAGCAGCGTGCCGATGATGATTGCCCCCGTGGCGCCAAGGGGGTGGCCCATCGCGATGGAGCCGCCATTGACGTTGACGCGGTCCGCGTCCACATCAAAGGCTTGCATGAAGCGCAGGACGACGCTGGCAAAAGCCTCGTTCACTTCGAAAAGGTCGATGTCGGCAATCGACATGCCGCTGTCTTTCAGGATCTTCTCGGTCACCGGGACCGGGCCGGTCAGCATGATTGTTGGATCGGTGCCGATCTTCGCCGTCGCCCGGATGCGGGCGCGGGGCTTCAGACCGTGGGCCTCGCCGAACTCCTTGTTGCCGATCAGTACGGCGGCTGCGCCGTCGACGATGCCGGAGGAATTGCCGGCATGGTGGATATGGTTGATCTGCTCCAGATGCGGGTATTTCATCAGCGCAACCTTGTCGAAGCCGGGCATGACCTCGCCCATCGCCTTGAACGACGGATCGAGCCGGCCAAGCGCCTGCATGTCGGTGCCGGGCCGCATATATTCGTCATGCGCCAGGATCGGCAGGCCGTTCTGATCCTTGATCGTGATGACCGATCTCGCGAAACGCTTGTCTTCCCAGGCCTTTGCGGCGCGTTTTTGAGATTCGACGGCAAGCGCGTCTGCATCGTCGCGGCTGAACCCGTATTCGGTCGCGATGATATCGGCCGAGATGCCCTGCGGCACGAAATAGGTCTTCATGGCGAGGCTGGGATCGACGGCGATTGCCGCCCCGTCCGAGCCCATGGCGACACGGCCCATCATCTCGACGCCGCCCGCGATATAGGCCTGACCGGCACCGCCCCTCACCTGATTGGCGGCGAGGTTCACCGCCTCCATGCCGGAAGCGCAGAAGCGGTTGATGGCGAGGCCGGGAATGCGCTCATCAAGGTCGGAGAGGAGCACGGCAGAGCGGGCAAGGCAGCCGCCCTGTTCGCCGACCTGGGTGACATTGCCCCAGATCACGTCCTCGACAGCGTGACCGGTCAGGTTGTTGCGCTCCTTCACCGCGTTCAGGATCTTCGCCGAAAGCGCGACGGAGGTCACTTCGTGCAGGCTGCCATCGGCGCGGCCCTTGCCGCGTGGCGAACGCACGGCATCGTAGATGTAGGCTTCTGTCATGTCAGTTCGCTGGTCCTTGGGCCACCTGTACGCATGTGGCTTTCACAGTAATGACGCGGGTCTTAAGCTGGGTTTCCACGCGTTCGCGCGCCGCTTCGCAAAGTTGCTCCGTCGCGAAGGCCAGCTCGAAATTCCGCACCTCGTGGGGAACCGATTCGGCCGTGACGGTGTAGGCAAGAAGGATCATTACCCAGTTCATGTTGCGCTCCTTGGTGTCAGGCCCGTTCTGACGGGTTGCCGGGCATTAAGTCATAGGGATGCTTCCAGCCGGGCAGGGCCGCGATACGGTCGAGCCAGCGGTCGATATGGGGCCAGTCGGCGCGGTCGAAGCCGAAAGGCTCGGGGTAGTACAGATAGCCGCAGCAGGCGGTGTCGGCGATGGTGACCTGATCGCCGACCATCCAGCTGCGGGTTTCCAGATGCGTGTTGAGGACCGTGTAGGCGGCCTTGAGACGGGCCTGCATGAAGGCGATGACTTCGGCCGGACGCTTCTCCACCGGCAGGAAATTCATCAGGAATCGGGTGGTTCCGGCCTGGCTCGACATCTTGTGATTGTCCCAGAAGAGCCAGCGCAGGATGTCGCGCCGTTCGGCCGCGGACCGCCCGCCGAGATTGCCGGTCTTGGAGCTCACATAGTCCTGAATGACCCCGGACTGGGTCAGCGTCACATCGCCGTCGACGAGCACCGGAACCTCGCCCATCTCGTTCAGCGCCCGAAACTCGGGCGTCCGGGTGGCGCCATTGAAGAAATTGACGAAGACCGGTTCCCAGTCCATCCCGGCCAGCGTGAGCGACAGCGCGGCCTTGTAGGCATTGCCGCTTTCGCCGAAGCAATAGAGTTTAGCCGTCATGCCGTACTCCCTTGGCTTGCCGTCCAAGTGGGGGCTTCGCGCCCCCACACCCCCGCGGGGTATTTCCGCAACGAAGAATAAGGGTTTGTTAACCAGAATCGCGCGAGCGTATTGACGCGGTACAGGCTGGGGAGCCGATGACCGCCAACGGAGAAGTCGCCCCGGGTCCGACGAGAAGCACCCCAGGTTTGAGGGCCGGCGTCGGGACCGGGGCGCACTACCGGTTTCTTCGTTGCACAAATACCCAATTCAGTGCTCTCCATTGGTTACGCCTGCCGATCCGGGAGCCCGGCAGTGAATTGCCGAAGTTCTCGATTGATCCTGGACCGGTCGGTGACGGCGCCGAGATTGGCGAAGACGAAGGAAAGTGCCTCGTTCGGCGTGATACCGGCGTCGGCGGCGAAGCGGGTCAGCCCCCGATAGGCGTCGTCTGTCATCGCCGCCGCGAAGCGTCGGGTCAGGCGCAATCGGCGCTGCATGTCAAAGACCTTTCCAGTAGGCTCATGTCCGCCCGTGTTGCCAACCAAGCTTAGAATGCCTCCGCCGCGAGTGCCATGACCGAATCCGCGCCCGACTGGATCCGCGCGAGGTGGGTCGCCGTCATCGGCAACTGCCGCGCCATGTAGTAGCGCCCCGTCGCAAGCTTCGTCTCGTAAAAGGCCTTGTCGGAGGTGCCGCCAGCCAGCGCGTCCTGCGCGGCCCTAGCGGAGTGGGCCCACATGAGACCGAGGCAGACATGGCCGAAAAGGTGCATGAAATCGTAGGAGCCGGCGAGTGCGGCATTGGGGTTCTTCATGCCGTGCTGCATGAAGAACATGCCCGCCGCCTGCAGATCCTTGGAGGCCGCCTTGAGAGGATCGAGGAAGTCCGCCTTCAACGCCTCATTCGCCTCGTTTTCCTTGATGAAGGATTTGACCAGATCGAAGAAGGCCATCACCGGCTTACCGCCCTCGGCCGCCAGCTTGCGGCCGACAAGGTCAAGCGCCTGCACGCCGTTCGCGCCTTCGTAGATCATGGTGATCCGGGCATCGCGGGCGAACTGGGACATGCCCTGTTCCTCGATATAACCGTGCCCGCCGTAAATCTGCTGGGCGTTCACTGCGGCCTCAAAGCCCTTGTCGGTGAGAAAACCCTTGATGACGGGAGTGAGGAGCGAAATCAGCCCCTCGGCCGCCCGGTCATCGGTGCGGGCCGCCCGGTCGAGAAGGGTGGACCCCCAGAGCACGAAAGTCCGGGCGCCTTCGATGAAGCTTTTCTGGTCCATCAGGTTGCGGCGGATATCCGGGTGGACAATCAGTGGATCGGCGGGACCCGAAGGGTTTTCGGTGCCGGTAACGGCCCGGCCCTGAAGCCGTTCCCGGGCATAGGCGACAGCGGCCTGATAGGCAGGCTCCGCCACCGCGTAACCTTGCAGCCCGACGGCAAGGCGGGCCTCGTTCATCATCGTGAACATGGCCGACATGCCTTTGTGAAGCTCGCCGAGAAGGTAGCCTTCGGCGCCGTCATAGTTCATCACACAGGTCGCATTGCCGTGGATGCCCATCTTTTCCTCGATCTTGCCGACGGACACGCCGTTGCGCGCGCCAAGCGTGCCGTCGTCCCGGATCAGGAATTTCGGCACGATGAAGAGCGAGATGCCCTTCGTTCCCTCGCCGCCACCCGGGGCCTTGGCAAGAACGAGATGGATGACATTGTCGGCAAGATCGTGATCGCCGGCGGAGATGAAGATCTTCTGTCCCGTGATGCGATAGCTGCCGTCCGCCTGCGGTTCGGCCTTGGTGCGAAGCTGGCCGAGGTCCGTGCCGCAATGCGGTTCGGTCAGGTTCATCGTGCCTGTCCAGTCGAGGCTGATCATGTTCGGCACATAGGTCGTCTTCTGTGCCTCGGTGCCATGGGCGAGGATGGCCGAGATCGCCCCGTGGGTCAGGCCCTGATACATGTTGAAGGCCATGTTGGCTGAGACGAAAATCTCGCCCACCGCGGTATACATGATCGACGGCAGCGCCTGTCCGCCATAAGCCTCCGGCATGTCGAGCCCGTTCCAGCCACCTTCGCGCATCTTTTCGAAGGCATCGCGAAAGCCCTTCGGGGTAAGGACGACGCCGTTTTCCAGCCGGCAGCCTTCGGCATCGCCCGAAGCGTTCAGGGGCGCCAGCACATCGCGGCCGATCTTGCCGGCCTCGTCCAGAATGGCGGCCGTGAAATCGGCTTCCAGATCGGCATAGCCCGGAATGTCGCTTTCCGCGACGTTCAGGACTTCGTTAAGGACGAAGCCGATGTCTTTCGTCGGCGCGGAATAGCTGGGCATGGTCGGGTCTCCTCGGGTGGTTCAGGCGGCGTTGAGGCGAATTTTTTCGGACAGGATAGCCTCGGCCTCGGCGATCTGCTGGCCAAGCTCGGCAATCGCCTTGTCGAGATCTTCGCGCTGCTGGCGCATGGCGTCGAGCCGCTGCGATGCGACTTCCAGCGTTTTCTTCAGTTGCGTCTGCTGCTGGTCGCCGACGGTATAGAGCGCCAGAAGCTGCCGGATTTCCTCAAGGCTGAAGCCGAAGCGCTTGCCGCGCAGGATCAGCTTCAGCCGCGCGCGGTCGCGCCGGGTGAAGAGCCGCTTCTGGCCCAGCCGTATCGGAAACAGAAGTTCCTTGGATTCGTAAAATCGCAAGGTGCGCGGCGTCACGTCGAATGTGTCGCACATCTCGCGGATGGTCATTGTCTCTTCGGTCATGGTCGGGTTCCGGGGTCGTTTTCGTAACGTCATGGGGCCTAAATTCGGAACTTGAGGGCAGTCTACAAGTGAAGTTGACGTGAACGTCACCGTAACGTCACGTCACGGCGGGCCTGACGTAATGTCATGAATGGGTGACGTTGCGTCGTTGAAATTTTGTGACCGGTCGGGCGTGCCCCCGCGCGGGGTCAGCCTTTCAGCGAATCGGCCGTGGCAGCGCGCAGCGCGGTGAGATCGGCGATTGTGGCGTCGAGTTCGTCACGTTGACGGCCAAGTTCGACCAGCTGTCTGTCGGCCATTTCGACGAAGACACGGGCCTGGTCGCGGGTACCCTTCTGCTGGTAGATCAAAAGCCATTGGCGGATTTCTTCGAGGCTGAAGCCGAAGCGCCGGCCGCGAAGGATAAGCGTCATGCGGGCGATTTCGCGCGGCCCGTAAAAGCGCGCGCGCCCTTCCTTGATCGGGGCCAGCAGTTCGACATATTCGTAGTAGCGCAACGTCCTCGGGGTCACGTCGAAGCGTGCGCACATGTCCTTGAAGCTGAGACGTTCGCCAGGCATCGCCGACCTCCCGCATCGACCCTAGCGGGACTGCGGCACCACCACAACTCCGTTGGCGGGTTCGGTCAATTCAGGAAGCCGGGGGCGAAGAAGTAGAACCCGTAGGCCATGATCAGCGCCGGGACCGTGGAAAAGACTGTCGCCATGATCGCGGCCCTGGGCGCCAGTGCTATGGCCGGGAAAAGCGCGTCACCATCGTTGGAGATGGCATTGGCCATGAGGGCAGAAAAGGGGATGGCGCCGTGCACGAAAAGCGTGGCGACCAGAACCTGCGGACCACATCCGGGGATGAGCCCGACCAAAGCGCCCATCAGCGGCAGAACTGGTGCGATGCTGAGGAACAGCGCCTTGAGGTCGAGGCCGAGAAAGGCGGCCGCGTAATCGTAGCTCAGATAGGCGATGATGACCCAGACGGAGATGAAGGCGGTTTCCTCTGCCATGCGGGTGACGGGCGTGTCGGCGGGATTGGTCATTGCCGTCACCGGCGACACCGCCCAGATCAGGAGCCCTGTGGCGATCCCCGCCAGCGCAAACCATTCGACGGGCAGCCCCAGAACTCCATCCAGTGCGACGCCGCCGATCTGCGCCGCGCCAACCACGAGGCCCGGGATTGCGGCGGCGAGATAGGCGAGATCGCGCAGGCGCGGGCCGCCGATTTTCGGGGTGATTTCGCAGGCACCGCCCGCAGGGCGATAGTCCGTGACGACGAAGCGGTCGATGAGCCAGCCGGTGACGATGCCGGCAGAGAGTTGCAGCGGCAGAAGGACAAGCGCTGCATCCGGCCGCGTGGCAATCAGCAGAAAGGCTGCGTCGCCCATCGTCGCGGTCAGCGTGGCGACAACGGCACCGAAACTGACCTTGCCGGAGGCATAGGCGGCGACAACGACGACCGCACCACCACAGCCGGGTGTCGCCCCGAGAAGCGCGGCAAGTGGGACCTGCATCCGCCGGGCCCGGCCCATGGCCAGCCCCATGTCGAAGCGAAAGATCCGTTCAGCGCCATAGAACAGGAGCAGCGTTGCGGCCACGAAGGCAGAGACCTGCACAAAGGCATCCCGCATCAGCCCGCGGGTCAGGGTGCCAAGTTCGCCGGGTGCCAGGGCAAGGGCGAAAAGCACGGCGGCGATGGCGATCCGCCAAGGCCGGATATGTGCGGCCGGGGCTATCGTGGCGGTGGGCAGCGCCGGTGCGGCTGAAGGCGTGTGCATGTGTTCCTGCATTTGCGAATTATTCTCAATTGCAAAAGATAGCACTTGCGGTGGCTTTGGCAAGCACCAATAAATCGCCCGGAACAGCAGGCTTTGCCGGGAAACAGTCGCGATGAACGATCAGAAACAGAAACTGGCGCGGCAATTCATTGAATCGATACCGCATGCGCGGGCGCTGGGCATGGTGCTGGAGACCATTCAGGACGGAACGGCAACCATTTCCATGCCCTACGATGCACGGTTCGTCGGCGATCCCGAAAACGGTGTCATCCATGGCGGGGCGGTATCGGCCCTCATGGATACCTGTGGCGGGGCAGCCGTGATGAGCCATCCGACCGCGCCGGCTGGAACCGCGACGATCGACCTGAGGATCGACTACATGCGCCCGGCGACACCCGGCCAGCGCATCACGGCGCGGGCGGAATGCTACAATACGACCCGCTCCGTCGCTTTCGTCCGTGCGACCGCGTTCGATGAGGATCCGTCACGGCCGGTCGCCACCGCAACAGGCGCCTTTACCATCGAACGCGGACGGGAGGGCAGGGGATGACCGGGAAAACCCCGCGCCGGCCCCAGCCGGAACCGGTTCAGGTCATCAAGCAGCGGCGCGATGCGGCGCTGAATGCGCTCGTTCAGGGTGTGCCCTACATCCAGTTTCTCGGCATCCGGTTCGACCGGCGCGGCGATGAACTGACCGCCCTTCTACCCTTCGAGGAAAAGCTGATCGGCAACCCGCTTCTGCCCGCCATTCATGGCGGTGTGACGGCTGCCTTTCTCGAGGTGACGGCGATCATCGAACTCAGCTGGTCGATGATCTGGGAAGAAATGGAAAACGGGCGGCTCGATCCGTCGGCACTTGATGCCCGGCATTTGCCGCGGCTGCCGAAAACGATCGACTTCACCGTGGATTATCTGCGTACCGGTCTGCCGCGCGACGCCTATGCGCGGGCGCGCGTCAACCGGTCGGGGCGGCGCTATGCATCCGTTCATGTCGAGGCCTGGCAGGACAACCGTTCGCGCCTCTTTGCGCAGGCGACAGGGCATTTCCTGATGCCGGGGCCGGGGTCCGATGCCGTGACGGGCGGCAATGGCTGAGATTACCCACCGCCGGGTTCTGAATATCGCCCTGCCGATCGTTCTGTCGAACGCGACCGTGCCGCTCCTCGGGGCGGTCGATACCGGCGTGGTCGGCCAGATGGGCGAGGCCGCGCCGATTGGTGCGGTTGGTGTCGGCGCTGTCGTGCTCGCCTCCATCTACTGGATATTCGGGTTTCTCAGGATGGGGACCTCGGGTCTGGTTGCACAGTCGCATGGCGCTCGGGACGCCGCCGAAACCGGGGCAATCCTGATGCGGGCGCTGATGATCGGGGTCGCGGCAGGGATTGCCTTCATCCTCCTGCAGGCGATTCTCATTCGCGCGGCCTTCGTGCTTGCGCCGGCTTCGCCGGAAGTCGAGGCGCTGACCCGGTCCTACCTTTCCATCCGCATCTGGGGCGCGCCGGCGACGATCGCGCTATATGCCGTGACGGGCTGGCTCATCGCGCTCGAACGAACGCGGTCCGTTCTTGTCCTGCAATTCTGGATGAACGGATTCAACATCCTGCTCGACATCTGGTTCGTGCTGGGACTCGGCTGGGGCGTGGAAGGGGTGGCGATCGCGACCCTCATCGCGGAATGGAGCGGCCTCTGCCTCGGCCTCTGGCTCTGCCGGGCGGCATTTCGGGGCGGACAATGGCGCGACTGGCCGCGTGTCTTCGACCGGGCGCGCGTGGCCATGATGATGCAGCTGAACGGCAATATCATGCTGCGGTCGGTCCTGTTGCAGGGAGCGTTCACGACCTTCGTGTTCTGGGGCGCGGTCTATGGCGACGTCACGCTCGCCGCCAATCAGGTCCTTCTGCAATTCTTGGAAATCACCGCCTGTGGCCTTGACGGTTTCGCCTTCGCAGCGGAATCGCTGGTGGGGCAGGCCGTTGGCGCGCGGTCGGCGCGGTCGGTCAGGCGCGCCTCCATCGTGACGAGCCAGTGGGGTGCGGGTGGGGCTGTTGTTCTCGGGGCGGCGTTCTGGCTGGCCGGTCCCGCGATCATTGATGTCATGACGACCGAGCCGAATGTGCGACTGGCGGCGCGCGACTATCTGGTCTGGGTGGCGCTTGCCCCGGTCATCGGCATCGCGAGCTGGATGTATGACGGCATCTATATCGGCGCGACGCTGTCGCGCGAGATGCGCAATACCATGCTGGTGTCGGTCGCCATCTATGCCGTCGCGCTGGTCACCCTGACGGCGACCTTCGGCAATCACGGGCTTTGGGCGGCGCTGATGGTGCTGAATACCGCGCGCGGCACGACGATGGCGCTGAGGTACCGCCGCGCCGAAGAGGCGGCTGCCGGATAGGGGGCGCTGCCCCCGCCGCCGGTCCGTTCGGACCGGCGCCTCCCCCGGGGTAGTTGCGCAACGAAGAAATTCAGAAGAGGTCCAGCACCGCTTCCGGCGGCCTGCCAATGGCGGCGCGGCTGCCGAACTGGACGAGCGGTCGTTCGATGAGTTGGGGATGGGCGGCCATGGCGGCGACCAGATCGGCCTCCGGCATGTCCTTGCCAAGGCCGAGGTCACGGAAGATCGGTTCGCCCGCCCGGACGAGCGCCGAGGCGGGTTGGCCGAGCGCGAGGAGCGCTGCGCGGATTTCCGCGGCACTCGGCGGATCCTGCAGATAGAGCCTGACCACGGGTTCATGGCCTTCCGCCTGCAGCAGTGCGAGCGTTGCGCGCGATTTCGAGCAGCGCGGGTTGTGCCAGATCACGGGTGTCACAGCCACTCCTCCCGCCCGGTGCCGACCGCCTCGGCCAGCGTTGCGAAGCCGTCGCGGGCCAGGAGCCTGTCCAGGCCCATCGCAATGTCGGTGACGAGCGAAAGGCCCTGATAGACCATCGCCGTGTAGAGCTGCACGGCCGAGGCCCCGGCGCGGATCTTCGCATAGGCATCTTCGGCGGAACCGATACCGCCGACGCCGATCATCGGCACCCGCCCGCCCGTCGCCTGGGAAAGCTGCGCCAGAACCCGTGTCGAGCGGTCGAAGAGCGGCCGGCCGGAGAGCCCCCCGGTCTGGTCTCGATCGGCGCTGGTGAGGCCGTCACGGGCGAGTGTGGTGTTGGTGGCCACCACGGCATCGACGCCAGCGGCAAGAACAACGTCGGCGATCGCAGCGATATCGTCGCTGGCAAGATCGGGCGCGATCTTGAGAAAGATCGGCACTGGCCGGGCCAGCGCGTCCCGCGCGGCCATCACGCCGGCGAGAAGCGAGGCGAGCGCGGCCGGGCCCTGCAGGTCGCGCAGCTTCTCGGTGTTGGGGGACGAGACGTTGACGGTCGCGAAATCGACATGGGCGCCGCAGGTCGTCAGCACCTCGGCGAAATCGGCGGCGCGGTCGGCGCTGTCCTTGTTGGCACCGAGGTTGAGTCCGACGGGCACGCGGCGGTCGAGTGCGGCAAGACGGCGCGCGATGGCCGCCGCGCCGTCGTTGTTGAACCCGAAGCGGTTGATGACCGCCTTGTCGGCCGCCAGCCGGAAGAGGCGGGGTTTGGGGTTTCCCGGCTGCGGGCGCGGCGTTGCCGCACCAAGTTCGATAAAGCCGAAACCGGCGCGGGTCAGGGGACCGGCCGCGGTCGCGTTCTTGTCATAGCCAGCGGCCAGACCGACGGGGTTCGGCAGGGACAGGCCCGCGAGCCGTGTCGCAAGCCGGGGTGATGTGACGGCGCCGGGCAGGTGGACGAGACCGAGCGACAGCGCCTTCAGCGATAGACCATGCGCGGTTTCCGGGTCGAGCCGGTGGAGCGCGCAGAGCCCGGCCCGTTCGTAAAACCTCACAGGACACCCTGGGGGAAGATATGTCCGGTCGCGCCAAGGGGCAGGGACTTGTCCCAAAGGACGTCCTCCATCCGCATCGGCCGGTAGAGATGGGGGAATAACGCGCCGCCGCGCGAGACCTCCCATTTCAGGTCGGCGCCGAGCCGGTCGGCCGGCACCGCCACGAGGACGAGGTCGCTTTCCGCCGCAAAGTGCTTCGCGGCCGTCTCGGCGACCTGCTGGGCGGTCGACAGATGAATGAAACCGTCGGCCAGATCGACCGGGGCGCCAAAGGTGCTGCCCTTGCTGCGCAACGCGTCCCATTCGGGGCGGCGGAAAATCTTGAACAGGTTCATGCGCGGGTCATGCCTGTTGGCGATCCTCCGGTCAATGGCCGAGGCGGGCCGGAAGGCGACGGAATGGCTTTGACTCTCCACCCCGCTGGCCGCAAACTCGCCCGATAATCACCCGGAGGGAGACTTCAGATGTCCATTCAGAAAACTCGTCTGGCGGCCATGTTGGCGGGCGCGACGGCGCTGACGGCAGCCCTGAGCGCGCCGGCATTTGCCGAAACGGTCAAGCTGACCATCCTCGGCCTCGGCGACGCCTACAGCTTCGCGGAAGATGATGGGCGCGGCGGTTTTGCCCGCATCAACGCCGTGGCGCGGGCCGAACGCGCAGCCAACCCCAACACGCTTTACGTCTTCGATGGCGACATGCTTTCGCCCTCGCTGCTTTCGGGCTTCGACAAGGGCCAGAACACCATCGACCTGACCAATCTCGTTCCCTTCGACATCGCGGTTCCGGGCAACCACGAGTTCGACTTCGGGCCGGAAAATTTTGCTGAGAAGATGGCGGCGTCCAAATATCCCTGGGCCGCGATCAACATCACCAATGCCGATGGCTCGCCGGTGGCCGGGCTTGGCGGCGTGATGATGAAGGATGTGGGCGGCGTGAAGGTCGCCCTGATTCCGGTGGCGCAGGACACCTCGCCCGAAGTGTCCTCGACCGGCGATCTGAAGTTCCTGCCGACCGTCGATACCGCCGTTGCGGCGGCCAAGCAGGCGCGGGATGACGGGGCTGATATCGTTGTCGGCGTGGTGCAGACAAACATGGCCAATGACCGCGCGCTGATCGCAAGCCATGCCTTCGACGTGATCATGTCGGGCGACGACCATTCCTACGCCACCGCCTATGACGGCGTGACGGCCTATGTCGAAACCTCGATCGACGGGCGGTTCCTTTCCCCTGTTGACCTGATGGTGGAAATCGGCGCCGACAAGGACGGCAAGCGCACCATCGACTGGGTGCCGATGTTCCGCTTCATCGACACGGCCATGGTCGAACCTGACCCGGAAAGCCAGGCGATGGTCGACGCCTTCACCGCGAAACTGGACGAAAGCCTGAATGTGGAGATCGGGACAACCGAAACCGCACTCGATTCGCGCCGGAACGTCGTGCGCGCCGAAGAAAGCGCGATGGGCAATCTGATTGCCGATGCGATCCGGGCGCGCACCGGGGCCGATGTCGCCATCGCCAATGGCGGCGGCATCCGCGCCGACCGCACCTATGAGCCGGGCACGGTGCTGACGCGCCGCGATATCCTGACCGAACTGCCCTTCGGCAACGTGACTGTCGTTACCGAACTGCCGGGCTCGCAGCTGCTTGCGGCGCTGGAAAACGGGGTGAGCCAGGTGGAAAAGGGCGCAGGTCGCTTCCCGCAGGTATCGGGCATGGCCTTTGTCTATGATCCGACCGCACCCGCAGGGTCGCGGATTGCGTCGGTAACGGTCGGGGGTGCCGACCTCGACATCAACAAGGTCTACAAGCTCGCGACCAACGACTATGTGCTTGGCGGCGGCGACGGCTATTCCGCACTTGGCGGCGGCAAAGTTCTGATCAACGCAGGTAACGGCAACCTGATGGCCAATGACGTGATGGAATACATCATGGAAACCGGCAAGGTGACGGCGACCGTCGAGGGCCGGATCAAGAAGGTCGGCGAATAAGATCGTCGGCCATCAGGAAAGGACAGGGCGCGGCCCCTCAAGTAGGGTCGCGCCTTTTCTTTGGCGGCGGGGGTGCTAGGCTCGGCGCATGTGCGGACGCATTGCCCTGACCCTGCCTCACGAGGCGATGGTGCAGCTTTTCGATGCTGCGCCCGACAACGATCTGCCCGCCGGTCCGCGCTACAACATCTGCCCGACCGACAGCATACCGGTCTGCACCAGTACGGGCGGCCAGCGGCGGCTGAGGTCAATGCGCTGGGGATTTCTGCCCCACTGGTACGACCGCCCCGAAGGCGGGCCGCTTCTGATCAATGCGCGTGCCGACACGATCGCCGAAAAACCGGCCTTTCGCGCGGCCGTGCGCGAACGGCGCTGCCTGATCCCGACGGACGGGTTCTACGAATGGACGCGGGAAAAGGGGAAGGTGCCGCTGCCCTGGTTCATCCACCGCGCGGATGGACGTCCGCTGGTGCTCGCCGGTATCTGGCAGGACTGGGAAAGGGACGGCCGCCGCCTGTCCACCTGCGCCATCGTGACGACCGATGCCGGACCGGCGCTGGCCGCGATCCACCACCGCGAGCCGGTCGTGCTGGAAGAAAGCGACTGGCCGCTCTGGCTGGGTGAGGCCGGACATGGGGCGGCGCCTCTGATGCGGGCCGCCGCCGATGGCGTCCTCGTCTGTCACCGTGTCGGGACTGAGGTCAATTCGAACCGGAGCAGCGGGCCGGGTCTGGTGGAGCCGGTCGCGCTGTGACGGTTTGACGTCGCCGATGGACCTATCGCGCGATATTTGTTGCAAAATCGGCCGGCAGGGTCCATATGACCCCCGCGACGTTACCTCTTTCGACCACTGTCTCCCTTACCGGCCTCAGTTCTTCGATTGCGACTGACTGCGCCGAGCCGCTGCACTCCTGCGGGCGGCAGATCATAAGGAGAGATCACGATGGCTACGGGCTCCGTGAAATGGTTCAATGCTACCAAAGGCTTCGGCTTCATCGCGCCGGATGGCGGCAGCAAGGACGTGTTCGTCCATATTTCCGCGCTTGAGCGTGCCGGGATCCGCGATCTGAAGGATGGCCAGAAGGTCACCTTCGACGTCGAAGCCGGCCGCGACGGCCGCTCCTCGGCGACGAACCTCGCGCTCGCCTGATCGGCGGACGTTCGGGAAACCGATGGAAGGGCGGGGCGAAGGCTCCGCCCTTTTTGTTTGGATTTCCGCGTCTGCCAGTTGTCGGCAAAACGTATGGCGGACGTATGGCTGGCGCCGGGTACCCGTCTTGTCGAATTGCCGCTGCGGCCCGGCCGGTGCAGCGGATCGGCTGGCATGCAGCGCGCCTTTGACCGATGCAACCGGCCCCGATGCGCGCCGAAGGTGCAGGGGCCAGCGCCTGCCCGTCCCGGCGGGCCGGCGCTTTGGTGCCGCCAGTGCGCCGTTCGCATGGTGGAAGGACATGGCGACTATGAAGCGCTTCGCTCGTCCGCTGCAGCGCCATCCCACGGGCAGGCGCGAGGGACAGAGCCGCATAACTTGGTAGCGATCTTCCTGTCGGCCTAGGTTCTCACACCGCTGAACCGTTTCTGCCAGTCTTCCCGCTCCGCATCCGCGATCTTGGCGAAAAGGACCTCGGGCGTCTCGAAGGCGTGGCCGGGCTTCAGCGCCTCCAGCGCCTCGGCGATGGGGCCGGGCCAGCGGGGGTTCTCGACCTTCATCGCGGCAAGCATCGCGGCCGAGGCGTCCGGGATGAACGGTTCGGAAAGGATCGCGTAGAGGCGGACGAGGTTCAGGCCGAGCCGCACCATCGCAGCAGCAGCGTCGGGATCGGTCTTGTGGACAGTCCAGGGTGCCGCCGCCTGCAGGTATTCGTTGCCCGCGACCCAGATCGCGCGGAGTTCCGTCGCGGCCTTGCGGATTTCCATCGCCTCCATATGCGCCTCATAGGCGCGGGTGCGGGTTTCCAGCTCGGCCATCAGCGCCCCGGCGCGGGCATCGAGCACGCCGCCTTCGGGCAGCGCCTCGCCAAATTTGGACCGGCAGAACTTAGTGATGCGGCTGACGAAGTTGCCCAGCACATCGGCAAGGTCCTTGTTGACCGAGACCTGGAAGTTTTCCCAGGTGAATTCGCTGTCAGAGTTTTCTGGCGCATGGCTGAGAAGCCACCAGCGCCAGTAGTCGGCGGGCAGGATCGACAGCGCCTGATCCATGAAGACGCCGCGGCCCTGCGATGTCGAGAACTGGCCGCCATCGTAGTTCAGGTAGTTGAAGGACTTGATGTAATCGACCTTCTTCCACGGCTCGCGCGACCCCATGATCGTCGCGGGAAAGCTGAGTGTATGGAAGGGCACGTTGTCCTTGCCCATGAATTGGACGTAGCGCACATCCTCCGCGCCCTTGTCGGTGCGCCACCAGCGTTCCCAGTCGGCATCCGTCTTGCCATTCGCATCGGCCCATTCGGCGGTCCCCGCGATATATTCGATGGGCGCGTCGAACCAGACGTAGAAGACCTTGCCTTCCATGCCACTCCACGGTGCGCCGTCGAACTGCACCGGCACGCCCCAGGCGAGGTCGCGGGTGATGCCCCGGTCCTGCAGCCCGTCGCCGTCATGGAGCCATTTCTTGGCGATGGATGTGGTGAGAACAGGCCAATCCTGCTGGCCGTCGATCCAGCCCTCGATCTCACCCTTCAGCGATTTCTGCTTGAGGTAGAGATGCTTGGTTTCCCGCACCTCCAGCTCGGTCGAACCGGAAACGGCTGAGCGGGGGTTGATGAGGTCGGTCGGATCAAGCTGCTTGGTGCAGTTCTCGCATTGATCGCCGCGCGCCTTGTCGTAGCCGCAGTTGGGGCAGGTGCCCTCGATATAGCGGTCAGGCAGGAAGCGGTTATCGGCGACCGAAAAGACCTGGCTTTCGGCACGTTCCTCGATGAAGCCGTTTTCGCCGAGGCGCCGGGCGAAATGCTGGGTGAGCGCGCGGTTGCGCTGGCTGGACGAGCGGCCGAAATGGTCGAAAGACAGGCGAAAGCCCTTGGCGAGGTCGGACTGGACCTGCCACATCTCCGCGCAATAGTCCGCAACCGGCTTGCCTGCCTTGGCGGCGGCCAGTTCGGCGGGGGTGCCGTGTTCATCGGTCGCACAGATGAACATCACCTCATGGCCACGCCCGCGCATGTAGCGGGCATAGAGATCGGCCGGAAGCTGCGAGCCGACAAGATTGCCGAGATGCTTGATCCCGTTGATATAGGGGATCGCCGAGGTGATGAGGATACGTGCCATGAGCCTCTGGTCCTGGTGTCGGGGCGGAGAAATAGCCCGCTGCCGGGCAAAGGGCCAGTACCTTTTGCGGGGTCAGGCGCCGGGCGCTCAGCCCCTGTCGCCGCCCGGGCGGCGGCCAAGAAGACGGCCGACGATGAAACTCGTGCGGGGCACGTATTGATAGGCTGTGCGTACCCCCGGCGCGGCGCGGGCCCGCATCCGCGCAAAGCCGAAGACGACAAGCGCGACATTGGCGAGCGCGATCAGCAGGAACATGGCCGCCGGTCCATAGGCCGCGATCAGTGCGGAGGCGACAAGCGGCGAGGCGGTGGCCCCGATGGCGTAGAGGAACATATGGGCGGCCGAAAGCTCAACCCGTTCATGGTCGGCGGCGAAGTCATGGGCATGGGCGGAAGAAAGCGAATAGATCGGAATGGTGGTCAGCCCGAAGAGCCCGGCGGACAGAAAGACGCCGACGGTGCCCGTGCCGGAGAGGAGGATCGTCAGCCCGCAGGAAAGGACCGAAGCGACCGACAGCCCGATCAGGACGCTGCGCCGGTCGAAGCGGTCGGCGAGCCATCCCATCGGGTACTGGGCAAGCCCGCCCCCGATGACATAGGCCGAAAGGAAAAGCGCAATCTGATCGGCGGAAAGCCCGACGGCGAGGCCGTAGACAGGCCCGACCATGCGGAAGGCTGCACCCGTGACGCCCGAGACGATGACGCCGGCCGCGCCGAGCGGCGAGCGGTCCCAGGCAAGCTTTGGCCTCAGGCGCGGCGCGTCGGGGGTTTCGGGCTGTTCGACGCGGGTCAGCGTCAGGGGCAGGAGCGCGGCACAGCAGATGAGTGCCAGAAGGTTGTAGGAAACGTAATGTGCCGGTTCCAGCACCCCGATGAAAAGCTGGGCGCCAAGGCTGCCGAGGATGTCGACAATCCGGTAGACGCCCATCGCCCGGCCGCGCGTTTCATTCGTGACCTTGGCCTGCAGCCAGGCCTCGATCACCGTATAGCAACCGGCGACGCAAAGGCCCGACATCATCCTGAGGCCCGCCCAGGCCCAGGGGTCGATGACGAGCATATGGGCAAGAATGCCGATGGTGCCGGCGGCGCAGAAGGCGGCAAAGGCGCGGGAATGGCCGACCGAGCCCATCAGGCGGGGCGCGCCCCAGCAGCCGACGAAGAAGCCGAGGAAATGGGCCGAGCCGAGAAAGCCGATTTCCTGGGTGGAAAAGCCCAGGGAGACGCCGGAAAGCGCATCGAGCGGCACCACGCCGCCCGAGCCGATCTGCAGCAGGATGACCGAAAGAAAGAGGGCGGCGAAGGACAGAAGCAGACGCATGGGCAGGACATTCAGGAAACGCGCGCCACCATGGCGCGAGAATGGCGGAAAGCCCAGCGGTAATTCCCCCCGGCGCGCTTATTTCGCGCACTGGGCGCCTGTCTTGCGGCGCGCCCGTTCCGGGCGCAAGTTCCTTGCCTCGCCTGCTTCGCCGGGGGCGAAGCCGGCTCAGGCCGGGGGGATCAGTTGTCGCGCTTGATATGGGCGAGGATGTTCAGCCGGACCTCGTCGCCCACCATATCGGCAAAACCCGTCGCGCCGAAAGCCGCACGGCTGACGGCCCCGGTCAGGCGGATGGCGAGATTGTCGCGTTCGCCGGGCTGCGTCCCCTCATCGCGGAAGAGCCGCGCTTCGAGTGTGACCGGGCGGGTAACGCCGCGGATAGTGATCTCGCCCGTCACGAGCGCCCCGGGGCCATCCGCCCGGACGGCGGTGCTTTGGAACCGGATTTCGGGGAACTGACGGGTCGCAAGGACGGCCTCGCCCCGCATCGCCTGGGTTGCGAAGGGGAAGTTGGCGCGGGCGCCGTCGGCGTTGAGCGTGACGCTGACCTGCGAGGCGGTCACGGCATCGAAATCGAGCGTAAGATCGGCGGCATCGACAGGCATCCGGCCGCGGATGACGGATTGGCCGAAATCGGTCTCGAACCCCACGACGGAACGCTCGGGATCGAGTCGGTAGTGAAAGGGTTTGGCCCATGCGGCAACCGGGGCCACAAGACAGGCCGCGAGCGCAAGCACGAGGCCGCAAAGGGGTCGGCGCTGCATCGCAGGGTCCTTCCAGAGCGAGAAACGCGACGACCAGTCTACACCTGTACCTGACGCCGCGTCTGTCATATTCCCGTGAGTTCAGACCTAAGTCTGAACGCGGAAACGGCATCAGGGCGATTTCCGGTTCGACACGGGCGCGAAAGCCTGTAGGGTCACGGTCCGGCAGGAAGGAGAACCCGATGCAGACCACAACGCTTGGACCGACCGGGATCACGGTGTCGCGCTTCTGTCTCGGGACCATGACATTCGGGTCGCAGACGAGCGAGACCGAAGGTCACGCGCAGATCGAACGCGCGGCGGCGGCGGGCATCAACTTTCTCGACACCGCCGAGATGTATCCGGTCAACCCGGTCCGCGCCGAAACGGTGGGCCGAACCGAGGAAATCATTGGCAACTGGATGGCGCAGGGCGGGCGGCGCGGCGACTGGGTCATCGCGACCAAGATCGCGGGGGCTGGCGGGCAGGCGCGCGGTGGTGAGCCGATCACCGGCGCGTCGATCAGCCGGGCGCTCGACGCCTCGCTCAGAAGGCTTCGGACCGACTATATCGACCTTTATCAGTTTCACTGGCCGAATCGCGGCAGCTATCACTTCCGTCAGGCCTGGCGTTACGACCCCTCGCGGCAGGACCCGGCGGCGACGCTTGCCAATATGGCCGAGTGCCTGGAAGCGCTCGGCGCGGCCGTGGCGGCGGGCAAGATCCGCCATTGGGGTCTGTCGAATGAAAGCGCCTGGGGCATGGCCAACTGGCTTCGGCTGGCCGAAGCCGGGCACGGGCCGCGCCCGGTGTCGATCCAGAACGAATATTCGCTTCTCTGCCGGAACTACGACACCGATCTGGCGGAGCTTGGCCATAACGAGAAGGTCACGCTTTTGGGGTTCACACCGCTGGCTGCGGGTCTTTTGACCGGCAAATACCAGGGCGGGGCAATACCAGCCGGGTCGCGTCGGACACTGAACGAAAACCTGAGCGGGCGGATCACCGACCGAGTGGGGCCGGCGGTTGCCGCCTATCTCGACATCGCCAAAGGCGCGGGGCTCGATCCGGTGCACATGGCGCTCGCCTGGACGCTGACAAGGCCCTTTCCGATCATACCCATTCTTGGCGCGACGACCTTATCGCAGCTGGAACTGGCGCTTGGCGCGGCCGATCTCCGGCTGCCGGACGATGTGCTGGCCGCCATCGGCGCGGCCCACAAGGCCCATCCGATGCCTTATTGAGGCAGCCCGGCCCGCCGCCGGGTCTGGCGGCGGATGTCGGAGGCGGTTGCGCCGAACCGGGTGCGGAACGCGCGGGCGAAGGTGACCTGGCTCGAAAAACCGCTGCGCAGGCCGATTTCGCGGAGCGAGAGCGCGGTTTCGGTGGCCATGCGCCGCGCCTCGTCCAGCCTGAGATCGAGGAAGAAGCGCCCCGGGCTCTGGCCCAGCCGTTCAGCGAACAGCATTTCAAGCCGGCGTTGGGAGAGCCCAACATCGCGGGCGATGGCCGCGATGGGCGGGGGGTCCTCGATCCGCGCCTCCATCAGCGCGATGGCCCGCCCGAGCGCGGGTGTGTCGCGGGCGATCCGCGCGGCGGGCACGGCGCGCTGGGGGTCGGTCGCACCGTGGACGGGTTCATAGAGCAGTGCGCCAGCGACGCGAAGCGCCAGTTCCGATCCGTGGCGGGCGCGGATGAGTTCGAGCATCATGTCGAGGCTCGGCGCGGCGCCACCCGTGGTCACGAAACGGCCGGAGATGACATAGCGGTCACGGCGAACGTCGATCTGCGGAAAGCGGTCGGCAAAGGTTTCGAGGTCTTCCCAATGCACCGTCGCCCGGTGCCCGTCGAGAAGCCCGGCGAGCGCCAGAAACCAGCTGCCGCCATCGACGCCGATCATCGCACGAAGGCGCGGCGCGAGGCGGCGCAACTGCGCGAGCAGTGCCGGTGTGGCCTGTTCGACGAGCCGGAAGCCCGCGACAATCATCAGGATGTCGGCCTCGATCCGCTGGGTCAGCGCTTCGGTCGCGATTTCGAACCCGGCGGTCAGCGGCACGGGGCCCCCCGTGCCGGAATAGTAGCGCCAGGCAAAAAGTGTGCGCCCGGCACGGCGGTTGGCCGCGCGCATCGGGTCGACCGAGGCGGCGAGCGCCAGCGCATTGGCATCCGCCAGAACCAGCACCGCCACCGTCAGCGGGGTATCCTCAGCGGCGAAGATCGGTCTTTCGCGTTTCATCAAGACCTTCGTAATTCGTCAAACGTGGCGGTGCAATCCGCCTGCTGCCAGCGCCGCCGGAATTGGGGGCTTGCCATAGCCCGCGCGCTTGGCAAGGGTGCGCCGAGGCAGGGCAGGGAGGACGGGGCGATGGGCGTGATGCGCAATGTGGCGGTGGCGGCTGTGCTGGCGCTGGCGGCATGCGGCACGCCGGGTGGCGGGCATCGTGACGGGGCCAGCCAGATTTCGTCGCAGGCGCTCTTCGATCCGGCCCGTTTCGCCGATGTCTGGCATGTCGTGGCGGCCTATGGCCGCGATGCCAACTGCGGCCCCCTGGCCGAAACCTGGGCACCGGAGGGGCAGGGCCGTTTTCGCGTGACGGGCACCTATTGCGGACCGAATGGCGCGCGGGCCTTTGTGGCGGAGGCGCGGGTGACGGGCCCGGGGCGGATCACCCGCGCTGGCCCGCAGGGACGCGAAGAGCTTTGGGTGCTGTGGGTCGATGCCGATTACCGTGCAGCGGTGATCGGGACACCTTCGGGCGCCTTTGCCCGGGTCCTGTCGCGGACGCCGGAACTGCGCCCCGATCTGATGACGGCGGCGCGGTCCGTCCTGGAATTCAACGGCTACGATCCGGCCCGTCTGGCGGGTATTTGAGGCGGGGTCGCGGGTTCAGCCGGTCAGGTCGCGTTCCAGATCACCAAGAAGGGCCGGGAAATCGCGGGCGCCGAGTTCCGCCTCGCGCACCAGCCAGTCGAAATGGGCCGAGAAACCCGAAACCCGGGCCGTATCGCGGAAAGCGATGTAGTGACGGCCGAGGTAGAGAACGGCAAGAAGCGGGCCGAAGATTGTGACAGGGGCCGAAAAGACCCGCCGCGCGTCAAAGACATAGATGCGCAGCGTCGGGTAGAGCTGTGTGTATAGGTCCCGCAGGCGGTCGATCTGGCCTTGCCGGATGTCGGCGGGAAGGCCGCTGTAATAGCCCTCGGCACGGGCGAAAGCCTCGATTTCATGCAAGGGCAGCGCGATTTCGTAATCCGACCGCGCCGCACGCATCCAGCGCAGGCGATCCTCACTGGCGCCGATGGCCTGTTCGACGCTGCGGCCAAGCTGGGGTTCATATTCCCAGCGGAGCATCGCGCGTGTCTTCAGCATGTCGGGCAGCGTCGCGGGAACATGGCGGACCTTGTAACCCGCTGCCTCCTGATGCCAGCCGAAGATGGTGTCGTCGATCAACGCGCGGGGCGCTTCGGTCATGGTCAGCGAGGTGGCCAGAAGATCGGCAAGCCGCTCGGGCCGTTCGCTGAGGCCGAGAAGCCAGTCGGCCGAGACGCCGAGCGAGGCGGCGCATTCGGCCACGACCTGCGCGTTCGGCAGCCGCGCACCGTCCCCGGTCAAGAGCTGCGAGATGGTCGAACGGTCGACGCCGATGCGGCGGGCAAGGCCGCTCTGGCTTTCGCCGCGTTCGGCCATCGCCTGCCCCAGGCGGTCGCGGAAGAGGGCGGCGCGGGCGCGTTTGTCGATAAATTTACTCATATGATGAGAAATATCATAAATGCAGAGAAATGTTAACCAATCACAAAATGTTCAGGTCCGTGGCGTGGTGTTAGGCCGGATGAGGGGAAAGGGACCTTCATGGACACGGCCAAACGTACGATCTTAAAGGCAATTCTGTGGAACCTTCTTGGGCTTCTTACAATGCTCTCGGTCGGCTATGTCGCCACCGGCTCCGTCGCGCTGGGGGGCAGCATGGCGGTGGTCAATACGCTTCTCGGGCTGACCTTCTACATGATCTACGAACGCTGCTGGGACCGGGTGCGCTGGGGCCGAAATGTCTGAAAAGCGCAAATCCACGCCGGAATGGCCGACAGTTTTCCTGATTGCCGCAGTCTATGTGACATGGGCGCTGGCGACGACTTGGCTCGCCGAAGTCTCCCTGCCGGGGGCGATGGTCGCCCTGACGCTGGCGATCGTGCTCCATTCCTCGCTGCAGCATGAGGTTCTGCACGGCCATCCCTTCGCGCGCCGGGGGCTGAACGAGGCGACGGTTTTCCTGCCCATCGGGCTTTTCTACCCCTATGGCCGGTTCCGAGACCTGCATCTGGCGCATCACCGCGACGAGTTTCTGACAGACCCCTATGACGACCCGGAGACGAATTACCTCGACCCCAAGGTCTGGGCGGGGCTTTCGGGGCCGGTCAGGCTGCTGCTCAGGGCGAACAACACGCTGCTGGGGCGGATGGCGATCGGGCCGGCCTTGTCGGTCTGGACGCTTCTGCGCGGCGATCTGCGGCTGATGGCGGCGGGCGACCGGGCGATCTGGCGCGACTGGGCCTTGCATCTGGCGGGGCTGGCGCTGGTGACCCTGTGGCTCGCTCAGGCGGCGATGCCGGTCTGGGCCTATGCGGTTTCGGCCTATCTCGGCCTGTCGGTCCTCAAGATCCGCACTTTCCTGGAACACCGCGCCCATCGTCTGGCGCGGGGGCGGTCGGTTGTGGTCGAGGGTGGGATGCTCTTGCCATTTCTATTTCTTAACAACAACTTGCATATCGTTCATCATTGCAAGCCGAATGTCGCGTGGTACCGCCTGCCGGCGCTTTACCGCGATAATCGCGAGGATTACCTGCGGCGGAACGACGGCTACCGCTTCGCGAGCTATGGCGAGGTTTTCAGCAAGTACTTCCTAAAGACCAAAGACCCGGTGCCCCACCCCCTTTGGCCAGAGGGCTGAGCTTCCCTCGACCGCGCGGCCATGACAGAAGGGGCGCATGAGTCTCTGGGTCGGGTTCACCATCTTTGCGGCAGCGATGCAGACGCTGCGCTTCATGCTGCAAAAGCAGTTGAAGGGTCTTGGCCTGTCGACGGGCGGGGCGACCTTTTCGCGGTTTCTGTTCGCCGCGCCGATTGCGGTGGCGATGGCAGCGGGAACGCTTTGGGTTCTCGATGCCGCGACGCCGGCCCTGACCTTGCGGTTCTGGGCTTTCGTCCTGATGGGGGGCGTGGCGCAGATCATCGCCACATTCCTGACGGTCGCCCTGTTTTCCCTGCGGAATTTCGCCGTAGGCGTCGCCTTCACGAAGACCGAGACGGTGCAGGTCGCGCTGTTTTCGGCCGTTCTTCTGGCCGAGGTCGTCAGTCCGGCCGGGTGGCTGGCGATTGCGGTCGGTTTTTGCGGTGTCGTCCTGATGTCGCGGGGGGCCGAGATCGGGGCGGAACTTTTCGGGCGGCCCACGGTCTATGGCCTGCTGGCCGGCGGGCTTTTTGGGATATCGGCCATCGGTTACCGGGGCGCCACGCTAGCGTTGGAGCCTGCGCCCTTCTTCCTGCGCACCGTGATGGCGCTTGCGGCGGCGACGGTCATGCAAAGCCTGATCATGGTCGTCTGGCTTTGCTGGCGTGAACCGGGCGAGGTGGGCCGGGTGCTGGCGAAATGGCGGCGCACGATCCTCGTCGGTCTCACCGGGGCGGCCGGGTCGCTTGGTTGGTTCGCGGCCTTTTCGTTGCAGCACGCAGCCTATGTCCGGGCGCTCGGTCAGGTGGAGATGGTCTTCATGGTTCTCGTCTCGACCCTTGTCTTCCGCGAAAGGCTGAGCGGGCGAGAGGCCACGGGCATCGCGTTGATCGTGGCCTCGGTCATCATGATTGTCCTCAGCTTCGGCTGAGAGTTCAGTCGAGCCGCCAGAACCTTGGCACCGGACCGGAATTGTCGAAGAAGGGAACCGAAGGCGGCGGCCCGCCACGTCGCAGGAGGCCATCGACCTCGCCCAGCACGACCTCGGTGATGAAGGGCAGGTTCAACGCGCGGGCGTCGCGAAGCGGCACCCAATGCAGATGGCCAAGCTCGTCGGAGGCGCGGGAAAAATCATCAGGATCGCCGACGAGGTGCCGGGCGTCGGCCAGAAAGAACCGGGCGTCGAAACGGCGGGTGCGCCCCGGCGGCGTGATGGCCCGGAAGACGAAGCTGAGGGGCGCGGCATCTGGCAAGAGGCCGGTGGCGGCAAAGTCGCGCCAGCCCTCAGCCGGCGCGGACGGCCAGAGGCCCGGCCGGCCGAGGAGAAGCCCGGTTTCTTCCCAAAGCTCACGGATCGCGCTGGCCGCAAGCGCCGGGCCAAGGCCGGGTGGGGCATTCCGCGCCAGCCGGTCAAGACAACAGGGCGCGAGTGGTCGGGCAAACGGGGTGTCAGCATCGACCGGGTCGAGTGCGCCGCCCGGAAAGACGTATTTGTTCGGCATGAAGACCGCGCCGGCCCCGCGCTGCCCCATGAGAATCGAGGGGCCATCGGGTGTGTCGCGGACGAGAATGACGGTTGCGGCGTCGCGAACCCTGTCAGGCGCGGCCACGGCCGGATCAGGCGTCATCGCCTGGGCCAAAGCCGTGCATCCGCTTTGCCCATTGTACCGAGACAATCACGCCCTTGAGGCGCGGCAGCAGGAAAAGCGACAGCGCTATGCAGCCGGCCGAAAAGCTGCCGGCAAGCAGGAGCGGATCGGGACGCAGGGCGATAAAGGCCCACATGATGAGGGGGGCCATCAGATGCCCGACGATCAGGATCGTCAGATAGGCCGGCCCGTCATCAGCCCGGTGGTGGAAAAGTTCCTCGCCGCAATGGGGGCAGTGATCGCGCACCTTGAGATAACTGCTGAGCAGCGCACCCTGACCGCAGGACGGGCAGCGCCGGCGCCAGCCGCGCAGCATCGCCGGGCGCAGTGGGCGGTCAATCTCAAGATCGGTTGTCGCGTCGGTCATGGGCGGGCCTTCCTGAACGTTCCCGTAGCGCCCCTTAGCACCGAAGGGCGTGTCGTTGGAAGCCCGCGCGGCCCTGCCTGCGCAAAGATGTCGCGGCAGCGACGGAAACCCGAAGGTCGTGCGTATCAGGTACATGAGGCGGTCGAAACCGCCGGTACATGCACATGAAAGGACAAGATAACATGGCTACCAAATTGCAAACCGCCGCTGCCGCAGCTCTGATCGGGGCGGTCACGCTCGGCGTGGCGCTGCCAGTGCTCGCCAACCAGTCGGGCCACGGTGGCCAGGGCATGATGCAGGGCATGATGCGCGGCGGCGCCTTCGGCATGATGGGACTTGATTTCGCGACGCTCGATGCCGATGGCGACGGCAAGGTGACGCAGGCCGAGCTTCTGGCCCACCGCAAGGCAGAGATCGAGGGTGTCGATGCGGATGGCGACGGGCTGATTTCCGAAGCCGAGCTTGCGGCGCATATCACGGCACGGATGCAGACGATGGCCGCGGAAATGGCGTCGATGCGGATCAAGATGCTTGACGCCGATGGCGACGGCAAGGTCAGCGTGGCCGAGATGCAGGTGCCGCCGATGGCCGGACAAATGCTGTCGCGGCTCGATACCGATGGTGACGGCGCGCTGAGCGAGGCCGAGATGACCCAGATGCAGGGGCGGATGGGTGCCCGGATGGGTGAGCATGGCGGACGTGGTCATGGCATGAAGGGCGGCCATCCCTGGTTTGGCTGGGGCGCGAACTGAGCCCCTCTGACGTTTTGATGACAAATGGGCCGGCGGAGTCGCGTGTTTTCCGCCGGCCGCGACCGACGGGTCTGCGCGGTGAGAGTGGCAATGGATGGTATCGGGACGTGCCGGACCAAAGGATTTGCGGTTAACGCCGCAGCCGAAACGCGGTAGGCCATGGGGCGATGACGGTGGCCTTCGACGCAGAGAACATGGTCGACGATGCCGCGCTCCTGGCCCGATACGGCCGGGGCGAGGATGCGGCGGCGCGCCTTCTGACCGAACGGCTGACGCCGCTTGCACTGCGGCTGGCAACGCGAATGCTCGGCGACCGGGACGAGGCGGAGGATGTGGCGCAAGAGGCGATGCTGCGGCTCTGGCGGGTGGCGCCGGATTGGCGGCCGGGCGGGGCGAAGGTGTCGACCTGGCTTTACCGGGTGACGGCGAACCTTTGTTCCGACAGGCTGCGGCGGCGGCGCGGTGTGGCGCTAGACGATGTGCCCGAACCGGAGGACGGATATCCGGCGGTGACCGACCAGATGATGGCCGCGAACCGGGCGGCGGCGCTGGAAGCGGCACTTCTGACGCTGCCGGAACGGCAAAGGCAGGCGGTGGTGCTGCGCCATCTGGAAGGCCTGGCCAACCCCGAGATCGCGGCGATCATGGATATCGGGGTCGAGGCGGTTGAAAGCCTTGTGGCGCGGGGAAAACGTGGATTGACAGCGGCGCTTCAGGGCGCGCGGGATGAATTGGGGTATGGCGATGACTGAGAAGCGGCAGGACGAAAGCCTTGAGGCCTTCTTTGCAGCGGCGCGGCAGGCGGCGCCGGAACCTTCCGAGGCGCTGCTGGCGCGGGTGATGAGCGACGCGCGGCTCGCGTGGCGGCCCGTGGTTCGCGCAGAAGGGCTGTGGACACGGGTCTTGGCGGCCGTCGGCGGCTGGGGTGCGCTTGGCGGCATGGCGACGGCGGCATTGACCGGCGTCTGGATCGGGTATGCCGGCATTGCCGATCTCGGCGCGATTTCGGACGGGTTCGCGGGTGGCGAAACGGTGGAGTTGCTGCCCGGCACGGAAGACATCGCCTTTCTCGATGGATGGGGAGAGTAGCCATGGCCGAGAGTGACACGACAGCGAAGACGGGCACAGGGCGGGGCATGAAGATCGTTCTGATCCTCTCGCTGACGCTTAATCTGCTGGTGGCGGGCATCGTGCTCGGGGCGATCACGGGCCGGCATTGGCACGGCGACCGCAGCCGTGACCTGGCCTTCGGGCCGTTCACCTCGGCGCTATCTGATCGCGATCGTGCCGCCTTGCGGGACGCCTTTCTCGCATCGGCGCCCGGCCTTCGCGACCTGAGGGCTGAGCGTCAGGCCGATCTGACGGCCTTTCTGACAATTCTCAGGGCGGAGGTCTGGGACGGGGCCGCGGCCGAAGCGGCGCTGGCCGCGCAGGGGCAGCGGACGCTGGAGCGGCTCGCGCTTGGCCGGCGGCTTCTGATCGAACGCATCGGGGCGATGGCGCCGGCCGAGCGCGCGGCCTTTGCCGACCGTGTGGAGGCGGCCGCGGCGCGGCCCTGGCGGCGGTCGGGCCGCGGCGACTGACGACCACCGCAGGACGAATGCCCTGCGCCGCATCTGGTGATTTGATGGGGATGGTCGGGTGGCCAGCGCGGACCGTAGCTCTCACGCCGCTTGTCCTGCGCTTCTGTCAGGCGGCGCTGCGGGCCACTGTCACCAGATTTCGCCCCTGGGTCTTGGCGCCAAGCAGCGCACGGTCGGCGAGGCCGATCAATTCCTCCACCTGCCGCATGTCGCCCGCCGGGCTGTTGGCGACCGTCATGCCGATCGACAGCGTGACGATGGTGCTGCCCATGCGCTGGGGCAGCGGAACCGGGGTTTCGCCGACCATCCGACGGAGCCGTTCGGCCGTGGCATGGGCAGCCTCGGGCGTGGTGTCGGGCAGGGCGACGAGAAATTCCTCGCCCCCGATCCGGGCGATAAGGTCGACGCCGCGAAGGTTGGAGGTGAGCCGGCGCGCAACTTCGACAAGAACGGCATCGCCGGCCGCATGGCCATAGGTATCGTTGATCGACTTGAAGCGGTCGAGATCGAGCACCATGACAGCGAACTGACGGCCGGTTTCGCGGGCGCGTTCGGCCATGCGCGCAAGATGCGGCAGGGCGTAGCGGCGGTTGTGCAGGCCCGTCAGCGGATCGACCATGGCCAGCCGCAGCCCGTGTTCGAGCGAGGCGCGCAACCGGTCCGCCTGCCGCTTGTGCGCCGTTTGTGTGCGGATGCGCAGCGCCATTTCTTCGGGATCGGCATGCGCCTCGATCAGGTCATTCGCGCCGAGATCGAGCGCCATGGCGGCTGTTTCTGCCGCATCTTCGGAAAGAACGACGCAGATCGCCGCATAGCGCGTCGCCGGGCGTGACCGCAGTTCAGACATCAGCCTGAGACCGTCGCCACGGCCGACAAGATCGGCCGCAAGAACGAAGACATCCGGTACCCGGCTTCCTTCGCCCGCGCTAAGGGCTGCGTCGCGGTCGATGACCAGTATCTTGTCTGACAGGAACGGCTTCAGCTGCCGCTTCCAAGCCAGCGCGACCTCCACCTGACCGGCGACGAGGCCGATCAGCGCCTGATCCTCGAACCGGGCGGCCGGTTCCGAAAAGCCGAGTTCCCGATAGGTGCCGTCACGCAGGCCAAGCTGTTCGGCGGTTTCGCGGGCGCGGATGAGGCTGCGCAAACGTGCCAGCAGCACGAGTTCGTCAAGCGGCTTCCAGAACACTTCTTCCGCCCCGGCGGCCAGTGCCGCCATCTTGCGGGCCGGGTCGCGGAAAGCGGTGATCATCACGACCGGAATATCGCGGGTCGTGGAATCGGATTTCAGCGTCTTGCAGACCTCGATGCCGCTCATGTCCGGCAGTTCGACATCCAGGAGCACCATGCTGGGCCGTAGTTCGCGCGCGAGACGGATCGCCTCCGCCCCGTCGGTGGCTTGGATCGTCTCGTAATAGGCGGCGGCAAGCTTGACCTTGAGCACGATACGATTCGTGGCAACGTCATCCACAATAAGAATTTTTCCGGCCACCAGGGCTCTCCGTCCGCTTTACTTGCCTGCTCCTTGGCTTCATCATTTCTGCGCAATGGTTAAGAAAAGCTTTCTGCGGCAGTAACGAATTGGAAATAGATTGATGCCCGGGCAGGAATACGCCGAAACGGTCGGCCTGAAGGCGCTTGCCTGGCTGGCGGGGCAGGAGGAGATGCTGGGCACTTTCCTGGCGGCGAGTGGCATCGGGCCGGGGGCGCTGCGGTCGCGCGCGGCCGAGCCAGAATTTCTCGGCTCCGTTCTTGACCATATCCTGAGCAATGACGGCTGGGTCGTAGGCTTTTGCGATGCGACGGGGCTGCCCTATGACGCGCCGATGTCGGCCCGGCGTGCCTTGCCGGGCGGCGCGGAGGTCAACTGGACCTGACCGGCCACACCGAAAGCGGCGGCTATGATACCAACAAATTGGGAGCGACCACGGGCATGAGCGCGATACGCGGCTTGATTTTCGACAAGGACGGAACGCTGTTCGATTTTCGCGCCACCTGGGGCGGCTGGTCGCAACGGCTCGTCGAACGCCTGGGCGCGGCCCACGGCGTCGCACCGGCAACGCTTGGCGCTGTCATCGGCTATGATCCGGCAAGCGGGACATTTGCGCCTGAAAGCCCTGTCGTGGCGCACACGGTCGCTGAAATCGCGACCATCCTATTGCCGCATCTGCCGGGAATGACCCTGCCGCGACTTGTGGCCGAGATGAACGCGCTGGCGTCACAGGCGGTGTTGGTCGAGGCCACAGCGCTGTTACCGCTTTTCCAGCATTTTCGCGGCCTTGGCCTGAGGCTCGGCCTCGCGACCAATGACGGCGAGGCGCCGGCGCGGTCGCATCTGGAAAAGGCCGGTATCGTCGATCTCTTCGATTTCATTGCCGGGTTTGACAGCGGTCATGGCGCCAAACCCGATCCGGCGCCCCTGCTGGCCTTCGCCGAGGCGGTCGGCTTGCCCCCGGCGGCCATCGCGATGGTCGGCGACAGCCGCCATGACCTTACCGCCGGCCGTCGCGCGGGGATGAAGACGGTGGCCGTCCTGACCGGCGTGGCCGAGGCCGAGGAACTGGCCGATCTGGCCGATGTGGTCCTGCGCGACATCGGGCACCTGCCAGGCTGGATCGAAGCGCAGGCGACCGCCGCAGGTTAGGCCGAGGCGACCAAAAACGACATCATGCGTCGCGCAATGGGGCGAAGGCATGCCGGTCCGGTTCGATGCTGCATGAAAGCGCGAGGGGAGGAACCGACATGGCCGACGACAAGAAGCGCAGGCGCGCCGGTGGACGGGCCGGACATGCCGACCGGGCCGGAAGCCGTGCCATCGACCAGATGCCCTGGCGGATTCCGGTCAATCACGACCGGCCCATCGAACCGCTCGATGCCGACGGCGTGGCGGCGATCCATAACGGGGCGCTCGCGATCCTCAAGAATATCGGCATCCGGTTCCTGAACGACGAGGGCCTGAAGATCCTTGCCCGTGCAGGCTGCCGGATCGAGGGTGATACCGTCCGCATGGACGAGGATTTCGTGATGGAGATGCTGGGCCGCGCCCCTTCCGAATTCACCATCACGCCGCGCAACCCCGCCCGTGCGTTGCCGATGGGCGGCAAGCATATCCTCTTTGGCAACGTCTCCTCGCCGCCGAACTACTGGGATCTGGAACGCGGCAAAGTGCCGGGTTTCATGGAGGGGTTCCGCGATTTCATCAAGCTGACGCAGTATTTCAACTGCATCCATTTCGCGGGCGGTTATCCGGTCGAACCGATCGACGTCCACCCGTCCGTCCGCCATCTCGACTGCATCTACGAAAAGCTGGTGCTGACCGACAAGGTCTGCCACGCCTATTCGCTCGGTCGCGAGCGGGTCGAGGACGCGATGGAGATGGTGCGGATCGCGGGCGGCATGACGCCGGAGGAGTTCCGCGCCAAGCCGCATATGTATACCAACATCAACTCCGTCTCGCCGCTGAAGCACGACTTTCCGATGATCGACGGGGCCTTGCGGCTGGCGCGCGCGGGGCAGGTTGTCGTTGTCACGCCCTTCACGCTGGCGGGCGCGATGGCACCGGTCACGATGTCGGGGGCGGTGACGCTGTCAATCGCCGAGGCGCTGGCGGCAATCGCGCTTTTGCAATTCGAATGCCCCGGGGCGCCCTGCATGATCGGCACATTCACGTCGAATGTGGACATGAAGTCGGGCGCGCCGGCTTTCGGCACGCCGGAATACATGCGGGCAACGCAGATGACGGGTCAGATGGCGCGGTTCTACAAGCTGCCCCTGCGGTCATCGGGGGTCTGCGCGGCCAACGTGCCCGACGGACAGGCCATGTGGGAAACCTCCAACAGCCTCTGGGCGGCGGTGCAGTCGGGCACCAACATGGTCTATCACGCGGCCGGATGGCTGGAAGGCGGGCTGATCGCCAGCCCGGAGAAGTTCGTGATGGACTGCGAGGTCCTGCAGATGATCCAGCGCTATATGGAGCCTGAGGTCTGGGCGACGACGCCGGAGGACATCGCGCTTTCTGCCATCGAGGAAGTCGGGGCGGAAGGGCATTACTTCGGCTGCAAGCACACGCAGGACCGCTATACGACCGCATTTTATGCCCCCATTGCCAGCGACTGGCGGAATTTCGAGGCCTGGCAGATCGACGGCGCGGTCTGGACGGCCGAGCGCGCCCACAACATCTTCAAGGCGATCCTTGCGGAATTCGAGCCGCCCCCGCTTGATGCTGCCATTCATGAGGAGCTGCGCGATTTCGTGGCCCGGCGAAAGGCAGAGGGCGGCGCACCGACGGATTTCTGAGCCGCCGGGGCAGGCCATGCCTTGCCTCCGACCCGCCACCGGATTCTAATGCGCCCCGGGAACGCGGGCGCATGTGACGGCGGAGACAAGAGATGAGTGAGGCAACAGCGGATCGCGCGATACGCGCGGGCCTTGGGGCGCTGGCCGGGCTGGGCCTTTGGGCGGTGGGAGAGCGTTGGGACGATACCCTGACACCGGCGATCCTCTTTCTGACGATGCTGGCATTGGTCTTTTCCAGCACGTTTCTTCTGCTCTTCGAACGGGGGCATTTCAGGCCGGCGGTCCTTGGCGCACTTGGCATCGCATTGCCGGTTGCGCTACTGACGGCCTGGGCGAGCCTGCGCTACAACACCCCAATCGGGCTTGTCAGGTCTGGCTACCCATTGGTGGCGGCCTTCCTGATGGCGGCGCTGCCGGTGCCATTCCTCATCGCTGCCCGGCGGCCTGATGGGGACTGGCGCCACTACCCGACGCTTTTCACCGTATCCTGGGCTTTGGTGCTGAAGTCGCTCGCGTCGATGATCTTCGTTGGCATCGTTCTGGCGGTGCTGGCGCTTGGCGGAGAATTGCTGCGGCTTGTCGATATCCGTCTTCTTGAACAGCTCATGAGAGAGGACATCGCGGTCCTTTTGATCAACGGCGCGGCCTTTGGCATCGGGCTCGCTATGCTTGAGGAGTTGGTCGACCTGCAAGTGCCGCGCCTTGTGCTGCGGCTCCTGCGGCTGCTCTTGCCAGTCACGGCGGTGCTGGTTGTCCTGTTCCTTCTGGGCCTGCCCTTTCGCGGGTTGAGCGCGCTTTTCGGCGGACGCTCGACGGCGGCGGTCCTGATGGCGATTGCCATCGGCGCCATCGGGCTGATTTCGGTCGCGGCTGCGGAGGACGACGGCGAGGCCGTCAAGGGGCGCACCCTTGGCCTCAGCGCCCGGGCGTTGGCGGCGCTCCTGCCGGTTGTGGCAGTGCTGGCGGGCTGGGCCATCTGGCTCAGGGTGGCGGAGTATGGCTGGACACCCGACCGGATCGCAGCCGCGACAGGCGCGGTGATCGTGGCGGGGTACGGGGTTTTCTATGGCTGGATGGCGTTGAGGGGCGGGGACTGGCTCGCCGGTATCCGCCAAGCCAATGTCGGCATGGCGCTGGCACTGGTCGCCATCGCGGCGCTGTGGCTCAGCCCGCTTCTCGATACCGGCGGGATATCGGTGAAAAGCCAGGTCGCCCGTTTCGATCCGGGCAAGGACAAACTGGAAGACTTGCCGGTCTACGAACTTCTGAACGAATGGGGGCCGGGCGGACCCGTGGCACTCGACGGCCTGATCGCCGCCTTGCCGGAGGCAGAGGCGAAGCGTCTTGGCGATGCGGTCGCCACGGCGGGGCAGGACCGATACGACCTCAGGCGCATCCTGACGCGCGAAGCGCGGGGACAGGAATTTGCCGAGTTGTCAGCGAAGGCGATCATCCGGCCCGAAGGTGCGTCGTTACCGGCATGGCTGAGCGCCGAGCAGTCGCAATGGACGCTCGGGGAATGGGGCAGGGCCTGCGCGCGGGAGGTCAGACCAGGCCTTGCCGGCTGCGCTTTTGTTCTGGCGGACTTTCTGCCAAGCCTGCCGGGAGATGAGGTCATGGTCTTTCTCAACGCAGAAGGCCCATCCGTCGGGTCGTCGGAACTCAAATACTCGGTCGAGGGTTGGGATCCGTCGCGCGGAGGTTTTCGCGTGAGTTACGAGCCGACCTCGTCGCGGCCGGACCTGCCAGTCGAGACGGTGTTCGAGGTGATTACCGACGGCACATTCCGGACCGGCCCGGTGACGGCGCAATCGCTTTTCATCGGAGAAAGCGAATTCGCGCCCTTGCCCTGACGGCCGCCACGGCGCGTCATATTGAGTTAAAACTTTTTCCAAATCAGCTGGTTGCGCCGCCCGATCCAGGGGGACTTTCGTGGTGCCGCTTTGCCCTTCCTTAACCTCGGCCTGCCTAGCTAGCGTCGGTGGATGGGAAGGGAACGACATGCACGGTCTGGTGAACCGGTCGCTGCAATGCTTCTTGCGCGACACCTATGGCCTTGACCTCTGGACCGAGGTCGCGGGCGATACCGGCGTCGGCGAACAGGGGTTCGAAGCGATGCTTGACTACGACGATGGGCTGACCGAGGCGGTGTTGAACGCGGCGGCACTTCGGCTCAGCAAGCCGCGCGATGCGCTATTGGAGGACCTCGGCATCTATCTTGTCGGGTGGGAACCTCTGCGGCGGCTCCTGCGGTTCGGCGGTGTCGATTTCGTCGACTTCCTGCAATCGCTTGACGAATTGCCTGACAGGGTCCGCCTTGCCGTGCCCGATCTCGAAACACCCGAACTGACACTGCTGCGCGCCGGCGATGACCGTTTCCGCTTGGTCTGCAAGGCCGAGCGGCCCGGTTTCGGCAATGTCTTTGCCGGAATTCTGCGGGGGATGGCCGATGACTATGGCGCGCTGGCGCTGATTGATGCGCAGGATGCTGGTGGAGCAGATGAGACGATCACCATCGAACTGTTGCAGGCGTCTTTTGCGCGCGGGCGCGACTTTGACCTGGCAAGGCCGCAGGGGGCGTGATGGACGGCAATTTTCTGACCGATGCCGTCCGGATTGACGAGCGCGACCTGTCGCGGCTGATGCCGATGCATCTTTGGGTATCGGCGAGCGGCCATATCCGGTCGGTTGGCCCCACACTGGCCAAGCTGCACGGCAGCGGACTTGTTGGCCGGCGGTTCCTTGAGGTCTTTGCGGTCAAAAAACCGCGCTGCGCCCAGTCGATACGCGACCTGTCGACCATGCTTGGGCAGCGGCTTCATATCTGTCTGCGCAACACGCCGGCCACGCGCTGGCGTGGTCTGGCAGTTCAGCTGCAGGATGATCAGGGCGTGCTCGTCAACCTTTCCTTCGGAATTGGCGCGGCAGAGGCGGTGCGCAAGCACGGGCTGACAAACGGTGATTTCGCGCCGACCGATCTCACGGTCGAGCTGCTTTACCTGACCGAGGTCAAGGCCGCCGTGATGGCAGAGCTTGCCGCCCTTAACCGGCGCCTGCGCGACGCCCGGCGCGAGGCGGAGGAACGCGCGCTGACCGATGCGCTGACAGGGCTGGCCAACCGCCGCGCGCTCGACCTGGCGCTGGAGGCTGCAATAGCCTCCACCGCGCGCGGCAGGCACCCTTTCGCGCTGTTGCATGTCGACCTCGACCTCTTCAAGGCGGTGAACGATACGCTTGGTCATGCGGCGGGCGACCATGTGCTGGTACATGTCGCGCAGGTGCTGAAATCGGTCACGCGGAAATACGATGTCGTCGCGCGGGTCGGGGGCGACGAATTTGTCCTGCTTCTGCCCGACACGGTCGAGGAGGCCCGAATTGGCCACATCGCGGCACGGATCATCGAGGAACTGGAGCGTCCGCTCGACTACAACGGTCAGACCTGCCGGATATCGGGCAGCATCGGGGTGACGCTTTCGGTCTTCTACGACAGGCCGGACGCCGACCGGATGCTGAGCGATGCCGACGCGGCCCTATATGCCTCAAAACGCGCGGGGCGGGGCCGGTACACGGTTCATTCGCTGGGCACCGATCCCGAAGACGACCGGCCCGATTCCGGCCTTGTTGCCGATTGGCTGGCCGGGCAGAGTGGCTGCTGACCGGCGGTTTCAGACAGCGTCAGGTTCGTCAGGTGTCGGCATCTCCGGTTCGTGGACCCGGAAGACGGCGAGGTAAAGCGCCGGCGCGAAGACGAGGGTGATGACGGTGCCGGCGATGATGCCGCCCATCATCGCATAGGCCATCGGTCCCCAGAAGATCTGCCGCGAGATCGGAATGAGCGCGAGGCTCGCCGCCGCCGCCGTCAGCAGGATTGGCCGGGCACGGCTGTCGCTGGCCTCAAAGACGGCATCCCAGACGCTGCGGCCCTTTTCCCGCAGAACCTCGATTTCGTGGACAAGGATGATCGAATTGCGGATCAGGATGCCGATCAGCGCCAGCACACCCAGAATGGCGACAAAGCCGAGGGGGGCGCCGGAGGGAACAAGCGCCGCCACCACACCGATTAGGCCAAGGGGTGCCACGCAGAGAACGACGAAGCTCAGCCGGAAGCTTTGCATCTGAACCATGATGAGCGTCAGCATGACGAGCATCATCAAGGGGACCACGGCGGCGATGGGCGCCTGGCTGTCGGCGCTCGCCTCCACCGCGCCGCCGATTTCGGCCTTGTAGCCGAAGGGCAGGTCGGCATTGAAGGCGGCGATCTTGTCCTTCAGGTCCTTGACGATGGTGTCGGGCTGATCCTTGGTGCGGATCGCGGCCTTGACGGTGATGGTCGGCACCCTGTTGCGCTGGTGAATCTCGGGCTGTTCGGTCTCATACCGGAATGTGGCGAGTGAGCGGAGCGGGATGGTGGCCCCCTGCGGGGTCGACAGCTGTAGCCCGGCCAGCGCTTCAACCGACTGGCGGGCATCTGCATCGCCGCGCGCGACGATATCGACAAGGTAGGCCGCATCGCGAAGCTGGGTGATGCCGGTGCCGTCATAGATGGCGTTCAGCGCCGATGCGATATCGGCCGAGGACACGCCAAGCTGGCGCGCCTTGTCCTGCAGAATGTCGAGCCGCACCACGCGCGCCGGTTCGTTCCAGTTCATCACGATCCCGGTCAGGCGCTGGTCGCTGGCAACGACGGCCGTCAGATCGCGCGCGCTGTCGCGCAGCGTCGCGATGTCGGGGCCGGAAATGCGGTACTGGACCGGCCGGCCCACGGGCGGCCCGATCTCCAGTAATTTGATGAAGATGTCGGTGCCCGGAAACTCCTTTTCCGCGACGGCCTGAAGGTCACGCCGCAGACTGTCGCGATCCGCGACGGATGGCGTCTGGATCACGATCTGACCGGAGTTGATGGCGGGTGCGGCGACATCGGAGGCCAAAAGGAACCGGGGTGCGCCACGCCCGACATAGGAGGACCAGAAAAGTACGCGGTCATCGCCCTGAAGATGCGCTTCCATCCGGTCCATCTGATCGCGGGTCTCGGTGATGGAGGCGTTTTGCGGCAGTGCGAAATCGACCAGCAGCTCGACCCGGTCGGAGACTGGGAAGAACTGCTGTTCGACATAGCGCATGCCGTAGATGGACACGCCAAAGGTGGCGAGCGTCAGGATGATCGTCACCCAGCGGAACCGCATCGCCGCCCGGAGAAGAACGTGGAAGAGCCGCCGGAACCGACCGGGGCTGCCATCGTGATGCTTCATCGTCGCCGGCAGGAAGGTGACGCCAAGAAGCGGCGCAAAGAGGACGGCGACGATCCAGGAGACGAGCAGGGAAATGGCGATGACGACGAAAAGCGAAAACGTGAACTCGCCGGCGGCGGAGGAATTGAGTCCGACGGGAATGAACCCCGCCACCGTCACCAGCGTCCCCGACAGCATCGGAAAGGCGATGGAGGTCCAGGCATAGGACGCCGCGCTCGACAGGCTTTCGCCCTTCTCCAGCCGGGAGATCATCGTTTCAATCGCGATCATCGCGTCATCGACAAGAAGCCCGAGTGCGATGATGAGCGCGCCGAGCGAGATGCGTTGCAGCGTGAAGCCGGAGTAATGCATCGCGACGAATGTGATGGCGAGCACGAGCGGAATCGTCAGCGTCACGACCAAACCGGCGCGGATCCCCAGCGATATGAAGCTGACCGCAAGCACGATCAGCACCGCTTCGAGAAGCGCCTTGAGAAAGTGGTTGACCGCCTCGTCGACGACATGGGGCTGGTCGGCCACCTGATGGATCGAGATGCCGATGGGCAGATCGGCCTCGGCCTGCGCCATGAGCGCGCTGAGTTCCTTGCCGAAATCAATGATATTGGCGCCCTTGCGCATGCCGACGGCAAGACCGACGGCCTCCTGTCCCTGCCAGCGGAACAGTTCCGACGGCGGGTCTTCGTAGCCGCGCCGGATATCGGCCACATCGACGAGCCGGAAGAAACGGTCGCCGACGCGCAGGTTGATTTCCTCAAGGCTGGCAGTGTCGGCGAATTGCCCGCCGACGCGCACAAGCACCCGTTCCGGCCCGGCGCTGATCACGCCTGAGGGCAGGATGGCGTTCTGGGCCGCGAGTGTTGCCTGAACTGCCTGCTGATTGAGGCCAAGCGCGGCGAGCCGCTGGGTGGAGAATTCCAGATAGATGACCTCTTCCCGGGTCCCGAAAATCTCCACCTTGCCGGAATCGTCGAGCCCCTGGACCGCGCGGCGGACCTCTTCGGCATAGTCGCGCACCTCCCGCGGGGAAAAGCCGTCAGAGGTGAAGGCATAGATGTTGCCGAAGACATCGCCGAAGCTGTCGTTGAACTGAAAGCCTGCAAATTCCCTCGGAAAGTCGGGCCGGATATCGGCCATCATGTTGCGCACAGTCTGCCAGATCTGGGGCAGGTTGCGCGCCTTCGTCGTTGGCAGGAGTTCCACATAGACGATGGACTGGCCGGGCCGTGTGACCGACCGGGTGTAGTCGAGTGAGTCGAGATCGGCGAGTTTCTTCTCGATCCGGTCAGTGACCTGGGTCAGCGTTTCCTGCACGTCCGCGCCGGGCAGCGCGGCCGAGATGATCATCGTCTTGATCGAGAAGTCGGGGTCTTCCTCGCGTCCGATATTGATGTAGGACAGCGCCCCCGCGACAAGCGAGATGATCATCAGGAACCAGATGAAGGACCGGTGCTGCAAGGCCCAGTCGGAAAGGTTGAAGCGGGTCATGGAGTCACCATCGGCCCGATGGCCTGACCGTCCTGAAGCGAATGGATGCCCTTCACGATCACCTCGTCACCGGCGCGAAGCCCCGCCGTGATGCGAACCTGCCCGCCAAAGCGGTCGCCAAGTGTCACGGGGGTCAGGCGGGCGGTGTCGCTGGCCCGGTCCGCCACCCAGACGGCGGCGGTCCCGTCGGGGTCGAGAACGGCCGCGATGTCGATGGCGACGCCGGCATCAGGCCGGATCGCCGGCGTCACGCGCACGAGCGCGCCAAGCCGGAAGCCGGCTGGCGGCTTGTCGAGCGTCAGGTGCAGGCGCCGCGTCCGCGTCGAGCGGTCGGCGACCGGGTCGATGCGGGTCAGCGTGGCCGCTGCCGAGATCGTCGGGTTCGCTGCAAGCACGCTGTCGAAGCTGTCACCGACGTCGAGCGCGGCGACATCGGCCTCTGTCAGGTCGATGACGATCTCGCGTTCGTCGGTGGCGGCAAGGCGCAGCACCGGCTGTCCGGCGGACAATGTGGCGCCCGCTTCGGCAAAGACCTGGGTCACGACCCCGTCCTGCGGCGCTTCAAGCCGGGCGAGGCTCAGCATGTCGCCCGCGCGGGCAAGGGCGGCCTCGGCCTGAACCTGCCGGGCGTCGGCTGCGGCAAGCGCACGTTCGGCATCTTCGACCCGGGTCGCGCTGCCGACGCCCCGGGCCAGAAGGGCCCGTGCCCGTTCTTCCGCATCGCGCGCCGAACGAAGCTGCGCGGCGGCAACGGCGACGCCCGCCTCTGCCGCGCGCTGGGCGGCGTCGAGATCCTCGGGGTCGAGCCGCGCCAGCACCTGCCCGCTGCGGACCAGATCGCCGGTGTCGACCGGCCGCTCCGCGATGGTGCCGATCATCGGAAAGCCGAGGTCGATCTCGATCCGCGAGGCGACGGTGCCGGTATAGCTGGCGAGCTTGCCCGCCGTCGCGTTGACGATTTCCGACACGACCGGGCGTGGCGCGGCTGCCAGGGCGGGCGCTTCCTCTGCCAGCGCCGGAAGCGTGGCCAAAAGCGCAAGGCAGCCGACGAGGCCAAAGCAGGTTTTGTTGGTCATTGCACTGCCTCCGCCGCCAGGACCTTGCGGCCGGGATAAAGCAGTTGCGCGCCATTCGTGACGACAAGAACGCCGTCGTCGAGGCCACCGGAAAGGACGATGCGGCCGGTCTCGAACCTCTCGATCGCGACAGGGTGCAGGGCGACGGTCATCGTCGCTGGATCAACCACCCAGACCGCCGGGCTGTCACCGGCCGCCGACATGGCGGTGTAGGGCAGGGCGACATGCGCGACATCCTCGATCACCACGGTTCCCCGTACAGGTTCCCCGAAATCGAGATCGTCGGGCGGATCGGTGATCGTGACCGTAACCGTGACGGTCCCCGTCCGCGGGTCGACCAGCGGCGACACCTCGCGGACGTGACCCGCGAATTCGCGTTCGGGGCTGTCGAGAAGGGCAAGCGTCACGTCGGGCGGAGGCAGCGCACCGGCCAACAGAACCTCGGGCACATCGAAAACCGCGTCCATACCGTCGCCAAGTGCCAGTTCCAGCGCGGGCTGGGCGGCGCCGACGACCTGGCCCGCCTCGATCATCCGCTGTGTCACCGTGGCGTCATGGGGGGCCAGCAATACCGTATCGGCAAGCGCCTTGCGTGCCCGGTCGAGGTCGGCACCAGCCTGCGCCAGCACACCTTCGGCAATGCGCAGCGCATCTTCGGCGCTGTCGCGGGCGATCCTTGTCGTTGCGCCACGTTCCAGCAGCGCATCCTGGCGGTCGAGGTTTTCGGCCGCCTGACGGTGATCGGCCCCGGCCGTGGCCAGCCCCGCCTCGGCGGCGCGCAGGGCCTGTTCCTGCTGCACCGATTCGATCCGCGCAAGCTCTGCCCCCGCCGCAACCCGGTCGCCCGCATCGACAAGAACCGCGGCGACCCGCCTGCCTGTCGGGAACGCGGCTGAGAGCGGTTCTCGCGCCACGGCTTCGCCCGTCAGGGAATAGATGCGCTGATCGGCGCGCGCCTCGGCGGTGACGATGCCGACGGCGAGGGGTTCATCCGCCACTGCCAAGCCGGGCGAAAGGACGAGAATGAGGATGAACCTGCGGATCAGAGCCATGGGGCCGCCCTTCACACGAAAAAATGCGCCCCGGGGAAAGACTGCGAAACAAGGCTCACGTGATGGCCGGGCCGCGCGTCCCCGGGACGGCCGTTGCCGGCAGAATGTCGCCCCGCGACCGGGGCGTCAAGCCGCCGGGCTGCGGCAAAAGGTGCCTGTCGGGCAGGGACGGCCAGTGCGGCCTCGGCCTTCGCCTCGGGATTGCGCTGGCCACTACCGCAGGTTCATCTCCCGCGCTGCAGCGTCAAGCCGTGCCAATGCGCCGGCATTGCCGGCGAAAGTCTGGCGCGCCGTGTCGAGTGCGGCCTGGGCTTCGGCGACATCGCCAAGTACGACCCGCGCACGGATCAGCCTGTGCCAGCCTTCGAGATCGTCGGGTGCGTCAGCCAGCCGGGCGGCCAACCCGTCCACCATGCCGCGGATCATCGCCTGCCTGTCACTGGCGCTCATGTCCTGTGCGGCCGCCACGTCCGCTGCCGTCGGGCCGGGCGACACGGGCGCGGCAAATCCCGGCCGGCCGGTCAGGTCAATCCCGGCCGCGGGCGCGCGTTCCTGAATGCGCGCGCGCAGGTCGCCCGCCCAGGGTGCGTCGGGCGGCGCCCCTGCCAGTATGTCGAGCCAAAGGCCGACGGCCCCGGCCGCATCGCCGGCCTGATCGAGCGCGATGCCTTGATAGTAGCGCGCGCGCGGGTTCTTCGGATCGACGGCAAGCGTTTCATCAATCGCCGACAGGGCCCGGTCTGTCACCCGGTCACCATCTGCCCTCACAAGGGCCTCTGCCCGCAACGACAGAATCTCGGCATCAGCCGGTGCAAGCTCGGCGGCTCGGGTATAGGCCTCGGCCGCTTCACCATAGCGGCCGGTGCCGGAATAGGACCAGCCGAGCATCTTCCAGCCGTCGAGATTGCCCGGATCGGCTGTCAACCGCTCCACCAGCCGGGCGATCATCGTGTCCACATCCGCAAGTGGTGCTGCCTGCGGCACGGCCGTAGCGGCACCCCGCGGCGGGGCCATCGACCCGGTCGGCGGGGTCAGCGCCAGCTGGGGCATCGGGATTGTGCCATGGGGCGCACCGCGACCGGCAAGTTCCGGCCGGCCGGTCGTGCCGTAGAGCAACGCGCCACCGACAACGACCCATCCGACCGTGACGGCCGCGATGACAACGCGCGGCTTTTCTCCCAGATCACGCATTCCTTCCCCTTCCGATCTGCGCGCCGCCGCGATGGTGCGCCTTTCGATTTCGCGCCGCGTCGCGTCGGCGTCTTCGGCAGAGATGACGCCGTCCGCGCTGTCCCGTTCCAGCTGACGGGCCTGTTCGCGAAAGACCTCGATCCCCGCCACCTTGCCATCGGTCTTTGCCGGTCGGCGCAGGAATGGCAAGGCAACAGCAATGGCCGCGATGGCGGTCATGGCAAGAAGGGCGAGCCAAAGTGTCATTCCTTCGGCCTTTCATCGAGAAGCGCCTTTGCCAAGGCGCGGTCCTCGGCAGTGAGGTCGATGGCCTGCGGTGGGTCGCGCTGTTTCCAGAGCTGCGAGAAGCCAAAGAGCGTTGCAAGAAGCAGAAGCGCAGGGCCAAGCCACAGGAGATAAGTCAGCGGGCGCACTGGCGGGTTGAGCAGAACATAGCTGCCGTAGCGGGAAACGAGGTAGGCCACAGCCTCTTCATCGCTGTCGCCCGCGACCAGGCGTTCACGAAGGATGATCCGCATGTCGCGCGCGATGCCGGCATTGGAATCGTCGATCGACTGGTTGCGGCAGACAACGCAGCGCAGGTCGCGGCTGAGCGCGCGCGCCCGCGCCTCCAGCGTTGCGTCGCTGAGTACCTCATCGGGCAGCACGGCCGATGCGCGTTCGGGCGCCATCGCCGTAATCGCGACCGTCAGGCAGATGGCCAGCCGAAGCAGGATCATCCTCATGCCGGGGCCACTGTCGGGTTGGGCCGGGCGGCCAAAGCGCCGACGCGGAAGCGCCGGTCGATCAGCGACAGGAACCCGCCGAACGCCATCAGGAGCGGCCCGAGCCAGATCAGAAGGACGAAAGGATGGTGGTAGATGCGCGCGCCCCACGTGTTGCCCGATGACGGGCCGCTGACCGATACGTAGAGGTTGCTGAGGAAACGCGGCGCAATCGCGGCCTCGGTCGTCACCTTTCCGCTGACGGGGTAGTAGCGGCGCTGCGCCTCAAGCGTGGTTACAGGCGCCCCGTTCCGCGTCACGTCGAAGGTCGCCCTCTCAACTTCGTAATTCGCTTCCAGCGCCACCCGCACCTCGCGCAGCGTGAAGATGTAGCCCCCGGCAGTGGCGCTTTCGCCCTCGCGTAGGGCGACGATCACCTCATCGTCCCAAAGCGTTACGCAAGTGATGCCGGCAATCAGAAGCCCGAGACCGGCATGGCCAAGTACCGTGCCCCAGACCGCAAGCGGCGTAGTGCGCAGGAGCGTCCAGCTTCGGGCGCTGGGCATGCGGAAGGGCTGGGCCCGCGCCACGACGATCCAGACCGCGCCAAGGACCAGCCATGCCGCAAGTCCGAGGCCGAGCGCCGCGCCGGGGCCGAGGGCGAAGATCGCTGCCGCCGCCAGTAATCCGGCCATTGTCAATGGCCAGCGGAGGCGGGCCAGTGCGGCGCGCAGCCCGTCGCGTTTCCAGCGCAGGAACGGCCCCGCGGAAAGTGCGAGGCCGAGGATCACCATGATTGGTCCGAAGGTCCGGTTGAAATAGGGCGGGCCGACGGAAATTTTCTCTGGCCCGGTCAGTTCGACGAACAACGGGTAGAAGGTACCCAGAAAGACGGTTCCGGTCGCGACGACGAGCAGGATGTTGTTCAGGATAAGCGCGCCTTCGCGGCTGACGGGACGAAAGCTGACCGACTGGTCGAAGCCCCGCCCGCGGGCAGCGAATAGGCAAAGCGCGCCGCCAGTGAAGATCACCAGGATCGCCAGAACCCCGACCCCGCGGGCCGGATCGGTGGCGAAGGCATGGACGCTGGTAATGACGCCCGAGCGGACGACGAAAGTGCCGATCAGGCTGAGCGAGAAGGTCAGGATGGCGAGCAGGATGGTCCAGACAATCAGCGTCTGGCGCCGTTCCACCACCAGCGCGGAATGCAGAAGGGCGGTGCCCACAAGCCAGGGCATGAAGCTTGCATTCTCGACCGGGTCCCAGAACCACCAGCCGCCCCAGCCAAGTTCGTAATAGGCCCAGTAGCTGCCGAGCGTGATGCCGATGGTCAGGAAAATCCAGGCGGCCAGCACCCAGGGCCGGACCAGTCTGGCCCAGGCCGCATCCACACGCCCTTCGATCAGGGCCGCAACGGCGAAGGAGAAGACGACCGAAAAACCGACATAGCCGAGGTAGAGGAAGGGTGGATGGAGGATGAGCCCGATATCCTGCAAGAGGGGGTTCAGTTCCATCCCCTGCGCCGGGGCCGGATGCAGCCGCGCGAAGGGGTTCGAGGTGAGGATGGTAAGCAGAAGAAAGCTCGCGGCGATCAGGCCCTGCACCGCCAGGGTCCGTGCCTTGAGTGTCGCTGGCAGTGCGCGCCCGAAAATCGCGACCGTCGCGCCGAAAAGCTGAAGGATCAGGATCCAGAGAAGCAGCGAGCCTTCGTGATTGCCCCAGGCCGCAGACAGCCGGAAATGCAATGGCATCGTGGCATTTGCGTTGCTGGCAACCGTCTGGACCGACAGGTCGGTTTGTCCGAAGACGACGAGCAGCGCCGCGAAGGCGAGGCCTGTGAAGCCAAGGCCGGCGATGGCCGTTGTATCGGCGAAGGCCATCA
>JAWKXJ010000009.1:0-121584 GCA_041397105.1 Paracoccaceae bacterium
GGCAGGACACGATCGCCCTGATGAAACCGGTATTGCTGGGGACGTTCCGTCATTGGTTCAGACCTCACATGCTGGGGTCCGGTCCTTGGATCGCGGAACCCCGAAAGGTCCCGGCGTACAGGACTGCGGCGGATCATCTCCGCAAGCGTCGGGGGCATGCCCCCTGCGGCGACGCCATCGCCACGGGCTCGACGGGTGTTCTAGTGCAAGGCGCGGAAAGCCGCTAGCCGGAAAGCGACATCGCGCGGCCACGCGACGTCCGGCAGTGAACAGAGAGAGGTCCCCGCGCAGCGCCGGACCTGCCGGTCATTCGAACGCCGTCGCCGCATCGGGATGGGCCGCGATGATCGCAGCGAAGAGGCGAGCGATATGGTCGTCGGAAACTTCCGGGCTTCCTTCGCGCAGCCGCCGCAGCTGCGCCTCGGGGCCGACACCCCCGATTGTCGCCACCTGATGCGCGATGACGAGATCGAGCGTGGGAAAGACCGCAAGCACATGACCCCGGTTGCCCTGAACGAAGGCGAAGGGGTCCCGGAGCCGGAGGCCCTCGAAATAGCGCGCGCCGGGGCGGTCGATGGCCCAGAGATATCCGTAGGCGCCAAAACCCGTATCGGATCCAGCCGGGGCACCTTCGCGCGTGTCGGGGCCGTCGAAACTGTCGCGAACCCACGCGGCCGGCAGCACGGGCTGGCCATCCCACGCCCCGCAGGCGAGATAGAGAAGCCCGAACCGGGCAAGATCGCGCGTGGACATGTCGAAGACATAGGCGCGGTGATCGGACCTGTTGCCGAAATGAACTTCGGCCGGGTGGTCCCGTGTTGTATAGCCGACATCGCGGGCAGCAAAGTCCTGCATGCCGATGGGCTGGGCAACCCGCTCGGCAAACTGCACCCCGATCGGTGCACCGCCAGCCTGTTCAACGATTGTACCAAGCGCGTTGAAATCCCAGTTGTTATAGACCCAGCGCGCGCCGGGCGGGATCAGATCGGTACCCGCCGCCGTCTCCTCAGCCGCCAGCGCGGCACGGTTCTGCTGGTGAAACCCGGTCTCGTAAAGCGCGGAATGAAAGATCCCTGACCGCGCCCGCATCAGGTCTTCAACCGTCGCCATCCGCTCGGCAGGGCTGAGCGGTGGGTCGCTGTCGTCGATGCCAAGCGCTTCAAGCGTAGTCTCCCGCTTCAGCCGCCCTTCAGCGATCAGCCCGCCGAGAAGCGCGTTCAGAAGCGCCTTGCGAAGGGACTGCGCCGTGAAGCGCGTGTCGGTGTCGCCCCACCAGACGACCGGCCGCCCGCGATGGATGGCGACGAGCGCGGCCGAAGGTTCGGCCCGGAATAGTGCCTCGGCCTTCGCCAGACCCTCTATGTCCCAGCCGGCCTCCTCCGGCGCGGGCACAGCCCAGTCCGCGCCGGGAAAGAGGTCGACCCGCCCGCAACCCGCGCCCTGGGCCAGGGCGGTAACCGGCCAGATCGCCAGAACGAGGACAAGAAGATTGGTGCGCATGACGGCCTCCGCTGGGTGACGGGGCGAAACATGCCGATGGTTCACTCCGGCGCAATGGCCGGTCAGCGGCTTTCTTGTCCAGATTGCACTGGCTGGACAGGTTCACCCGACGCCCGATAGGCCGCCGGCGTGACGCCATAGCAGCGTGTGAACGCCTGATAGAATGCTGCGCGCGATCCGAACCCGGCCAGAAGTGCGATCGCCTCCACCGAACTGCGCCGCTCCGCAGGATCGCGCAGAAGCGTCCGGGCCGTTTCGAGCCGTGCCGCCGTGGCGAATTCGGCAAACGTCTGTCCGGTCCCCGACCGAAGGGCCGCCGACAGGTCCTGCGGGGTGATGCCGAGCCGGGCGGCGGCGCCAGCGAGGGTGGCATCGCGGCTGCGGAAATAGCCATCTGCCGCGGCACGCCGCAACCGATCGAGCATGGCAACAGTGTTCTCGGGCGGAGTGCCCAACGGTTCATTGAAGAGGTCGAAGGCAGTGCGACGCCGGTCGAGAAGGGTAACGAGCGTCAGCACGAAGAAGGTCGCGACAAGCAGAATCGGAATTGCATCCCTGAGGGCCGCGACATCGGCAAATCCCGCCCGCATGGCTTGCACGGCATGTACGCAGCCAGCGCCCGCCACCAGAGCTAGCGCGGCCCGGCGCCGACGTCGGTGAAACAGGCCGCCACGCGGCGCGGCGACGGCCTGGGCGAGCGCGCAGAGCGTAAAGGCCGCCTGCACTGCGACCATCCGTTCCGCACCCAGCGGCGTCGCCAGCACGGGCATTCGCGTCGCGGCAAGAAGATGGATGACGGGCAGTGCCAGTAACAGCAAGTCCTTCGGCCCGCTCCAGCCCAGGAGACGGCGAACGGAAAGCAGCAGGAGCGGCCCGGCCAGAACCGTCAGCGCACCCTCGGCGAGATCCGCATTGAATCCTGAAGGCAAGAGCTGCGCGTGGCTGGACGCGATGAGAAACGCCACCACCGCCGCGACGATGGCAAGCCCCCCGGTGAACAGGGCGGCACCGGCGCCCTGCCTCAAACCGCGCAGCACGAGCGCGAGGCCAAAGACCGCGCCGTTCGCAGTGGCTCCTATGCTGAGAAGGGACAGGAACATGCAAGATTATCGCCGATGCGGATAGGGCGAGCAAGGGTCGGCCTGCGCCTCAGGCCCATCGGCAAAGGTGGCACTGCATTCGCGCCTGGTCGGCGCTTTCCGGGGCATCCTCTTTGCCAAATGAGGCACCCTACCCCATTGCATGTGCGTCAAGTCGAGCGCCATCTGCAAGACCGCGCGCTGCGCCTGATCTATCACCAAGCGACCGCTAACCGTCGGCCGGAGGGCAGTTTTCTGATGTCTGGCCGGGAAAATGGTGCTGCGAGAGAGGATTGAACTCTCGACCTCACCCTTACCAAGGGTGTGCTCTACCACTGAGCTACCGCAGCCCGTTTGCGTGGGCCGCGTGTTAGACGCAAATCCGCACTCGCGCAAGGGCAATATGGACCCGCCCGGCCAACCGCGTTAGAGAGAGCGGCATGGCTGAGAAACGCAAGGAAACACGCGGGGCGGGCGACGGCGCGGGGCGGCAGGACCGGCTGAAGGCGGCGCTGAAGGCGAACCTGCAGAAGCGCAAGGAACAGGCCCGCCGGCGCAAGGCGGCCGCAACCGGTCCGGCAACGGACGACAACCAGAAAAGCTGAGGCAGGCGAATGGATTCGATCATCGTAAAGGGCGGCGGCGCGCTCAAAGGCCAGATACCCATCGCGGGGGCCAAGAACGCCTGCCTGACGCTGATGCCGGCGACGCTGCTGAGTGAAGAGCCGCTGACGCTGACAAACGCGCCGCGTCTGTCGGACATCAAGACTATGACGCTTCTTCTGCAGTCGCTCGGCGCCGAGGTCACGTCTATGCAGGATGGCCGGGTGCTGGCGCTGTCCAGCCACGATCTGACGAGCCACCGGGCCGACTACGACATCGTCCGCAAGATGAGGGCCTCGAACCTCGTGCTCGGGCCTCTGCTGGCGCGGGCGGGGCATGCCGTCGTCTCGCTGCCGGGGGGCTGCGCCATCGGGGCGCGGCCGATGGACCTGCATATCGCGGGGCTGGAGGCACTGGGCGCGACCATCGAGCTGAAGGACGGCTATCTGCACGCCAAGGCTGCTGGCGGGTTGAAGGGCGCGGTGATCGAACAGCGCTTCGCCTCGGTCGGCGCGACGGAGAATATCGTGATGGCCGCCACCTTGGCGCGGGGCACGACGGTTCTGAAGAACGCCGCGCGAGAACCCGAAATCGTCGATCTGGTGAAGTGCCTGCGCGCGATGGGCGCCCATATCGACGGCGAGGGGACGGACCGGATCGAGATCGAAGGCGTTGACCGCCTGAACGGCGCGACCCATTCCGTCGTCGCCGACCGGATCGAGCTTGGCACCTACATGATCGCCCCGGCCATTGCCGGTGGCGAGGTGGAGCTTGTCGGCGGCAATCGCGCGCTGCTGCCGGGGTTCTGTGACAAGCTGGAAGAGGCTGGCGTCGCCATCACCGAGACGAGTTCCGGCCTGAAGGTCGCCCGCGCCAATGGCCGCGTTCATGCGGTCGATGTGAAGACCGAAGTCTTCCCCGGCTTTCCGACGGACCTGCAAGCCCAGATGATGGCGCTGATGTGTACCGCCGACGGCACCAGCATCCTCGAAGAAACGATCTTCGAGAACCGCTTCATGCACGCACCCGAACTGATGCGGATGGGGGCCATTATCGACGTTCATGGCGGCCATGCGACCGTGACCGGGGTCGAGCGGCTGAAAGGCGCGCGCGTGATGGCCACTGACCTGCGCGCCAGTGTCTCTCTCATCCTCGCGGGTCTTGCGGCCGAAGGTGAGACGACCGTCAGCCGCGTCTATCACCTTGATCGCGGCTATGAACGTGTGGAAGACAAGCTTTCCGCCTGCGGCGCGCAGATCGAGCGCATCCGGGCGGAATGAAAGGGCAGCCATGACGGAAGACGCGCGATTTGAGGACGGGGCAGAGTGGCCGCTGCACCTGAAGGCCGAAACGCCCGAGGATCTGACTGTCGTCTCGGCACTGGTGCAGGATTCCGTGCTGACGGCGGCCGACATGAGGTGGGAGCCGAAGGCACGCCGGCTGTCTTTCCTTCTGAACCGCTTTCGCTGGGAGGATCACTCAGGCGACAAGCCGGGGCGACATGGGCCGGAACGGGTCCGGTCGCTGCTGATTATCGGCGATGTCGGAAAGGTGTCGTCACAGGGCATCGACAGGAACGACCCCGACACGGTTCTGTCCATCCTCGCCCTGAACTGGCAGGCAGGTGCCGACTGCGCGGGCCGGGTCGAGCTGATCCTGGCCGGGGACGGGGCCATCGCGGCGGAAGTCGAATGTCTGGAAATCACCTTGAAGGACGTGACACGGCCCTATGCGGCGCCGTCGCGGAAAATGCCCGCACATCCGGAATGACCGTCCGGCTGATCGCGACCGCCGATGTGCACCACTGGCGCGACATCCGGCTGGAGGCTTTGCGGACCGAACCGCAGGCCTTTTCGACGCGGCATGAGGACTGGGCAGATCGGCCCCTGGCCGACTTCGCTGCCCGGTTCGCGACAAGCCATATCTTCCTGGCCTTCGATGGCGCGCGGCCTGCCGGTTCCGTCTCGTGGCACGCAGACCCCGATGTTCCCGGTCGTGGCTGGATTACCAGTGTTTTCGTGACGCCATCTGCCCGTGGCAAAGGCATCGGGCGAGACTTGATCTCAGCCGCGCTCGAACATGCCGGTGCGGCCGGCATTGCCGACATGTACTTGGAAGTGGGGGCCTCCAACACGTCCGCACAGGCGCTTTACCGCGTCGCCGGCTTTGCGCCTTTTGTCGGCCCTGACCGGCCCTCCGCGTCCTGCGGCGTCTGCGAGTTGACAATGCATCTAAGTCTGGTTGGCAAGGATCGCGGTGCTTGAGGCCGCGCAGCCCTCTCTGTAAGGGATGTCGCGACAAAGGAGTGCCCCGATGCCCGTCTTCCTGACCACCACCGAACCGGACTTCGACCTTCGCTTTGCGACGCTTCTGGCCGCAAAACGGGAGGATGCCCCCGATGTAGACGCGGCGGTTGGTGCGATTATTGCCGATGTGCGCGGCAGGGGCGACGAGGCGCTGATCGAGCTTACCGCGAAATTTGACCGGCTGCGCCTGACGCCGGAAACGCTCGCCTTCTCGGACGCCGAAATCGAGGCCGAATGCGCGAAGGTGCCAGCGGCCGAAAAGGATGCTCTCAGCCTGGCCGCCGACCGGATTCGCGCCTATCACGAACGTCAGATGCCGGAAGATCAGCGCTGGACGGACGCGGCGGGGGCCGAACTTGGCTGGCGCTGGGGCCCGGTCTCGTCCGCGGGCCTTTATGTCCCGGGCGGCCTTGCCTCCTATCCGTCCTCGGTCCTGATGAACGCCATCCCCGCCAAGGTCGCCGGGGTCGCGCGGCTCGTCATCGCCTGCCCGACGCCGGACGGCACGGTCAATCCGCTGGTGCTGATGGCCGCGCGGCTTGCTGGCGTTGACACTGTCTACCGCGTCGGCGGCGCGCAGGCGATTGCCGCCCTGGCCTATGGCACCAAGACCATCGCGCCGGTCGACAAGATCACCGGCCCGGGCAACGCCTATGTCGCGGCGGCCAAGCGCCGCGTTTTTGGCAAGGTCGGTATCGACATGATCGCCGGACCGTCGGAGATACTCGTGATCGCAGACAAGGACAATGACCCGGACTGGATCGCGCTCGACCTCCTTTCTCAGGCGGAACACGACGAAAGCGCCCAGTCGATCCTTGTCACCGACGATGCGTGCTTTGCCAGGGCGGTCACGAAAGCGGTCGAAGAGCGTCTTGAAACGCTCGAACGCCGGGCAATCGCTGCGGCGAGCTGGCGGGACTACGGCGCGGTCATCGTGACCCGCGATCTGGCCGAGGCCGCGACACTGTCCAACCGGGTTGCCCCCGAACATCTCGAACTCTGCGTCGCGGACCCCGATGCGCTGGCGGCTGAGATCACGCATGCCGGCGCGATCTTTCTCGGATGCTGGACACCCGAGGCCATCGGCGATTATGTGGGCGGGCCGAACCATGTGCTGCCCACAGCGCGTTCCGCCCGGTTTTCAAGTGGACTTTCCGTGATGGATTTTCTCAAGCGTACGACTCTGGCCCGGATGACACCGGCCGCCCTTGCCGCCATCGGCCCTGCTGCCGAACGGCTGGCCCGGTCCGAAAGCCTTCAGGCCCACGGTCTTTCCGTCCGCGCCCGGCTTGATCGCCTGAACCGGGAGGCTGAGGGATGAGCCGTATCTGCCATATCGAGATCGACGACAGCGGCCTGCCTGCCCCTACCGCCGAAGTCGAACAGGAACGCAAGGTAGCGATCTTCGACCTTCTGGAGGACAACAGTTTCGCCATTCCCGGCCGCAACGGCGCCGATGCGCCCGAAGGACCGTTCCGGCTGGCGCTGTCCATTCGTGAAAAGCGCCTCGTCTTCGACCTCGAAGCCGAAAGCCACGAAAAGCTCGCAGAATTCCACCTGTCGCTCGGCCCGTTCCGGCAGGTCGTGAAAGACTACTTCCAGATCTGTGAGAGCTATTTCGACGCGGTCAAGCGCCTGCCACCCAGCCAGATCGAGGCCATCGACATGGCCCGGCGCGGCATCCACAATGAAGGCGCACGTGTGTTGCAGGAACGCCTTGAAGGCAAGGCGGAACTCGATATCGACACCGCGCGGCGCCTTTTCACCCTTATCTGCGTTCTGCATTTCGGAGGGTGACCTTGCCGCGGTCGCTGCCTCAGTCGGTCCTCTTCTGCTGCGATCACAACGCCATTCGTTCGCCAATGGCCGAAGGGCTGATGAAGAAGCTTTACGGCCATGCCTGTTATGTCCAGTCGGCCGGTGTCCACAACGACCTTGAAATCGACGGCTTCGCCGTCGCCGTCTGCAAGGAAATCGGCATCGAGCTGTCGCGGCACCGGTCGCGCAGTTTTGAAGAGATGCAGCAATGGGGCGATGACCTGTCGGGGTTCGATCTCGTCGTTTCACTGTCACCGGCCAGTCAGAGGCAGGCGCTTGAATTCACCCGGTTCTTTCACCTCGATGTGGAATACTGGCCGATCATGGACCCTACGGGCATCGCCGAGGGCCGAGAGGCCAAGTTGAATGCCTATCGCCAGACGCGCGACCAGATCAGGGCGCGCATGATCGAGCGTTTCGGGCCGCCGATCGCCGCCTAGCGTTGGCACATGGCTAAGGGTACTGGTTTGACAGGGTCCTCCTGCAACGTCCATTCTCGGGCGGCGGACCTACATGCAAAGGATGCCTGCCATGTCTCTCAGCCCCGATACGATCAAGGCCTTTGCCGCACGATATGTCGATGCCTGGAACTCGGGCGTTCCTGAACGTGTCGCCGCATGTTTCGCGACGAATGGCGGTATCGTCATCAACAGGGGCACGCCGTCCGAAGGGCGCGCAGGTGTTACAGCAATGGCGGCAGGATTTTATGGCGACGTCGACGACATGCGCGTGGCCTGCGATGACCTTCGGATCGCAGGCGATCACGTCGCCTTCATCTGGACCTTCACCGGACGCCACGCCGAAACCGGCAATGCGCTTGATGTTCAGGGCTGGGAAGAGTGGGACATGAGCGCTGATTGTCTGATCCAGTCGTCCCGGGGCTGGTACGACGCCGATGACTATGCACGACAGGTCGCCGGGGCCTGACACCGCAGCGCCGCGGCAGTAAAATTTTTTTGCACCCCATGCTCTTGCGGGCGACGACGGTGACGCGCTAGCCACGGACTACTCACCGCTCAGTCAGTCAAGGACCAACTCATGACCCGCGCCACGATCGAAGCCTACTACGACGCCTTCAACCGGGGCGATCTGGGTGCAATGCTCGACACGCTACACAACGACTTCGCCCATCATGTGAACGAGGGCCAGACACGGCTTGGCAAGGAAGCCTTCGCCGAGTTCTGCCGGCACATGAGCGAAACCTACAAGGAAGAGCTGACCGATATGGTCATCTTCTCCAACGCCGACGGCACCCGTGGCGCGGCCGAATTCACGGTGAACGGCACTTATCTGAAGACCGACCCCGGGTTGCCGGAAGCGCATGGCCAGAAATACATACTGCCGGCGGGTGGCTTCTTCGACCTCAAGGACGGAAAGATCACGCGGGTGACCACCTATTACAACCTTCAGGACTGGATCCGGCAGGTTTCTGCATGAGCGTCGACCTCCGCGCCCTGACGGGTGCGGCGCTGGCAGAGGCCCTTGACGATGTCGCACGCCTGCGCATCGCGGTCTTCCGCGACTGGCCATATCTCTACGACGGCGACGTCGACTACGAACGGCGCTATCTGCAATCCTACCGGGACAGCGCCAATGCCCTGATTGTCGGCGCTTTCGACGGGGCTACGCTAATCGGCGCGGCCACCGGAACACCGATGGAGGATCATGGCGACGAATTCGCCGCCGCCTTTGCGGCAACATCCTACAGCCCGGGCGACATTTTCTATTGCGCGGAATCGGTGCTCCTCCCCGCCTATCGCGGGCGTGGCCTCGGCCATGCGTTCTTCGATTTCCGCGAAGATCATGCCCGCCGGATCGGCCGGACCTATGCCGCCTTTTGCGCGGTCATGCGCCCGGACGACCACCCGCTTTGCCCGCCCGGCCATCGTCCGCTCGACGCTTTCTGGGCAAAGCGGGGATACGCGCCGCTTGCAGGCGCTATCGCAACCTATTCCTGGAGGGATCTGGGAGAGGCGGCCGAGACGGAAAAACCCATGCAATTCTGGATCAAGACGCTTTGAGATTGGCCGGAATTTCGGCTAGCTCTGTCACGACCGCCAAAGCGGCGCACCGTAACAAACCGGGGAAGACCATGAAAATCGCCGCCGCCGCCTATCCGCTCGACTGGTTCGACACCTGGGCCGACTACGAGGCGAAGCTGACCCGTTGGGTCACCGAGGCGGCCGAGGCCGGGGCCAGCCTTCTCGTCTTTCCCGAGTATGGCGCAATGGAGCTTGCGTCGCTCGGCGGCAAGGTAGTCGCCGGAGACCTCGAAGGGTCATTGCGCGAGGTCGCCCGGCACAAGCCGGCGTCGGATGCACTTTACACCCGACTCGCCGCCCGGTTCGGGCTCCATATCCTTTCCGCCTCCGGCCCGGTCTTCGAGATGCCTTTCGCCAATGGCCGCCCGGTCAACCGCGCCACGCTCTTCGGCCCCGAAGGCCTGATCGGCCATCAGGACAAGGCAATGATGACGCGCTTTGAACGTGAAGGATGGGATGTTGTCGGGGGCGACAGTCTGACCGTCTTCAACACCGCCATCGGCCGGATGGGTGTGAACATCTGCTATGACAGCGAGTTTCCCCTGCTTGCCCGCGCCCAGGCCGAAGCGGGCGTTGAGATCATCCTCGTCCCATCGGCAACGGAGGCCCTGGCGGGTTTCACCCGCGTCCGGGTTGGCGCGATGGCTCGGGCGCTGGAAAACCAATGTATCGCCGTTCATGCCCCCGTTGTCGGCAAGGCGCCCTGGTGTATGGGGATGGAGGAAAATACCGGCCGCGCCTCGATCTACGGGCCGCCCGACAAGGGCTTTCCCGCAACCGGCATCCTGGCCGAAGGCGCAATGGGCGAACCTGGCTGGGTCTATGCCGAGGTGTCGCTCGACGCGGTCGCGGCCGTCCGCGCCGACGGGGGCGTCCTGAACTTCAGCCATTGGGAAGAACAGCACCCCCGTGTCGCCAACCTCACCTTTGTCGGCAAAAACTGACATAAGCCTTGAAATATGCCGCCATCGGGCGCAATTAGTGCGCGCCCGCGCGATCAGGCGGGCGGCATGAGAACGGAGTGAACATGGCCAAGGAAGAAGGTCTCGAATTTCCAGGCGTCGTGAAGGAACTCCTGCCCAATGCGACGTTCAGGGTCGAGCTGGAAAACGGCCATGAAATCATCGCGACGATGGCAGGCAAGATGCGCAAGAACCGCATCCGGGTTCTTGCCGGCGACAAAGTGCAGGTCACGATGACGCCGTATGACCTGTCGAAAGGGCGGATCAATTACCGCTTCAAGTAAGGTGCGGCCCCGGCTCATCCTCGGCTCGGCCAGCCCGCGCAGGCGGGAACTTCTTGCCCAGATCGGGCTCGTGTCGGACGACATCCGCAGCCCCGACATCAACGAAGACCCGCAGAAAGGCGAGCTGCCGCGCCCCTACACGGCCCGGCTTGCCCGCGAAAAGGCCCTGTCACTGCCTTGCGCGGCGGACGAGGTGCTCCTTTGCGCCGACACGACCGTCGCGCTCGGCCGGCGCATTCTTGGCAAGCCCGCCTCCGCCGGCGAGGCGGCCGAATTTCTTCTGCTCCTGTCCGGGCGGCGCCACCGGGTCATAACCTCGGTGGCCGTGCGCCGTGGCGACCGGCTCTGGGAACGCAGCGTCGAAACAGTGGTCAAGGTCAAGTCCCTGTCGGACACTGAGATCAACGCCTATCTCGCCAGCGACGAATGGCAGGGCAAGGCGGGTGGCTATGGCATTCAGGGCCGGTTCGGCGCCTTTATTCCCTGGCTTCAGGGGTCCTTTACCGGCGTCGTGGGCCTGCCTGTGGCGGAAACCGCCACGTTGCTTGCGGCAGCAGGCGTCGATATCTGGGCCAGCGACCGATGATAGGCCGGCAGATCGTTCTTGGCGAATACCGCGGACGAGAGGCCGCCGTGCTGATCGTCGATGGCCGGCTCGAAGACCTGCTGATCGCCCCGCCTGACGGTGCGGGTTTCGGCCCCGGTGCGATTCTGCGCGGTATCGTCGACCGTCCGGTCAAGGGCCTCGGCGGCGTCTTCGTACGACTGCCCGGCCAGAACGGTTTCCTGCGCGAGGCGTCGGGCCTTGCCCCCGGCCAGCCGGTCCTTGTCCAGGTTTCCGGCCACGCCGAACCGGGCAAGGCCCAGCCGCTGACGACGCGGCTCTTGTTCAAGAGCCGCCACGCCATCGTCACGCCTTTCGCGCCCGGGCTGAACCTGTCCCGCCGCATCCGCGCGGCCGAGGACCGCGCTCGGCTGGAAGCCATCGCGGCGGCGGCCATGACCGGCTCCTCCTTCGGCCTGATCCTGCGCTCGGCTGCCGCAATGGCCGAGGAAGGCGAAATTGCAAACGACATCGCGACGATGCGCAGCCTTGCGGAAAACGTGGTGGCAGACCTTTCGGGCGGCCCCGAACTTCTCCTCGACGCGCCCGGCCCGCAGGAAGAGGCCTGGCGCGATTGGGCCGATCCCCTGCCCGATGCGGTCGCCAGCGAGCCCGGTGCCTTCAGCGCGCACGGCATCGACGACATGATCGACGCCATTCTTCGGCCCGCGGTCACCTTGCCCGGCGGCGGGCAGATGATGATCGAACCCACCCGCGCGCTTGTGGCGGTGGATGTAAACACCGGCGCCGACACCTCGCCCGCCGCCGGGCTGAAGGCGAATATTGCCGCCGCCCGCGACCTGCCCCGTCAATTGCGCCTGCGCGGCCTTGGCGGCCAGATCGTCGTGGATTTCGCGCCGATGCCGAAACGCGACCGTGCCGCGCTGGAACAGCAGCTTCGCGCGGCGTTCAAGGCGGGGGCGGCCGAGACCAGCCTTGCCGGCTGGACGCCGCTTGGTATGTTCGAACTGCAACGCAAGCGCGACCGGATACCATTGACCGAAACGCTGGCGCCGCCTGTCACTTGACGGGCCGGCCACTGGCCATTGCACCCGGCCCGCGGTAGTCATGTCCCCGCGGCAACCGACACACCCGAGGGCCTCGACACTTGACCTGCCCGATCTGCCAGAAAGATAGCGACCCGAAATACCGCCCCTTCTGTTCGCGCCGTTGCGCGGATGTCGATCTCGGGCGCTGGCTGAACGGAAGCTACGCCATTCCGGGCGAAGAGCCGGAGACTGGCACGGAAACCGAACCGGGCGAGCCGCGCCCGCTGCACCACTAGCAGTTCCACCTGATGCCCCCGGGGCCTGCACCCGGCCAACGCCAACTTTTTCTCACCCACCCTCTGGACAGCACCGAAACCCTCGCCTAGAACGCGCGAGCCCGAACGCAAAGCGTTCACCCGTGCCCGGGTAGCTCAGGGGTAGAGCAGTGGACTGAAAATCCTCGTGTCGGTGGTTCAAATCCGCCCCCGGGCACCACTTAAATCCCGAAAAAAAGTGAGAAACTTCAGAGATCAAACTCGCATGTGCTTCTGGGTGCTCCTTGGGGCTACATATGGGCTACATTTGAATGTGGCTCGCACCCATTACGCCACGACTCGTTGATTGCTCGCCGGGACACGGTCTGACGGCCTCATGTCGATGGGGTAGCCGCGCCTCGTTTAGGGTGGGGGGCAACCACAGAGGGTAGTCCTATCGAAAAAAGTTTGGATTCGTCCGCAACCTGAAATCCGTCTTGCTATAAATAACGCGCAACGAGCCAAGAAACTGGTTCCCGTCATTTTAGCCAATAGGAGTCCCAATGGAGCAAGTTCTCCAAACGATACCATTTTACCTTACGGTCGAGCAGGTTGCATCCCGCTTCAGCGTTTCTACCGACACGATCTGGCGATGGAAGCGCAAGGGCGACTTCCCCAGAGCCGTGAAAGTTGGACCGGGCACCACACGTTGGCGTCTCGCCGACATCGAGGAACATGAGCGCAGCCTTCAATGCTGCTTCGTCGTTTCACGCTAAACAAACCTCACCGGAGAAAACGATGCAGGATGGATTTGAAACGGCCCACGGGGCCGAAGTGTTGAGTGTTGCTAATCGTTTGGAGATGGAGTGCATCCCCTCTGGTTTCTGTGTGCTACCTGGAGGGGTCTACGAGCAGAGCGCGGACAACGATTCCGCGCCGGCATGGTTGTGTTCGCCTGTCGCCGTCGTGGCCAGATTTCGGGATGCTTCGGGCAAGGGTTGGGGTCGCATCCTCGAGATAGAGGATCCAGAGGGCAGATGGCAGCGCATCTCACTTTTCGACAAAGATTTCGAAGCCAGACCGAGTGCCATCCGTGCCGAACTCGTCAATCTTGGGCTGCGGACTCAGAGCGGTCCTAAGACCCGCGACGCGCTCAACCGTCTGCTACGGGGGTGGCAGCCAACTAAGATCATGACTTCGACTGACAGGCTTGGTTGGTCCGATGCTTCATGTGCCGCCTTTATGCGGGCTGATGGACGCGTCTTGGGCTCGGGAGCGTTCCACTTTGTAGGTGGCGGCCTGGAGAACACCGCAAATTCTGTTGCTGTCGGAGGGAGTGCCGAAGAGTGGCGCGACAATGTCGCATCGCTCTGCGTCGGCAATCCGCTGATGATGGTGTCAGTGTCTCTGGCTTTTGCTAGGCCGCTTCTGGATCTCCTGAGCGAGGAGGGCGGAGGTCTGCACCTGCGTGGCGCCTCGTCTTGTGGAAAGACCACGATGCAGCGCGTAGCGACGTCTGTCTGGCGAAATCCGGCACAAGTTGGGAGTTGGCGAACGACTTCGAACGCCGTCGAAGTGGCGGCCAAGACTGCCAATTCGACTCTTCTCTCGCTCGATGAGATCGCTGAAATCGACGGGCGACATCTCTACGAGGCCACTTACAGGCTCGCTAACGGCGTGGGTAAGGCGCGTTCCAATGCGCTTGGTGGGGCAAGGCAAACTGCAGCATGGCGCATAACCATCCTTTCGACTGGTGAAATCAGCGTGGCGGAGAAGCTCGCTGAAGCGGGCTTAAATATCATGGCCGGCCAGGACATCAGGCCAATTGACCTCGAGGCGGACTGCGGCCGGCATGGTGCTTTCGATGACCTCCACGGCTGCGAGAATGGTGCCGAGCTCTCTGACCGGCTGAAGCGCGCATCTGCTCAATCGTATGGAACCGCCGGCCCGGCATTCGTCGAGAAGGTCATTCCGCACAGGGCAAAGATTGCTGTGCAGGGGAAAACGGTCATGGACCGGGTATTGGATCGCTGGTGCAAAGAGTTTTCACTTCGCGATTATGGCCAAGTTCTCCGCGTGGCCCGTCGCTTAGCCTTAATTGGGTTCGCTGGCGTGCTGGCAAGCAAACTTGGGATGACTGGTTGGCCGATTGGCGCGCCCTTAGATGCAGCGAAAGTTGCGCTCGGACTTTGGTTGGATGGTCGCGATTCAGCTCCCGAAAACGTTGACTACGCTGCGAAAGCGAGAACGCGGGCATTTCTGATCGCCAATGAGAGCGGCTTTGCGGAGCCCGATTCAAGCGAAACGGCTGTCAATCCGGGAGCGCACGGGTGGAAGCAAGGCGACCAGTTCCTCATCAGCGGAGACGCATGGCACACGATCCACGGCGCAGAGTCCGGGCAAACAGCGCCGGATCTCAAGGTGGCTGGGTTGCTCGTGCCCGCCGACGGCAACAACCTCGGTCGTCGCGCTCCGCGTTGGGCTGAATGCAGACCCCGGGTTTATGTGGTTCGACGCAGAATCCTTGAGGACAGTGTTCCGACCATCGCAGAGGAGGCAGTCTGATTGTGTTTGGAAATCGACCTTCACTGATCATCCGGCAGTCGGACCAGTCGGACCACAGTGACCCTGCCGGTCCGACTGGTCCGGATGGTCCGACTTACCAGGAAAGATGCACTTCGCGCGCGCGCCCCTTGCTCATGGACGCCATCCGCGACCATACGCAAATGCACACACCTTACGACCCCACAAACCTTGCAATACCAGACAGTTAAAGGAGAAGAGACGTGACGATAATTCGACGTGGGCGCCTGAAGTGGGCGATAGGCTACTTGAGGGTCTCCACATACATGCAAGCAGAAGAAGGTCTTGGCCTTGAGCATCAGCGCGAACGCATCCGCGCCTATGCCCTTGAGAACGGCTACCAGCTCGAACATTTCTTCCAGGACATAGCCTCTGGGAACGACAAGCGTTCGATGATGGATCGTCCGGAGTTCAGCGAAGCGGTCTATGAGGCTAAGCGGCTCCATGGAACCATCATCGTGGCGCGGCTCGACCGGATCTCACGTAATGAGCGGAAGTTCCTCGAGTTTTGCAGCCAGGAGAAGATCCGCATCGTTTCAACCGTCCCCGGTGAAACCGAGGGCTTTCAGCAGATGATCAACGCAGTATCCAAAGCCGAGAGGGTTCGGATAAACATCGTCCAGGGCACTAAGAAGTCGCTTCGTAAGAAATCAGCACAGGGAGCCGCACTCGGTAGTGTGACCACGGTTCTGAAGGCAAATAGGGCCTCGGCGAAATCGCGGGCCACGGCCTCGCAGATGACGGTTCTTGATATCCGGGATTTTCTCCTTCGGCATGCCGAGCTGAGGGACAGGACCACTGCTGAGATTGCGGCCGCTTTGAACGTCTACGGACTACGGTCCGGGCACGGCCGACTCTGGAACAAGAACTCATTGCGCCGACAGCTCCGGTCGGCGCGCCAGGAACTGGACCTGTTGGATGAGCCTGATGATGATTTTTGATCGAACAACTTCCCGGTGCCTTTCCAATTGAGGAGAGACCGCCATATGGCCGCTTAGAGCGCACAGGAGAGTCACTGGCGGCCATATCGATAGTTGCCTGTAGTCGGGCCGGGTAAAGCGATCCCGGCCTTCCAACCAGCTCCAAAGAGTTCCCCGACGTCGCGTCGCTATAAATCACGTAAGCAGAAAAATCTGCGAGCGATGAGAAAGGTGACGAGAATGGCAAGACGACCCTATCAAGACTCCCGGCTAGCAAAATACCTTGAGAAGCGTGTGCTTGAGCTCCGGCCGCATAAGACGCAGGCAGAAATCGCCACACAGGCCGGCTTCACACATCCCAACATGATCGCGATGCTGAAAAGCGGCGCGACGAAGCTGCCACTTGACCGGGTGCCGAGCTTGGCCACCGCCCTTGAATGCGACCCCCGGCTGCTCTTTAACCTGGCGCTCGATCAGCTCGGCGGTGACACCACTGTGCGCGCGATAGAGCAGATCTTCGGCGTCGTCGTTACGAAGAACGAGGCAGCTTGGATCGAGGAAATCCGCAACGCGTCAGGTCATACCGACCCGGCCCTTACATCACGTGGACGGGCGGCGATCCGGGGGATCTTCGGGAAATGAGCAAGCATTGCACACGAAGCCCCGGCAGTTCACCTGAAAGCATGCCAGAACTCACCGAGAACGAACGGACCTGGATAGAGTTTCTGCGCCTGATTTCGAATGTAAGCGATCCCGCACTGAGGCTAAGAGACGTCCAACTGCTCCAGCGGATCATACGAAGAAAGAGTGGTCATGCCGGCCAAGGTGGGGCGTGACATCCGCAGGATTATCTGGTGCAGACCGACCGGTTTTCTATCCACGATCCCAAGGAGAGCGTTCATCCGAAATCACCTGCCCGAAGACATTCTCGCGATGCCAACGCAAATTATGCGGATGCGGCATTTGATATGGATCTTCCGGCCTCAGCAGTTTGCCGCCGGGCCTAATGAGGCGATCGACGACATCCCCAGGAACCTTGTTTCGAGAAACGAGGATCGTCTCGTTGTCGTCAGCGACAGAAATGAGGCCGCGGTCAAACATCCAGTGCAGGGTCCCCGAGAGCGCGAGACCATTACGAACTGAGTCACTTCCATCTCTCTCAACTGGCCTGATGTGCGCCGCCTGGACCTCGGGTCGTCCTCCGCCATTCCGCAACTGCAGTCCCGACATTGCGCAGCGATAGCCGTAGGCCTCGCGGACTTTTCTGCTAAACGCAACATCACGGTATTTGCGTCGCGTCAGCCGCTCGAGCACAGGCCGTCGGAAGATCAGCGGCTCTTCCTGCATGTCATCATGATACGTTTCGTAGCGTTTCGCTTCGATCTGTTCGAGATCCTGCGGTAGACCCAAATCGACGATCCGGGCAAAATCGTCCTCCGGCAGGCGCCGCACAGCCAGTTGCACTGCGCCGCCCGTCAAGGGTGCGCCGTTGGCGTCCGCCAAGGCCGTCTCCAGCGGTCGCCCGTTCAGCAGCCGCGGCACGTCGCGGTCGAAGGCCAGGTAGCTTCCGGATTCGATCAGGGCCAGATACCTCCCCTCCACGCCGGGCTTGGGAATGACATCAGAGATCTTGGCGGCAGCGAAATATCCGCGCGGCCCAGCTTTGACAGGCTCGTAATAGATGATCCAATCGCCAACCGCTTCTTTGACGGCCTTCAGGTAAGATCGCGGGAAGTCGTAGACGACGTCGAGTTCGTCCTCGTAGATCGAATCTGCCTTGTGCAAGAGAACGAGCTTGGCCATGCATCCAGAAAAGCAGGATCGCCGACGATGGCAAGCGTCATTCAACGCCCCGCTACAGCCGGACAGAGTATTGATCGTGACCAGAGATGGTTCGACCGACCGAGAGCTGCAGTTCAAGTCGGGCGCGCTGGATGGCACATTTCAGCCCCGTGCGGAAAGCATTGATCGTCCGGCCGCCAACTTGGCTCAGTCTCAATAGGTAGCTCGAGAAATCTGCCCAAAACGGTAGAAAATGATGCCAACGGGCCGAAGATGGCTCCGTGACCTGGATTGATCCAAGCAATATTAGGGTCAGGACCCATTGATCAACCGCTCGCGGCGTGATTCAGCCTCCGCAAGGAGACTGACCGATGAGCAACCTTTTCTGGCTGACGGAAGCGCAGATGGCGCGGCTGAAGCCCTTCTTTCCCAAGAGCCATGGCAAGCCTCGCGTCGATGACCGGCGAGTATTGAGTGGCATAATCTTCATCAATCGCAATGGCTTGCGCTGGTGCGATGCGCCGAAGGAGTATGGCCCGCCGAAGACTCTCTACAACCGTTGGAAGCGATGGAGCGACAAGGGGGTCTTCGCCCGGATGATGGATGGCCTGGCTTCTGAGGCCGCTGTTCCGAAGACGGTGATGATCGACGCGACCTATCTCAAGGCGCACCGCACGGCGACCAGCCTGCGGTCGAAAAAGGGGGGCCAGGCGACCAAAGGGGCCGTCTGATCGGTCGCACAAAGGGCGGCATGAACACCAAGCTGCATGCCGTTACTGATGCCGATGGCCGCCCGATCCGGTTCTTCATGACCGCAGGCCAGGTGAGCGACTACACAGGTGCGGCAGCCCTGCTGGGCAGCCTGCCCTCGGCGGAGTGGTTGCTGGCGGACCGGGGCTACGACGCCGACTGGTTCAGAGATGCGTTGAAAGACAAAGGGATAAGGCCATGCATCCCGGCCCGCAAGTCGCGCGGCAAGCCCATCAAGCACGACAAGCGCCGCTACAAGCGCCGTAACCGGATCGAGATCATGTTCGGGAGGCTGAAGGACTGGCGAAGGGTCGCCACCCGCTACGACCGCTGCCCAAAGGTCTTCCTATCCGCCGTCGCCCTCGCCGCAACCGTCATGTTCTGGCTATGATACAAGAACGAGTCCTGACCCTAGGTGCGATCCAAACCACTGTTTGCGCGTCGAGCCCGGCAAGATAGGTCATGATCTGGCCTAGATGGTTGTGATCGCCCTCTTCAAGCTGATTTTCGATGAGAACAAGGCTATCGTCGTTCTGGTTGCGGGCAAGAATGTCGGCGGCAAATGTCTCGACCCGGACTTCGGTTCCTGTGAGTTCCAGTGGGATGCCGATAGCATCTGAGAGATGGTCGATGTTCTCTGCTAACCATGGCGTAAATTCGATCGCCTCGTGCTTCCACGCCTCCCGGAGTGGCAGATCGACCAAGCGGCCAAAGCGAATGTCGGTCATCTTCTTTACTCCGGGATAAGGCTGACTGGAACTTTTATCACCCTTATAGCTCTCACCTGCAGCAGATATACTAACAAACATGATCTGCTGCTGGATCTCGATTGTATCGATGCGGACAGAGCAATAAGAAAGTTCGCAGAACACCCGCCGCCGGGCCACGATCCCTTTCGGTTTACAGGGCCTTGGAGTGGCTAATTTTGCCCCTAGGCCAAGCCGATCGTAGGGCCAAACTTTCGCACGCCCCCCCGAAGAAGAACCACCTTTTGTCAGCAGTTCAGTTTAAGGAGATTGAATGGGAACCACTGATATCATCCCTGATATTCATGGGCAGATCGCGAAATTGCGCGCAGCACTTGACGGGCTAAGCTGGCGCCGTGGTCCCGCCGGCTGGACCCACCCGGAACCGGACCGCAGCATTGTGTTTCTAGGCGACTTCATAGACCGGGGACACGATAACCGCGCTGTTATCCATCTAGTGCGCAACTTGGTGGACTCGGGTAAGGCGCGCGCGATCATGGGAAACCACGAGCTAAATGCGCTGCACTTTCATACAAATAGCGGCGGCGGGCCATTGCGCGAGCATTCCCCAAAGAACCTGCGCCAACACGCAAGTTTTCTCGCCGAGTTTCCCCTGGGGGCGCCCGCGACGCGAGAGGCACTGGACTGGATGCGCAGCTTGCCGTTGTTTCTTGAAACCGTGGAATTCCGCGCAGTGCATGCCTGCTGGTCCGACGACGCCATCAACCAGCTGCGCGCATGCACCGCCGATGGCTTGCTTTCGGAAGAGCAACTTATCCGCACCGCCGATCCCGCGGATCCCATCTTTGCCCTCGCTGAGGTCACCACCAAAGGCCCGGAGCACAAGTTGCCGGATGGCTATTTCTTCCGTGATAAGGATGGCACACATCGCCATCACGTCCGCCTGCAGTGGTGGAACGGACGCGCTCGCACTTGGCGAGACGTTGCGATCTCGGTCCCGGCACCGGGGGATGTGCCCAATACCCCGCTGCCGGATCACTTGCTATCGCAGGCTTATGCCGCCGATGCACGCCCGGTCTTTTTCGGCCATTACTGGCTTACCGGTGATCCGGTCCTGCAAGGACATAACGCACTCTGCCTCGATTACTCAGCCGGTAAAGACGGGCCGCTCGTAACCTATGAATTGCGCCAAGGTGAAAAGCTTCTCAACATTGATCGGATCCGAATCCACTCAGAACTTGCCTGAACAATGATCTGGATCGCGACTCGCTAACGCAAACAAATGAAATCTGTAGCGGGCGGCGCCGCCTGACGAGTCATTCCCAACGTGAGGCGGATAGGGCTGACGATGGATCTCTCCGGCGCTTAAGTCCAGGCTTTCCCTCGTATCTCGGGTTGTCGAAGTCCGTCGAGTGGATATGGTGTGCCGAGAGGTCGACGGTGTGCTCCGAAGTTTCAACCTCAAAGCGAATAAGAAAACCAAGAAGATAGTATTGCCCAAGGGACCACATGAGCATTGAAAAGACCCTCTTCGCCGCCGCCGACAAGATGCGCGGCTCCATGGACGCGGGCGAATACAAGCACATCGCCCTGGGTCTTCTCTTCCTCCGCTATGTGTCGATCTCCTTCGAACGCTTGCACGATCAGCTCGCCAAAGACGATTACGCCGATCCGGAAGACCCGGATGAATACCTGGCCGAAAGCGTCTTCTGGGTCCCGGAAAAGGCGCGGTGGTCGACGCTGGCCAAGCAGTCGAAGGACCCGAAGATCGGCATCATGATCGACGACGCCATGCGCGCGATCGAGGCTGACAACGAAACTCTCAAGGGCGCGCTGCCCAAGGTCTTCGGCAAGGAAAGCATCGACCGGGCCATGCTCACCGGCCTGATCGACCTCTTCACCAACATCAAGCTGCACGGCGACCGGCGCGACTTCGACCTGATCGGCCGCATCTACGAATACTGCATCGGCGAGTTCGCGAGCTCCGAGGGCAAGCGGGGTGGGGAGTTCTACACCCCTAAATCCGTCGTCGACACGCTGATCGAGATGATCGAGCCGACCCGCGGCCGCGTCTACGACCCCTGCTGCGGCACCGGCGGCTTCTTTGTCCAGTCCGAGAAGTTCATCGAGGCGCATTCCGGCCAGCGCAACGACATCGCGATCTACGGGCAGGAGCGCAACCACACCACCTTCGGCCTTGCCCGGATGAACCTCGCCATCCGCGGCATATTCGCTGACATTCGCTGGAACTCCGAGGGCACGTTGGTCAAGGACGCCTTCCCGGACGAACGCTTCGACTATGTTCTCGCCAATCCGCCCTTCAACATCTCCGACTGGTCGGGCGAACTCTTGCGCGAGGATGTGCGCTGGAAGTTCGGCGCGCCGCCCGTGGGCAACGCCAACTTCGGCTGGATTCAGCATATCTACGCCCACCTCTCGGCCACAGGTATTGGTGGTGTGGTCATGGCCAACGGGTCGATGTCGTCGATGTCCGGGGGCGAGGGCGACATCCGCCGCGCGCTGGTCGAGGGCGGGGCCGTGGATGCCATGGTGGCGCTGCCGGGGCAGCTTTTCTACGGCACCCAGATTCCGGCCTGCCTGTGGATCCTGGCCAAGGACAAGTCGAACGGCATCGGCAAGGACGCCAAGCTGCGCGACCGGCGCGGCGAGGTGCTGTTCATCGACGCCCGCAAGATGGGCGCGCTGGTGCCGGGCAGCCGCAAGCAGAAGGAACTGTCGGGGGACGAGGTCGACCGGATCGCGCGCGCCTACCACGCCTGGCGGGGGGAGCCGGACGCCGGCGCCTATGAAGATGAGCCGGGCTTCTGCAAGGCGGCCTCGCTGGAGGAGATCGCGAAGCACAACTTCGTCCTGACCCCGGGCCGCTATGTCGGCGCAGGGGCCGCGGAAGAGGATGGCGAGCCCTTCGAGGAGAAGTTCGAGCGCCTGATGCGCGAGTTGCGCAGCCAGTTCGCCGAGGGGCGGCGGCTGGAGGCCGAGATCGAGGCGCGGCTGGGGGCGTTGGGATGACCAAGACACTTGCCGAGGCAATAGGGGGCGCACGTAGGATTATCGGTGGCCCCTTCGGTTCCAAGCTGACCACGAAAGATTACGCTTCTTCTGGAATACCCGTTATTCGCGGTTCAAATATGGAGGTCGATGGGCGTTGGATCGGAGGCGAGTTCGCCTTTGTTTCCGCTGAAAAATACGATCGTGATCTAGCATCGAACAGCGCCAGAGCAGGCAACATCATCGTGACGCAGCGAGGAACGCTCGGACAAGTGTCGATCATCCCAGACGACTCCGCCTTTCAACAATACGTTGTTTCACAAAGCCAAATGGCAATTGATGTTGATCCTTCAACTGCGGATCGGAATTTCGTTTACTATTATTTACGGTCACCGACCTTCGTAGATCATTCCCATACACAGACGATTCAAACGGGCGTCCCACACATCAACCTCGGCGTGCTACGCGAAGCTCCGTCGAACTTCCCACCACTCGACGAACAACGCGAGATCGCGGCGATCCTTGGGGCGCTGGATGACAAGATCGAGCTGAACCGCAAGACGGCGGCGACGCTCGAGGCGATGGCGCGGGCGCTCTATCGCTCGTGGTTCGTCGATTTCGACCCCGTCTGGGCCAAGACCGAAGGCCGCTCCCCCGCCCACATGCCCCCCGCCACCGCCGCCCTCTTCCCCGACAGCTTCGGCGATGATGGTCTGCCGGTGGGGTGGACTGTGCAGCCGTTGAAGTCCCTTGCAAAAGTCACCATGGGCCTTTCACCAAAGGGCACCTCATACAACGACCAAGCCATTGGCACGCCATTGTGCAATGGGCCGGTCGAGTATGGCGATTTCTTCTTGAAAAAAGCAAAGTGGACTACGGCACCAACGCGCCTCGCGGAGCGCGGCGATCTAATTATCTGTATCCGCGGGTCGACAACGGGTCGGCACGCATTTGCGGACGACCAATACTGCCTCGGTCGCGGTGTGGCTGGAGTTCGTGGCAATACTGGTTCTCAGGAGTTCATCGACAACGCGCTTCTGTTCAACATGCCTGCCCTTCTTGAAAAGACGACAGGATCGGTTTTCCCAAGCCTTTCACAGGACGACATCGGCAACTTTGAATTGACCGCCCCCGGGAATACTTCAATCGTCACAAGGTTCTGCGAATTGGTGCGCCCGTTTCGGGAAACAGCCTGGAACAACATTGTTGAAAATCAATCACTCGCAACCCTCCGCGACACCCTCCTGCCTCGGCTCATGTCGGGCGAGCTGCGCGTGGGCGAGGCGCGGGACCAGGTGGAGGTGGTTGCCTGATGCCTCATCCGATATCTTTGCGCGACTACCTTCGACAGCGGGCCGCCTGGGTCTGGAATGAGCAGGGCCATGCATTCGATCACGGCCTGACTCTGCAGGAGGAAACGCTTACTGAAATGCTCCTTCTTCGCATGGCACGGGATCATGCAAAACATGGCTTGGCGGTCACCATGTTCAACAAGACCGAAGAAGGGATCAATGGCGCCGACTGGGAATGGATCATCCGCACGCGGTCCTGCGAACTGGGTCTGCGGGTCCAGGCCAAGCGGCTATTTCATCATGGCAAGTCGCAGGACTATGGCGGTCTCGACCCGAAATCCGACCAAGCTGACAAATTGATCACGAAGGCGGGCCCGAACATCCCGCTGTATGTTTTCTTCAACCATGATCACGGATTGAATTCCAACCTACTGCATGGTGGCGGTGAACACCCCTATCGTGGCCGCAGCTACTGGGGATGCGCGATTGCCTGCGCCAAGGCGGTGAAAATGGCCGATTCCAACAAACTGAACTATCTAAAAAAAATAATGAAGCCATGGCATCGCCTAGTAACCATTTCCGGGAAGTGCGACGCAAAGAGCGCTCTTGGTATTTCGCCCGAGGGCATGGAGGCCTCCATGCCGCAGGAGCGCCGGGAAATCATCGGGCGAATAACGGACCGAGATTTCATGTCTCAGTATATTCAAATCCGAGATTTGGCTGGGGTGGCCATTCTGGATTTTTCCGATTTCAGAGGTAGGTGATGTTTCAAGTCAATCGTTCCGAAAACCGGCTGAAGAAACTTGAAGTCAAACGCTTCTCCGACCTCGCGCTCCGCGAGCGGGACCATCTTCAGGAATGGCTCGCCAATCAGCCCGACGCACTCGGCGAGGATCTCCTGATCATCCAGAAGGAGTTCGACGGCTTCGCGGACACGCGCGAACGGCTCGACCTGCTTGCACTCGACGGCGACGGGCAGCTGGTGGTGATCGAGAACAAGCTCGACGATTCTGGCCGGGGTGTGGCCTGGCAGGCCCTGAAATACGCGGCCTACGTGTCCAGTCTGACCAAGGCGCAGATCATCGACATCTACCAACAATATCTCGATCGACACGAGGGCGGCGGCAATGCGGTGCAGCGGATATGTGAATTTCTGGAGGTCGACGCGCTGGACGAAGTGGTGCTGAACCCCGGTCATGACCAACGCCTGATGTTCATCGCTGCGAACTTCCGCAAGGAGGTGACATCGACGGTGCTGTGGCTGCGCGAACACCGGATCGACGCCCGCTGCTTCAAGGTGACGCCATACACTTTCGCTGATGAGATTCTGATTGATATCCAGCCCGTAATCCCGACGCCAGAAGCCGCAGACTTCATGATAGGCATGGCCGAGAAGGAGACAGAAGCCAAGAGCGCACAGGGTGCGCAACGAAAGAGCCATAAACTGCGTCTCGAGTTCTGGACGCAATGCCTTGAGGTTTTGCGTGCCAGAGGTCTATCCCGTTACAATAATATCAGCCCCAGCAAGGATCATTGGCTCAGTTCGGGAACAGGCGTTTCCGGCTGCGTCTATAACCTGATATTTTCCCGAGACGATGTCCGAGTGGAGTTGAGCCTGCAAAAGAGCGACCAGGGTGAGAACAAGTGGATGTTCGACGAGTTGGAAGCCCAGAAGGCGGAGATCGAGCGCAGCTTTGGTGCGGCCCTGGTCTGGAAGCGCATGGATGACAGAAAGTCCAGCAAGATAGCGTTTGCACAGCCCGCCGATGGCTATAATCACGAGGACTGGCCTGTGATGATTGAATGGCTTGGGGTCCATATTGCTAGGCTTGAGGGTGCATTTCGCGAACCACTACAGCGGCTCAATCAGGTCCTGAAGTCTGGTGAAGGGGCCACCTGATGGCCTGGGTTAACGAAGCAGAGCTGGAGCAGCTCTTTCTCGACGATCTCGGGCGGCTCGGTTTCTCAGTCCATCACGGGTCGGAGATTTCGCCCGAGATGCGCCACCCGATGCGAGCGAGCTTTCGGGATACAATCCTGGAACCGGTCTTTCTTGATGCGGTGCGTCGACTGAACCCGGAGTTGCCGGAGACGGCGGTCCGTGAAGCGGCGCTGCGGCTGGGCGATGTGGTCTTTGCCTCCGATCTCGTTCAGGAGAACCGCCGGCTGCATGACCTGATCGTCAATGGCGTGGCGCTGACCTATATCGCCGATGGCGAGGAGCGCAACGCTCGTGTTCAGGTCGTCGACTGGGAGGACCAGCAAAACGACTGGCGCGCCATTAACCAGATGGATGTGGTTGGCAAGACTGCTCGGATCCCGGACGTGGTGCTGTTCCTGAACGGCCTTCCGCTGGTGGTGGTAGAGCTGAAGGGCACCGAGGGCGCCAACATCGAGGCCGCCTGCAACCAGATCGACACCTACAAGAGCGATATACCCGACCTCTTCCGCACATCGTTGCTGTCGGTGATCTCGGACGGTCTAAACGCCCGCTACGGCTCGATCTCGGCGGGGTTTGACCGGTTCATGCGTTGGCGGACGGTGGATGGCGAGACACTCGTCGATGACAACGAGGCGCTGGCGCTGCAAACCCTGACGGAGGGGATGCTGAACCGCCGGATGCTGATCGACATGCTTCGCTGGTTCGTGGTTTTCGAAGACGAAGGCCGCGGGCCGATCAAGAAGATCGCCGGATACCACCAGTTCCATGCCGTCAGGAAGGCGATCGAGACGATCCTCGGCGCGCGGGGCACCGACGGCAAGGGCGGGGTGATCTGGCACACGCAAGGGTCGGGCAAGTCGCTCCTAATGACCTTCCTTGCCGGCCGCGCCATGCGCCACCCATTGCTGGAGAACCCGACTCTGGTGGTGCTGACCGACCGCAACGATCTCGACAACCAGCTTTTTGCGACCTTCGGGCGCTGCAAGGAGCTTCTTGGCGAAGAGCCGGTTCAGGCTGACAGTATCAGTGATCTGAAGGAACTTCTCAACCGCGAGGTCGGCGGCATCGTATTCTCGACGATCCAAAAATTCCGCTCCGAAAAAGGTGAGGTCTTCCCGGAACTCACGGGTCGATCGAATGTGATCGTCATGGTCGACGAGGCGCACCGAACTCAATACGGGTTCGAGGCTAGACTGCGAAAGGACACCGGCGAAATCCGCCATGGTCTGGCTTACCAATTGCGCCAGGCGCTGCCCAATGCCGTCTACGTAGCCTTCACCGGCACGCCGGTAGAGCTTGTAGGCGCAAACACGCGGGCGGTTTTCGGCGACTACATCGACGTCTACGACATCGCCCAGGCCGTCGAGGACGGCGCAACGGTCCCCATCTACTACGAGGCTAGGGTTGCGAAGATCGAGCTCGACGAAGACCTGTCCGAAGTGCTCGACGATGAGTTCGACGAGGCAACGGAGACATTGGCCGCGGGCGACGCTGCGGCCATGGCGCGTAAGTGGTCTCGCGTCGAGGCACTGGTCGGGTCAGACAAGCGCCTCGACACGGTAGTGACCGACATCCTCGAGCATTTCGATGCGCGGTTTGAGGCCATGGACGGCAAGGCGATGATCGTCTGCATGAGCCGGCGGATCTGCGTCGAAGTCTACCAGCGGATCGTCGCGGCGCGTCCCGACTGGCACGGGGATACGGATGACACCGGCGAGGTCAAGGTCATCATGACCGGTAATGCCACGGATCCATCCGGGTTCCAGCCACACATCCGCTCGAAGGCTCGGCAAGAGGCGATCCGCAACCGGATGAAAGATCCGACCGACAAGTTGAAGCTGGTCATCGTGCGCGACATGTGGCTGACGGGCTTCGATGCGCCGTGCATGCACACGCTCTATGTCGACAAGCCGATGAAGGGGCACGGGCTGATGCAGGCGATCGCCCGGGTGAACCGTGTATTCAAGAGCAAGCCGGCGGGTCTGGTCGTCGACTACATCGGGATCGCGGCGGAGTTGAAGAGTGCGCTGGCGCATTACTCGCAGTCCGATCAGCAGCAAACCGGGATCAGCGAAACCGAGGCGGTCGCGGCCTTCCTCGATGCACTCGACGTCGCGCGTGCGCAGTTTCATGGCTTTGATTACTCGAACGCGTTGGGCGGAACGCCCGCGCAGAGGCTCAAGATCCTACCTGCGGCCCTCGATCACGTTTTCCAGAAGGACAAGGCCGACGATAAGGCTAGTGGCGTCAAGCGGTTCAACGATGCAGTCGCGGCCCTGATCAAGGCCTTCAAGCTGGCATCTGGAAGCCCCCAGGCTACGTCTCATGTCGAGGAGGTGGCCTTCTTCGCTGCCGTGCGGTCCGGGCTTGAGAAGGTCGGAGCCGATGGTGCGACGGGCAGCGCCCAGAGCGCCGACTTCGCGATCCAGCAACTGGTCAATCGAGCCGTCGCCTCAACCGAGGTTGTAGACATCCTTGAAGCCTGCGGTTTCGACCGGCCGGACGTCAGTGTCCTGTCGGACGCCTTCATGATCGAGTTGCAGAACATGAAGCACCGGAACCTCGCGGTCGAGGCCTTGAAGAAGCTCCTGAACGGCGAAATCACCGCGCGGACCCGAACCAATGTTGTGCGGAAGGAAGAGTTCTCCTCACGCCTCGAGCAGGCGATCGCGAAATACCACAATCGAAGCGTCGATGCCCTGCAGATCCTTCAGGAGTTGATCCAAATTGCCAAGGATCTGAAGCAGGAGCCGGAAGACGGTCTGACCGAGGCTGAGCGTGCCTTCTACGATGCGCTGGCACAGAATGTCAGCGCCGTGCAACTCATGAGCAATGAGGAGCTGAGGCTCATCGCCACCGAACTCGTCGAAACCGTTCGGCGCAATTCCGGAACGGACTGGTGGCGCCGAGACAATGTTCGGGCGAAGATGCGTGTCGCGGTTAAGAAGATCCTGCAACGGCATGGATACCCGCCGGATCTCACGAGTGAGGCGGTCAAGACTATTTTGAAGCAAGCCGAGGCTCTTGCCAACGATATTTCGGAGAAAGGAAACGCACGGCAGCCCGAACACGCCGCTGGTCTTGGTGGAACATGCGAGTGCCGTAGAAGAGGTCTGCCGCCGTGCGGAATGATCCCTTGCAAGACAACTGCGGCGCGTGCAATGCGGATTGGGGCTGGACCACTCGAATAGGATCTCTTTCTAAATCCGCGAAGCGATTGTTGAATGCCTACCGCTCGCGGTCCTGGCTTCCAGTTCGTCTGGTTGTTCGGTTTTATGCACTTCGAAAGATATTATCCAATGACATCGAGCATGTTCGCTAGTTCGCTTAGCGCCTCCTCTTGTGGATCTCGGATGTCCTTCATGACTCTCGTCAGCCTCAGGTAGTGCGATGCCGCAGCGCTGACGTTCTCGCGCTTGAGCGGGTTTGTGTGGCCAAGGATCTGGTCAATCGTGGAGGCTGGCACCTTCAGGGCCTGCATGATTGTCGACGCCGTTCTCCGAAGGTCATGTCGATGCCAGCCGGATGTTTCGCTGACCCGGTAGAGCGCGCCCTGCAACCTCTGCCAATTGTCCAGCTTCCCGCCCTTGGAGTTTGGAAACACATACCCGTCCGGCTTTCTAGTTGTGTGTCCAGGCAGATCGCTAAGAAGATCTATCGTCGCCTGTGACAGTGGCAGACTTTGCCCACGCGGCCCACCGCGTGTCGATTTCACCCTAGGCTTGCGCCAAACGCCATTGCCCAGATCCAGATCGCGCCATTGCATGGTCTCGACCTCTTCGCGGCGGGCGGCCGTAAGCAACATGAAGCGCATCGCGATGGGGCGATAATCCAACTCCGCGGGGATCCGCAGCCCGAGATTCTTTCGGGCAGGATAGGTGAGCCATGGAAGGATTCTGCGCAGCTCATCCTCGGAAAGCACGCGGTCGCGGTCTCCCTTGATCGTCGGATCCTGGATTGCAGGATCATGTATCTGATCGAGCGAGACCACATCGAGACGGGGCACCCTTCCGGCGCCGACCTTTGAGAAAGACTTGCGGCTTGATGCCCAGTCGAGCACAGGCATCAGATAGGCGCGAGCGCGAGAAGCCTGACCGTTTGCCGTAGACTTGCCGTTCAAAGCGCGTTTCGGTCGGTATCCGTTGATTGCCATTCCGAGCTGCTCAAGCGTGAGGTCAGTGACCTGGTCGTCGAGCAGGCGCTCGAGGACAGACTCGATGACGGCTCTCGCGCCGCTCCGCTCAGAGCGCTTTCCGCGTGGCGCCCAGGACTTCCGGATGGCTCTGTAAGTGCGCTCATACTCTTGGACGAGCTCGCGCAGCGTGGGGGTCTGGCTGTCGTCACGAGCAGCATGACGAACAAGGCGCTTCTCCGCGTTGATGTCTTTGCCTGCCTTCAGGTCGAGCCTAGCGCGCGTCGCAGCTTGCCTAGCATCACGAAGCGACATTTCAGGATAGTGCCCTAGAGTTACTGTCTTGAGCCTTGATGCCGCATCCCTTGCCTTGAGCAGGAATGTCTTCTGCCCCGTTTCAGCGACGCGAATGCGTAAGCCTGCGCATCCGGCGTCTGTCATCTCACTGCGCCGACCATCGTAGATCAGTTTTCGTAGATATGCGTCAGTGAAGGCTTTGCGGTCGGACATTCAGCATCCTGGGCTACATATGGGCTACAAATTCGATCCGATTTCCTGCAACTCAATGCAGCACGGTGCAGTTGGGTGCAAGTCACGGATCCTAGATTTACTTATATATTTCAGATGCATATCTCATTTATTTACAGGCCCGCAAGGGGCATCTGATAATTGGATATGAAGACTGAAAATCCTCGTGTCGGTGGTTCAAATCCGCCCCCGGGCACCATGCATCACTCACTTCTCTGAACTGGTAGGCATTTCTGCCGTACCTGCTCCGTGCCATCTATCCAACTGGTCGTGTTAACAGAAATGCCATGCGGCACGGCCCATCGGCCCCGATCCAGATCATCTGCCACACCCGTCTCTACCCGACCGGACCCTTGTGGCGCTTGCGGCCGGGCACGATGTCCGCGCCGGAGATGAAAAGAAGAGCCCCGCCCAGAAGACCGAACGCTGTCAAGACGAGGCTCCATGCAAATCCAAGGGCGAAGGCCTGTTCGGCGAGAATGCCGAATTGACCATAAAGCACGACGAATGCGGTTTCGCGCAGACCCAGACCGTTTGGGGAAATCGGCAGAAGGGTGATCAGAATAATGATCGGCACCAGCACGAAATGAGACGAGAGCGCAACGTCGATCCCCATCGCTTTCGCAAGCAGGGAAATCGGGAGGATGACGGCCAGCGTCTGCACGGCAACGGCTATCGCCAGGCAAATGGAAAGAACCCCTGGCCGCCGTGCAATCGTTTTTATGGCCGACAGAAACGGGTCAAGCCGCTCCCAAAGGCCTCCATTGAGCTGCCGCAGCACGAACGCAGCACCAGCCATCCCGACCGCAAGGGCCACCGCCGCCTTCAGCACCGCTGTCTTCGTGTCCGCCTCAACGATGTCGCCTGCCGCCAGCGCGGCAACCGCTGCAACCATCGTGACCGCGAGAACGCCGATCAGCCGGTCGACGACAATGCTCGCATAGGCCCCGCCGCGCGCGCCCACCGCCCGTCGCAGAAACTCTGCCCGCACAAGATCGCCGCCCGCCATCGTCGGGATACCGAGATTGACGAACATGCCGACGAGATAGAGGCGAAGTAGTGCCGGAAGTGATGGCGGGGCCGGCATGATCTGTAAGAGCGCCAGCCGCCAGCGCAGGCTTGACAGGACCTGCCCTGCACCAAAAAGCGCAATGACCAGGAGGATCGTCCCGACGTCGAGTTCCGCCAGCACCTCAACCGCGGCAGTGAAATCTATCACCCGAAAGAGGGCGACAAGAAAAACCGCGGCGACACAGATGCGGATCAGGGGCCAGACGCGGCGGGTGACGCACCCAGTCATGGCGCCGCCCCGCTGGGGTCAATCGCGTAGCCGTAGCCGGCATCGCCGGTCTCGAACCGGACGCCGTTCGCGAGATATGTGCCGGCCAATGCGGCGACCTCTTCGCTCAGGACCGGGCGCGCCGCCTTCATGTCAGCGTTCGGCTCGACGACATCGTCAAGCATCACCACCCTGCCACCCGCCGACAGAACCCTTTCGATTGCCGCACGCGTCGCTTCCATACCGGCCTCATCGGTGCGCAGCACATCCGCCGCTGCCATATGGTCCAGATACTGCTGCAGGTTCCAGTTCGTGCCGATGACGATCAGGTCGCCCGGCCCGGTCCGTTCGATCAGCGCCGTCCCACGCGCGCGGAAGAAATCGCTGGCCGGGCTGAACTGTATTCCGATCCCCGCAAGGCCGTTATGGGCGACAAGGACAAGCGCAAGAACGCCGACAAGGCCGGCCCGACCGGCAGCCATGCAGGGACCCACGCAAAGAACGGACCAGAGGATCGTCAGGGGCACCAGCGCAAGAATCCAGCCTTCGAAGCCGGTCGGGGACAGGACCGTCATCATCGCGCCATGCAGGACGAGCCAGATCAGCAAGAGCGGCCCCGCACCAGACAGGGCGCCCGAAACCCGATGCCGGATCGCGACACGCAGCGAGACCGCGAAAAGGACCGCGGCAGCGGGCAAGGTGACAAGGGGCACCCAGGCGAGCCAGCCCGCGCGAGTCGCGGCATAGATCTCCTCGTCGAGGATCGCGCCCGGCGACACACGTTCGAACAGGTCGCGAACCGGCGCGTGCGCAAGCAGCCAGTTGGCTGAAAGAATATCCGACCCGAGCCCGTAGGCGACGGCAAGGGCCGTTTTTGCCGTCGGAAGCTCGGGGAAGAGTTCGCGAAGCTGAAAGAGGAAACCGACGGCGCCGTCCCCGGATCGGGAACTGCCGGCCATCGCACCCGCGACCAGCCCCAATGCCACAATCGTACCGGAAATTACCAGATAGCGTGGCAGCCACCGGACATGGCCGCGTAGGAGCAGATGGATCGGGATCGCCATGCCCGACAGAATTGCGAGTGGTTGGTAAACCAGCGCCCCGACGCCACCGAGGATGGCGAGTTGCAAGGCCCCCCTGCCCCTACCTGCCTGCGGGCAGCGATCAAGCCGGAATGTCATGTGAAGGAGGAAAATCGCAACCAGGACCGCCATCGCATAAATCTCGATTTCGGTGGCGTAACGCCAGACCCCGTAGCTTGCCGCGAAGAATGCAGCGCCAAGCCAGGCGGATGCGCCGCTCACCAAGAAATGCGACCTCAGGACATGGGCAAGAAGCATCACGGCAATCGCAGTCAGAGCGGCATTCAGAACCGCGAATAACGTGAAGATGTCCGGATCAGGCACAAGGACCGCGACGAGCCGGTAAAGGCACTGCATCGCGAATATCCAGAGCATTCCGCGAGGATGCGGCACGGACATCAGCGGTTCATCGGTGATGATACGCGCATAGTAATAGGGGTCGATGCTGATCGAGTGGTTCGCAGGCGCGGTCAGGAAGTATCCAAGCGAGAGGATCAGAAATATGGCGGCGCGTCGGGACAAAGGCACCCCGTCAGGCCTTACCTCCCGGTCTTGTGGAGGTACGGTCCGCGCGGTCATCCGCCCTGCTCCAAACCGGCCGGACCGCCGTCCTCGGCCTTCGACGCCTTGAAATCCGGGCGGCGGAGGCGGGGTTGCATCGCCGCGAGCCGCCCGGCATGCGCACCGATGGTTTCGACAACGCATTGCCGGTCGAGAATCGAAAGAAGCCGGCGCATTCGGTCCATCTTCTCTGCCGCGCCCTGATCCATCGCCGGAAAGAACCCGAGCTGTGGCGCGTCGTCCTTTCCCAGAAAATCGAGCGGATGCAGCAGTAGCGACGGCTCGATCCCGGCCAGACGACAGGCGGACAGCGCTGTCGCGAAATAGGTTCGGGACAGGCCCTCGGACATTCCGGCAAGCCAGTGCAGATAGCTGAAATGGATCGGCATGCGAATGACCGGCATTGTCGCCACCGGAATCTCCAATAGACCTGCGCCGCCGACGTCCCAGCGATAGGGCCGCAGCGGGCGTATCCCGTCGCGAAGTCCGCCGAACAGTGCCTTGCGCTTGGCCTTCTGCGCGGTATCGAGCCGCGCGTTCAGGAAATAGTAGGCGCGCGCCAGAGGGCCGACAAAGGTCGGAAAGGTCGAACAGTCGCAAGCGTAACCTCGATCTGCGAGAACGCGAAGTACCGTTTCGGAAAGACTGTAGCCGGGGCCACGGAAGACGTTCGGCCGCTGGCCTGTCGCGCCTTCGATCGCGGCCTCGGCATTCCTGATTTCGTCGACAACCTCGGCTTCGCTATAGAGATGAAGCCAGGGTTCGTGCTTGAACGAATGGTTGCCGATCTCGTGTCCGGCCTCCGGGATCGAACGAAGCGCCGCATGATTGTACTCCAGCGCCGCATCCTGCCCGACGACGAAGACCGTGATCTTCATCGAAAACTCGTCGAGCAGCGAAAGAAAGCGGGGCACGACGATATCGAGATAGGACGGAAAGGCGTTCCAACCCGGGTCGCCATGAGTCTTCATGTAGGACCACAGGTTGTCGAGATCGAGCGACAGGCTGCCTCGGTTAGGTTTCATGCGGCAGACCTCATCGCGCCATCGGGCGCGCCCAGAAGGATCGGCAGCGCGCGGTCGATGACACCAAGCGTCGCATCGACGTTAAGCGTGCCATCCGTGATCTGCGCAGAATTCACGATATGAAGACCGGGAGTATTGGTGCTGACAGGCGGCACGATGTCGCCGTATCCGAGCGTCGGAACGGCCATCACATTGCGTACGCGCGAGACCTTGAAGGCAAGAACATCGGCTTCAGAAAAACCCGGGTAGATCCGGGTCAGCGCCGCAATGAAGAGGTTTCTTATCGTGGTATCGTCCTTGTCCCAGAACGGATCGTCCTGCGTTGCATAGCGCGGCAAGTAGACGAGGCTCTTGCCGCCGAAGCGTTCGCGTCCTGTCAGCGCCGACATTTCAACAACCGCCGTGAACGGCAGATCGGCGTCAGTGAGATAAGTCAGATAATAGCTCGCCAGCGGGCGCGACATGACCACCGATGCACAGACGATACCCTGATAGACGACCCGCCCCAACCGCGACGAAAGTTCGGGCGAAAGGTCGCCGCAGATCTGGCGCGTGACCGCACATGGAAGCGTCGAAACGACGTGATCGAAGTCCATCGACCCGTCCGCTGTGTTGACCCTGATCATCGGCCCTTTCCTGGTGACCTGCCGGACCGGGCAGCCCGTCCTCACCGTGACCCCAGCGTTCGAAAGCCGCGATTCCAGCGCCTCAAGAACCCGACGGTAGCCACCCGAAACAAATCCCAGCGTCTCCGTCTTTGCGCCTGCGCTGCGCGCCAGATAAAGCCGCCGGATCGTCGCCCAGATGAAGGCCGCCGAAGCAATATCATCGTTGGTCCCGAGCTTGGCCCGCAGAAGCGGCTGCCAGAGCCGGTCGAACGCTTCCCTGCCCGACCAGCGCGTAAGCCAGTCCTTGACGCGGATATGTTCCAGCGGCGCGCCATCACGTCGCCGGGCCGCCATCATGAGCGTCATCGCGATGCGGGCCTTTGCAACGGGCCCGAGCGTCGGCAACCGGAGATAGTCGACCGCACCATCAAGTGGCGCAAGCCGCCCGCCGGCGAAAAATCCGGTTCGGGCGCGGCGCCACTCCACCTCACCGGAAAGGCCCAGTTCATCAAGAAGCGCAAGTGTCCGGCCATCGCCCGGTAGAATGACGTGATAGAACTTGTCCCAAGTGATGCCATCGACCGTCTCTGCCGCCGCCAGCCCGCCCGTGGACTGCGCCCCTTCCAGCAATGTCACGCGCTTGCCGTGCTCGGCCAGGCGCAGGGCCAGCACCTGCCCAAGCATACCGCCACCCGCGACGCACCACGTTTCTCCGCCGCCTTTTGTCATGGCGTTGCCACAGCGGTTTCCCGCAATCCGCCGCCGTCGATGACGTATCCTTGCCCGCAGGCATCGCAAGCCACCGGCCCGTCTGGCGCCACGCTCGGATCGCCGCGAAAGACCGGCGCGCCGCAGCGGCAGACCAGCCCAGCGGCCCGCGCCGGATGACCGACAACCAACGTATGCGGCGCGACATCTCGCGTAACAACCGCACCCATGCCAACCATCGCGAACGCGCCGACTTCCAGCCCCGGACCAATGCGGCAGCCCGCACCGAGTGTCGCCCCCGCGCGCACCGTCGTTTCTTCGGTATGTTCGTCCGGACCCGAGTCGCGAAGCGCAGAGAGATCGGCGGTCGTTGCCCTCGGAAAACGGTCGTTGGTGAAGATCGTTCCGGCGGAAATCATCACGCCGGTCTCAATGCGCACGCCCGTCGGAATGTAGACATAGGCATTGATCTTGACCCGATCAGCAATCGTCACACCGTAGGCGACATAGGTCTTTTCGCCGATGATGCAGTCGCGGCCGATCCACGCCGGCCCCCTGAGATGAACATTGTCCCAGACCGACGTTCCCTCGCCGATCTCGACGCCGGGCTCGACGATCGCGGTCGGGTGGATGCGGACAGTCACCGCGCGGCCCCTGCCGCGGCTGGGGCCATGTCGTCGGCGACAGAGGCCCAGGCACCCGAGGCGATCGAACGATAGGCCGCCTGAATCACGGAAACCGAGGCCAGGGCATCGGCGCAATTGGGCAAGGGCCGATCCTCGCCACGAACGACTGCGGTGAAATGGTCGATCTGACCCGCAAATGCTGCAACCTTGTCATAGCCTGTGCCGAAGGATTCCCAGGCACCGGACCGGCCGTTCCGGCGGCGGGATCCGCGCCATCCGATCTCGATTGTCCCTTCATCGCCGTAGATCTCGATGAAGCTGCTGCGGTCCTTGTGAATGCTCCAGGAAGTTTCAGCCGTTGCCTGCGCCCCGCTTTCCGTCCGCGCAAAAAGCGTAACTCCATCCTCCACAACCAAAGGCTGGATGCGTGGCGCGGCGACCGCATGCACCTTGGAGATGGGGCCAAGAAGATACCGGATGATGTCCGCACAATGGGTTCCGTTGTCGATCAGGACACCACCACCGCTGACGGTCGGGTTGGAGTTCCACCGGCCGGTCATGTCCACCACTCCGGTAAAGGTGTTCTCCAGCATGCGCGGCACACCGATCGCGCCGTCACGGATCATCTTGCGCGCCGCGATCACGTCATCGACAAAGCGGAACTTCGACGCCATCGACAGGACGACGCCGTGCCGGGTTGCCGCGTCGATCATGCGCGCGGCGGAAGCGCTGTCGATGCTGAGCGGCTTCTCGCAAAGCACGGACAGACCGCGCGACACGATATCGACGACAATCTGCGCATGGGTGACGGGTGGCGTGGTGACCAGAACCGCGTCGCAGATACCGGCATCCGCAAGGCCGATATGGGTGGTGAAGGTCGCCGCCCCGCATTCCGCCGCCAATGCGCCGGCAGCGGCCGCATCGACATCGGCAATACCGGAAAGCCGCACCGAGGGCATTCCGGCGATGGCCGCGACATAGGCGCGGGCAATGGCCCCGGCGCCGACAAGTCCAAGTCGGAAGGGGCCGCTCATTCTGCCGCCTCGTGCCGTTTGTCGGTCACGAAATCCCGAATGCGGTCAGCGATCATGTCGACATGGACCTCCTGCAGCCGTTCGTTCCAGGGCAGCACCAGCACCTGGCGAAGGAAGGCATAGACACCTGCGTAATTCTCGGCGGCATAGTCGAGCACCTCGGGCCGCGCGAGCGAGAAGGGGAAGCGGCTGTTGCCAAAGGTTCGCTGGTCCCGGATCACGGCGCATTCGAAGGCGGGTTTGCGGATGTAGCGCGGCGCCGATGCGATGTCTCCCGCGCGCAGTTCTGTCGCGAGCGCATCGGGACCGCCGAGGTCCGGGGCCACAAGCAGGGCGTATTTCCAGAAACCCTGCCGCCCCTCCGCCGGGGCATAGGGCGTTGTCAGCCCCACAAGATCGCCGATCCGCGCCGTCATCCGTTCGGCCATGACCCGGCGTTGCGTGATGCTGAAGTCAAGCTTGTCGAGCTGAGCCAGCGCCACTGCGCCCTGCAACTCTGTCATACGTCCGTTGAGAGCGGCAAAATAATGGTCGGGATTGGGGTCGCCATAGCCCCAGGCCTTGTCGATGAAAAGCCTCACCCGGCGCGACAGGTCAGGATCGTTGGACACGACGATGCCGCCTTCGCCAGTCGTGATGTGCTTGCCCTGCTGAAGGCTGAAGCACCCGATAGCGCCCAGCGTCCCTATGGGTCGACCGCCATAGGTCGCGCCATAGGCCTGCGCGCAATCCTCGATTACCGGGATGCCGTGGCGGTTCGCCATTGACAGGATCGCGCCCATTTCGGCCGGATTGCCAAAGAGATGGGTGACGATAATGGCGCGGGTCTTCGGGCCGATGACACGCTCGATGGTTTCGGCGGTGACGTTGCCGGTCTTCGGGTCGACATCGGCAAAGACCGGAACGGCGGTCTGATAGATGATCGGGGTGATGGCCCCCATATCGGTGATCGGCGAGGTCACGATTTCGTCGCCGGGCTCCGGGTCGATTGCCGCGACCGCGGCATGAATGGCATTGGTGCCCGAGGCGCAGGCCCCAGCATAAGAAACGCCAAGCAGTTCGGCAAAGCGCTGTTCGAACCGCCGCACGAAGGTTCCTTTGGTGCAGGTCAGCGTACCGCTGCGGATCGCCTCCGACACCAGCGCGATTTCTTCTTCCCCAAGCAACCGGCCGCTTGCATCCTGATCCGACGGGATCGTCGGAACCTCTGGCCGGCCACGTTCGACTTTCGTCATTTCCTCTACTCCTTCGTTACCAGTACACGCGCCAAGACCTTCGCGCCGCGATACGCGCCAAAGAGATCTCGGCAAGTAATTGCAGATGGCCGGCGATCACCCTCAGAACCTTCAGTTTCGACCGTCCGATCAGGCGGCTTTCGAGTACGGCCGGATGCTCCACGATCTTGCAGCCGCCGAGATCAAGCCGCGCCAGCATTTCGGCGACCCCGATGAACCCTTCGTGACGCAGGACCAGCCCCTTGGTCGCGCTCTTGCGGACGACACGAAAACAGCTCGTATAGGTGGCAAGCTTGTTGCGCAGGATCATCCGGTAAAGGCGTGAAGCCGAGCGTGACAGGACGAGCCGCCATTCAGGGACGCCTTCGACCCTGCCCAGCGCATGGTAAGGCGAGGCCGTCACAAGTGCGACATCGGGGGCGAGCAGGGGCAACATGTCTTCGATCCGGGCGGGGTCATAGCTGCAATCGCTGTCGATGACGGCGATGGTCTCGGCAGGCGCCGCATCTATTCCTGTCAGAATGGCCGCGCCGACCCCCCGGTTACGATCATGGCGCACGAGCCGAAACCGCGCGTCCGCGCCGAAAAGACGGTTCATTTCCGCCCAGGTCGCATCGGTGCTGCCATCATCGACGATGACAAACGAAAGTTCATGCCGCCGCCCCAGACCTGTCGCGAGTCCATTCAGCGCCTTCGCAAGATAGCCAAGGCCGGCTTCCTCGTTATAGCAAGGTATGACGATGGACACCGGGGTTCCGCTGGCACCTGACAAGGTTGCCGCCTGTCGCGCGTCAAGTGACCTGGTAGATGGCTCTGCTGACTGATTCAGCGGCTCATCGGCAAGACCCATCAAGTCGCGGATCGCGACGAATTGCGCCTGCCCGAGCAGCGCTTCCAACCGATCCTCAAACTGTGAAAGGTTGCGGTAGTGGAGTTTGCGTTCCAACGGCGAGAAAACCGATAGTTCCGTTGGATCGGGGTCAAGTTCCCACAGCTTGAAATCGAAGACGGCCGGTACCGCGCGGCGTCCCCATGCGGATATGAAATGGCGCGCCAGGGGATGGGGCATCAGCCTGAGGCCCGTGCCGCTCCGCAGCCCGACCGTCGCGCCCGCGACCCGCAGGCTTGGGAGGGTGATTTCGGTCACTTGGCCCGCGGTCGCCGGTCGGATCGCGTCGGAGACATTTGCCCGCCCGGGCCGGCAGACAAAGCGGACCTGCGCGGGCAGGACATCATCGGTCAACCCGTCGACCCCGCCATCTAGGTTGGCCACCCGACAACCGTGCACAACACGACCGGAACCGTCTTCGATCCGCGAAATCAGCTTGCTTACGTCGGAGACACAACCATGCGAACGTGCCGCGCCGCGCCGGGGTAGCCGTTCGATCCGGCAGGCGATTTCGTGGCCGGCGGTGGCTATTTCCCGCAAGGCTCGCGCATGACGCTCTGCCACCCAGAGGCCGGCGAAGAACGTGGCCTTGGCGCCCCTCCGGTCGAGCACCTGTAAGGCGACATCGACATTTCTTTCGATCCGAGATGGGAAACGGTCCCAATGACGTTCCGGCACACCACGACCGCCTGTCCGAAGCTGAAACTGCTCTTCCAGATCTATGGTCAGGGCATGGTGGGTGGCGGTCACGCTTGGCTCACCTCCACAGCCGGCATTTCGACACTTTCGGCGTTCGACCCGGCTGAGCCGCTCCACGCCATGATCGCCTCGACGATGCGCGCGGCGCTGTCGCCTTTGCCGAAGGGGTTGTCCACCGGTCTGACCCGTGCTGCCCATGACCCCGGCATTTCGGCCTCAAGCAGCGCGTCCCTCAACCTGTCCGGCGAGGCGCCGACAAGGCGCGCGATGCCGCAGTCAACTGTTTCGGGCCTTTCGGTGTTTTCGCGCAGGATCAGGAGCGGCTTACCAAGGCTCGGCGCCTCTTCCTGAACCCCGCCGGAATCGGAGACAACAAGCCAGGCGGCCGCAAGGCAATGCAGGAAATCCGGATAGGAAAGCGGTTCCAGCAAATGCACGCGCGGCACACCACCAAGCTCTTCTGCGGCCATCTTTGCGACGGCCGGATTGGCATGTACTGGAAAGATCAGCGAAACATCCGGCCGTTCCTGAACGAAGCTGCGCAGAACACGCAACCGTTCCCGCATGACCGCCCCGAAACTTTCCCGCCGGTGCGTCGTCAGAAGAATGACGCGACGGCCGGCGACCCGCGCCAGAAGATTGCGGATTTCCGGGCTCGGCTCCTGTTGCCGGCGCACAAGTTCGACGGCGTCGACAACGGGATTGCCGGTGTGAAGCACGTGTTCCGGCCGCACACCTTCGGCGAGAAGGGTCGCGACGTTTCTGTCCGTGGGCGCAAAGTGCAACTGCGCAAGGCCCGTGACCAGACGGCGGTTCATTTCCTCGGGGAAGGGACTTTCGCGCGACCCGGACCGAAGCCCTGCTTCGATATGTCCGACGGCGATCTGCCTGTTCCATGCCGCCATCGCACCGGCAAGCGCGCTCGTCGTATCGCCCTGAACCAGAACGATGTCGGGTCTTTCCCGGTCCAGAACCTCGTCAAGGCGCTGGATGATCCGGGCCATGAGGCTGTTCAGCGACTGGCCGTGGACCATGGCTTCGAGGTCATGGTCGATACGGATGTTCCACAGCTGGATGAGCGGTCGGATCAGATCGGTATGCTGGGATGTCAGAACGGCCACGGGCGTCACGCCCTGCCGGTGATCCAGTGCCCTCAGCACCGGCAGGAACTTGATAAGCTCCGGCCGGGTACCGAAAACGCACAGCACCTTGAGCTCGCGTTGTGGCGCTGTCTGGCCCGGCGGCGGCGCTGAATCCGTATCCGGCCCATGCGGACGCTTTGCGCGCAAATCAAGACCGCTCATGCGCCCATCCAATCGACATCAAAGTTTCCCGATCGAGCCGCCGCGTCAGAACAGGACACCCACATCACACACAACTCCACCCACCATCGGGGAGAGTGACCTACCCGACGCAGCACCCTTGCCGCCGGATCAGATGAATGCCCTTGACGAGCAACCGAGCCGGCAGAAAATACACCTGAGCAGCCGATCGAAACCGGATCATCCCGTCGTTTCGCCGGTGCGGTTACCCAATCATCCGCACAGGCGAAGATGTCGATTCGTGACCTTCCACCACAATGAAAATCCGGCCCAAGGCGACCCAATGTCAAGGCGACCTACCGCCCGCTTGTCCACGCCGACGGTTTTTCTCCCCAGGGTAGATCGCGTGTTTCTGGCGCCTGCAAAAAGCGGGTTTTTTACGGTGACTGTCCCCGTCAAACGCCGCCGTTTTTTTGTAGCCTGTTGATGGCGGTTCTTGTTTCTTGTCGATCGCGTATGATCAAAGTCGGATGGGCGACCGGGGGTAGAAAGGCACATGTCCGGCAAAGACGACCCCAAAGGGCCGGTAGCGGATCGGGATGCGACCAATGCCGGCGTCTTGCGGACGGCATTGCACAGTTCCGTTCCCAGCCATTTTCATGACCCGGTGGGGCTGACCTTCCGCATCCTGAAATCGGGGAACCGGGATGCGATTGCGGCACTTCTTCAGGCAGGGCTGCGGCTGGGGCTGGGACCGGTCGATATGGCGCTGGCATGGTTCGCGCGACAGTCTGTCGCGAAGGGCGTCGCACCCGCCCGTCCGGTCCTTTTCGTCACCGGGCCGCCACGCAGCGGTACGACGCTGCTACACCAGCTTCTGATCCAGAATCTGCCAGTCGCCTATGTGACCAACCTGGCCAGCCTGATGCCCCACAGCGCGGCAGCCGGCGCAGCACCACTGACAGCGTCGATTGCCAACGCCAGCGTAAGGCTTCAAAGCTATTACGGCAGGACCCGCGCCTTGTCGGGCCCGAGTGACGGGCTCGAATTCTGGGACCGATGGTTTGGCCCCGACAGGCGCGCCGTGCCGACACAGATACCGCCAGAGGCGGCGGCGGCGATGCGCTTCTTCTTCGGACGGCTTGAACAGAAGACCGGGCGTCCTGTAGTCGCGAAGAACAACAACCTTATGGCTTCGGCCCATCTGGTCGCGGAAGTATTGCCAACGGCGCGGTTCGTCTGCCTCAGGCGCGACCCCGTCTATCTCGGCCAATCGCTGCTGAAGGCGCGCAAGGACATCCACGGGACAAGCGACATCAGCTACGGTATCGACGACCTGGCGAGTGCCCCAAATATGCCGGTGGACGCGGTCGAAGATGTGTGCCGACAGGTCCGGTTCTACGACGAGTTGCAGCAACGGCAGGCTGCTCGGCTGGGTCGGGACCGGTTTATCGTGATCGGGTACGAAGACCTTTGCCGTGACCCGGCCGCAGTCGTGAAGCGGCTGGGCCATGACATTCTCGGCCTGACGAGCGATGTGCGGCCTATCGCGCCCCTGTCGGCCAGCCGCACCCGAAACCTCGACAATGACGAGTTCCGTCGTCTCGCCGAGCGGATCGGTTCGCAGGGCGACGCCCGCACGGCCCTGCCACCCGGGCGGTAAAAACGACGTCCTTGGATGCCCATGTGGCGCAGAACCCCGGCAAAATCAGCCGGAGAGCGACGACATGTGACCCCCTCAGGTCACGGCGAACAGCCAATCCAGAAATCCGTAGAACCAGGCAGCCATCGCCGCATCATGCGCCATCATCAGGCGATCCTGTTCGGCCCTTGTCTGTGCGCCGGGTTCGCCATAGGCCGCCCAGGGCTCATCCTGCCAGCGGCGGAACCCCTCGATCGTCACTTCCGGGTGAAACTGAACGCCAAAGGTCCGCGCGCCCATCCGGAATGCCTGATTTCGGCATCCTTCCCCCGTTGCCAGGTGAACCGCCCCCTTCGGTATGGCGAAGGTATGAAAATGCGCCTCGACCATATGCATCTTCTGCGGGAGAAAGTCGCGCCCCGCTTCCGTCGGTGAAACAGGGTAATAGCCGAACTCGTGCAGCGGCGGGTCGCATGGTGCGACCTCTGCACCCAGAAGGCGCGCGATCTGCTGCGCTCCCTGACAGATGCCAAGAACCGGCAGATCGCGATCCATGCAGCGCGCGATCCAGTCGGCCTCATCCCGCAGGAAGGGAAAGCGGTCTTCTTCGAAAACGGCAAACGGCCCGCCAAAGACAACTGTGCCGGCGACATCCGGCCCGAGGTCATCCAAGGCTTCACCCTTGAAGGGCCGCCGGAACACGGGTTCAAACCCGCGCGTGACGGCGAATGACACGACACGATCATCCGGCGGGTTGTCGCCGTGCCGCACCAATACGATCTTTCGCGTCATTCGGTCACGCCCAGCATTCGCATTTTGCGCCAGTGAGCAGTGGTCTCACCTGGCATTTGCGGCAGGGCCGGCCGGTTGCTCCGGCCGGCCGCTGCCAATCTCAGGAGGCGGTTCTCTGTTCGTCGCGCGGCTTGGTCTTTTCACGCCGGACGACAAGGTTGTTCAGCGCATTGACATAGGCCTTGGCGCTCGCCACCACCGTATCGGTATCCGATGACTGGCCGGTAACGATCTTGCCGCCCTCCTCCAGCCGCACCGACACCGTTGCCTGCGCATCGGTGCCTTCGGTCACAGCATGGACCTGATAGAGGGCCAGCCGCGCGGTATGCGGGAAGAGCATCTTGACCGCGTTGAAGGTCGCATCGACGGGGCCATCGCCCTGCGCCGTCACCTGATGATCCGTGCCGTCAATCGTCAGGATCAGGTCGGCCGATTGCGGCGCCTCGGTGCCGCAGATCACCCGCAGGAACTTTACCTGCATCTGGCCCTCGGACGACACGGAATCCGTCATCAGCGCAATCAGGTCGTCGTCATAGACCTCCTTCTTGCGGTCAGCGAGCGCCTTGAAGCGAACGAAGACATCATTCAGCTGGTTGTCGGCCAGTTCATAGCCGAGATCCTTCAGCTTGGCACGAAGCGCGGCCCGCCCGGAATGCTTGCCCATGACGAGATTGGTGGCAGCCAGACCGATGTCCTCAGGCCGCATGATCTCGAACGTCTCGGCGTTCTTCAGCATCCCGTCCTGATGGATGCCGCTTTCATGGGCAAAGGCGTTCTTGCCGACAATCGCCTTGTTGAACTGCACCGGAAAGCCTGAAACGGCGGCCACCCGGCGCGAAACGTTCATGATCTTTGTCGTGTCGATGCCCGTACGGTAAGGCATGATGTCGTTGCGGACCTTCAAGGCCATCACGACCTCTTCCAGCGCGGTGTTGCCCGCGCGTTCACCGAGCCCGTTGATGGTGCATTCGATCTGCCGCGCGCCGGCTTCAACAGCCGCCAGCGAATTGGCCGTCGCCATGCCCAGATCGTTGTGGCAGTGGGTGGCAAAGACGATCCCATCGGCGCCCGGAACGCGTTCGATCAGCATGCGGATCAGATCGGCGCTTTCGCGCGGTGCGGTATAGCCGACCGTGTCGGGAATATTGATCGTCGTTGCCCCTGCCTTGATCGCGATTTCCACCACCCGGCAGAGATAGTCATGTTCCGTCCGCGTCGCGTCCATCGGCGACCACTGGACGTTGTCGCAGAGATTGCGGGCGTGTGTCACCGTTTCATGGATACGTTCCGCCATCTGATCCATATCGAGATTGGGGATGGCGCGGTGAAGGGGCGATGTGCCGATGAAGGTGTGGATGCGGGGGCGTTTGGCGTGGCGAACCGCCTCCCAGCAGCGGTCGATGTCTTTGAATTGCGCGCGCGCCAGACCGCAGATCACCGCCGTCTTCGCCTGTTTTGCAATGGCGCTGACGGCTTCAAAATCGCCCTCCGAAGCGATGGGAAACCCCGCTTCGATGATATCCACGCCCATCTCATCGAGCAGTTCGGCAATTTCCAGTTTTTCGGCATGGGTCATGGTTGCGCCGGGCGATTGTTCGCCGTCACGCAGCGTGGTGTCGAAAATCACCACGCGGTCCTGCTTTGATTTGTCTTTCATCGTCTTGGCTTTCCTTGTTCCTTAGCGTTTTGCCGGCGCGCTATCCGTCCTCTGAGCGGTCGCGCCAACCGGCACGCTCAGAGGCGGCTAAGGAGCAGAAGGTCACAGAGCGGCAGGGCGCGGTCTGCGCCCAGCATATGGCCGTGGATATGCTGGCTCGGTGTCATGGCGGCGACTATAAGCACGGCGAACGAAAGGAAAAGCAAAAAATCGCCTTGCGGTCACGTTCGTGGGCAAGATGTTGCGGCTTCGTGCGCGATGATCAGTTGGCCGTTCCTTCGGCGGCGGCAGGTGCGGTCAGGGTACCATCCTGCCATGCGCCCTCGGCGGTTTCGCCGGTCGCGTAGCGCATGACACCCTGCCCCTGACGCTTGCCGGCGCGAAAATTGCCTTCGTAGACATCGCCATTGGCATAGGTGGCGACACCCACCCCGTCCATTTCGCCCGCAACCCAGCTGCCGACATACCGGAACCCGTCCGGCATCACGATTTCGCCCTGCCCTTCACGCTGCCCGCCGGAAAACTGGCCGGTATAGACCGTGCCGTCGGCATAGTTCGCCGTGCCGGAGCCCTGGCGCTGCCCATCAACCCATTCGCCGGTGTAGGAATAGCCGTCCGGGTAGGTCATCTTGCCCTGGCCGTGGTTCTTTCCGGCGACGAAAGCGCCGACATAGACCAGTCCATTGGCGTAAGAGGCAGTCCCTTCACCCTCGATCACGCCCTCCTTCCAGTCGCCTTCATAGGTCGAACCGTCGGCGTAGCTAATCTTTCCCTTTCCGTTCGCGAGATCATTGGCGAAATCGCCTTCGTAGACGGAACCGTCGGGATAGGTCACCTTGCCCTTGCCCTCGATCCGCCCCTCGGACCAGGCGCCGTCATAGACATAGCCATCCGCACCCCGGAAGACCCCCTGGCCCTGCCGCCGGTCGGCCTCGAAATTGCCTTCATAAACATCGCCGTTGGCATAGGTGAACTTGCCGGGCCCCTGCCGCTTGCCATTGACAAGCGTCCCTTCGAACACGTCGCCATTGGCCTGGGTCAGCTTGCCCTCGCCATTCATCTGGCCTTCCTGCCAGCCGCCCTCGTAGACGAGGCCATCGGCGAGCGTCAGCTTGCCCTGCCCGGCGCGCTGACCGTTGATCATGTCGCCTTCGTAGACCGCACCATCGGGGTAGACGATGCGCCCCTTGCCTTCCTTCACCCCGTTGACCCAGTCGCCTTCGTAGCTGTAGCCGCCGGGATTTTCCATTTTCCCTTTGCCGTTGTGCAGGGCCTTGGAAAAGCTGCCGGTATAGACCACGCCATTGGCATAGCGGGCGACGCCTTCGCCTTCGATTTCGCCCTCGACCCAGTCACCTTCGTAAACGCCGCCATCCGCAAAGGTGATCTTGCCCTTGCCATGGGGCTTGCCCTTGACGAACTGGCCCTCATAGACCGACCCGTTGGGGTAGCGGGCAACACCCTGGCCGAGAATTTCGCCCTCGACCCAGTCGCCGTTGTATTCATAGCCATTCGGCAGCCGATAGATGCCCTTGCCGTGCTGAAGCCCGTCCTTGAACGTGCCTTCATAGAGGCCGCCGTCCTCATATTCCTTGCTGATGATTTCCTGGCCCGCCGCCAAACTCGCCGTAACGATCAGGGCTGCCGCCATAGCCGCCCGAATCCCTTTGCCACCGAAACCAGCCATTCTCTCTCCCAGCCTCTTCACTGCGCCCAGATTTCCAAGTCGTTTCCGGGCATTGGCTCGACCCACCCGCGCGAGCGCCCCTGATCGGGTCGCCTTTTCCGGGTGGAACCCTAGTTGCCGGAACCCCCTATGACAAGATACTCGAACACGACAAGGCCGCATCCGGCAGTTGCGGGCCGATCCATGACTTTCCCTTGCCCGCAGGTCTGATAAGAGAGTGGCAGGCAAGACAGGACGACACATGGCCGAGAGATTCCGCCTGACGCTGGCGCAAATGAACCCGACCGTCGGGGCGATTGCGGCCAATGCCGCGAAGGCCCGGACGGCCTGGGCCGAGGGCCACGCCGCGGGCGCCGACATGGTCGCGCTGACGGAGATGTTCATCACCGGTTATCAGACCCAGGATCTGGTGATGAAGCCGGCCTTCGCCAAAGATGCGATGGCAGCGATTGAGGCGCTGGCGCGCGACTGTGCCGATGGCCCGGCCCTCGGGATCGGCGGCCCCTATCTGGATCAAAGCGGGCTTTATAATGCCTATTGGGTGTTGAAGGACGGCAAGGTCATGGCACGTGTCCTGAAGCATCACCTGCCGAATGACACCGTCTTTGACGAAGAACGGCTTTATGAATCGGCACCGGTCAGCGGGCCTTATGCCGTCGGACCGGTCCGCATCGGCACGCCGATCTGCGAAGATGCCTGGTATGACGATGTGACCGAGACGCTGGCCGAAACGGGGGCAGAGATACTGCTCGTTCCGAACGGATCGCCCTATTACCGCGACAAGTACGACCGCCGCGTCGCCATCATGGTATCGCGGGTAATTGAGACGAAGCTGCCGCTCGTCTACCTCAACATGGTGGGCGGACAGGACGATCAGGTCTTCGATGGCGGGTCATTCGTGCTCAATCCCGGCATCGAGCTTGCGGCGCAGTTGCCCTTGTTCGACGACTGCATCCGGCATGTCGATTTCGAACGAAAAGAGACCGGCTGGCGCGCCGTGCGGACAGAGCTAGAACCCATTCCCGACGAATGGGAGCAGGACTATCGCGCGATGGTTCAGGCGTTGCGCGACTATATGGGCAAGACCGGGTTTTCGAAGGTCCTTCTCGGCCTTTCGGGCGGCGTCGACAGTGCCATTGTCGCCACGATCGCGGTGGATGCGCTCGGCCCGGAAAAGGTGCGTTGTGTGATGCTGCCGTCGGAATATACCTCCGCCCATTCGCTGGAAGATGCGGCCTCGGTCGCGTCGGCGCTTGGTTGCCGGCTCGACAATGTACCGATCTCGGGCGCGCGTGCCTCCGTGACAGAGTCGTTGGCCTCACTCTTTGCCGGAACCGAACCGGGGATCGCGGAGGAAAACATCCAGTCCCGCCTCAGGGGGCTCCTCCTCATGGCGCTGTCGAACAAGTTTGGCGAAATGCTCCTGACGACCGGCAACAAGTCCGAGGTCGCGGTGGGTTATGCGACAATCTACGGCGACATGGCGGGCGGGTATAACCCGATCAAGGATCTCTACAAGATGCGGGTTTTCGAGACCTGCCGCTGGCGGAACCGCAATCACCGGCCATGGATGAAGGGGCCGGCGGGCGTTGTCATCCCGGACCGGGTCATCGAGAAACCGCCTTCGGCGGAACTGCGCGAAAACCAGAAGGACGAAGACAGCCTGCCGCCCTATCCGGTGCTGGACGCTATTCTGGAACGGCTGATCGAGGGCGATCAATCGGTTGCCGACGTGGTCGCGGCTGGCTACGACCGTGCCACTGTCAAAAAGGTGGAACACCTGATCTATATCAGCGAATACAAGCGCTTTCAGTCGGCACCCGGGGTCAGGCTGACGAAGAAAGCCTTCTGGCTCGACCGCCGTTATCCCATCGTCAATCGCTGGCGGGACGAAACCTAGCCCGCGGCCAGCGCAGTGACCTCGCGCCGGAAGGGCATCGCATCGCCGAACTCCGGCGCATCGAGGTCGCGGGCGTAGCGGTGCCCGGCAAATGTGGCCCAGGCGATGGGACCGGGCGCGGCGGCATCCCCGATCAGTCGTACCGACCGGATGCCGGCATCGGCCCAGTCCCCTTCCCGCACCATCAGGTCGTGATAAAGCGCGTCATCGGACCGGCGCGACGTGACGAGGATAACCGCATCGCAGGCGAGGGTTTCTCTTGTATCGGTATAAACGCAGTTCGTCTCCACACCGCCGGCACGTATCGCAGAGACACCGTGGTTCAGGATGATCCTGACACCGATACGCGCGAGCCGGCTGTGGATCGCCGCCTGCTCCAGCGTATTGCGCGCCCAGTCCGACACATAGGGCGCGGGGGTGACGAGTGTGACCTCGCATCCCTTCTGCACCAACAACTCGGCCAGAACCCCGCCCATGTAATAGTGATCGTCGTCGTAAACGACGACCCTGCCACCCGGCAGCCGACCCTCCATGATGTCGTCCGGTGAAAAGACCGGCATTTCCAAAGCCATCGGCATCGCCACGACATGCTGGCGCGCAACGCCATCGCGGCGCCAGACCGCGCCGGTGGCGATACAGACATTTTCGAAACCGAACTCCAGAACCTGCGCGGCATCAAGCGCCGATCCGACATAGGTTTCGACGTTCGGGCGCTGGGAAAGCTGGTAGTGCCGGTAGTCCACCACGCGGCCCCATGCAGACAGGCCCGGCAACAGACGTTCGCGCGCGACCCGGCCGCCGATAACCTCTCGCGCCTCGGCGACGGCCACGTCATAGCCGCGCCGCGACAGCGCCAGCGCCGCCTCAAGGCCCGCCGGGCCAGAGCCGACGACAAGCACATTGCCGCTGTTACCTTTCGGGTTCATCCGTTCGGGGTGCCAGCCCCGCCGCCATTCCTCCATCCAGGTCGGGTTCTGGGTGCAGCGCCCCATGCCCTGCGTCATGTCGCCTGTGATGCAGATATTGCAGCCGATGCATTCACGGATGTCTTCGATGCGGCCTTCCTCAATCTTCTTCGGCAGGAACGGGTCCGCGATGGACGGCCGGGCGCAACCGATGAAGTCGAGCACACCCTGCCGGATCATCCGAACCATGACATCGGGCGAGGTGAAGCGACCGACGCCGACAACCGGCCTGTCGGTCAGGTCGCGGATGCCTTTCACGAGAACCTCTTGCGCGGCCTCGTCCTTGAACCGGGAGGGGCCGGAACAATCCTCCCACGTCCCCTGTGCAAGGTCCCAAAGGTCGGGCAGGTCGCGGTTCATGTCGATGAAGTCCCGCAACTCGGCATTGGAAAAGCCAAGTTCGCCAATGGTCTCGTCCAGCGAAACACGCAAGGTCAGCGCCATCCGGTCGCCGACGGCATCGCGCATGTCCGCGATGACTTCGCGGCAGAAACGCGCGCGGTTTTCAAGACTGCCGCCATATTCGTCGCTGCGCTGGTTCGTGGCGCGGCTGAGGAAATGCTGAAAGATGCCGAAGCCATGCGCGCCGTAAAGGCAGATGAGATCGAAGCCCGCCGCCTTCGACCGAATTGCTGCATTCACGAACCACCGCCTGAGATTTCGAATGTCGGTCTTGTCCATCGCGCGGGCCTGCACGGGGTCATTCGTGAAGGTGCGGATCGGCAATGCGGTCGGCGCCAGTGGCACCTCCTTTGTGTAGAGGTTCGGCCCGTTGATGCCGGAATAGGCAAGCTGGATGCCGGCAAGTGCGCCATGAGTCTTCATCCGCTCCGCCATGCGCGCGATCGCGGGAATATCCTGATCCTCCCACAGGCGCAGCTCGATGAAGGGCGTGATTTCCGAGGAATGGTGCATTTCGGTCTGTTCGGTGAAGATCACGCCCCAGCCGCCTTCGGCCTTCACCCCCCGCATCTCGGCTGCCGCCGACGGATCGCGATAGCCGCCGCCATTGCAATGGGGAACCTGATAGAAACGGTTCTTCGCCGTTACCGGGCCGATCCGCATCGGTTCGAACAAGATATCATAACGAGGGTCGCGCATTCCTGAAACTCCGGCCGGGTCGACAAGCCGACCTTAGGCCGGGAATGAGGGGTTCGGGAAGGGGCCGGACGCGTGTCGTCAGGTACCGCAATAGGTGGTGTAGCGGCCGAAACCTTCCGGCGCGGGCAATGCGTAGGCCTCCAACCCCGGTCGCATGTCGTAGGGGTGGGCGACAGCCACAAGCAGCCGGTCGAATGGCGCCATGTCGCCGGCGACGGCGGCCTCCAGCGCCGCTTCGACCATGTGGTTGCGCGGGATATAGAGCGGGTTCACCCGGTCCATCGCATCGGCCCGCGCCTCTGCCCCCGCCCCGTCGCTTGCCGCGCGTTCCTCGTAGCGCGCGAGCCAGGTGTCGAGCCCCGCCGCGTCGTCAAAGAGCCTTCTTATCGGGTCAGCTTCCCCACGCAGCCATCTGGCCAGATGACGGAAGAAAAGCGTGAAATCGACCCCCTGCCCCGTGAGTGTGTCGAAGAGCCCATTTGCAAGCGCGTCGTCGCCATCCTGCGCACTGCCAAGGCCAAGTTTGCGGCGCATACCGGACAGCCAGGCAGCCTGGTAGGCTTGCGGGAACGCGTTGATCGCATTCGTCGCCTGCCGGATCGCGTCCTCACTGTCGCCAGGGTTGATGAGGTCAAGAAATGTCTCCGCAAGTCGCGCGAGGTTCCACTGCGCGATACTCGGCTGATTGCCATAGGCATAGCGCCCGAACTGGTCGATGGAACTGAAGACCGTCTTCGGGTCATAGGCGTCGATAAAGGCGCATGGCCCGTAGTCGATGGTCTCGCCCGATATCGTCATGTTGTCCGTGTTCATGACGCCATGAACAAACCCGACCAGCATCCATTGCGCAACCAGCGCCGCCTGACGGTCGCAGACGCGGCCGAGAAAGGCGACATAACGATCCTCACGACCTGCCAGATCGGGGTCATGCCGGTCGATGGCGTAGTCGGCAAGCTGGCGGAGCTTGTTCGTCTCGCCGCGGGCTGCGAAGAACTGGAAGGTGCCGACGCGCAGATGGCTCGCCGCCACCCGCGCCAGAACGGCACCAGGTTTCGGCCCCTCGCGGAAAATCGCCTCGCCCGTCGTGACAGCGGCGAGCGCCCGTGTCGTCGGGATGCCCATCGCATGCATCGCCTCGCCGATCAGGTATTCCCGCAGCACCGGGCCAAGCACGGCCTTGCCGTCGCCACCGCGTGAAAAGGGCGTTCGCCCGGAACCCTTCAGGTGAATGTCACGCCGGTTGCCGTTGCGGTCAATCACTTCGCCAAGAAGAAGCGCGCGGCCATCGCCAAGCTGCGGTGAGAAACCGCCAAACTGATGCCCGGCATAGGCCATGGCAAGGGGTTTCGCACCCTCAGGGCTTGTGGCCCCGGCTAGGATGGCCGCGCCATGATCCCCGTCCAGCGCATCGGCATCGAGGCCCAACTCGGCCGCAAGGGGCTGGTTGAGGCGCAACAGTTTCGGTCTTGGCACGACAGCGCCCTGCCAGGGAACGTAGAAACCTTCCAATTCGCGGGCATAGGAGTTGTCGAACCGAAAATTTGGGTCGAGTGCCGTCATTGTCCGCCCTTTAGCATCCCCATACGGGCAGCGCTCCACCGCGCCCCCTTATTTGCCCAGCCATCGGACCCGCGCCGGCGACCGGTCATTCGGCGGCTTCGCGCCGGGGCAGAACCCAGTTCGGACGGATGAAATGGCAGGTGTAACCGTTCGGGAGACGTTCCAGATAATCCTGATGCTCTGGTTCCGCCTCCCAGAAGTCGCCCACAGGCTCCACTTCCGTCACGACCTTGCCGGGCCAGAGGCCGGAGGCATCGACATCGGCGATCGTGTCCACCGCCACCGCCTTTTGTGCATCATCGACATAGTAGATGGCCGACCGGTACGAGAGGCCGAGGTCGTTACCCTGCCGCATGGGTGTCGTGGGGTCGTGAATCTGGAAGAAGAATTCAAGCACCCGGCGGTAGCTGAGGAGGTCAGGATCATAGATGATCTCGATCCCTTCGGCATGTGTGCCGTGGTTGCGGTATGTGGCGTTCCTGACATCGCCGCCGGTATAACCGACGCGGGTCGAGATTACCCCCGGCAGCTTGCGGATCAGGTCCTGCATCCCCCAGAAACAACCGCCCGCCAGAACCGCGCGTTCATGTGCCATCGGAAGTCCTCCAATCATCCAGTATTGCCAACATAGCGTTCCACCTGGTCCACGTCGCGGCGAATATTTCGACACGGGGGGGGCGCGTCGAGATTTTCTGCCTAGGCAATTGCGAAGACTGCTGGGCGTTCTGGCCATACATGGGTGCCGCAGGGTCGAAAATCCAGCCCGCCAATGATCTGCCCATCCACACGAAATCGCGCAGGGCCATCTGGTGCCTGCAATTTCCGGCGTTATTCTGGCCATCGTCGTCCGCTATAGGCTTGCCGGGAAAGGAGCGCTGGATGGATGTCGTCTCTGCCGGCGGATTGCAGGCCGCACTTGACCCGGTCGCTCCGGCGGATGCGGCCGCGTTTCTTGCGGCACGTTACGGGATCGCTGGCAGGCTGCGGCGAATGGCGACAGAAAAGGACGACACCTTTCACGTCGATGCCGGTCCGACAGGGCAGTTTGTGCTGAAGATCGCGAATGCGGCCGAGGATGCTGCCGAAATCGACCTGCAGGTCGCGGCGCTCGCGCATGTCGCCCTGTCCGACCCGTCGCTGCCCGTGCCGCGCGTGGTGCCGGATGTCGCGGGCGCACCCACGTGCCTTTACGAGGGTGGTCGGGACGGCAGGCGGATCGCACGGCTGATGACCTACCTTGAGGGGACGCCGCTCGACCGCACCACCAGCACATTGCCGGAGCGACGCACCATCGGCAGGCTTTGCGGCCGGCTGCGGCTGGCCATGGCCGGATTTTCCCACCGGGCAGAAGGTCGGCTTCTGGCCTGGGACACGCAGCGCCTGCCGGGGCTCGCGCCACTGCTCGCCGAGATCGGGGACCGGACCCAGCACCGCATGCTTGCCGAAGGCATGGCCCGGTTCGCCGAGATCGAGGCGCAATTGCCGGGTCTCCGGACACAGGTGCTGCATAACGACTTCAACAAATCGAACCTGATCGTCAACCACGGACATCCGGACTTTGTCACTGGCATCATCGACTTTGGCGACACGGTCCGCACCGCCATTGCCGTCGATCTGTCGACTGCGATGATGAACCAGATGCCGGCGGGCGCGGAGGAGCCGATGATGGCGGGTCCGGAGGCGGTTCTGGCCGGCTACATCGAAACCGCCGATCTGACCGGTGATGAGATCGCGATCTTGCCGATGCTGATGATGGGCCGGGTCGTTACGCGGGCATTGATATCGGTATCGCGTGCCCAGCGCTTTCCCGAAAATGCCGACTACATCCTGCGGCACACCGCTCAGTGCTGGTACCAGCTCGACTGGTTTCTGGCGCGCAGCACGGACGATATCGCCACCACTTTTGACGCCTACCAGACTCGAGCCATCCACCCCTGAAAGCAGAAGGACATCGCCGATGACCATCCCAGCGCCAAAGCCGGCCGCACGTCGCGGCAAGATGGTCAACGGGTTCGACCCCGCGACACTTTCGGAATTGCCGGGCGACATTTCGGATCTGGTCGGGCGTCGGCAACGGCTGCTCGGACCGGCCTATCGGCTCTTTTACAAGACGCCCGTTCAGGTCAGCCGGGGCGAGGGCGTCTTTCTTTACGATGATGACGGCCGCGAATATCTCGACTGCTACAACAATGTCGTCTCTGTCGGTCATGCAAACCCCCGTGTGACGGCCGCCATCAAGGCCCAGATCGGCACACTTTCCACCCACACACGCTATGTCCAGGCCGCGATCCTCGATTTTGCCGAAGACCTGCTGTCGACTTTCGAGGCAGAACTGCAGCACGTCATGTTCACCTGCACGGGAACCGAGGCCAACGATCTGGCCCTTCGCATGGCGATGCATCACACCGGGCGGCGCGGCATCGTCATCACGTCCGAGGCCTATCACGGCAATTCATTTCTTGTTGCGGGCTGCTCACCCTCGCTGGGCGACAATCAGCCGTTGTGGCCCTGGGCGCGCCGAGTTCCTGCGCCGGACCCCTACCGCGTGACGGGGCGCGATATCGGCGCCTACATGGCCGCGCAGGTCTTCGACGCCATCGCCGATCTGGAGCGGCAGGGCGAGGGTATCGCCGCCTTCATGGCGGATTCCCTTTTTTCCTCCGATGGGGTGATCAGCGATCCTGTCCCCGTTCTCGCCCAGGTGGCCGAGGTTGTTCGCAAGGCGGGCGGCGTCATGATCGCCGACGAGGTTCAGGCCGGTTTCGGACGGTCGGGCAGCCATCTTTGGGGCTATCAGCGCCATGGGTTCGTGCCCGACATCGTGACGATGGGCAAACCGATGGGCAACGGCTATCCGGTGGCCGCTGTCGTGATGCGCGGCGATGTCGTGGAACGCTTTGGTTCCGAACTGCGCTATTTCAACACGTTCGGCGGCAACAACGTTGCCATCGCGGCGGCGCAGGCCGTGCTGGATGTAGTACGCGATGAAGGTCTTGTCGCCCATGCGGGCCAACTCGGCGCAGCCCTTCGGACCGGGCTTGAGGCATTGGCCGGCCGGCATGAGGCGATCGGCTGTATCCGGGGGACGGGGCTCTACTACGGGGTAGAGATGGTCGCCGACCGTGACAGCAAGACCCCCGATCCGACCGAAGCCCTGCGGGTGGTCAACCGGCTGCGCGACGAACGCATCCTGATTTCAGCGACCGGCCCACATGCCAATGTTCTGAAGATCCGCCCCCCCCTCGTTCTCCAGCAGGCCCATGTCGACCGGTTTCTCGACGGGCTAGACAGGGTTCTGTCAGAGGGTCGCACCTGAGCGGCCCCGTTTCGCAGAGCGATTGCATCGGCATTCCGCTTTTACTTCCCGCCCGGGCTGTTGCACTCTCTTCCCGTAGACGACGGGACGAGGCGTTGCGGGCGCCGGCGCGGGCCGGTGTTCGGTGGCATTTCGGCCGGCAAGCAGCCGGGCACCGGCGCCGCAAGGAAAGCAGCGTCCTCCGCCCGAACGACGAGAAAGAAACGGAAATATTCGATGTCTGACCAAAGCCCGACCAACCCCTGCATCATCTGCGTCGCCATCACAGGATCGGTTCCGACGAAGGCAGACAACCCCGCCGTACCGATCACGATTTCCGAACAGATCGAAAGCACGCAGGAGGCGTTCGAGGCCGGCGCCACAATCGCGCATTGCCATGTCCGTGACGATGACGGCAAACCGACACCCGATCCGGAACGGTACGCGCGGCTGAAAGAGGGGTTGGAAAAGCACTGCCCCGGCATGATCGTCCAGTTGTCGACCGGCGGGCGGTCAGGCGCCGGACAGGCGCGCGGGGCGATGCTGAGCCTGCGCCCCGACATGGCCTCGCTCGCGGTCGGATCGAACAACTTCCCGTCAAGGGTCTACGACAATCCGCCCGATCTGGTAGACTGGTTGGCCGGCGAAATGCTGGCCCATGACGTCAAGCCAGAGATCGAGGCCTTCGACCTTAGCCATATCTTCAAGGCGGCCGAGATGCATGGCAAGGGGCAGATCAGGGACCTGCCCTATGTGCAGTTCGTCATGGGGGTGAAGAACGCCATGCCGGTCGACCGTCCTGTCTTCGATTTCTATGTCGCGACGGTGAAGCGGCTCTTTGGCGATGTGCCCTGGTGCGCCGCCGGGATCGGCGCCAATCAGATCGTGCTGAACGAATGGGCGATTGCGGCCGGTGGCCATGCGCGGACCGGGCTTGAGGACAATGTCCGGCTCGACAAGGAACATCTTGCGCCTTCGAACGCGGCACTCGTCCGGCGCACGGCTGACATCTGCGCCCGAAACGGGCGGCCTGTCGCAAGCTGGCGCGAGGCGCGCGCCATGCTCGGCCTCAGGCCGGTCAACTGACGGCGGCTGCGCCACCGGCCAGGCGGTGGCACCCCGGCTGGGCATGTCAAGATTACCAGCGATGGTGGCTGGACCGCCGGCGAGGCAGGGCCTTGAAGCTTGCTGCAATTCAACGCGAAAGGCAGGCGACTTGCCCTGAAGGATGGGGCGGACTAGTTTTTCCCTTGAGGCAGGCACAAACAGGAACAGTCGATTGGAGCTGATCGAGGGATTTCTTGCATCCAGCGGATCGCAGATACTGCTTGCGCTGAAGGCGCTCGCGCCGCCGCTTGCGTTCTTCGTGACCCTCGGTCTGCTCTTGAAACGTGGGGCGATCCTCGACGATCTCCGCCGCGTCCTGCCCCAGACCGGACTGAATGCGCAGATTGCCCTCCTGGATGTCATCGTCGTCGTGCCGGCGATTGCCGTGATTTCAACGGCGCTGTCGGATGCGCTGCAATGGGCTGGCCTGATCATCGCGGGACCTGCCTTCTGGGCCGGCTTTCCTGCGGCGCTTGTGGTGTTTCTGGCCGTTCTGGCGGGTGACGCCATCGGTTACTGGCGACACCGCCTGGAACATACGGCCGTTCTCTGGCCCTCCCATGCAGTGCATCATTCCGATACCGAGATGACGTGGTTCACCCTGCTCCGGTTTCACCCGATCAACCGGCTCAGCACCTTTGTCATCGACAGCGGTATCCTGATGATGCTCGGCTTTCCGGTCTATGCGGTCGTGGCCAACAATCTTGTGCGCCACTACTACGGCTACCTGATACATGCCGACCTGCCCTGGACCTATGGGCCGCTGGGCAAGATATTCGTCTCTCCGGTGATGCACCGCTGGCATCATGCCGCCGACCCGCGTGCCTTCAACACGAATTACGCAACCGTCTTTGCCTTCTTCGACTATCTCTTCGGCACCTGGCGGGTGCCTGGCCTTTGCACCGTCCCCTTGGGCGTTACCGACCGTATGGAACCGACGCTGAAGGACCAGATGCTTTACGCGCTGCGCCCGTCGTCCTACCGCCGCCTCTTCCGCCGGCGCGGCCCGAAGGCGCCCAAATAGAGGCGGGTGACTGCCCTGCGCCTGTCAGCCGGCGGGCATGATCAGCAGCGATAGCGGCAGCAGCAGGCCCGCGAGGGCGATCGAGATGCCCATGGGGAACTTGGTGCTGCCGGAAAGCGCCTTCCAGCTTTCGCCGCCAGCGAATGGCAATCGGCGCATCGTCAGGATCGCCGCGACGCCAAGGATCATCGACACAGAGAAGATGTAGCTGAATTGGGCCAGGTTCTCTGACGGCACAAAGAGCACCAGCGCGGCCAGCACTTTCACATCGCCCCCACCGAAAAGACGGAAACAGAAGGCGACGAATCCGACCGCGAAGACGAGCGCCGCCGCGGTCAGGCGCGGCGCCAGATCCGGCATTGGCAGCACGAGGCTGCACAGCCCGAAGACCGCCACCATAAGGAGGCTGATGGCATTCGGAATTCGCATGAACCGCATGTCACAATAGGCGACGGCCACCATCAAGGGCGCGATGAGCACAAGCGGTACGACAGAGGACATCCGGGCCGGGTTCCTTTCGTCACGCGATCCAGGCCAACGGCTCTGACGTGGTCCTGTCCGGCTGGATCAGTTGGAAGACGAGTTCGGCGAGGCTTCCCGCGCCGGTCTTGGCGTAGATGCTGCGCAGATGCGAACGGATGGTCGCCTCCGAAAGGCCAAGCTCCTCGGATACACCGTCCACCGAAAGGCCGCGGCTGAGCAGGAGGCACACGCGAAACTCCGCCCGGCTGAGGCGCGCGGGATTGGCGACACCGAGCAATTGCGGCCGGGGCGCGTCGCTGACGGCGCGCCTTTCGGTCAGCGCCTCGCCGGTGATCAGACCGGCCTGCCGCGTCGCCCAGGTCCGCGCCATTGTCGGCAGTACGGCCGACAACGCGGCCAGCGTATCGGCCGAAAGCGCATCGCGGAAATGCAATTCCACATGGTCCCGCACAAACGGCCCGCCGCTGAGAACAAGAACCACAAGCTCGCTCATGCGGCGCGCGGCCTGCCAGTCATGCAAGGCGACAGCATCGCGGGCGCATTTTTCGTCCGCATGGGCCGATCCCAGCCAGATCGTCGCCGCCCTGGGCTTGATGAGATGGGGGCCGAAATATTCGTCCGCGAACGACGATTTCAGCGGACATATCGACGAGACCGCCCTGTCATAGGTAACGACCCGCGTTGGACGGAGTTCCCGCAACCGGGTCCGAACGATCATCCCGGCTTCAGCGCCCAATGCTTGCAGCAGGCCTGCAAAGGCGTTCTGAAGCGGAACCTCGCGATGCAAGGCATCGCACCAATCGGCCATGGCGTCGAAAACCGACGACGTCACACCGCCCGGGGCCGCAACCGGCCGCCCCGGATTCACCGGAAATTCGTGTCTCAAGAAAATCACCACTGGTTAATCCCACAGAAAGACGCCCTAAGACACCCTCACGTCTTCCCGTCCGAATCTATCCTTTGCAGTTGGGCCAGATGGCCGGTTTCCGTTGTCAGTTTCGATGTGCGATGACATCAGGAAACATGATTTCGGCATGGAAACGCCAACATTCGGCCATATTCGCGCGGAAATGCAACCTGTGGTGGAAATATTCCCCGCCAATCCGCTAAGAATTCCTGTCCGGCCGCGAATTGTTTCAATGCAGTGGCTGTCCGCAGGATCGGCTTTCGCGGGAATCAGCCGTGCAGGTAGCGGATATAGCGAATGACGACCGGGCCCAGGGTCAGCATCAGAAGCGCGGGCAACATCAAAGATGCCATGATCGCCGACATTTTCACGGGCAGCTTGTTGGCCATCTCCTGCGCCTTGAGTTCGCGGTTCTTGCGCATCTCTGTCGCATAGGTCGACAGGGTTTCCGACGTGCTCGTTCCGAACTGCATTGATTGAAGGACAACATTGGCAAACGAAACGACTTCGCCGACACCTGTGCGCGCCGCCATGTCGAGAAGCGCCTTGTCGCGGCCCCGGCCAGCCTGAATTTCACGCTGCGCGATCAGCATTTCCTGCGAAATCGCAGGTGCCGTCGTCTCAAGCTCATTGGCGACCCGGATCATGGCCGCGTCGAAGCCCAGCCCGGCCTCGACCGAAATCTGGATGAGGTCGAGCGCATTCGGAAAACTCTCCTCGATGGCGCGAACCCGTTCGGCAGTGCGCGAGCGGAGCCAGATCGCCGGGCCGAAGAACCCAAGACCGACAAGAAGGCTTGCCACCTGCAAGAGCCGCGCCGGGCTCCAGCCGCTGATCGTCGCACCAATGGAGTCCGGCAGCGTGACGAGCCCGGTGCGGGAAGCCCAGCTGACCGCGACCAGCGCGCAAGGCAGCATCAGGCCGAGCAGCAGGCGCACAAGGTAGTAGTTGCGCACGGCATGAGGGCCACTCAACCCGGCCTGGGCTAATTGCCGCTGAACCTCGGTGCGTTCGGCGCGACTGCTGGGGATCAGGGTCTTCAGAATGCCGGTCGGATCGGCCGACGTCGGCCGCAATATCCCCCGGTCCGCGGTTCTGGAAAACCCGCGCGCGCCCTGCCGGGCCATCCGTTCCAGTGCCGGATCCCTGCCGGCAAAGACACCTGACAGTCCGAACACCACCAGAAGCGCGCCGAACCCGACGCCGGTGATGGCGAGTGTGATCATGGAGGGCGAAAACTGCGTGATCAGGTCTTCGATCAGATAGGCCATGTTAAATCCCTCTCAGAACCTGAAATTCACGAGCCTGCGCATCGCGATGAAATTCGCGATCATCAGCACGAAGACGGTAATGGCGATGGGCCGGAACAGCGGATCGCCGCTGACGCCGCCGTAATATTCCGGCGTGGTGATCGACGTGAAGGCAAGGATGGCCAGCGGCAAGGCAGACAGAAAGTTGGAGGTCAGACGTCCCTCCGACGAAATGGCCTGAATGCGCTTGCGCATGGTGATACGGTCGCGGATGACCTTTGCCAGTGTCGTCAGAACCATGGCGAGGTTGCCCCCCGTACCGGCCTGAATCGCGACACTGACCGACAGGTAGTGAACGTCTTCCAGATCGGTGCGTTCGGCAAAATCGCCAAAGGCGTCAACCAGGTCGTCGCCATAGCTGATCTGATCGACCATGACACCGAATTCTGACCCGATCGGGTCCTGCATGTCGCGCGCGACGGAGGCGATGGTGGTGTTGAGCGGATGGCCGACGGTCAGCCCGCGCGCCATGAGGTCGAGCGCATCGGGAAGCTGCTGGATCATCGCCGTCATGCGCCGGGTCTGGGCAACCCGCACGATGACGACCGGTGTGACAAAGCACAGAAGCACGGCGATGGCGAAAGCCGCAGGTGCCCAGATGATGGTCGCGGCCGCGCCGCCCAGCGTCAGCGTCCCGCAAAGGCAGGCCAGGAGAAATATCCTCGGGCGGATCGTCAGACCCGCCTGGCGCAGGGCGACAGGCAAGGGACCGATGAACGGCAGACCGGAAAGGCTCCACTTGCTGCGGGTTGGCTTCAACAGCCGTAGCACGTCTTCCGGCATCGCGCCTTCGGCGATCATCCGCATGCGGCGATTGCGGGCCTCGCCCCGGGACTCGGTCCGACTGAGCGATTGCCTTATCCCCTCGAAGGCCAGCAGGACGCCCAGGAAGATGCCCACATAGGCAAGCGTGGTGATCTCGAATTCGTTGAGGAAGGTCATTTGGATGGCGCCTCTCCCATGAACATCTCGGCCCCGAACTTCACGCCGGCCTGCAGCAACTGATCCATGCAGCGCGGCCGGATGCCCGTTGGCATGAACTGGCCCAGAACGGTGCCGTCCTCGGCCATGCCGGATTTGCGGAAGATGAAGATGTCCTGCATCGTGACGGTGTTGCCTTCCATCCCGGTGATTTCCGAAATGCTCATCACGCGCCGGCTGCCGTCGCTGAGACGGTTGAGCTGCACGACGACATTAATGCCTGCGGCGATCTGCGACCGGATCGCGCTGACCGGAAAATCGAGGCCGATCATCGTGACCATCTGTTCGACACGGCCAAGCGCGTCGCGGGCGGTGTTGGCATGGATCGTGGTCATCGACCCGTCATGGCCGGTGTTCATGGCCTGAAGCATGTCGAAAGTTTCCGCGCCGCGCACCTCGCCGACGATGATCCGGTCGGGGCGCATCCGAAGCGCGTTGCGCACCAGATCACGCTGCGTGACCGATCCGTTTCCGGATGGATTAGCAGGCCGGGTTTCAAGGCGCACGACATGGTCCTGCTGAAGCTGGAGTTCGGCCGCATCCTCGATGGTCACGACACGTTCGCTTTTGCCGATGTAGGAGGACATGGCGTTCAGCATGGTGGTCTTGCCCGACCCGGTGCCGCCCGAGATGAGGACATTCAGCCGCGCCTCGACAAGGCCGCGCAGTAGGTCTGCCGCCTGCTGCGACAGCGTGCCCATTTCGACCATCCGCGGAATGGTCAGCGGATTGCGCGCGAATTTCCGGATCGAGACGGACGGCCCGTCAATGGCGCAGGGTCGGATGATCGCGTTGACGCGGCTGCCGTCCTCAAGACGGGCATCGACCCAGGGCGTGGATTCATCGACCCGGCGGCCAACACGCGAAACGATCTTGTCGATGATCCGCAGAAGGTGGCGTTCGTCGCGAAAACGGACATTGGTTCTTTCGAGCCTGCCGAAGCGTTCGACATAAACGCTCTTGTGCGAATTCACGAGTATGTCGTTGACCGTCGGATCGGCCAGAAGGGGTTCAAGCGGCCCGAACCCCAGAACCTCGTTCAGAAGCTCGTCGATCAGGTCCTTGAATTCCTGCGCGCGCATGGGGCGGTTCTGTTCGCTCAGGACCTGCGACACGAGTGCTGCCACCTCGCGGCGAAGCTCGTCCGTCTGGACCTTGTCGATCGCTGCGAGGTTCAGGCGTTCGAGAAGAACGTCGTGCAGCTGGCTCTTCAATTCCAGTCGCGCCGTCAACTCTGCGTCCTGCAGCGCCTCGTTGTGGATGTAGGGGGTGTTCTGAACCGCCTTGGAATTGATGTCGATGATCTCGGCGCCTTTGGCCTTGTCGGACCGAACGAACTGCCTAAACACGGTCCACCTCCTAGTTGTGCTTGTGTTGGGATTGCGTTTCGAACCCGGCCTTGGTCGATTTCGCCAGGCGGGAAATGGCTTTGCTGAGCGGCGATCTCGGCGCTGTTCGCAGCAGCGTCTTGCCGCTGTCGGCCGCCGCGGCGGCGGCGCGCGGGTCATGCGGCAGCCAATGGTTCAGCTTGCGGTCCAGCGCCTTCGAGGCTTCCTTGTGCATCCTCGACTGGAACCAGGGCCGCTTTTCGTGGTTCACGATGACCTCGATCGGCAAGGCGCCGTTGTCGGTCGTGAAAAAGTCGATCAGACGGCGGCAGTGACGTATGGACGAAACGGAAATGTCGGTGACGACCATCAGTTCGTCCGCACGTTCCACAATCGGTTCGATCCAGCCGACAAGGGCGCGCGGAAGATCAAGGACGATATAGTCGTTGCTGCCGCGCAGCGTGTCGAGAATGGCTGCGACCTGCGTCGGCTGGAGCGAGTCGAGCGGCGCGAATTTCGACGGCGAGGCCAGAACGGAAAGACCGTTCGGCATGACCGTCATGGATTGCGACAGAAATGTCTCGTCCGGAATTGTGCCGTTCAGGGCAAGTTGCAGAAGCGCGTCCTGTTCGCCGAGGTCAAGCATCGTGCCGACTGTTCCGAACTGCAGGTCTAAGTCGACCAGCGCGACGGCGTCGCCACCTTTCTTGCCGCGCCGGGCTGCCTTGCCGGCAAGCTGGTCGGCAAGATTGACCGCAACGGTCGATGAACCGGCGCCCCCACGCGCCTGGGTGACGGCAATGATGCGGCCCGCGCGCGAACGACCGCTGTGCGATTGGTGGGCCTTCTGCGTCAGCGCCGCGAGCTGGCCGACGATGTCCGTCTCGATCGTGGCGATGGGCAGCACATCGTCGACACCGGCACGGTTCAGTGCGCGCGCCTGCGAAAGCGATATGTCGCCACTGGCGAGCGCGATCAGAACGCTGCCGCTCCGCCGATTGCCCGCGAGGGCGCGGATCGCGTCGATGTCGGCATCGTCCGACGGGTCGGTCTGGAACAGAACGACATCGTGCTCCGACATCATCTTGACCGCGCGGCCGTTCATCTGGGCGAGCGTGGATGTCTGCGCCTCGACGACGACATCGCTGTTTCCGCCGAGCGCGGCGGCGACTGTTGCCGAAATTCCTTCGTCTTGCGAGATCACAAGGACTGATTTGGGTCTGGCGGTCATCATTCTGTCCTTCCTGAAACGCCGTTCGTCGCCTTGGGCCTGGTCATCCGTTTTCCCCCATGGCGAGGTCCTCGGCCGGAAGCGAGGTGCTCATGGCCGGGAATGGCAGGGTGGCGCCGGGCACCGGCCCCCCGCCCGTCAGCGCCGCAAGCCCCGTCAGCGGCGTCGTGAAGATGAAATTGAGGTTCTGGATCTCAACTGTGACCACCGGCACGTAGGGCCCGCCGAGAAATCCGAGATTTGCGTCGAAGGCGTAGCTGAAGCGCAGATTGGCGGGCGTCGCATGGGTGGGCATCAGAACCGATGTCGCGTTCCAGATTTCCGCGACGGTCGAGTTGTTGATGTTACCCGTGCAGGTGATCGTGCCCGGATTGGCGCAGATCGACGCGCCGGCCGAACACATCGTGCCAAATCGCGGCGGCGCGGAGCCGGGCGGGACCGTGCCGCGCAGGTTGAGGTTGGGCACACCGGGGCAGGCCGCCGGGCGGGTCGCGGCGGTCCGCGCCGCCAGTTGCAGCGCCTTGTCCGCCATCACGTATTCCGCGCCCATGCGGCCGAATTCCACAAGGCCGATGAAGACCAGAAGGAAAACCGGCAGGATGATCGCCATTTCGACAAGCGTTGTGCCGTGTTCCTCTTTCAGGAACCGGGCCGGACGCGCGGCGACAAAGGTGATGAGGTGGCGCAGGTTCATGAGCCGAACACCCGTGACGAATCCGTCACGTCCGTGGTGATCGGGGCGAGGCTGCCGCCGACCAGTGTAAAGACGCCGGAAAACGGAAAGTTGACGGTCACGTTCGCTGTCACCTGCGCGACGGGCGCCGGGCTGACCCGGTAGGTGCCGACCACACAGGCCAGAGACGGCGTGACAGAGTTCACGGTAACAAAGGACGGAAAGACCGAATTGCCGGAAACGCTCTGGCTGACAATGGTTTGTAGCTGCGTGGTATAGGAATTGAGGTTGCCGCCCGAGGTGCAGATGTCCAATGGGGCAACGCGCGCAAGGTAGCGGGCCGCATCGCGCACACCGCTGATCGCGCTTTGATAGGACAGCATCAGGCGGCTTCCCTCCACGATGACCGCGAAGACCAGAAGCATCATTGGCAGGACGATGGCGAATTCGATCAGCGCCGCGCCATCCTCATCATCGGCAAACCGGGGAAGCGGGGCGCGCGGTGCTGTTGTATGGGCAAGATCGTCAGTCGTCATGATCTCACCTGTAAAGCTGTACGACATCGTGGAACGTGCCCGCCGTGTCACTGCTGCCCGCGCCACCACCGCCAGCCTTGCCGATGATTTCGGCAAAGATAGCGAGCGTCGGTGAGCCGCCGCCATTGTCAGTGATCGGCTCGGTCAGGAACAGTTTGACGAACTGGTGAACCGGAACACCTGTCGCGCGACCGTTGATCGGGTTGGCGGCACAGTCGATGCCGGCGGCGATAATGACGCGGCGGTAGGGGTCCGTATTCTGCTGGTTCGAACACATGGGCCGACCGGTCTCAGCCTTTCCCGGCGGCAGGATCGCGCTGCCCGAGGCCGCACCGCCGCCGTTGGCGATTTCGGTCAGGTACATCTGGTAGCGGGTTGTCGCGCTCGGTGCCGGATCGGTGCCGCCATAGTTCGTGGCAACATAGTTGGCACGGCCGGTTGACCAGTCACCGTTGCCGTAGCGGGTGCAGGTTCCGTTGTTGAAGCAATTGTCGCGCGGCAATCCCAGTGTATTCGGCGAAGGATTGCTGTTCTGGCCGATGCAGTTGCCACCGCCCCGGGGCACGATGCCCTTGATGACGTTTGGCGCAGGCGCCCAAAGCGGGTCGTTCTTTTTCTGCGCAAGGTTGCCCTTGAAGATGTCGAAGCGCACGTTCAGCGCGTCGGTGATCCCCACCTTTTGGCCAGGCTCGGTATCGACACCACGCTGCGCGAAACACTGGGTGATGCTGCCGGCCGCGCCGAGAACGCATTCGAGAAGCGGACCGGCGCCATTGATACCCGCACAGGAACCTGTGGAATCGAGCGCGAGCGTCGAGGGCTGAAGAAACCCGAAATCACCGGGACCCCAGGCTGCCCCCTGCCCGCCCGACCGCAGGAGGATCATGTCGCCAATCGTCGCGGGATTGGCCGCATCGAATGTCGGCGAAGGGATGCAGAACATCATCGGCGTGATGTCACAAGCATATTGGGTGAACCCCGCCACCGCGACAGCGCCGATCTGGTTGTTGGAAGGCGTTGCGCCGGCAAGGGTGAAGAACGCCGCGCCAAAGGTGAAGGGCACCGTCTTCGGCGTCACGACGACCCGCGCATAGATCGCATCGCGGGCATTCGTCGTCTGTCCGGAACTGATGCTGGCCAGATCGCTGCTGGGCAGCGTCCGGTAGAAGTCGAGCGTGAAGTCGCTCGTCGTCAGCGCCTGGGACCCGGTCGCGAAGGTCTGGGTGTCGGCAATCAGGTTTGCGGCCGCCCGGTTGGCGCGGGTGATCGCGTCGCTGTTGCCGTCCAGTTCACCGGCGGCCGCGAGCGCGACGCTGTCGGCGAAGGATTGAAGCTCTGTCTGGGTCGAGGCGATGCGCCCCATGTCGAAGGACATCGCGACAATGCCGAGAACGAGCGTCAGGCAAACCATCCAGAGCACAAGAATGCCCCCGGTTTCGTCACGCCAATACGCCCGAAGATGGCCCCTGATATCCATGACCCTTCTCCTCGTCCTGCGGCGTTACTCGACTTCCACTTCTTCGACATCGGTTGCCCGACGCACGCGGATCGTGGATTTGGCAACCGCCTCGGTAACGGGCGATTTTTCCCGCAGAAGATCGCTGAGGCGAATGGAATCGAGCGGCTGGTCGGACACGCTGTCGAGCGTCCGAAGGCTCAGACTCAGCGTACCGGCCTTCTGGGCGAGCGCCAGCTTCTGGCTGTCCTCGGGCGTCACTTCAAGCGTGACGGTCCGGGCCACTTCGACGCGATCCGTCTCCTGATCGGATTCCTGATCGACGCCCAGAACGCGAATGTTCTGAAGGATTGTCACCGCCCGCATGTCGGCGTCCTTGCCCTGGGTCAGGACGACATCGACGCTGTCGCCGGGTGTGACGAAGCCGCCGACGGCGGTTTCGGCCTCGACCTTGATCGACATCGCGCGGGTATTGGCGCCGAGGCTCTGGACGATCGTGACCTTCTCGCCGAAATCGGAAATCTTCGACGCAAGGATCAGCTCGCCCTGCGCGATGGCGCGGGTTGCCCGCCGCGGCGGCATTCCCGGCTCAGGCACAAGCGATGTGAATTCCGTGATGACCCCCGGCGGCATGGCTGCGCGGGGCCAGGACATGACCTGCAACATCTGCGGCTGGATCGCCTGACCGAAGGGAATGTCTCGCCCCGCGACGACCACAGTCACCAGTTCGGACTGGCTGTCGGTGGAGGCAACGGCGCGGTTCGTCGACAGGTATTCGCGTGCGCTGTAGGCGGACCCACCAGCAACGGCTACACCCAGAATGGCGACGAAAATTGAACGAATGCCCACGATACTTCTCCCGAAAAGATGTTGCGGCAATTGAGGTTCGCTACCGGCGCCCCTGACCGCGATGGGGTCCGATTGCCGGCGGCGGTGCCGGGGCGATCTCGGCGCCCCGGCGGAGCGGCCGCAGAACGCGGCCGCGCCTTTGCCGTCACGGCATGGCGGTACCGGCCGCGGTCAGAGCGCCGGTGATGTCGGTCACGATGCCCGAGGCGACCAGCGCGCCGACGCCAACGGCGATGCCGACGGCAACGCCGTATTCAACCAGCGTCACGCCTTCGTCGCAGTGACGGAACTGGACCCATTTCTTCAGAAGAAAGTTGTACATAATTGACTCCTCGCATGAGTATCGAAACGGCGCCGGCTTGTCCGGTCGCCTTTCCGAACCGGGAGTCGATCCCCCGGCCCACATTCATCCTCTGCGAGGGCACGGCGCTGCGCATCGTCCGAAAAGATGAGGAAATCGCGCCAAGGTTGTAATTGCGGCCGAAATACGGCGAAACTACGGTACTGCGACGGCACGAGACGTGGCTCGCGCACCGCCAAACCGCAATGATTCGCAGCGCCTTCTCCGTTTCCGGCCCTAAATGAACGTGAGTTTGGCCGTGTCCTAAACCGTCCCTTGATGCCGCAACGTCTCAGCGGCACCGCGCACGATGTCGGCCACCTGAAGAAGCTGGCGGTCCAGCGGGCTTTTCTTGCGCCAGATCATGCCGATCGTCCGCATCGGCCGTGGCCGCCGGAACCTCGCCAAGGACACAGCCGCTGACCGGGTTTCGACGGCAATCGCCATTTCGGGGATAAGCGTCACGCCGATCCCCGCACCGACCATCTGCACCAGCGTTGTCAGCGAACTCCCATCCAGCAATTCGCGCAGCAGGGACGAATGAAGGTTGCAGAAAGACAGGGCCTGATCGCGGAAGCAGTGCCCTTCCTCCAATAGTAGCAGGCGCATTTCGCGCAGCATGTCGCGGTCCGGAACCGGCTCGCCCGCATCGTCAAGCGGGCGCACAAGAACGAATTCCTCGGAAAAAAGCGCAACTTCGGTCAGCGAAGGTTCTGAGACGGGTAGCGCGACAATGGCCGTGTCCAGCCGCCCTTCCGCCAATTCCTGCAACAGCGTCCGCGTCAGGGTTTCGCGGACATGAAGGTCCAGGCCGGTATGCGCGTCACTCAACCGTGCGATGATTGTCGGCAGAAGATAGGGGGCAACCGTGGGAATGACGCCGATGCGCAGGCGCCCGATCAGCCGGTCTTGCGCGGCGCGCGCCAGATCGCCGAGTTCGTCGACGGACCGCAATATCTCTCGCGCGCGCAGCGCGAATTCCTCGCCAAAGCTTGTCAGCCGTACCTGCCGCGCGCTTCGTTCGAAAAGATCGGTGCCAAGTGCTGCCTCTAGTTCCTTGATCTGCATCGAAAGCGCCGGTTGCGAGATGGCGCAGATATCCGCGGCACGGCCGAAATGGCCCTGACGCGCAAGCGCCTCGAAATAACGAAGCTGGCGAATGGTGAGGTTTGTCATAACTGTATCTTATTGTCGTAATCAGCAAATCCAACTTAATCTAATTGCCCGACTTTGCTAGAGTCAGTCTCAGGGGGCAACAGGCCACCGATAGGCAGTCAGCGGCGGCGAAGACCCATACGGTCTTCTTTTCGCGATGATATGCGGATCGGCACAGCGAACACCCGGCAACCGCAGACAGAATCGGAGATAGGAATGGACGGAAATGACGTCGGCGCAGCGGGCAAGTGCCCGGTCATGCACACAAGCGCCGGGGGGCGGTCGAACAGGGACTGGTGGCCAAACCAGCTGAACTTGCGGATTCTGCATCAGAACGCCCCGGCCTCGAACCCAATGGGAACGGCTTTCGACTATGCCAAGGAATTCAAGAAGCTCGACCTGCAGGCGCTGAAACGGGACCTTTACGCGCTGATGACGGATTCGCAGGACTGGTGGCCCGCCGATTACGGCCACTACGGGCCGCTCTTCATCCGCATGGCCTGGCACAGCGCCGGAACCTACCGGACCTCGGACGGGCGTGGCGGTGGCGGGACCGGCACCCAGCGCTTCGCTCCCCTCAACAGCTGGCCGGACAACGGCAACCTCGACAAGGCGCGGCGGCTTCTCTGGCCGATCAAGCAGAAGTACGGCAACAAGATCTCGTGGGCCGACCTCATGATCCTTGCCGGTAACTGCGCGCTCGAATCCATGGGGTTCAAGACCTTCGGCTTCGGCGGCGGGCGTACCGATGTCTGGGAACCGGAAGAGGACATCTATTGGGGTGCCGAAGGCGATTGGCTGGGCGACAAACGCTACAGCGGCGACCGGCAGCTGGAAAACCCGCTGGCGGCCGTGCAGATGGGCCTCATCTACGTCAACCCCGAAGGCCCGAACGGCAACCCCGACCCGGTCGCATCCGGCCGGGACGTCCGCGAGACCTTCGCGCGCATGGCCATGAATGACGAGGAAACCGTGGCGCTCGTCGCCGGGGGCCACACTTTCGGCAAGGCCCACGGCAATGGCCCTGCCACCGCGGTCGGCCCCGAACCGGAAGCCGCACCGCTGGAGGCGATGGGCCTTGGCTGGCTGTCGAGCCACGGCAGCGGCAAGGGCTATGACACCATCACCAGCGGCATCGAAGGCGCATGGAAGCCGAACCCGACCAAATGGGACATGGGCTATTTCGACGTTCTCTTCAAATATGACTGGGAACTGACGAAGAGCCCCGCCGGCGCACATATCTGGCTCGCCAAGGATGTCGCGGACAAGGACATGGTCGTCGACGCCCACGATCCCTCGAAAAAGCACAGGCCGATGATGACGACGGCAGACCTGTCGCTGCGCTTCGATCCCATCTATGAACCCATCTCGCGCCGGTTCCACAAGAACCCGAAGGCCTTTGCCGATGCCTTCGCGAGGGCCTGGTTCAAGCTGACACATCGCGACATGGGGCCGAAGGTGCGTTACCTCGGCGCCGAAGTGCCGTCACAGGACCTGATCTGGCAGGATCCGATTCCGGCGGTCGACCACAAGCTCGTCGGTGCAAGAGATATCGAAAAGCTGAAGAAAGAAATCCTTGCTTCCGGCCTCTCGGTCTCCGATCTGGTCTTCACCGCCTGGGCTTCCGCCTCCACCTTCCGGGGATCGGACATGCGCGGCGGCGCAAATGGCGCGCGCATCCGCCTCGCACCCCAGAAGGACTGGGAAGCCAACGATCCCAAGCGGCTGGCCAAGGTTCTCAAAACGCTGGAGGCCATTCGCAAGGACTTCAACGCCAAGGCAACCGGCGGCAAGCAGATTTCGCTCGCCGATCTCGTCGTCCTTGGCGGGTCGGCCGGCATCGAAGCAGCCGCGCAAAAGGCGGGGCACGACGTGACCGTACCCTTCACGCCGGGCCGCATGGACGCGAGCCAGAAGCAGACCGATGTGGAAAGCTTCGCGCCGCTGGAACCGGTGGCCGACGGGTTCCGCAACTTTGCCAAGGCGGGCGATACCGCACCGGCCGAAGAACGGCTTCTAGACAAGGCCCAGCTTCTGGGGCTGTCGGCCCCGGAAATGACCGTGCTCGTCGGCGGGTTGCGGGCGCTGAACGCCAATAGCGGCCAGTCGCAGCACGGCATCCTGACCGGCAAGCCCGAAACGCTCAGCAACGATTTCTTCGTCAACCTCCTCGACATGCGGACGGAGTGGAAATCGGCTAACGGCAGCGCCACGGTCTTCGAAGGGCGCGACCGCGCGACGGGCAAGGTCAAATGGACCGGAACGCGGGCGGACCTCGTCTTCGGCTCCAACTCGCAATTGCGGGCGATTGCCGAGGTCTATGCGCAGAAGGACGCGAAGAAGAAATTCGTCGCCGATTTCGTCGCTGCCTGGGTCAAGGTGATGAATGCCGACCGTTTCGACCTCGGCTGAGCCGATCGCGGCCTGAGGGACAACCAAAGGGCGCCGAAGATTCCGGCGCCCTCTTTCGTTTCGAATGCTGTGTGGCGTTGTCTTTGAAGAAGTGGCCCCACAGGGGGCGCAGTCAGCGGATCACTCTGCCGGGCACCCGTCTTAGCAGCGCAGCAGATCGGCAACCTCGCCCATGTGCCCGATGCGGTAATCGGGATGAAAATCGGCAATCGGGCGACGCTGGTAGCCGCCCTCGAAATAGGCGAACTGCACACCGGCGGCTTGCGCCGTCAGATAGTCGGTTTCGCTGTCGCCGACATAAAGAGCACTATCTGCCCTGCCACCAAGCGCCCGGATCGTTTGCAGAAGTGGTGCTGCATCCGGCTTTTTGACGGGCAGCGTATCGCCGCCGATGATTGCCGAGAAATGCCGCGAAAGGCCGAGCGCCTCGCACAGGCGCCGCGCCGGGGCCTCGGGCTTGTTCGTGCATATCCCGAGACCAATGCCCCTCTGCCCGAGGCCAGTCAAAAGGTCACTCACACCCGGATAGGGGTGAGAACTGGCGGTTAGCCCCTCGTCATAATAACGGCGGAAGGCGGCTGTGCGGACGCGCAATGCCTCCTCCGTCGTGGCGGGTGCCGAATGTCGCATTACACGTTGCACCAACACATCGACCCCGTTGCCGATGAATCCGATGATGGTTTCCTTGTCGAGTGGCGCGAGGCCGGTATCGGCCAGCATCCGGTTCGCCGCCTGCTGAATATCGCCGGCCGTATCCACAAGCGTTCCGTCAAGGTCGAACACAACCACCTTCATGCCGCGCCTCCCGCCCGACGATACCCCCGCATGACGGGCCGGCCTTCAATCGACCGTATCGCCAACCGGGTCAAGCCTTCATGCCGACGCGGCAAGGTTTGGCCACTGACCGGATGCCGCTGCGCCACCATCCGCCTCCGAGAGGATCTCGGGCCAATATTCCGCAATCGCTGCGGCAAGTTCTGTGACATGGTCCATGTCTGTCCCGCGTGAAATGACCGACAGCCGCAGCACCGTCCGCTCTTTCCAATGAGCGGTGCGAACAAAGAATCGGGCGTCGGAATTCAGCCGGTCGGCAAGAGCCTGAATAAGCTGCGGCTCCGCTTCACGGTCGTCGCAGCCGATCACGATCTGATTGAGCTCGACCTTGTTCAATATCCGCAGGCCGCCGATCCCGTTGATAAGGTCGGCAAGCCGGTCGGCCGCAGCGCAGTGCCGTTCAACCAGTTCGGCCACACCCGAACGCCCAAGGTTGCGCAGGACGGCCCAGGCGGCGAACCCCTGTGCGCGGCGCGACAGGCCCGGGGCATAGGCGGATGGGTTGCGCCCGTCATCCTGCGCCATGTTGAGATAGCCCGCGGATTTTTCCATGGCGCGCCGATGGGCCTGCCGGTTTCGGACGATCGCAAAACCTGAATCGTAGGGAATTTGTAGCCATTTGTGGCCATCGACGGACCAGCTGTCGGCCAGTTCGGCCCCCGACGCGAGGTGTTTCCTGCCCGTCGTCGCGCGAACCCAAAGCCCGAAGGCGCCATCGACATGCATCCACGCGCCATGCCGGCGCGCGAGCCGGGCGATTTCCTCCAGGCGTTCGAAACCGCCGGAGTTGATGTGGCCGGCCTGTGCGACGATGATTTTCGGGCCATCGAACCGAGCCAGCGCCGCTACCAGATCATCGGGATGCATCAGCCCTGCACCATCCGATGCGATCCGGTGAAAATTGACGTCGCCGAACCCGAGCTGCCGCAACGCGGCATAATTGGTCACATGCGCATCGTCGCTGAGGAAGACGCCCACAAGAGGTGCGCCCTGCAGGCCCAGTGCCTCGATGTCGTGACCGGCGCGTCGCAGCACCTCGCCGCGCGCCGCGGCAAGCGCGACAAAAGCCGCCATCGTCGCGCCGCTGACGAACCCAACCGAGCTTTCGCGCGGAAGGTCGAGCAGGTCCAGCAGCCAGGCCTCGACCGCTTCCTCGGCAATCGCGGCGGCGGGCGAGGACTGGTAAATCGCCGCGTTCTGTCCCCAGGCGGCGGTCAGCCAATCCGCCGCGACCCCGACAAGGTTCGACCCACCCATGACCCATGCGTAAAAATTCGGGTCGGTGTTGCCGACAAGCCCCGGTTCTGCCGCCCCTATCAACGCTTCAATGACGGCATCGCCAGACTGCCCTCTATCGCCCAACGGCCGGCAGAACTGATCGCGAAGCTCCCCGACCGAAGCCATCGGGCTAAGCGCGCGGCCATCACTACGATAGCTTTCCGCGTATTGCGCCGCGCGCGATAGGAATGCGTTTGGCGATGCGTCGTGCCATGTCCCATACATATCCGCCTCCGCCTTACCTGGGCTGCAGCCATTTCGGGAGAAAGCCATAGGGGTTCGCCGTCGCCTCGGGGTCGAAACTGAGACCGACCGAAGCGAGGCGGTCCTGCATCGAGCCATTCGTGAATGCATCGAAAGTTTCCGTCGCACCACCGATATGCTGCCCGCCGACGAAGATTTGCGGGATGGTCGGGACCCCGGCCTTCACACCAAGCGCGGCCCGCAGATCGCCACCCAGATTGTCCGTCTGCATCGCGGCCGAGTCGAGTTCGACGGCATGGTAGGGCAGGCCCGCGGCGGCAAAGAGTTTGCGCACCGACCAGCTGAATTCGCACCATTCAAGGACAAACATCACGACTGGATGCTGCGCGACGATCTCGTCGACCATTCGCGCCGCTTCGGGTTTGCAGGTGGGCGCGGCCGATGGGGCCGCCGGTGCAGGGGCCGCGCTGTCGAACCGCGCGCCCTGTGTCGACCGGGACAGCGCAACTTCCTCTTCGTTCATCGCCTCGTCGATCCCGTCAAAGAGAACCGTGGACATGTAGCGTTCGCCGGTGTCGGGCAGCATGGCGACGATGCGCGAGCCCTTGGGCGCGGTCTTCGCGACTTCCAGCGCGGCGGCGAATGTCGCGCCGCTGCTGATGCCGCAGAAGATGCCCTCCTGCGCTGCAAGTTCGCGTGCCGCTTGCAGGGCGGCATTGCCCGCGACCGGTTGGAACGCGTCGATTGCGCCCGCGCTGACGGCATCTTCCGCGAGTTTGGCAATGAAATCCGGCGACCAGCCCTGCATCAGGTGGGGGCGGAACATCGGGTGGCTGGCCGGGCGGCCGTCTGCATCCCGCTCCTGCGCAATCCCGCTTTGCATCAGGGGCACGTTGTCCGGCTCTGCCACAACGATCCGCGTCCCCGGGCATTCGGCGCGCAGAACACGGGAAACGCCTTTCAGCGTGCCGCCGGTGCCAAAGCCCGTGACCCAATAGTCCGGGCCCTCACCGCCAAAGGCGTCGACGATTTCCCGGGCGGTGGTACGGGAATGCATGTCGGCATTGGCCTCGTTCTCGAACTGCCTTGCAAGGAACCAGCCGTGTTCGCGGGCCAGTTCCTCGGCCTTGGCGAGCATACCCGTCCCCTTCTGCGCGGCGGGTGTCAGCACGACCTTCGCGCCAAGGAACCGCATCAGCTTGCGCCGTTCGACGCTGAAGCTTTCGGCCATAGTCACGACCAGCGGATAGCCCTTGGCCGCGCAAACGAGCGCAAGGCCAATGCCGGTATTGCCCGACGTCGCCTCGACCACGGTCTGGCCGGATTTCAGAGCGCCCGATGCCTCTGCCGCCTCGATCGCGGCCAAAGCGAAGCGGTCCTTGACCGAGCCGCCGGGGTTGAAGGCCTCGACCTTGACGTAAAGCTCAACGCCTTCCGGCGCGAGCCGATTGATCCGCACGATAGGCGTATTGCCGATTGTGTCGAGGATGGAGCTGTGAATCGCCGGGGCGGTCTGGGAAATGGGTTTCATGTGCATTTTCTTGTCCTTCGGGTTGGGTGGGGCCGGTCATGCGGCCGCGATGTGAATTTCGTGCTGGACCACCTGCGCATCGCGAAGCGCGAGGTACCAGGGGTCCTTCGATAACGCGCGGTCGACGAGGTCCTGCACTGCGGCGCGGTCTTCGTCGGTGTCGATCTCGATCCGTATCCGGGACGCCAAGGGGGCCGCCGTGCGCGGGCTTAACCCCATCAGCGCAGCATCGTCGAAATCGCATTCGATGGTGACATCGAGAGAGCGGAAGACGAGCCCCTCACGCGCGGCCATCATCTTCACGCCGATGCCGACGCAGCCGACAATGGCGGCGCGGGCAAAGAACCCCGGACTTGGCCCGGCGGCGTCGCCGCCCATGCCCGGCCCCATATCCATTGTCGCGCGAAACTTGCCCTGAGTTGCGTGGCAGGTCAGTCCGTCTTCAATCCGGCCGGTTGTCACCAGCGTGTTGCAGGCGGCAGCAAGGTCCTGCCGCATCCGTTCGATCACGGCGGTCTGGGCCTGACGGATCACCTTGTCGCGCGCGGGCATCTGTTTCGCAGCGGTTTCAGTTTGCATCATGGTCATCTGTATCTCCTTTCAGGCCGCAGAGCGGCCGCGTGTGCAAAGAATGTGGTCGGCAAGGGCGGCGGCATCGGCGCCGACGCCATCGATGAGGGCAGAGTTGCGCTGTCGCATGAACGGCAGGCCGAGGACGTATAGTCCCGGCGCAACCAACCCTTCCTGGTGGATGAGGCCGCCCTTGCGGTCGAAGACCGGCAGGTTCAGCCAGCTGTAATCGGGCCGGAACCCGGTCGCCCAAAGGATCGTGCGGATGTGACCGCCGCCGAGATAGAGTGAAAGGCGCGACGAGGCCGGGCACGGCGTTGCGGCAAAGCGTTCGACCGGGCCGATCCCGCTCACCTTCGTTTCTTCTGCCCAGGCATCCAGCGTATCGAGCAGCCGGTTCATTTTCAGATCCGACAGCGCGCAGTGATTGGCCAGCGCACCGGAAAAGAGCGCGGTGCCGTCCCGGACGGCGCTGAGGCGGCCGACGATCTCGACGCCTTGTGCGGCGAGGCTCGTCAGGTCGCAGAAGCGCTGTGCGTGCGAGCCGATGAGTTGCAGCGATGGCACCCGGCGGGCCCGGTCGATGTCATCGACTTCGTCGACCCGCGTGGTTTGAATGCCCGCGCGATCCATCCACCACTGGATGTCCCGCCCGCGATAGTGGCGCGGCATGCGGATGTGCTCGCCAGCGGAAAGAATGACCTCATGTCCGGCGGCGCGGATTTCGGCCGCAAGCTGGACGCCGGTTGCCGCGGCGCCGACCACCAGAACGCCGCCCGGCACAAGCTGGTCTGTGTTGCGGTAGTCGAGCGCGGTGATCTGATCGACCGCGTCAGGGATGTCTGCTGCCAGTCCAGGCACCGACGCCACATTGCAGGCACCGGTGGCCAATATGAGCGTGTCACAGTTCCAGTCGCCCTTGTCGGTCGCAACGCTGTAGCCGTTGCCGTGCCGCGTGACGGAGAGCACGCGGGTGCGGTCCTCGACCGGTGCACGGCTGGCGGCGGCGTAATCATTCAGGAAACGGGTGACTTCCGGCATCGTCATGAAGCCGTCCGGGTCATCGCCCTGATAGGCGAATCCGGGCAGGCGGCTTTGCCAGTTGGGGGTCAGGAGCCGGAGGCTGTCCCAACGCTCATGCCGCCAGGAATTCGCGATCTCTCCACGCTCCAAGACGACATGGGGGATGTTGCGGTCCGACAGGCAGCGGCTCATCGCAAGGCCGGCCTGACCGGCGCCGATGATGAGGGTTCCGATGTGTTTCATGGGTCTTGCTCCTGTCGGACCGGCTGGGTCAGGCAACCGTCACGTGAACGGATGTCGGGTTGGTGAGAATGTCGAAGACGGCCGAGCGTTTCTGCGACTGGGCGACGAGCGCACGGATTTCGTCGGCAGTCGCGTCAGCGTCGATTTCGAAGCTGACACGGATGGCCGAGAAGCCGTTGCGGATATCGGGGTCCATCCCGAGGATGCCGCGCACGTCGATGTCGCCTTCGACCATTGCCCGCATATGGCGCAACTGGATGCCGCGATGCTGGGCAACAGCCGCCACACCGCCAGAAAGGCAACTGGCAAGCGCGGCCAGAACGATCTCCGGCGGGGTAGGCGCGCGGTCGGCGGCGGCAAAGACTTCCGGGTGGTCGCTGTCGATGCGGAAGGTTTCCTTGCGCTCGTGGTTCTGGCCGAGGCCGAAGTAACCATTGATCGCGTTGGTGCTGTGGGTGCCGTCTTTCCAGTCGCAGGTGCTGCGGAAGGTGAAGGCGGCGGCCTCGGGCATTTGCTCGAACGCGCCGCGCGCGCCGATCAGGGCTTCGGTGTTGACGCCGTTCGATACCGGCTTGGTCATCGTGGAGGTTTGCATTTTCGTTCCTTTCAATGGGTTTCGTTTGCTTGATCTTCGACTGTTGAGATATGGCCGTTTGGTCCGGCCGGTGATGGCGGCGCCTACGGCGCCGAGCATTCAGTGATGCCGTCCGCCTTCGCGCTTTTCGGCAAAGAACGGGCTTTGCGCGGCGAACCAACGGCGCGACGTGTCGTTCGGGACGAGGCCCGAAATCCCGTCAAAGCCGCGGCCATAGCTTGGTGGCCTGCGTTTCTTCATCATGTCCTTCATGTTGCTTTCCTTCTGCCTTCGTGGCCCCTGCGGGCTGATGGGAAAGCAATACAGGCAGCTTTCGCTTGTGGTCTTGAGCGCCTCATGGGTATCTTCTGGGGAAATCTGAGTTTTTCAGGGTGGCTGTCTGCAATACGCATTCGAGGGTTTCGTGCTCGACCTGGCCCGCGGCGAGTTGCGCCGCGACAGTGAGGTTTTGCCGACCGAACCGATGGCCTATTCCGTCCTTAGCCATCTGGTTCAGAATGCCGAAAGGCTTGTCGGCAAGGACGAGTTGATCGAAAAGGTCTGGGACGGCCGCTTCATTTCCGATGCAGCGGTCTCGACCGTGATCAAGTCGCTTCGCCGTGTCCTTGGCGACGATGGCAAGCAGCAGCGTTTCATCCGAACCGTGCATGGCCGGGGGTTTCGTTTCGCGTCAGAGGTCCGGATCGTTGCACCGGCTGCACGGGCCACGCCGACCCCTGCCGCGCATGCCCTGGAAGCATCGGGCCAGTCGGCGGTGCAGGAAGAACCAAGGCCCGCGATTGCGGTCCTGCCCTTCGCCTTGATCGGCAATTCCGATACATATTCCACCATTGCCGACGCGATCCCTGGCGAGTTGATCTCCACCCTGTCGCGGTTGCGCTGGCTGAAGGTCGTGGCCCGGGGGTCGAGCTTTCGCTTCCGACCGCCCCAGCAGAGCCTGGAGGCGGTCCGAAATGCGCTCGGCGTCACATATGTTCTGTCGGGCGAGGTGGAGATACTTGGCCCAACACTTGGCCTCGCTGTCGAACTTGTCGATGCGCGAAGCGCGCAGGTTGTCTGGGGTGAACGGCTTTCGGGCAAGATCGATGAGGTTCACGAAATGCGCGAGCGTATCGTCGCGCTCGTCATATCGGCGATGGAACTGCATATTCCCCAGCATGAGGCGCAGCAGGCCCGTCTGCGGTCGCCTTCGGCGCTCGACGCATGGTCGCTCTACCATATCGGCCTGCAACACGCCTATCGCTTCAACAGTGCGGACAACGCGCGGGCCAGCGATTATTTCGAACGGGCAACCCAGCTTGACCCGCATTTTTCGCGCGCCCACGCGGCCCGGTCGTTTGTCAGTTTTCAGGCTGCATTTCTGCGTTATTCGACCGACCGGCCGAAATCTGTCGAAGACGCGCGTCGCCATGCCGAACGGGCGGTGGAACTCGACCCGCTTGACCCCTTCGCCAATTTCAACTTCGGGCGCGCCCATTAGCTCAGGGGCGAACCGGAGGCGGGTCAGGCATGGCTCGAACGGTCCTGCGGCCTCAGCCCGAGCTTTGCACAAGGTTACTATGCCCATGCTTGGGCGGAGGTCATGTCCGGCAACGGCAATACGGCACTTGATGGTCTCGGCAAGGCCATCTCACTCAGCCCGCTCGATCCGTTCCTCTATGCGATGTTCAGCGCCAGGGGCATCGCGCATTTCCACCTCGACGAGATGGACGATGCGGCCCATTGGGCCGAACAGGGCGCACGAACGCCGGGTGCGCACTACCTGATCAGCGCCTTCGCCGCGGCGATAAACGAGGCGGCAGGAAATCAGGACAAGGCGCAATACTGGGCGCGGGAAACCAGGGCACGGCGGAAGGATGCCTCGATCGAGTCATTCTTCACGGCATTTCCGGTCAGGAACCCTGCGAAACGGGTGGAATTGCACAACAGTCTTTCCCGTCTCGGCTTTCCCGAACAGGGACAGACCTGAAATGGAAGCGCTGGCCACGCCCAGCGGTCATTGCCGCACGGGCCGCGCCACCAGATGACCGCCACCTATGTCGGCAAGAACGACCCTCTCCGGTCCCTGCCCTATTGGATGAACAGGGCTTGGCACTTCGCCTGAAAGCCGCGGCGCGGCCGCGCGTATGACTGATGGGTCGGGGACGGGAACCGCCTCGATCAGTCGGCGGGTATAGGGGTGCTGCGGGTTGCCGAATATCTGCGCCCGTGTGCCAAGCTCGACGATCTGGCCCAGATACATCACGCCGACGCGGTCCGAGATGTTCTCTACCACCGCCATGTCGTGGCTGATGAAGAGAAGGGCGATAGCGAAGTCGCGCTGCAATTCGCGCAGCAAATCGAGCACCCGTGCCTGTACGCTCACGTCCAGCGCCGAGACACTTTCATCGGCGATGATTAGGCCGGGGTTGAGCGCGAGCGCGCGGGCAATGCAGATGCGCTGGCGCTGACCGCCGGAAAATTCGTGCGGGTAGCGGCCAAGCTGGTCGCCGGTCAACCCGACACGCTCCATCAGATCGGCAGCGCGGGCGCGGCGTTCGCCCGCGTCGCCGATCCCGTGGATCAGGAGCGGTTCGGCGATCTGCTCGCCCACGGTCATGCGCGGATCGAGCGCCGCCATCGGGTCCTGAAAGACCATCTGAATCTTGCGGCGCATCGCCTTCATTGCGGGGCTGTGGGTCGCCGAAACCGGGCTGCCGCCGATCTCGATCCGCCCTTCATGCGGGACGAGGCCGACCATCGCCTTGGCGATCGTCGATTTGCCGCAGCCGGATTCGCCGACGAGCGCGAAGGTCTCGCCATTGCGGATGTCGAAGCTGACATGCTCGACGGCATGGACCTGGTGGGTGGTGCGGCCAAGGATGCCGCCGTTGAGGGGGAACCGCACGCTGACATCGGCGAGGCGTGCGACGGGGTCCGCGACCACCGCTTCCCGCGGCCTTCCGCCTCCGATGCGCGGCACGGCGGCCAGAAGATCGCGTGTATATTGCTGGGCAGGACGGGCGAAGAGGTCTGCCGTCGCCGCCTCTTCCACCATCCTGCCGTCACGCATGACGATCACACGGTCGGCCATCTCGGCCACCACGCCCATGTCATGGGTAATCAGGATGATCGCGGTGCCCATCTCGCGCTGAAGGTCGCGCAGGAGGTCAAGGACCTCGCGCTGCACGGTCACGTCGAGCGCGGTTGTCGGTTCGTCGGCAATCAGCACTTCCGGTCTCAGCGCCAGCGCCATGGCGATCATCACCCGCTGGCGCATGCCGCCGGAAAGTTCATGTGGATATTGCGTCATCCGCCGTTCCGGCTGGCTGAGCCGCACGGCCTTCAAGGCGGCAAGCGCCCGGTCGCGGGCCTCGGCGCGGCCAACAGTCTCATGCGCCCGGATCGCCTCGGTCAGCTGGCGACCCACGGTCATTACCGGGTTGAGGCTCGTCATCGGTTCCTGAAAGATCATCGCGATCCGGTCGCCCCTGATCTCTCGCAACTTGGCCTCGCCAAGGGTCGTCAGTTCGGTAAGTCCAAGACGGATCGCACCGCCGGTCACGCGGACGGCCGGCGGCGGCAGAAGGCCCATGATGGCGAGAGAGGTGATCGACTTGCCGGAACCGCTTTCGCCAGCGATGCACAGGGTTTCACCGGGCCGCAGGGCAAACGACAGTTCGGAAACGAGGGTTTTGAGACCCGTTTCGGTCTGCACCGAAACCGTCAGCCCCTCGACTGAAAGGACGGGCGGAGCTTCCGGGGCCAGATCGGCCCCGGACCGGCTTTTCAGCGCATCGCCCGGCGCAAGGTTCATTCGAAGACGCACCGGGGGAAATAGAAGCTCACCACCCAGTTCGGCATGTCGACGATTTCCGAGATGCGAAGATCGCCGCAGACGGAGCAGAGCATATAGGCATCGACCGCCGATATGCCCCTTTGCGCCGTCAAGAGGTCGATCATGTTCGACACCGCATCCCGCGCCGCCGTCATCAAGTCAGGCCCGATGCCAGTCGTCGCCTCGTAGCCTTTCGCGTCGAGGTGTCTTGTCACCGGCCCCGGCGTGGTGAAGCGCGGGGTCTTCAGGTTCGCGCCCTTCACGATATCGAGCGTCAGAACCACGTCCATCGGGCTTTCGATGGCGGTACCGCAAACCTCGCCGTCACCTTGGGCGGCATGGGTGTCGCCGACGCTGAAGAGCGCGCCCTCGGCCTCCACCGGCAGGTAGAGCGTCGTGCCCGCCGCGAGGTCGCGGATGTCGAGATTGCCGCCGACCCGCCGGGGCGGCACGACGGAATGCAGACCAGCCTCGGCCGGGGCATTGCCGATCGTGCCCGAGAAGGGTTTGAGCGGAATGCGCGCCTCCTTGCCCCAGAGCGCCGGGGCAAGGCTTTCGGGATCGTAAGACCAGATCGTCAGCGCGGGATCGGTGAACTGATCGGCCAAGAGCCCGAAACCCGGAATGTTGGCCGTCCAGCCGAAGCCCTTGCCGTCGAAGGCCCTCGGGGTGAACCCCTCAATCGTGACCTTCAGCGCGTCACCCGGCTTCGCGCCTTCGATGAAGATCGGCCCCGAGACCGGGTTGATCTTGCCGAAATCGAGGTCGATCACGCTTTGCAGCGTCGAGGACGGGCCAAGCTGGCCCGCCGAACTGTCCTGACAATGGAACTGGATCGTCGATCCGGGCTCGGCGCGCAGCGCCGGCGGCAGGGAATTGTCCCAGCCAAAATGGTGCTGCGCGCCGTGGATCGTATAGTTACAATCCTTGCACATCTTACTGTTTCACCCAGACATAGTCGTAGTTGACCGGGATCGACACGGGATCAACGTAAAGCGCATCCTCGCCACCCATGCGTTCGGATTTCATCGTATAGCGCTCTTCGTTGAAGACCGGGACCCAGGGCGCCTGCTCCATCACGCCCATATAGGTGTCGGACCAGAGCTTCAGCCTTGCGTCTGCCTGCGCCGGGTCGGACATGCTGTCGGCATCGACCGCCATCTTGTCGAGCCCTGCGTCACAGAATTTCGACCAGTTCCAGCCGCCCTCGCCCGCGCCCGCGCAGCCAAGTATCGGACCATAGAAGTTCGACGGATCGGGAAAGTCGGCGATCCAGGCCATGCCGCCCGACCAGATCATCGGCGCGGTCCCGGCACCGCCCGCCTCGATCACGTTGGCCTGGGCAAGCGACTGGATATTGGCCTTGATGCCGATGGCCGAGAGATCCTGCTGGATCGCCTGCGCGATACGCGGGTTGGGGTCGGTGTTCATGACGTAGAGATCGGTCTCGAACCCGTCAGCAAGGCCCGCCCCGGCGAGAAGCGCCTTGGCCCCCTCGACGTCATAGGGATAGCCTGCATAGCCCTCGGTATAGCCCGGCATCGACGGCGGCAGCGGCTGGGTCGCCGGGACGGCGCGGCCGTTGATGATCTGGGTGATCCGCTCCTTGTTGATCGCCATGTTCACGGCCTTGCGGACGTCGAGATTGTCGAAGGGCGGGATCGTGACGTTGAGTGTGATGTAGCCGGTATGCAACTGACCGCCCTGCACGACGCGCGCGGCCTGTGCCGGATCGCCCATCACCTCGGTGAACTTCGCGGGCGGAATCCCGTCGCCCGGCACGTCGACCTCGCCGTTCTGAAGGCGCAGAAGGGCGACGACCGGTTCCTGCCCGACCTCGAAGACGACAGAATCCAGATAGGGAACGCCGGCGCGCCAGTAGTCGGCGTTCTTTTCGAAGACGAGCCGCTGGCCGAGCGTCCATTCACCGAGCTTGAAAGCCCCGGTGCCGACCGGCTTCTTGCCGAAATCGGCGCCGGCCTCATCGACCGCCTCTTTCGCGACGACGCTGGCGAAGTTCAGCGCCATGACGTGTAGGAAGGTCGCGTCGGGCCGCGAAAGGGTGATCTTCACGGTCGCCGGATCGACCACCTCGACGCCCGACAGGCCATCAGGCCCGGCGGCTTCAAATCCGGCGATGGAGCCGAAGAAGCCCGCGCCGGGCGACTGGGTCGCGGGATCGGTCACGCGGTCGAGCGAATACTTGACGTCATCGGCCGTCATCTCGCGCCCATTGTGGAACTTCACGCCCGCGCGCAGGTGGAACGTATAGGTCAGCCCGTCCTCGGAGATGTCATAGCTTTCAGCGAGACCGGGGCGTAGCGTCGTGGTGCCCGGCACGTAGTCCATCAGCCCGTCGAAGAGCGACTTGATCATCGACCAGTTCTGCCAGTCATAACCGATGGCGGGGTCGAGCGTTGCCACATCGTCCTTGTAGGTGATGACGATCGAGCCGCCCGCCTGGGCATTCGGATCGGGCGTATAGTCCTGCGCCGCGACCGGCAAAGCGAGGGCGAGCGTGAGGGCGGTGGATGCAAGCAGTCTTTTCATTCTCTCTCTCCTGTTGGTTACTTGAGTTTGATGCGGGGGTCGATCATTGGCGCGATGATGTCGGCCAAGAGATTGCCAAGGACGATGGCGCAGGCCGAAACCAGCGTGACGCCCATGATGATGGGGATGTCGACGCGCTGGATCGCCTGCCAGGCAAGCTGCCCGATGCCCGGCCAGCCGAAGACGGATTCAACAACGACGATGCCACCCATGAAGATGCCGATATCGATGCCGATCATCGCGATGACCGGTAGGATCGCGTTCGGCAGGGCATGCGCCAGCACCACGCGGGCGCGGGAAAGCCCCTTGGCGCGGGCGGTGCGGATGAAGTCGGCGCGCAAGACGTCGAGCATCGAGGAGCGCATCATCCGGCTGTACCAGCCCGAACCGAGAATCCCGAGCGTGAGCGAGGGCAGGACGAGATGGGCGAAAGTGCCGTACCCACCAATCGGGAACCAGCCAAGCTTGACCGCGAAGACATAGAGCAGCAGGAGGCCGACCACGAATTGCGGTGCCGAGACCGTGACGAAAGACAGCATCATCAGGCTGTGATCGAGCGTGGTGCCCCGCCTGAGCGCCGCGAAGATACCCATGGTCAGGCCGATAGCCAGTTCGCAGACGATAGCGCCAAGCATCAGGAGGAGCGTCGCCGGCAGGCGCGAGGCGATCAGCTCTGCCACCTCAGTCTTTTGCAGATAGCTGCGGCCGAGGTCGCCCTGCACCATCCCGGCAAGGTAGCGGGCGTATTGCACAACGAAGGGTTGGTCGAGGCCCAGTTCGCGCCGGATGTTTTCGACCGTCTGGGCGGTGGCCGACCGTCCGGCGATCTGGCGCACCGGGTCGGCCGGCAGGACGTAGAGAAGTACGAAGGTGATGAAGCTGACACCGAGCAGGATCAGGAGTGATTGCAGAAGGCGGCGGAGGAGGTAGGCGGCCATGTCAGCCCTGTCCCCGCTGCATCGGGTCGAGCACATCGCGCAGCGCATCGCCCACCAGGTTGAAAGCCAAGGCCAGCAGGATGATCGCCGCGCCAGGGATGAAGACGAGCCAGGGGGCCGACTGGAAGTAGGTCTGGTTCTCGAAGATGATGTTGCCCCAGCTCGGCGTCGGGGGCTGCACGCCGACGCCGAGGAAGGAAAGCGTCGCCTCCAGAAGCACAGTCGTTGAGATGCCCAAAGTGCCCCAAACGATGATCGTTGGCACGAGATGCGGCAGGATGTGGCGGAAGAGGATGCGGCCGGTGCTAGCGCCCAATGTGCGCTCTGCCGCGATGAAGTCGCGTTCGGCCAGCGAACTTGTCTGGGTATAGATCACCCGGGCGGTCTGGACCCAGTTCACCAGCGCGATGACGATGGCGACGATCCAGAGCGATGGGTGGAAGATCGCGGCGAGGCAAATCGCGAGGAGAAGCGCCGGGAAGGCCATCATCAGGTCGGTGAACCGCATCAGAAGCGCCCCGATCCAGCCCCGGAAGAATCCCGCCGTGATGCCTATGAGCGTGCCTATGACCAACGCCAGCCCGTTTGCCGCCACCCCGATAATAAGCGAGGTCCGCGCGCCGTAGAGGATGCGGCTGAAAAGGTCGCGGCCGAGAAGGTCGGTGCCGAGCATGTAGGTCTCGTTCGGCGGCAAGGGCGCGCCTTCCAGCGTGAGCCCGTCGAAATGCTGCTCGTCCGGGGCGTAGGGGGCGAGGAGCGGTGCGAAGACGGCGCTGGCGACGACGATGATGATCAGGACAAGGCCCAGAAGCGCGAGCTTGCGCTGCATCAGCCGGGCAAGCGCGCCCTTCGGAATATGCGCCTCAGCCGCGGTTGCGTCGGTCATCGTCCTCGTCCCGCCGGTCGGTCATCTGTGCCACGACCCTCGCTGCGGCCTCCTCGAAGCTGACGCGCCAAGCCATCGCCATCTGTCGAAGCTGGTCATAGGCGTGATGGTCGTCCTTGCCCGACCGCGCCGCCAGCAGTGTCACCGCCCGCACCACCGTCTGGCGTTCATCGAGCCGCCGCCGGAGATCGGCGATTTCCACCGACAGCGCGCGCTGCACGTCGAAGGCGTCCCGCGCGATCAGAAGCGCCGAATAGGCGCCGCTGTCGCCGACCGGCTTCAGAAGCTGGGCATGCGCGCCGGCCCGCAGCGCCCATTCGATCCGGCCGGGCGCTTCGGACCCGATCAGCGCGATCATCGGCATCGGGCTTTCGCCGGGTCGCCAGGGGAACTGTTCGTCATGCCCCATGTCGGCATCGAAAAAGACGAAATCCACGCCGAGCGCCTCCGGCCCAAGCTCCGGCCAGGCCTGCATCACTTCGAGGCCGATGGCGCGAAGCTGGCGTTCCAGCGCCTGGGCGACCGGATGCGGGCGGTGCAGGATGAGCGCCGTCGCCCCACCGAGGTTCTGGATGCGGAGCGGGCGGCGCCTCATGACACGACCCTCAGCCCAAGCGCCCCGTCTGCCGGGCGCGACCGGGTCAGGTAGGGGTCGCCCGCGACCGCTGGCAGGGACTTCACCGTGCGAAAGGCGCCGTCCTCCACCCGTGCGATGAGAACCGGCAGGCTGGTGTGATGCGTGGCCGCGTCGATCACCCCGCCGGGGGATTGCTGAAGGAGCGTGCCAAGCGGCAATTCTTCGGCCCCCGGACGCCCGTTCAGCATCCGGGCAAGTTCCCGAACCGCCGCATAGGCCGCCGCCTCGTGCGAGGAGGCGAAGCGGTCGCTGCCGGGCCAGCCCGTTGCGCCGCGGAAATAGGGGCCCGCCGCGACGAGCCCGTCGGCGGCATATTTCAGCGCGGGAAATTCCGCCTCGGTCAGGTTGCACGACAGGATCGGGCACCGCTGCGGCGCGAAGGCGTTGTCCTCCTCGGCCAGCCGGTGCATCGCCTCCAGGAACTCGTATGTTGAAGTGCCAACGAGGTTGTTGAGGACGAATGCCGGCCTGGCGTGGCGGATCTCCTCGACCATGCGGCCAACATCGCGCGAACCGAGCGGGAGGTAGCGTTCGCCGAGGATTTCACCACTGGCGGCGGTGACGTATTCACGGGCCAGCCGGTTCATCTCCCAGCCCCAGATGTAGTTCGAACCCGTGAGGTAGGCGCGGCGGCCATGTGCCGGCATCGCCCAGTCGAGAAGTGGCAACAGGTGCTGGTTCGGGCAGGCATGGGTGTAGACCACATGGTCGGATGCCTCGAACCCCTCGTAGGGTAGCGGGTACCAGAGTGTGCCACCGTGGCGTTCAAGAACCGGGATGACCTCTTTCCGGCTCCACGATGTCACGCAGCCGATCACATGACGGGCACCGCTGTTACGCAGAATGTCGTCGCAGGACGGGCCATAGGCATCGGCGTTTCCGCCGGGATCGCGTTCCACCGGCGCGAAGGAAAGGTCGAGCGACGGGTCGCCGTTGACTGCGGCGATCGCCGCCAGCGCACCGGTACGGCTCGCCTCGGAAATCAGTGAATAGCCGCCTGAGCGGGAATAGAGCAACCCGAGTTCGATGCGCCGTTTGCCGCCGTTCATGAAGCCCCAAAAATCAAAAAGCCCCGACGCTGACCAAAAGGGTCCGCGTTCAGGGCCTGTCTGCCGTCCGACTCTGCGTCGATATGCCAACAGACTACAGAGGTCCTTGTGGCGGTCAAGGGGCCGCCGACCGGCATGCCCAAGATCGCCGCGCGTTGCCATCGGGCCAATTTGGCCTCTGCGCAAGGGCGGCGGCGCTGCGACCGGGTGTCTCTTGTACCGATCCCAGCTTGTCGGTGAAACCCGCGATCCTCACCACATCACCGCACGCGACTGAGTCCTTCCCTGCCCTGCAGATCGTGCGATCACCTTCGCTCCGACCGGCCACGGCCCCTCTGGACCCGTCGCCCGCTTGCCCCTAGCCTCGGGGAGGAAAGGGGGCCCATGCAGCGCTATCTTCTCAAACGTCTTGTCTCGCTGGCGCTCAGCCTTCTCGTGGCGAGCCTCGTGATTTTTGCGGCGATCGAGGTGGTGCCGGGCGACCCCGCCTCCTACATGCTCGGCCTCAACGCGTCAGAGGATACCGTCGCCGCGCTGCGCGACCGGCTTGGCCTGAACGAACCGGTGCCGCTCCGCTATCTCCGCTGGGTGGTGGGGATGGTCCAAGGCGACTTCGGCCAGTCATATACCTACAAGGTTGCGGTTGCCGAACTGGTCGCCCAGCGCATGGTCGTTTCGCTGCCGCTGGCTCTTTATGCCCTCGTTCTGGCAGTCGTAATTGCCTTCCCGGCCGGCCTTCTCGCCGCTGCAAAGCGCGGGCGGGTTGCGGACGCGGCGGTCATGGGGGCGACGCAGGTCGGGATCGCGCTGCCGAACTTCTGGTTCGCGATGCTGCTGGTGCTCGCCTTCGCGCTGCACTGGCAGGTCTTCCCCGCAGGCGGTTTCCCCGGCTGGTCCGATCCGGTTCAGGCCTTCCGCGCGCTTACGCTTCCCGCCGTCGCGCTCGCTCTGCCGCAGGCCGCCATCCTCGCCCGCGTCCTCCGCTCGGCCCTGATCGAGACGCTGGGCCAGGACTACATCCGCACCGCCCGCGCCAAGGGGCTGACCGGCGGCCAGACGATCCTCTACCATGCACTCAGGAACGCGCTGATCCCGGTCCTGACCATCCTCGGGATGCAGTTCTCCTTCCTCCTCGCCGGCGCCATCATCATCGAGAACGTCTTCTATCTGCCCGGCCTCGGGCGGCTGATCTTCCAGGCGATCACCCAGCGCGACCTGATCGTGGTGGAATCGGTCGTCATGATCCTCGTCTTCGCAGTGATCCTCGTGACCTTCCTCGTCGATCTCGCCTATGCCGCCATCGACCCAAGGCTGAGGAAACGGACATGAGGTTGCCGCTTCTCCTCGGTCTCGCCCTGTCGGCCGCGGCCCTCCTCGCCGCGCTCGTCTCGCTGTTCTGGACGCCCTACGACGTCACCGCGCTTGCGATCGCCGACAAGTTGCAGCCGCCCTCACCCGCCCACTGGCTCGGCACCGACCATTTCGGCCGCGACATCGCTTCCATGCTGATGGCAGGCGCGCAGACCTCGCTCGCTGTCGCCCTCGTCGCGGTCGGGATCGGCATGGGCCTCGGCGTGCCGCTCGGCCTTCTCGCCGCCGCCAACCGGGGCAGCCTGATCGACGAGGTGGTCATGCGCGGCAACGACCTGATCTTCGCCTTCCCCTCGCTCGTCATCGCGATCCTCATCACCGCGGTCTTCGGCCCCTCCGCCACCAACGCGATCATCGCCATCGGCATCTTCAATATCCCCGTCTTCGCCCGGGTGACGCGGGGCGGCGCGCTGTCGCTCTGGACGCTCGACTACATCCGCGCGGCCGAGGTCGCGGGCAAGGGCCGCATCCGCATCTCGGCCGAGCATATCCTGCCGAATATCCTCAACCTTCTGATCGTTCAGGGGACGATCCAGTTCTCGCTCGGCATCCTTGCCGAGGCGGGCCTTTCCTATGTCGGTCTCGGCGCGCAGCCCCCGACGCCCAGCTGGGGCCGGATGCTGGCCGAGGCGCAGACGATGGTCACGATCGCCCCCCATGTCGCGCTCTTTCCCGGCCTCGCCATCGTGCTGACCGTCCTCGGTCTGAACCTCATGGGCGATGGCCTCCGCGACCATCTCGACCCCCGACTGAGGCGCGCGGCATGAGCCTTCTCTCGCTCCGCGACCTTTCGCTGGCGATCCACGGGCGCCCGATCCTGTCGGAGATCTCTTTCGACATTGCGCCTGGCGAGACCTTCGGCCTTGTCGGCGAAAGCGGTTCTGGCAAGTCGATGACCGCGCTCGCGGTGATGGGGCTCGCTCCGCATGGCGCCTCCACCAAGGGGGCCGCAGACTTCCTCGGCCGAAACCTTCTGACCCTGCCCGAACGCGCGATGACGCGCCTGCGCGGCAACGAGATCGGCATGATCTTTCAGGAGCCGATGACGGCGCTCAACCCGATGAAAACCATCGGCGATCAGGTGGCCGAGACGCTGCGCGTCCACATGGCCGCGAGCCGGGCCGAGGCCTGGGCGGTCGCACGCGAAAAGCTCGCCCGCGTCGGCCTGCCCGCGGACCGCTTTCCGCTCACACTTTATCCCCACGAACTTTCGGGCGGGCAGCGCCAGAGGGTCGCCATCGCCATGGCCATCGCCTTGCGCCCCAAGCTCCTCATCGCGGACGAGCCGACGACTGCCCTCGACGTGACGACCCAGGCGCAGATCCTGGACCTCCTGAAAGGCCTGACGGAAGAGGACATGGCGCTGATGCTCATCACCCACGACCTTGCGGTGGTCGCGGGAATGGCCACCCATGTCGCGGTGATGCAGGGGGGGCGGATTGTCGAACAGGGCGCGACCGAGCCATTGTTCCGCGCCCGCAGGCAGGACTACACCCGCCGCCTCTTCGCCGCCTCGGAACACCGTCCGAACCGCACCCCGCAGGCCCGCGACGGCACGCTCCTGACGGTCGAGAATGCGGTGCGCGAATACACCCTGCCCCGCCCCTCCGCCTTCGCGCCCCATCCGAAACTGCGGGCCGTCGACGGGGTCAGCCTGACGATCCGGCCGGGCGAAAGCCTCGGCCTCGTCGGCGAGTCGGGCTGTGGCAAGTCCACCCTCACCCGCGCGATCCTCGGGCTCGACCCCCTGCAAGGCGGCGCGATCCGGCTCGACGGCGCGGAGGTGACGCCGGGCCACACGATGCCCCGCGCGCTCAGGGCGCGGATGCAGGTCGTGTTTCAGGATCCCTATGGCAGCTTCAATCCCCGTCACCGGGTCGAACGGCTGGTGGCCGAACCTTTCCACCTGACGGGCCGCCCCAAGGACGCGCGCGACCGGGTGGCGGCGGCGCTGCAAGAGGTCGGCCTTGCCGCCTCCGACATGGACAAGTTCATCCACGAATTCTCCGGCGGCCAGCGCCAGCGCATCGCCATCGCCCGCGCGCTCATCATCCGCCCCGACCTCATCGTGCTGGACGAAGCGGTCTCCGCCCTCGACGTGCGGGTCAGGGCGCAGGTCCTCGACCTTCTCGCGCGGTTGCAGGAAAGCCACGGGCTCGCCTATCTCTTCATCAGCCACGACCTGTCCGTTGTCAGGCAGGTCACCGACCGGGTGCTGGTGATGAAACAGGGCAGGATCGTCGAGGAAGGCGCGACCGAGACGATCTTCGCAGCGCCGAAGCACCCATATACGCGGGCGCTGATCGCCGCGACGCCCCGCATTCCGGACGACTGGAAGGAGAATGCCCATGCCCCCCGGACATAAGATCGACCGCCTCTGGTTCGACCCCTCCGAACTCCTGATCGGCGGTGTCTGGCGCCCAGCGCCCGCGGCGCTGCCGATCGAGGACCCCTCGACGGGGTCAGAGATCGGACGCCTCGGCCGGGGAACGGCGGCGGACATCGACGCGGCTGTTGCCGCCGCCGAAGCTGCGAGGCAGGGCGACTGGGGCCGGATGACGGCGGCCGAACGTGGCCGCGTCCTCGCGCGGATTGGCCAGATGGTGCTTGCCCGCGCCGACGACCTCGCCGTGATCGAGGCGACGGATGTTGGCAAGCCGCTGAAACAAGCGAAGGCCGACGCGCTCGCGCTCGCCCGCTACATGGAGTTCTATGCCGGTGCCGCCGACAAGGTGATGGGCGAGACGATCCCCTATCTCGACGGCTACACCGTCTACACGCTCCGCGAACCCCACGGCGTCACCGGCCATATCGTCCCCTGGAACTACCCGATGCAGATCGTCGGCCGCTCGGTCGGGGCCGCGCTCGCCATGGGCAATGCCTGCGTGCTGAAACCGGCCGAGGAGGCCTCGCTGACCGCCCTCGCCTTCGCCCACATCGCGATGGAGGCCGGATTGCCGCCCGGCGCGCTCAACGTCGTCACCGGCCTTGGCGAGGAGGCGGGCGCGGCGCTTGCCGCCCATCCCGGGGTCCAGCATCTCAGCTTCACCGGCTCCGTCTCCGTCGGCCGCCTGATCCAGACGGCGGCGGCGGCGAATATCGTGCCGGTGACGCTGGAGCTGGGCGGCAAGTCGCCCCAGGTCGTCTTCGCCGATGCCAATCTCGACGCGGCCCTGCCGTTCCTCGTCAACGCCGGCATCCAAAATGCCGGCCAGACCTGCTCGGCCTCCTCGCGCATCCTTGTCGAACGGTCCCGCTACGACGAGGTGGTGGACCGCATGGCCACCCGCTACGCCGCGCTGAGGGTCGGCCCGGCGCGCGCCGACCTCGATCTTGGCCCGCTCATCTCCGCCCGCCATAAAGAAATCGTCGCGGGCTTCCTCGCCATGGCGCCCGAAGGCTCCGTCGCCGCGAAGGGCACAATCCTTGCCGATGCGCCGAAGGGCGGCCACTACGTCGCCCCGACGCTGCTCGCCGGCCCCGGTCCCGACCACCCACTCGCGCGGGACGAGATCTTCGGCCCCGTGCAGGTGGTGATCCCGTTCGACGGCGAGGATGAGGCCATCGCCATCGCCAACGGCACCGATTACGGCCTCGTCGCCTCGGTCTGGTCCGAGAACGGCGCCCGACAGATGCGGATGGCCAAACGGCTTCGCGCGGGGCAGGTCTTCGTCAACAATTACGGCGCGGGCGGCGGGGTGGAACTTCCCTTCGGCGGCGTCGGCAAGTCCGGCCACGGGCGGGAAAAGGGGTTCGAGGCGCTTTACGGCTTTTCCGTTCTGAAGACAGTGGCGGCAAGGCACGGATAGGCGCCTGATCGGGACCCTGCACGGTTTCCGGGATCGAGCGCGCCAACCGGCAGATTCGCGCGGCCCGGGTCCGGCCGGTTCTGATACCGGGAAAGCTATGTCTACGACGGCGATCCAGTCTTAGACCTCGGTCTGGCCCGCGAGGGTCGCAAGGGCGGAATGACAATTGCCGCGCCCGACGCGCATCTTTGCCCTTGCGCATGCGCGTTGGCCTGTCAGTCTGGCGGCGGGAGGTGCCGCAATGCGACTGAACGGAAAAACGGCCATCGTGACCGGGGCCGGATCGGGCTTCGGCGCCGGCATCGCCCGGAAGTTCGCCGCGGAGGGTGCACGCGTGATGGTGGCCGACATCAACGATGAGGCCGCGCGCGCGGTGGCGGTTGAGATTGGGGGCATCGCCGCCCGGGTCGATGTCGGCTCAGGCGAAAGCGTCGCGGCGATGGCCGAGGCCGCTCGTTCTGCATTCGGGACGCCGGATATCCTCGTCAACAACGCCGGCATCACCCATCTGCCCGCGCCGCTGGAAGATGTCAGTGAGACAGACTTCGACCGGGTCTTCACGGTCAACTGCAAGTCGGTCTTCCTTATGGCGCGGGCCTTCGTGCCGGCGATGAAGGCGCGTGGATCGGGGGCGATCCTGAACGTCGCCTCGACCGCCGGTCTCAGCCCCCGGCCGCGGCTGAACTGGTATAATGCCTCCAAAGGCTGGATGATCACCGCGACCAAGGCCATGGCGGTGGAACTCGCGCTCGCCGGAGTCCGCGTGAACGCGATCTGCCCCGTCGCAGGCGAAACGCCGCTTCTGAAGACATTCATGGGCGAGGACACGCCCGAGATGCGGGCGAAGTTCCTTTCGACGATCCCGATTGGCCGGTTCTCGACACCCGAGGACATGGGCAACGCGGCGGCCTTTCTCTGTTCGGACGAGGCGTCGATGATCACCGGCGTTGCCCTGGAGGTCGATGGTGGCCGCTGCATCTGACGTCATGACCCGGGGGTTTCACACCCCCGGACCCCCGTGGGGTATTTTGGCAACGAAGAAGATGGGGTCGTTTGCGATCCATTGCCCGAATGCGCTTCGCCGGGCGATCGGCGCGCGGAGGATAGCGTGATGCGGCCCGGCGCCCGAAACCTGATCACCGATGTTGCCGGGCTCCTTGTCGGTAATGCCGAGGATCACCGGCTGCGAAGCGGCGCGACGGTGGTTCTGGGCGAACGGCCCTTTACCGCCGCCGTGCATGTCATGGGCGGCGCACCCGGCACCCGCGAAACCGATCTCTTGGCGCCCGACCGGCTGGTGCAGGAGGTCGATGCGCTGGTCCTGTCCGGCGGATCGGCCTTCGGGCTCGATGCGGCATCGGGGGTGGCGGACGGACTGCGTGCGATGGGGCGAGGATTTGCCGTCGGCGACCAGAAGGTGGCGATCGTGCCGGGCGCGATCCTTTTCGATCTTCTGAACGGCGGCGACAAGGGCTGGACGGAGAACCCCTATAAGGGGCTGGGCCGCGCCGCGCTTGACGCGGCCGGGCCGGATTTCGCCCTGGGCACCGCGGGCGCAGGCACGGGCGCGACGGTTCATGACCTGAAAGGCGGTCTGGGATCGGCCTCGGCTATTCTGGAAAACGGCATCATGGTCGGCGCGCTCGTCGCGGTGAACGCGCTTGGTTCGGTTACTTGTGGGGCAAGCGGCCAATTCTGGGCCGCGCCTTGGGAGATGGGCGGAGAATTCGGCACACGCGGTCTGCCTGCGAATTTCGCGCCTGAGGCCGAACCGCCCCTGATGAAGCGCGCGGGCGAGGCGACGACGATCGCGGTCGTGGCCACCGATGCGGTTCTGACCCAGGCACAGGCTCAGCGCCTGGCGACCGCCGCCCATGACGGTATGGCCCGCGCCATTGTCCCGTCCCACACGCCCTTCGATGGCGATCTTGTCTTTGCGGCGGCCACCGGGCGGCGCACATTGCCGCGGCCGCTGGAGGATGGATTCCTGCTCGGCCATGCAGCAGCGTCCTGCCTTGCCCGCGCCATCGCCCGCGCGGTCTATTCGGCCGAGGCGCGGCGGGGCGACATCGTACCGTCCTGGCGGCGGAAATTCGGCGAGCGCTGAGACCTGGTTGCTATTAGCCGAGAAGGGCCGACATGAGCGGGCTTTCGGCTGCCTCCAGCCCCTCGATCACGTCGAAATGGTGCTTTCCTTCATCGACGGTCACCGGGCAGGCCCAGGCATTGCCGAGCCGCCGCGCCTGATCAAGAAAGGCTGGTCGTTCGGCACCGCCGACCCAGACATGGGCGCCGACATCGGTCCTGCGCGGGGCGAGCGCGGGGCTTTCCGCCCGGGCCTCGGCCAGGTCGAGCCCAAGCGTTTCGTTCATCGAGGTTTCCATGAGCGGGCGAAGATCGGAGAGGGGCGAGATCGGCACGACCCGGCGCAGGCGGCCGGCGGCGGCCCCGAGGCGCGCGGCGATGTCGGGTGCGGCCATCCGGGCGGAAAGATGCCCGCCCGCCGAATGGCCGGTGACGATGATCGGGCCCGGAACCGCCTCGGCCACAGAGGCGACGACCGCCGCGACCTCGCCCGTTATCGCGGAAATGCGGGCCTTCGGTGCAAGCGTATAGGCCGGCATCGCACAGGCCCATCCGCGCGCCACCGCGCCCGCGGCAAGGTGCGAAAAGTCACGCGGCCCGAAGGCCATCCAGTAACCGCCATGGGCAAAGACGATGAGCCCCTGCGGCTCCGCTTCCGGCAGGAAGAGATCATACCATGATGCATTGTCCGCGCTCATGGCCTGCCCCAGCCGCGCCCTTTGCCCCAGGGCGCTGCGGAAGCCTTCGGCCTTTCGCGCCCAGAGCGCTGGAAACTCCGCCCCGCCGGGGATATATTTGCCGTTGGCAAAGGCATCGTCAAACCGCATCACACCGCTCCTTCGCTACGCCACCGCTGGACATTTCGCCCCGGCACGTGCATTTGATCAAATTGCAAACAAAGGGGGATTCCCATGCTCGATTCCGTCACCGACCTGCGCGCGCTTCTGAAAGACCCGTCGCTTCTGGTAACACAGGCCTATGTCTCGGGCCAATGGGTGGATGCAGATGACGGCAGCACCTTTCCCGTAACCAACCCGGCCCGGGGTGACGTGATTTGCACCGTGCCGAATCTCGGCCGGGCCGAAACCGCCCGCGCCATTGCAGCCGCAGACAAGGCCCAGAAGGACTGGGCCAAGTCCACCGGCAAGGAACGTGCGGCGATCCTGCGCAAATGGAACGACCTGATGATCGCGCACGCCGACGATCTGGCGGCGATCCTGACGGCAGAGATGGGCAAGCCCCTGGCTGAGGCGAAGGGCGAGATCCTTTATGGCGCCTCCTTCGTCGAATGGTTCGCCGAGGAGGCCAAGCGCGTCTATGGCGAAACGATCCCGGGCCATCAGCGCGACAAGCGCATCACGGTGATCAAACAGCCGATCGGCGTTGCCGCCTCGATCACGCCGTGGAACTTCCCCAATGCAATGATCGCGCGGAAGGTGGCGCCTGCGCTCGCCGTGGGCTGCGGTTTCGTCGCGCGTCCAGCCGCTGAAACGCCGCTTTCGGCACTGGCCATGGCCGTGCTGGCCGAACGCGCTGGTGTGCCGGCGGGGCTATTTTCGGTCATCACATCCAAGCGGTCCTCCGATATTGGCAAGGAATTCTGCGAAAACCCGATTGTCCGCAAGCTGACCTTCACCGGCTCGACCGAGGTGGGACGCATCCTTCTGCGGCAGGCGGCCGATCAGGTGATGAAATGCTCCATGGAGCTTGGCGGCAACGCGCCCTTCATCGTCTTCGATGACGCAGATCTCGACAAGGCGGTCGAAGGGGCAATGATCTCCAAGTTCCGCAACAACGGCCAGACCTGCGTCTGCGCCAACCGCATCTATGTGCAGGCCGGTGTCTATGACGCTTTCGCGGCGAAACTTGCGGCAGCGGTGGAAAAGCTGAACGTTGGCGACGGACTGTCGGCGGGGGTCACGACCGGCCCCCTGATCAACGACGACGCCGTGCTGAAGGTCGAGGAGCATATCGCCGACGCGCTCGCCGGTGGCGGCAGGATCGTGACCGGCGGCAAGCGCCATGCCCTTGGCGGAACCTTCTTTGAACCCACCGTCGTCACCGGCGTGACCCCGAAGATGAAGGTCTCGACCGAGGAAACCTTTGGCCCGCTCGCGCCGCTCTACAAGTTCGAGACGGAAGAAGAGGTCATCGCCCTTGCCAATGACACGATCTTCGGGCTTGCCTCCTATTTCTTCGCCCGCGATATCGGCCGCATCACGCGGGTGCAGGAGGCGCTTGAATATGGCATGGTCGGCGTCAACACCGGCCTCATCTCGACCGAGGTTGCGCCCTTCGGCGGCATCAAGCAATCCGGTCTTGGCCGTGAAGGCAGCCATCACGGGATCGAGGACTATCTCGAAATGAAGTACATCTGCCTGAGCATCTGACGTTTCGGGAGGCGCGGCCGGTCATACTGGCCTCGCCTCCTTCGTCGACAACGGATCGCACCGGCACATGGCCCCATCCTACCGACGGGAAATTGATGGCCTGCGCGCAGTCGCGGTGGTTCCGGTCATGCTCTATCACGCAGGGGTTCCCGGCATTCCCGGCGGCTTTCTCGGCGTTGATGTCTTCTTCGTCATCAGCGGATTTCTGATCACTTCTCTGATTGTTACTGCACTGTCCGAAGGGCGGTTTTCTTTCTGGGAATTCTACGCACGTCGCGCCCGCAGGTTGCTGCCCGCGCTAGCGGCCATGCTGATCATCTGCTTGCCGCTCGCCTGGGCGACGATGCTGCCCAAAGCCTTTGGCGCCTTTGGCTTGAGCATGGGTGCCACAGCGATCTTCCTGTCAAATGTCCATTTCTGGCAGCTTACCGGCTACTTCGATGGCGCGAGCGTGCATGAACCGCTCTTGCACACATGGAGCCTTTCGATTGAAGAACAGTATTACCTGGTCTTTCCGCTTCTTATTCTGCTGCTCTGGCGCACCGCGCCGCGCCGGATCGTTTTCGCCGCGGTGGCTGTCCTTGCGCTGGTCAGCCTTGCGGTCAGTCAATGGGGCTGGAGCTACCGACCAGACGTCAACTATTTCTTCACGCCCTCGCGGTTCTGGGAACTTCTGGCGGGTTCGCTGGCGGCGTTGTTGTCGGCGAACGGCCGTGCGCTCATGCCGCAGTCAGACAGGCTTCGTGCCTTGGCAAGTCAATTGGAATCTATCGGGCTGGCGATGATTCTGACTGCCATGGTCCTTTTCGACGACAAGACCCCACACCCAGCCTTGCCGACGCTTTGGCCAGTTGCCGGAACGATGCTGGTACTTCTTTGCGCCCAACATGGCGGGTGGGCCACGCGCCTGCTGTCTGCCCCACTGTGTGTCGGCATCGGCCTGATCAGCTATAGCCTCTATCTCTGGCACCAGCCGGTCCTGGTCTTCAGCCGACTGCTTCATCCCGACCTCGCCGGACCCGGTGCAATCGCATTCCAACTCGTCGTGACCTTCGCGCTTGGCTGGGCGAGTTGGCGATTTGTCGAACTACCATTTCGTCTCGGCCGGCCGGGCGCATTGGCCAACAGTACTGCGCCCAAGACGCCTCTTGCACCACGGCCCGTTGTCTTAATGGCTGCCGGGGTGTTGACCCTGCTTCTCGGCCTCGGACTTCTCGCCGACAAGGGCCGCGATCTTGCGCGCCGCTATGTCACAGCCGATGCGGCCGGGCGCGCGCTTCTCGACTTCACGGTCGACGGCGATGGTGCGGTCGACCGGTATTACATGCACAATGTCTGCTTTCTTGATGGGTCCTTCCCGCCTGACACCCGTGACCGGTGCCTGCCGGCATCCGGTATTGGCGGCCTGGTCATCTGGGGCGACAGCCATGCCGCCGCGCTCGCGCATGGGCTGCGCAGCCGTTTCTCAGACGTTGGTCAACTGACGACATCCGGCTGCGCACCGATTGCCTCATCCGCCGATCTCTTTCCCGAAAAGTGCCGTCGCAACAATGACGACAGCCTTCGGCTCCTGCGGGAAAATCCGCCCGAGACATTGCTACTTCATGCCAACTGGATCCATCGGGCAGGGCAACTGCCCTATCTCGGACCGGTGCTTCCCGGCCTCGTGGCTGCTCTGCCGCAGACGCGGATCGTCATTCTCGGTGGGATGCCACAGTGGCAGCCAAGCCTGCCGGAACGGATATTCGATGCGGGTTTGGCTCTGACACCCGGACTGACGCTTGCGGCTGACCTGACAGCCATCCGCGTTGCCGATGACGAGATTGTCGCGCAAATCTCGGCGGCGGGCCTTGCCGAGCGAATCGAGCTTGTCAGGTTGACCGACCTTCTCTGCGACAAGGGCATCTGCGATGCCGCCTTCGCGTCTGAGGGCAAAACCGAGCCGCTCGTCTGGGATTATGGCCACCTTACCGCGGCCGGCGCGCTGGAACTTGCAGGGCGGCTCGCCATACCGCTCGGCCAGAAGATCAATGCCAACTAACTGAAAAACAATATTTTTATCCATTGTTATCGGATAGCGCCCGGCTGATTTTGCCTAGCACGGGGCGATGCGGCACCTCTTGGGCATGTTCAACGCCCACCCCGCACAGACAACCCGAAAGGACAACACCATGCTGCCCGCAAATCGTATCCGTACGACCGCCACCGCCGCTGTCACCGCCATCGCGCTGGCCGCGACCGCCGCCAGCCCGGCGCAGGCGCTTGGCAAGAACGAGCGCAATTTCCTGAAGGGCGCGGCCGTCGCTACGCTGATCGGAGCACTCTATCTCAATGCGCAGAAATCGCGCGCCGCCGAAACGCAACGCAGCTATACCACGGCGCCGCAGCCGGTCTATCAGCCGCGCTACCAGCCGACGGGTGAAATCTATTCGCGCCCCATCACCTATTCGCCGACCACGCAGCCGAGCGTCAGCGGCACACCGGCCGCGCGCGCCTTCAACAGCTACACCTTGTCGGAACGGCGCCAGATTCAGGCCCGGCTTCAGCAGTGGGGCTATTACAACGGCGGCATCGACGGGACCTTCGGGCCGCAGACCTACCGCGCGATTTCGGCCTATGCCGCAGATGCAAGGGCGACCGAAGATCTGAACACGGTTGGCGGCTCCTACGACCTTTACGAGCAGTTGATCGGCTGAAGCCCTGCGTGCTTGCAGAAAAATTCGGGCACCCGATCACTCGGGCCGCGTGGTCCCCTCACGCGGCCCGTCCATAAAAACCGATCCGTTCTTCGTCGGTAAAGCTCACACCCGGCCGGTCGAAGAAGGAAAAGACCGCGATGATCCGCGCCCGACCGCCCCGGACGGGGCTGACCTTGTGAGGCGTGTTCTTGCCGCGAAAGACGTTCAGCGTTCCGGGCCGCACCGCCATCACCTGCATCAGCGGATCCTCGCCCCGCAGCAGACGCGCCACACCGTCGTAGTTCGGGTCGCCGTCGCTCCGCAAATCGGTGCGGTAGACGAATTCACCCCCGGCCTCGGGCGCCTGCAGAAGTAGCGTCGTGGTAAATTCCGACCGGTCGAAATGCCAGTTCAGCAATTGCCCTTCGCGGTAGGACATCACATTCAGCCCCGCCATTACATCGGCCATGGTGTGAAGCTGCGGCTTTCCCATCGCCGCGGCAAGAAAGACCGCGAAGTCCGGCCAGTGATAGAGCCGGTCCATCGGGCTGCCCCCTACCTGATCGCCGCAAAGCGTGTCGTTCGACGTCGTCACCCGTGCCAGCGCGGGATGATCCTCCGGCAGGTCCTGCACCGTTTTCGTGAAATAGATGTTGTGCTCTCGTTCGTGACGGAAACTCTCGGTCGCGAATTTCGGGGCAAGCGCCGCAGCGGCTGTGGCACAGACATCGGGCATCATCAGACCTTCGAGGTTGAACATGCCGTCCCGCGCCAGATCGTCGCGGCAGCGTTCAACCAGTGCCAGCCACTCGTCGCTGCCTGGCCGGTCGAGGGGGAAGCTTTCGAGGTTCAGGATGTCGTGCATCGTTCGATCCGGGGCCAAGGTAAATCTCCTGCAGGCGGATAATCTGACCGAATCGGCCGGCGCGGCGCCCATACATCCGTCAATCGACCATTCTCGGTTGCGATGCAAAGATGCTGAGCTTCAGCCATTTCTTCAGCTGTGCTTGCAGGGCGGGCACGGCGTCGATCTGCACCTGCCCCGCCTCCATCTCGTCGGTTAGTCTGCTCAGCCCCATCCAGACCGAGATCATCGACCGCAGGTCGGCAGTGACAAGGATGTCCACGTCATAACCCGGGTCGAACTTGCACAGATCGGTGTCGTCTTTTTCGACGACCAGCCACCAGTCCTTCAGATTCTCGCTCAGTTCGGGGTACAGAAACTGTATCGTGCAGCGGCTTTCGGGGCGCGGATCGGGGTCGAAGTTGCGCCTTATGTCCCACATCAGCAGTGACGGATCGAGGTTTCGCAACGACAGGCGGGACTCGACCCAGCGTTGCCCCCAGTTTCCGATGCCCGTCACGAGCGGTCGCAATTCTTCACCAGCCTCGGTCAGATGATATTCGGTCGTTCCGCGCGTGGTCTCCACCGTCCGGATCACACCAGCCAGCTCCAACTCCTTGAGACGCCTCGATAATAGGCTTGGCGACATCTTCGGAACGCCCTTGCGGATATCGTTGAACCGCGTCGATCCGCAAAGAAGTTCGCGCACGACTAGTGGTGTCCAGCGCGTGCAAAACACCTCTGACGCCATCGAGACCGGGCAAAACTGGCTGTAGAGATTGGTGATTTCCATGGACGCACCTTAGTCAGAAAACGTGCCCAGGGGAGATTCAATTCCTGAACTATCATGATTCGCGATTGCTGGCATTCTTGTTTTCAGACGTTTGAAACAACAGGACCACGACATGACCCAGGCAGAACTGATTGAAAAACCCCGCGCCCGCGATTTTGCCGCCATTGCCGATGCGCTGGCCGCCGATTTCGCGAAAGTGGCCGCGACCCGTGACGATGGCGACTGTTTCGTTGCCGACAGCTACAAGGCGGCGGCGAAGGCCGGCATTCTCGATGCCGGCGTGCCTGCCGAGCTTGGTGGCGGCGGCGCCGATATTCGCGCCTTGTGCGACATGCTGCGTCGGCTGGCACATGGCTGCTCATCCTCCGCTCTGGCGATTTCCATGCATACCCATCAGGTCGCCTTTCCCGCCTGGCGCTGGCACTACCAGAAGGAAACGCGCGACAAGACGGAACCGCTTCTGCGCCGCGTCGCGGCCGAAAAGCTGATACTTCTCACCTCCGGCGGTGGCGACTGGATCGGTGGGTCGGGCCGGGCCGAACCGGTCGAAGGCGGTTACAAGGTGACGGCGCGCAAGATTTTCGTGTCAGGCGCGCCCGCAGGCAACATCCTGATGACCAGCGCGGTCACGCCCGAAAACGGCGGCACGATCATTCACTTCCCCTGCCCCATGGCCGCGCCAGAGGTGACCGTGCTCGACACGTGGTACACGCTTGGCATGCGGGCGACCGGCAGCCATGACGTCATGATCGAGGGCCTCTTTGTCCCGGCGGACAAGGTTGCCGTCAAACGCCCGCAGGGCAAATGGCATCCGGTCTTCTTCATGCTCGGCACAATCGCCTTTCCGCTGATCTATTCGGTCTATCTCGGCGTTGCCGAACGCGCCCGTGACATTGCCATCGCGATCGCCGCGCAAAGGCCACCGTCGAGCTTCACCCGCAATCGGGCGGGCCGGGTGGAAACGGCGCTTGCCGCAGCGCGGATGGCGCATGAACACATGATCCGGGGGGCTGAGATCAATGCGCCCTCTGCAGCGACCGTCGGTCAGGTAATGACGGGCCGGCGGCTGGTCGAGGAAAACGCCATCGCCACAGTGGAACTCGCTATGGAACTGGCCGGCGCCTCGGGCTTTTACAGAAAGACTGAGCTGGAACGGCTTTTCCGCGACATTCAGGCCGCGCGCTATCACCCCCTGCAGAAAGACGTTCAGAGCGAATATGCCGGCGCCTTGGCGCTCGGCCAACCGGTCGATACGATCTACTGAATTGCCCCGACGGGCTGGCGGCCCCACCTGTCCCCGGTGGGGCCCATTCAATTGTCGAGAAGAGGTCCGACGCCGGTTTCAAAAGCGCAATATCCGGGTCGCGGTCCGGCCTTCAGAGGGTCAAAGTACCGGCAGAAGGAGACCCCGACATGCCCATCCGCTTCACGGCCATATCAACCGAAACCACCGCCCGCTATCGCGCGGGGCTTCGCGACGCCAACGGGCAACCGCCGGAACGGCATGTTTCCGATGGCCAGGAAAACCCTTGTCGCCATTGCCTCGACATGGTGCCGGAAGGGTCGGGCATGCTGATCCTTGCCCACCGGCCCTTCCATGCGCTTCAGCCCTATGCGGAAACCGGGCCAATCTTCCTTTGTGCTGAGGCGTGTGAGGCTTGGCACGGCGATGGACTACCACCGATGCTGACTTCGCCCGACTACATTGTGCGCGGCTATGGCGCAGATCACCGCATCGTCTATGGCAGCGGTGCCGTCACGCCCGTCGACGAAATCGCGGAGCGGGCGGAAACCTTGCTGGCCGATCCCGCCATCGCCTACCTGCACGTCCGGTCGGCCCGGAACAACTGCTATCAGTGCCGGATCGACCGCGCCTGACCCCTCGGACATCGGCAGGTCGGCGGACAAAACCGTCCCCGGCAGGTCGGGAACGAACGCGCCTGCCTTGTGGCCATTCGTTACGGACGGTCAGGTTCAACCACCGGAGGCGCCCCCATGCAAACCATCGTGAAGCTCGGTCCGACAGACGGGCTAACCCCCGATACCAACGACCTTGACGGCTGGGTGAAAACCTCCGGCAATCCGAAGATGAAGACCTGGGTCCTGCATACGGCTGCTGACGGCACCATGGCCGCAGGCATCTGGGAATGCACCAAGGGCAGCTATCACGCGACCTACACGGCCTATGAATATGTCGTCCTGATCAAGGGCCGGATCACCATCACGCCGGACGGTGGCAAGCCGGTCACGGTGACGGCGGGCGATGCCTTTGTCGTCGAGAAGGATTTCAAGGGCACCTGGACCATCGAGGAAGACGTGCGCAAGCATTTCGACTTCCGCCTGTCATAACTCACTCGGTGGCGGCGAGTTCGGCCAGTTTCAGACAGGTCATCGTCGCCGCCGCCATGTCCTGCACCGAAATCCATTCGAGCGGACCGTGGATGTCCTGCATCCCGGTGAAGATGTTGGGGCAAAGCACCCCCATCTCGGTCAGCCGCGACCCGTCGGTGCCGCCCCGGACCGGCACCGAAACCGGCTCGATCCCGACCGCGCGGCAGGCGGCGCGGGCCAATTCGACCGGCCGCATGTCCTTTTCCAGCCAGTAGCGCATGTTGCGATACTGGGGGCGGATATCGCAGGTGATCGTCGCCCTCGGCTCGGTCGCCTGGATTGCCGCGCAAACCTGGCGCAGCAACGCGCCCTTCGCCGCCAGTCCGTCGAGTTCAAAGTCGCGCAGGATGAACCGCAATTCCGCCTCGGCCGCCCCACCCTTCATGGTGTGGACATGGATGAACCCTTCACGGCCCTCGGTCGTTTCCGGCGTCAGTGTCACCTGCGGCAGCGTATCGACGATTTTCGCGGCCAGATGCACGGCGTTGACCAGCCGCCCCTTCCCCGTTCCGGGGTGGATGGAGACACCGGTCACGGTCACAACGGCGCCATCGGCTGAAAAGGTTTCATATTCGATCTCGCCCCTTTCGCCGCCATCGAAGGTATAGGCAAAATCGACGGCCAGATCGGCCGGCAGGCGTTCGTCGACGCCGCGACCGATTTCCTCGTCCGGAGTGAAGGCGATGCGGATCTCTCCATGCGGAATGTCCGGATTGGACAAAAGATGCCGCACCGCCGTCATGATGATGGCCACACCGGCCTTGTCGTCTGCGCCAAGAAGAGTGGTGCCGCTGGCCGTGATGATGTCGTCGCCGACCTTCTGGGCGAGATAGGGTGAACCTTCCGGCGACAGGATCAGCCCCGGCGCATCGGCAAAGGTGATCGCGCCGCCGTTGTAGCCGCGATGGACCACTGGCTTGACCCCGGTGGCGTTGAAGGCCGGCGCCGTGTCGACATGGGCAAGAAGCGCGATGACCGGGGCCTTGTGCCCGACAGTCGCCGGGATGGTCGCCAGCACCGCGCCGTAATCCGTCAGGCGCACATCCGCCGCGCCGATTCCTTCCAGTTCGCTGACCAGCATCCGCTGCAGGTCAAGCTGAATGGCCGTGCTCGGCGAGGACGTGGAATCGTCATCGCTTTGCGTGTCGACGGCGGCGTATCGGACAAGCCGGCTTTCGAGTTCGGCATCGAATGCGGTTTTCATGGCGGGCCTTTCAAGAGTTTCCCGCACTCTTCACCGGCCACGCCCGCTGTCAAGCCGTTGCGGTCCGGGTCAGACCGCCCCGGTATATTCGCCCCGCGCCGGATAGTTGTTCTTGATCGCGAAATCGAGCGCGCCCACCAGTTCGGAAAAATGGGGCCGGACGAACGGCATGGTCTGCACCGAACCGTAATAAAGCGTCTGTTCCGGCGTAACCATGAAAAGCCCCGGTTCGGAGAAAAGCGCTGGCTCTTCGATCCCGATGGAGGTCTTGCCGCGCGAGGTCGAGATGTAAAGACGCCATTCCCGGGCTTTGGCGAGGGGCAGGTCATAACCAAAACGCAAGGTGGTCGCGCCAATCTTGTCGGCCATGGCCCTGGTGCGTTCTTCGCCGTCGGAGCTGATCGCAATGGTGGCAACACCGCGTTCGGCAAAATCGGCGACGCGCTTTTGCATCTCGGTCAGGTAGTTGGCGCAGATCGGGCAATGCAGGCCCCTGTAGAAACAGATCACGACCCCCCGTTCCGCGCCGTCCTGCGCCAGATCGAATTGGCCATGGTCAAGTGTCGGCAAGGTCAGGTCAGGAACCTTCTGGCGGGGGAGGAGCATACTTGTGATCTTTCTGGCTGAGGATTGATCAATCTTTCCTATCCGTGTTAAAGGTCAAATAAATCCATATTTTCCGACCAAAAGAACGAAATGCCCCGAGTTGACCGTCTGACAACCCTGATGGAACGCTTCAGCCTCACCGTCCGCCCGGCGGTCGATGGCTCGGCGAGCCTTGTCGTGACGGGCGCAGAGGGCACGGCGGGCGGCGCATTTCACTTTCGGACCCGCCCCGGCTCGTTCGCCGTTCCGCCCGGTGATGTCCTTTTCGCCGCAGACGTGACATGGGGCGGGCTTTCCAACCCGCTTTTCGCGGCCTTGCCCGAAGTGGTCGAGTTCGAAATTTCCGATGATGACGACCGCGACTTGGCGCGGCTCATCGCATCCGAGCTTCGCGCAGAGCGCTGCGGCTCCGGCTCTGTCGTGAACCGCCTCTGCGAGGTCTTGGTCGTGCGGATGCTGCGCCGCCTGATCGAGGCAGGATCGACGGAACCCGGGCTTCTCGCCGGGCTCTCCGACCCGCGGCTCAGCCGGGCCATCGTCGCGATTCACGACCATCCGGACCGTCAATGGCAAAGCGACGATCTGGCCAATATCGCCGGCATGTCGCTGTCGCGCTTTTCGGAGGTCTTTACCCGGACTGTCGGTCAGCCGCCGATGTCCTATCTGCGGCAATGGCGACTGACGCTGGCGCGGCAGGACGTGGCGCGGGGCGAGCGGATTCAGACTATCGCGCGCCGCTACGGCTATGGGTCGACCGAAGGCTTCGCACGCGCCTTCCGCGGCCAGTTCGGCGAAAATCCGGTAAAGCTCAGGCCGCGCGCCGCCGTTTCATGACGACGAGACAATCTGGGACCTGACCCCTATCGTGCGTGACACAGGCCCGCCGGGCGATGGCCAGTTCGGTGGAACTGCTGCCAATCTGAACCGGTATCCGAAAAAAATCTGGATACCCTCCCAAGGATTGCGGCGCGACCTGCGTCTCACCTATCGTGATGCGCATGGAAACCCCTGACGAGGCCCTGGCCAGTGCCGCCGCTGACGGAGACCGCGAGGCCTTCGCGGCGCTTCTCGCAAGGCATTACGACCGGATCTTCGGCCTCGCCTTTCGTCTGACCGGCACCCGGGCCGAGGCCGAGGATCTGACGCAGGACATATGTCTGTCGCTGCCCGCGAAGCTTGGCAGTTACCGGCAGGCGGCGCGGTTCACGACCTGGCTCTACCGGGTCACGGTCAACGCCGCCCATGACCGCCGCCGCCGGATGGCGACACACCGGAAGGCGGCGGATGGCTGGGGTGATTGGGAAATCGCGCGGCGGGTCGAAATCGCCGAGGCGGCGGCGGCCGAAGACTGGCTTGCCGCCGCAATGGCGCGGCTCCCGCCGGAACTGAGGGACACGGTTGCCCTGACGCTGGGCGAGGAACTGAGCCAGAAGGACGCCGCCGAGGTGCTTGGGCTGTCCGAAGGCACGGTCGCCTGGCGGATGAGCGAAGTCAAGAAACGCCTGCGCGAGATGGCGCGGGCGGAGGGTATGCTATGAACGACGAGTTCGAAAAACTCCGCGCGGGCCTCAAGGCCAACCCTGCCCCCGATCCGGCGGCAAAGGCCGAAGCCCTGCGCCTTGCGATGGAAAATTTCGACCGCCACCAAGAAACGGCGAAGGTGACGCGTCCCAGTCAGGACCGCCCCGAACGGGCGGGTTTACTGACAGGAGTACGCACCATGCTTTCCGCACTTACAACCCGTGGCGCGCTTGCCGCCACAGCCTCGGTCGCCGCCCTCGGGATCGGCGTGATGATCTGGCCGCAGCTTCAGGGGAACGGCCCCGCGCCGCTTTCGCCATCGCCCGTCGTGCAGACCGAATCCGCGCCGACAGATGACGAGTTGCGACGCCAGTTGAACGATGCCGTCACATCGTCGGCACCGGCCGCGCCTGCCGAGGAGGTGGCCGAAGCTTTGGCAGTGGCGGCCGCCCCCAAACCGGACCAGACCGCCCTTGGCCGGACACGCAGCAGCGAAATTGCACTCGACGGGATGGCCGGGATCATCAGCGCCCCGCCGCAAATGGAAGCGAACGACCTCGCGGCCGTACAGATGCCGGCCCCGACCGCCAAGGCCATGGCACCGGCCTCACCCGGCATGGCTGTCCTGCCCTATGCCGACGCGGCAGAACTGGCACTTCGCGCCGAACCCAATACCGAAGCCTTCTCCACCGAGGTCCCCAATCCGGTGAAAATCACCGCCGAGGACCCCGTCTCCACCTTCTCCATCGACACCGATACGGCATCCTGGTCCGTCATCCGATCCTCACTCGCCTACGGCCAGCTTCCCCCGAAAGAAGCGGTCCGTATCGAGGAGATGGTGAACTACTTCCCCTATGGCTATGCTGCGCCGGATACGGGTGAGGCTCCGTTCCGCGCCTCGGTCAGTCTCTTTGAGACGCCCTGGAACGAGAACACGCAGCTTCTGCGGGTGGGTCTGCAAGGCGCGCTTCCGGCACTGGATGACCGCCCGCCCCTCAACCTCGTCTTCCTGATCGACACCTCGGGTTCGATGGACGACCCAAAGAAGCTGCCGCTTCTCAAGCAATCCTTCGGGCTGATGCTCGGCCAGCTTCGGCCTGAGGACCGGGTGGCCATCGTCACCTATGCCGGTTCCGCCGGTCTGGTTCTGGAACCGACCGCGGCCACGGACCGCGCCACGATCCTTGCCGCGCTTGACCGCCTTGATGCCGGCGGCTCGACCGCCGGGGCGGACGGTCTGCGGCAGGCCTATCAGGTGGCCGAAAGCATGGCCGAAGACGGCGAGGTCAGTCGTATCCTTCTGGCCACGGACGGCGATTTCAACGTCGGCCTGTCCGACCCCGAAGCGTTGAAGGACTTCATCGCCGAGAAACGCGATAGCGGCACCTATCTGTCCGTCCTCGGCTTCGGGCGCGGCAACCTCGACGATGCGACGATGCAGGCCCTGGCCCAGAACGGCAACGGCACGGCGGCCTATATCGACACGCTCAGCGAAGCGCAGAAGGTGCTGGTCGACCAGTTGTCTGGTGCCTTGTTCCCCATCGCCGACGACGTGAAGATCCAGATCGAGTTCAATCCCTCTGCCGTCGCCGAATACCGGCTGATCGGGTATGAGACACGTGCGCTTGCCCGCGAGGACTTCAACAACGACAAGGTGGATGCAGGTGAAATCGGTGCGGGCCATCAGGTGACCGCGCTTTACGAGATTACGCCGACAGGCTCCCCCGCCATCCTCAACGATCCGCTGCGCTACGCCGAACCGACACTTGCGGGCGACGTCGCCGAGCTTGGCTTTCTCAAACTCCGCTACAAGAAACCGGGCGAGGACAACTCGACCCTGATCGAGACGCCGATACCGGTGACGCCCGGCGCGGCCGATAGCGATGCCCGTTTCGCCGCTGCCATCGCCGGGATGGGTCAGCTTCTGAGCGAACCGAAATATCTCGGGCAATGGGGCTGGGACGAGGCCATCGAGTTGGCCAATGGCGCAAGGGGCGACGACACATTCGGCTACCGCACCGAGGCGGTGCAACTGATGCGGCTCGCCCAGAGCCTCACGCGCTAGGTCACAACCTGGTATCCTGAAACCCGAGTTCCGCACTCAGATCGAGCACGGTGCGGCGCATCCAGCGATGCGCCGCATCCTTGTCATGGCGGGAATGCCAGTAAAGGCTGATATCCGGCGCGGGGATCGGGACCGGCGGCTGGAAGAACCTGAGGCCCAGAGGCTCGCGCACAAGGCGGGCGAACTGCACAGGCAAGGCCGCCGTCATGCCACCCTGCGCCACGGCCAGCGCAACCGCCTGGAAATGCGGCAGTGCCAATGTCACGCGCCGCGCGTGACCGTGCCGTTCAAGCGCCACATCAACCTGCCCGGTCATCGTACCGTCAACCGAACGGATCGCATGGTCGAGCGCGCAGAAGACCGCAAGCGGCATCACCTCGCCCTCCACAATATCCGCAACCGCAGGTTCCCCCTGCGCGGCGGCCATAACGAAAGGCGAGCGGAAAAGCGGTTCCTTAGCGACCCCTTCCGGCAAGTCGATGGGCCGCTCCAGCGCCATGTCGGCCTGATCGTCGCGCAGGATTCGCTCGACATCGCCGAGCGAGCTGTCGAGGACACGAAACTTGACCCCGGGGGCGCGGCGCCGCAACCGTTCGGCCAGTTGCGGCAAGAGCATCATCGAAAAGAAATCAGACGTAAGGATGGTGAACGTCCGCTCCAGCACCGCCGGATCGAAGGCCGGGCCGGGCGCCAGCATGCGCTCGATCTCTTCCAGCGCGAGGCGTGCCCTTGGCGCCAGTTCCTCGGCACGCGGGGTCGGGATCATTGCATTGCCGCGACGGACGAACAACTGATCGCCCAGCGCGTGGCGCAGCCGGTTCAGTGCGGCGCTGACCGCCGGCTGACTTAGGCCGATACGGTCGCCCGCGCGGGTAACGCCGCGTTCCTGCCAGAGCGCATCAAATACGCGGATGAGGTTGAGGTCGAGCGCATTGATATCCATGGCGTGGATCGGGCTCATATTAAAACGCAATTTCATTGATGAAGGAATTGCAGCTAGCTTGCAAGCATGCCGCCAGGACGGGCGGCAATGCAGCAAGGAACCCCATCATGAACGCGCTGTCCCAACCGGATTCCCGGATCGAACTCTTTTGGTTTCTCAACAACCTCCTGGCCATTCCGGTCCCGGCCAGTTCGGGCGAGGACAATATCTCGGTCGTGGAACAGTGGGCACCCCATGGGGACAGCCCGCCCCTGCATATTCACCACAGCGAAGACGAGGTCTTCGTTTGCCTGAAGGGGCGGCTCCGTATCCATGTCGCCGGGAAAGACATCTATCTCGAAGCGGGCGGCACCGCCATCGCACCGAAGGGCAAGCCGCACAGCTTCCGGGTCGAAAGCAAGGAAGGCGCGCATTTCCTGGCGATTACCAGCGGCAAGGATTTCGAGGCGATGGTGCGCCGGGTTGCCCGTAAGGCGACGGCGACGACACTGCCAGACCCGATGGAACCGACCGAGGAGATGAAGGCCGAGTTGACACGCATCTGCGCGGAGCACCAGATCGAGATCGTGGGGCCGCCGCTCCACTAAGGTCCGTGGGGCCGCCGCATCGGCCTTTTCATTTCCCATGTTGCCTGTTTCGGGCAATTGTGGTTCTAGCGCGCCACCGGCGGCATGGCCTCGCCGGTGGCGCATTGCCACAGGAGGGATCGGATGCGGGTCGTCGTGATGGGTGCGGGTGTTATCGGCGTCACCACAGCCTACTATCTGGCAAAGCAGGGGGCGGAGGTCACGGTTCTCGACCGTCAGGCCGGTCCGGGGCTGGAGACCAGCTATGCCAATGCGGGTGAACTCAGCTATGGCATGACCTCACCCTGGGCTGCGCCGGGTGTGCCGATGAAGGCGCTCAAATGGCTTTTCATGAAGCGCCGGCCGCTTTTCATCTGGCCGCTGATCAGTCCCCGCATGTGGCGCTGGGGCGCCGAAATGCTGATGAACTGCAACGAAACCGCCTATGCGGTGAACAAGTCGCGCATGGTCCGCATCTCCAACTACTCCCGCGATGTGATGCCCGAACTGATCGCAGAGACGGGGATCGACTATGACGGCCGCGCGCAAGGCACGCTGCAGCTTTTCCGAACGGAAAAGCAACTGAAGGCGTCGAAGGCGGATCAGGATATTCTTGCCGAATTCGACAGCCCTTTCGAGGTTCTCGATCCCGAGGGCTGCATTGCAGTCGAACCCGCGCTCGCCCATGTGCGGGAGAAGTTCGTGGGCGGTCTCAGGCTGACGGCCGACCGTACCGGCGATTGCCGGATGTTCACGATGGCGCTGGCCGAAAAGACCACCGCCCTCGGTGCGAGCTTCCACTATGGTCAGAAGATCCAGATGATCCGGGTCGAAGGCGACAAGGTGAAGGGTGTACGGACCGACAAGCTCGGCCTTGTCACGGGCGATGCCTATGTCTGCGCGCTCGGCAGCTTTGGTCCCCGGCTACTCGATCCCATCGACATCCGCCTGCCGGTTTATCCGGTCAAGGGATATTCCGTCACGCTGCCCGTGACCGAAGACGCCGGTGCGCCGCAATCGACGATCATGGACGAAACCCACAAGGTGGCCATCACCCGGCTCGGCGACCGCATCCGCGTGGCGGGCACTGCCGAAATTGCCGGATATTCGAACCGGCTTGGTCCGAACGCCACAGCGACGGTTCGCCATGTGATCAACGATCTTTTCCCGAAGGGCGGCGACCTTGCCCAGGCGGAAGGCTGGACAGGGCTTCGCCCGATGACGCCGGACGGAACGCCGATCCTCGGCCCCACGCGCTACGGCAACCTTTTCCTCAACACCGGGCACGGAACGCTTGGCTGGACGATGGCCTGCGGGTCGGGCCGTGCGGTCGCCGACCTCGTCTGCGGCAAGACGCCCGAAATATCATTCGACGGGCTGACGGCCGCGCGCTACGGACTGTAAGACAGGCAGCCGGACGGCCACCATCCGCAAATTCATCCGCCAGGGAAACGACCACGTCATGACCGAAACGAACCGCATCGTCCTGTCAAGCGATCACGCCGCCATCGACCTTCGCCGGGCCATCGCCGCCCATGTCGCATCGCGAGGCTGGGAGGTTGTCGATATCGGACCGACAACGCCGGAAAGCACACATTACCCTGCCCATGGCGAAGCCGCCGCACGACGTGTCGCCTCAGGCGACTGCCGGCTGGGGATCATCCTTTGCGGCACCGGTCAGGGCATCATGATGGCGGCCAACAAGGTCAAAGGCATTCGCTGCGGCGTCTGCGGCGACACATTCTCGGCCCGGATGATCCGTCAGCACAACGATGCCAACATGCTGTCCATCGGCGCGCGCGTTACCGGCGAGGGCCTCGCGCTCGATATCGTCGACGCCTTTCTCTCGGCGGAGTTTGAAGGGGGGCGTCACGGAACGCGCGTCGCGATGATCGAGGCGCTCGAAACCTGACGCAGCGTTTCGTGGCGACATAGCGTTAAAACAAGAGGGGCGCGCCTTCCCGGCGCGCCCGCTTTCCGTTCCGGCCGATATCAGGCCTTCGCCTTACTGACCGCCTTCAATTCGACCGTATCGCCATTGGCGATCTCGATCCGGCGCGGCTTCAGCGCCTCGGGCACCTCGCGCACGAGGTCGATATGCAGCATCCCGTCGGCGTGGGTCGCACCGGAGACCTTCACGTGATCGGCAAGCGCAAAGCGCCGTTCGAATGCGCGCGTGGCGATACCGCGGTGCAGATAGGTCTTGCCGGTTTCCTCACCGGCCTTGCGGGCGGAGACGAGAAGGGCACCTTCCTTCACCTCGACATTCAGCTCGTCACCGGAAAACCCGGCCACGGCGATGGAGATGCGATAGGCGTTATCGTCCAGTTTCTCGATGTTGTAGGGGGGGTAGGTCGGCTGCGTCACGTCGGCGGTCAGCACCCGGTCCATCAGGTCGGCGATGCGGTCAAAACCGACGGTCGCGCGGTAAAGCGGGGAAAAATCGTAGCTTCGCATGGGTCATCCTCCATTGAGCGATGTCGAAATGCCCTCCCCGAGGGGACGGGCGATTGCCTGCCGGAACCCGTCATGGCGCCCCGGCAAGGTTCAGATGTGGTCGGATTTTCCCGATTTCAAGGGCGCAATGTGCCAACCCGCGCGGACCTGCCGCCTAGGGCTTGACGAATTTCGCGCCGCCTGTGGCCTGTACCGGCGCTGTCAGGGCCGCGGCCCCGACCGCAACCTTGCGGAACCGCGTTTCACTGGCCGCATAGGCCGCGCGAAGCTCGTTTATCGGCTGCTCCATCGCGGTGCCAAGCGCCACAAGCTCGCTATTCATCTCGGCCTTGGCCGAGACGACCGAGACGATATAGGGCTGGCCATCGTGCATCACGAAGATCGGCGCGCCAGAAGCCCCGAAATCAACCGAACAGGACAGGACCAGTATCCCCGGCTGGCGGTCGATCACGTTGCAGTTTTCCTGCAAGGATGGCGCCTCGGACCGGTCGAGCGCATAGGAGACGATGTTGACCGCATCGCCCGTCATCGGATCGCCCCCCATCAGGAAGGGCTGAACGGATGGCAGGCGGATCGGCTGGTCCAGCTCCAGAAAGGCAAGGTCATAGGCCACCCTGTCGATCCGGTCGCGACCCTCGTAGACATAGTCGGGATGGGCGACGATGCGCTTCACATGCCGATAGGCGGTGGCGCGGCCGTTGCGCCAGCCGGCCAGAAATTCGAATTCCGACGGTTCGAAGGCCCGGCCGCTGTCCTGATGATAGAGGCAATGTGCCGCCGTCAGCACGATCGTCGGTTCGACAAGCGTCCCGGTGCAGAAGGCGGACCTGCCGATATTGATCCGCCCGACAGCCTCCCAGCCGCGTGTCGCATCGGCTGTGGTAAGTGATTCAAGGACCGGTTCTTCCGCCGCGACCGCAAGTGGAGCGCAGATCAGTACCAGTGCCGCCAACCATGCCCGCATCCTGCCATCCCTCGATGTTTTTCGAACCCTATGCGTCCGTTTTGGCAAGAATATGGCCGATGGGCCGCTTTTCAAACGAAAATCAATCGGAGAGGGCGCGCGGCCTCGGACCGCCGCTGGCCCAGTCAAGCAATTCCACCGTGTGCACGACCGGAATGCCGGTGCCTGATCCGATCTGCATCATGCAACCTATATTGCCGGCGGCGATCACATCGGGCGCGCGCGCTTCCAACGTCTTGATCTTGCGCTCCTTCAGTTCCGCCGAAATCGCCGGCTGCATCAGGTTGTAGGTCCCCGCCGACCCGCAACAGAGATGACTGTGGGCAGGCTCGACCACCTCGAACCCCGCCGCCTTCAAGAGTGCCTTCGGTGCTGCCTTGATCTGCTGGCCGTGCTGCAGCGAACAGGCCGCGTGATAGGCCACTTTCAGCGGTTTGGGTGCCGTCGCCGCAATCCCGATCCGCTCCAGAAATTCGGAGATGTCGCAGGCAAGCGCGGATATCTCCGCCGCGTCGGCCGCCAGCGGTTCGTTGCGGAACATGTGGCCGTAATCCTTCACCGTGGTGCCGCAGCCCGAGGTATTGATGATGACGGCGTCAAGCCCGACGGCCCGCTTCTCGGCCATCCAGGCGCGAATATTGGCGGCCGCCGAGGCGTGGCTGGCATCGGTCTTGCCCATGTGATGGGTCAGCGCTCCGCAGCACCCCATGCCGCGCGCCACCACCACTTCGCAGCCGAGTCTGCGGAGAAGCCGGATCGTCGCGTCGTTGATATCGGTATTCAGCGCCTTCTGCGCGCAGCCCGTCAGAAGCGCCACGCGATACCGCCGCGCCCCCCGCGCCGGAAAGACCTGCGGATCGTCATTGCGGCTGACAGGCGGCACCTGGCGCGGCGCCATCGCCACCATCGCCCTGAGCCGCGCGTCGGGCAGAAAACGCACGAAGGGCCGCGCGATCTTGGCGCCGAGAAGCGCAAGGCGGAACCGCGTCGGGTAAGGAATGATCGCCGCCAGAAGCGCCCGCAGGACCCGGTCGGTCAATGGTCGCCGATAGGTCGCCTCGACATGGGCGCGGGCGTGATCGACAAGATGCATGTAATGAACGCCCGAGGGGCAGGTCGTCATGCAGGCAAGGCAGGACAGGCAGCGGTCGATATGCCGGACCGTCTTTGCATCCGCCGGCCGGCCGCTTTCCAGCATTTCCTTGATCAGATAGATGCGGCCACGGGGGCTGTCGAGTTCGTCACCCAGCACCTGATAGGTCGGGCAGGTCGCGGTGCAAAATCCGCAATGAACGCAGGTGCGCAGAATCTCATTGGCGCGCCGGGTTCCGGGGTCACGCAGTTGCTCTTCGGTGAATGTCGTCTGCATCAGCCCATCAGCCCCGCATTGAGAATTCCCCGCGGGTCGAAACGCGCCCTGAGTCCGGCCGAGATCGCGGCGATTGCCGCCGGTTCCGGCTGAAACGGCGCGATCCGTGCCCGGGTCGCCTCCGATGCCCGGATCAGTGTCGCATGACCCGCGAAGACGCCCAGACGGGCGCGCAGGTCAAGCCCCGGCTCCACACCCGCCCAGATCAGCCCCCCGCCCCAGTCAAGCTGGATCTGGGCACCCGATAGCCTCTCCGTGACAGCGACCATATCGGATGGCCGGACGGATATGCGCCAGACATCCGCACCGGTCCCCCTGAAGACGTCAAGGTCGCTGATCCTGCGCCAGAGCCGCGCATTCTCGCCCGGATCGGTCAGAATGGCGTCGGGCGCACCAATCTCGGGAAAAATCGCGGCCAGACGTTCCGCGCGATAGGCGACAGAGCCCGCCAATCCCTCGACGCGGACATAGGTTTCCGCCGCCTCGCCGGCATTTTCGGGAAGCCGCGCGGCGCCGGTCACGTCATAGGGCGAACCGAGGGCCCGGGCGAAGACATCGGCAGATGACACATGGTCCCTGCCTCGAAAGACCAGGGTCGCCACCGCCTCGGGCGCGGGGAGCACCTTGAGGCTCACCTCGGTCAGGATGCCAAGCGTCCCCCAGGACCCCGCCATCAGTTTCACAAGATCATAGCCGGTGACATTCTTCATCACCCGGCCACCGTTCTTCACGACCGCCCCGGTTCCGTCCACGAAGCGCACACCCAGAAGCGCATCGCGGCAGGCCCCCGCTTGAACCCGACGTGGGCCCGAGGCATTCGCCGCGACCATGCCGCCCAGGGTCGGTTCCCCCGTGGTCCCCAGAAGCCCGCGCCAGTCGGGCGGCTCAAAGGCGAGCCTTTGCCCCTCCGCCGCCAGCGCCGCCTCCACCTCGGCCAGCGGCGTCCCGGCGCCCGCCACCAGCGTCAGCGCGCCCGGCTCGTAAAGCCGTATGCCCGCCAGACCGGAAACATCGAGGACGTCGCCCAGAGCCGGGCGCCCCACCGGGCGCGTGCCGCCGCCCTGAATGCGCAAGCCGTCCGCCCTGCCACGGACTATCTCGGCCAGTTCGTCCTCGCTGGTAACCTTCACCCCTGCCCCTTCTTCGTTGTCCAAATACCCCCGGGGGTTCCGGGGGCAGCGCCCCCGGGGTTCCGGGTCTATCCCGCCCGGCGACCCGCGCTCGCGTCCAGCGGAAACACCTTCGCCGGGTTCAGAAGCCATTTCGGGTCGAAGACATCCTTCACGCGCATCTGCGCCTCCATGTCCGGGGCGGAATACTGCACATTCATCAGATCGCGCTTTTCGATGCCGACGCCATGCTCGCCCGTCAGGCAGCCGCCGACCTCGACGCAGAGCTTCAGGATTTCCGCACCCAGAGCCTCGCAGGTTTCCAGATCGCCCGGCTTGTTGGCATCAAAAAGGATCAGCGGGTGCATGTTGCCGTCACCGGCGTGAAAGACATTGGCGACATCGAGCCCGAATTCGCGGCTCATCTCGCCGATCCGGCGCAGGACCAGGGGCAGCGAGGAAACCGGGATGGTGCCGTCCAGGCACATGTAGTCGTTGATCTGCCCCATCGCCCCGAAAGCCGATTTGCGGCCGAGCCAGATCTTCCTGGCTTCCTCCTCCGACCCGCTTTCGCGGAACTCCACCGGATCATGGCGCATGGCGATCTGGCGGATCAGACCCAGCTGTTCGTCGATCTCTGCGCCGCTGCCTTCCACCTCGACAATCAGAAGTGCCTCGCAATCGGGATAGCCCGCATGGGCGAAATCTTCGCAGGCGCGGATGCAGGGCCGGTCCATGAACTCGATCGCGACCGGCAGGACACCCGCCTTGATAATGTCGGCGACACAGGCCCCCGCGATCTCGTTCGAGTTGAAACCGATCAGCACCGGCCGCGCGCCCTCGGGCCTAGGCAGGATACGCAATATCGCTTCGGTCACGACGCCAAGCTGCCCTTCCGATCCACAGACGACGCCAAGAAGGTCAAGCCCGCCCGCATCCATATGCGCGCCACCAAGCTCGATGACCGTGCCGTCCATCAGCACCACCGTGACGCCAAGAAGGTTATTGGTGGTCACGCCGTATTTCAGGCAATGCGCGCCGCCCGAATTCATCGCGATATTGCCGGCAATGGCGCAGGCGAGCTGCGACGAAGGGTCGGGCGCATAGAAAAAGCCGTCCGCCTCCACCGAGCCCGAAACCGACAGGTTGGTGCGCCCGGTTTCGACCCGGATGTAACGGTCGGTGTAATTCGTCTCCAGAACCCGGTTCATCCGCGCGACACCAAGGATCACGCTGTCTGCCGTTGGCAGCGCACCTCCGGCAAGCGAGGTACCCGAACCGCGCGGCACCACCGGCACACCTTCTTCATGGCAAAGGGCAAGCGTCGCCGCGACCTCCTCAGTCGACCGCGGCAGGACCACCGCAAGCGGCGCGCAGCGATAGGCGGTCAGACCGTCGCATTCATAGGCCAGCGTCTCGGCCGGGTCGTCGATGACCGCATCGTCGGGAAGAAGGCGTCTCAGCCGGGCGACAATGGCGGCCTTGCGCGTAAGCACGCTGTCCGAAGGAACTGGCATATCCATGAGAACGATGCCTTTTCTGATAATTGGTAAGTTAATATAACCAATTTTGCCATATGGCAACGACGGAAATCCGGCTAGGCTCCGGCCATGATCGACCTCGTCAACGCCGGACATTTCGCCCTGACCGACAGCGTTGCGCTGGCCGTTCTTGTCTTGGCCTGGCTCGGCACTGGCTATCTCGTCGAAAACCCTCCCGTCAAGCATCCCTCGGTCGCCTTTCTGATGAATGGCTACCGGCGGGAGTGGATGCGCCAGTTCGTGACCCGCCAGCCACGGATTTTCGACGCCTCCATCGTCGACAGCCTGCGTCAGGGAACGAGCTTTCTGGCCTCTGCGACGATGATCGCCATCGGCGGCGGGGTGGCGCTGATCGGCAATGCCGAACGGCTGTCGGGTGTCGCATCCGATCTTGCGCTGGCCAATGCCCCGGCCGCCGTCTGGGAAACCAAGATCATCGTCGTCCTGCTGTTTCTGACCAATGCCTTCCTGAAATTCGTCTGGTCACATCGCCTGTTCGGCTACTGTGCCGTCATCATGGCGGCTGTGCCGAATGACCTGAACGACCCGCTCGTCTATGATCGTGCGGCGCAGGCGGCAGAGATCAACATATCGGCCGCGCGCAGCTTCAACCGCGGTCTCCGCTCGGTCTATTTCGCGCTCGGCACGCTCGCCTGGGTGATCGGCCCCGCGGCGCTGGCGCTTGCCACCGCAGCGACGGTGGCGGTGCTACTGCGTCGCGAATTTGCATCAGCGTCCCGGCGAACCTTGCAGCTTCGCACACCAAAGTGATTCCACTTGAACGGCCGTCATGGCATGCTGCCGCCATGATCCGCCTTGCCATCGCCCTCAGCCTCGGTCTTGCCGGCACCGCGCATGCCGATGCGCCTGTCGTCACCGGCGCGACCATCCACAAGCAAGGCGATGCCTGGACCGTGGAGGTCACGCTGACGCATCCCGATACCGGCTGGGACCACTTCGCCAGCGGGTGGGAGGTCATGGCGCCCGACGGCACCGATCTTGGCTACCGCGAACTGACCCACCCCCATGTCGAGGAGCAGCCCTTCACGCGCAGCCTGATGGGCGTCAGGGTTCCGGCCGGGGTGGATCACCTGATGATCCGCCCGCGCTGCAACCGCGACGGCTGGGCGGCCATGCCCTACCGTCTGGATCTTCCCCAGGGCTAATCGCCAAACCTTCCCAACCCATGCGCGGCATATCGCCGCCGCAGCCCTTGCAGGGTCAAAAAGTGATCGCCCCGGCATTGGGTGCCGAGGCTGGGCGTGCTATCGTCACGTCGCTGTCACACTTGCCTGCAAGAGCTGCATCAGCAGCAGGAAGGGGGATGCCATGACCATCGGCAACGACCGTGACGACATCGACGTGATCGTCGACCGCATTCTGGCCAATCCGGAGCGCGCCAATGAGTTGAAGGCAACACTCCGTACCCACATCGTCAAAGAGAACACCCGGCCCGAGATTTACCGGCGACCGGCACCACAGGCGCAGATGGCTGACGCGGATATGTTCTGGGACAACGTACCGATCTGATCTGGCCCAGGCCGGTCCGGTCGGCGACTGGGGCCTAGCGGCGGCCTTCAAGCATCCATGCGCCCACCGACAGGAGTGCGGCGACAAGAAGGAACGTCCAGGCCGGCAGCGCCGGCAGAATGCGGATATTGGCGGTCTGATAGGCGCCGCGCGGCATGATGCCGACCCAGCCGCGCCCGCTTGCCGGGCGGCCTTCGCGCACCCGCCGGATGTCGGGCGCCCCGTCAGCAAGCCTCAGAAAACCGCCATTCGTCGGCGCAACCGCCGCCGCCAGCTTCACATCCGAGGCAATCGTTTCCTCAAATTCGCGCGGTGCTGCGGGTCCGAGCGCCACGACCCGGTTCATCTCGCCGTCGCTCAGCCGATATAGCCCGATATCCGGGGCGGGCCACTCGGCGGTGTAGCGCCCGGGCGAGGTTTCGCTAAGCTGCACCACCGTTTCGGTGCCGTCAGGGGCCGTGACGGTGACCTCGCGCGCACCTTCGGTCAGGCTCCTGCGGATGATCGTCATCGTCTGGCCATCGGCGGTCGCCGTCAGCGCCTCCTCCTCCAGATCGGGTTCCTTCATCATCCAGTGGGCAAGCCGCCGCAGGAGTTCAAGCTGCGGCCCGCCGCCTTCGAAGCCACGTCCCCAAAGCCAGGCATTGTCGGAGGCAAGCAGCGCCACCCGGCCTTCGCCGGCGCGGTTCAGAACCAGAAGCGGCCGATCTTCGGGGCCGACCATCACCGTCTGGCCTTCGGCATCGACAAGCTCGACGATGCGCAACCAGCGGCCCCAGGACGGGGCGCCGATGCTGCCCGCCGTACCGCCTTCCGGCGCGAAGGTTTCCAGCCCTTCCGTCACCGGATGGCGCTGGCCAAGGTCCGACACCCGCGGCAGATAGCCTTCGTCAAGAATACGCGCGCTTGGCCGCGCGGGAAGTATGCGGCCCAAAGCCGAATGATAGATGCTCTCGACCGAGGCGAAATCCGGCCCGGCGGAAACCAGAACCGCCCCGCCCTCCATCACATAGTTGCGGATATTGTCGAGATAGGAGGCCGGCAGGATTCCCCGCAGCTGATAGCGGTCGAAGATGATCAGATCGAATTCGCGGATCTTGTCGACGAAAAGTTCGCGTGTCGGAAAGGCGATCAGCGACAGCTCGCTGACCGGCACGCCATCCTGCTTGTCGGGCGGTCGCAGGATGGTGAAATGCACAAGGTCGACCGCGCTGTCGGATTTCAGAAGGTTGCGCCAGGTCCGTTCGCCCGCATAGGGCTCGCCCGAAACCAGCAGCACCCGAAGCCGGTCGCGCACCCCGTTGATCTGTACGACGGCGGCGTTGTTGCGGTCGGTCAACTCATCCGGCGCCGTTTCCAGCGTGACCTGCACGACGTTCTGGCCGCCGTGATCCAGTGTCAGCGGCAGATCGAGGTCCACGCCCACCGGCACCGAATATTCATGTTCGGTCCCGCCATCGACGGCAATGCGCAGCGTCACCTCGCTGCCGGTAATCGAGGCAGGCACAGCCCCCTGCTCCTCTACCCTCAAGGTCAGGGTCAATGGCTCGCCGATGATACCGAAGGTCGGCGCGGTGCGGATCATCAGCCGCCGGTCCCAGTCGTCGCGCTGTCCGGTCAGAAGCACGTTGAGGGGTGCTGGCATATCGGCGGTCACGTCGATGTCATGTGCCTGCCCGTCGGTGACGAGGATCGCACCGGCGACCCG
>JAWKXJ010000010.1:0-89816 GCA_041397105.1 Paracoccaceae bacterium
ACAGCACCGAAACAGCCCGACTGCACCCGGTCGGACGGGCAGCCGACATTGAGGTTGATCTCGTCATAGCCGTAGCCCGCCGCGATCCGCGCCGCTTCTGCCAGTTCCGCGGGATCGGATCCGCCGAGTTGCAGGGCCAGGGGATGCTCGGCCGCGTCAAATCCCAAAAGCCGGTCGCGATCCCCATGGATGACAGCCGGCGCTGTCACCATTTCCGTATAAAGAAGCGTCTGGCTTGACATCTGGCGGTGGAAATAGCGGCAATGCCTGTCCGTCCAGTCCATCATCGGCGCAATGGAAAGCCGCGCGGCGCTGGTGGCGGCGTTCAAGGGCATTCGACGGTCTCCTCAGGGCAGTCGCGGTTCGGGTTGGCCGGGCGCCGGGCTATGCTATGCGCATTCCCGGCGCGCTGCCAGTCCTGGCCCGGAGGGCGGGCAAGACCGGACCGCATCACCCCGCACCGGGCTGACTTTTATCAGGCGGGCGAAGTCCTTGCGCAGTCCCGCCAGCTTGGGGTCGATATAGGTCTGGCAAAAGGGCCGCAACGGGTCCCTGGCATGATAGTTCTGAAAGCGGTCGTCCGACGGCCTGAACCCCCGATGGGGCAGCGCCTGTGTCACGAAGACGGCACCCGTATCCGACGCGATGCCGGCAAGTGCGGTCTCGACAGATGCCGCGTGACCGGGCGTCAGCACATAGACCGCGCTGCGGTATTTGCCACGCAGCTTGTGCGCTGACTGGCTGGCATGGGTCGCAAGATGCACCGCCACCAAATCTTCCAGCGATATCCCGTCAGGATCAAAGTCGACCTCCACCGCTTCCGACCAGCTGTCATGGGGCGGGTCGGACCGGATGAACCCCTGCCGGACCGCCACAACCCCTTTCAGTGCCTGAAAGACCGCCTCGGTGCACCAGTGACAACCGCCACCAAAGCCGACCTGATTGAGCGGCCCCACCCCCGTTCCGGTTTGGGAACAAGCGGCCATTCACAAACGCCTCCGGTCCATCAGACCCGCTCCATCTGCGCATCTTCGGCCCCGAGGGCGGCGAGGAAACGGGTCGGATCAAGCCGGAAGTCAGCGAAGACGACATGGCCCGCCGGGTCGATCACCGTGAACCAGGGCGTCCCGCCAGATCGGTAGTCCTCCATGAAGGTCGGATAGCGCTCGCCTTCGGGGGGCAGGTCATGGCCGAACGGAACGCCAAGCCCGTATTGCCGCTGGTTGACCGCGAGCTTGTCGAAGGTGTTGACCTCCGCGCCCTCAAAGACGGTCTGGATCACGGCAAAGCCGACCCCCTTGTCCTTCAGCCGGTCATGAAGATAGCGCAGCGTCGGAAAGCCGCGCGAATGGCAGCCCGGGCACCAGTGCTGAAAACAGTAGATGATCTTGTAGCCGTCCCCGAGATCGGCCAGCCGCAGCGGCCGGTCCATGGGGTTGCCCTCCGCGTCGATCCAGTCGGCGACGCGCAGTTCGCTTGCCTTGTCGTGAAGTCCACCGAATTGCATGGGTTGTTCCTTTCTTGCGAAAACCGACAATGCCGGCGCATGCCGGCTGTCGCCCGGCCCCGCCAAGGGGCCGGGTCCTTCTTCACAATGTCGCTGTCGGCCCTATTCGGCCGCGGTGCGCCGGGGCAGAACCCAGTTCGACCGCGGGAAATGGCAGGTATAGCCATTCGGAAACCGCTCCAGATAATCCTGATGCTCCGGCTCTGCTTCCCAGAAATCCCCAGCGGCGGCCACTTCGGTCTGTACCTTTCCGGGCCAGAGCCCGCTCGCCTCCACATCGGCAATCGTTCCGAGCGCGATCTGGCGCTGTTCGTCGGACGTATGGTAGATGCCGGACCGATAGCTCGTCCCCCGGTCATTGCCCTGCCGGTTCAGCGTCGTCGGATCATGAATCTGGAAGAAGTACTCCAGAATCTCGCGGTAGCTAATCCGGTCGGGATCGAAGACGATCTCGATCCCCTCGGCATGGCTGCCATGGTTGCGATAGGTGGCGAACTTCACGTCGCCACCGGTATAACCGACCCGCGTCGCCTCCACGCCCGGCAGTTTTCGGATCAGGTCCTGCATTCCCCAGAAGCAGCCCCCGGCCAGTACAGCACGTTCACGCATTCACTTGCCCTCCGCCTGATCGAGATAGTCGCCGTAACCTTCGGCCTCCATCCGGCCCTTCGGCACGAAGCGCAGGCTGGCCGAGTTGATGCAATAGCGCAGCCCGCCCATTTCGCGCGGACCATCGGTGAAGACATGGCCAAGATGGCTGTCGCCATGTTTGGACCGAACTTCCACCCGTTCCATGCCATACGACTGGTCGCGATGCTCGGTCACGTTCGCCTTTGCGATCGGTTTCGAAAAGGCCGGCCAGCCGCAGCCGGAGTTGAATTTCGCCGATGACGCAAAGAGCGGCTCGCCCGACACGATATCGACATAGATGCCCGGCTCGAAATGCTTGTCATATTCGCCGGTGAAGGGTCGCTCCGTCCCGCTTTGCTGGGTGACGCGGTATTGCTCGGGTGTCAGGCGCGACAGGGCTTCGGTGGTCTTGGCGTAGGTCATGGGTCATCTCCCCTTCCTGATGTCGGCCAATATTTGGGGCTGACTTGGCCCGATTTCCAATAGCCCTACGGAATAGTTACCATAGCCGGCTTCGCCCGTCCGCTCAGGCAGGCCAGGCGAAACCGGCGGCCATCGTCAGGATTTGCCGCACTTCCTTGGCGTTGCCCGATCCTGAAACCGCAACCAGCGAGACCTGCCGCGACAGCGTCAGCCCTTCGACCGGGCGCAGGACAATCCCCGGCACGATGGCCGAATGGGCCGGCAGCGTACAGACACCCGCCCCTTCGGCGACCATCTGCTGCACCCAGTCTTCCCGCTCCGACTGCAGGCGCGGGGTCATGACGATATTACGATCCATGAAATGGCGGATGAGCTGCGACCGAAACTCGCAATGAAGCCGGTCAAGATAGGTTTCCTCGGCCAGCTTCGCGGCCGGCACGATGTCTTCGGCCGCCAGCGGATGCCCGGCGGCCATCGCCAGCCGCAGCGGTTCATCGAAAAGCGGCAAGACTCTCAGCTTCACATTCGCGGCGGGCGGGTTGGACAGCAGGCAAAGGTCGTATCTACCTGATAGAACCTCCGCCTCGGACTCGCCCGGCAGCATCGGATGAAACTGCAGCTCAACCGATGGAAGCTGGGCAAGCACATGGCGCCAGAAAGGCGCGAGGACGGTCGGCGCGATGGTGCTCGCCACCCCGACCATCAGTCGCCGGCGCCGGCCAAGGACAGAGATTTCGGCCAGTTCCGAAACCGTGTCGAGCGCCGCCTGCACGCGCATGAACTCGACCTGCAAGTCCCGGCCAAGCGCGGTAAGCCGGGTGTCCTTGCCATCGCGATAAACGACCGGCCCGCCCAGTTCGTCCTCCAGCCGCTGGATGGATTTCGTCAGGCTCGGCTGCGAAATGCCGCTCATCCGCGCCGCTTCGGTGAAGTTCAGCACCTCGGCCAGGTTCAGAAAGTACCGTATCTGGTTCAGGTCCATGTATCTCTCCGCGCTGGCGGATCATGACCATCTTCCGTCTCGAATTGCCACATGGAAGACCTTGAGTTCCCGAAAAACAACGTAACGGCGGCGGCGCAACAGAAGTGTGGCAATGCCTGTATTTGCGAGCGCGGCAATTGCGGCCCTCAGGCATTTCCACCATGATCGCGCAAATCGCGACCCAACCGGAAGACCGCCATGCCGACCATCCTTGTCCTGAACGGACCCAACCTCAACCTTCTCGGCACGCGCCAACCGGAGGTTTACGGCCGCGAAACGCTCGCCGATGTCGAGGCGCTGTGTGCAACCGCCGCCGGGGCCATGGGCTTTGACCTGCGCTGCCATCAGTCGAACCGGGAATACGAGCTGATCGACTGGATTCAGGGCGCGCGCGGAACTGTCGACGGCATCGTCATCAATCCCGGCGCGTTCACGCATACCTCCGTCGCCATTCTCGACGCGCTCAACGCCTTCGAAGGGCCGGTTATAGAGGTTCACATTTCCAATATCCACCAGCGCGAAAGCTTCCGGCATCATTCCTATGTCTCTGGCCGCGCCAATGCCGTGATCGCCGGGGCGGGTACCGAAGGCTACCGCTTCGCCATCGAACGGCTGGCGACGCTCATCAAACGCTGATCAGGATCACGCGACATGACGACAGAACTGCCGAAAAACCGGTTCAAGGAACGCCTGCGCGCCGGTGAGGTGCAATACGGCATCTGGGTCTCGATCCCGCACAGCACGGTGGCCGAGGCCGTGGCCGGTGCGGGGTTCGACTGGATGACGCTCGATACCGAACATGCCCCGGCAGAGGTCAGCGCCGTCCTGCCCATGTTGCAGGCCGCCGCCCCCTACCCGACCGAATGCATCGTACGGCCCGCCGAAAACCAGACGGCGCTGATCAAACGCCATCTGGATCAGGGGGCGCAAACGCTTATCCTGCCCTACGTCCAATCCCGGGCCGAGGCCGAGGCCGCCGTCGCCGCCGTTCGCTATGCGCCCCACGGGGTGCGCGGCGTCGCCGGCGGGACGCGCGCGTCGCGCTTTGGCAGGATCAGGGATTATACCGCCCTGGCCAATTCCGAGATCTGCCTGATCGTTCAGATCGAAACCGTCGAAGCGATTGCGTGCCTTGACGACATTGCGTCGGTCGATGGCGTCGACGCCGTCTTCATCGGCCCGGCCGATCTTGCCGCCTCGATGGGATATCCGGGCCAGACCGGTCATCCGGAGGTCAAGGCGAAGATCATCGACACCATCGGCCGCGCCCGTGCGTTAGGCAAACCCATCGGTCTTCTGACGCTCGACAAGGATTTCGCGCGGGAATGCGTCACCGCCGGAGCGGGCTTCGTCTGCATCGCGATCGACATGTCGATCCTCGTCCGTGGCGCGGACGCGCTGGCGGCGGAGTTCTCTGGCAGTCGCTGAAACCTTCCGGCCGGGTTGCCGGCCTTTACCCCAGGTGCTGACGGCGGTTGTGAAGGACCGACGAGACCAGCGCCAGACCGATGAACCCGGCGCCGAGCCCGCCCGTGACCATCTCCGGTATATGCCAGAGCGTCTGGGCGAACATGATCACCGACAGGACAAGGATCGAATAAAAGGCCCCGTGTTCGAGATAGCGGAAATGCGCAAGCGTCCGCCGCTCCACCAGCATGATCGTCATGGACCGCACATACATCGCCCCGATGCCCAGCCCGATGGCGATCAGAAAGAGGTTGTGGGTCAGCGCAAAGGCCCCGATCACACCGTCGAAGCTGAACGAGGCGTCGAGTACTTCGAGATAGAGAAATGCGCCAAGCCCGCCCTGGACCGCCGAGGACATGGCCCTTTGCTTGGCGTCGAGGATATGGCCCAACACCTCGACTGCGAGAAAGGTGAACAGCCCCGCGATGGCCGAGAACAGAAATGTTCCGCGCTCGTGAACCGGCAGGACCGCCGCAAAGACGAGAATCACAGCCAGCACCAGGGCAATTTCCAGCCCGCGAACCGAGGCGCATCGCCGCAACTGGCATTCCAGCGTCCGGATCCAGTCCACATCCTTGCCCTCGTCGATGAAATAGGTCAGCGCAACCATCATCAGGAACGTGCCGCCGAAGGCCGCAATCGACAGATGGGCATCACCGATGATCTGGGCGTATTCCTCAGGGTGCAACGCCGCCAGACGGATTGCCTCGACAGGACCGATCCTGGCCGCGATCACGACGATCAGAAGCGGAAAGATCACCCGCATCCCGAAAACGGCAATCACGATACCCCAGGTCAGAAACCGCCGCTGCCAGACGGGGTCCATTTCTTTCAGCTTGTTGGCATTGACGATGGCATTGTCGAAGGAAAGCGAGATTTCGAGAACCGCCAGCACGACCCCGATCATCAGGAAGGAAACGGCGGTGCCAAGATCGTTGCCGATGCTCCAGCCGAGCCAGAAGGACAGACCAAGCCCCACCGCCGTCACAAGAAATGCCCAGCGGAAATAAGACATGGCCGTCGACATCGGATGCTCCGTCTGCGCCCTGCGCGCCGGTGTGGCCGCAAGGGTGGTCGTCGAGCCGAGATAGGAACGCCCTTCGCACCGAACAACCCCGCCGCACCGAACAAATCCGATTTACCGCAAATGCGTGTTGGGCGGACAACATGGCACGCAAATTCCTGACATCTGAATGGTCCCGAAATGCCCCGGACCCGTCATATTGGCGCCGTCATTGGCCCCGACCATCGGCGTGGTAATTGGTTGAAGGGCCGACACGATGCTGGGACAAATCTCTTTCGACGAAATCGCCGCCAGTCTTCTGGTCTGCCTTCTTCTGCGCGAAACGCTGATCTTCTTCCTGCCCGATCACATTGCCGGCCCCGGCGGCTGGCTTGTCGATACCGGTGCGGAGGAAGAATACTAACCGCTTCGCCTCAGGCCCCTTCCGGTTTGTCCCCCATCAGATAGCGCGGTCCCGCGCCCTTCCGCGCGGCCCGGTCATCGGGGTTGTAAAGCGCGCAGCGCTTGAGCGACAGGCAGCCGCAGCCGATACATCCGTCCAGCTTTTCGCGAAAGGACTGCATCAGCGCGATCCTCTCATCAAGCTCGCGCCGAAACGCCTTGCCGATGCGGCGCCAGTCGGCCTCATCGGGCGCGCGGCCGTCAGGCAACTCTGCCAGCCGCCGGCCGATCTCGGCAATCGTATAGCCGAGCTGCTGGGCTATCAGGACGAATGACAGCCGCCGGATATCGGATTTGGCGAACCGCCTCTGGCCGCCGGCGTTGCGGCCGGGACGAACCAACCCCTTTTCCTCATAGAACCTGATCGCCGAAACGCTGAGCCCCGTCCGCCGCGCCAGGGCGCCAATCGTCAATTCGCGCTGCATGGAAATTTCTCCTTGACCTCAAGTTAACCTGAGGAATTACCCCGGGGCAAGTCACAGAAACCATTGGGAAGAGACGACACCATGAAGGCCAGGAACCCGGCAGCCCGTATCGAACATGTGAACATCACCGTGACCGACCCGAAGGCCACCGCCGAAACGCTCATGCGGATATTCGGCTGGAAAATCCGCTGGCAGGGCAGCGCATTGAACAACGGCTTCACCATCCATGTCGGCACCGACCGCGACTACCTTGCGCTTTACGCACCATCAAAGCCGCTGACGGGACAGGCGGAACGCTATGACAAGCGCGGCGCGCTTAATCATGTGGGGCTGGTCGTCGACGATCTGGCCGCGACCGAGGCCGCGGTGCGCGCCGCGGGCTTCACCCCGCATTCGCATGCGGATTATGAGCCCGGCCAGCGCTTCTACTTCGACGGCGATGACGGCGTGGAATACGAAATCGTCAGCTATGCCTGACCCCGCCCGGCACGTCCGCCGCTGCCCGCGCGCCACAGCACCTTCCGAAAATGCCAGTCCAAGGCTTGGAGCGGCCGCAAGCGGCGCCTATAACCCGCGCGACAGCCGCCGGAGTTTTCGATGCGCCAAGCCAGGATCAGCCGCAAGACCGCCGAAACCGATATCTCGGTCGAGATCAATCTCGACGGGGACGGCACCTATGACAACAAGGCCGGCGTCGGCTTTTTCGACCACATGCTCGACCAACTGGCGCGGCATTCGCTGATCGACATGAAGATCGCCGCAAAGGGCGACCTGCATATCGACGACCACCACACGGTGGAAGATACCGGCATCGCGCTCGGTCAGGCGCTGACCAAGGCGCTTGGCGACAAGCGCGGCATTCGCCGTTACGGGTCCTGCCTGCTGCCCATGGACGACGCGCTGGTGCGCGCCGCGCTCGACCTTTCCGGCCGGCCCTACCTCGTCTGGAACCTGCCGATGCCGACCGCGAAGATCGGCACCTTCGACACCGAGCTTGTGCGCGAGTTCTTTCAGGCGCTGTCGACCCATGGCGGCATCACGCTCCATGTCGACATGCTGCACGGGCTGAACAGCCACCACATCGCCGAAGCCGCCTTCAAGGCCGTCGCCCGCGCCCTGCGCGAGGCGGTGGAAAGCGATCCACGGCAGACCGGCCTGCCCTCGACCAAGGGCGCGCTGTGAGCCTGACCGTCCTCGTCGATTACGAGGCCGGCAACCTTCATTCGGCCGAAAAGGCCTTTCAGCGCATGGCGCGCGAAACGGGCGCAGGCGCGGTGCTGGTCTCCTCCCGGCCCGAGGATGTGGCCCGCGCCGACCGGATCGTCCTGCCCGGCGACGGGGCCTTTCCGGCCTGCCGCGCGGCGCTTTTCGAACGCAGCGGCCTTGCCGACGCGCTGGAGGATGCGGTCCGGGTCAGGGGGCGCCCCTTCCTTGGCATCTGTGTGGGCATGCAGCTTCTGGCCAGCTGGGGGCGCGAATACACCGACACGCCCGGGCTGGGCTGGATCGACGGCGAGGTGGTTCGCATCACCCCGTCCGACACCGGGCTGAAAGTGCCGCATATGGGCTGGAACGATCTCGTCATCGACATGCGGCACCCTGTTCTTGACGGGATCGAGGCCGGCCAGCATGCCTATTTCGTGCATTCCTACCAGTTCCGCACCGCCGACCCGGCCCATCGCATCGCGCATTGCGACTATGGCGGCGACATCACCGCCATCGTCGGGCGCGACAATATCATCGGTACCCAATTCCACCCGGAAAAGAGCCAGGCCACCGGGCTGAGGATGATCGCCAATTTCCTTCGCTGGGTACCGTAGACATGGACATGCAGGCCATCCTTGACGATATCGCACAAGAGATGGCGGCGGCGACCGACCGGGGCCGCGTGGCCGACTACATCCCGGAACTCGCCGGTATCGACCCAAACCAGTTCGCGATATCCGTCTGCCTTGCCGACGGACGCGAATTCAACGCGGGCGACACCGGCGTCACCTTTTCGATCCAGAGCGTGTCGAAGGTCTTTACGCTCGCGCTCGCGCTCGGCCGGCTCGGCGATCAGCTCTGGACGCGCGTCGGACGCGAGCCGTCCGGGCTTGCCTTCAACTCGATCCTGCAGCTGGAACATGAACGCGGCCGGCCGCGAAACCCCTTCATCAATGCTGGAGCGATCGTCGTGACCGACGCTGTTCTGTCCGGCCACGCGCCGCGCGAATTTCTGGGCGAGCTTCTGCGGTTCGTGCGCACCTCGGCGGAAGACGAGGATATCCATATCAACGAGGATGTCGCGCGTTCCGAGACGGAAACCGGGCATCGCAACTTCGCGCTGGCGCATTTCATGCGCGGCCACGGCAATCTCTTGAACCCGCCGGAACTGGCGCTTGGCGCCTATTTCCATCAATGTGCGATTGGCATGACGACGCGGCAGCTGGCCCGGGCCGGCCGGTTTCTGGTGAACGCCCCGGGGTTCCCGCGCATGCTGTCGCCTGCACGCGTGCGGCGCATCAACGCGCTGATGCTGACCTGCGGCCATTACGACGGATCGGGCGAATTCGCCTATCGCGTCGGCCTGCCGGGCAAGTCCGGCGTCGGGGGCGGCATACTGGTGATCGCCCCCGGCCGCGCCTCCATCGCCGTCTGGTCGCCCGGGCTGAACGCCCAGGGCAATTCGCAACTCGGCACGCTCGCCGTGGAGCGGCTGGCAAGCCGCGCAGGCTGGTCCGTCTTCGGCTAGCTTACTTCACCCGCAGCCAGGTGCCGCCATCGCGGCAGACGACAAGAACGCAACCCTCGACCGCGAGCTTGTCGCCCGATAGCTGCATCTTCGACTTGTAGGTCTTGTCGCGATCCGGCGACCAGATCTTGCCGTCGCCATAGGCGCCATCGCCTTTCGCAACCATGTCCCAGATGATGCTCTTGCCGATATTGGGGCTTTCGATTTCCTTGCCGTCCGACCCGTAGGCGCGAACCAGCACACCGCAGATCTTGTCGCCGCAAGGCGCGATCTGCACATGCCCGAAATTCCCGTTGTCATCGGGTTTCGTCTTCCAGACGCCTTCCACCGGATCGGCCGATGCCGCCCCCGCAACCAGACCCAGCGCCACCGCCACCAACACGCGTTTCATCGCAAATTCCTCCCAGCGACCACTGGCGACCATTATCCGCCCTGTCCCGCCCCGAGGTCCAGTGTGACGTGGCGTAGGGCCGGGCTTTGCAATCAGCCCGACGCTGTGGCAAGAGGCGGCGACCGCGAATATCGGGATGCCGACCATGATCCTCTACCCCGCCATAGACCTCAAGGACGGCCACTGCGTGCGGCTTTTGCACGGCGACATGGCCAAGGCCACGGTTTTCGGCGACGATCCTGCCGCGCAGGCGGCGGAATTTGCGGCGGCGGGCTGCGAATGGCTGCATCTGGTCGATCTGAACGGGGCTTTCGCCGGGGCGCCGGTCAATGCGGCGGCGGTGGAGGCGATACTCGCCCGCGTCACCATCCCGGTGCAGCTTGGCGGCGGCATCCGCGACATGGCGACAATCGAGATGTGGCTGGCCAAGGGGCTGACGCGGGTGATCCTCGGCACCGTCGCGGTGGAGGACCCGGCGCTTGTCCGTGCAGCCGCGGGCCATTTTCCCGGCCAGGTCGCCGTCGGCATCGACGCGCGCCACGGCCGCGTCGCGACAAAGGGCTGGGCGGAAGAGACCGATGTCATGGTCACCGATCTGGCAAAGCGCTACGAAGATGCCGGCGTCGCCGCGATCATCTACACCGACATCACCCGCGACGGGGCGATGACCGGCCCCAATATCGCGGCGACCGAGGCGCTCGCCCGTGCCGTCACCATCCCCGTGATTGCCTCCGGCGGCGTCTCATCGCTGGCCGATCTCGTTGCGCTGCGCGACACCGGGGTGATCGCGGGCGCGATTTCAGGCCGCGCGCTTTATGACGGCGCCATCGACCTTGCCGAGGCCATCGCTGCGCTTTCCGCCTGAAAGGGCCGCCCGGAAAAGAGAACGCCGCGCAGCCTCGCGGCCACGCGGCGCAGCAAAATTCGCAGCGATCAGAGGCCGAGCGCGGCCTTGACCTGATCGAGCGCGACCTTCAGCAGGTCTGGGCTGTCTTTCGCCGCATCAACGGCGGCCTTCAACGTCGCCTTCGTGGCGTCGTCAAGCGACGAGCCGTCGATGACCGCACCGACCTTGGCGATGTCGAAATTGGCGGGGTCCAGCGCGGCCACCATTTCGGCGGCGGCATCCGCAACCGCCTGCGCAGCTGCGGCGGCTTCCTCGGCAGCTTTGGCGGCAGCCTCCTCGGCGGCTTTCGCAGCCGCTTCCTCAGCGGCCTCGGCCTCTTCGGCGGCCTTGGCGGCAGCCTCTTCCTCGGCCTTTTTCGCCGCCGCTGCCGCTTCTTCGGCCGCCTTCTGCGCCATCGCCGCTTCTTCGGCGATCCGCTGCTGATCGGCGTAGTACCAATAGCCGCCACCGGCGAGCACCACGATCAATAGCGCGATGACGAGGTTTCTGTTCATGTCGCAATCCTCCGCGAATTCAGCGATGAGTCGCTGCCGGCGCCGCTATGGCAGAAAAGCCAAACAGGCGGAAGCTGACAAAACGCCTCTTGGAGGAATCCCGCTTGAATCGCACCGGCCCGCCGACTACCTTGCGCGCGTTCAATTTCCGGCCACGACAAGAAGGAGTGCCACCATAGCTCGCAGACCGCACAACGCCCCGCCGCAACGCGACACGGGACCACGCGTCAATGACCGCATCCGCGCCCAGGAAATCCGCCTCATCGGCGCCGATGGCGAAAATGTCGGTGTCGTCAGCCCCTCACGGGCCATGGCGATGGCCGAAGAGGCGGGCCTCGACCTCGTCGAGATTTCGCCCAATGCGGAACCGCCGGTCTGCAAGATCATGGATTTCGGCAAGTACAAGTACGAAACCCAAAAGCGCGAGGCCGAGGCGCGCAAGAAGCAGCATGTGATCGAGATCAAGGAAATCAAGTTCCGCCCCGGAACCGATATCCACGATTATCAGGTCAAGATGCGGTCGGTGATCAAGTTCCTCGAAGGCGGCGACAAGGTGAAGGTCACCCTGCGCTTCCGCGGCCGTGAAATGGCGCACCAGGAACTCGGGCTCGACCTTTTGAACCGGGTGGCCGCCGATGTCGCCGAGATCGGCAAGATCGAAAACATGCCCCGGCTCGAAGGCCGCCAGATGGTGATGATGATCGGGCCGAAGTAAGACGCCCGCCGCATAGTGCGATCGGCCCTCCCCGCCGGGGAGGGTCTTTTCATTCCGGGACGACAGGATGCTTTCCTACCAGCACATCTATCACGCCGGAAACCTCGCCGACGTCCACAAGCACGCGCTTCTGGCCTCGGTGCTGTCCTACCTGACCGTCAAGCCCAAACCGCTGACCTATATCGAAACCCATGCCGGCCGCGGGCTCTATGCGCTCGACGCGCCCGAGGCGTTGAAGACGGGCGAGGCCGCAGCCGGCATCGCCCGCGCCGCCGCCGGCTTTCCGGCCGATCATCCCTACATGCGGGCCATTGCGGCCATAAAGGACCGGCATGGAGCCATGGCCTACCCGGGCTCGCCCCTGATCGCCGCGCAGTTGCTGCGTCCGGATGACCGGATGATCCTGGCCGAACTGCATCCGGCCGAATTCGCCGCCCTGCGTCAGGCCATGGCTGGCCACCCGGCGCAGTGCCGGCAGGAAGACGGGTTGCAGATGGCGCTGGCCGTCACGCCGCCGGAACCGCGCCGGGGCCTCATGGTCATCGACCCGAGTTATGAGGTCAAATCGGACTATGCCGCCCTGCCCGGCCTCATCGGTCGCATTCATGCCAAATGGAATGTGGGGGTGATCCTCCTCTGGTATCCGATCCTGCCGTCCGGCGCGCATCTGCCAATGGTGCGGGCGCTGGAGGCGCAGGGGCTTGCAAAGACCTTGCGTCACGAGGTTCGCTTTGCCGGGGCCAAACCCGGCCACGGACTGACCGGCAGCGGGCTTTTCCTTGTCAACGCCCCCTTCGGTGCGGCAGAAGCGGCAGCCGGCATTTCCGCCATCCTCGACGGGCTGGCATGACCGGGGCGGCTTAGGCAATTTTCCTCGCCCGCGCGCTGTGCTATCGCTCGGAGGCAAGCGAAAGGACAACCACGCCCGATGACCGGAACGCCACCAGACGAACCTGAAGGGACGCGGTTTCTCGCCATCCTCACGGTCCGCAACGAAGGCGCTTTCCTGATTGACTGGTTCGCCCATCACCGCGCCACCGGATTCACCGATTTCCTCGTCTTTTCGAACGATTGTCAGGACGGCACCGACCGGATGCTCGACCGGCTTCAGGACATGGGCTGGCTGACCCATATCCGTAACGACAACGCGGGCAAGCGTGGCCCGCAATGGAGTGCCCTGAACCTCGCCAGCCGCCACCCTGTTACGCAGAGGGCAGCGTGGATTCTCTTCTTCGACATCGACGAATACGTCAATATCCACGCGGGCGACCGGACGCTGACGGCGCTTCTCTCTGCCCTGCCCGACGCCACCGCGATCCCGCTCACATGGCGGCTCTTCGGCAATGACGGCATCCGCAGCTTCGAAGACAACCCCGTCACCGAACAATTCACCCGCGCGGCACCGAAAGTAATGGGCTGGCCCTGGCGCGCGGCGCTCTTCAAGACGCTTTTCCGCAATGACGGCACCTACGCCAAGATCGGCGTTCACCGCCCCCTGCAACCTGATCCCGCGCGGCTCGCGGCGCAGCGCTGGTTCGACGGATCCGGCCGCGAACTTCCCGCCAGCATGCACACCCAGCGGATTTTCTCTGACTATGGTCGCGACAACTACCGGCTCGTCCAGCTCAATCACTATGCGCTCGGCGCGATGGAAAGCTATGTGCTGAAATGCGATCGGGGCCGCGCCAACCGCGACGAATCCGCCTTCGACATGTCCTATTGGGTCGAACGCAACCTGTCGGCCGAGGTGGACAAGACCATCGCTGCCATGGCGTGCAAAAGCCGCCCCATCCGTGACGCGCTGCGCGCAGACGCGCAACTCGGCGCCCTTCACGCCGCCGCCGTCGACTGGCGTCGCCAGCGGTTTTCCGCACTCATGGCCGAGGAATCCTATCGCGGATTGTTCGGCCGGCTGATGATGACGCCGCCGAGCCGCGTACTGACGGCTGAAGAACATAGAATCCTCACCGGCTATGCCAAACCGCGCAAGGCGAAAGACGAGCGCGAAACAGAAAAACCTGGCCCGGGGGCTTTGCGCGGCGGACGGAAACAGTAGACCTGCCCAATGCCCCGAAAATGCCGCAATTGCCGCCCGCAGCTTGCGCGGGGCCGGATCGCGGGTGCAAACTCGCCTGTGGGAAGTATGTGGGTACGGGCTGGTAATGCACAGAAGCGACACGGGCGCGGAAGACCTTCGGTCTCTGCCTGATGGTCAATGGTTCGAGCGGATCGAAGCCATCGGCGAGGAGGCCGGCTTCTTTCAGTGGCTCGGGCCGTCCCATGCCGCCTTCTTCATGGATGAAAGCGCGACCCTCGTCGTGACCTTCGAGACGGTGGAAAGCATCCGCCGCAGCCAGCCCGGACAATTGCCGCTTGGCTATCACGTGGCAAAGGGCCGGAACTGGTCGCATCTCTGCCTCATCGCCACCCGTGACACCTGGTATCGCGATCCCGCGGTCTATGCCTTCTTCGACCGGCTCGTCGATGAAGGGTTCTTCGAGGATTTCGACAAGGTCGTCTTCTATGGTGCGGGGATGGCGGGCTATGCCGCAGCAGCCTATTCCGTCGCGGCCCCCGGTGCGACCGTGATCCTGGTGCAACCGCAGGCCACACTCGACCCGCGCATCGCCGGCTGGGACCCGCGCTATTCCGAGATGCGCCGCACCTCCTTCACCGACCGCTACGGCTATGCGCCCGACATGACCGAGGGCGCCGGCCCCGTCTTTGTGATCTTCGATCCCGAACAGGTGCTCGACGCCATGCATGCGGCGCTTTTCGTTCGCCCCTGGACGACGCTTCTGCCCTGCCGCAACCTCGGCCGCGACATCGCAACCGCGCTCGATACGATGCGGATATTGCCTTCGATCCTCGCGGCGGCGGCGACAAGCAGCTTTGACGATCGGCTCTTTCGCATCTTCTACCGGGCGCGGCGCAACTACCGGCCCTATCTTCGGACGCTGCTTGCGAAACTTGACGAAGATGGCCGCGTGCCCCTTGCCGCCATTCTGTGCCGCAACGTCGTCACCCGCCTTGGCGCGCCGAAATTCGCGGCCCGCCTTGCCCAGCTTGAACATGATCTCGAAATGACCGGGCAGCGCATGCCGGCCCAACAGACCCCGCCGCGCTGATCAGCGCGAAATGGGTTCCAGCCGCGCCAGCGCCCGGCCCTCGGGATTGGCCATCCCCGGAAACTGCCGCCCCGTCAGGATCGCCAGCGGCAGCGACGGAATGAAGATGTAGTCATGCATGATCCAGTCCTGCCCGGCGATGAAACTCGCCTTCACCGGAACGACGTCATAGTCGCAGCCGTTGATGCGCCGGCGATCGCCATTGCCAAAGACATAGACCGCCGTATCCGTCACCAGTTCGCCGTCCGGCCAGCTTGTCGTGATCGCCCCGAACCAGATCTTGCCGGAAACCGGCAGCGGCAGATTCGTCACCGGCTCCGAATAGGTCAGGATGACGCGGCTCTCCTGGTTGCGCTTGCCCGCGAATACTTCCGCCGCCTCCAGATCGTAGAGCCCGTACTGGCTGGTATAGACGATCCCGTCGGTACCTCTGGTACCCGACGGCTCGAATATCTCCAGAAGGTTGCTGTCGAGCCTTCGGTAATCGGTGGCCCCGCCATTGGCAAAGACGGCCCGCACCCCGCCGTCGAGATCGGCCGTTGTCGGGCAGGCCGCGCTCGCCCGATCTGGCCCTGCCATACACAATGCCGACAGAATGCCGACCAATGCGCCGACATGCCGGCGCTGCCACAACACGCTTCGAAAGGTCATCATGACGAAAGCTCCCCCACCCCACTCATGTTGCACCGCCACGCGCGGATGAAACAAGCCGGGGGATGAAGCCGCGCCCTCAGCAACGATAGGCGACGGCGTGAAGCTCATAGGCCGGAACCCCTGCCGGGGCCTCGTCGAAGACGACCGTATTGGCGCCTGCCGCGCGCGCATCGGCGATGATCTTGTTGCGGATATAGTCCATACCCTGCTTGGCGAGTGGCCCGTAAACGCTTGGTTTTCCACTGATATCGGTGACATAGGCGCAAGCAGTCACCTCATCCGCGCGCGCCTCGCGTACGCCACTGACGCGGACGAAACCGTCGTCCGAAACACATCCGCCAAGAACCAGCGCAAGCGCCGGAATGCTGATAACTGCCTTCATGATCTGCCCGATCCTCTGCCGGACGTCGTTTCGCGCCGGTGCGACAATTCTGCGCCCTCCGGCCCATTGGTGCAAGCCGCCGCGTCGAAGCCACGCGGATCATCGGCAATATTCCCCGCCAAACCCCGCCCGGCACCGAGACAGCACCAGAATCTGAGCACTGGAAACCGGCGTCAGGATTGTGTAGGCGCTCGGCCATGCCCAAGACCCTGACACTCCGCCGCCCCGACGACATGCACCTGCACCTGCGCGACAGCGCGATGCTGAAAGGGGTGTTGCCGGAAACGGCCCGCCACTTCGCCCGCGCCATCATCATGCCGAACCTCGTGCCGCCCGTCGTGACCGGGGCCGAGGCGGCCGCCTACCGCGACCGGATCATCGCCGCATTGCCCGAAGGCATGGCGTTCGAACCGCTGATGACGCTCTACCTGACCGAGGCCACCGATCCGGCGGATGTGGCTGCCGCCCATGCAAGCGGGCTCCTCAAGGCCGTCAAGCTCTACCCGGCGGGGGCCACGACAAACTCCCAGTCCGGCGTGCGCGATTTCGACAAGGTCCGGACTGTGCTGGAAAAGATGGCCGAGATCGGCCTGCCGCTTTGCGTCCATGGCGAGGTGACGGACCCTGATGTCGACATTTTCGACCGCGAGGCGGTCTTCATCGACCGCGTGCTCGACCCCGTCCGGCGGCGGACACCCGGCCTCCGTGTGGTCATGGAACATGTCACCACGAAGGACGGTGTCGACTATATCGGGGAAACCGAAAAGAACCTCGCCGGGACGATCACCACCCATCACCTGATCATCAACCGCAACCACATCCTCGCCGGCGGGATCAGGCCGCATTATTACTGCCTGCCCGTCGCCAAGCGGGAAATGCACCGCCTCGCGCTCCGCAAGGCCGCGACCGGCGGCGACAGGCGCTATTTCCTTGGCACCGACAGCGCGCCGCATCCCGATCACCTGAAGGAACACGCCTGCGGCTGCGCCGGCTGTTTCACCGCCACGAACACGATGTCGATCCTCGCCCATGTCTTCGAGGAGGAAGGCGCGCTTGACCGGCTGGAGGCCTTCACCTCCGAAAACGGTGCAGCCTTCTACGGCCTCGCGCCGAACGAGGAGCGCATCACCCTTCGCAAGGGCGACCCCGTGGCCTACCCTTCGAAGATCGACACCGGCGCGGGGCCTGTGACTGTTTTCGATCCCGGCTTTCCCTTGCATTGGACAGTCGCGGATTGATCTTTCATCTTGCCCCAAATACCTCCGCCGGAGGCATCCGACGGAGAGGCCGGGCCGCTCCGCGGGGGGTATTTTGGGACAGAAAGTGAGAAAGGCCGCGCCATGATTCCAAGCTCGTTTCCGCCGAAAGAAGAGATCGCCCGCCTGACGGCCGGGATGCTTCTGGAGATCAAGGCCGTGCATTTCAATGCCGCTGATCCCTTTACGCTTGCCTCGGGCCTGCCCTCGCCCACCTATATTGATTGCCGCAAGCTCATCTCCTTCCCGCGCATCCGCTCCGTCCTGATGGATTTCATGGCCGTGACGGTCCTGCGCGAGGCGGGTTTCGAGGCCTTCGACAATATCGCGGGCGGCGAAACGGCCGGCATCCCCTTCGCCGCGATGGTGGCCGAGAGGCTTGCCCTGCCAATGACCTATGTGAGGAAGAAGCCGAAAGGTTATGGCCGCAACGCCCGTATCGAAGGCGCGATGAGCGAGGGGCAGAGGGTTCTTCTGGTCGAGGATCTTACGACCGATGGCGGGTCGAAACTGAGCTTTGTCGACGCGATCCGCGAAACCGGCGCGAGCTGCGCCCATACCGCGGTGATCTTCTACTATGGCATCTTTCCCGAAACGGTCGAGACGCTCGCGCGTCATGGCGTGGCGCTTCACTATCTTTGTACCTGGTGGGACGTGCTGACTGCTGCCCGCGATTCGGGTGCGTTCGATGCCGCGACACTCGCCGAGGTGGAAGCCTTCCTGACCGATCCCCGCGCCTGGCAGGATGCGCGGAAAAAGGCCTGACGTCGCGCAAGGCAGGGCGCGCGGGCCGGGCCCGCCACTTCACACATATTGACGCGAGCGAAGAGGGTGCCGCAAGATATTGCGGTTGAGGCTTATCCACAAGGCCGTCCACAAGGATATACAATTTGCCTCCCGCGCCCGCTTGGCGCATATCCCTTGGCCGATAACGGGGGACAACATGAGTGACGTCGCAAAGATCCGGGCCGTGGAGCAGGCGCCCGAGGCAGAGGCGCTTCCGCACAATATCGAGGCGGAGCAGCAGCTTCTCGGCGCCATCCTGACCAATAACGACATTTATGACCGGATCGCCGCGCTGGTGAAGGCCGAGCATTTCTTCGAACCCGTCCATCAGCGCATCTTCGAGATCGCGACCGCGCGTATACAGAAGAATGCGCTCGCCTCGCCGGTGACGCTCAAGGGGTATCTGGAAGAGGATGCCGGTCTGAAGGAGCTTGGCGGCCCGGCCTATCTGGCCCGCCTTGCCGGCGCCGCGATTTCGGCCTTCGCCGCGCGCGACTATGCGCAGATGATCTACGATCTGGCGGTCCGGCGCGAGCTTATGCGGCTCGGGCAGGACATCACCGCGCGGGCGCAGACGATCGAGGTCGACAATGATCCGCGCGAACAGATCGTCGAGGCCGAGCAGCGGCTCTATACGCTTGGCGAACAGGGCACTGTCGAGAAAGGCTTCGTCTCCTTCCTCAAGGCCACAACTGAGGCCGTACAATCCGCCCTCGCCGCCTATCAGCGCGACGGAGGCCTTGCGGGGATTTCGACCGGGCTGACCGATCTTGACAAGAAGCTCGGCGGCCTGCACCCGTCCGACCTTCTGATCCTTGCCGGGCGGCCCTCGATGGGCAAGACCTCGCTCGCCACCAACATCGCCTTCAACATTGCGAAGGCCTACAAGCGCGGCAAACGCCCTGACGGCAGCGAGGGCGCCGTCGAAGGCGGGGTCGTCGGCTTCTTTTCGCTCGAAATGTCGTCCGAACAGCTCGCGGCCCGGGTCCTCTCCGAGGCCTCCGAAGTGCCCTCCGAACAGATCCGCCGCGGCGACATGACCGAGGCCGAGTTCCGCCGCTTCGTCGAGGCCGCAAAGGCGCTGGAAAGCTGCCCTCTCTATATCGACGACACCCCGGCCCTGCCGATTTCCCAGCTGGCCGCACGGGCGCGCCGGTTGAAGCGGACCTATGGGCTCGATGTCTTGATGGTGGATTACCTGCAGCTTGTCCGCCCGGCCTCGGCCAAGGACAGCCGGGTCAACGAGGTGAGCGAGATCACCCAGGGACTGAAAGCCATCGCCAAGGAACTGAACATCCCCGTCGTTGCCCTGTCGCAGCTCAGCCGCCAGGTGGAAAGCCGGGAGGATAAGCGGCCGCAACTGGCGGACCTCCGCGAATCCGGCTCGATCGAACAGGACGCCGACGTCGTCATGTTCGTCTATCGCGACGAATATTATAAGGAACGCGAGAAGCCCGGCGATCATGAGCTGGAAAAGATGGCCGCCTGGCAGGAGGTGATGGAGCAGGTCCATGGCCGCGCCGAGGTCATCATCGGCAAGCAGCGCCACGGCCCGATCGGCCATGTCGAACTGAGCTTCGAGGGCCGGTTCACCCGGTTCGGCAATCTGGTGAAACCCTGGCAACAGGGTGGCGACGGGTTCTGAACACGCCCAAACGTGATTGGACAGGCGGGCGCCGGGTTGCCAAGCTTTGCCATGCGCCTCGCTTTGGCCCTGTTCTTCTGCCTTGCGACACCCCTTCCTGCCGAAGAGGTGGACGTTGAGTTGCTGCTTCTCGTCGATGTCTCGCGCTCCATGTCGCCGGCCGAGCTTGACCTGCAGCGAGAAGGCTATGCCGAAGCCCTGCGGAGCGATGTTGTCGCGGCCGCGCTCGGCCGGACGCTGACCGGCAGCATCGCGCTCGCCTATGTTGAATGGGCAGGCGAGAACCGCCAGCGGATCGTGCAGGACTGGACGCGGATAACGAGCCGCGATGACCTTGATGCCTTCGCGCGGGTTCTTCTGGCGGACACGACCTATACCCAAAGCCGGACGTCGATTTCCGGGGCGCTCCTTTACGGCTGGGCCTCGCTTGACGCGAACGACTTCGACGGTATGCGCCGGGTCATCGACATTTCCGGCGACGGGCCGAACAATCAGGGTGGCCTTGTCACCCGGGTGCGGGACGAGGTCGTGGCGGCCGGCATCGTGATCAATGGCCTGCCGCTGATGACACACGACACATTCGGCGCGATGTGGCGGCTCGATGATCTCGATGTCTATTACGAGGAATGCGTGATCGGCGGACCGGGCGCTTTTGTCATCCCCGTGACCCGCTGGCAGGATTTTGCCGCCGCCGTGACCCGCAAGCTGGTGCTGGAAATCGCGGGCACCCAGCCGGAACGCATCTACCGGACACAGACACGCACCGCCTATGATTGCCTGATCGGCGAGAAGATCTGGCAGCGCAATCGGCAGTTCAACGACAATCTCTGACCACCGACCGGGGGGCGAGGCCCCTCTTGCCACAACCGGGCGGGCCTGCCAAAAGACGCCGCATGGCACAGGCAACCCTCAGCATCGACCGCGACGCGCTTGCCCGCAACTGGCGCGCGCTGGACCGGCTTTCGTCGGACAACGTGGAAACCGCGGCGGTCGTCAAGGCTGATGCCTATGGCCTTGGTGCCGATGTGGTGGCGCAGACCCTGGCCGAGGCAGGCGCCCGCACGTTCTTTGTCGCGATTGCCGAGGAAGGCGTGGCGGTCCGGCGCGCGCTTGGCACGGCGCCCCGCGTCTTCGTCTTTGCCGGCCACATGCCGGGCGATGCGGAGATCATTGCCGAGAACGGCCTGATCCCGCTGCTCAATTCCGCTGACCAGTTCGTCCGCCATCGTCAGGCGCTGCCCGGCCATCCCTTCGGCATTCAGCTCGACAGCGGCATGAACAGGCTCGGCATCAAGAAAGATGTCTGGTCCGAACACGCCAGCAATATCCTCGCTGCGGGTCCGGCCCTTTTGATGTCGCATCTCGCCTCGGCCGATGATGCCGCGGACCCCATGAACGCCGCGCAGCTTGGCGCGTTTCGCAAGATGACGGAAGGAACCGTCATCCCACGTTCGCTCGCGGCGACCGACGGCATTGCCCTTGGCCGCGACTACCACTTCGACCTGACCCGTCCCGGCATTGCCCTTTACGGCGGCGCCGCGACGCGGGGAACGGGCGCGGTTGTCCGGCTTTCGATCCCGGTCATACAGGACCATTGGCTGGAGGCGGGCGAGACGGTCGGCTATGGCGGAACCTGGAAAGCCACGGCGCGGACCCGTGCCGCGACGGTAAGCGCCGGTTATGCCGATGGCCTCCTGCGCAGCATGTCCGGCCGCACGGCACTCTATCATGGCGATGCCGCCTGCCCGGTCCTCGGGCGCGTCTCGATGGACCTCATCACCGTCGACGTGACCCACCTGCCGACCGTGCCGGATACGCTTGACATTCTTTGCCCGGCACAAGGGGTCGCGACCCTGGCGAAAGCGGCCGGCACCATCCCTTACGAAATTCTCACATCGCTCGGGCCGCGCTATCGCCGCCGTTACGTGCGGGGCGGGGCATGACGCTGGCGGGCCTTCTGGCGAGCCTTGGCCGGCAGGTTCTGGCTGCGCTCGCGGCGACGGGCCGCGTCGCCATCTATGCCGGGGATGCGGTCAGCCATGTGTTTCGGCCACCCTTCTACCTTCGCGAATTCTGGCTCGCGGTGCTGCACATCGGCTATTTCAGCCTGCCGGTCGTCGGCATGACCGCCCTTTTCACCGGCGGCGCGCTTGCGCTGCAGATTTACGCGGGCGGCGCGCGCTTCTCGGCCGAGGCGGTTGTGCCCTCCATCGTTGCCATCGGCATGGCGCGGGAACTCGGGCCGGTGCTCGGCGGGCTCATGGTCGCGGCACGCGTCGCCTCCTCCATCGCTGCCGAAATCGGCACGATGAAAGTGACGGAACAGATCGATGCGCTGACGACGCTTTCGACCAACCCGATGAAATATCTGGCAGCACCCCGCATACTCGCCGCCACGCTTGCCGTCCCGGTGCTTGTCGCGGTGGGCGACAGCATCGGCATCCTCGGCGGATTTCTCGTCGGGGTGAACCGGCTTGGGTTCAACGCCGCCGCCTATCTGCAAAATACCCGCGACTTTCTGGAGTTCTGGGATATCGCGTCGGGCCTGTGGAAAGGCGCGGCCTTCGGGTTCATCGTGGCGCTCATGGGGTGCTATCATGGCATGAACTCCGCCCGGGGGGCCCAAGGCGTGGGCAAGGCGACGAAATCGGCCGTCGTCGCCGCCTCGGTCCTGATCCTGGCCACGAACTACGTGCTGACGGAGGTCTTTTTCTCCGCATGATCACGCTTTCGGATGTTCACAAGACCTTCGGCAAGAACCGCGTCCTGCGTGGGGTGAACCTGACGATCCCCTCGGGGGAAAGCATGGTCATCATCGGCGGCTCGGGGACCGGAAAATCCGTTCTTCTCAAATGCATCCTCGGTCTTGTTCGTCCCGATGGCGGAACGATCACGCTGGATGGGCAGGATGTGGCGACCGCCTCGCGCGATGCTTTCCTGGCCCGCTTCGGCATGCTCTTTCAGGGTGGCGCGCTCTTTGACAGCCTGCCCGTCTGGCAGAACGTCGCCTTCCGGCTTTTGCGCGGGTCGCTCAAGCGGCCGAAGACCGAGGCGCGCGAAATCGCCATCGAGAAACTGCGCCGGGTGGGGCTGAAGCCCGAAACCGCCGACCTCTACCCCGCCGAATTGTCGGGGGGGATGCAAAAGCGTGTGGGACTTGCCCGCGCTATCGCGGCGGAACCCGAAGTCATCTTTTTCGACGAACCGACAACCGGGCTTGACCCGATCATGGCCGGCGTCATCAACGACCTCATCCGCGAAATCGTGACCGAGATGGGCGCGACCGCGATGGCGATCACTCATGACATGTCCTCGGTCCGCGCCATCGCCGACCGCGTGGCGATGCTGCATGACGGGGTGATCCAGTGGACCGGGCCGGTTTCGGAAATGGATGCGACACCGGACCCTTACGTGCAGCAGTTCATCCACGGCCGCGCCGAAGGACCGATTGCCGCGATCCGGTGACTGATTGCTTGAATCACGATAGGTCAAGGGCTTTCCCCAGTGCGGTCAATCAAGTATCCTTAATAGCATTGGCGCGGCCTTAGTTGTTGCGAGACTCTGGATGTCCCATTCTCAGAAAACCAGACCCTCCAACAATCTGCACTGTTTCAAAGGCGCAGGCATTCCCTACTGGCGCGCCAAGGCATCTGGCCTTCGGCCTTCGAACGAGACACGCGCGACGCCGCAAGGTCACGTCTTCGATTTCGCGCGGGATTTCGATGGCCTAGCGATCAATGTCGGAGGAATCGCCCACCCGCGTGTTGCCGATATTGGTGGGCAAATCTTGATTCGTTTTTTCTCGACAGGACAATCCGTCGAGGCTGGACGTTGCGGCGCTTGGTGGTTGGACTTCGACGCACTTGATGTCTTGAATAAATGGGCACTGCAAAGCGGCAACAGCCTTTCCAAAGCGGCGCAGTTGCTGCTCGTGGTCCCCCTTGAATGGGGCGATTGTGGTCAGATGATCGTCGCGCAAGTCGACAGCCCGATGAGAGCGTGGGTCGGCACAGGCAAAGAGGTCGGGTTTTTTCACGGCAAGAGTACGAGTCCCGACGCCGCACGTCGGGTTGGTACCAGTATCTATGCGCCGCCACCCGGAACTAATATTCGGCAGATTTTCATTCCCGGCGAACGGTCGCTGCTCGAGTCGTGTATTCGTAAGATTTCAAGCCACAAAATTGGCAGGGACGGCCGTCTGCAGCCATCCCTCGCACGTCCCTATTGATCCTTCGGCCCTCCCGAGCCACACCCCCTCACAGCCATTCAGGCTTTCTTAACCATGTTGGCAGAGGATCGCCGCACGCCCCATCGGACGGGGCCGGAAATTTGACTTTTCGGGTATCCGTGCTAGGGTTCTGACTTGCGCACGGAACTGGGGCTGCCGCTGCTGCCGGACAGGGTACCATGCTGATTGTTCTGTTCATACTTGTCTGCGTTCCGCCGCTGCTCAGCCTTCTGGCCTGCCGGCGGCGGCGTTTGCGCGTGATGTCGCGTGGCGGATCGGGCCAGTGGCCGACGCTGGGCATGGCACTTTCCGTTGCGGTGCTGATCGTCAATCTCGCGATCCTTGCCAGTGTCGAGATCACCGTCATCGACGGGGTCCCTGACATCCGAAAGGCCCATGCGGTGGGGCTGTCGCTGTCGTGGATGTGCTTTTGGGTCTGGCTCTATGTCATTCTGGCGTTCCGGCGCCGCAAGCGGCTGATCCTGTAGTGAAATAGGCCCTTGGTCCCGCACGGGCGGTCTTGTATCACATGCGGATGTTGCGTGCCGCCAACCTTCTCCTGCTCGTGCTTTTCCCCATCGCCTGGTTCGCGCCGCTTTTGCGTGCGGGACTGCTGCCGTTCTTCGATCTCGACAGCATTTCGGTCGTCACAGGGCTGCAGGCGCTTTGGGAAAAGGACGTGATCCTTGCCCTTCTCGTGACCTTCCTCGCGATCTTCGCCCCCTATCTGAAGACGATCGGCCTCGCGCTTATCCAGTTCGGGCTTGCCTCGCCACGCATCCTGCCGGCGCTGCACCTCATGGGCAAACTCGCCATGGCCGATATCTTCCTGATCTCCCTTTACATCGTCATTGCCAGGGGAGTCGGCCTTGGCCGCCTCGAAACGGCTTGGGGACTATACCTTTTCACCTTCTGCATCCTCATGTCGCTCGCGATTTCCATCGCAACCGGCAGGGCGAAAGTAGCGAAGGACAGTCAGGATACCGCCAATGGCTAAGGCGGCGGCCCTCTTCACCTGTGCTGCCTGCGGCGCCAGCCACAAGAAATGGGCAGGCCGCTGCGATGCCTGCGGCGCCTGGAACACCATTGCCGAAGACGCGCCACTGGCCTCCGGGCCGGCGTCGAAGACGCTCGGCGCGGCTCGGGGCCGGGCAATCGCGCTTTCGACACTCGCGGCGACCGAGCCGCCACTGCCGCGCGCGGCCTCCGGCCTGGCAGAGCTTGACCGTGTGCTGGGCGGCGGGCTTGTCCCGGCCTCTGCCATCCTTGTCGGTGGCGATCCGGGCATCGGCAAGTCCACATTGCTTCTGCAGGCCGCCGCAAGCTTCGCCCGCAAGGGCCTTACCTGCCTTTATGTCTCCGGCGAGGAGGCCTCGGCCCAAGTACGGATGCGCGCCCTGCGCCTCGGCCTTGCGGACGCGCCCGTCCAGCTCGCCGCCGAAACCAACCTGCGCGACATTCTGACGACGCTCGACGATATTCGCCCTGACCTCGTCATCATCGATTCCATTCAGACGATGTGGGCCGATACGGTCGACAGTGCCCCGGGCTCGGTCAGCCAAGTCCGCGCCGCCAGCCATGAGCTTGTGAGTTTCGCCAAGAAGCGTGGCACATCCGTCATTCTGGTTGGCCATGTCACCAAGGACGGCCAGATCGCCGGGCCGAGGGTGGTCGAGCATATGGTCGACACAGTGCTTTACTTCGAGGGCGAGCGCGGTCACCAGTTCCGCATCCTGCGCGCCGTCAAGAACCGCTTCGGCCCCGCTGACGAGATCGGCGTCTTCGAGATGACGGGCGGCGGTCTGGCCGAGGTCGCCAACCCTTCGGCGCTCTTCCTGTCCGAACGCGGGCAGGCGAGCCCCGGTTCGGCCGTCTTCGCCGGGATCGAGGGCACCCGCCCGGTGCTGACCGAAATTCAGGCACTTGTTGCCGCCTCGCCACTCGGCACGCCGCGCCGCACCGTGGTTGGCCTCGATGCCGGGCGGCTCTCGACCATCCTCGCGGTCCTTGAGGCGCGATGCGGCATCCCCTTTGCGGGGATGGATGTTTTTCTCAATGTTGCCGGGGGGATGCGCGTTTCCGAACCGGCCGCAGATCTCGCTGTCGCCGCGGCCCTTCTTTCTGCCCGCGAAGACAGCCCGCTGCCGCCCGACATGGTCATTTTCGGGGAAATCAGCCTTTCGGGCGCGCTGCGTCCGGTCGGACAAACCGAAAACAGGTTGAAAGAAGCGCAAAAACTTGGTTTCTCACAGGCAGTCGCCCCCGAGAGAAGCAAGTTCGAGGGGGATAAAGGGATGCGGGTGCGCAAGATGCCCGATCTTACGACATTCGTCGGCGAGATGTTCGCCGCAGGCTGAGCAGAAGGAACTAGGGCATGGAAGGATTCACGATAGTCGACGCCATCGTCGCGGTCATCGTGCTGATGTCGGCGATCCTGGCCTATAGCCGCGGTTTCGTGCGTGAAGTGATGGCCATCGCTGGCTGGGTGGCCGCGGCGGTTCTGGCCTTCCTCTTCGCGCACAAGGCGGAACCGCTCATCAAACAGATACCGGTGCTCGACAAGTTTCTCGGCGACAGCTGCGAACTGTCGATCATCGCCGCCTTTGCCGCTGTTTTTGCGGGCGCGCTCATCATCATGTCGATCTTCACCCCGCTCTTTTCCTCGGCCGTCCAGCGCTCCGCGCTCGGCGGGGTCGATCAGGGCCTGGGCTTCCTCTTCGGTGTCGCCCGCGGCGTGATCCTCGTCGCCGTCGCTTTCGTCGTTTATGACCGGGTACTCGTCAACTCCTCGGTGCCTGTGGTGGACAAGTCGCGCTCCATCGAGGTTTTCGCGTCGCTTCAGGCAAGCCTCGAAAAACAGATGCCGCAGGATGCACCGGGCTGGATCATGCAGCGCTATGAACAACTTGTCGGCGATTGCGGCGCACCGGCGGCAGCACCGGCGACGACGGCAAACTGACGCGGACGGGATGTTGCGCCGGTCCGAACGTGACGGACACGTGACACCGGCGATGTGACGCTCTAAAGGAAGGGGCAAATCCTTGCCCCGGATTCGGAGAACGCCCGCATGCGCCACTTCCTCAGCCACCCGTTCGACGACGACAAGCTGAAGGAGGAATGCGGGGTGTTCGGGGTGATCGGCCTTGCCGATGCCGCCAACTTCGTCGCCCTCGGCCTTCACGCTTTGCAGCACCGCGGACAGGAGGCGGGCGGCATCGTATCCCACCATCCCGAAGACGGGTTCAACTCGGCCCGGCGCTTCGGCTATGTCCGCGACAATTTCACCAAGGCGAGCCTGATGGACACGCTGCCCGGCCCGCTCGCCATTGGCCATGTGCGCTATTCCACGGCGGGTTCCAAGGGGCACACACAGATCCGCGACGTGCAGCCTTTCTTCGGCGAATTCGCCATGGGCGGCTGCGCCATCGCCCATAACGGCAACATCACCAACGCCGCGTCGCTCCGCCGCGACCTGATCGAGCGGGGCGCGATCTTCCAGTCATCGTCAGACAGCGAATGCATCATCCATCTGATGGCGCGCTCGATCCAGAAATCCATCCCCGAACGGATGAAAGATGCGCTCCGCGCGGTCGAAGGCGCGTTTTCCGTCATCGCCATGACACGGACAAAGCTGATCGGCGTGCGCGACCCCTTGGGGGTGCGCCCGCTGGTGCTCGGCCATCTCGGCGGTGACGGCTATGTCCTGTCGTCCGAGACCTGCGGGCTCGACATCATCGGTGCTGAATTCGTGCGCGAGATTGAACCGGGCGAGATGGTCGTCATCTCCGATGGCAAGGTCCAAAGCTCCCGCCCGTTCGGGCAGTCCGCACCGCGCTTTTGCATCTTCGAACACGTCTATTTCTCAAGACCCGACAGCATTCTCGGCGGCCGCTCGGTTTATGAGACCCGCCGCCAGATCGGCGTGGAACTGGCCAAGGAAAGCCCGGTCGAGGCCGATCTTGTCTGCCCCGTTCCCGACAGCGGCACCCCCGCCGCCATCGGCTATGCGGCCGAAAGTGGCATCCCCTACGGCATGGGGATCATCCGCAACCAGTATATGGGGCGCACCTTCATCGAGCCGACCGAGCAGATCCGCAACATGGGCGTTCGGCTGAAGCTGAACGTCAACCGCGCACTCATCAAGGGCAAGCGCGTGATCCTGGTGGACGATTCGGTCGTGCGCGGCACCACCAGCCGCAAGATCAAGGACATGATCCTCGACGCGGGCGCGGCAGAGGTGCATTTCCGCATCGCCTCGCCCCCCACGGCCTGGCCCTGCTTTTATGGCGTCGATACGCCCGAACGCTCCAAGCTCCTCGCGGCCACGATGTCGGAAGACGAGATGCGCGACTGGATGGGCGTCGATAGCCTCCGCTTCATCTCGCTCGACGGCCTTTACCGCGCCGTGGGCGAGGCCGGTGGCCGCGACCCTGACCGTCCGCAATATTGCGATGCCTGCTTTTCCGGCCAATATCCGGTCGCGCCGTCCGACATGATCGAAAAGGGTTTCGAGATGAAGGCCGCAGAGTAGCCCCGCGAAAACGCAAAGGGGCCGCCCTGAAGCGACCCCCTGTTTCATCTTGCCTCAAATACCTCCGCCGGAGGCATCCGACGCCCGTCACGGGCGCCATTATTGCCGTTCAGGCGCGGCGGCCCTTCAGCGCGGCCCAGCCGCCGGTCACGACCAGTGCGGCCAGCACGGCCTTGATCGCATCGCCCGCCAGGAAGGGCAGCATCCAGCCCGACAGAAGGTCCGGCACCGACTTGCCCATCACGAGCGCCGGCCAGACAAGGCCGGGGATGTAGATCGCGGCCGAGGCGATCAGGGCCACCCCTGCCATTGCCAGGAAAGACTTCGCCCCGCGATCGGTCGCGGCACCGGCGATCCAGGCCATCAGGACGAAACCGGCCAGAAAACCGGCCGTCGGCCCGGCCATATAGGCAAGCCCGGCATGGCCATTGGCGAAGACTGGCAGCCCCGCCGCGCCTTCGGCGAGATAGGCGATCAGCGTCATCGCACCCATGCGCGCACCGAAGGTCAGGCCGACGATCAGGATCGCCAGGGTCTGAAGTGTCATCGGAACCGGGATCATCGGGATCGAGACCTGCGCGGCCAGCGCGATGAAGAGCGAACCGCCCAGCACCATCAGCGCGCGCGAAAGAAGCGTTTGCGACGGGATGAGAGCCTTTGAGAGCGTCATGTCCAGGAATCCTTCCTCGGGGTCAATTTCGTTGCGCAATCTCGCTGCACCGCAGCTTGGTGTCAATCAATTCTGTTGCAACCGCCTGCCGCCGGTGCCAAAGGGTCGCCATGAACGCTGCCTCTGAACAGAAGGAAGACCCGCTCCGGCTGGCACTCGTCACCGGCGCCTCGCGCGGGCTGGGCGCCGCCATGGCCGAGGCGCTCGCTGCCGCCGGCTGGCACGTGGTTGCCGTCGCCCGCACGACCGGCGCACTGGAAGAGCTCGATGACCGGATCAAGGCACGGGGCGGACAGGCCACGCTCGCGCCCATGGATGTGACCGACGGCAAGGCGATGGAACATCTGGCCGGCGCAATTGGGGCGCGATGGGGCGGCCTCGGCCTATGGGCGCACGCGGCCGTTCATGCCCCGCCCCTGGCACCCGCCGGTCATCAGGACATGAAGGATTTCGACAAGTCGCTTGCCTGCAACCTGCGGGCGCCGGCGACGCTGATCCCGCTTTTTGAGCCGCTCCTCCGCGCGACATCGGGCACGGCGATCTTTCTCGATGACCCCCGTGCCGGCCAGAAATTTTTCGGCACCTATGGCGCGACGAAGGCGGCACAGATCGCGCTGGCCCGAAGCTGGCAGACCGAATGCGAACGGATCGGCCCCCGGGTCATGATCGAAACGCCCGGGCCGATGCCGACGGCTACCCGCGCCCGCTTCTTTCCCGGCGAAGATCGCGCGCCCCTCGCCGATCCGCACGTCGAAGCAGCGCGCATTCTGGCAGAGTTCCTTCACTGCTGAGCCGATCTGCCGGGCGGACCGGCGGCTGTGACTAGGGCAGCTTTACCTCAGCGCCCCGACGGTCTAATCAAACCGATAAGCAATGACCGGGGCCGAAATGCGCATTCTCATCACCAATGACGACGGCATCAACGCCCCCGGGCTTGAGGTTCTCGCCGCCATCGCGGCCGAGATCGCGGGCCCGGACGGTGAGGTCTGGACGGTGGCGCCGGCCTTTGAACAATCCGGCGTTGGGCATTGCATCAGCTATACCCATCCGATGATGATCGCCAAACTTGGCGAGCGTCGCTATGCCGCCGAGGGCAGCCCGGCCGATTGTGTGCTGGCCGGTCTTTACGACGTCATGCAGGACGCACGCCCCGACCTGATCCTGTCGGGCGTGAACCGTGGCAACAACGCCGCCGAGAACGTCCTTTATTCGGGAACCATCGGCGGCGCCCTCGAAGCCGCGCTTCAGGGCCTGCCGGCGATTGCGCTGTCGCAATTCATGGGGCCCGCCACCCAGGCGCTCACCGACCCGTTTGAGGCCGCACGGGCGCATGGTGCGGCGCTGGTCCGCGACCTTCTGGCAAAGGGTATCTGGGACAAGGGCGACTACCGGCTTTTCTACAATGTCAATTTCCCGCCGGTCGGGGCGTCGGCGGTACGAGGCATGAAGATCGCCGCACAAGGGTACAGGACCGATACGTTTTTTGGCGTCGAGCCACATATGTCGCCCTCTGGCCGCAAATTCCTCTGGATCCACGGCGGGCCGCAACACATCCCGACCGCGCCGGGGACGGATGTCGCGGTCAACCTCGACGGCTATATCTCCGTCACGCCGATGCGCGCCGATCTGACGGCCCATGACACATTGGCCGAACTCAGGACCCGCTTCGCATGAGCGATCTGGCCGAGCGCAAGATGCGGTTTCTCTTCGCTCTCCGGTCGAAAGGTGTGACGGATGGCCGGGTGCTGACGGCGATGGAAAACGTCGATCGCGGTCTTTTCGTGAAGGGCCATTTCGCCGACCGTGCCTATGAGGACATGCCCTTGCCCATCGCTTGCGGCCAGACCATCAGCCAGCCCTCCATCGTCGGCCTCATGACCCAGGCGCTCGATATCCAGCCCCGCGACAAGATCCTCGAAGTGGGCACAGGCTCGGGCTATCAGGCCGCGATCCTCAGCGAGCTTGGCCGGCGGGTCTACACGATTGACCGCCACCGGCGCCTCGTTCGCGAGGCGGAGGCCGTCTTTGCCGAGCTTGATCTGACCAATATCACCGCGCTGACCGGCGACGGCAGCCGCGGCCTGCCGGAACAGGCCCCCTTCGACCGCATCATCGTGACAGCGGCGGCCGAAGATCCCCCCGGGCCCCTATTGGCTCAGCTTCGGATCAACGGTATCATGGTGTTGCCGGTCGGCCAGTCCGACGCGGTGCAGAGCCTGATCAAGGTGACGCGCAGCGAAACCGGCTATGAGTACGAGGAATTGCGGCCGGTTCGGTTCGTGCCGCTGGTTGAAGGGATCGGGCAGGACTGACAGGCCCCCGGTCGGTACAAATGCAAGGCCCGGTCAACGGGTCAGCGAGTGAGGATAGAGCGATGACGAAATCCCCCTACGGCACCCTGCTGCGCATCACCCTTCTCGGGACGAGCGTTCTGGCGCTCGCGGCCTGCGACCCGGATTTCAGGCGCTTCGGCAATGCCGGCTTTGAAACCGCCTCGGCCGCCGGCAGCGCAACGGCAGCGCGGCCGGCCCCCGACGGGCGCGGCATCATCTCCTATCCAAGCTATCAGGTCGCGGTCGCGCGCCGCGGCGACACCATCGACGCCGTCGCGCAGCGCATCGGCCTGCCGGCGGCCGAACTGGCGAGCTACAACGCCATCGCCCCCGGCACCGCATTGCGGGAAGGCGAGCTTCTGGCTCTGCCCCGCCGCGTCGCCGAACCGCCATCGGGGCCGATCGCCGTCGCCGGCGGCGGCATCGACGTGGCCACGATCGCGTCGAGCGCGCTTGACCGGGCCGATGCCGGCGGAGCGTCGGCAAGCGTGACGCCGGCAAGCACGGCGCCGCTGGCTGCCGAACCCGTCCGCCACCGTGTCGTCCGGGGCGAGACGGCCTATTCCATCTCCCGGCTTTACAATGTGAATGTGCGGGCACTGGCCGACTGGAACGGGCTTGGTCCCGACCTCGGCGTCCGGGAGGGCCAGACCCTTCTGATCCCCGCCGCGCTGGCCACACCGCCCGCAGCACCGCCCGTGACCGTGCCGGGCGAGGGCTCACCCACCCCGACGCCGCCGTCGGCCGCCAAGCCCTTGCCCGAGGAAAAGACGACCCCCGCCACGGCACCGGTCGAAACGCCGCCCGCGCCCAATCTGGGCGCGGATGCGACCGCGGCCTCTTCCGGCAAGCTCGCGCTTCCGGTTCAGGGCAAGATCATCCGCGGCTACCAGAAGAAGAAGAACGACGGCATCGACATCGCGGCGAGTGCTGGGACCGCTGTCACCGCCGCTGGCGACGGCACCGTCGCGGCGATCAGCAAGGATACGAAGGGCGTACCCATCCTCGTCATCCGCCATGCCGACAACCTTTTGACGATCTACGCCAATATCGACGATGTGAAGGTCGCGAAGGGCGCCAAGGTCAAACGTGGCCAGACCGTCGCGACTGTCCGCGCCTCTGACCCCGCCTTCCTGCATTTCGAGGTCAGGCAGGGCTTCGACAGCGTCGATCCGGTTCCCTATCTGCAATAGGGGGCGCTGCCCCCTCGACCCGGCCCCCTCCAGGGGCCGGGCCTCACCCCCGGGGGTATTTTCCGACAGAAAGCGGGTAAGACGGCAGTTATCCGAGCCGGACGCCCCGGCGCCCGGCAAGATCGGTGAAATATTGCCAGGCAACCCGGCCCGAGCGCGCGCCCCGTGTCGCCTGCCATTCGATCGCCTCGGCGCGCATCTCGGCCTCGTCGATTGTCACGCCATGGGCGTCGCAATACCCGCGGATCATGGCGAGATAGTCGTCCTGCGAGCAGGGGTGAAACCCGAGCCAGAGCCCGAAACGGTCGCTGAGAGAAACCTTTTCCTCCACCGCTTCCGACGGGTTGATCGCGCTTGAACGCTCATTCTCGATCATGTCGCGCGGCATCAGGTGGCGGCGGTTCGAGGTGGCGTAGAAGACCACATTTGGAGGCCGGCCCTCGATCCCGCCATCGAGGACGGCCTTCAGCGACTTGTAGTGCTGGTCGTCATGGCTGAACGACAGATCGTCGCAAAAGAGGAGGAAGCGGATGTGCGGCGCGGCGCGCAGGAGCGCAAGAAGCCGGCCGACCGACGGCAGATCCTCGCGCTGGATTTCGACGATGGTGAGGGCGCGGCCACGGTCGCGCACTTCGGCATGAACCGCCTTGACGAGCGAGGACTTTCCCATCCCTCGCGCGCCCCAGAGAAGCGCGTTATTGGCCGGAAGGCCGGCGGCGAACTGGACAGTATTGGCCAGAAGCGTGTCGCGCGCGCGGTCGATGCCGAGAAGCAGCGGCAGCGCAACGCGCGAGACCTCGGCCACGGGGACCAGGCGGTCGGGCGCAACATGCCAGACAAAGGCATCGGCGGCAGAAAAATCCGGCGCACCGCCAGGGGCAGGCGCCATCCGCTCAAGCGCGTCCGCGATCCGGGCAAGCTGCGCCTCGGTCATTTGTCCGGCCCGCTTTCGGCGACCTCCTCCTCGGCCTCGTCGGCCTCATCAAAAAGGCTCTCGTCCTCACCGATGACACCTTCCGCGCGCGCTTCGGCGTCCTTCTGCCCTTCGACATAGGCGACGAGGAAGATCGAGATCTCATAAAGACCGTAGACCACCGTGAAGAGCATGACCTGCGTCGCCACATCGGGGGGCGTGACGATGGCGGCGACCGTCAGGATGCCCACAATCGCGTATTTCCGGGTCCGGCGCAGGCCGCGCGAACTGGCGAGCCCGGCCTTGCCCATCAGCGTCAGAAGCACCGGCAGCTGAAAGCAGAGCCCGAAGGCGACGATCATCTTCAGTGTGATGTCGAGGCTTTCGTTCACCTTCCCGTTGAAGACGATGTCAATGCCGCTGTCGCTCTGAGCGGCCAGATCGACCTCGTCCCCCTTGACGAAGGCCGCAAGCATGGACGGCAGATCGGCGAAGCCGAGAAAGAAGGTCATGGCAAGCGGAATGACCACATAATGCGCGAAGGCCGCGCCAGTAAGGAAGAGCGCGGGCGAGGCAATGATGAAGGGCAGGAAGGCCTTTTTTTCGTTCTTGTAGAGGCCGGGCGCCACGAACCGCCAAAGCTGATAGGCGATGACCGGAAAGGACAGAATCAGCCCGCCCACGACGGAGACCCGGATCAGCGTGAAGAAATATTCCTGCGGGGCGGTGTATTGCATCACCGGGTTCGGGTTGCCGAGGTCGCGCATCGTCCTTTCGATGGGCGTCAGCAGGAAATCGAGGATCATGCCGCCCACGGAAAAGCAAAGGACCATTGCAACAAGGAATGCCACGACCGACCAGATCAGGCGGGTCCGCAGTTCCGCCAGATGTTCGATGAGAGGTGCTGTGCTGTCGTCGATTTCGTCGCCGCTCATGCGTCACTCTTCTTCGTCGTGGCGCGCGCCGTTTTGGCGGGGGCTTTGGCGGTTTTCTTGGGTGGGGCTGCTTCGGTCTTTTTCGCGGTGGCCTTCGGCGCGGCCTTTGCGGCCTTGGGCGCGGGTTTTGTCGTCGTGGCCGCCTTCTCCGCCCGCGCTGCGGCGCGGTCGGCGGCCTCGGCCGCCTTTTTGTCGGCCAGTGCCTGGGTTGCTGGCCCTTTCGGCGTCGATGACGGCTTGCCGGGTTGCCATTTTTCAAACTTGGCGGCGGCTTGATCGAGCGCGTCGAGCCCAAGGTTCTTTTTGGAGGTCATCGCCTTCAGATCGGCTGCCGTTTCGGACACGCCCGATTGCCGCGCCGCGTCATCCATCGCCCGCTGGAATTCGCGCCCCATGCTGCGTGCCTTTGCCGTGAACCGCCCGAGCGTGCGGAACATGCCCGGCAAATCCTTCGGGCCGACCACGATCAGCGCGACGATGCCGATGAGCAGTAGTTCGCTCCAGCCGATATCAAACATGGCTGATGGCTCCGGCTAGGCCTTTTGCGGCTTCACGCCTTGTCCTTTTCGGACGCCGGCGTCACGTCACGGGCGGCATCGACGGCGCCCTTCTCGATTTCGTCCTGCCCGTCCTTCACGCCCTTCTTGAAGGCGGTGATGCCCTTGCCGACCTCGCCCATCAAGGACGAAACCTTGCCGCGGCCGAAAAGCACCAGAACCACGACCGCGATCAGCAGCAGGCCCGGAATGCCGATATTGTTCAACATTGTCGTCTCCCCTCGGGAACCTGTCGGGTTGCCCGTTCTGTTATCCGGGACATTTATTCACTTCGCCCACCTACTTCAAACCCCTTTCACGGCAGTGTCAGGATTTTTTGGGTTTCTCAGCCGTTTCCGGCCGGCGGCTGGCTCAGGCCCATCAGCGGCGCGGAAAGACAAAGCAGCGGTCACGGCGGATCATCAGCCACATGGCCGTGCCCGCCTTCGGCAGAAAGACGGCGGGCACCGTGGCGCGGAGGACCTGCCCACCGCTATCTAGGCGAAACTCGACAAGGCTTTCCCGGCCGAGGAAGCGGGCGCGCAGGACCTCGGCCCGGGCCGGCACACCTTCTGCCGCGGTGGGAAGCGGCCCGCGGCCAGCCCGGTCAAAGTCGATCTTCAGATGCTGGGGGCGGATGACGATGTCCACCTCGGTGCCATCCGGCAGGCCGGGCGTGAGGAAATCGCCAAAGGCCGTCGCCGTGAGGGCGCCGCTGACGCGGCCGCGCAAAATGTTGATATCTGAAAAGAATGCTGCGGCCTCCCGGTCGACCGGCGCATTGTAGAGATTGTAGGGTGCGCCCTGCTGAACGATCCTGCCACCGCGCATCAGGGCAATTTCATCGGCCATGTGCATGGCCTCATGCGGCTCATGCGTGACAAGCAGGACGGCTGTCCCTTCCTCTTTCAGAAGCGCGAGCGTTTCGTCCCTGATCCCATCGCGGAGGCGTTCGTCGAGGCCGGAAAATGGCTCATCCATCAACAGGATACGCGGTCGTGGCGCGAGCGCGCGGATCAGCGCGACGCGCTGTTGTTCACCACCCGACAGTTCATGCGGAAACTTCCCGCCAAAGCCCGACAGCGACACGCGCGCCAGCAATTCATCTACCCGGCGCCCGCGCACCTCCGCCCCCGGGGCCAGCCCGAAGGCGACATTGTCGGCAACGGACAAGTGCGGGAAAAGTGCAAAATCCTGAAACATCAGTCCGATCGAGCGCCGCTCCGGCGGCACCCGGAACACGGTATCGCAGACAAGATTTCCATCGACATGGATCGTTCCGGAATCCTGCATGTCGACGCCGGCGATCATCCTGAGCGTCGTGGACTTGCCGCAACCGGAGGGCCCGAGAAGGCAGGTCACCTGCCCGGCCGGAATTGTCAGCGAAACGTCGTCGACCACGACACGCCCGTTGAAACGGCGCGTGAGGTTCCTGACATCCAGACGTGGTGTTCTTTCGCCCAATCCCCGATCCCGGCTTCTAAGTCCGATCAAATAAGTCGGTTTTTCCCCGGATAACAGGACCAAAGCCGCATCGCAAGGCGGCCACCTTTTTACCGGAGCGCATGGGCAGCGTCACAAGGTCGCGTTCATCGCCCCGCCATCGAGGAGGAAGTTCTGCCCGACGATGAAGCCGGCGTGCTGCGAACACAGGAACGCGCAGATCGCGCCGAATTCCTCCGCCGTGCCATAGCGACGGGCCGGAATCGTGGCCGCGCGGCGGGCGCGGGCCTCGTCCAGCGTGATGCCCTGCGCCTTTGCCACACCGAGGTCGAGACTGTCGGCCCGGTCCGTCGCATGAATGCCAGGCAAGAGATTGTTGATCGTGACCCCGTCAGGGGCCACCTGCCGCGCGGTGCCGGCCACAAAACCCGTCAAGCCGGTTCTGGCCGCGTTCGATAGCCCCAGCGACGGGATGGGCGACTTCACGGATTGCGAGGTGATGTTGACGATTCTGCCCCAGCGCCGGGCCATCATGCCGGGCAGAACGGCCTGCATCAGCGCGATCGGCGTCAGCATATTGGCGTCGAGCGCACGGATGAAGTCATCCCGGTCCCAGTCGCTCCACAGTCCCGGCGGCGGCCCGCCGGCGTTGGTGACGAGGATGTCCACATCGCCCGCTGACGAAAGCACCGTCTCCCGTCCGTCCGGGCTGGTTATGTCCGCCGCAACCTCTTTCACCGCGACGCCATGCCGCGCGCGGATCGCCGCCGCAGCCCCGGCCAGCGCCTCGGCACCACGGGCGTTCATGACCAGATCGACACCAGCCGCGGCAAGCGCATCCGCGCAACCCCACCCCAGCCCCTTTGATGATGCACAAACGAGCGCCCTGCGCCCGCGAATACCGAGATCCATCGCACTTCTCCCTTAGATCAGCAGGTAGAATAGCGGATGGGAGGAAGATGGCCAGAGACACGGCGCGACGAAATACCGCGCGCCTCAGGCAACGGCGGAAAAAAGGTACTCGATCCCGGTAAAGGCAGCCTCGGCAAAGCCATAGGCGAAAACCAACCCATCCTGCCCTGCGACTGTGGCATGTTCTGCATTGCCCGGGACATAGATGGCGACCCCGGCAGAAATCTGATGATCGGTTCCGTCGATGGTCACGATGCCTGACCCGGCGATACCAAGATAGAACTCGGCCGGAGCGTGGCGATGCGGGTTCAGCGTTCCGAAGGGCCCGAACTCGGCGATGCCAAGCACGAATTCGCTGGTCGCAGTCCGATCACCCGATATCAGCGTCTTCCAGGTGACCGAGCCGAAGACCGGATCAGTGCCGCCCTCGCTAGCAAGCACATTGCTATCGACAGCAAAGGCCACGCCATGCGGCGCGTTGGGCAGGTTTGAGGCCGGAGGCGTCGGGATCGCCTGCGCCAAAAAGGGCAGCGTCGCGTCGGAAACGGTCTTGTCAGCGGTCATGGTGTCATCTCCTCTGCTGGGCCTCTGTTGCGGACACACTTGCGCTTTTCCGGCGCTTGCCGCAATGCTTGAAAAACTCACAGGATTATACGACAGCGTTATGATAGAATCGCCGCTGCCACCATTTTCCGGCCTCACTGCCTTTTATGCCGCGGTCCGTCACGGCACGCTGACCGGCGCAGCACGGGCGCTGAACGTGTCGCAACCCGCCATCAGCCGACGCATCGCGCAGCTGGAAGCAGACCTTGGCGCGCCCCTGTTCGACCGCAGCAGGAAACCCGTGCAACTTACTGATGCAGGTCGAGAAATGATGAGTGCCCTGCGCAGCGGATTTGACCAGATCGAGACTGCCGCAGACCGTATCCGCCGCGCCGCCAAGGGCCGGGTGGTGACCGTCTCCGGACCGTCCGGCTTTGTGGCGTTCTGGCTGATACCGCGGCTTGGCGCGCTGCAAGCCGCCTGTGCCGGCACGGTCATCCGAATCATAAGCATGGAGCATGGTGAACCGGGTCGGAACGGCGATGTTTCGATCCGCTTCGGCGCGGCGTCGGCACAATCCGAACCGGAACGGAAGATCCTGGGAGAGGAGGTCTTTCCCGCGGCCAGCCCCCACTATCTGGGCCGTGCCGGGACGCCGCAAACCAAGACAGACTTCGCCGGTGCATCGCTTCTGACAATGGAGGCGTCGCGCCGCCATTGGCATGACTGGCCAAGCTGGTTCCAAGCCATTGGCGCGCAGATGCCCGACAATGTACAGCTCGTCGACTTCAACTCCTATGCCATGGTCGTCAATGCGGCCCTTGCCGGACAGGGAATCTGCCTGAGCTGGTCGGGCCTTCTTGACAGTTTTCTGGAAACCGGCGCACTCGTCCGGCTGACCGAACTTTGCGCCGTGTCCGACCGGGGTTACTTCCTGTCTCTCCGCGACGGCAAGGCGTCACGACCCGAGGCTGTCGCCGTCCATGACTGGATCGCGTCCCACAGCCGGTGGGGGTGATCGCGCAGAGGCGGGACAGGCCCCGTTGACGCGTGCGATCTAGCTTTGCTAAGCCGGTTTCAGCAGGTTCCGCCGCCTGCATGGTATTTTGCAGGTCGACATGCCCCACCGGTCGCAATCGCTGCCCGCGCATACGGCGCATGTCTACGACACCCGAGACATCCGCGTGGCGGTCGGGGCCAATCTCGGTGATGCCATCGGCGACACTGACAGTGTCGAACCCGGCGATGTCTATCGCCTGGATCCGGCGGCGACGGCCACACCGGTCAAGCTGCATCCTGCCACTCAGGGTGCCAAAAGCCAGCTTCTGGCGGAGGGGACCGGCATCGGCAAGGCGGGCGAAAAGCTCGACCTTCTGTCGCTGCTGACGCTCATGACGCCTGAGGGCGACCGGCTGGAACTGCTTATCGTCCGCCACGATCCCGGCGGCGGGTTTTTCGCGATGCCGTTGTCGCCGATGCGGCCACGTGTGGATTACACATTGCTTGCCGCTAGCGCGGAGGTCGGCAACCTGCGCATCGCCGACATCGTCTGCGTATCCTTCGCGGCAGGCACGCTCATCACCATTCCGGACGGCGCCTTGCGCAGCATCGAAAGCCTGAAACCCGGCGACGGGATATTGACGCGCGACCACGGCCCGCAACCGATCCGCTGGATTGGCAAGGCGACCTTGCGCGCGGTCGGCTCCTTCGCGCCCATCGTCATTTCCGCCGGAACGCTTGGCAATCTCGGCGATCTGGTGGTCAGCCCTCATCACCGCATCTTCATCTATCAGCGGGGCGAACGCCGGCTTGGCGCCACTGCGGAACTGCTGGTTCAGGCCAAGCACCTCGTCGACGGCGACACGATTTTTCGGCGCGAGGGCGGTTTTGTGGACTACTACAGCCTGGTCTTCGATCAGCACGAAATCATCTACGCCGAGGGTATTCCTGCCGAAAGCCTGATGGTCAACGACACGACACTCAACCTCCTGCCCGACGACCTTGGCCAGGAACTCCGTCAACGCTTCCCGGGCCTGACCCAGCTTCAGCATTTCGGCACCGAGGCCCGTGCCGAGGACCTGAATGCCGGGGGCCGCGCTGCACTGCTGCGCCGGGGCAAGGATGACCGGGTCTAGAGAGGCAGCCCGCGGCTGACGGGCCTTCCCTTTGTACCCTGCCCCGACTATATCGCCCCCCATGTTGCAACATGCGTCCAACCGACCGACCCTGCCACCGGAAATCGCCCGGCGACGGACCTTTGCCATCATCTCGCATCCCGATGCGGGCAAGACGACGCTGACGGAAAAGTTCCTTCTGTTCGGCGGTGCGATCCAGATGGCCGGCCAGGTCCGCGCCAAGGGTGAGGCGCGGCGCACCCGGTCGGACTTCATGAAGCTGGAACAGGATCGCGGCATTTCGGTTTCTGCCTCGGCCATGTCTTTCGAATTCGGCCGCTACCTTTTCAATCTCGTCGACACGCCGGGCCACTCCGACTTTTCGGAAGACACCTACCGGACACTGACCGCTGTCGACGCCGCAATCATGGTCATCGACGGGGCGAAGGGGGTCGAAAGCCAAACGCGCAAACTCTTCGAAGTCTGCCGGCTACGTGACCTGCCGATCTTCACCTTCTGCAACAAGATGGACCGCGAAAGCCGCGACACGTTCGAGATCATCGACGAGATTCAGGAAAACCTCGCCATCGACGTGACGCCTGCCTCATGGCCCATCGGCATGGGCCGAGACTTTCTCGGCTGCTACGACATCCTGCATGACCGGCTGGAACTGATGGACCGGGCCGACCGCAATCGCGTTGCGGAATCGATCAAGATCGAGGGGCTGAGCGACCCGAAACTGGCGGAGCATGTTCCCGCCGACCTGCTTGGCAAGCTTCGCGAGGAAGTCGAAATGGCGCGCGCGCTGCTGCCTGCCTTTGACCGCCAGTCGGTTCTCGAAGGTCACATGACGCCGATCTGGTTCGGCAGCGCCATCAATTCCTTCGGGGTCAAGGAACTGATGGCCGGCATTGGCGACCACGGGCCGGAGCCGCAGCCGCAAAAGGCGGCTGAACGCGCGATCCTGCCCGAAGAAGGCAAGGTCGCAGGCTTTGTCTTCAAGGTGCAGGCCAACATGGACCCCAAGCACCGCGACCGGGTGGCTTTTGTCCGCCTCGCGAGCGGTCACTTCGAGCGCGGCATGAAGCTCCTCCATGTCCGTTCGAAGAAACCGATGGCGATTTCTAACCCCGTCCTTTTCCTCGCCGCCGACCGGGAACTGGCGGAAGAGGCCTGGGCTGGCGACATCATCGGCATCCCGAACCACGGACAACTGCGCATCGGCGACGCGCTGACCGAGGGCGAGACACTGCGCTTCACAGGCATCCCCTCCTTCGCGCCGGAGCTTTTGCAGACGGTGCGCGCGGGCGATCCGATGAAGGCCAAGCATCTTGAAAAGGCGCTGATGCAGTTCGCCGAGGAAGGCGCGGCCAAAGTCTTCAAGCCGAATATCGGCTCTGGCTTCATCGTCGGCGTCGTCGGCGCGCTGCAATTCGACGTTCTGGCCAGCCGGATCGAGCAGGAATACCAGTTGCCCGTGCGCTTCGAGCCGACGCAGTTCACCTCCGCCCGCTGGGTGACGGGACCGAAGGCGGACGTCGAAAAATTCGTCAACGCCAACAAGGGGCACATCGCCCATGACCATGACGGCGACATCGTCTTTCTCACACGCCTGCAGTGGGACATCGACCGCGTGGTCCGCGACCACCCCGAACTGAATCTGTCGGCAACCAAGGAAATGATGGTCTGACGTCGGTCGCGGCAGTCTCGGGCAGCCCTATCAGGTGACGGGCCCCTTTTATCCAGCCGCGCGGGTCAATATCGGCGGCCCGGCAAACCGCATTTCGACCGTCTCTGCCGCGCCCTGCATCGTCTCCCGCGCAAGACGCCGGCGTAACCGGTACTCTCGCAAGCGGCGCAGATAGCTCCGTGGCGCATCCGGAATACCGGCCTCGCTCCGTCCGTCGCGGATGTCGGACCCGAATTCCTCGACGCCATGCTGGACCGGCGCTGGATTGACGAAACCGGGCCGGATGAGATCGAAACCAAAGCCTGCGGATGCGCCGAAAAGATAGTGATCGACCGGCACCTGCATCGCCGGAAACCGCCCCAGAACGGTGCGCGCGGCCTCTGCTGTGATCACATAGGCGCAGGTTCCGAGAAAGGTCGACCGCATCCGGTAGGCGCTCAGCCCCAATCGCCCCGGCAAGAGGCCGAGCATTTCGCCGGTCGGGAACCGCCTGCTTTTCTCTGGGCCCGGCCAGAATTCCAGTTTCAGAAGGCCGAGCCCGAACTCTGCCATGAAGGACACGAGATCGACGCGCGCGAGACGTCCGAACGCATCGGAAAGTATCGCGTCATCCTCCAGCACGATCGCCGCTGGGGCGCCAGAGCCGCAAAGATGCAGCCAGATCGCCCGATGCGTGAGCGAACAGCAGATGTCGCCCAAGGCCACCGGAAAAAGGCGCGTCGCGCGACCGACGCCGAAGTTTGCTGCCATTGCCGCCGCATCGGCGCCTTGCCGGTCGATCGCCGGTATCCGCTGCCAGTCCAACCCGAGTTGCTGCATCTGCGCCGACATATGGGCCAACCGGTCCGGCGCACGGTCCAGGTTGATCACGTAGATCGGCAATGTCACGCGGTCGACTCCGACGGTTTAGTGGTAACGCTAACTCTGACCGATATCGCTGGCAACGGACAGACCGGCATCCTCAACCCTGAATAGGCGCCGAACCGCCGTTGCCAAACCGGGACCGGTCGATGCCCCGCACGCGTCAATCATGGCCGAATCACGGCGATTATATGTGACTGCCTGAACAAATTTGCACAAGAGCAGCGCAGTTTCCGCAGGGGCTAGGTCCGGCAATACGCTGATTTTTCGGCCAATTGAACAAGATTGTCGCGAAAAGGGAAACTTTCCGCCATTTGGCACCCTGTCTGTCTCACGAGAGTGGAAAACTGAATGGCTCGCCTCAAAATTGTCTCATTTGCCCGAAGTATTGACGCAAAGTGAACAACAATGCCGGAGTGGCCATGGGGAATGTCCTGATCAGAATGCTGGCAATTGCCGTCCTTCTGGTTGCGGGCGGCCCGGGGCACACGGCCAGTTATTTTCATGACACAAGCGAGCAGACAACCGCTCCGCTGAAATGCGCACCGATCGCCAGCCAGACCGGCGGCCGGTCCTCCATTGCCACCTGTCACGGTGCGGGTCCGACAGACAGCCGACCCGTCGCGAGAGAGATCGCAGTCAATGCGGCGCGGGTGGTGGCCCAGTTGAACCGCGTCCAGTCAGGGGGGAATGTCTCTGACCGCACCGCGCTTCGACCCTGGGTTCGGGGGGCCTGATCCGATGTCTGGTACGGCCTTCGTATTCCCTCTGCGCATTCGACGAGGCCAACAAGGAAAGGACTTGCCATAGACCCAACCGTCAAACGGAACTAACACCCAAATACACACCCAATACTTATACTACCCACCCAAATACACCCAAACCAAGGCACCGTCCGCGCCCCCAACGCGGGCGGTGCGTCTTTGTGGCGGCTTGACCGGGTCGGCGCGGGCCGAGCAGATTGACGTCGCATTCCAGATGAAGTAGGGCCAGACAGCCCGCATGCGGCGGGCCCTCGCCGGGGCGCCCGGATATTCGCGTCCCTTCACCCTTGCGGTCCGATACCGCAACCCGATGGACGTGTATGACAAAGTTTTCTGACCTGACGCTGGACCCGAAGGTCCTGCAAGCCATTGCCGAAGCCGGCTATGAAACCCCTACCCCGATCCAGGCCGGCGCCATTCCCCCGGCCCTTGAGGGCAAGGATGTGCTCGGCATCGCCCAGACCGGCACAGGCAAGACAGCCTCCTTCACGCTGCCGATGATCACGCTTCTCGGCCGTGGCCGGGCGCGGGCACGGATGCCGCGGTCACTGGTCCTTTGCCCGACGCGCGAACTTGCCGCGCAGGTGGCCGAGAATTTCGACATCTATGCAAAGCATACGCGGCTGACCAAGGCACTTCTGATCGGCGGCGTGTCCTTTGGCGAACAGGACCGGCTAATCGACCGGGGCGTTGATGTCTTGATCGCGACGCCGGGCCGGCTCCTGGACCATTTCGAACGCGGCAAGCTGCTTCTGACCGGCGTTCAGATCATGGTGGTGGATGAGGCAGACCGGATGCTCGACATGGGGTTCATCCCGGATATCGAGCGTATCTTCCAGCTGACCCCCTTCACCCGCCAGACGCTTTTCTTCTCGGCCACCATGGCGCCCGAGATCGAGCGGATCACCAACACATTCCTGCACACGCCCGCGCGGATCGAGGTGGCCCGTCAGGCCACCGCTTCTGAGACCATCGAACAGCGGCTCGTCGAACTGGTCCCGAGCCGCCGCGATCAGGCGGCAAAGCAGAAGCGCGAACTGCTTCGCGCGATCATCAATGCCGAAGGCGCGGCCTGCACGAACGCGATCCTCTTTTGCAACCGCAAGACCGAGGTCGACATTCTCGCCAAATCGCTTCGGGCACACGGTTTCGATGCCGCACCGATTCACGGCGACCTCGACCAAAGCCAGCGGACCCGCACGCTCGACGGGTTTCGCGACGGCACGCTGCGCTTTCTCGTCGCCTCTGATGTTGCGGCGCGCGGGCTCGACATTCCGGCGGTAAGCCATGTCTTCAATTTCGACGTGCCGAGCCATGCGGAGGACTACGTGCACCGCATCGGCCGCACGGGCCGCGCTGGACGCAAGGGTTGCGCCATCACGCTGTCGACCCCGGCCGACAAGAAATACCTCGACGCGATCGAGGCACTTCTGAAAAAGGAACTGCCGCGCGCAGAGGCACCTGACGGGTTTGAACTTAGCGAGGCGGCGCAGCGTGCGCCCCGCCGAGATGACAGCAAGGACAAGCCAAGGTCGCGGGACCGCGACCGGACCGAGCGCAAACCGCGCCCGATCAAGCCGCATGGCGAAGAGGCAGCGTTGGCGCCGCTCCCACCTAAGCCGGATCCGAAACCGGAGCGGAAGCCGGAGAGGCAAGTCAACGCGGCAGACGAGAAGCGCGATCAGGGCAAGGCGGAACGCGAGAAGCCCCGGCGCGGCAAGTCGGGTTCAGGTGAACGGACGCAGGATCGGGCCCAGCCTGTGATCGGCATGGGCGAACATGTGCCCGATTTCCTGATGCGCCCGGTCCCGAAATCCCGCCCTGCGAAAGAGGACTGACGGGCCGGGAACGTCCGCCCGAAATTCTGTGGCGCATTTGAACAAGCACCGACATTTATACGATGCCGGTTCCTTGCGCCACGTCTCCGTTTGGGATCACTCCGCCAGGAGCCGGCTGACAACGACCGTCACTTCCGGCTTTTTGCCGACCTGCTCCATTGCCACCTGGCGCACAATCTTGCGGATCGCGTCGTCAAGCTTCTTGTCATCGGCAAGCAGCCTGTCATCGGCCCGGTCCAGCATCTCGGTCAGTTCCGCCTCGATCTGATCGGCCAGCGCGGCACCGTTCTTCCCGGTCCCCGGCAGACCCTTCAGTTCCACCCAGGCCTCGCCCAGCGGCTGGTCATCTTCATCGGTGATGACGGTTGCCACTGCATGGCCATTCAGCGCCATCCGGATACGGTCGCGCACGACGCCGTCAAGGGCGCCGATCAGCACCAGCCCATCCAGATAGGTACGGCCGGTTTCCACATATTCGACGACCTCAGGCTCATCCCCCGTCAGGTCGATCATCATGCCATTCACGGCCACTTCGGATGCGATCCCCTTGCCGTTGCCGATCTTGGCATGTTCCCGCAGGTGCCGGTGTTCACCATGCATCGGCAGAAGGATCTTTGGCCTGAGAAGGTCGTGGACCGCTTCAAGATCGGGCCGGTTGGCATGACCCGACACGTGATAAAGCCCATCGCGGTCGTCGATGACATCGACGCCCAATTCCGAATAGGCATTCATGATCCGGATGACATCGCGTTCGTTGCCCGGGATGGTCTTGGAGGAAAAGAGAAACGTGTCACCCTCCTTCATTTCCAGCCCAAGGTACTTGCCCCGGCTCAGCTGCGCCGACGCCGCGCGCCTTTCACCCTGACTGCCCGTCACGATCAGCATCAGCTTGCCGCGCGACACCTCGACCGCCTCTTCCGGCGGAATGGTTCCGGGAAAGCCGGTCAGCACGCCCGTTTCCTCGGCGACCGTGGTCATCCGCTTCATCGCCCGGCCAAGTAGGCAAACCGACCGGCCCGCCGCGCGGCCAGCCTCTGCCAAGGTCTTCAGTCGCGCGACATTCGAGGCGAAGGTGGTCGCGACCACCATGCCGTCCTGCGCCGCGATCAGATCTGCGAGCGGCGCGGCCAGTGTCGCCTCCGACCGACCCGGCTTTGGCGAGAACACGTTGGTCGAGTCGCAGGTCAGCACCCTCACCCCCGCGCCCTCATGCGCAATCGCATGCCAGGCCTCTGGGTCGAACGGCTCGCCCACGACCGGGTTTCCGTCCAGCTTGAAATCTCCGCTATGGACGATCCGTCCCGCCGGCGTGTCGATGATGAGGGCGGAGCTTTCAGGGATGGAATGGCTGACCGGCACGAATTGCACCCGGAAAGGTCCGGCCTCCACAACTTCCGGCCGCGGTTTGACGACCCGGATCGGGTCCGTTGGCAGCCCGGCTTCCTCCATCTTCAACGCGGCAATCGCGGCGGTGAAGGCGCGGGCATAGACGGGCTTCTTCAACGCGGGCCAGTGCAGCGCCAGGGCCCCGACGTGATCTTCATGCGCATGGGTGATGATGATCGCATCGACCCGCTCGGCATTCTCGGCCAGCCACGAAATATCCGGCGCGATCAGATCGACACCGGGCGAGGTATCCATATCCGGAAACGTCACGCCAAGATCGACAACGATCAGTCGTTCCTTCCCGGCCGGACCGTACCCATAGACGTAGCAGTTCATGCCGATTTCGCCGGCCCCGCCAAGCGGCAGGTAGATCAGCCGGTCACGCTTGCTCATGCGTTTTCCTTGTTGTGTTTGTGAATGACGGTCAGGCCGTGCATCGTCAGATCGTCCTCGATCGTATCGAAAAGCACATCACCGGTCGCGAAAAGAGGCGCAAGCCCTCCGGTGCCGATGATTTTCATCGGTGCGCCATATTCCTCACGGATGCGGGTGCAGACCTCCCGGACAAGGCCAACATAGCCCCAGAACACGCCGGATTGCATGCAGGCGACCGTGTTCGTGCCGATCACCGACTGCGGCTTCGTCACATCGACATGCGGCAAAGCCGCCGCCGCCATATGCAGCGCCTCCAGCGACAGGTTCACCCCCGGCGCGATGACACCGCCGACATAGGCCCCGTCATGCGCGGTTACATCGAACGTCGTGGCCGTGCCGAAATCGACCACGATCAGGTCGCCGCCATGCCGGTCGAAAGCGCCGGTCGTATTGACGAGCCGGTCTGGCCCGACTTGTGTGCCCTCGTCCACCCTTGGCGGCACGGGCAGCAGGCAATCCGGCTTGCCGACGACAAGCGGGCGGCAATTGAAATAGCGGTCCGCCAGCACACGGAGGTTGAAGACGACACGCGGCACTGTGGACGAGATGATGACTTCGGTGATGGCAATATCGAGCTTGTGGACCCCCATCAGCGTCGAGAACCAGACATAATACTGGTCGGCCGTTCGCTGATGTTCGGTCGACGTGCGGAACGTCGTCAGGAACTGGCGCCCGTCCCAGACGGAAAAGACGGTATTCGTGTTGCCGCAGTCGATGCAGAGCAGCATGGGCAGGACCCCCTTTTCAGAAAAACACATCCGCCGCTGGAATGGCGCGCCGTCCTGCCGCCGTGGCAAGTACCAGCGATCCGTCCTCCGCGACGGTTTCAAATGTGCCCGTCACGGTCTCCGATACCATCCGGGCGGTCACCGGCTGGCCAAGCCTTGCCGCAGAGGCGAGCCAGGCCTGACGGATCGGCGCGAAGCCATAAGTGGCGAACTGCGCCTCCCACCCCGCATAGGCCACGGCGAGCCATGACAGGAACATGTCGGGCGCGACGGAAAGGCCGGTTTCGCCAAGAACAGAGACGGGCGCGGTTGCGCCGGCCTCTACGGCCTCGGCCGGCGGCGCGACGGCAAGGTTGACGCCGATGCCGATGGCCAGATGCGAAATGGCCCCGCCCTGCCCTACGCTTTCCAGAAGGATGCCTGCCACCTTGCCACCATTCAGAAGCACATCGTTCGGCCATTTCAGGCTGAGGCGTGCCGATGGTCCGCAGGCCAGCACCAAAGCGTCCCGCAGCGCAAGCGCGGCGACGAAGCTTCGCAACGCGACCGTCGCGGCGGCGCCAGACGGGCGCATGACCAGCGTCGCGGCAAAATTCCCCTCTGGCGACAGCCAGACCCGGCCCCGCCGGCCCCGCGCCGCCGTCTGACGGTGTGCCATGATCCAAGTCGGCTGGCTCAGCTGTGGCGCAAGTCGCGCGGCTTCGGAACTCGTGCTGTCGACTTCGGCAAGGACATGGCGCGCCACACCCTCCGGCCAATCCCCGGCATCCGCATCCGCCTCAGCGGACAAGAATTTCCGCCGCAGCCGCCGCGGCCCCCTCGATCCCGAAGAGGTTCACGACGCCAAGCACCATCACCGCCGCGGATCCGACCAGAAGCACCCATTGCACCGGCACCATCCGTCCGTCCAGCGCATCGCCTTCGGCGCCGAAATACATGTAGTAGACGATGCGAAGATAGTAGAAGGCACCGATGACCGAGGCGACCGCCCCCGCGACGGCGAGCCAGACCATGTCGGCATCCACTGCCGCCCGCAGCACACCGTATTTCGCGAAGAAGCCGAGCATCGGCGGCACGCCGGCAAGCGAAAACATCAGGATCAGGACGGCAAGCGCCTTCACAGGCTCACGCTTGGCATATTGGTTCAGCGCGCCGATATCCGTCACCGTCGCGCCGTCCTTCTCCATCGACAGGATGAAGGCGAATGTGCCCACATTCATCGCGACATAGACGGCCATGTAGACGAGCATCGCCTCGACCCCCATCGCCGTCCCGGCTGCCAGTCCGACAAGTGCAAATCCCATATGTGCGATGGAAGAATAGGCCATCAGGCGCTTGATGTTGCGCTGCCCGATCGCCGCGACCGCGCCCAGAAACATAGACAATGTGGCCAGCAGCGCCAGAACCTGGCTCCAGTCACCGACCGCGCCACCGAAGGCATCATGGACGAGCCGCGCGAAAAGCGCCATCGCCGCAACCTTCGGTGCGGTCGCGAAGAAGGCCGTCACCGGCGTGGGCGAGCCTTCATAGACGTCGGGCGTCCACATGTGAAACGGCACTGCCGAAATCTTGAACGCAAGGCCGGTGATCAGGAAGACGAGCCCGAAGAGGAGCCCGACGGAGACATGTCCACCCTGAATGGTGGCCAGAATGCCGGAAAACTGCGTTGTGCCCGTGAAGCCATAGGTCAGCGACGCGCCATAGAGCAGAAGGCCGGAGGAGAGCGCCCCGAGGACGAAGTATTTCAGCCCCGCTTCGGTCGATTTCAGGCTGTCGCGCCGCAGTGACGCCACGACGTAAAGCGCCAGCGACTGCAGTTCCAGCCCCATGTAAAGCGACATCAGGTCGCCGGCAGAGACCATCACCATCATGCCGATGACCGAGAAGGTGATCAAAAGCGGATATTCGAACCGCGCCAGACCGCGCCGCGCCATGTAGTCCTGGCTCATCGCCAGAACCGCTGCGGCGCCAAGAAGCATCGTCACCTTGGCAAAGCGCGAAAACGCATCGTCATGGAACGATCCGCCAAAGGCGGCATGGGCACCGTTGCCCGAAAGCCCGATCCATGCCGCCATGCCGACAAAGGCCGCGACTGTCACCCAGGTCAGCGTACCCGTCATCGCATCCTTGCCCGAATAGACCGCCCCGATCAGCGCCGCCATCGCAAAGACGGCCAGAAGCACCTCGGGCAGGATGGCGGAGAAATCGGCGGACATCATCGCAACTGTTCCTTCAGTGACCGGCCACCTGCACCGCGTCGGATGCAGGGATGGCGGCATGGTAGTCTGTGACAAGGGCATTGACCGAGGGCCCGATGATATCGGTCGCAAGGCTCGGATAGATGCCCAGAAGTAGCGTCATGGCGACGAGCGGCGCGAAGATCAGCTTTTCCCGCCCGGTCATGTCGGTGATCGTCTTCAGGCTTTCCTTCAGCAGATCGCCCATCACCACCCGGCGGTAAAGCCAGAGCGCATAGGCCGCCGACAGGATCACTCCGGTCGTCGCAACGGCGGCAACCCAGGTGTTGACCTGGAATATGCCCATGAGCGTCAGGAATTCGCCGATGAACCCGCTTGTCCCCGGCAGGCCGACATTGGCCATGGTGAAGAACATGAAGATCAGCGCATAGGCCGGCATCCGGTTCACGAGCCCGCCATAGGCGTCGATCTCCCGCGTATGCATCCGGTCGTAGATCACGCCGACGCAGAGGAAGAGCGCGCCGGAGATGAAGCCATGGCTCAGCATCTGGAATATCGCGCCGTCAATCCCTTGCTGGTTGGCGGCAAAAATGCCCATCGTGACATAGCCCATATGGGCAACCGAGGAATAGGCGATGAGCTTCTTCATGTCCTGCTGGGCCAAGGCGACCAGCGACGTGTAGACGATGGCGATGGCCGACATCCAGAAGATGAGACCGGCCAGCAGGTCCGACGCGATGGGGAACATCGGCAGCGAAAAGCGCAGGAACCCGTAGCCCCCCATCTTCAGAAGGATCGCGGCCAGTACGACCGAACCGGCGGTCGGCGCCTGAACGTGGGCATCCGGCAACCAGGTATGTACGGGCCACATCGGCATCTTGACCGCGAAGCTCGCGAAGAACGCGAGCCACAAGAGCGTCTGCATCCCACCGACGATACGGAAACCAAGAACGTTCAGTGTCTCAGAAGCGAACTGATGGGTCAGCAGCGACGGAATGTCGGTCGTCCCCGCATCCACATACATCGCGATCATCGCGACCAGCATCAGGACCGAGCCGAGGAAGGTATAGAGGAAGAACTTGAAGGCCGCATAGATGCGGTCCTTGCCGCCCCAGATGCCGATGATCAGGAACATCGGGATGAGTCCCGCCTCGAAGAAGAGGTAGAAGAGGACGAGGTCCAAGGCCACGAAGACACCGATCATCAGCCCTTCGAGGACGAGAAAGGCGATCATGTATTCCTTGACCCGCGCGTTGACCTCCCAGCAGGACAGGATCGTGATCGGCATGAGAAAGGTCGTCAGCAGGACAAAGAGGATGGATATGCCGTCCACGCCCACCTTGTAGGTCATTCCCATGATCCAGGCGCGTTCCTCGACGAACTGAAAGCCGGTATCGGACGGATCGAACCCTGCGAGCAGGAAGAGCGAGACGAGGAAGGTCGCCGTCGTCGCCGTCAGTGCCACCCATTTCGCGTTGCGGTTGGCAGCGGCATCGTCGCCGCGAAGGATCAGAGCCAGGATCGCGGCGGCGGCCAGCGGCACGAAAGTGATGATGGAAAGCAGGTTTTCCATTATTCCGCGCCCCCAGTCAGCGTCATCCAGGTCAGGAGAAGTGCGATCCCGATCACCATCGCGAAGGCATAGTGGAAGAGGTAGCCCGACTGCGCCCGGCCAGCGAGCCGCGTCAGCATCGGGATGATCCCCATCGCAACACCATTGATCGACCCGTCGATCACGTTGCCGTCGCCCCGCTTCCAGAGGAACGACCCCAGCCACCGCGCCGGGCGGACAAAGATCACCTCGTAGATTTCGTCAAAATACCACTTGTTGAGTATGAAGCGGTAGACGATCGGGTTCTGTTCGGCCAACCGGCCCGGCAGCGACGGTTCGCAGATATAGAACATCCAGGCGGTGAAAAGGCCGATCAGCATCGCCACGAAGGGCGAGGCCTTGACCCAAGCCGGCGCATGGTGGGCGCCGTCAAGAACGGCATTCGATGCCTCCGACATGAAGATCGCGCCTTCCGGGGTCGCACCCGCGACCATCTCGTGGCCGCCTGCGTCATGGCCTTCGGTGGCAGCCGGTTCGGTCGCGTGGCCCGTATCGGCGGCCGCTGTCGCGTGGCCCGCCGTTTCACCTGAGGTTTCGGCAGTCGCCTCGGCAGCGGGCGCTGCAGCTTCGTGCCCTTCGGCCGCCGCCGCGTGATGCGGCATGGCGAAGAACTTCGTCATCGCATCATGGTCGCCGAAGAAGGGCTTGTACCAGATCATCCCGGCCAGAACCGCGCCAACCGCCAGAACGCCGAGCGGGATCAGCATGTTCAGCGGGCTTTCATGGGCATGCTCATGCGCGTGATGATCGCCCCGTGCCTCGCCATAGAAGGTCATGAACATCAGCCGCCAGGAATAGAAGCTGGTGAAAAGTGCCGCGATGACGAGCGCCCAGAAGGCAAATCCATTGCCGCTGGCATAGGCGCTTTCGATGATCGCATCCTTCGAGAGGAATCCCGCGAAGCCGAAATGCGTGAGCGGGATGCCGACACCGGTAATGGCGAGCGTCCCGATCATCATCGCCCAGAAGGTCTTCGGGATCTTGTGGCGAAGCCCGCCATAGTTCCGCATGTCCTGTTCGTGGTGCATCGCCGTGATGACCGACCCCGCACCGAGGAAGAGCATCGCCTTGAAGAAGGCATGGGTGAAGAGGTGGAACATCGCCGCGCCGTAAACACCCGCGCCGGCGGCCACGAACATGTAGCCAAGCTGCGAACAGGTCGAATAGGCGATGACGCGCTTGATGTCGTTCTGCACCAGACCGACCGTGGCAGCGAAGAAAGCCGTCATTGCGCCGATATACATCACGAAGGTCTTCGCCTCTGGCGCGTATTCGAACAAGGGCGACATGCGGCAGACAAGGAAGACGCCCGCCGTCACCATGGTCGCCGCGTGGATGAGGGCGGAAACCGGTGTCGGGCCTTCCATGGCGTCCGGCAACCATGTGTGCAGGAACAGCTGCGCCGACTTACCCATTGCTCCGACAAAAAGAAGGAAGGCGAGAAGATTGGCCGCGTTCCATTCGGCCCAAAGGAAAGTCAGCTGGGTTTCCGCTAGGATCGGCGCCTCGGCAAAGACATCGTCCATCCGGATGGAATCGACGAGGTAGAAAAGCCCGAAGATGCCGAGCGCGAAGCCGAAATCACCAACCCGGTTGACCACGAAGGCCTTGATCGCGGCCGCATTGGCCGAGGCTTTCTTGTAGTAAAACCCGATCAAGAGGTAGGAGGCGACGCCCACGCCTTCCCAACCGAAGAACATCTGGACAAGGTTATCGGCCGTCACCAGCGCCAGCATCGCGAAGGTGAAGAACGAGAGGTAAGCGAAGAAACGCGGCTTGTAGCTGACGCCTTCACCGAAATTCTCGTCATGGGCCATGTAGCCCCAGGAATAAAGATGGACGAGCGCCGAAACGGTTGTCACCACAACCAGCATGATCGCCGTCAGCCGGTCGAGCCGGATCGACCATTCGGTATCGAGGCTGCCCGACTGGATGAAGTCGAGAATATGGATGTGCTGGGTCGTGCCGTCGAAGCCGAGGAAGGTGATCCAGCTCATCAGGCAGATGATGAAAAGCACGCCCGTCGTGATCGCCTGCGCCGCGACCTCGCCAATGATCCGCCAGCCAAAGCCGGCGATGATCGCAGCGGCAAGGGGGGCAAGGAGGATAAAGCTGACCATTCGCCCTTAGCCTTTCATCACATTGACATCTTCGACGTCGATCGACCCGCGGTTGCGGAAGAAACAGACGAGGATCGCAAGACCGATGGCCGCCTCGGCCGCCGCCACGGTTAAAACGAACATCGTGAAGACCTGTCCCACGAGATCGTGGAGGAAGGAGGAGAAGGCGACGAAGTTGATATTCACCGCCAAAAGCATCAGTTCCACCGACATCAGGATGACGATGACGTTCTTCCGGTTGAGGAAGATGCCGAAGATGCCGATCACGAACAACGCGGCGGCAACGCCAAGGTAATGTGTCAGTCCAATCATTCTCGTTCCTCCGAGCCCTTCGCCCGATATCCTGCGCCTTCTGTAGGATGGGCAATATTGCCCATCCTACAGCCCCTGCCCCGGCTTCACGTCTTTTAGCTCCATCGCCTTGGCCGGATCGCGCCACATCTGGTGCATCACGTTCTGGCGTTTGACGTCTTTCCTGTGCCGCAACGTCAGGACAATCGCCCCGATCATCGCAACGAGGAGGATCAGGCCGGCAAGCTGGAAAAGAAGGATGTACTTGTCATAGAGCAGAAGCCCCAGCGCCGCCGTGTTTGACACGCCTTCCGGCGCGACGGCCGCGCGCATGCCCTCGGCCCCCTCGGCGGACTGCCAGGCCCCGAAGGCGATGCCAAGCTGCATCAGGATCACCACGCCGATGAGAAGGCCCAAAGGCATGTAGCGCGCCATTTCCCCTTTCAGCTCGGCGAAATCGACATCGAGCATCATCACGACGAAAAGGAACAGCACCGCCACCGCGCCGACATAAACGATGATCAGCAGCATCGCCACGAACTCTGCCCCGAGAAGCACGAAGAGCCCGGCCGAGGACAGGAAGGCCAGGATCAGCCAAAGGACCGAATGGACCGGATTGCGCGACACCGTGACCATCAGCCCTGCCGTCACCGCCGATATGGCGAAGAGATAGAAGGCGAAAACCGCGACACTCATGCGTCATCCCCCGTTTCGTCAAAGACCTTCTGCGCAATTTCAAGCGCGCGGGTCATGGCGGGCACCCCGCCGAACATGCTCATCTGATAGATCACTTCCGCGATCTCGCGCTTGGTGGCGCCCGCCTCCATCGCGTGGCGGATCGTCAGCTTCATCTGCGGTTCGGCCTGTGCGCCGAGAACCGTCAGCGCGGCGACAGTGACCAGAAGCCGGGTCCGCGCGTCCAGCCCTTCGCGGTTGAAGGTCTTGCCGAACCACATCTCCATCATGTCCTTCGACATGGTGGGAAAGAGCTTGTCGATTTCGACGCCCTTGAAATTCTCCAAGGCTGGGTTGAAGGCGCGGGCCATTTCCTGGCCCTGTTCCATCATCTGCTGGAAGAGTTTTCCGAAGGCGTCGGTCATGGCCGCATCTCCGCCAAGATGTGCTTCGCGCCTGTGCGCAAGCACAGGCAGCGCTCGGCCGCCCCCCAGGCGGGCGCTTCAGCGCCCCCCTCGGTCAGGCGCCGCCCGTGCATCCAGGCCGGGGCGCCATATGCGGAACGACAGATCATCTGTAGGGTGCGTCCAGTTCCAGATTGCGGGCGATTTCGGCTTCCCAGCGTTCGCCATTGGCCAGAAGGCGCGCTTTGTCATAGAAAAGCTCCTCGCGCGTTTCGGTGGCGAATTCGAAATTCGGCCCCTCGACAATGGCATCGACCGGGCAGGCCTCCTGACAGAAACCGCAATAGATGCACTTCGTCATGTCGATGTCGTAGCGGGTCGTCCGGCGCGAACCATCCTCGCGGGGTTCGGCATCAATGGTGATCGCCTGCGCCGGGCAGATCGCCTCGCAAAGCTTGCAGGCGATGCAGCGTTCCTCGCCGTTCGGATAGCGGCGCAGCGCATGTTCCCCGCGGAAGCGGGGGCTGAGCGGCCCCTTTTCATGCGGGTAGTTCAGCGTCGCCTTCGGGGCGAAGAAGTACTTCAGGCCAAGGCCGAGGCCCTTGATGAAGTCGACCATAAGGAAGTACTTGGCCGCGCGGTTGTAATCTGTCGTTCGTGCCGGACCCATGATCAGCCCCCCATTGCCCAGCGCGCCCAGAAGCCGCCGAAGAGTTCGAATTTCGCCAGGAATGACACGATGACCACCCAGCCGAGCGAGAGCGGCAGGAACACCTTCCAGCCGATCCGCATCAGCTGGTCATAGCGGTAGCGCGGCACGATGGCCTTCACCATGGCGAACATGAAGAAGAAGAAGGCCATCTTGCCCACCATCCAGAGAACGCCGTCCGGCAGCCCCGGGATGGGCGAGAGCCAGCCCCCGAAGAAAAGAAGCGAGATGAGCGCGCACATCAGGAAGATGGCGATGTACTCACCGGCCATGAAGAGGAGGAAGGGGGTGGAGGAATATTCGACCTGATAGCCCGCGACGAGTTCCGATTCCGCCTCGGGCAAGTCAAAGGGCGGGCGGTTGGTTTCGGCGAGTGCGCTCACGAAGAACAGCACGACCATCGGCAGATGCGGCAGCCAGTACCAGTTGAAGAGCCCCCAGTCGCCCTTCTGCGCCATGACGATATCGCCGAAGTTCATGCTGCCGGTCGAGATGATGACGCCGACAATGATCAGGCCAAGCGACACCTCGTAGGAAATCATCTGCGCGGCAGACCGAAGCGAACCGAGGAACGGGTATTTGGAGTTCGACGCCCAGCCCCCCATGATCACGCCATAGACCTCAAGCGAGGAGATGGCGAAGACGAAGAGAATGGCGACGTTGATATCGGACAGGACCCAGCCGTCGTTGAAGGGAATGACCGACCAGGCGATCATCGCCAGCACGAATGACAGCATCGGCGCGAGGAAATAGACGAACTTATCAGCGCCGGCAGGCACAACCACTTCCTTCACCACATATTTCAGCGCATCGGCCACCGATTGCAGCAGCCCGAAGGCGCCGACCACGTTCGGCCCCCGGCGCATCTGCACCGCCGCCCAGATCTTGCGGTCGCCATAGACGAGAAAGAGGAGCGAGATCATCACGAAGGCGATAACCCCAAGGCACTGCACGAAGATCAGCAGGAAGGTGCCAAGCGGTGTGGAAATAAATTCAGCCATTTTTGCCCATGTCCCTCAGACCGTCGGTATCCCTCTTTCGGCGCAATCGGCCACCGTCACTTCCGCGTCGATGGTCCTCAGCCCCCGGGGTAGTGCCGGCGAAATGGTGTAAACAGCATCCGCCCGCCAAACGCCACCCTCTTCGTCGATTTTCGTGCGCACATGGCGCGCGAATCCGTACTCTTCGGCCACCGCATAACCCGCCGCGAGACAGCGGACATAGGCGGCCACATCGTCCTTCCCCTGCGCGCCCCGCATCCGTGCGTTGAACGACACGAGCGTGTCGTCAAGCCGCAGGATGTCGGCGCCTTCATAGACGGGCGCGAAACCCTCGTCGGCCTTGTCTGCCGCACCGGCGCACCCCGCCAGCCCGATCATCAGACCGGGCAGGAGAGCGGGAAGAATGCCGTGCTGCGCGACCATGATTACTCCGCCGCAATCGGCGCTTCGGTGCGGGCCTTTGCCATTGCTGAAAGCTCCGCCATCAGGGCCGAGGCGCGGGCGATTGGGTTGGTCAGATAGAAGTCCTTGATCTTGTATCGGAAATCCGCCTTGGCAGGGGCCCGGAGGGGGACACGCTTCCAGGCGTTTTCCGGCACCTCGTCGATACCGGCGAAATGCGGATGGGCCGACACGACATGCTGGCGCAGCCCGGCGAGCGTGTCCCAGGGAAGCGTCGCGCCCATTTCAGCCGACAAGGCCCTGAGAATGGCCCAGTTTTCCTTGGCTTCTCCGGGGGCAAAGCCCGAACGGAAAGCCAGTTGCGGCCGGCCTTCGGTGTTGACGAAAAGCCCGTTTTCTTCCGTATAGGCCGCCGCCGGCAGGATGATGTCGGCCCGGTGCGCGCCCCGGTCGCCATGGCTGCCCTGATAGATCACCACCGGCCCGGCGGCGATTTCGACCTCATCGGCACCGAGGTTATAGACAACCTCCGCCCCGTCGAGCGCAGCCGTCAGCCCGCCTTCGGTGACAGCGCCGATATCCATGGCGCCTGCCCGTCCCGCGGCGTCATGCAGGACGAGGAATTTCGATTCCGTGGCTTCGGCAAATTTCATCGCCTGGCTCAGCACCGCCTCGCCATCGGCTTCCGTCAGCGCGCCCATGCCGATGATGACCAGCGTTTCCTTGCCAAGCGCGCCGCCATCGTGATTGGCGGCCATCTCTTTCAGCGCCTCGCGCCCGGTGCCGGCATGATAATAGTCGTAGGTCAGGTCGACCTTCGGCCCGACAAGCCCGATCTTGGCCCCCCGGCTCCAGGCCTTGCGCAGCCGCGCGTTCAGGACCGGCGCCTCGACGCGCGGATTGGTCCCGATCAGCATGATCGCCTTGGCGGTGTCGATATCCTCGATCCGCGCCGTGCCGATATAGGCCGAACGGTTGCCTTCGGGCAGTTTCGCACCGTCGGTCCGGCATTCCACCTGCCCGCCAAGCCCCTCGACCAGTTGCTTGAGCGAATAGGCCGCCTCGACAGGGGCGAGATCGCCCACAAGGCCCACGACTTTCTTGCCCTTCATCGCCTTGGCGGCGGCGGCCAGCGCCTCACCCCAGCCTGCCTTGCGGAGCTTGCCCTTCTCACGGATGTAAGGCGTGTCGAGCCGCTGGCGACGAAGCCCGTCCCAGACGAAGCGGGTCTTGTCGGAAATCCACTCCTCGTTCACGCCGTCATGGTTGCGCGGCAGGATACGCTTGACCTCACGGCCCTTGGTGTCGACGCGGATGTTGGAGCCGAGCGCGTCCATCACGTCGATGGTCTCGGTTTTCGTCAGTTCCCACGGACGCGCCGTGAAGGCGTAGGGCTTGGAGGTCAGGGCACCCACCGGGCAAAGGTCGATGATATTGCCCTGAAGGTTCGAATCGAGCGTGGTGTTCAGATACGATGTAATCTCCGCATCCTCACCCCGGCCCGTCTGGCCCATCTGGGTGATCCCCGCGACCTCGGTCGTGAAGCGGACGCAGCGGGTGCAGGAGATGCAGCGGGTCATGGTCGTCGCGACCAAGGGGCCGAGATCGAGATCTTCGGAGGCCCGCTTCGGCTCCCGGTATCGGCTGAAGTCAACCCCGTAAGCCATTGCCTGGTCTTGCAGATCGCATTCCCCACCCTGGTCGCAGATCGGGCAGTCGAGCGGATGGTTGATCAGCAGGAACTCCATCACGCCTTCGCGCGCCTTCTTGACCATAGGCGAGTTGGTCTTGATCACCGACGGCTCGCCATTCGGCCCCGGCCGGAGGTCACGCACCTGCATCGCGCAGGAAGCGGCGGGCTTCGGCGGGCCGCCCACGACCTCCACCAGGCACATCCGGCAGTTGCCGGCGATCGACAGGCGCTCATGGTAACAAAAGCGCGGAATTTCCACCCCCGCCTGTTCGCAGGCCTGGATCAGCGTCAGGCTGGGGTCCACCTCAACCTCAATCCCGTCGATGATGATCTTGCGGAGGTCGGCCATGGTTTATTTCTCCGTATGCGTAGGGGCCGCCGAAACCGGCGGCCAGGCCTTGAAGGCCAGAATGAAGAGTGGCGCCAGCGAAAACGCCATCGGCACCAGGAAGGCGAGACTGAAGATTGGCCCAGCGTAAGACATAAGTCCGATCAGCATCCGCGACAGAAGCGCACCGAGAACGGGTGCCGCACAGAACGCCAGCATGGGTCCGCGAAATCCGGCCTTTTGGAAGACCACAACATAAAGGACCGAGGCGATCAGCGGACCAAGGAAAGAAAAGGCCATCATGCGATACCTCCCGCCTGGGGCCAGTCTTTGAACGCAAGGGCGAGTAGCGGCGCGAAACCGATGGGCAAGGTCAGCACGAAAGCCTCAATGCTAGTCATAACGCCCGAAAGGATCAGCCCGATCGTCAGTATCAGCGCGACCAGCGGGCCAGAGGCCAGTGCACGGACCCAGCCGCCGAGTCCCGCCTTGCGCATCACCAAGAAAGTGAGCAGCGACGCGAACATAGGTTCGACAAACACAGTCAGGATTTCAGGCCCGAGATCGATCATATCCTATACCACGGCTTTAACTGCACAATTGTCATTCCGCCTGCACTTGGCCATGAACTCGGCCAACCGCGGATCAACCGTCGGCGCGATAAGGCGGCCGATATTCAGTTCGGTGAGGTGGTGGGATTGTGGGGTCTCGCCTAAAGTCAACTTTTCGCACCCTCAATTGGCCACGCCTTAAATCCGACAAGGACCACCAAGCCGAAAAGGATCAGGAATGGCACCATTGGCAGAAACTGAAGCAACTCAGATTCCAAGGGAAAGAGACGGAAGAGGAACCCAAGCACTATTCCAACTGTCGACAAAAGAGGAAGAAAGCAGAAGTACGACCAGATTTGTGTATGACCGGTCCGAGAAAACAGCCGCATCAAACCTATGCAACTCGCAATCATGAGACCAAACCACAATGCAACGAACAGGAATGTCAGAAACGGCATTGCCTCACTCCGCCGCCATCGCGCCGGTACGGCCCGTGCGTTTCGCCTTGATCCGGTCCTCGATCTCGTCGCGGAACTGGCGGATGAGGCCCTGGATCGGCCAGGCGGCGGCATCGCCCAGGGCGCAGATCGTGTGACCCTCCACCTGCTTCGTCACATCGAGCAGCATGTCGATTTCCTCGACCTCGGCCTCACCGCGCACAAGCCGGTCCATGACCCGCATCATCCAGCCGGTGCCTTCGCGGCAGGGCGTGCACTGGCCGCAGCTTTCGTGCTTGTAGAACTTGGACAGCCGCCAGATCGCCTTGATGACATCCGTGGACTGGTCCATCACAATCACCGCCGCCGTGCCGAGCCCGGAGCGCTGTTCCCTCAGCCAGTCAAAATCCATGATCGCGTCATCACACTGTTCGGCGCGCAGCATCGGCACCGAGGACCCGCCCGGGATTACCGCCTTGAGGTTCTTCCAGCCCCCGCGCACTCCGCCGCAATGCTTGTCGAGAAGCTCTTTCAGCGGGATCGACATCGCCTCTTCGACGACGCATGGGTTCGCGACATGGCCGGAAATCGCGAAAAGCTTGGTGCCGGTGTTGTTCGGACGCCCAAAACCCGCAAACCAGCCCGCCCCGCGCCGCAGGATCGTCGGTACAACGGCGATACTTTCGACGTTGTTCACCGTTGTCGGGCAGCCATAAAGCCCCGCACCCGCCGGAAACGGCGGCTTCATCCGCGGCATGCCTTTCTTGCCTTCAAGGCTTTCCAGGAGCGCGGTTTCCTCGCCGCAGATATAGGCGCCCGCGCCGTGATGCAGGTAAAGGTCGAAATCGTAACCCGACTTGCAGGCATTCTTGCCGATCAGGCCCGCATCATAGGCCTCGTCGATTGCGGCCTGCAGTGCCTCGCGCTCGCGGATATACTCGCCGCGGATATAGATGTAGCAGGCATTCGCCCCCATCGCGAAAGACGCAATCAGGCACCCTTCGATCAGCGTATGGGGGTCATGGCGCATGATCTCCCGGTCCTTGCAGGTTCCGGGTTCGGATTCGTCGGCATTGACGACAAGGTAGGACGGACGGCCATCCGACTGCTTCGGCATGAAGGACCACTTGAGCCCGGTCGGAAAGCCCGCCCCACCGCGCCCGCGCAGGCCAGAAGCCTTGATCTCATTTACGATCCAGTCGCGGCCCTGTTTCAGGAAACCGGCCGTTCCGTCCCAATGCCCGCGCTTCCTGGCACCGGCCAGCGAACGGTCGTGCATCCCGTAGAGGTTGGTGAAGATCCGGTCCTGATCTTTCAGCATGTTCTGTCCTTACATTCACCGGTCATTTGCCGGTCCGTCTCACTTACCGGCTTCACGCTGCCGCCGCCAGAGACGCCAGCACACGACCAGCGCCCAGAAAAACGCGGCCAAAGCCGCAAGGTCGAAGAGGAATGCGAAAGACGCATCCCATCCCATGCGGCGGCCGAGCCATTGCGCCGCGATCCAGCCGGCCATCGCGACAGCGACGACAAGCGCGGCCTGCCGGCCCTGCCGCGCGAAGTCCCTGTCCGTGTCAGTCGGCCCCGTCATTCATCCGCCTCAGTACATGTCGCCCTTGGACACCCGTTCGGAAAATTCCGTCGTGCCGCCCTTGGCGAGGATCTTGGCCTGTTTCACCCATTCGTCACGCGTGATACGGCCGGAAAACCGCTGCATCTTGGCGTCGACAAAGGCGATGTCTTTCGCCTTCCACGACGCAATCTGGTCGAAATGCCAGACGCCGACCTCGTTCAGTATCTTTTCCAGCGCCGGGCCGACGCCCCTGATCATCTTCAGGTCATCCGCCCTGCCGCCACGGGGGGCGGCCAGCATTTCCGGTTCGCCCTGGGCGGGGGCATCCTTCGACTTCGCCAGGGCCGCATCGAGCGCTGAGGCGGTTTTTGCGGCGGGTTTTGACGCTGGCGTCCTTGCCGGCTTGGCCGCCTTCGGGGCGGGCTTCGCCGTTTTCACGGTCTTCGGCTGCGCGGCCGGTTTCGGGGCCGGCGGCACGTCGGCGACCATCTTCACCGGCTCCGCCACCGCCTCAGCCTTCGCAGGGGCGGCAGGCGCGGCCGGAGGCGCAGGTTCAGCCGGGGTCTCGGGCGCCGGCGCGGCAATCGGTGTTGCCGCAGCGTTGGTGCCGGTACAGAAGAGCGCAGGCAGAAGAAACCCGAGGATGGCAAAACCGACCAGGCCGATCAGCACCGCCTTGCCAAATCCCGCACCGGCAAGCGCCATCGCCAGCACCGCAAGAACGATGCCCGCACCGCCTGCGACCCACCAGCAATTCCTGCGGCACTCGGCCCTATCCACCTCTGACATCACCAGTTCCCCCTAAAACGCCAATCGTTACGCCTTGCCTTTCTTGGCGCGGGCCGAGAATTCCGTCTCGCCTCCCTCGGCCAGCAGCTTTGCCTGCGCGACCCAGCCATCGCGGCTGGCGCGTCCCTTGAACCCTTCGAGATTGTCATCGACCCAGGCGAGTTCCGCCGCCGTCCAGGCCGCCACCTGATCGAAATGGAAGAACCCGAGCCGGTGCAGCAGCGCCTCCAGCTTCGCGCCGACACCCTTGATGAGCTTCAGATCGTCAGCGCCGGCCTTCCGGGGCGCTTTCAGAACCTTGGGCTTTTTCGGCTTGTCTGGGGCGGCTTCAACCGCTTTCGCCTTGCTGGCCGGTTTGGCGGGCGCCGACTTTGCCGGTTTGGCCGCGCTCGTCCGGCTAGCCTTCGCGCGCGGCGCGGCGGTTTCCGTCCCGTCGATGCGCGTGACCGTATCGCCGAAATCGACGGCGAGCTGGGCCGAGGCGTTGTACTGATGCCGCCCGCTTTCGAAGTCCTTGAGGCTCGTCAGACCCTTGAGGGGTTCCGCCGCATAGCGGCCGTTCTGCGGCCCCGGCACCGGCACCTTGCCGGCGCCCAGTTCGTCGATGATCTCGGCAAAGCGCTTGGCGGTCAGATCCTCATAATAATCCTTGCCGATCTGGGCCATGGGCGCATTGGCGCAGGCGCCGAGGCATTCGACCTCTTCCCAGGAAAACTTGCCATCGGCGGAAAGCGCATGCGGCTGCGCCGCGATCTTGTCCTTGCAGACGGCGATCAGATCCTCGGCCCCGCAGATCATGCAGGACGTAGTGCCGCAAATCTGGAAATGCGCAACCGAGCCAACAGGTTGCAGCTGGAACATGAAGTAGAACGTGGCCACCTCCAGCGCGCGGATATAGGCCATGCCGAGCATGTCGGCGACATGTTCGATGGCCGCGCGCGAAAGCCAGCCTTCCTGTTCCTGCGCCCGCCAGAGAAGCGGGATGATGGCCGAGGCCTGACGCCCCTCGGGGTATTTCTTCATCTGCGCCTCGGCCCAGGCGAGGTTCGCGGGCGTGAAGGCGAAGGCGGCGGGTTGTTCGTGGTGAAGGCGGCGGAGCATTCAGTTGTTACCCGATTTTTCAAGTTTGAATTCGCGACTGTTTCCCGGTGCCGCTACGACTGCGTAGCTCGATCCCTGTGGGACGCTGATGGGGCCCGGCCATTCGCTGGTGGAAATACCATAGACACGCCCTCCATCCGCGAAGCTGAGTTTCACCGTATCGCCAGACATCAAATAGCCTGTCATGTCCTGTGCGTCCGGAATCTTCATTTGATCCCGGAGCGACGCTAGGTCCTCTGCATAAAGATGGCCGTGGCCGTAAACGATCTGGCCGTTCGACTGCTCGAACTTGTGTGCGTTCCGAACCGCTTTCCAATCCGACCAGAGACCTCCAAACCAGAGGACCGCGACGGCAAGCGCCACAACCGCGCCTACAACAGTGGTAACTGCTTTCCAAATAGTCAGGCCCTGATTGGCCTTATCCGCTATTGTCTTAAGGTCCTTGTTCGCCTGTTCCTGATCGCTGAGCTGCTTCGACATTGAGACGATCAGTTCAGCCATCTCGTCTCGGTCAAGTTGACTGACTTTGGTGATCGCTTCTTTTACTGGATCTTGACCAGGTGAGCTTGCACTGCGCAAAGTCATGTTAAGCGTTTGAATCTTCACCGATCCACCTCCCCAAAAACGATGTCCATCGTGCCGATGATCGCGGCGACGTCGGCCAGTTGGTGGCCCTTTGCCATCCAGTCGATCGACTGCAGGTGCGGATAGCCCGGTGCGCGGAGCTTGGCGCGGTAGGGCTTGTTGGTGCCGTCCGCCACCAGATAGACGCCGAATTCGCCCTTCGGCGCCTCGACGGCGGCATAGACCTCACCCGCGGGCACGTGGAATCCTTCGGTATAAAGCTTGAAGTGATGGATGAGCGATTCCATCGACCGCTTCATGTCACCACGCGCGGGCGGCGTGATCTTGCCACGGGCCAGCACATCGCCCTTGCCTTCCGGCGCGCGGAGCTTCGCGATGGCCTGCTTGATGATCGAGGTCGATTCCCGCATCTCGGCCATACGGCAAAGATAGCGGTCATAGCAGTCGCCGTTCTTGCCGACCGGAATCTTAAAGTCGAACTCGTCGTAGCATTCATAGGGCTGCGCGCGGCGCAGGTCCCAGGCCATGCCCGACCCCCGCACCATCACGCCGGAATAGCCCCAGGTCAGCGCATCTTCTTCCGTCACCACACCGATATCGGCGTTGCGCTGCTTGAAGATGCGGTTTTCGGTCAGGAGCCCGTCGATGTCGTCGAGCACCCGGGGGAATTCATCGGCCCACTGGTCGATATCGTTCAAAAGCGCATCCGGCAGGTCCTGATGCACACCGCCGGGGCGGAAATAAGCGGCATGGAGCCGCGCCCCGCAGGCGCGCTCATAAAAGACCATCAGCTTTTCGCGTTCTTCAAAGCCCCAGAGCGGCGGCGTCAGCGCCCCCACGTCCATGGCCTGCGTCGTCACGTTCAGAAGGTGATTCAGAACCCGCCCGATTTCCGAATAAAGCACCCGGATCAGCGAGGCGCGGCGCGGCACTTCGGTGCCTGTCAGCCGCTCGATCGCCAGACACCAGGCATGTTCCTGGTTCATCGGCGCGACATAGTCGAGCCGGTCGAAATAGGGCAGGTTCTGCAGGTAGGTCCGGCTTTCCATCAGCTTTTCGGTGCCGCGATGCAGAAGCCCGATATGCGGGTCGCAGCGTTCGACGATTTCGCCGTCAAGTTCCAGCACCAACCTGAGAACACCATGCGCAGCAGGGTGTTGCGGCCCGAAGTTGATGTTGAAGTTCCGGATCTTCTGTTCGCCGGTCAACGCATCGTCATAGCCACGAGAGCCGTCCATCATCTCACATCCCTGCTCGGTTGGCTTCCCATGCGGCGGGAAGCTGGCCCATCCGGGCCGCGACGAAATCATATTGCGGGCGCAGGAAATCGGATGCGCGCCGGCGCTGATCCCTGCTCATCTTCACGGGTACGCCCGCATTGACGGGGCGGTCGAAATCGCCCGGAAGGGGCTCGATCCCCAGAAAATCGCAAAGCCGGTCAACCGTGCCCGAGGTAAACAGGTCCTCATAGGCGCAGACGAAAACCTGATCCGGCGCCACAGCCGCCTGCAATTTTTCCAGCGCCACGCGGTAGTCGCCGCGCGCCAGAATATGGTCCTCGCCGCCCGCCAGCGTCCGGTCGAATATCCATGTCGCGCGCTCGGCGATGTCGGCGCCGGTCTTGCTGCGCCGCGCGGCGATCATGCGAACATGGCTCCAGAGCCGGTCGACCGGGTCGCGCATCAGATAGACAAAGCGCACCTTGCCGGACAGCCGTGCCATCTGCGCCAGCCGGTCGGCGGACAGGAGGCAATAGCTGGGCGTCAGGTCGCCGACCACCCGCTCCTTCTCGACCCCGTCGCTCAGAAAGCCGAGATAGCCGTCCAGATCGGCCTTTTTCAGGACTTTGACATAGATGCGCAGGTCCGCGAGTTGCAGGGCCTTGGCCAGTTCGTCATCGACAACGCCTTCTTCCAGCCGCCGTTCCAGCGTCTCGATCATGCGGCCGAAATCCTTCAGCTGCCAGTCGACATTGTCCAGATCAATGCTGTCGAAGAAATGCAGTTCCTTGATGCTGCGCAGATGGCAGTCAGGATGGGCCGCGAGATAGCCGTAAAGCCAACTCGTCCCCGATTTGGGCGCGCCGAGGCCGAAAAGGAGGACGGGCTCGTCCATCAGCCCTTTGCCTCGTGCTTTTCATCGCCGGGCAGGATGTATTCCGCGCCTTCCCAGGGGCTCATGAAATCGAATTGCCGGTATTCCTGAACCAGCCGGACAGGTTCATAGACGACCCGCTTCATGGCCTCGTCATAACGCACTTCGGTATAGCCGGTTGTCGGAAAATCCTTGCGCAGCGGATAGCCGCGAAACCCGTAATCGGTCAGAATGCGGCGCAGATCGGGGTGGCCGGAAAAGAGGATGCCGAACATGTCGAACACCTCGCGCTCGAACCAGTTGGCGCTTGGGTGCACACCGGTGATCGAGGGGACCATATCGTTCTCGCCAGCCTGAACGCGCAGGCGGATGCGCTGGTTCTGATACATCGACAGGAAATGATAGACGACGTCGAAGCGTTGCGCCCGCTCCGGATGGTCCACGGCCGTGATGTCGACAAGTGTCGAGAATTGGCAGGTCCGTTCGGAGCGCAGGAATTCGATGAAATCGACAAGGCCCGCCAGTGTGACCGTCACCGTCAATTCACCAAAGGCGATGGCGGTCTGGACCACTTCGGCCGGGCGCTTGACCTCGATATGGGCGGCAAGTTCGCGAAGGGCTTCGGACATGCTGTTCTCCTCAGCGAACGAGTGTGCCGGTCCGGCGGATGCGGCGCTGCAATTGCAGGATGCCGTAAAGCAACGCCTCGGCGGTCGGCGGGCAGCCGGGCACATAGATGTCAACCGGAACGATCCGGTCGCAGCCACGCACCACTGAATAGCTGTAGTGATAGTAGCCGCCGCCATTGGCGCAGGACCCCATGGAGATCACGTAGCGCGGCTCCGGCATCTGGTCATAGACCTTGCGGAGCGCCGGCGCCATCTTGTTGGTCAGCGTGCCGGCAACGATCATAACGTCGGACTGGCGCGGACTGGCGCGGGGGGCAAAGCCATAGCGTTCGACATCGTAGCGCGGCATGGCGGTATGCATCATCTCGACCGCGCAGCAGGCCAGACCGAAGGTCATCCAGTGAAGCGAGCCGGTACGGGCCCAGTTGATGATGTCTTCGGTCGATGTCAGCAGGAACCCCTTGTCCTGCAGATCGCGATTCAGGGCCTGTGTCGCGACCTCAAGATCGGCACCGGCCGTATTGGCACCCGTCGTCACGCCCATTCCATCGCCCCCTTCTTCCATTCATAGGCAAAGCCGATCGTCAGGACGGCCAGGAAGACCATCATCGACCAGAAACCGACCGTCGAGACATCCTTGAATGCGACAGCCCAGGGGAAGAGGAACGCGACTTCCAGGTCGAAGATGATGAAGAGGATCGAGACGAGATAGAAGCGCACGTCGAACTTCATCCGTGCATCGTCAAAGGCATTGAACCCGCATTCATAGGCCGAGACCTTTTCGGGGTCGGGGTTTCGGACCGCCACGATCACCGCGGCAAGGATCAGTACGAGCCCAAGCCCGACCGCCATCGCCAGAAAAATGAGAATGGGAAGATATTCGCGCAGAAGGCTGTCCACGGTCGACTCCTCGGTATCGCGCGCGCGAAGGGCGCGTCGGGTGGCTTTCGACCGTTTACTCCCGCGCTATGGCGGGGTCAACCAAGGGGCGACGCAGATTGCCAAACTATTGATGTGCCATGGCTATGGCCGGCGCGCCTGAATGTGGCTATCAGCGTCAGACTGGTGGGACCGCTCGGCCAGAGCCTGGGCCCTGTGTCAGAGCTTCCATGAAGGGGCGCGCTTTTCGAAGAAAGCCGCGATTCCCTCGGCGGATTCAGGGTCTTCCCAGCGCGCCACAAGGCCCGCGATGGTTTCTTCGATCAAGGCCTCGTCGATCACCGGTCCCATCCGCCGCGTCAGCCCTTTGGCCGCTGCCACCGCACCCGGCGCGCAGGACAGGTACGGCAGAACCTCGGCCTCGACCGCCGCGTCGAGCGCATCTTCGGGCACGACCTTCGCCACGATGCCAAGGTCGCGCGCCTCCTCGGCCCCGAAAACGCGCGAGGACATCATCACGCGGCGCGCGCGGGCCTCGCCCATGCGCGCGATGACATAGGGGCTGATCGTTGCAGGGATCAGGCCAAGCTTCGTTTCCGTTAGGCCAAACCGCGTCCCCTCTGCGGCCACGGCAACATCACAGACCGACGTCATGCCGACCCCGCCACCCATGACATTGCCGTGGATGCGCCCGATCAAGGGTTTCGGCAGGGTGTTGAGCGCTTGCAGGGCCCGCGCGATCTTACCCGCCTCGGCGGCTCTCGTCGCGCCATCGGCGGCAATTTGTGTGCGCATCCAGTCGAGATCGCCGCCGGCACAGAAGCTCGGCCCGATCCCGCCGAGGACAACGACCCGGACCTTGTCGTCGCCAGCCAGCTCTGCGGCCGCCGCCTTCAACTCGGCCATCATCTGACCTGACATGACGTTGTGTTTTTCCGGCCTGTTCAGCCAAAGCCGCACCACACCATGTGCATCATGGTCGATGCGGATCGTTTCATAGCTCGTCATGATACCCCTCGCATGTCCTTTGCCATGGCCCCTGCCCGCGCCAGTATGTCGGGGTTGAGGCCCGTCTGATAGCCCAGTTCGGTCAGCCGGGCCTGAACCGCCTCTGTCGCCACATTGCCCGCGGCACCCGGCGCATAGGGACAACCGCCAAGCCCGCCGACGGCAGCGTCGAAAACCCGCAACCCACGGGCAAGCGACGCCTCGATATTGGCCAGCGCCCGCCCGGACGTGTCGTGGTAATGACCGGCAAGCTGATTGGCCGGTAGCTCGCCCAGAACCGCCGTCAGCATCGCGTCCACCGTTTCCGGCCGCCCCTGCCCGATCGTGTCGCCAAGGCTGACCTCATAGCACCCCATGTCGCGCAGCGCGGCGGCGACGCGGGCGACGGCAGCGGGCGCGACCGGCCCGTCATAGGGGCAGTCGGTCACGACCGAGACATAGCCCCGGACCGGGATGCCGTCGGCCATCGCGGCCTCCGCCACGGGGCGGAAGCGGTCGAGGCTCTCAGTGATGGAGCAATTAAGATTGGCTTTGGAAAACCCTTCGGAGGCCGAGGCGAAGATCGCCACCTCGTCGGCGCCCGCGGCCTTTGCGCCCTCATAGCCTTTCATGTTGGGTGTCAGCGCTGCATAGCGCACGCCGGGCTGCCGTGCGATCCCCGCCAGCACCTCGGCGCTGTCGGCCATCTGCGGCACCCATTTCGGGCTGACGAAACTTGCCACCTCGATCCGGCGGAACCCCGCCCGGCTAAGCAGATCCACGAGCGCGATCTTTTCCGCCGTCGGGATGATCCGCTTTTCGTTCTGCAGCCCGTCGCGCGGCCCCATCTCGACGATTTCGACGCGCTCACCCATCGGCAACCTCGTAGAAATCCTGCGTGTAGAAGAGTTCTTCGCCATCCGCGCGCCGCGCCGCCTGGAAGGCCGGCCGGCGCCCGATCCGGCCGAGATAGGCGCGGATCGCCGGGAACGGCTCCAGACGAACATAGTAGGGTACGGCCAGAAGGTTGTAGCCGAGCATCGTATCAACGCCCGAAAACCCTGAGGCGAGCACATGGTCCTGTGTCCGCAACAACTGTTCGAGCGGCTTCAACGTATTGGCGAGCCTTTTCGCTTCAATCTTCACGACCGTGTCGGACCTTGTGGCCGGATCGCGCAGGAACACCCATTGCAGGTTCAGATTGGCCAGAAGCTGCGCCATCGTTTCGGCATAGTGCAGCCATTCGAGCCATTCGACCCGTTCCGGATGCCCTGCAGGCCGGCCAAATCCATGTTCCGGCCTTGTCTCGCAAAGATATTCGGTAATGGCCCCGCTTTCGAAGAGTACCCGCCCGTCGATTTCGAGCGCGGGCACACGACCGGCCGGTGAGATGGCCAGAAAATCGGGATGCCGGAGCGATCCATCGGAAATCGAATATTTCCGGATGTCGCAGTCGAGGCCCATTTCGTGAAGAAGCCAGAGCACGCGGAAGGACCGGGAAAAGGGGACGTGGTGAAGCCTGATCATGCCTCCTCCAGCCGGACGAGCGCGGCACCCGCCTCGACCTGCGACCCGGAAGTGACCAGCACCTCGGCGACGGTGCCATCGCGGGCCGCCGTCAGCGTGTGTTCCATCTTCATCGCCTCCAGCACGGCAAGCCGGTCGCCCGCCGCGACAGCCTGCCCGGCCGTCACGAAAACTGCCTTCACGAGCCCTGGCATGGGCGAGAGTGTCAGGCCGCCACCACCGGCGTCGGTTTGGCGGGCGAGCGGGTCGATGAGGTCGAAGTGATGGGCACCGGGGCCGAAAATGCTGACCCGGCCGGGCGTGGTGACGATGCGCGCGCCCGAGGGGCGACCGTTTACCCACCACATGTCGCCGCGCAGCCGGCAGTCGGCAACTTCGTCGCCAATCGTGACGGTCGCCGCGCCCTGCCCCCGCATCTCGACCACCGCGTCGACGCCGTCGAGCGTCACAGTGCGGCGCAGGGGCGCCCAAAGCGCGAAGCCCGCGAGCGCCGCGCCGCCGTCGGCGAGCCCGCCCGCGCCCAGCGCGGCGAGCGCGCGAACGGCAAGGCCCGGTGCTGCGGCCTCGGTCAGGGCGTCGAGGTCGCGGGCGATGAGGCCGGTATCGACATCGCCCGCCGCGAAACCCTGATGCCTTGCGAGCGCGCCGAGGAAAGAGAGGTTGGTGACGGAGCCCGCGACCTCGGTATCCTCGAGCGCGGCGCGCAGTTTCGACAGCGCGATGGCGCGGGTGGCCCCGTGAACGATGATCTTGGCGATCATCGGGTCGTACCAGGAGCTGATCGTGTCGCCGGGGCGCACGCCGGTATCGGCCCGGGCACCTTCGGGGAAGCGGAGGTGGCTGAGCGTGCCGGTCGCCGGCAGGAAGCCCGCCGGCACGTCCTCGGCATAAAGCCGTGCCTCGAAGGCATGGCCGGAGAGGCGGATATCCTCCTGCCGCGAGGTCAGGGCCTCGCCGCTTGCCACCCGAAGCTGCCATTCGACGAGGTCGATGCCGGTAACGGCCTCGGTGACGGGGTGTTCGACCTGCAACCGCGTGTTCATCTCCATGAACCAGAAGCGGTCGGGGCGCAGGCCCTCGGAGCCGTCGACGATGAACTCTACCGTGCCGGCGCCGGCATAGCCGATGGCCTCGGCGGCGCGCACCGCCGCCTGGCCCATCGCCTCGCGCATCTCGGCCGTCATGCCCGGCGCGGGCGCCTCCTCGATCACCTTCTGGTGGCGGCGCTGGAGCGAGCAGTCGCGTTCGTAAAGGTGGACCGCGCGGTTGCCGTCACCGAAGACCTGAACCTCGATATGGCGGGGCTTCTGGACGTATTTCTCGATCAGGACGGCGGGGTTGCCGAAGGCGGTCCGCGCCTCGCTCTGCGCGCTCTCCAGCTTCTCGGCGAAGTCCTGCGGGCGTTCCACCAGCCGCATCCCCTTGCCGCCGCCGCCGGCGACGGCCTTGATCAGGACCGGATAGCCGATGGTCTCCGCCGCACCCGCGAGGTGTTCGGGATCCTGGTTGGCGCCGTGATAACCCGGCACGACCGGCACGCCGGCCGTCTCCATCAGCGCCTTGGCGGCGTCCTTCAACCCCATCGCCCTTATCGCCTTGGCGGAGGGGCCGATGAAGGTGAGGCCCGCCGCCGCCACCGCCTCCACGAAATCGGGGTTTTCGGACAGGAAGCCGTAGCCCGGATGGATCGCCTCCGCCCCCGTCTCGCGCGCCGCCGCGATGATCGCGTCGCCCTTGAGGTAGCTGTCCTTCGGAGCGGGACCCCCGACATGCACCGCCTCGTCCGCCATCGCGACATGGCGGGCGGTGGCGTCGGCGTCGGAATAGACGGCCACCGTGGCCACACCGAGGCGGCGACAGGTGTCGATGATCCGGCAGGCGATCTCGCCCCGGTTGGCGATCAGGATCTTGTGGAACATGGGATCGTCCTTGTGGCGAGGTCGCGGGGGTATTTGGACAACGAAGAAGCAGCAGTCATCACGCAAGATCCTCGATCAGGCGAAATCGTTCGCAGACGAGGTCCATGTCGGCGGTCCAGCCGCCATTTCGTTCGAAATAGGCACGGTGACCGGATTGCCAGCCGGCGAGTGTTTCATCCTCGCCCTCGGCAAGCGCGAATTCCTCGGTCACATCGCAGAAACGGCGGATGCGCACCTCGACCGTCTCGATGACGAGGGCGGGGTTGCCCCGCCAGTCGAGCGCGATGTCGCGGCGGCCGCGTTCGGGCAGCATCTCTCCGCCACCCGTGAAATCGCGCAGCGCCCCGCAGGTCGCGGTCTTCGCGCCCAAGCGGACGCGCGCGAGGAGATCGTCGCATAGGGCGCGGCTGTCGCCGAAGGTGAAGGTGACGGCGCCGGGATAGCGGCGCCGGAGCACGGCGATGCGGCCCGCGGCATTCATGCGCACCACCCGGCCCTTTCGCCGCCGCCATAGGCGCGGGCATGGCCCCCGTCGATCATGCGGCGGGCGAGCGGTGTGCCGTCGAGGAAGACGGTAACGAGCGCGCGGCCGTAGCGGTCGGTGCCACTGCGGACCATCGTGACCTTGTCCGCGCCCCAAAGCATGCCGCGGAGTGCCCATTTGGCCTTCGTCGCAGCGAGAAGCTCGGACATGCAGGTGGGCGAGAAAAGCTCTGGCGTATCAAAGCCGGTCAGGCGCGCCTTCACATTGCCCCGCCCCGGACAGAACATGCGGACCGTATCGCCGTCGATTACCTGGTAGATGCGGCAGGCGCCGCCGGAGGCCGTCACGGGCCGGGAAGCGGCTATCACGGTGTCGGAGAGGACGGGCAGCAGGACCAGTCCGACCGCCGCGGCGCCCAGAACCGCGCTGAGATAGAAGCGCGGATTGGCGAGGCGTCGGCGCCACTTCGGGCGGCGGGGCGGCAGGCCCATGTTCCACCTCGGCGGCCGCCGGTAGTCGCGGCTGAAGGGGATGACGGTGTTGCGGCGGCGCGCCATCGGATCACATCCGGAAGACGCCGAAGCGCGTGGGCTCGATGGGGCCGTTGAGCGCGGCGGAAAGCGACAGCGCCAGTACCTGCCGCGTCTTCCGCGGGTCGATGATGCCGTCGTCCCAGAGCCGCGCGGAGGCGTAGAGGGGGTGCGATTGTTCGTCGAACATCTCGATGGTGGGGCGTTTGAACTCGGCTTCCTCGTCAGCGCTCCACGTGCCGCCTGCCCGTTCGATCCCCTCGCGTTTGACGGTCGCAAGGACGCCTGCCGCCTGTTCGCCGCCCATGACGGAAATGCGGGAATTGGGCCAGGTCCAGAGGAAACGGGGGCCGTAGGCACGGCCTGCCATGCCGTAGTTCCCTGCGCCAAACGAACCACCGACCAGCATGGTGATCTTCGGCACCGATGTGGTCGCCACCGCCGTCACCATCTTGGCGCCGTGCCGGGCGATGCCCTCGTTTTCATATTTCCGCCCGACCATGAAGCCGGTGATGTTCTGCAGGAAGACCAGCGGGATATTCCGCTGGCTGCAAAGCTCCACGAAATGCGCGCCCTTGATCGCGCTTTCGCTGAAAAGCACCCCGTTATTGGCGACGATGCCGACAGGGCAGCCCTCCACATGGGCGAACCCCGTCACCAGCGTCTCGCCGAAGCGCGGCTTGAACTCGTCGAAGCGCGAGCCGTCGACGATCCGGGCGATAACCTCGCGAATGTCATAGGGGGTGCGCAGATCGGCAGGGACGAGGCCGAGGATTTCCTCAGGGTCATAGGCGGGGGCTTCGGGTGTCTGCCAGTCGACGCTCTGCGGCTTGCGGCGGTTCAGGTGGCTGACCGCACGGCGGGCGAGCGCCAGGGCGTGGGCATCGTCCTCGGCAAGGTAATCGGCGACACCGGACAGGCGGGTATGCACATCGCCGCCGCCGAGGTCTTCGGCGCTGACGACCTCTCCCGTCGCGGCCTTCACAAGGGGCGGCCCGGCGAGGAAGATCGTGCCCTGTTCCTTCACGATGATCGAGACATCGGACATGGCGGGCACATAGGCCCCGCCCGCGGTGCAGGAGCCCATGACGACGGCGATCTGGGGGATGCCCTTGGCGGACATTTGCGCCTGATTGAAGAAGATGCGGCCGAAATGGTCGCGGTCGGGGAAGACCTCATCCTGATTGGGCAGGTTGGCACCGCCACTGTCGACAAGGTAGAGGCAGGGCAGATGGTTTTCCTCGGCAATCTCCTGCGCGCGGAGGTGTTTCTTCACCGTCATCGGGTAATAGGTGCCGCCCTTTACCGTGGCGTCGTTGGCCACCACAATGACCTCATGGCCTTCGACCCGGCCAATGCCCGCGATCACACCGGCGGCGGGGGCATCACCATTGTACATCCCGTGGGCGGCGGTCGCGCCGATCTCAAGGAAAGGAGAACCCGCATCCAAGAGGTTCGCCACCCGCTCGCGCGGAGGCATCTTGCCGCGCGCGACATGGCGGGCGAGGGATTTCTCGCCGCCCCCTGCGGCAGCATTCCGGGCGGCCTCAGCGATAGTGGCGAGCATCGCCTCATGCGCCGCGCGGTTGGCGCGGAACGTGTCGGAGTTGGGCAGGACGGAAGAGATCAGTTTCACGTTTCGTTACCTCATGTCGCGCAGCTCAAGGCTGCGCCGCGCTGTCAGGTCGAGTACGCAATTCGAGGCCGCAATCGTTCGCATCGTGCCATCCATCCACATCGCATAGACGAAGGCACACTCGGCGTCGCGAAATGCGAGCCAGGCGCGTTGTGCGGCCAGAAGCTGATCTGCGAGCCCTGGTTCGTCCGCGAAGAGGGATCGTGTTGCCTTGTATTCGCGGTTCAGAATCTCGTCCCAGGCCTGAGTTTCAGCCTGGACACAGGTTGCCGCACCGATGGTCGTGCCGCCGCCAGGTGTCACCGCCTGGCAGGTATTGGAGGCAGCGCCAATACAGTCGGGGTCGACAGATCCATTGGGTGTCGAGGCGAAACAGGCATGGACCTGGCTCCGGTCGAGCACCGCAGTCTGGGCGGATAGGATTGTGGGAAGGATGAGCAAGGCTGCGCTGAAGAGTTTTGCTGTTACTTTCATCACCCCATCGCCCCCATCAACTCCCGCCCGATCAGCATCCGCCGGATCTCGCTCGTCCCGGCGCCGATCTCCATCAGTTTCGCGTCGCGGAAGATGCGGGCGACGGGGCTCTCGTTCATGAAGCCCATGCCGCCCATCGCCTGCACCGCTTGGTGGGCGACGACCATCGCCTCCTCTGACGCGTAAAGCACGCAGGCCGCCGCGTCCTGGCGCGTCACCTCGCCCCGGTCGCAGGCCTTGGCCACTTCGTAGGTATAGGCGCGCGACGAATTCATCTTGGTGTACATGTCCGCGATCTTGGCCTGCATCAGCTGGAAGTTCCCGATGGGCTGGCCGAACTGCTTTCGCTGGGCAATGTAGGGCATCACCTCATCCATGCAGGCGGCCATGATGCCGGGGCCGATGGCGGACAGGACCACGCGTTCATAGTCGAGCCCCGACATGAGGACGCGGACGCCCTTGCCCTCTTCCCCGAGGATATTCTCGAACGGGACCTCGACATCCTCGAAGATCAGTTCTGCGGTGTTCGAGCCGCGCATGCCGAGCTTGTCGAAATGCTTGGAGGTCGAGAACCCCTTCATCTCCTTTTCCACGAGGAAGGCGGTGATGCCTTTCGATCCGGCCTCGGGGTCGGTCTTGGCGTAGACGACCAGAGTGTCCGCATCCGGCCCGTTGGTGATCCAGAACTTGGTGCCATTCAGCACGAAACGGTCGTTCTTCTTCTTGGCGCGGAGTTTCATCGAGACGACATCCGACCCCGCCCCGGCCTCCGACATCGCCAGCGCGCCGACATGATCGCCGGAAATCAGGCGCGGCAGGTATTTCGCTTTCTGCTCCTCGGTGCCGTTCAGCTTGATCTGGTTGACGCAGAGGTTGGAATGGGCACCATAGCTGAGCGACACGCTGGCCGAGGCCCGCGCGATCTCCTCGACGGCAACGCAATGGGCCAGATAGCCCATCCCCGCCCCGCCGTATTCCTCGGGCACCGTGATGCCGAGAAGGCCAAGATCGCCCATCTCTTTCCACAGCTCCGCCGGGAAGGCGTTCGTCCGGTCGATCTCGGCCGCCATCGGCTTTACCCGGTCCTGCGCCCAGCGGTGAACCATGTCGCGCAGCGCCTCGATCTCATCGCCAAGGTGGAACTTCATGGATGCGGTGAACATCGGCGCCCCCGAAAGAAATGAACGTGTGTTCAATAAATACCGCAGCGATGCCCATCAGTCAATGAAAACCAACGCGCCCGAGGCTACCCCGCCTGGCCAATTCCGACCGGGCACAAACCGGCGTTGCCGGACGCCACGCGAGTCGACTGCACGAAGGCCAGCTTCCGGCCGAATTGCCGCTCAGGCGACCTTTCGGACAATTTCAGCGTACGATCGGTATTGCGGACGGTCTTGAAACAGTCGCGACCGACCAAGGGCCGGTTCTCAAAGTCACACCCCAACAACTTCGATATCAGCCATGTCGAGGAAATCGGCGCCTATCGCGACACGCGGATGTTTCTGGCGGTCAAGGATGACGCGTCCGGCGCCAAGTACCGGAAATTGCGGATGAATGCGCGGGAGCTGGCGGCAAGCGACTAGGCAGGCCGTCCGCAAGGCGACTTGCCGCGCAACGTGACATCCGCTGCCTGCCCAGGTCAGCCCGCCGGCAGAAACCGCGCGGCCAGTTCCGGCAGTTCCGCGAAGTCGTGCAGCAGCGCCTCGGGCCTCAAAGCGGTCACATCGCTGCTATCCGGCCCGAAGGTGACCAGCGCGACAGGGACCCCTGCCGACAGGCCCGTGTTCCTGTCGGTTTCCGTATCGCCGATCAGCATCGAACGCGCGACGGCCCCGCCCGCCTGTTCCACCGACAGCCGGTAGGGCGCGGGGTCGGGCTTGCGAACCCTGAGCGTATCGCCCCCGACGAGCGAGCCGAAGGCCGACCGGATACCGAGGCGGCGCAACAGCAGATCGGCCAGCCTCTCTGGCTTGTTCGTGCAAATGCCGACACGGAAACCCGCGGAAGCCAGGGCTTCCACGGCAGCCATAGCGCCGGGGTAAAGCACCGTATGCCTGTCGATCGCGGCCTCATAGGCGTCGAGCAGGACAGGATACTGGGCGTCGATTTCGGCGTCGCCGCCATGACCCAAGCGGGAAAAGCCGAGCTTCAGCATCGCCCGCCCGCCCCGCAGCGCGGTGCCCGCATCCTTCAGCGGATCAAGCTGGTCGTCCGCCCCCATCGCGCGGAAGCAGGCATTGGCCGCGGCGATGAGATCGCCGGACGTATCGGCCAGTGTCCCGTCAAGATCGAAGATCACCGTTCGCATTCTCTTTCCTCGCCCGTGGCAACGGCCTGCTGTAACGTAGCGAAAGGAGTTGTGATCCTCCCGGCACTTGCGGCACCCGGGACCTTCGGTAAAACGGTCGCGGTTTGAAGGAAAGAGCACATTGATGGCCACGGCGCTAATAATTCTCGCGGCGGGACAGGGGACGCGGATGAATTCCGACCTTCCCAAGGTCCTGCACAAGGTCGCGGGTGCCCCCGTGCTCGCCCATGCCATGCGGACCGGTGCCACGCTTGAGCCGGACCGCATGGTCGTCGTGATCGGGCATGAAGGCGAAGCCGTCGCGAGGGCCGCCCGCGAGGTCGATGAAGATGTCGTCACCGTCACCCAAGGCGAACGGCTCGGCACCGGCCATGCCGTGGCGCAGGCCCTGCCGGCGCTAGACGGTTTTGCCGGCAAGGTGCTGATCCTTTTCGGGGACACGCCGCTTATCCGAGAAGAAACGCTGCGGGCGCTGGCATCGGCACCGACCGACATTACTGTCCTTGGTTTTGAGCCGACAAACCCGCGCCGCTATGCGCGGTTAATCATGTCCGGCGACATGCTGGAACGGATCGTGGAAGCAAAGGATGCGACCGAGGATGAACGCGCGATAAGCCGCTGCAATGGCGGGCTGATGGCCGTCGATGCAGCACTGCTTCGCGACCTCATCCCCGCGCTTTCGAATGAAAATGCGGCGGGCGAGTATTACCTGACCGAGATTGTGGCCCTCGCGCGGGCAAAGGGCCGATCGGCCTCTGTCGTTCTCTGCGACGAGGGCGAGACGCTTGGCGTCGATACCCGCGCGCAACTCGCGCAGGCCGAGGCGAGTTTTCAGGCCCGCGCCCGTACCGAGGCACTGGAAAACGGCGTCACGCTCGCGGCCCCGGAAACCGTCTTCTTCGCCTATGACACCGCCATCGGCCGCGACGCGGTAATCGGCGCCAATGTGGTCTTCGGCCCCGGCGTCACGGTCGAATCCGGCGCCGAGATCCTGCCCTTCTGTCATCTGGAAGGGTGCCATATCTCGCGCGGCGCCCGCGTCGGCCCCTTCGCCCGCCTTCGGCCCGGCGCGGAACTGGCCGAGGATGTCCATGTCGGCAATTTCGTTGAAATCAAGAACGCCATCCTCGACGAGGGTGTGAAGGTCGGCCACCTGACCTATCTGGGCGACGCCCATGTGGGCGAGCATGCGAATATCGGCGCGGGTACCGTCACCTGCAACTATGACGGCGTCATGAAGCATCGCACCGAAATCGGCGCGAATGCCTTCATCGGGTCGGACACGATGCTCGTCGCGCCCGTGTCCGTCGGTGCCGGCGCGCTGACCGCGTCCGGCTCGGTCATCACCGAAAACGTGCCGGAGAATGCGCTCGCCATCGGCCGGGCACGTCAGGTCGTCAAACCGGGGCTCGCCCGTAAATTGTTCGATATTCTAAAGGCCGAGAAGGCCAGACGCCAGAAAGAGGCCAAGTAATGTGCGGTATTGTAGGGGTTCTCGGCAATCATGAAGTCGCCCCGATCCTAGTTGAGGCGCTGAAGCGGCTCGAATACCGGGGATACGACTCCGCCGGCATCGCCACGATCAATAACGGCCGGCTGGACCGGCGGCGGGCGGTCGGCAAGCTCGTCAATCTCTCTGATCTTCTGGTCCATGACCCGCTGCCCGGAAAATCAGGCGTCGGCCAGACCCGCTGGGCGACCCATGGCGCCGTGACGGTGCCGAATGCTCATCCGCACAGGTCAGGCGGCGTCGCCGTCGTCCACAATGGCATCATCGAGAATTTCCGCGAACTGCGCGAGGATCTGACGGCCAAGGGCATGACCTTTGAATCGCAGACCGATACGGAATCGGTCGTCGTCCTGACGCGCGCCTTTCTCGACGCTGGCGCCTCGCCTCAGGAAGCCGTGCAGAAGACGGTCGCGAGGCTCGAAGGGGCCTTTGCGCTTTGTTTCCTTTTCGACGGTGAAGGCGATCTGATGATCGGCGCGCGCAAGGGGGCGCCGCTGGCCGTCGGCTATGGGGATGGCGAGAATTTCATCGGCTCGGATGCGCTGGCGCTCGCGCCCATGACCGACCGGCTTTCCTACCTTGAGGATGGCGATGTCGCCGTCGTGACCCGTGGCAGCGTCACGATCTATGACCGTGACGGCAACCTGGCCAACCGGGAAGTCGCGCGCATCGACCTCGATCAGACGCGCATCGAAAAGGCCGGCTACAAGCATTTCATGGCCAAGGAAATCGCCGAACAGCCAGTGGTGCTGGCCGATGCGATCAAACACTATGCGCAGGAAGGGTCGATTGCCCTGCCCGCGGAGTTGGATTTTTCCGGGCTCGACCGGCTGACCCTTGTCGCCTGCGGCACCGCCTACTTCGCCTGCCTGACCGCCAAATACTGGTTCGAACAACTGGCGGGCCTGCCATGCGAGGTCGATGTCGCCTCGGAATTCCGCTACCGCGAACCACCCCTACCCGCCAAGAGCTTCGCGATCTTCGTCAGCCAGTCGGGCGAAACGGCCGATACGCTCGCCGCCCTGCGCTATGCGGAGGGAAAAGTGGCCAAGGTAGTCAGCGTGGTGAACGTGCCAACCTCCACCATCGCCCGCGACAGCGACATCGCCCTGCCGATCCTTGCGGGTGTGGAGGTGGGTGTCGCCTCGACCAAGGCCTTCACCTGCCAGTTGACCGTCCTTGCGCTGCTGGCACTGAAAGCCGGGCATGACCGCGGCCGCATCTCTGACGAAGCACTTACAAAACACCTCGGCGAATTGGCGACATTGCCGGCCCTGATCAATCAGGCGCTGGCCCGCGAAGGCGAAATCGCCGCCATTGCCGCGCAGGTGGCTGAGGCGCAGGATGTGCTGTTCCTGGGGCGCGGCGCGATGTATCCGCTAGCTTTGGAAGGTGCGCTGAAACTGAAGGAAATCAGTTACATCCATGCCGAAGGGTATGCATCTGGCGAGTTGAAGCATGGACCGATCGCGCTGATCGACCGCAACGTGCCTGTGGTCGTCATGGCGCCGCGCGACGGGCTTTTCGACAAGACCGTATCAAACATGCAGGAGGTCATGGCGCGGCAGGGGCGCGTCCTGCTGATCACCGATGCCGAAGGCGCACGCGAGGCTGCCGACGGTGCTTGGAAGGTGCTTGTTATGCCGACGGTTCCGGGGCTCTTCGCGCCGATCCTTTATGCCATTCCTGCCCAATTGCTCGCCTATCACGCCGCTGTCGCGAAAGGCACCGATGTCGATCAGCCCCGCAACCTCGCAAAGTCGGTGACGGTCGAGTAGCATGGCAAAGCAGTTCGACCGCATCGCCACCGCCCATCGGAGCTTTATCGAGGCACAGCATATTTTCTTCGTCGCCACTGCCGCCCCATCCGGTCGTGTGAATACTTCGCCGAAAGGGATGGATTCGCTCCGGGTACTCGGTGCGAACCGGATCGTCTGGCGCAATTCGACGGGTTCAGGCAACGAAACGGCCGGACATCTGCAGCAATCCAACCGGATGACGCTGATGTGGTGTTCTTTCGATGCCCAACCGCTGATCCTCAGGGCTTACGGCAAGGCCTCGATGATGCAGGTCGGCGATGACGGCTGGTCCGATCTGAACGCACTTTTCCCGCCCGACATCGCCGCGCGCCAGATATTCGACATGTCCGTCGATCTCGTCCAAACCTCCTGCGGCTTCGGGGTGCCGCACATGCGCTACGAAGGCGAAAGGCCCGATGCCGATGCCTGGGCCGCCGCCAAAGGACCGGACGGCATCCGGACCTACTGGGCAGAGGTCAACCGCATGACGCTCGACGGGTTCCCGACGGGGATACCGGAATGACGCCTGAGGCCGCCCTTGCGGCCCTTGTGGAGCGACAGGACGCCATTCGGGCCGAAGGTAGCGCTGCCTATCACAAGGCCCCCCGCCGCTACCTTGGGGTCAGCGTTCCCGACCTGACAGAGATGGTGAAATCCTGGCGCGCCGATCTCGACGTTCCCGGGCGCGTGACGCTCGCCGACGCGCTCTGGCGAAGCGATATTCACGAAGCGCGGATTGCAGCGGCAAAGCTTCTGACCCAGGCGGGGATAAAGGAGGATGAGGCCGTCTGGCGGCTGATCGCCTCCTGGGTGCCAGAGTTCGACGCCTGGGCGATTGCCGATCATGCCTGCGATGCGGGCGAACGCCGTCTTGTCGCCCACCCGTCGCGCATCGACGAGGTGGAGCGCTGGACCCATTCCGGGCAAATGTGGACACGGCGCGCGGCGCTCGTCATCACCCTGCCCTGGACGAAGCAGAACCACCCGAGCGCTCAGGATCTGGCGATACGTGACCGCGTACTTGGCTGGGCCGCCGTCTATGCCGACGACCGGAATTGGTTCATCCAGAAGGCGATCGCCTGGTGGCTCCGCGATCTGTCCAAGCATGACGAACCGCGTGTCCGCGACTGGCTCGCTGCGCATGGCTCCCGGTTGAAGCCCTTCGCGCGCAAGATCGCCGCCAAATATGTCTCGACCGGCGCAGCCTGACCGGAACGCGCACCTGCCCTTGCCGGAGGCCGCGTTGCGGACTAGCTTTACCGGTATGACCCCTCTTATCGACCCCTTCGCCCGGCCAATCAGCTATCTGCGCGTTTCTGTCACCGACAGATGCGACTTCCGCTGCACCTATTGCATGAGCGAACACATGCAGTTTCTGCCGAAGAAGGACCTGCTGACGCTGGAGGAGCTTGACCGCCTGTCGTCGGCCTTCATCCGGATGGGGGTGGAAAAGCTGCGGATCACCGGCGGGGAGCCATTGGTGCGCAAGGGCATCATGTCCTATTTCCGCGCCATGTCGCGGCATCTGGAGACAAGCGCGCTGAAAGAGCTGACCCTTACAACCAACGGCTCCCAACTGGCAAAATTCGCCGGCGAACTCGTCGATTGCGGGGTCCGCCGGGTCAACGTCTCGCTCGACACGCTCGATGCGGCCAAGTTTCAGGCGATCACCCGCTGGGGCCGCCTGTCGCAGGTGCTGGAAGGTATCGCGGCGGCGAAGTCCGCTGGCCTCCGCGTCAAGATCAACACCGTTGCGCTGAAGGGCTTCAATGAGTCGGAGCTTTTCGACCTGCTTGCATGGTGCGCTGCCGAAGATCACGATCTGACCTTCATTGAGGTCATGCCCATGGGCGAGATGGGTGAAGAGATGCGGCTCGACCAGTATTGGCCGCTGAAGGACCTGCGCGCACGGCTGGCGGAACGCTTTACGCTGACGGAATTGTCCGAAAAGACCGGCGGACCCGCCCGCTATTTCCGGGTGGAAGAAACAGGCCAGAAGATCGGCTTCATCACGCCACTCACGCATAACTTCTGCGAAAGCTGCAATCGCGTGCGGCTGACCTGCACGGGCGAGTTGTTCATGTGCCTCGGGCAGGAGGACAATGCAGACCTTCGTGCCCCCCTGCGCGCCAGCACGGAAGACGCACCTGTCGAAGCCGCTATCCGCGCCGCGATCGCGCGAAAGCCGAAGGGGCACGATTTCGACTATTCACGCCAGAAGGTGGCGGGCCAGATGACCCGCCATATGAGCCATACGGGCGGATAAGGCCCAGCGACGCTAGAAGCGGATTCTGCCGCCGGGCCAGTCGAGGACGAAATCGCCACCATTCTTGACCGGCACGACCCCGGTCGAACGGCAGGTCGCGTTAGCCTTCAGAAGGTCATCGTTCTTCTTCAGTCTTGTGAAGAAACTGATGTCCTTCAGGATCGTCTTGCCACGATAGGTCAATTTGGCCTTGTACATCGTCCCCTTGATTGCGTGTGCTGTCCGGGCATCAGGGAACTTGCCCGCACCACAAAGATGCACAACCCCGTCGATGAGGAGGACGTCCCAGCGGAAATAATAGGAATCGCCGTAGCCCTGGATACCACGCTCGCCTTCCAGAAAGTCCTTGTTCACCGGCACTTGAACATCCGCGGCGTTGGCCAGCTGAGGCAGCGCAAGCGCCCCACAAAGCAAGGCAGCAAGGACAGGGAATCGCATCGTATTTCTCCTTCTCGAATATGCACGGATATTTTACTTCCGCCGTCGGCAGCGGCCACAACAAAAAATAATTTCCGCTGTACAGGAAACAACCAGAGGCCGAACTGGCCGACTATCCTGCTTTCATCCGTTCTTCGACGATTCCGGCCCACCAGGAGCAGCCGGCGGGGATCGCCTCATCCGTGAAATTGTATTTCGGATGGTGCACTAGCGCGGTGTCGCCATTGCCGACGAGGATATAGGCGCCCGGCCGTTCTTCCAGCATATACGCGAAATCCTCGCCGCCCATGATCAGCGGCGCCTCGCCACAGTCACCCGCGACCTTCTTCGCCACCTCGGCTGCGAATTCGGTCTGTTCTTCGGAATTCACCATCACCGGATAGCCACGCATGTAGTTAACGCGCGCAACCGCACCATAGGCCTCCGCCGTCGTTTCGGCGAGCTTGATGAGCCGCTTTTCGGCAAGCGCGCGCACCCCTTTGTCCATTGTCCGCACCGTCCCCCGAAGGGTGACGACCTCTGGGATCACGTTGAAGGCACGTGCGCCGGTTTCAAAATTTGTGACCGACACGACGACCTGCAAGGCGGGGTCGACATTTCGGCTCGCGATGGTCTGAAAAGCAAGGACGATATGGCTCGCCACCACCACCGGGTCGACGCAGTCATGCGGCTTGGCCGCATGCCCCCCCAGCCCTTCGACCGTGATCTCGAAATTGTCGGTCGCGGCGAAGAACGCGCCCGGACGGATGGCAAAACTCCCCACGGGCTGGCCCGGCCAATTGTGCATGCCATAGACTTCCTGGATGCCGAAACGCGCCATCAGCCCGTCCTCGCACATCTCGCGGCCCCCGCCGCCGCCTTCTTCTGCCGGCTGAAAGATCACCACCGCTGTGCCGTCGAAATTCCGGGTTTCGGCAAGGTACTTAGCCGCGCCGAGGAGCATGGCCGTATGCCCGTCATGACCGCAGGCATGCATCTTGCCCGGCACGGTGGAAGCGTAGTCGAGGCCCGTCGCCTCATTGATTGGCAAGGCATCCATGTCCGCCCGCAGGCCGATCACCCGGCCTGACTTGCTGGATCGGCCCTTGATGACACCGACGACGCCCGTCCGTCCGATGCCGGTGACAACCTCGTCACAGCCAAACGTATCCAGCAGTTCGGCCACACGCGCGGCCGTTCGATGGGTGTCGAACAGCAACTCCGGATGGGCATGGAAATCCCTGCGCCATTCCGTGATCTCGGGGAGAAGTTCGGCAAATCGGTTCTTGACGGGCATTCAGGACTCCGGCGGGTTGCAGGGAAATTACGGGCCGCTCTGGGGCAATCTCTGCGAAAATTCGCGCCCCGGCAAGCTTGACCGGATCACGAAAGGCTTATGCCCCGTCGAGCAGGCCGTACCAGCCATAGGCCAAGGGCAGCAAAGCCCGCCGCATCCCGCCCAAAGGAAAGCGGCCCGGCTCCCTGGCCATCACCGCCGGGACTTTGGCTGTTCCGGTGGCGAGTCCCGCCAGAAGCTTGCCGGTATAGCTGCCGAGAAGAACGCCGTTGCCGTGATAGGCAAACCCTGCCCAGGCATTGTCCCAGCCGCCGATGGGTCCCGCATAGGGGACAAGGCCCCGGGCAAGGCAGACAAGACCTGACCAGAAATGCGGTGTCTCAACCGCGGCCCATGCGGGGAACATTGCCTCGAAATGCGCACGTATCTGCTGCTTCAACGCGGCGTGGGCGGCAGGCGTCGCCGAAACCCCGCCCCGCATCCCGAACAGGAACTGCCGGTTCGGCATCAGCCGGAAATAGTGCAGAAGCCGCCGGGTATCGTAGGCCATCAGATCGCTTGACCAGCCTTGCGCGGCAATCTCCGCCTCAGTGAGCGGCCGCGTCACCAGAACGCAGGACTGCGCCGGCAGATAACGCGCGCGCATCCAGTCCGGCAAATCGTCGCTGGAATAGCCGTTCGTTGCGATGATCAATTTCTTCGCGCGAAGCCGCCCGGTTCCGCAATCGACCAGATAGCCGCCCTGCCCGTCCGGCCGGATCGCCACCGCTGGCGATCTTTCGTATATCCGCGCGCCTGCGCTTTCGGCGGCAGTGGCAAGACCAAGTACATATTTCAACGGGTTGAGCGCGAAACCAAGCGGCACACGCATCGCGCCATGAAACTGCGGTCCGGCGAGGCCCTCGGCGGCCAGTTCATCACGCTCGATGACATCCACCTTGACCCCGAAGTGGCGGCTGACCGTCGCCGCCTCGGACCTGAGGCCGGCCATGTCCTTCGGCCTGTGCGCGAGCACCGCCTCGCCTCCGAAGGAATGGGTGTCCGCCTCGATCCCGTGCCGTGACAGAAGGTCCGCGACCAGATCGGCGGCACCAGCCTGTGCCTTGTGCCATTCTGCCACGCCCACCTGACCGAATTGCCGCAGCATCGCCGCATCGGAAAGCTTGCTGCCCCCGATACAGGCAAAGCCGCCATTGCGGCCAGAGGCGCCCCAACCGACCGAGTTGGCTTCCAAGACCGCGACATCGGCGCCGTGATCGCCGGCGAGATGCAGCGCTGCGGACAGGCCCGTGAAACCGCCGCCGACGATCGCCACGTCGGCAGTGGCCTCTCCGGTCAAGGGTCCCTCACGCGCCGGGCGCGTTGCCGTCGTGTCCCAGTAACAACTGGCCACGGGCGCCTGCCCGTAGGCATTGACTTCGTAGATGCGCTTCATCCCCGGACCCCTGCGTCGGTGCCTTTTCTCAGGTACGCGCCGCCTTCTGTTCGTCCGCCTTTTGCTTGGCGATGGACCGCTTCGACATCAGCGAGGCAGAAATCACACCGATGGTCACGATCGAAATCATGATCGTGGACAGCGCGTTGATCTCGGGGCTGACGCCCAGGCGCACTGATGAAAAGATTTTCATCGGCAGGGTCGTCGCCGAAGGTCCGGCCGCGAAGGAGGCGATGACCAGATCGTCGAGCGACAGGGTAAAGGCCAGGAGCCAGCCGGAAATCACGGCCGGCGCGATGATCGGCAAGGTGACGGACCGGAAGGCATCCATCGGGGTGCAGCCAAGATCAAGCGCGGCTTCCTCCAGCGACTGATCGAACGTCACAAGCCGGGACGAGACAACGACCGACACATAGCACATCGTGAAGGTCGTATGCGCCAGAACGATGGTGCCGATGCCCCGGTCAAGCCCGATGGAGATGAAGAGCAACAGAAGCGACAGGCCGGTGATGACCTCGGGCATGACAAGCGGCGCATAGATCATGCCGGAAAAGAGTGTCCGCCCCCGAAACCGGCCGGCGCGCACAAGGACATAAGCCGCCATGGTGCCGAGCGCGGTGGCGAAGGTCGATGAGAGCACAGCGACCTTCAGAGTCACGAGCGCGGCATCAAGAAACGCCTTGTTGCCCAGCAATTCCCCATACCATTTGGTCGAAAACCCGGCCCAGACGGTCACCAGCTTCGACGAGTTGAAGCTGTAGATGACAAGGATCACCATCGGCAGGTAGAGGAACGCAAAGCCAAGCGTCAGCGAGGTCGCGTTGAACCAGGTGAACTTGCGGTTCATAGCCCCGCCTCCCGCTGCTTTTGTTCGTTGCGCTGGAAGAGGATGATCGGGACGATCAGGATCAGCAGCAGCACGACCGCCACTGCCGAGGCCACAGGCCAATCCCGGTTGGAGAAGAACTCCTCAAACAGCACCTTGCCGATCATCAGTGTCGATGATCCGCCAAGGATCGAGGGGATGACGAATTCACCAAGCGCCGGAATGAAGACCAGAAAACATCCCGCGATCACGCCGGGTTTCGACAAGGGGAAGGTAACGAGCCAAAAGGCAGATGCCCGCGAACATCCCAGATCCTCCGCCGCTTCAATCAGCGATCCATCCAGTTTCTCCAGCGCTGAATAGATCGGCAGGACCATGAACGGCAGATAGGTGTAGACGATCCCGATATAGACCGCCGTATTGGTGTTCATGATCGCAAGCGGCGTGTCGATGATGCCCGTCCACAGCAGAAACTGGTTCAGGAAGCCTTCGTTCGACAGGATACCGATCCAGGAATAGACGCGGATGAGGAACGAGGTCCAGAAGGGCAGGATCACCAGCATCATCAGCGTCGGACGCCATTCATCACTCGCCTGTGCCATGCCATAGGCGATGGGATAGCCGACCAGCAGCGTGATGAAGGTGGCGATCGCCGCGATCTGCAGGCTCGACAGGTAGGCTTTCCAGTAGAGCGCGTCCTCGGTCAGGAAGACGAAATTCTCAAAGTCGAGTTCCGACAGGAACGTCTTGAACCCCTCCCAGCCCGCCGAAGGATCGAGCACCGGCGTATAGGGCGGGATGGAGATCGCGTAATCCGACAGGGAAATCTTGAAGACGATCAGGAACGGCACCAGAAACAGCGCCAGAAGCCAGGCATAGGGCGTGGCGATCAGGAAGAAGCGGCGGAAGTTCATGGTTCCGCCCCCTCAGGTCAGGAGAACGACACCGGCCGTGTCCGTGAAGGACAGCCAGACCGTGTCATCCCAGGTAAAGGTCCGCCGCGCCAGACGCCTGTCATTGGCGACCTGCGCCTTGATCATCGTGCCATTGGCGAGTTCCACCTTGTAGGTGGAGATATTGCCGAGATAGGCAATATCCTCGATCCGGCCCTGCAGTGCATTGGCGCGGTCGGCCGGCTTTTCCGCTGAAATCGCAACCTTTTCGGGCCGGATCGCGAAGTGCACGGGCGTGTCCTTGCCAATCGCCGCCGCCGTGGTGCCGATGATCGGTGGCTGCCCTTCAGCCCAGGAGATGGTGTATTTATTGTCGCCGCTCGGCGCAGCGGTGCCCTTGATGATGTTCACATCGCCAATGAAATCCGCAACATAGACGGAATTCGGCGTCTCGTAGATGCGGTCAGGCGTATCGACCTGAATCATGCGGCCGTGGTCCATAACCGCCACGCGGGAGGCGACTGTCATCGCCTCTTCCTGATCGTGCGTCACGATGACAAAGGTTGTGCCGGTCTTTTCCTGAATATCCATCAATTCGAATTGCGTATCCTGACGCAGCTTCTTGTCGAGCGCGCCCAGAGGTTCGTCGAGCAAGAGGAGCTTCGGCGCCTTGGCGAGGCTGCGGGCAAGCGCCACCCGCTGGCGCTGACCGCCGGAAATCTGATGCGGCTTGCGGCGCGCGAATTTCTCCAGCCTGACGAGGCGCAGCATCTCTTCCACCCGCGGTCCGATCTGTTCTTTCGGCATCGGCGACCGCTTGAGGCCGAAGGCGATGTTATCCCAGACGCTGAGATGCGGGAAAAGCGCATAGCTCTGGAACATCATGTTCGTTTCGCGCTTGTTCGGCGGCACGTTGGCCAGATCCTTGCCGTCGAGCAGGATTTGCCCCGTCGTCGGGTTCTCAAAACCTGCGAGCATCCGCATCAAGGTCGTCTTGCCGCAGCCCGAGGGGCCGAGAAGGGCAAAGAATTCCCGCCGGAAGATATCCAGCGTCAGATTGTCGATAGCGATGAATTCGCCGAATTTCTTGGTGACACCCTTGAACTGGATCAGCGGCTTTTCTTCCGGGTCGTTCCAGGGGGCAAAGACCGGGCGATTGGCAGGTTGGGCCATAATGTCCTCGTCGGATCGAAAAAACCCCGCGCCGGATTGGCGCGGGGCAATGATTTGGTGGCAAATCAGGTTCCGGACTTGACCTTGGTCCAGAGCCGGGTCATCGACCGGTTCACCTTCGGGTCCCAGGGCGAGGTCGTGTAGAGGTTCGCCGTGGTTTCCGCATCCGGGTAGATCGCGGTGTCGCCGATCACGTCTTCGTTCAGGAATTCCTGCGACG
>JAWKXJ010000011.1:0-60055 GCA_041397105.1 Paracoccaceae bacterium
ATGTTCGGTCCCGCCATCGACGGCGATGCGCAGCGTCACCTCGCTGCCGGTGATCGTGGCGGGCACGGCCCCCTGCTCCTCTACCCGCAAGGTCAGGGTCAGCGGCTCCCCGATGATGCCGAAGGTCGGCGCGGTGCGGATCATCAGACGCCGGTCCCAATCGTCACGCTGCCCGGTCAGAAGCACATTGAGGGGTGCCGGCAAATCGGCGGACACGTCGATGTCATGTGCCTGCCCGTCTGTGACAAGGATCGCACCGGCGACCCGCGCCCTTGGTTCTTCGGCAAGGGCCTGCGCCAGGGCGCTCATCAGCAGGGTGCCGCCATCTTCGGCATCGTCGCCGACGAAAATCTTGCGCAACTCTGTATTGCCGAGCGCGGCGACCTCCGCCTCCACCCGCGCCACGGCGGCGGCGGTCTGGTCCGCTCGACCGGCAATCTTCTGGCTCGCGCTTTCGTCGACGATCAGCAGGACGATGTCGGTTTGCGGTCGCCTCTCTTCTGTCTGAAACGACGGCTGCGCGATGGCCAGCAGCAGGACCGCGGCGGCAAGCGTCCGGAGCCACCAGCCCGACAGCCCGCGCCAGAGCGCGACTGCGACCAGAACCGCCATCAGCGCCGCCATCCCGGCCAGTGCCGGCCAGGGCAGAAGCGGATCGAAGATCACCTCTCCGTTCATTGCCCCAGCCTTTCAAGGAGCGCGGGCACATGGACCTGATCGGATTTGTAGTTGCCCGTCAGCACATACATGATCAGGTTCACCCCGAAGCGGAATGCGACCTCGCGCTGGCGTTCCCCCGACAGGCCCCGCCCCACAGGCATGCGCGGCCGACCGTTGCCGTCAACCGCCCAGGCCGCGGCCCAGTCATTGCCGCCGATGACCACAGGCGTCACGCCGTCATTGAGGTTGCGGAACGGCATCCCCTCGGCAAGCTCGGCATCGGGCGGCGCGGCCTCCACCCAGACATCCCGGCCCTGATAGCGGCCGGGAAAGACCTGCAAGAGGTAGAAACTCCGCGTCAGCACGTGATCGCTCGGCACCGGTTCGAGCGGCGGAATATCGAGAGGCGCGGTCAGGACCTGCAGCCGCCGCCCTTCGGGCGAGGCAGCGCCGAAGCCCGAGACATCGGCATCGCGGGTATCGAACAGGATCATCCCGCCCGTCCGCAGATAGCGGTTGAGACGGGCATAGGCCTCCGGCGAGGGGATCGGCTGGTCGGGCGTGACCGGCCAGTAAAGGAATGTGAAGACGGACAGTTCGTCCTTGTCAAGATTGACGGCCATCGGCGTTCCCGGCTCGACCGAAGTGCGCGCATAAAGCACCCGGGACAGCCCTTCGAGCCCCTCGGCCGCCAGCCGGTCGACGCTGTCATCGCCGGTGACGACATGGGCCAGAACCACCGATCTCGCCGCTTGCAAGAGACGCGCGTCATCGGTTTCCTGAGCCTTGGCGCCCTGCGGCGGCAGACCGAGCAAGGCAAAGGCCAGAAGCACCCCGACCAGCCCCGCGCGCGGACCGGTCAGACGGCCAGCAACCGCCAATGCCGCCAGCACATCGGCCATCAGAAGCGCGAGTGCAGCAGCAAGGAACCAGCCCTTCAGCGGCGTTTCCTCGACAACGCCCAGCCCTTCCACGGCGACGCCCGCCGGCCATTCGGCCGGGGCCAGAACCCGCCCCGGCGTGATCGCGTTGACCGCCAGCTGGCGACTGTCGGACAGGTATAGTCCCGGCTGCAGCTCGGGTCCCGTTTCCGGCACCGACAGTTTCTCGCCCGGGATCCCCGGCAGGTCCGTGGCATCGCCAAGAACGCCGAACCCGTCAAGAACCCGGTCCGCGACCCAGACGGTTCCCGCCAGATCCTCCTCGCTCGGCCGGACCGAGCCGCTCGACACGGCAAGCCGTTCCAGCATCTGCACGAAAAGCCCTGACAAGGGCAGGCTCGACCATTCGGCATTGGCCGCGACGTGAAAGAGAACGACCTGACCGTCGCCGATCACCCGCCGCGTGACCAGGGGGGTGCCATCGGCCAGCGTTGCGATCGTGTGGCTGGCAAGTTCCGGGCCCGGCTGGGCAAGGATCTGCGCGCTGATCGACACGTCTTCGGGCACTGGCAGGCCGCGGAAAGGTGAATCCTCGGGGAACGGCGCCAGCGTCTTCGGTTCGCCCCAGCTCATCGCGCCGCCGACGGCACGGCCGCCGGCCCGAAGCTTGACCGGCAGGAGCGGGTCGAGCGTGTCGCGGCCTTCGTCCGTGGCGGCAAGCTGCGGACCGGCAAAGCGGACAAGCAGCCCGCCCTCGTCGATCCAGTCGAGAAGTGCGTCCGTTTCGGCAACCTTTGCGACATCGGCAAGAATGATCACGTCAGGCCCGGCCAGAAGCACATCGCCAATGGTGCCGTCGATCAGATCGGCCGTCGGCGCCAGGGCCCGGCGCAGGAAGTGGTCGGGCGAGAGGAGTTCCAGCCCCTCGCGCGCCGCACCCCCGGCAGCAAGCGCCACCTTGCGCCGCTTCAGGGCGTCGTCGGTCAGCGCCACCGCGCCCGCCGTCGTCTCGCCCACGATCTGAAGCCGCGTCACACGGTTGCGCAATTCCGGCGGCAGGTCGAATTCGGCAAGCGCCTGATGATCCTCAGCGCCGAACTCTGCCGTGTCGCGGGCCAATTCGCGCTCAATCCCCGCCGGGTCGAGCCCGAATACCGAAACCTCTGCGCTTGCCGCCCCTCCGGCCCGCGCGCGCAGGACCGGCGCAGTGACAAGCCCGTCCGCAGTTACGGGCTCACCCAGCGCAAGAACGTTACGGGCGCTTTCGATGGCCGTCACGGCCCCCCGCGCGGACAGCGCGGCGACCAGCCGGTCGCGTCCGGCGCGGGCGATTCCGTCCGACAGCCAGAGCGTGTCGAAGGCACCTTCCGGCAATGTGTCTGCCAGTGTCTCCATCGTCGCTGCTGCCGGTTCCCAGGCGCGCGGCATGACCGTCGGCAGACCAGCCAGCACCCGGTCGGCGGCCGTAAAGACCGGCGGACCCGCCTGCGGCTCGGCCAGCGACAGGAGCGCGACGGGCCGACCCATGCGCCCGGCCTCCGCCACAGCGGAGGCGATCCGCGCCTGCCGCTGGGTCCAGTCGCGCGCATCGGCCCAGCCGCCGTCGGTCAGGACAAGAAGCGGGCCGCTGCCGGCCGGTTTTTCCTCCGGGTTCAGGATCGGTCCGGCGAAACCGGCAATGGCCAGCGCAACCGCCGCCATCCGCAGCGCCAGGAGCCACCATGGCGTCTTGTCGGCCTGATTTTCCTCATCCGTCAGCCCCAGAAGCAGCGCGACCCCGGGGAAGCGTCGGCGGATCGGTGCGGGGGGTACCGCGCGCAACAGAAGCAAGAGCACCGGCAACGCCACGAGACCCCAGAGAAGCCAGGGCAGCGTGAAACCGATGGGGCCGAGGACCAGCATCAGCCGCTGCGCCCCAGCGCGTGATACATCCACAAAAGCGCGCCCTGCGCCGGCGCATCCGTGTGATGGGTGTGAAAGAGCCAGTGGGTTGACGCCGCCAGATCGGCGAGCCGCGCCTTGCGCTCTGCCAGCCGCTGCTGGTAGCGGTCACGCAGGCTGCCGGCTTTGCGCGTTTCATAGCGCACGGCGCCTCCCATGCTTTCGAATATCGTCCGGCCGTCGAAGGGAAATGCCTCTTCGACAGGGTCGAGGATTTGCAACAGAACGCCTGTCACACCCCTGTCCGCCGCCTGGGTGACTGCCTTTGCCACATGTTCAGGCTCGCCAAGAAAGTCGGAAATGAAAACGGCGCGCGACCCGGGCAGGATAGCCCGCACCTCGGGCGCGCCGAAATCGGCCTCGCCCGCAGGTGCCGTGAAAGTCTGAGCTAGCCGCAAAAGCTGCACCTCGCCCGCGCGCGGCGGCGCCACGCCATCGGCGAGGCCAACACGCTCCCCGCCCCGGATCAGAAGCACCGCAACCGAAAGCGCCAGAAGCCGCGCGCGGTCGGCCTTCGCCTGCCGCCCCTTGGCGCCCGAAAATTCCATCGACCGGGCATCATCGACCCAAAGATGCACAGACTGCGCCGCCTGCCATTCCTTTTCGCGCACGAACTGCTGGTCGGCGCGGCCCGACCGCCGCCAGTCGATGGCGCGCGCCTCGTCACCCGCATCGGCCGGGCGGTATTGCCAGAATTCGTCGCCCATGCCCGACCGCCGCCGGCCATGTTCACCCATCTGCACCGTCGCGGCCAGATGGCGCGCCTCCGCCAGAAGTTGCGGCAGGGCCGAGGCCAGCGCCTCTGCTTCACGCCTGAGGCCGGCCGGCCGTGCGGAATTGGCGCCGGTCGCGATCATGCCGCCTCGGCGCGGGTGACATCCTGCGCCACGGCGTCGATCACGGCGCCGAGGTTTTCGCCGCGCGCCCGCGCCGCAAACGAAAGCGCCATGCGGTGCGACAGGACCGGCCGCGCCAGCGCGAGCACGTCTTCCGCCGAGGGCGCCAGCCGCCCGTCGAGCAACGCCCGCGCGCGGACCGCCAGCATCAACGCCTGCGCCGCGCGCGGTCCCGGCCCCCAGCTGACGCTGGCATTGACCTGCGCGCCGGCCTCCGCCTCGCCCGGGCGGCAAGCGCGCACAAGGTCGAGGATCAGTTCCACCACCTGTTCGCCCACGGGCATCCGCCGAACGGTGGTTTGCGCGGCAATCAACTCATCCGCCGTAAAGACCTGATCGGAGGTCGCAATGGTAACGCCCGTCGTGGCCAGAAGGATGTCGCGTTCCGTGCCGCGGCCGGGGTAATCCACGTCGATCTGCACAAGAAACCGGTCCAACTGCGCCTCGGGCAGCGGATAGGTACCTTCCTGTTCGATCGGGTTCTGGGTGGCGAGCACATGGAACGGCTGAGGCAGCGCCCGGTGCTGACCCGCAACCGTCACCTGCCGTTCCTGCATCGCTTGCAAAAGCGCGGACTGGGTGCGCGGGCTCGCCCGGTTGATTTCATCCGCCATCAGAAGCTGGCAGAAGACCGGACCTTCGATGAAACGGAAACTGCGGCTGCCATCCTTGGCGGTTTCCAGAACCTCGGAGCCAAGGATGTCGGCAGGCATCAGGTCGGGCGTGAACTGGACGCGCCCGGCCTTCAGCCCCATGACGGTCGCGAGCGTATCGACCAGCATCGTCTTGCCGAGCCCCGGCAACCCGACGAGCAGCCCGTGCCCGCCGCAGATCAGCGCGGTCAGCGACAGATCGACCACCCGCTCCTGCCCGATGAACCGCTGGCTGACGGCGACGCGCGCCCGGTTGAGCTTGCGCCCCAGATCCTCGATCTCGGCCAGAAGGTCTTCGGTCTCGGCCATGACAAGCTCTCCCTGTTCGCTATAGTAGAACCATAAAGGCAGAAATTCGCACCGGCACCAATGACTAATAAACCGAAAGAACAATTGATCGTGAAGCCGTCGGCGGAAAACCTCGCCGCCGCAGCGCAGAAGGCGGCGAGAAAGGGCCCGCCGCCCGTCCATCTCTGGAACCCGCCCTTCTGCGGCGATCTCGACATGGAAATCCGCCGCGACGGCACCTGGTTCTATCTCGGCACGCCCATCGGCCGGCCCGCGCTCGTGAAGCTCTTTGCGTCGATCCTGCGCAGGGATGGTGAAGATTATTTCCTCGTCACCCCGGTGGAAAAGGTCGGCATCAGGGTGATCGACGCGCCCTTCGTCGCCATCGACGCTGATTCGACAGGGGCCGGGGACATGCAGACGATCACCTTCACGACCAATGTCGGCGACACGGTGACGGCTGGTCCCGATCATCCGATCCGGGTGGAGCGCGATGCCGAAACGGGCGAGCCTTCGCCCTACGTCCACATTCGCGCCAATCTGGAGGCGCTGATCGACCGAAAGACATTCTACCGGCTGATCGAAGAGGGCCGCCACGAACCCCATGACGGCAACAGCTGGTTCGGCCTCTGGTCCGGCGGCCGGTTCTTCCCGATCATTCCGTCGGCGGAGTTGACTTGAACGATGCACAGCGCAAACTGCCGTCGACAGTTGGAGGTGGGATAGTGCGAGTTCAATTGATTTTCAACATGGCAGAAGAACGACTTTACGGGACTATGGACGGGCTAACAATCGACACCCACGCGGTCGCTGGCGGTCGGGCCGGATCGAAGACACCGGGCGCGGTAAACCCCATTCTCGCGAACAATCCCTTCACGACCCATGTCAAGTTGTCCCCACAGATACCCGGAGGCGCTCTACCGCTCGGAACCTATTCCTTGAAATCCCACGAATCTCGGAACAATTGGATTCGGCTTTTGCCGACGACTGGTATGAACATGGTCGGGCGTGATGGGTTCGCTATTCACGGCCGCGGCAAACGTGGCAGCGACGGCTGCATCGTACCGAGCGACTTCAAAGTGTTCCTCACCCTCTTCACTGCATTGAAGAAGCGAGAACGTCTCGGTGCCGACGCGCCACTCCTTAGCGTCATCGCAGTGGGCGAACTTGGCCGGTTCGAACGGCTACTCAACCTCGCCTGATGCCCCGCTTCGCCGCCAACCTTTCGTGGCTCTTCACTGAGTTGCCCTTCATGGGCCGGTTCCGCGCGGCCAAGGCGGCGGGCTTTGACGCGGTCGAAGTGCTTTTTCCCTATGATTGCGCCGCGCAGGAGATGCGCGACCAGCTTGTCTGGAACGATCTGACCTTCGTTCTGATGAACTGCCCGCCGCCGAACCCGACCGGCGGGCCCGAGGGCTATGCCGCCGTGCCGGGGCGCGAGGACCGGTTCCGCCGCGATTTCGACCGTGCGCTTCGCTTTGCCGGCGTTCTCAAGCCCCGCGTCATGCACGTCATGGCCGGCCCCGCCCAAGGGCCAGAGGCCAAAGCGACCTTCATCGACAACCTCAGATGGGCCGCCGCCCGCGCGCCGAAACAGCAGCTGACGATCGAGCCCATCAACCCAGTCGACATGCCCGGCTATTTCCTGAACGACTTCGATCTGGCGGCCGAGATTCTGGATGCCGTTGCGGCCCCGAACCTTGCACTTCAGTTCGACGCCTACCATGCGCATCGCATCACCGGCGACGTTGCCGGCAGCTGGGTGCGCCACGGCCACCGCGCCGTCCATGTCCAGATCGCCGGGTACCCCGGCCGCCACGAACCCGCGACCGGCGAGATCGACTATCCGGCCTTCTTCGCGCGGCTCGATGCCGATGGGTATCGCGGCTTTGTCTCGGCCGAATACGCGCCTGCCACGACCACGACCGAAGGGCTCGGCTGGCTGGCTCAGTGACCACAGACCGGCCCTGCGCAGCCTGACCGCCGCGTCTCGATCTCGAAGGTCGCGTGGGTGATGCCGAAGGCGCGTTCGATCCGCCGTTTCGTCTCGGCGACAATTGCCGTCGCCTCTGCCCCCTCGGCCAGCACCAGATGCGCCTCTAGCGAGGTTCGCCGCTCGTCAAGCTGCCAGAGATGGACATGATGCACATCCTCGACCGCCTCCTGATCGCCGATGACCCGCTCGATATCCGCCGCCGCGACGCCTTCGGGCGCGGCCAGCATCAGGATGCGGATTGCAGGGCCAACCTCGCTGAGCGCGTGCCAGAGTATCCAGCCTGAAATGGCGATGGTGATCAGCGGATCGGCCAGCCGCCAGTCATAAAGCATGATCAGCGCCCCGCCGATGATGACGGCGACAGAGGTTCCGGCATCAGCGAGGTTATGCAGGAAGGCCGCGCGGATATTCATGCTGTCCTTGGCCATCCGCCAGGTCAGACCCGCCGTGATCAGGTCGATGACAAGCGCAAGGCCCGCCAGCGCCACGACGATCCAGCCCGTCACCTCCGGCGGGTCGATCAGCCGCACCAGGGCCTCATATCCCAGCCAGACGGATATCACGATCAGCGTGGTGTAATTGACCAGCGCCGCCACCACCTCGGCCCGGCCATAGCCGAAGGACATCTCCGGCGTCGCCGGGCGCCGTGCGACACGCCGCGCCACGAAAGCGATGATCAGCGCGACCGCGTCCGACAGGTTGTGCATCGCATCGGCAATCAGCGCGACAGAACCGGAAATGACACCGCCCACCACCTGCGCGAAGGTCAATGCGATATTGACCGCCACCGCCAGCGCCACCTTCCGGTCGCCCGCGGAAGGGTCGATATGGTGGTGATGGTGGCCGTGCCCGTGGTGATGCGCGTGATCGTGTGGCATGGCGCCTCTCTTTTGCCCCTGATCTGCGCCTCTGCCCGGATCGCGTCAAGTCCCGCACGCGGGATTTCGGCGCGCGCCTCCTGACATGATGCTGTCAGGAGGGGGCTGCTATTGCTATCGCCACCAATCAACGAAAGGACCAAGGACATGACCGACCAACCCGTTGTCGTATGGTGCGAATTGCCCGTCTCCGATATGGAAAGGGCAGTGACGTTCTATAACGCAACCTTCGACTGGACGATGACAATCGACACTTCCGGACCCAATCCGATGGCGATCCTCGGCGGCAACATGCAAAGCGTCAGCGGCCATCTCTATCCCGGCAAACCGGCCGGCGATGGCAGCGGCCCCACCATCCACATTGCAGTGCCCGACAGGTTGGAGGATGCCGCGATCCGTTGCCGCAAGGCCGGTGGCACGGTTCTGGGCGAGATCATCACCATCCCGCCCGGCCGCTTCGTCTATGCCAAGGACCCTGACGGCAATTCCATCGGCCTATTCGAGCCGGCAAAGGCCGCCTGATGCGCCGGGCCGACCGCCTCTTCCAGATCGTTCAGTATCTGCGGGGCGGTCGGCTCCTGACGGCCCGGACACTCGCCGAACGGCTGGAGGTCAGCGAGCGCACCGTCTACCGCGACGTGGCAGACCTCATCGGCTCGGGCGTGCCTATCGACGGCGAGGCGGGGATCGGCTATCTGATGCGGTCCGGATACGACCTGCCGCCCCTGATGTTCAGCCGCGCCGAGATCAACGCCCTTGTCGCGGGCGCCCGCATGGTGCGCAGCTTCGGCGGCGCCGACATGGCGCTTGCCGCCGAAGAGGCACTGACGAAGATCGAGGCTGTGCTGCCCGAGGCACTTCGCGCCAGCGCGACGAGCGTCACCATCGACGCCCATGATGCGGGCGCCCTCTCCACCGCCGACAGGGCGATGATCGACCGCATCGACCGTGCCACGGCTGGGCACGTGAAACTGACCCTCGCCTATCGGGATGCCGAAGGGCAGCCGACCGAACGCACCGTCCGGCCGCTCGGCCTGTGGTTCTGGGGCAAGGTCTGGACGCTGATCGCCTGGTGCGAGCTTCGGCAAGACTTCCGCATGTTCCGCATCGACCGGATCGCGGCGGCGACCGAGGCCGGCCCCTTCCGGCCCGAACCGGGAAAGAGCCTCAAGGTCTTCCTGCAAAGCGACGCTTGCCGCAGACCGGAAACAGGCGCTTCTTCGTTGCCTTAACTACCCCCGCCGGAGGCACCGGGCCGGCACGGTCCGGCGGCCGAGCGGGGGCTCGATGCCCCCCGAGGCCGTCCACCTTAATGCGCCTCGGCCCAGTTGGCGCCCTGACCGGCATCGACTACCAGCGGCACATCCAGATGCACCGCCGGATGCGCGGCCCCTTCCAAGACCGCGCGGGCGGCGTCGACAAGACTGCCGACTGCATTCTCCTCGACCTCGAAAAGAAGCTCGTCGTGAACCTGCAGCAGCATCTTCGCAGGCAACCCCTCAATTGCGGCGGGCATGCGGATCATCGCCCGCCGGATCACATCCGCCGCCGCACCCTGAATGGGCGCATTGATTGCTGCGCGGCGGGCAAAACCCGCATGCGGTCCCTTGGCGTTGATCTCGGGCGTATGGATCTTGCGGCCGAAGAGGGTCTGGACGAAACCGTTTTCTTTCGCAAAGGACACGGTCGCGTCCATGTAATCCCGGATCCCGGGGAAACGTTCGAAATAGCGGTCGATGAAGCCCTGCGCCTCGGCCCGCGGAATGCGCAGGTTGCGGGCAAGGCCGAAGCCGGAAATCCCGTAGATGACCCCGAAATTGATCGCCTTGGCCTGGCGGCGCACCATCGGGTCCATGCCTTCGACCGGGACGTTGAACATCTCGGACGCGGTCATCGCGTGAATGTCGATCCCGTCGCGGAAGGCCTGTTTCAGCGCCGGAATATCGGCCACATGTGCGAGGATGCGGAGTTCGATCTGGGAATAATCCAGCGACACCAGTTTCATCCCCGGCCCGGCGACAAAAGCCTCGCGGATGCGGCGGCCCTCTTCCGTCCGCACCGGAATGTTCTGCAGGTTCGGATCGGTCGAGGCCAGCCGCCCGGTATTCGCCCCGGCAATCGAGTATGAGGTATGGACCCGTCCGGTATCGGGGTTGATGGCCTGCTGCAGCGCGTCGGTATAGGTCGATTTCAGCTTTGACAATTGCCGCCAGTCGAGCACGGCCGAAGCGAGCTTCGCGGCCTTCGGATTCACGTCCTCCAGCGTCGTGATGTCCTCCAGAACGTCCGCCCCGGTCGCATAGGCCCCGGTCTTGCCCTTCTGCCCGCCCTCGACCCCCATCCGGTCGAAAAGCACTTCGCCCAGTTGCTTGGGGCTGCCGACATTGAAAGGCTCGCCGGCAATCTCCTGAATCTCCGCCTCCAGCCCTGCCATCTTCTGGGCGAAGGCATTCGACATGCGGCCAAGAACCTGGCCATCCACACGGATGCCGGCCATTTCCATGTCGGCAAGCACAGGTACGAGCGGCCGTTCCAGCGTCTCATAGACCGTCGTCACCCGCGCCCGGTGCAGGTTCGGCTTGAACGACTGCCAGAGCCTCAGCGTGATATCGGCATCCTCGGCGGCATATTTCACCGCCTCGCCAAGCGGCACCTTGTCGAAGGTGACGGCGGACTTGCCGCTGCCGAGAAGCGACTTGATCGGGATCGGCTCATGGCCGAGGTAGTGCCCGGACAGGAAATCCATCCCGTGGTTATGGATCCCCGCATGCATCGCGTAGGACATCAGCATCGTATCGTCGATGGGCGTCATACGGATGCCGTGGCGCGCGAAAATCTTCCAGTCGTACTTCATGTTCTGGCCGATCTTCAGGACCGCGTCGTCCTCCAGAACCGGCTTCAGCGCCGCCAGTACCGCATCCCTGTCCATCTGCCCTTCGACGCGCGCCGCCCCGCCAAAAAGATCGTCCTCGCCCACCGTATGTCCAAGCGGGATGTAACAGGCCTGACCGGGCAGGACCGAAAGCGAGATGCCGACAAGTTCGGCACGCATCTCGTCGAGGCTTGTCGTTTCGGTGTCGATAGCCACATAGCCGCGTTCGCGGATCAGCGCGATCCAGCGGTCGAGTGCTGCGGCATCGCTGACACATTCGTAGCTGTCGTGGTCGAATGGCAGCGCCGCGGCCACCTGCGATTCCTCTGCCGCGGCATCGCCCGCCGTCGCCGGTGCGGCCGGAGCCTCTGGCATTGCCGGCACCTCGATCTTCAGCGCATCAGCCACCCGCTTTGTCAGCGTGCGAAACTCCATCTCGGCCAGAAACGCCATCAGCGGCCCCGGTTCCGGCACACGCACTTCCAGTTCGTCCAAGCCCACCGACACCGGCGTCTGCCGGTCGAGCGTGACGAGACGTTTCGAAACGCGGATCAGGTCGGCATTATCGATCAGGGCCTGGCGCCGCTTCGGTTGCGGGATTTCGCCCGCCCGTTCAAGCAGCGTTTCGAGATCGCCGAATTCGTTGATGAGAAGGGCCGCCGTCTTGATGCCGATCCCCGGCGCGCCCGGCACATTGTCGACGCTGTCGCCCGCCAGCGCCTGAACGTCGATCACCCGGTCGGGCCTTACCCCGAATTTCTCCTCGACCTCCTCGACACCAATGCGCTTCGACTTCATCGCGTCGAACATCTCGACCCCGTTGCCGACAAGCTGCATCAGGTCCTTGTCGGAGGAGATGATCGTCACCGCGCCCCCCGCCTCGGTCGCCTGCCGGGCGAGGGTCGCGATGATGTCGTCGGCCTCGTATCCCTCCATCTCCAGACAGGCCACGTTGAAGGCGCGTGTCGCCGAGCGCGTCAGCGGGAATTGCGGCCGCAGGTCTTCGGGCAGTTCGGGGCGGTTGGCCTTGTAGGCAGGGTAAATCTCGTCGCGAAAGGTCTTCGACGAATAGTCGAAAACGCAGGCGATATGGGTCGGCCCGTCCTTGCCCCTGTTGGCGGTCAACTGCCCCCAGAGCATGTTGCAGAACCCTGCGACCGCGCCGATGGGCAGCCCGTCGGATTTGCGCGTGAGCGGCGGCAGCGCGTGATAGGCCCGGAAGATGAAGGCTGATCCGTCGATCAGGTGCAGATGGCTGCCCTTGCCGAATGTCATGTTTCGCCTCCCACACCTGCCGGACGGGAGAGTATTGTCACGTTCGCGCGCGGGGTGCCACCCTCGGGTAATCGGGCGGCGGCCATGGTCGGGTTTGGGACCCGTATCTCCCACTGCGGCGCCATGCTAGTGATCTGCGAATACGGCAATCCTGGTGAGGGAATGATGGCTGATCCGATTGAAATATGGACCCTGGACTGGGTCCCGATGCCGAATGGTCCCGCTGGTTTCGTACGCGATTTGCGACTGCGTTGGGCGTGTGAAGAGGCCAGTTTGCCCTACAAGGTGCGCACGATTTCATTTGACGAACGTGCGACCAACCACATCGACAGACAACCCTTCGGGCAAGTGCCCTACATGGATGACGGTGCTATTCGACTGTTCGAAAGCGGTGCGTGTCTGCTTCATCTCGCCCGGAAAAGCGAGGAATTGATGCCCCGCGATCCGGTCGGTCAGGCTGACACGCTGCAATGGACGATTGCCGCGCTCAACTCCGTGGAGATGGTGTCGGTCCCCTGGTGGTTTCTGGAAGTGACGGGTGCCAGGGAGAATGGTCTTACAGGCTGGCTCGAAAGTCGGCTTGGTCACATGGAACGTGTCCTGAGCGAACGTGAGTGGCTGGCCGCCGACCGTTTTACGGTCGCCGATCTTGCGATGGCCGATGTCCTGCGCGTCGGGAAAGTTCGTTCCTTTGGGCACCGGCCGGCGACAGAGGCCTATGTCAGTCGCGCTACAGAGCGTCCGGCATTCAAAAAGGCCCACGCGGCGCAGATGGCTCATTTTCGGGCAGCAGAGGCAGAAAGAGCCCGCTCATTGCGCTGAACGATCACTTCGCCCTGCAAGATGCGCGTCATCGGGCGCTGACGCGCCCGCAGTCGCCGTGTTCAACCCGGTGCCAGATAGAATTCAGTGATCGTCATGCGCGTGGGCGCGGTCGATCTCATACCTTTTGTCGCAGTAGCCGCATTCGACAAAGCCCGCCTCATGTGGGATCGTCAGCCAGACGCGCGGATGGCCAAGCGCGCCATCGCCACCGTCGCAGGCCACTTTCCACTGGGAAACGACCTCGGTCTCAGGGGCGGGGATGGGCATGGTACGGGCTCCGTATCTGGTCGCGTTCATTGGGGTGCCATGACCCCGTTCGGTCCGCATGATAGCGATCTGCACCGGGGCCACAACCGTTTCCATGGCAGCCGCTGACCTCTTATCAAAGGCAACGGGGCAAGCAATTGTGCGGCCTATGTATCGGTCTGCTCATGAGGCTGCTGGTCACTTTCCCTGCCACTGGCCAATATGAGTAGCCGGGCAGACGCGCGTCCCCCCTTAGCCCGCGCGGCCGAGCATCCGGCCAAGGCCGCGACCGCCGAGCACATGCACATGCAGATGAGGCACGTCCTGCACACCGTCCTGGCCGGTATTGGCGATCAGCCGGAACCCGCCGCCGCCCTGCCCTGGCGCCACGCCGAGCATGTCGCAGACCTTGCCGATTGCGCGCGTGAAATCGGCGATCTCGGCATCGCTCGCCTCGGCCGCGAAGTGGTCGTAGGAGGCATAGGGCCCTTTCGGAATCACCAGAACATGGACTGGCGCCTGCGGCGCGATGTCATGGAAGGCGAGCGAATGGGCCGTTTCCAGCACCGTCTTGTTGGGGATTTCCCCACGCAGGATGCGGGCGAAGATGTTTTGCGAGTCGTAGCTGTAGGTCATGGTCCCCTCAGTCTGAAAAGAGATGTTCGCCCGCAACCAGGTCGCGGGCGGTTGCAGGCTCGATACTCAGGAAATCCGCCAGTGGCACGGCATTTTCGTCCGGTCCGGCCGTTTCACGGATGCGGTAGACATAATCGAAATTCGCATCGCGAATCCGGTCGCTTTCATACCGCAGGTCGTAGCGGATCGTCGGCAGAAGCCGCGCCAGCGTCTCGGCAGAGGTATGTTCGCCCGCCAGACCAACGCGCTTGGCGTGGCCGATCAGATAGTCATCGGTGAACTGGCATTCGATTTCGAGAAGCCGCGTCACGGAACGGTCGGAACAGAAGTCCTGCAAGAGCTCCATATTCTTCGGATCGAGGCAGATCAGGAGCCGGTTGGTCGCGTTGTAGTCGAAGAGCATCCGCATCAGCGCACGGCGGTGGCGGGTGCGTTTTTCGAGCGTTGACTGGATGCCGCCCAGATCGGGCAGCGCGGTGCCCTCCTCGTCGAAAAGATATTCGAGCGTGGGAATGTTGACCTTTCGGCGCAGACCCTCCACCAGCCGTTTGGCGACATGCCATTTCTTGCAGATGACGATCAGAAGCTCGCGCTCTCGCCCAAGGCTCGATTCCGTCTCCCAGAACCGGGCCGCGAAACGCCGCCCCTCGCGGCCCCGGCCGGTAAGAAACTTGTAAAGCCCCCGGCCCTCGTCCGAAATCTGAAAACGGATACCTTCGGATGCGAATAGATTGCCGAGCCGAAGTTTCAGCTCCGTCGCATCGGGGCTGATCTTGCGGGCGAAAAGATAGTCCTGGCTGAGAAGCAGGTCGTAGTGATCGTTGTAGAACGTGACCGGCATCCCGTAATCCGAGAAGACCAGAAAGGTCAGCGTCCGGTTGCGGATCTCGCGTTCGGGCACGACATGGCGCACGATCGTCTGAAAGAAGGTTTCGTCCGGTATCCATGTGGTGCGGAAGAAGCGCATCACATCGCGGCGTTTATGCGTGAAGTCGAGAACCCATTCGATCGTCCGCCGCCTGAGACACCACCACTGGCTGCCGATCATGATCTGCAGATCGGCAGGAACCGAACGGGTCAGGCCGAGCCGCTTCTGCCATTCGTAGCTTTTGTAGAAGAGCCATTTCTGCGTGCGTTCGTTGAAGGGGTGGCGATAGATCAGCCGGTCCTCCTTCATCCCGGTCTTGATCCAGTCGCTGACGAAGAAATCGAAGCTTTCGATATAGTCGGCATCCTCCGCATCCAGAAAATCGTGGATGTATTCGGCCGACTTGATCGCCATGCAATCGCCCGAAAGCATGTAGAAATGGGTGGCATTCGGAAAGGCCGCCACCGCCGCCTCGGTCGCATGAAGCGTCGCCTGCACCAGCGACCAGGCCCCCCAGCCGCATTTGATGCGCCGTTTGGCGAAGGTGACATTCGGGTTGCCGCCAAGCGCGGCGCGGATTTTCTCGTAATCGGCCGCCTTCGCGCGGGCGTCGAAATGAATCGCCATGCAGTCGCCGGCGGCCGTCAGCCGCTCAGCCTGCTGGATGATGCCCAAGGGATCCTTGTGGCACAGCAATATGAAGGCGATTTTTGCCATTCCGGAAACCTGTTACCCTCATCGGCATGGATTGTTTAGCGAAATAGTTTTATCAGCCGTTGAAATGACAGAGTTTGTTTGCTTTTTAGGCCGCAATTGACCGCTAGGCTCCGCCAGATGGTCCGAGTGCGCGAGAAGGTGTGATTGCATGGGGTTTCCCGGAACCTGGATGACGGAAAGCGAAAGCCTCGTTTACCGTGTCGTGCCGAAATGCGCCTGCTCGACCATCGGTCAGATCATGTACTATTCCGATCACGGGGAGTTCTTCGACGGCGACATCCATGATGCGACCGGCCGGATGCACAAATGGGCGATCGAGACGAGCCAGCCCCTGATCGACGCCAATGTGAAGAACCACAAGTCCTACGCCTTCACCTGCGTCCGCAACCCCTATACCCGCATCCTGTCGTCCTTCTTCGACAAGATCTGCGGCATCCAGAGAAACGGCAAACGCTATCGCGGCAATCTCGTTCCGACCCTGATGCAGAAATACGGGGTCGAGGTAGGCAGTCCCGAGAACGGCTTCGAATTCGACCAGATCAAGTCCTTCCGGCGCTTCCTTCTCTTTGCGCGCGACACGATCCGCTGGCGTCGCCCGATGGAGCCCGACATCCACTGGTCGGCGATGTCCGGCCATATCTCCACCTTCATCGTCAATGGCGGCCATTACGACAACATCTTCTTCACTGAGACCTTCAACGATGGCATGCAGTCGGTCCTGAATGCCGTGAAGACCCCGAAGAAGGTGAACCTGAAGAAGATCCCGAAGTTCAACGAAAGCGAGGGGCACGGGCCGAAGCGCGCCCACCCGGTCGAGGACTATTTCGACGATCTGTCGATGCATCTCGTCTACGAGATGTACAGCAAGGATTTCCGGCTTTTCCGCTACGATTTCGAGAACCCGGCCAACAAGATGCCCATCGGCGAGATCGACCTTGACGAGGTTCATGCCAAGCTCGGCCAATAGGGGCGCCGGTTATTCCGGCACGCCGCTCGCCCGAAAGCTCGGTATCCGGCCCGCCATGGCGATGGTGGTGCTGAATGCACCATGGCCCTATGCGGCGACACTCGGGCTCGAACAGGCCCCGGGTGAAATCGGCACAGGCGACGCACTGCCCGACGGGCTCGACTTCGTTCACGTCTTCACGCCCTATCGCGAGGAGCTTGCCGCTCGCCTGAAGGAAGCCCGCCACCGGATCGCGCCCGACGGCATGATCTGGGTTTCCTGGCCCAAGAAAGCGTCGAAACGCTATTCGGAAGTGACCGAGGATACGTTGCGCGAACTTTGCCTGCCGCTCGGGCTGGTCGATGTGAAGGTCTGCGCGGTGGATGAGGTCTGGTCGGGATTGAAGCTGGTCATCCGGCACGAATTGCGGCCGCGCTGAAGGGGGCCGCCGGCCCCCTCCCCCGGATAAATCCGGGGTTCACCCCCGGGGGGTATTTTCGGACAGAAAGCGAAGGTGCCGACGGGCTATCCCTTGGCGATGCCGCCCTCAGATCAGGCCTTCCGCGCGGAAAAGTGCCTTCACATCCGCCTCGGGCCTTGCACCGAAATGGCTGATGACCTCGGCCGCCGCGATACAGCCCATGCGACCCGCGGTCGCCAATGGCTGGCCGGTCGCGAGGCCGTAAAGGAAGCCGGCCGCGAACTGGTCGCCCGCGCCCGTGGCATCGACCGGCACGACCCGGCGGACGGGTACCTCGGCCCGCTCGGCCCCGCGCATCAGGATGACATCGGCACCTGAACGGGTGCAGACGACGGTGCCGCATTCGGCATGGGCTTGTTCGAGCGCCGTTTCCAGATCGCACTGGTAGAGCGATTCCCATTCGTGCTGGTTGCCGATGACATAGTCCATCTCGTCCTTCACAAGCCGCCGGAAGTCGCCCCTGTGACGGTCGACGCAGAACGGATCGGAAAGGGCGATCCCCGCCTTGCCACCACCTTCGTGACAGGCGGCGGCGGCCTTTCGGAAGGCGGCCTTGCCGTGGTCCTTGTCGAAGAGATAACCTTCGAGGAAGAGGTAGTCCGACCGCTTCACCACCTCTGCATCAAGATCGCCCGGTCCGAAATCGGCGCCTGCCCCCAGATAGGTGTTCATCGACCGCTCGCCATCCGGCGTGACGAAGATCATCGAGCGGGAGGTCGGCAGTGGTTCGGAGGCGACCGGCGGATTGGGGAAATCGGTGCCTTCCAGTTCCAGCGACTTGGCGTAGAACCGGCCAAGCGCATCGTCCTTCACCCGCCCCACGAAGGCGGTCTTGAGGCCAAGGTTCCCAAGCCCCGCCAGCGTGTTGCCGACAGAGCCGCCCGGCGCCTGCGTCCGCTCCTTCATCGCGCCGTAAAGCGTCTCGCCCCGCTCGCGGTCGACAAGCTGCATGATCCCCTTCTCGATCCCCATCCAGTCGAGGAAATCGTCAGTGCACTGGGTCAGCACGTCGACGATGGCGTTGCCGATGCCGACAACCTGATAGCGGTTGGTCACAGGGTTTTCTCCTCGTAAGGGCACAGATCACGGATCAGACAGGCGCCGCATTTCGGCTTGCGCGCCACGCAGATATAACGGCCGTGCAGGATCAGCCAGTGGTGCGCATGTTGCTGGAACTCCGCCGGGACATGATCCTCGATCGCGCGCTCGACCGCGTCCACATCCTTGCCGGGCGCGATGCCGGTGCGGTTGCCGACGCGGAAGATATGGGTGTCGACCGCCTGTGCAGGATGGTGGAACCACATGTTCAGAACCACATTCGCCGTCTTCCGCCCCACGCCGGGAAGCGATTGCAGCGCCGCGCGGGATGAAGGCACCTCTCCGCCATAATCCTCGACGAGGATACGGCTGAGCTTCATGACGTTCTTCGCCTTCTGGCGGAAAAGGCCGATGGTCTTTATGTGCTCGATCAGGCCCGCCTCGCCCAGCGCCAGCATCTTTTCCGGCGTATCGGCGATCTTGAAGAGGCCCTGCGTCGCCTTGTTCACGCCCGCATCCGTCGCCTGAGCCGAGAGCGCGACCGCAACGACAAGCGTGAAGGCGTTGACATGGTGAAGCTCGCCCTTCGGTTCCGCCTCTGAGGCGCGAAACCGACAGAATATCTCGTGGATCGTATGATAGTCGAGCTGACGCGCCATGGCCCCGGGATATGCCCCGAGAGGCGGCCGCGTGCAAGCGCACGCATTCCGCGATCCTTCGAATTCGCCGCAATTTTCGGGCCGTCATTTACCATGCCTTCGCTGCCCCCCGCGCAGTGTCATCCCGCAACTTCGCGAAAGGCGGCGGCATGGCGACCTATACATTCTACGGCTATTCGGCCAGCGCGCTTGTCTATGACGCCGGAACGAACGCCTTTGTCCTGTCGCCCGACTATGACCTGACAACCGACCGTATCCTCGTCACCATCACCGATGATGACAGCCATTTCGGCGGCGACGTGAACGCGGATGAGGTTGGCAGCGATACGAACCAGACCGCTGTCGTATCGCTGCCTGACGGCACGGTCATCGCCTCTGGCCGGATTTACGACGAAAACTATTCGGTCGTCAGCGGCCCCGGCGGCAGCCATATCGAGCTTGACCGGATCGAGATCGGCGGTGTGCATCTGGGTTACTTCACGACCGAACCGCTAGTGGCCGGCCAGTCCTACCCGCATCAGGGCACCTATAATGTGAGCGTGTCCGGCGGTACGACCCTGACCTACAGCCAGATCGGCACGGTGCCCTGTTTCGCCGAGGGAACGCGGATCGCCACCGACGGGGGCGAAACGCCGGTGGAGCGGCTTTGCATCGGCGACCGCATCCTGACGCTTGACGACGGTTATCAGCCGCTGCTCTGGTCGGGCCGGTTTCGGGCGGGTGGGTCGGCGCCATGCCCGGACCGCGTCGTCATTCCGCCCGGAAGCCTCGGCCCGTGCCTGCCGCGCCGGTCCCTGACCGTCACCTCCTGCCATCGGCTCATGCTTGCCGGGGCCGAGGTTGCCCTCCATTTCGGGGATCGCGAGGTTCTTGCGGCGGCGGGCCATCTGGCCGAATGCCGGGGTTTCGATATCTGTCCGGCCGTGCCGGACGAGACATTTCACCATATCCTTCTGCCGTCCCACCAGATCGTTCTGGCCAATGGCGTGTGGAGTGAGACGCTTTTCGCCGCAAGTGCGGTCGTCGCCCGGATGGCGCCACCGGTTCGCCGGCACATCCTTCGGCTCGCCGGTACGGGGCATCACCAGACCGCGCGGCCATGCCTGCGCCGGTGGGAGGTGGCGCTGATCGCCGGAGGGTGTGGCAAACCTCTGGTCCAAGCCGCCTGATCCTGGCCCCCGATAGCGCAGCTTCCGGGTCGCAACGCGCTGCGGCTTGACCTATCTTCGGGGTCAAGGAGACCGATAACCATGCTGACTGCAGAAACCGACGACCGGTACCATTACGGTGTCATCGCCCGCGCGCTGCGGCAAATTGATGCCGAAGGCGGCACCGGGCTTGCCCTCGATACGCTCGCCGCCCGGCTGTCGATGAGCCCGGCACATTTCCAGCGGGTCTTTTCCCGTTGGGTTGGTGTTTCGCCAAAGCGATACCAGCAATATCTGACAATCGGCCATGCCCGGCAGCTTCTGTCGGAAAGGTTCACGGTGCTCGACACCGCGACGGAGACCGGGCTTTCCGGCAGTGGCAGGCTCCATGACCTCTTCCTGCGCTGGGAAGCGATGAGCCCCGGGGAATACGCGCGGGCGGGCAGTGGGCTCGACATCCGCTATGGCTGGTTCCCGTCGCCCTTCGGCGAGGCGCTGGCGATGGCCACGGACCGCGGGCTTTGCGGGCTGGCCTTTACCGAGGAATGCGGCCGTGATGCCGCCTTCGCCGATCTGACGGGGCGCTGGCCGCAGGCCGTGTTCCGCGAAGATGCCGGTGCGGTCGCTCCCTGGGCCGAAGCGGCGCTTGGCCAGCGGGGGGAAACCCGGCTTCACATGATCGGCGCGCCCTTTCAGATCAAGGTGTGGGAGGCACTTCTGCGGGTACCCTCAGGCCATGTTACCACCTATTCCGAGATCGCCCAATCCGTCGGCTATCCGCGTGCCGTCCGTGCGGTGGGCACGGCCGTCGGGCGCAACCCGGTCAGCTGGCTCATTCCCTGCCACAGGGCGCTGCGCAAATCGGGCGGGCTTGGCGGCTATCACTGGGGCTTGCCGGTCAAGCGCGCCATGCTGGCGTGGGAGGCCGCCCGCGCCGATGCAGGCGCCTGATCGCCGACCGTTGGGGGACATCGGCGGAAAGCCGCGCGGAACCGCAGACGGCTGCGGGTGTTATTGCCTAACAGGTGATATTGACCCACCTAACCGGCAAGCATAACCCAACGGAGCAGCTTTCATGCGCACGACCAATTTTCTTCTCGGCGGTACCGCCGCGGCATTCCTGCTGGCGGCCTGTACGCCCATCGACACCCCCACCGCGGACCCCAACCAGCGCACCCGCGAAGGCGCGCTGACCGGCGCGGGCATCGGGGCGCTCGCCGGTCTTCTGACCGGCGACAACGCCAAGGAACGGCGGAACCGCGCGCTGGTTGGCGCTGCTGTCGGCGGACTGGCTGGCGGCGTGATCGGCAACAACCTCGACCGGCAGGCGGCCGAATTGCAGGCCGAGATCAACGACGGCCGTGTGCGCATCGTCAACGAAGGCGACAGGCTCGTCGTGACGATGCCCGAAGGCATCCTCTTCGCCACCGACAGTGCCGAGGTGCAGGGCTCGATCCGCGGCGATCTCTTCACGGTGGCCGACAACCTCAACCGCTATCCGAATTCCATCGTGCAGGTGATCGGCCATACCGACAATACCGGTTCGGCCGGCTACAATCAGGACCTGTCGCAGCGGCGCGCGAACGCGGTGGCGAATATCCTCGCCAGTGCCGGCGTTTCCGGCAACCGCATTTCGGCCATCGGCCGGGGCGAGGATGCGCCGGTCGCATCGAACCTTACCGCCGAAGGCCGCGCCCAGAACCGCCGCGTGGAGATCATCATCATCCCGACAAGCTGACGATTGGCGGCTAAAGTCACGGGGGCCGGGCCATCGGGTCCGGCCCTTTTTCATTGCCTCGCCCTGCCCTTGCGGTCATATATCCTGACCAATACGCGCGCGCTTCAACCCGCCGGGGTCAGACATCGGTGGCGGCGCCGGCAACCTGAGGGCGCCATGCCGTTTCGCAAGATCGAGCAGGAAAAACTGTCGCAGTCCGTCACCCGCCAGATCGAGGCGCTGATCCTGCAGGGCATTCTGCGCCCGGGCGAACGCCTGCCGGCCGAGCGTGAGCTTTCCGAACGTCTGGGCGTATCGCGCCCCTCACTGCGTGAAGCGGTCGCCGACCTGCAAGAGGCCGGGCTGCTCGTCAGCCGCGCCGGGTCCGGCATCTTTGTGGCCGAGGTTCTGGGTTCGGCCTTCTCGCCGGCGCTGATCCGTCTTTTCGGCAGCCATGACGAGGCGGTTTTCGACTACCTGTCTTTCCGGCGCGATCTTGAGGGGCTTGCGGCCGCGCGGGCGGCCGAACTCGGCTCGGAAACCGATCTGAAGGTGGTGAACCGCCTTTTCTGCCGGATGGAAGCGGCGCATGGCAAGCGCAACCCCCAGGACGAGGCGCAACTCGATGCCGAATTTCACATGGCAATTATCGAGGCCAGCCACAACGTGATCATGCTGCACATGATGCGGTCGATGTTCGACCTTCTACGCGAAGGCGTTTTCTACAACCGCCAGATCATGTTCCGGCAGCGGACCACCCGCAGCGCGTTGCTGGACCAGCACCGGGCCATCAACGACGCATTGCAGGCGCGTGATCCGGCAGCCGCCCGCGCCGCCGTCGTCAGCCACCTGAGCTACGTCCAGGCGGCGCTAGAAGCCCACCGCAAGGCCGACCGCAATGAAGAGGTCGCTCGCCTGCGCTTCGAACATGAGGAACAGCGCCAGTAGCGGCAGCGCGCCACGGCAATGCGACCGGAACGAAAAAACCCCGGCCATCGCGGCCGGGGTTTTCTGTTTCTCAGGTATCGAGCGACTGCTATCAGTGCAGCTTGGCTTCGACTTCCGAAATCGCGGCTTCGATCAGCTTGCCTTTCTCGGCGGCGCTCATCTGCTTGGCGATCAAGTCACCGGCCGCCGCAACGGCAACGGCGACGGCACGGTCGCGCACTTCGCGGACGGCAGATGCCTCGGCCGAGGCGATCTGATCCTCGGCGGCGGCGAGCCTGCGGGTGATGGACGCGGCGAGGTCGGCCTTGGCCTGTTCGGCTGCCGCCATCGCCTCGCGCCGGGCGGTATCGACGATCCGGTCGGCCTGTTCCTGCACGTCTTTCTGCTTGCGCTCGTAAGAGGCGAGGATCGACCGCGCCTCTTCATGCAGCGCCCGCGCCTCGTCGAGATCGGCCTTGATGCCTGCCGCGCGCTTGTCGAGAAGCCCGCCGAGAAGCGACGGAACCTTGAGGTAGACAAGCACCGCCACGAAGAGAAGGAAGGCCAGCGTCACCACGAAATCGGTGTTGCGGAGCGAAAAGAACGGGCCGGTCGCCGCCATCGCGGGCGTTGCCGCCATCGCCAGAAGAAGGGTCAGTTCTTTCATCGCCTTACCCTTTCAGCCTTGCCGCGACCGCGTCGGCCACATCCTTGGCCGCCGACTTGCCGCCCAGCGCGGCGACGATCGCTTCTGCCGTGTCCTTGGCGACCTCGGTCACGTTCTTCACCGCACTGGCGCGGATGTCGTCGATCCGCTTGGCCGATTCCGCCGATTTGGCGGCAATCTCCGCATCGGCCTTGGCGATTGCCACATCGAGGTCCTTCTGGATCTCGGCCCGCGTTTCAGCGGCGATGCGGTTGGCTTCTGCCCGCGCATCGGCCAGCGCCTTGTTATAGGCCGCCTCCGCCTCCACCGCTTTCTGCTTCAGATCCTCGGCTGACGCGATGTCACTGGTGATCCGGCCCTGACGGTCGGCCAGAATCCCGCCGATGCGCGGCAGCGCCACGCGCGACAGGATCAGGTAGATCACGATCAGCGCGATCACGAGCCAGAAGATCTGGTTCGGGAAGGTCGAAAAATCCAGCTGCGGCATGCCCACGGCTTCCGCCGCGTGGCCGGCAGCCTCGGTCGCATGGCCCGTCGCTTCGGTCGCGGTATCGGCCGCGCTATGCGTGGTGTTTGCCATATCGGCCCCCTTGGTCCCGGTTTACAGCCCGGACGGGCGACATGCGCCCGTCCATTGGTAAGGATGGTCCCGAAAGGATCAGACGGCGAACATCAGCAGAAGCGCGACGAGGAACGAGAAGATCCCCAGCGCTTCGGCAAACGCGATACCGATGAACATCGTCGCGGTCTGGCCGGCGGCGGCCGACGGGTTGCGCAGCGCACCCGACAGGAAGTTGCCCACAACATGGCCCACGCCGACAGCGGCGCCGCCCATCCCGGTACAAGCCAGACCCGCACCGATATAGGCACCCATTTGTACGATATCGCCTTCCATTGTCGTCTCTCCTTACATGGAATTGGTAGATTTGGATTTGAGGGTTTGATGGTCCCGATCAGTGATGCGGATGCAGCGCATCCTTCAGATACACACAGGTCAGGATGGTGAAGACATAGGCCTGGATGAAGGCCACAAGCACTTCGAGCGCATAGATCGCCGTGATCGCGATGATCGAAAGCGGCGTCACCGCAAGGCCGATCCCGGTCGAGATCAGGACGAGGGGCGCGAAGGCCGCGAAAACCTTGATCACCGCATGGCCGGCCATCATGTTGCCGGCAAGACGGATGGAGTGGCTGACGGGCCGCACGAAGTAGGAAATCACCTCGATCAGCGCCAGCAGCGGGCGAAGCGGCAAGGGCGCTGCCGAAATCCAGAACAGCGACAGGAACCCTGCGCCGTTCTTGACGAAGCCGAGGATCGTCACGGTGATGAAGACCGCCATCGCAAGAATCGCCGTCACGGCGATATGCGAGGTCGTGGTGAACGCCTTGGGCAGAAGGCCGAGGAAGTTCGAAAAGACGATGAAGCAGAAGACGGTGAAGATATAGGGGAAGTATTTCAACCCGTCCTTGCCGGCCACATCTTCCACCATCTTGTGGATGAACCCGTAGCCAAGCTCGGCGATCGACTGGATGCGCGTCGGTACGGTGGCGCGCCCGCGTGTGCCGAGAACGAAGAGCGCGAAGATCGCGAGGATCGTCAGCGCCATCCAGAGCGTCGCATTGGTCGGGGTGTACATATGGATCGTGTCGCCACCGAAGAGCGGCTTGATTTGGAACTGATCCATCGGGTGGAAAACCAGACCTTCGCTATGCTCTTCCGTCGCCACGTCTATGTCCCTTCGTCTTCGGCGGGCCCGCCCGCCTGCTTTGCGTCCTGAATTTCGCGCGCCGTGCGAAGCATCGTCTTCACCCCGGCCGCGAAGCCCAGCAATATGAACAGCACCAGAAAGAGCGGCAGCGTTCCGAAGAGTGCGTCCAACCCGTACCCGATGCCGAAGCCGATCCCGAGACCCGAAACCAGCTCGATCACCATCCGCCAGCCCTGGCTCGCGGCACTGTAGTGTTCCTCCTTGGGCGGCTTCGGCGCGGTCGCCTGTTTCACCTCTGCGATCCGCTTGTCGAGCGCGCGAAGGCGTTCGGGATCAGGTTCATCAGACATCGCACATGCCCCCACGGACAGTCGCGCGATAGCTAAAATGCGCCGCGTTCTGAGTCAAGGCAGGATACTTCGTGTCAGTTGTATCGTAAGTAATTGAATTATAATTACTTTATTTGATACTCCTTTTGGCTGACCCGCCGATGTGTCCAACTTTGAGCCAGTTTTCGTCCCGCCACCATATTCAACCGAAGGGTTGACGATTTTCCGGCGAGGGCGCAGAGAACGGCCATGCCCCCCGCCCCGCACGCCAATCTCGATGCCATTTTCGCCGCGCTGGCTGATCCCACCCGCCGGGCAATCCTGACCATGCTGCTCGAAGACGACATGGCCGTGACCGATGTCGCGCAGCCTTTCGACATGTCGCTGGCGGCGATCTCCAAACACCTCATTGCACTCGCAGAAGCGGGGCTCATCAGTCAGGAAAAGCGGGGCCGGGTGAAATGGTGCAAGCTCGAACCCGACGCGATGCGGGCAGCTACGGTCTGGATTCAGGGCTTCGGCCAGTTCGACCCGATGGATTTCGATGCGTTTGAACGATTTCTGGAATCGGAACTGCCGGCCGCGCCAGACGCCTGACCTCCGCTTCCTGCCCCACAGACCTAGCGGCTGTCGTTCTTCAACAACAACACCAGCGCCAGCACCGTCAGCGCCACCCCGACCAGGACAAGCCCCCTCGGCGCGCCATGGCCCAGCGCGATTTCCCACAGGATGACCCAACTCGGCGTCAGATAGGTATAGGCCATGACCTTGGCCGCGGGCAGATGAAGCGTCGCGAACTGCAAGAGCACGAAGGTCGCGGCGCTGGCGAAGATTGAAGTGTAGGCCAGCGTGATCCAGACGATCGGCGGCAGTCCGGCCCAGTCGGTCGCGCGGATGTCGCCCCAGCTCCAGACGGTGAGAAGCAGAAAGCCCGACACGAGCATGCCGAAGGTGAAGACTGTCGCGCTTTCGCCCCGGTTCAGCTTCCGCACCAAAGGTGTATAGAGCGCGTGGGCCGCGCAGCCGACAAAGAAAATCGCCTCCCCCCTGCCAATCCCGAAGCGCAGGAAGGCCGACCAGTCGGCCCGGAAGATGACCCAAAGCGCTCCGACCGCCCCGATGACAAGCGCCAGCGCCATCCGCCCGGTCGTAACCTGCCTGAGAAGCAGCCACCCAAAGCCCGCCGACATGACCGGCGTCAGGGTAAAGACCGCCGCCGTCGACACCGGCAGGGCCGTCTTCAGCGCCTCGAACATCAGGACGAAGTAGGTGGCGAAAATGGCACCGAGCAGAACGTAGCGCCACGGTGCGGCAAGGGCGGCGCGACCGATGCCGCCGCGCGCGGCTGCGATCGCCCCGATCAGCGCCGCGGCAAGAAGGAAGCGCAGCGCAGTGAAGGCCGTGGGTGCGATGTGATTGGCCGTCAGCGCACCGAGCGAGAAGGACCCCGCCACCAGCGCCGAAAAGACGAGCATCGCCAGATGCCCGCGCATCTCGTCTGGCAATGACCTCATCAGCGAACGGCCCAGCCTTTCATGTCCTCTTTCAATGCGGTCACGAAGGCCTGCACTTTCGCGGTCCGGTGCAGATCGACATGGGTGACGAGCCAAAGCTGCACCTCCCATTCCGACCGGGGCGGCATCACCTCAACCAGATCGCCGCGCGAACGCGCCTGGTTCAGCGACAGAAAGCCCAGCCCGGCGCCTGCCGCGACCGCATCGACCTGCGCCTCGTCGTCATTGCTGCGAAAGACGATCCGGTCCGGCTCCACATGCTGCGTCAGCCAGCGGTAGAAGGGCGCGCGCGACGCCTGCCCGACCGGCCCGACGAACCGGTGGGCGGACAGTGTCGACTCCGAAACAGGCTGGCCGACCGCCGCCAGATAGGTCGGCGCCCCGTAAAGCGCCACGCAATGGGTCGCCAGCGGCTGCACCACATTGTCCGGTTCCTGCGGCTTCGCGCCGGCGCGGATCGCCACATGCGCCTCGCCATATTCCAGCCGGAAAACGCGTTCGTCGGTCACATAGCGCACCATCAGCTCGGGATGCGCGGATTGCAGGCGTATCAGCGTCGGCGTGACAAGCGACGAAAGCCCCGCCAGCGAGGTCACGACGAGTTCACCGGAAATACCGGCCCCGGCGCCGTTCAGCCGGGCGGCAAGATGGGAAAACTGCTCTTCAGTCGTCCGCGCGACCTTCAGAAGCTCCTGACCCGCCTCGGTCGGCGTGTAGCCGCGCGCGTGCCGCTGAAAGAGCTTCGCACCAAGCCGCCCTTCCAGCGCGTCGATATGGCGGATCACCGTGGCGTGATGGACGCCCAGAACATCGGCCGCGCCGCTGACCGTGCCGATCCGCGCGACCTGATAGGCAGTGCGCACCTCATCCCAGCTATCCATCACGGCAACCTCACGATTTCGTTTACTTTTTCTGCCATGCGCTCGCGGATTATTGCTGTGCGCGAATGAACAGTACGCCGACAGAAAGGCGCATTTTCTGCCGAGATTCAATCCCCATCTCGGTGGGGCAGGCGACGGAGCCACGGACAAGAAGGCGACCGCCGCCGACTGCTCAACCTGACCCGGGATTGGCCCGGGACATGACAAACCCGCGGGGCGCGGCCCCGCAACATCGAAAGGAAAGACCATGTTCAAGAAGATCGCCATCACCGCCCTCGCCATCGCCGTTTCGGCCCCCGCCTTCGCCATGACCGCGACGCAGCTCGAACGGTCGCTCGGCGTCGAACCGGGTGCCTACACGCTCTCGCAGCTGACCGCGCTTTCCGGTGCGAACGACCACACCGAATACAACCGCCTCGTCCGCTTCTTCGACAATGAAGGCGACGTGAGCGTTACCCGCAGCTTCGGCAGCGACGCGGCCTATGTCCCGGCGAAAGTCCGCCAGGCCGGTCAGGACCGCTAACCCCCCAAAGGGCCCGATCACCACTCACGGCCCTGAAAGAAGGCGCGCGGACAGGTTCCGCGCGCCTTTCTTTTGCCGGGCCGGCGTCAGGTCAGGGCGTGATCACCGTCAGCCCCAGGAGCCGCCAGCTCTGCATCCCGCCGCGATAGTAGCGGATACGTTCAGCCGGATAGCCAAGGCCGGTCATGACCCGGATGGCCGAGGGCGACTGTCCGCACCAAAGCCCGTTGCAAAAGAGCGCGACGTCCTTCGCCTCAGCACAATCCCACCCGTCGAAATCCGGCTCGCAGCCGAGATCGCCCAGCCGGTCGGCAATCTCCGTATAAGGGATGTTGACCGCGCCCGGGATGGTGCCGCCCTTGAACCAGTCATAGGTCCGGCTGTCGATCACAACCGCCTCGCCGCCTTCAAGAAGGTCAAGAAGCTCCAGTTCGCCGATCGGCAGGACACCTTCGGCAGGCACCATCGGCTGAATGCAGAAGGGCGGGCACGCGCGCGAGGTCTTGGCCCAGTCGCCCTCCAGAACCGCCTCCATGTTCTGATCGCGCCGTATCTCGACCGGCCCATTTGTCGTCTGGACGGTCACAACTGCCCTGTCGGGCGCAATGCCGACCTTGATGTCCTGTGCTTGGGCAATTGCAACGAACGAAAGGGTGACCCCGGCAAGAACGATGCTGCGAAAGGGCATGACGAACTCCAATCCATATTTTGAATATGTCCCCAACCTGCCCGGTGGGCGCAGCATCCGGCAACCCTTTCGCGACCACATGCGGCGTTTGGTCCGGCCGCGCGCTTGCTTCGGCGCCAACGGCAGGGGTAGGAGGTGCGGGATGGGTCAGGGAAGCACGGCGAATGAGAAGCTACATCATCTGCGCGACGCCCCGGACCGGCAGCACACTCCTTTGCGATCTCCTGACCGCCACCGGGCAACTCGGCGCACCCGATTCCTACGTCATGCGCGACATCGACCCGGACTGGGCGCGGGACCTGGGCCTGCCGCCACGGCCCAAACCGAGCGGCAGCGGCATCGCGGCCTATTTCGACGCGGTGATCCGCGTCGGGCGCGGCGGAACCCCGGTCTTCGGCCTTCGCCTGATGCGCGCTGACCTTGGCGATCTTTGCGCGCTCGCGGGTCACCTGCACCCCGGCTGCACCTCCGACCGCGCCCGGCTGGAGGCCGCGTTCGGCGATCTTCTCTTCATTCACCTCGCCCGCAGCGACAAGCTCGCGCAGGCCGTTTCCATGGTCCGGGCCGAACAGACGGGCCTCTGGCACGTCGCCCCGGACGGAACCGAAGTCGAACGCCTCGCCCCGCCACAGGACCCTGTCTACGATTTCGACCGCATCGCTGCGAAGCTGGCAGAGCTGCAAGGCTTCGACACCGCCTGGACAAGCTGGTTCGCGGCCGAAGGCATCGCCCCCCTGACCATCGGCTACGAAGACCTCTCCGCCAACCCCGCCGGTGCACTTGCCCGCATCTGCCACGCCATGGGCACCCCCGCCCCGGCCCTGGAGGCCATCCGCCCCGGCGTCGCAAAACTCGCCGACGCCACCAACGCGGACTGGATCAGGCGCTTCCGTGCGGATGCCGGGCTGACGGGGTAGGTCAGCGCAAAAGGCCAGTGATTGGTTCAGATGTCTGGGTTGCGGGACTAAGCGGGCGTTCGCAATAGTGAGCAGAGGGCAGCGGATGGCCGCGGGCAGCCGCTGCGCCCCCAGTTGTCGCCGCTTTATCCCGCCAAATCCGGGCGACCGCAATCCGCGCGCTGGCGTTGACAAAGCGGCTGGCCACGCGGGCGGCCAGCCGCTGCCCGGGGGCGCGTTCCGCGCGGTCAACCCCCGGGCAAGGCGTGCGTTCGGGCCGGGTCGGGGAAAGTCTGCGCAGGGCTTGATGGAGACTTTCTGCGTGTGGGTAACTGATGTGGCCATTGGTGGTCAGCCGTTTTGGCGTGGCTTGCGCCGCAGAACAGCTCCCGCTGGACCGCCCGCCAACCCGCCCCTTCCCAAGCCGTCCCTTTTCCTGTATGGCCCCCGCCATCTGTGACGTGAGCCCATGCCCCCGGGCGCATGCGAAGGATTGGGGGCGGCGGCAATGGGGCCGCCATATGAACGGGAGACACGGGATACGCCTGTGCATGCTCCCAAGAGGAAACGATATATGTTCAACGTAACCAAGAAATCCATCCAGTGGGGCCAAGAAGAGCTCACGCTGGAAACGGGGAAGATTGCCCGCCAGGCCGACGGTTCGGTCGTCGCTACGCTTGGCGAGACCAGCGTCATGGCCAACGTGACCTTCGCCAAGGAAGCGAAGCCGGGCCAGGACTTCTTTCCGCTGACCGTGCATTACCAGGAAAAGACCTATGCCGCCGGCAAGATCCCGGGCGGCTTCTTCAAGCGTGAGGGGCGTCCTTCCGAGAAGGAAACCCTGACCTCGCGCCTGATCGACCGTCCGATCCGCCCGCTTTTCGTCGATGGCTTCAAGAATGAAGTGCTGATCATCTGCACCGTTCTTTCCCACGACCTCGTCAACGACCCCGACATCGTCGCGATGATCGCGGCCTCGGCGGCGCTGACCATCTCGGGCGTCCCGTTCATGGGCCCGATCGGCGCGGCGCGCGTCGGCTTTGCCAATGGCGACTATGTGCTGAACCCCGAGGTTCAGGACATGGACAACCTGCGGTCGAACCCCGAACAGCGGCTGGACCTTGTCATCGCGGGCACCAAGGACGCGGTGATGATGGTGGAATCGGAGGCCTATGAGCTGACCGAAGCCGAAATGCTCGGCGCCGTGAAATTCGGCCATGACGCGATGCAGCCCGTGATCGACCTGATCATCGGCTTTGCCGAGGCCTGCGCGAAAGAGCCCTTCGACTTCCAGCCTGCCGACTATTCGGCGCTTTATGCCAAGGTGAAGAAGGCCGGCGAAAAGCAGATGCGCGCGGCCTTCGCGATCAAGGACAAGCAGGAGCGGACGAACGCCATTGCCGCCGCGCGTGACGCCGTCAAGGCGGCGCTCGGCGAGGAAGAGCTGGCGGACGCCAATCTCGGCTCGGCCTTCAAGAAGCTTGAATCCTCGATCCTGCGCGGCGACATCATCAATGGCGGCGCCCGGATTGACGGCCGCGACACGAAGACGGTGCGCCCGATCGTGTCCGAGGTCGGCATCCTGCCGCGCGCCCACGGATCGGCGCTTTTCACCCGTGGGGAAACCCAAGGTCTGGTGGTGACGACGCTCGGCACCGGCGATGACGAACAGATCATCGACGCGCTGCACGCCAATTACCGGTCGAACTTCCTGCTGCACTACAACTTCCCGCCCTATTCGGTCGGCGAGGTTGGCCGCTTCGGTCCTCCGGGCCGGCGCGAGATCGGCCATGGCAAGCTCGCCTGGCGCGCGCTTCAGGCGGTTCTGCCGGCTCCGACCGACTTCCCCTACACGATCCGTGTCGTCTCCGAGATCACCGAATCCAACGGCTCCTCCTCAATGGCTTCGGTCTGCGGCGGCTCGCTGTCGATGATGGATGCGGGTGTGCCGCTGAAGGCGCCGGTCGCGGGTGTGGCCATGGGTCTCATCCTTGAAGACGATGGCAAATGGGCCGTGCTGACCGACATCCTCGGTGACGAGGATCACCTCGGCGACATGGACTTCAAGGTCGCGGGCACATCGAACGGCATCACGTCCCTGCAGATGGACATCAAGGTTGCGGGCATCACGCCGGCCATCATGGAACAGGCGCTGGCGCAGGCCAAGGACGGCCGGATGCACATCCTTGGCGAGATGGCCAAGGCTCTGTCCGAGGGCCGATCGGAGTTTTCCGCCCACGCCCCGCGCATCGAGACGATGACGATCCCGACCGACAAGATCCGCGAAGTGATCGGTTCGGGCGGCAAGGTCATCCGCGAGATCGTGGAAGTGTCCGGCGCCAAGGTCGACATCAACGACGACGGCGTGATCAAGATCGCTTCGGCCAACGCCGACCTCGATCAAGAAGGCCTATGACATGATCTATTCGATCGTGGCCGAGCCGGAAGAAGGCAAGATCTACACCGGCAAGGTGGTCAAGCTTGTCGATTTCGGCGCCTTCGTGAACTTCTTCGGCAAACGTGACGGTCTGGTCCACGTGTCCCAGATCGCCAACAAGCGCCTGCAGCACCCGAACGAGGCGCTGAAGGAAGGTCAGGAAGTGAAGGTCAAGCTTCTGGGCTTCGACGATCGCGGCAAGGTGCGCCTTGGCATGAAGATGGTCGATCAGGAAACCGGCGAGGAAATCGCGCCGGAGAAGAAAGAAAAGGAAACCGCCGACGAGGCGTGATCCGATCCGGGGCCCGGGGCATCACCCGGGCCCTTTTTCGTCTTTAGGCAGACCATGACACCGCCCAGGGCCGCAGCGCGCGTCACCATCATTTCGGTCAGCTACAACAGCCTGCGTGTCCTGCCGGCCATGCTCGCCTCCATTCCCGATGGTGTGGCCACGGTCATCGTCGACAATGCATCGACGGACCCCGAGGCCCTCGCGGATCTCTGCCGCAAGCATGGCGCGCGGCTGATCCGCAACGATGAGAACCTCGGCTTCGGAGTTGCCTGCAACAAGGGTGCGGAAGGGGCAGAGACGGAATTTCTCCTATTTCTCAACCCCGATGCGGTGCTGATGCCCGACACGCTTGACGAACTTTGCGCGGCAGCGGACCGCCACCCCACGGCCAGCGCGATGAACCCACGCATCGCCGAGGCCGATGGCAGCGCATCCTTCAAGCGCAAGAGCCACCTGATCCCGCGGCGCGAATGGATGCGCCGCGGCTGGCCGGATGCCGATGGCGAGGTGACTGTCCTGTCCGGCGCTGCGCTTTTCGTGCGTCGGAAGGACTTTGAAGCCGTGGGTGGCTTTGATCCGGCGATCTTCCTCTATCACGAGGACGACGACCTCGCCTGTCGACTGCGGACGGGCTGCGGCCCCCTGATGTTCGTCAACGCGGCCAAGGTCCAGCATCTGGGTGGCCAGTCTTCGGCCCGCAGCCCGGCAGTGGCCGCCCTGAAGGCCTGGCACATGGGTCGGAGCCGGGTCTATGCCGCGCGCAAGCATGGCCGGGCCTTCGCCTTTGGCCATGCGGCTTTGCAAGCCCTGTTGCAGCTTGTCTCGCCGGTCAATCTCCTGTCTAAACGCAAGCGCGCCAAGAACTGGGCATTCTTCAAGGGCGTCTTCGCCGAAGGGCTGTCCGGTGGATCGGCGACAGGAAAGACGACATGAAAAAGTTGCGCCGGCGACTGCATCTTTGGGCTCTTGAGAAACTCGGTCGAGAGACCGAGGTCTTCGCGCCGCATGGCATTCAGGTCAGGGTGCCGGCGCATTCCGATCCGATGGTGCGCTACAATCTGGCGCGTGGCCGACCCTATGAGGCGCCGGAGGCCGCCATGGTCAGCGCGCATCTTGCAGCCGGCACGAATGTTATCGAGCTTGGCGGATGTCTCGGCATCCTGTCGGCCTTCGTGCGTCAGAAGATCGGCCCCGACGCCCATCACATCGTGGTCGAGGCATTGCCGGACCTCGCCGACATCTGCGAGGAGAACGCCTCGATCGGCGCGGCACCGGGGAAGACCCGCGTCGTCCGCGCCGCCATAGACTATTCCGGCGCGGAATCGGTGACTTTCGCGGTCGCACCGAATGCACATTCGGGCCATCTGGCCAAGTCCGGTGAACGCGGTGTGACGGTTCCGGCGGTAACGCTTTCAGACCTCGCCAACCAGTTGCCGGATGGCCGTTTCGCCCTTCTCTGCGATATCGAGGGCGCCGAAATCGCCATGATCGAAAACGACAAGGAAGCCCTGCGGCGGGCCAGCCTTTTCATCGTGGAAACCCACCCGAAACTCTATCCCGGAAAGAAGGATGCGCAGCGCCAGCTCTTGCGGGCCATCGCCGAGTTGGGTTTTGAGCAGCTCGATCACGCTGCGGATGTCTTTTGTTTCCGCGGGCCTTGAACGCTGGCCGCCGTTAGTCCGAATTCGCCATGCCCATCTATCCCGACCATCAGCTGATCTTCGTTCACGTCCCGAAGACGGGTGGTGGCACCGTCACCACCATCCTGAAACCGTTCGAAACGGCTGCAAGACATTCCGCCCTTCGGCATACGATCGCGAAATTGCCGTTTCCGAAACCTCCTTCGCTGTTGTCTTTCGGCACCCACGACAGTGCCGCGTCAATGAAACTGAGGCTCGGCGCATCGCGCTGGGATAGCTGGCATTCCTTCAGCGTAGTCCGGAACCCCTATGACAGGGCGATTTCCGAATTCGAATACCTTCGTCAGACAAAGGATCATCGGCGGCACAACCGCGCACTGCGGCAGAGTTTTCTTGATTTCCTCCGGACTGAGCCGAGGCATCGGGCGGTGCAGACCTATCTGCTAACCGACGGCAGTGGCAAACTTCTGGTCAAAGAACTTGCCCGTTTCGAAACGCTGGCCGACGACGTCAATGCAATTCTGCAGCGCCAAGGATTGCCTGCGCAACTGGACAACCAACGCCGCAACACTTCCGAAAAGAAGGACCGGGGGCACTACCTGACCGACGAGGCCGTCAAGCTCATCAACATTCGCAACGCCGATGACTTCGCGCTTCTCGGCTATGACAAGATCACTTGACCGCTGCGGCAGGCTAATATCCGCAGCGCGCCAATCAGCCCGGCGATTTCGTGTACCGCAGGTAGGGAAGCACGGCGTTGAATTGGCCGAATTTCGCCTTGGCGGCCTCGTCGCTGACCGATACCGGAATGATGACATCCTTGCCGACCTCCCAGTTCGCCGGCGTCGCCACGCCCTTGCCGTTCGCCGTCTGCAACGCGTCGAGCGCGCGGAGGATTTCGGCGAAGTTCCGCCCCACATTCATCGGGTAGGTCATGGACAGCTTCAGCTTCTTGTCCGGCCCGATGATGAAGACGGCACGGACCGTCTGGCTGTCGGCCGGCGTCGGGTTATCCGGCAGATAGGCCTCGTGCGGCAGCATGTCGAAGGCCTTGGACACATGCAGCCCCTCATCGGCAATGATCGGAAAGCCGGGGAACGCGCCGGCGGTGCTGTGGATGTCGCTTTTCCAGCGCTTGTGTTCCTCTACCCCGTCGACGGAAATCCCGATCACCTTGGTGTTGCGCTTGGCCCATTCGTCGGCCAGCTGCGCCACCGCGCCGAATTCGGTCGTGCAGACCGGCGTGAAATCCTTCGGATGGGAAAAGAGAATGGCCCAGCTGTCACCGATCCAGTCATGAAACTGGATCACGCCCTGATCCGTGGCGGCGGTGAAGTTCGGAACCGTATCGTTGATGCGCAGGCTCATTGTCGTCTCCTTTCGCGAAAACATGTGGGCTTGCCCAAGAGATAGTCCTCGACGCGGGGGTTTTCACTGCCGAATTGCACGGCGGGCGCATTTGCCGCGCCCCGCGGTCAGAGAAATTTGATCAAATTATTCCGCCCGGTCTTGCGTGACGTCAAGCGGGCTGTCACTTTCGCCGCGAAAGTGAGGATTCGCATGATCGAGAAACGTGACTTCTACATCAACGGCCGCTGGGTCGCCCCGCATGTTGCTCGCGACTGTCTGGTCATCGACCCGTCAACCGAAGAACCCTGCGCGGTGATTTCGCTCGGCGGCAAGGAAGACACCGACGCCGCCGTCGCCGCGGCAAAGGCCGCGCTGCCTGGCTGGGGTGCGACGCCGCCGACAAAACGGTTGGCTTATGTCGAGAAGATCCTCGAAATCTACCAGGCGCGCGGCGAGGATATGGCCCGGGCCATCAGCCTCGAAATGGGCGCGCCGATCGAGATGTCGCGCGTCCAGCAGGTCGGCGCCGGAAGCTGGCACATCCAGAACTTCATCACCGCCTTCAAGGATTTCGAGTTTCTTCGCCCGCTCGGCCCGCATGCGCCGGACGACCGCATCGCGCTGGAGCCGGTGGGTGTCGTCGGCCTGATCACGCCGTGGAACTGGCCGATGAACCAGATCGCGCTGAAGGCCATTCCGGCGATGCTTGCCGGGTGCTGTTCGGTTCTCAAGCCTTCCGAACTGTCGCCGCTGAACGCCATTCTCTTTGCCGAGATCGTGGATGCCGCCGGTGTACCCCCCGGCGTCTTCAACCTTGTGAACGGTGACGGGCCGGGCGTTGGCACGCAGCTTTCGACCCATCCGGATGTGGAGATGATTTCCTTCACCGGATCGGCGCGCGCCGGCAACGCCATCACCAAGGCCGCGGCCGACACGTTCAAGCGGGTCTGTCTGGAACTTGGCGGCAAGGGCGCGAACCTGATCTTTGCCGATGCCGACGAAAAGGCCGTGAAGCGCGGGGTCCTGCGCTGCATGAACAACACCGGCCAGTCCTGCAACGCCCCGACGCGGATGCTCGTCGAACGCCCGATCTACGATCAGGCGCTGGAAATTGCCCGGGAAACCGCCGAGGCGATCAAGGTCGGGTCGGCACACGATGCCGGTGGTCATATCGGACCTGTGGTCTCGGAAGCGCAGTACAACAAGATTCAGGGCCTGATCGAAAAAGGCATCGCCGAAGGCGCGCGGCTCATTGCCGGTGGCCTGGGCCGGCCGGAGGGGCTGAATCGCGGCTACTTCGTGCGCCCGACCATCTTTGCCGATGTCACCAACGACATGACCATCGCGCGTGAGGAAATTTTTGGCCCTGTCCTCGCCATCATGCCCTTCGACACGGAGGAAGAGGCGCTGCGGATCGCGAATGACACGATCTACGGGCTGACGAACTATGTGCAGACGCAGGATGGCGCGCGGCGCAACCGACTGGCCCGTGGACTGAAATCCGGCATGGTGGAGATGAACGGCCAGACAAGGGGCGCGGGGGCGCCCTTCGGCGGCGTCAAGGCTTCGGGCCGCGCGCGCGAGGGCGGTCATTGGGGGATCGAGGAATTCCTCGACGTCAAGTCGATCTCGGGCTGGGCGGCGGAATGACCAGCGCCACAGTCGAAAGAAAAGGCTAGGCACATGGCAGGCAGGTCCGGATGAAAATTGCGGTCCTGTCCGACATCCACGGCAATGCCGATGCACTGACCGCGGTCCTGGCCCATGCAAGGGCAGGCGCCCCCGATGCCATCGTCAATCTCGGCGACTGCTTTTCGGGGCCGCTCGACATCCGTCGCACCCACGACATCCTTGGCGCGGCGGCGATCGACCTGACCGTCCGCGGAAATCACGACCGGGCGCTCCTACACGGCGAGGGGATGGACAGCTGGGACCGGATGAGCCACCCGCAACTGACGTCGGAGATGCGCGACTGGCTCGCCACCCTGCCCTTTTCGGCCCAGCTCGACGAGGTCTACCTGTGCCACGCGACACCGCAGAGCGATACCGGCTATTGGGCGGATCTCTATACCCATGATGGCGTCGCCCGCCGCGCCGACCTGACGGCGATCGAGGCGATGGCCCGCGACATCTCGGCGCGCGTCCTGCTTTGCGGCCATACCCATGTGCCACGCGCCATACACCTTTCCGACGGCCGGTTGCTGGTCAACCCCGGCTCCGTCGGCGCGCCGGGCTTTGCCGACGATGCGCCGCGCGACCATCGCCGGGTGTCTTCGGGCACACCCTTCGCGAGCTATGCGACGCTGGACAGACGGCAGGGAACCTGGTCCGCCTCGCTCCATCTTGTCCCCTACGACACCGGCCCGGCCATAGCCATGGCCCAGCGCGCGGGATGCGCGGATTGGGTGGCTGCCCTGTCTTGCGGGTGGGTCTGAGCGGCCGCTTGGCAAAAGCGACATTGGGGCCTGCCCGAATGTCGCGGCGGAGGCTTTTCGTGTTCGGGCTTCCGACCTAAGCATAGAATAGGTTCTGCTCGGGGCAGGTCGCGGAGGAAACCATGGACACGCCACAGACTGAAAACCATCGCCCAGCGCGCGCCGGCAGGGAAGCCCGCAAACGCGAACGTGCCCACAAGGGCGCTGGACTCGGTCGGCCCTATATCGTCAGAAACATCCCGACCTATGACGTCCTCGGCGAAGAAAGCCTCTTGCGGATCGAGGCGGCCGCCGACCGGATCCTTGCCGAGACAGGCATTCTTTTCCGCGATGATCCCGTCGTCATCGACCACTGGAAGAAGGCCGGCGCCGATGTTCATGACGACGGACTGGTGAAGTTCGAACCGGGAATGCTGCGCGAGATACTGAAGACAGCCCCGAAGAGTTTCACCCAGCACGCCCGCAACCCTGCCAATTCTGTGGAAATCGGCGGAAGTTCGGTCGTTTTCTCGCCCGCCTATGGCTGCCCCTTCGTCATGGACCTCGACAAGGGCCGCCGTTTTGGCACGATGGAGGACTTCCGCAATTTCGTGAAACTGGCGCAATCCTCGCCGTGGTTCCACCATTCTGGCGGCACCATCTGCGAACCGACCGATGTCCCGGTAAACAAGCGGCACCTCGACATGGTCTATTCGCACATCAAATATTCCGACCGCGGATTCATGGGATCGGTCACCGCTGAGGAACGCAGCGAAGATTCCATCGACATGGCGCGCATCCTTTTCGGCGCGGATTTCGTCGATCAGAACTGCGTCATCCTCGGCAACGTCAATGTCAATTCGCCGCTTCTCTGGGACGGCACGATGACGCGGTCGATGCGTGCCTATGCGCGCGCCAACCAATGCGCGGTTGTGGTGCCCTTCATCCTCGGCGGTGCGATGGGTCCCGTCACCAATGCCGGCGCTTTGGCGCAATCGCTGGCCGAAACCATGGCCGGATGCGCCATCACCCAGCTGGAACGCCCCGGTGCCCCGGTCGTCTTCGGCAATTTCCTGTCCTCGATGTCCTTGCGCTCCGGCTCGCCCACCTTCGGCACGCCGGAACCGGCCATCGGCTCCATGGTCATTGGCCAGCTGGCCCGGCGGCTGAACCTGCCGCTCCGTTGTTCGGGCAATTTTACCACCTCAAAACTGCCCGATGCGCATGCGATGACCGAAGGCACGATGTCGATGCTGGCGGCGGTGCATTGCGGCGCGAATTTCATCCTGCATTCGGCGGGTTTCCTCGACGGGCTGCTCAGCATGTCCTACGAGAAGTTCATGCTCGACGCCGATCTTTGCGGCGCGCTGCACACCTATCTTGACGGGATCAAGATCGACGACAACGAACTGGCCGTCGATGCCTTTGCCGAGGTCGGCCCCGGCAACCATTTCTTCGGCTGCGCCCATACGCTGGCCAATTACGAAGGCGCGTTCTGGGACAGCGAGACGGCCGACAACGAGCCCTTTGAGAAATGGGAAGCGAATGGCAGCCTTGATGCCGCCACGCGCGCCAACAAGCTCTGGAAACAGAAGCTGCACGACTATGAGGCGCCGCAACTTGACGAAGGCATCGACGAGGCGCTGCTCGACTTCATCGCCCGCAAGAAGGCATCCATGGCGGACGCCTGGTACTGAGGGCACGGCGCGGGGCGCGTGACCCCGCGCCCCGGACCTAGCAGTTGAGATGCGAAAGACCGAGAGATGACGACCCACCCCCACCTTCTTTCGCCGATCTCCTTGCGGAACCAGCGCCTGCGCAACCGGATCGTATTCGGCGCCCATACCGCGAACATGTCCGACATGGGCCTGCCCGGCCCCCGCTTCGGCGCCTATCTTCTTGAACGCGCGCTGGGCGGGGCGGGAATGATCGTCGCAGAACCGATGCCGGTCCACCGCACCGGTATCCTGACGCGCGGCAATTTCCGCCACGGCACGGATGAGGTCATCCCGCATTTCCGCAAGGTGACAGAGCCGGTGAAGGAGGCGGGCGCCGTCATTCTGCAGCAGCTTTACCATATCGGCGCGCATGGCGATTCCGATCTGTCGTTCCAGCCCCACTGGGGACCGTCGGGCGGGCCGAGCTATCACGATTCGGACGGCTCCCACGCCATGACCGAGGCCGAGATCGAGGAATTGATCGAGGCCCATGTCGCCGCTGCGATCCGCTGTCAGAAGGGCGGCTTTCAGGGCGTTGAGGTCTGGGGCGCCTACCATTCGCTGCTCGACCAGTTCTGGACGCCCTGGTCGAACCGGCGCGACGACAAATGGGGCGGCAGTCTCGAAAACCGCACCCGCATGTCGCGGACGATCATCGAGGGCATTCGCCGCGCTTGTGGTGAGGACTTCATCATCGGTCTCGCCATCTCGACCTCCGACAGTCATGACGTGTTGTTACAGGGCGAGGCGCTGGCCGAGATCGTCGCCCATCACGACGCGACTGGCCATATCGACTACGTCACCTGCGGCCATGGCGGCTATCTCGATTTCGAGCGGCTGATGCCGACCTTCCTTTTTGCCGATAAGCTGACCGCGCCCTTCACCGAGGAACTGAAGAAGGTCGTGAAGCACGCCAAAATCACGTCTGAGGCGCATGTCCGCACCCCGGAAAACGCCGAAAGCGTGATCGCGAGCGGTCAGGCCGACATGGTCTCCATCGTGCGCGGCCAGATCGCCGACCCCCATCTGGCCCGAAAGACGACCGAGGGCCGGGCTGAAGACGTGCGCGGCTGCATCTCCTGCAACCAGATGTGCTGGGGGCGGCGGTCGCGCGACTACTGGATTTCCTGCCTCATCAACCCCTCGGCGGGGCGCGAATTCGAATGGGGCGGTGACCGGTTCACGCCCGCCGAAAAACCGCGGCGGATCGTCGTCGTCGGTGCCGGCCCCGCCGGGCTGGAGGCTGCCCGTGTCGCCGCCGAACGTGGCCATAGGGTCGACATCTTCGAAGCTCAGCCCCGGATCGGCGGCCAGTTCCGACTTGCCGGCGAACAACCGCGCCGGGCGCAGATCCTCGACCTTCTCGACTGGTACGAACGACAGTTCGAACGGCTGCAGGTCCGGCTTCACCTCAATACCTATGCCGATGCGGAGGACATCCGCGCGCTGGCCCCCGACGCGGTCGTCCTCGCCACGGGCTCGCTACCGGACGAGGACGGGTTCCAGCGCTGGATGCCCGGCAAGGACCGGCTGCCGGGGATCGGCAAAGGCAATGTCTGGTCGCCCGAGGACGTGATGCGGCGCGAGGCGAAGCTTGGTGATCAGGTCATCCTCTATGACGAAGGCGGCAACTGGCGCGGCCTCGGCACCGCCTGGGCGATGGCGGAGCGTGGGCACGAGGTGACCATCGTCACGCCCGAAGCCTTCGTCGGCAAGGAATTGGCCCGCACGTCATCCGACATCGCGCTTCGGCCCCGTCTCGCGAAACTGGGCGTGAGCTTCCTGACCGAACACCTGATCGCGGAATGGCATGGTGACGGCGCGACGCTCCGCAACCTCCTGACCGGCGCGGAAACCCGCCTCGCGGCCACCGCCCTTGTCATGTCGACGACGAACCGTGCCTTCGATCCGCTCTCTGCCGACCTCGCCGACCTCGAAACCCACCTCATCGGCGATGCGGCAGCCCCCCGGCAGGCCCCTTACGCCTTCCACGAAGGGCGGAAGACGGCGCTCATCCTCTGACGGGTTCGACTCGCCCGTTCAGGTGATCGCTTCCAGCCGTTCCTTGGACATTTCGCCGGGAACGATCGTGACCGGAATGGGCAGGTCGCCGGAATTCCGTGACATCTGCATGACGAGAGGCCCTGGCCCGGCCTTGTCCGTCCCCGCCCCCAGAACCAGAACGCCGATTTCAGGGTCTTCCCGGATCAACGCGAGAATCTCCGGCACCGCCTCACCTTCCCGGATCACCAGATCCGGCTCGACCCCCTGACGGTCCCGCATCCATTTGGCGAAGACCTCGAAATGTGCCTCGATCCGCTCACGGGCCTCCTGACGCATGATGTCGGCAACGCCGATCCAGTGCTGGAATTCTTCGGGCGGAATCACCGACAGGATGGTCACACCACCGCCGGTATGCGCAGCGCGAAGCGCGGCAAAGCGCATCGCGTTCAGGCATTCGCGACTGTCATCGAGTACGACCAGAAACTTGCGCATGTTATCCCCCTGGATGCGGCGCGATCATGCCGTGTCGTCCCGGCCGACGCAACTACCGGGCCCCACCGTTGCAATGCTTCGCGCTATTTCCCCGAATGCGCCCAGTCCCAGTAAAGCTCGCGCACCCTTTTGGTCACGGGGCCATGCTGGTAGTGGGTTCCGTCGAATTCGATGACGGGCGAAACCTTCGAATAGTTGCCCGAAAGGAAAACCTCGTCGGCAGCGCGGAAATCGTCGAAACTGAGTACCGCTTCCTGCACCCTGATCCCTTCGGCGGCGAGATTGGCGATGTGGCGCGCCCGGGTGATCCCGGCCAGGAACGTACCGTTGGCGGCGGGGGTGAAGACCTCACCATCCCGCACCATGAAGACATTGGCGGTTGCCGTCTCAGCCACATTGCCGATGGCATCGGCGACAAGGGCATTGCCATAGCCCTTGGCGCGGGCCTCGGCCAGCATCCGGGCGTTGTTGGGGTAAAGGCATCCCGCCTTGGCGTTTGTCACCGAACTTTCAAGCACGGGGCGCCGGAACCGGGTGGTCGTCAGCGTCGTTGCGGCCGTTTCCGGCGGCATCGCCACCTCTTCGAGGCAGAGCGCGAATCCGGTGGAGTTTTCTTTCGGCACGACACCCAGATCGCCCGCATCCTGCGCCCAGTACATCGGGCGGATATAGACGGCCGCGCCCTTGGCATATTTCCGCAGACCCTCCCAGGCGATCTCCACCATGTCCTCGACCGTGACCGTCGGCGTGATCATCAGCGCCGCCGCCGACCGGTTGGCCCGCGCGCAATGTGCCTCCAGATCGGGTGCGATACCTTCAAAGAACCGCGCGCCGTCGAAGACAGTCGTGCCAAGCCAGCTGCCATGATCGGCGGCCCGCATGATCGGCACGTCGCCCTCATGCCACCGGCCTTCATGATAGGTGCGGATGTTCTGGCCCATCGCCATCGGCATTCTCCTTCCTGCAACAGTCGCGCGCATAGGACGCGCTCCGGCGGCGCGCTGCAACCCCGCTTCGGGTCACAAATCAGAGTTTGTCGGCATCCACCGCGAAACGGGCCGAAGTCGCCAGCATCCCGAGGAAGGTCTGCGTCGTCGAATTGGCGGATTCGGTGGCAAGCACCAGATCGCGAGGCATGATCTGGAAGCGGCCGGCGGAAAAGAGCCCGTCGGCCGTGGTCAGGTCGAGCGTGAAGATCACGCGCGTGTTGCCCGGGCCAGCGGCGCCCGTGGCCACAACATCTTCGGCCGCAAATTCGCGCAGCACCAGCACGCCCTTCGGGTCTGCCCTTGTGTCGGTCAGCCCCCCGGCCAGGGTGACGGCATCCAGCGCGGTCATCTGTTCGTTGTTGAAGGGAATCTGGCTTTCCTTGCCGGCCGCACCGAGTGCCAGGAAAAAGCGCTTGTCTTCCTCGACAAAGACCTTGTCGCCGCCTCTCAGCGTCGTGTCGAGATCGGGTTCGGCATAAAGGCGGTCGAGCGACAACGCGTAATAGTCCTTGCCACGCACCAGCCGGACCTGCGGATTTTCAATCGTCTCGGGCACCCCGCCACCCATCGACAAAAGCTGCAGCACCGTCACATCGCGTGTCTGCATCGGAAAGCTGCCGGGGTTGCGCACACCGCCGACGAGAGAGACGGAGTTCTTCGGCCCCGGGGTCGCGGTCAACTGGACCTGAACGGACGGGATCAGCGCCGATAGCTGTTCCTGCACCTTGTCACGGGCGTGGCCCGGCGACATGCCTGCGATGCGGACCTTGCCGACATAGGGAACGAAGACATCGCCGGACGACGACACGGTCATCGTCTGCAGCACCGTTTCTTTCTGGCTTGGCGGCGCGAGAAGCGCGTTTTCATCGCTTTCCCAGACGGTGATGACGACCGTATCGCCAGCCGCGATGATCTGGTCGGCCGAACCGGCCGTGTGCTTCGGCCATTTGCGCGCCTCAAAGCCGCCGGTGGCGGGCCAGGATGCAATCGTCGGCAGAAGGTCGCGGCTGACCGGGTAGACGACAAAGCCCGGATTTTCGGAATTGTCGGCGCGCAGCACTTCCTTCTGGATCGCCGCACCGCGCGGCAGACCGCAGGCCGAAAGGCCCGTCAGAAGAAGCGCCACAATTATCAACCGGCCGGGCAGGTTCATTGTTATGCTCGGTTCTCCCGTTTCGCGGCTTGGCCTTCGATGTTATTGCCTGTGAATGCAAGCTGCCAAAGATGCTCAGACCACAAACCGGGCCATGCGGTCAATCGCGACAGGAAAATTTTCTGTGAACAGTCACATCCTTGTCGTTGGCGGAACAGGGCGGCTCGGTCGGCTGCTTTGCGAAGCCTGGGAGTTTCAGGGCGCGCGTCAGCCGCTCTGGCAGGCGCGGCGGCAAGTGCCCTTCGCCGGTTCCGTTTTCGACCCGCTTGCCGAACCCGGCGCCTATCGGGATGCGGCCAAAGGCGCAGTCGCGATCCTAAATCTCGCCGGGCGCGCATCATCCGGCACCGCCGCACCGGGCGAACACAGCACCCTTGCGCTCGCCGCGCTGGAGGCGGGCCGCGCCGCTAGTGTCCGTCACGTCTTTCTCGCTTCCTCCGCCGCCGTCTACGGTGCCTGCGAGGACCCAATGGACGAAGCGTCGCTGCTGCGGCCGCTCTCGGCCTATGGCCGGGAAAAGCGCAAGATGGAGGAAGACGCACGCGGCTGGGCAAATCGGGCAGGCCGGGATGCGCCGGGCGTCACCTGCCTGCGCATCGGCAATGTCGCTGGCGCGGACCAGATTCTGGGTGGGGACGGCAAGGCGGTACCGGCACTCGATTTCTTCGCCGACGGGCGGTCGCCACGCCGCAGTTACATCGGCCCGCTGGCGCTCGCCTCTGTTCTAGGCCAGCTCTTCCAGTGTGTCGAGGACGGCAGGAACCTGCCCTTCCACCTGAATGTCGCGCTGGAGGGAACCGTCGCCATGGATGCGCTTCTCGCCGCCGATGGCCGGCGCTGGCATGAAGTGCCTGCGGGCCCCGGCGCCATTCCCGAGGTCCGGCTTGACGTTGCCCGGCTTAAGGCGCTCGTCGACCTGCCGGCCGGGGGAACCGACGCCGCCGCCATCGTAACCGATCTACGCACGCTTCGCCCAAGGGACGGCAGCGCATGACGGCAGCGAAACGCGCTTTCGATCTGCTTCTTGCGCTGGCTCTCTTGCCGGTTCTCCTGCCCCTCATGCTCGTTGTCGGGGCGGCCATACTGATCGCCGATGGCCGCCCGGTCCTTTACCGGTCCGAGAGGATGCGGAGCCCCGACCGCGCCTTCACGCTTCTGAAGTTCCGCACCATGCGCGGCGCGGATGACGGGCGCGGCGTCACCGGCGGCGACAAGGCGGCGCGCATCACGCCGCTTGGCGCCTTTCTGCGCAAGAAGCGGCTCGACGAGTTGCCGCAGCTCTTCAACATTTTCGCCGGTGACATGAGCTTTGTCGGCCCAAGGCCCCCGCTCCGCCGCTATGTCGAGGCCCGACCGGACCTTTATGCCGTGGTACTACTGTCACGGCCGGGGGTCACGGGGCTCGCCACGGTTGTCTACAGCCGGCACGAGGAATGGCTTCTGGCACGTTGCGAGACTGCGGAAGCGACCGACCGCACCTATAGGTGCCGCTGTATCCCCGCCAAGGCCCGGCTCGACCTCATCTACCAGCGTCACAGATCGGTCTGCATGGATGCCAAAATCATCGCCATGACCCTTGGCGCTGTGTTTTGGCGGCAATAACTTGCTGATTTTTGAGCAAAAGCACGCTTGTGCCGTCGCCCTTTTCGTCAAAGCCGTGTAATAGCTTGAACTCTGAGGTCGCTCCATCTAGGCCTGAATCATAAGACTCGCGGAACGGGTGGCCCACCGGCCCGAGGCAACCGCAGCGCGAAGGGACAGGAACCGAAGTATCGATGGTGAAATTCGTCATCTCCATGACGCGAGCGCAAAAGCGGCTGATCCTGCTCCTGCTCGACCTCGCCTTCGTGCCGCTGGCCTTCCTCGCCGCATTTGTCATCCATTTCTCCGCGGCCGTCCCCGTCGGGACGCTGCTTCTGAACTGGCCGGTCATACCGCTGCTTATCGTGGTCGCGCTCGCGCTTTCCGTTTCGCTCGGCACGGCGAATATCCGGCTCAAGCACTACGACATGGCCGCCGCGCAGCAGACCGCGCTATTCGCGGCACTGCTGGCGATGTCGAGTTTCGGGCTGGCGGAACTGGGCAAGCTGCCGATTCCATCGGGTTTTCACGTCGTCTTCGGGCTGGTCTATTTTGCGCTTTCCGCCAGCAGCCGCATTGTGCTTCTGCAAATCCTTCTGGCGATCTACAGCGAAAGCGCGGCGATTTCGCGCGTTCTGATCTATGGCGCGGGGCGCACCGGCATGTCGCTGGTCGCCTCATTGCGCGGCCGGTCGGATATCGTTCCAGTCGCCTTCATCGACGACAACGCCACCTTGCGCGATCTCGTCGTCGCGGGCTTGCCGGTCTATTCGGGCATTCATATCGAACGGCTTCTCAGCCAGTACCGGATCGACCGCGTCATCCTGGCAATGCCGTCGCTTTCCGTTCAGAAGCAGACCTTCCTGTCTCGGCGGCTCGAAAAGCTCGGGCTGGATGTGCAGACCATTCCGGCCTTTTCGCAGCTGATCGGTGAAAACGAACTCGTCGACAAACTCCTGCCGGTTCGTCCGGGCGAGTTTCTTGGCCGCGAACAGCTGCGCGAGGATTTCCTCAGCGACAACAGCAACTATGCGGGACGGGTCGTTCTCATCACTGGCGCTGGCGGTTCCATCGGGCTGGAGCTTTGCCGGCAGATGATCTCGCAGGGACCCCGCCGGCTTGTCTTGCTGGAACAGAGCGAACTCGCGCTCTACAACGCCGAGATGGAATTCCGGGTCCTCGCCGAAGGAACCGGTATCGAGATCGTCGCGGTGCTGGGATCGGTCGCGAATGGCAAGCTCGTCTCGCGCACCATTCTGGACCAGCAGGTTGACTGCATTTTCCATGCCGCCGCCTACAAGCATGTGCCGATGGTGGAGGCGAACGCGCTCGTCGGCCTTTACAACAACGTCTTCGGTACCGCCGTTGTGGCGCAGAAGGCGCGCGAACACGGGATCGACCGTTTTGTCCTGATCTCGACGGACAAGGCCGTCCGGCCCCGCAGCATCATGGGTGCGTCCAAGCGTATGGCCGAAATGATCGTGCAGGACTACGCCACACGGTCGCCGCGCACGGTCTTCTCAATCGTCCGGTTCGGCAATGTGCTCGGGTCGTCCGGTTCCGTCCTGCCGCTCTTTCAGGAACAGATTTCCTGCGGCGGGCCGGTGACGCTGACCGACGAGGCTGTGACGCGCTATTTTATGACCATCGAGGAAGCCGCATTTCTGGTGCTTCTCGCCGGTAGCTTCGCCGAAGGCGGCGAGGTCTTCGTGCTCGACATGGGCGATCCTGTTTCGGTCGCGGATCTGGCCCGCCAGCTGATCCGGGCGTCGGGATACACGGTGCGTGACGTCGAAAATCCCGACGGCGATATCGAGATCGTCACGACCGGCTTGCGCCCGGGCGAAAAGATCCGTGAAGAACTGATGGTGCGCAAGGGCGCCCAGACAACCGCGCATCCCAAGATCATCTGTGTCCGCGAGGATCATCTGTCGGAACTCGAAACAGCCGCGGCCCTGCGCGACCTGTCCGAGGCGATTGAGGCCGACGATGTCGTACTCGCCCAGGCAACGTTGCGGCGCTGGATCGCGGAATATTCCGGCCTAGGCACGGCCACGGCAGAAGAAGCGCAGGGCATTGGCCAAAGGGCGCATTGAGCGCCGTATTCCAAGCAAACGTTGGCCGCACGTTGCCCCGCATGGCGCTGCCGCCGTTTGCCGGCAGGACGGCCTTGCAGCCCTTCCGATCCCTGGCGAAACCCGCTAGCATCGCCGAGCGAGAGGAAGGAGCCACCCCATGCGCTGCGTTTTCGTCCAGTTCCGCTGCGACCCTGGCCGGACCTACGAGGTTGCCGACGCCATCTACGACCGGGAAGTGGTTTCGGAGCTTTACTCGACCTCGGGCGAATATGACCTGATCGCCAAGATCTACATCCCGCCAGAGGCCGATGTCGGCCATTGGCTGAACGAAAAGCTCTTCGACATTCCGGGGATCAGCCGGACGCTGACCACGATGACCTTCAAGGCCTTCTGAAAGTGGCCCCGGTAATCGTCATCACGGGCGCGAGCTCCGGCATCGGCAAGGCGACGGCGGAACGCTTCCTTACCGAAGGCTGGCAGGTCGCGCTGATTGCCCGGCGCGAAGCGGCGCTGGCAGAGGTCGCGGCTGGCCGCCCCGGTGCGCTTATCTGCCCCTGCGATGTCACCGATGCCGAGGCAGTCGACCGCACCTTTGACGATGTGGTGAAACGATTTGGACGGATCGACGCGCTTTTCAACAATGCCGGGATGTTCGGCCGTCAGGTCCCGATCGACGAGGTGCCGGTCGAGGATTGGCGCGCGGTCGTCGATGTCAATCTGACGGGCATGTTCCTTTGTGCCCGCGCCGCTTTCGGCCGGATGCGCCGGCAGACACCGCAGGGCGGGCGGATCATCAACAACGGCTCAATCTCCGCCCATGCGCCGCGCGAAAATTCCGTGGGCTATACGGCCACGAAACACGCGATTACCGGGCTGACAAAAAGCATAAGCCTTGACGGGCGGCCATTCGACATTGCCTGTGGCCAGATCGACATCGGCAATGCCCGGACCGAGCTTGTCGATGCGCTGAATGCCCGCATTCTCGCCGCCGATCCCGGCGCCACCCTGATGCCGACCATGGATGTGGCCGATGTCGCCGATGCGGTCTGGAACATGGCCAAATTGCCGCCATCGGCCAATGTCCAGTTCATGACCATCATGGCGACGAAGATGCCCTTCATCGGCCGGGGATAGCCGGCCAAACCCGCCTCAGGCGCGGAAATACCGGAAGACGGCCGAGGCAATCCAGCCTGCCGCGATTGCGATAAAGAGCGAAAAGAGCCCGTAGATCAGCGGTCGTTCATGGGCGAGGGTGTAGATCCACCGTTCCAGCCCGACCTTGCGCACGTCGATCGAGGTTTCGTAACTGTCAACGACCTTGCCGCCACGGGTCAGGAGGATCCGGGTCTTGTAATCGCCTTCCGTCAGGTTAGACGGCAGCGTGATCGAGGTGTTGAAGAGCGTCTCTTCCGTGACCTCAACCTGCCCTTCAAGAAGCTGGTAAAGCTCGTTGCGGGTGCGGATGCGGATCAGCGCCTCGGTGAAAGAAGCGGAATCCTGCACGTTCATCGGCGCGCCAACTGACCGGATCGCGCGCGGGATCGACACCTTGTTGCGCAGGTCTTCCAGATCCAGAAGCACCTCGTTGAACGGGGCGGATGTCGCAACGGCATAGAAGCTTGGTGCGGAATCCACCTCCACGGCATCGGTATTCACCCATATTCCCATCCGCTTGGCCTTGCGCCGCACCGTGATTTCGCGGGAGGGGCCGGCAACCGTCACGATGACTCCGAGGGGTCCGGTGCTCGGGATCGGTTCTTCCCGCTTCACCGCGCCAAAGATGAGAATTTCCGATCCATCGAAATTCGCGGTAATGGAAATGCGGTTCTGGCTCATCCCGGCCACGACCTCTTCCGCCCGGGCGGGCAGGGCCATGAGGAGTGCAATCATCAGAACCGCGCGCAGCATTAGCCATGCCCCCCTGCGCCAATGGAATAAAGCTCTGACGGCATCAGAAGCAGATCAAGCGCCAGCTTGCCGCAGACGGCCAGCACCAGCACGGCCAGAAGGATGCGCAACTGTTCGGCCTTGAGCCTCGTGCCGATGCGGGCGCCGATCTGCGCGCCGATCACACCGCCGACCAGCAGCAGGACCGCGAGCGGCATATCCACGGTGAAGTTCGTTGTCGCGTGCAGAAGTGTCGTAAAGGCGGTGACGAAGATGATCTGGAAAAGCGATGTGCCGACGACCACCTTTGTCGGCATGCCGAGCATATAGATCATTGCTGGCACCATGATGAACCCGCCGCCAACGCCCATGATCGCGGCCAGAACCCCCACCAGCACCCCCACGAGCAGGGGCGGAATGACCGAAATGTAAAGGCCCGAGGTCCGGAACTTCATCTTGAAGGGCAGGTTGTGGACCCAGTTATGTTTCTTCCGCACAACCTTGGCGCCGGGCTTCTTCGACCGGCGGATCGCATTCAGGCTCTCGACGAACATGAGCCCGCCAATGATCCCGAGAAAGACGACATAGCAGAGCTTCACCAGCAAATCGACCTGGCCGAGGCTCTTGAGGAAGTTGAAAAGCTGTACGCCGACACCGGCACCGACAAGGCCGCCGACCAGAAGGACGGTGCCCATCTTCAGATCGACCGTCTTGCGTTTCAGATGCGCAAGAACACCGGAAAACGATGACGCGACGATCTGGTTCGCCTCGGTCGCGACGGCGACGGCCGGCGGAATGCCGATGAAGAAAAGAAGCGGCGTCATCAGGAACCCGCCCCCGACACCGAACATCCCCGAAAGCATGCCAACGATGCCACCCAGCCCGAAGAGCAGGAATGCGTTTACGGAAACCTCGGCGATGGGCAGATAGATCTGCATCAGCGTCCATCAGCTTGCGTGAAGGGGTATCGCGCCTCACTGATGCCCCGTTGCGCGGCCAGTGTCAAACACTCCGCCACAGCCTCATCCATCCAGATTTGCAGCCGGGATCAGTCCAGTTCGCGCAGGTAGCGGCGAAGCACCTTTTCAAGCTTCCCCGCCCCAAGCGGGGCCATCGCCTTGGTATGGGCGTGGCTGATGTTTTCCGTGCTCATCCCCGCCGCCATGTTGGTGATCACCGACACGGCCGCAACGCGCAGGCCAAGAAAGCGCGCCAGAATGACCTCCGGCACCGTCGACATGCCCACAGCATCGGCCCCGAGCGTCCGAATTGCCTTGATTTCCGCAGGTGTCTCGAAGGATGGCCCGGAATACCAGGCATAGACGCCCTCGGCCAGATCGACCCCTTCGGCCGCGGCGGCGGCGCGCAGGCCCGCGCGAATGCCGGCGTCATGGGCATCCGTCATGGGTACAAAGCGCGCCTCTGTCGGTTCGCCGATCAGCGGATTGAGGCCGGAAAAGTTGATGTGATCGGACAGCATCATGAGCGAACCGGGCGGATTTGTCGCAACCATGGAGCCGGCCGCATTTGTCACGATCAGCCCGTCGGCGCCCAGCGCCTTCAAGACCTCAAGCGGCAAGCGCATCGCATCGGCGCGGCCGCTTTCGTAGTAATGCGCGCGCCCCCCGAATACCGCGACCCGCTGCCCTTCCAGATCGCCGATCACGAGGTTCGGGTTGTGGCCCGACACGCCTGCATGGGGAAACCCGGGCAGATCGTCATAACTGATGGCCGTGCCCTTCACCGCCTCGGCCAGATGACCGAGACCGGACCCAAGGATCAGCCCGACCCGGACCGGTGCCGCGCCGGCACGGCCACGGATCAGCGCGGCAAGCTCAGCGCTCTTTGACATAGGGTTCGCCGCCGGCACGGGGGGGAATGGCGCGGCCGACGAAACCGGCCAGAACGATCACCGTCAGAATATAGGGCAATGCGTCCAGCGCCGGTGTCGGGATGGAAAAGTGGAAGGTCCGTTCGATCACATCGGGCCGAAGCGCCAAGGCCTGCAGAAAGCCGAACAGGAAGGTCGCATAGAACGCCGCCCACGGCCGCCACTTGGCGAAGATGAGCGCGGCAAGCGCGATATAGCCGCGCCCGGCCGTCATTTCCCGGCCAAACCCGGCCTGCAGCCCCGCCGCCATGTAAGCCCCTGCCAAACCGCAAAGGACGCCCGTAATGATCACCGCGGCATAGCGGAGCCGGACAACCGAAATACCCGCCGTATCGACCGATGCCGGATTTTCGCCAACGGCCCTGAGCCTGAGGCCAAAGCGGGTGCGGTAAAGCACCCACCAGCTTGCCGGCACGCAAAGAACCGCGATGTAGACCAGTGCCGTGTGCCCTGAAATGACCTCCGCATAAAGCGGCCCGAGGACCGGAACGCCGCTCAGGCTTTCGGCGAAGGGCAGATTGATAGGGTTGAACCGGCCATCGCCGCTCAAGGGCGGTGTCCGCCCACCTTGCCGGAACAGCGCCTGCGCGACAAGCACGGTGATGCCGGAGGCCACGAAATTCAGCGCCACGCCGGAAATCAGCTGGTTGCCCCGGAAGGTGATCGACGCCACACCATGAATGACCGCAAATACCAGCGCCCCGCCGATACCGGCCAGAACCCCGATCCAGACCGACCCGGTCAGCGCGGCAACGGCACCGGTACACATCGCCGCCGCCAGCATCTTGCCCTCAAGCCCGATGTCGAAAATCCCCGCACGTTCAGAGAAAAGCCCCGCAAGGCAAGCCAGCAGCAAGGGCGTGGAAAGCCGGAATGTGGAATCGAGAATTTGCAGGAGCGTCGCGTAATCCATCACGCCACCGCCAGTCTGCGCGGCCGGAAGAAGACGCCGAGCATCATCCGCACCATGTGATCGAGCGCGCCGGTGAAGAGGATGACGAGCCCCTGCACCACGGTCCGAAGCTCGATCGGGATCGAGGTCCAAAGCCCCAGCTCCGCGCCGCCCTGAAAGAGAAAACCGAAAAGAACCGCCGCCAGAATGACCCCGACAGGATGGTTCCGCCCCATCAGCGCCACAGCGATGCCGATGAAACCCGCACCCTCGGCCGAATTCTGCAGAAGCCGCCCGCTTTCGCCCATGACATTGTTGATCGACATGAGACCGGCCAGGGCGCCGGAAATCAGCATGGCGAGCATCGTGATGCGGAACGGCGAGATACCGGCATAAAGCGCCGCCTTTTCCGATTTGCCAAAGGCGCGTATCTCGTAGCCGAGCCGCGTCCGCCAAAGCAGCAGCCACACGAGCCAGCAGGCGATCAGGGCGACAAAAAGCGTGACATTGGCCGGAACCTGCTTCGTGAAGATCGCCGAAAGACCCGGTATCTCATGCAAAGTCGGCAGGTTCGTACCTTCCGAGAACCGCGCTGTTGCCGGGTCCATCTGGCCGACAGGGCGCAGCACATTGACGAGAAGATAGATAATCAGCGCCGCACCGATATAGTTGAACATGATCGTCGTGATCACGATGTGACTGCCGCGCCGGGCCTGCAAATAGGCCGGGATTGCCGCCCAGGCCGCGCCGAAAAGCGCCCCACCAATCATCGCGGCAGGCAGTGCCAGCGTCCAGTGCGGCCAGGGCAGCGCCAGGCAGGCGAGCGCCACGCCAAGGCCGCCAAGCTGCGCCTGCCCTTCCCCGCCGATATTGAAAAGCGACGCATGAAACGCCACCGTCACGGCTAGGCCGGTGAACATGAAGCTCGTCGCATAGTAAAGCGTGTAGCCCCAGGCATAGGGCGACCCGACCGCCCCCACCACCATGGTTTTCAGCGCCTCGGACGGGCTTTGTCCGATGGCGAGGATGACGAGCGCCGAAATGATCCCGGCCAGCAGAAGACTGATCAGCGGTACAAGAACAAGATCGGCCCAGCGCGGAAGTTTCGTCATGCCGCGGCCTCCCCGCTCACACCGGCCATGAGAAGGCCAAGCTCCCGCTCGTTCGTCTCATCCGGCAGCCGTTCGCCCATGATCTTGCCGTCGAACATCACGGCGATGCGGTCCGACAGGCTCATGATCTCGTCAAGTTCCACGCTGACCAGAAGCACGGCCTTGCCTGCATCGCGAAGCTCCACGATGCGTTTGTGGATGAATTCGATCGCGCCGATGTCGACGCCGCGCGTGGGTTGGCCAACGAGAAGGAGGTCGGGGTTCCGCTCGATCTCGCGCGCGAGGATGATTTTCTGCTGGTTGCCGCCGGAAAAGCTTTTCGCGGCCAGGGTCGGGATCGGCGGGCGCACGTCGAAGCGTTCCATCTTGCCCTTCGTGTCTTCCAGAATCGCCTCGTTATCCATGAAGAGCGCGCTCTTCTGATAGGCGGGGTCGTTGTGGTAGCCGAAGGCGATATTTTCCCAGGCGGAAAAATCCATGATCATGCCGAGGTGCTGCCGATCCTCTGGCACATGCGCGATACCGCGCGCGCGCCGCGACTGGCCATCGGATGTCGCGCCCGTCAGGTCGATGCTGTCGCCGTTGATCCGGATCGTCCCCGTGGCGCGCGCGATACCGCCGAGCACAGCCAGAAGCTCCGATTGCCCGTTGCCCGATACGCCTGCGACGCCAAGGATCTCTCCGGCGCGGATCGTCAGGCTGATACCCTTCAGCCGCTCCACGCCATCGGCATCGCGTACCCGAAGATCCTCGATTTCCAGCACCGTCCTGCCCGGCTTGGCCGGCGTCTTGGCCACGTCCAGCAGAACCTTGCGGCCGACCATCAGTTCCGCCAGCTGTTCGGGGCTGGTATCTTTTGTCTTGACGGTCGCCGTCATCTCGCCCCGGCGCATGACCGATACGGTGTCGGTGATCTCCATGATCTCGCGCAGCTTGTGGGTGATCAGGATGATCGTCTTGCCCTGTTCCTTCAGCCCCTTGAGGATGCGGAACAGGTGATCCGCCTCATCCGGCGTCAGAACGCCTGTCGGTTCGTCCAGGATCAGAATATCGGCATGGCGATAAAGCGCCTTGAGGATTTCGACGCGTTGCTGGTGGCCGACAGACAGATCCTCGATCATCGCATCGGGGTCGACGTCGAGTTCATACTCCCGCGCCAGATCGGCCAGCACCCGGCGCGCCTTGGCAAGCGACGGGCGCAGAAGCGCGCCATCCTCGGCCCCGAGGATCACGTTTTCCACCACCGAGAAATTCTGCACCAGTTTGAAATGCTGAAAGACCATGCCGATGCCGGCGCGGATCGCCGCCTGGCTGTCGGGTATCTGATAGGGCTTGCCGTCGATCAGTATCTCGCCGCTATCGGCCTTGTAAAAACCGTAGAGGATCGACATCAGTGTCGACTTGCCCGCGCCGTTTTCGCCGATGATGCCGTGGATCGTGCCCTTGGCGACCTGGATCGAAATATCCTTGTTGGCCTGCACGGGGCCGAATGCCTTCGAAATTCCGCGCAATTCGATTGCCAGCGGAACCGGGGCAGCCGGGGCGGCAGTTTCCTGCCGCCCCACTGTCGTATCAGCGACCATGTCGCCCGGCCTCAGTTCACCGGGCAGGCGTTGTCGGTCATGTAGTCATGCACGGCGATCTCGCCCGAGATGATCTTCGCTGCAGCGGCGTCGACCGCCGATTTCATATCTGCCGAGACCAGGCTGGCGTTGTTGTCGTCAAGCGCATAGCCGACACCCTCGCTTGCCAGGTTCATGATCTTGATCTTGCCGGTTTCCAGATCGGCCCCGGCCTTGAAGGCCTCGTAGACGGCGTTGTCCACCCGCTTCAGCATCGAGGTCAGGACCTGACCCGGATGCAGGTGGTTCTGGTTGCTGTCAACGCCGATGGACAGGATGCCCTCGTCAGCGGCGGCCTGAAGCACACCGATCCCGGTACCGCCGGCAGCCGCATAAATCACATCCGCGCCCTGAGATTTCTGGGCCTTGGCAAGCTCGGCGCCCTTCACCGGGTCGTTCCAGGCCGTCGGCGTCGTGCCGGTCATGTTCTGGATGACGGTCGCATTCGGGTTTGCGGCCTTCACGCCTTGCACATAGCCACAAGCAAACTTGCGGATCAGCGGAATATCCATACCGCCGATGAAGCCGACCGTGCCGCTCTTCGACGCCATGCCGGCCATCATGCCGACAAGATAGCTGCCTTCATGTTCGGTGAAGGCCACCTGCAATACGTTCGGAATATCCAGCCAGTCGACGTCGATGATCGCGAATTTCGTGTCGGGGAAGTCCGGGGCGACCTGACCAAGGACATCGCCAAAGGCAAAGCCGGTCATGACGACCGGGTTGGCGCCCGCTTCGGCCAGACGGCGGAGCGCCTGTTCGCGCTGCGCTTCGGACTGCATTTCCAGCTCCTTGTAGGTGCCGCCCGTTTCCGCCTTCCAGCGCTCGGCCCCATTGAACGCCGCCTCGTTGAACGATTTGTCGAACTTGCCGCCGAGATCGTAGATGATCGCCGGGTCGGCCAGGGCGGCGCCCGAAGATAGCGCCAGCGTCGCGGCCGCGCCGAGGAATTTCTGCATGAGGGTCATTGGTATCTCCCGGTTCTAATCTTTACGCCCTGTCGGGCCGCCCATGGCCAGCCCATGGGTCGATCTCTTTCGGATCGCTTCTGATTAGTTCGGAACTGCCCGAGGCGGTCAACAGGAATCTGCGCCCAGTCGGGGCTTATTTGACCATATGATCAAATACGTATCTGGGCCTCACCGCAATGCCATGGACAGTATCTCGGCATCGACCGGCTGCCGGCCGGGCACCTTGTAATAGCCCTTTCGACGCGCCCGCCGCAGAAACCCCGCCCCGGCGTATAGCGCCAGCGCAGCCTCATTGTCGGCGGCCACCTCCAGAAATGCCGTCGCCGCACCACGGGCACGCGCCTCGGCCCCGAACGCGGCAAGAAGCCGTGAGGCCGCGCCACGTCGACGTCGGGTCGGATCGACCGCCAGGGTCAGGATTTCGGCCTCATCCGCCACCACACGCGCCAGAAGAAATCCATCCGATTCGGCCAGAAGAAAAACCCCCTCCATGGTCAGGAGATCGGCGAACTCGGCGCTGCTCCACGGGCGCGGTGAGGTAAAGCAGGCGGCGTGAAGGCCCGCAAGGGCGTCGGGCGTCACGGCAGGATGGCCGGGGCCACATCGCGGGCCGGTGCCGCATCGGCGGCGCGTAGGTAAAGGGGCGCCGGACGGGCGGGCGTACCCCCCCTCGGTCGCGCCGCGGCCACCATCGCCATCGCGACCGCTGGCGGATAACACGCCGGTCGCGCTACGGCCCCCAACCGGTCTGCGAGCATGTCGGCGAGCGGCCCGATGCAGGTCAGACCCGGATACGCGAAAACCGGCGCCGTGATCGCGGCGACATCCAGCATCGCAGGCTCTGCCGCCGCCGCATATCCGAAGCTTTGCAGATAGGCCTGATCGCGCCTCGCGTCGAGAAGCGCCAGAACCGGCCCCTTCGCCCCATATGCGAGCGCCTCCAGCATGGTGACCCCATAGGCCGGAATACCCAAAGACAGGGCCAGCCCTCGCGCCCCGGCCACCGATATCCGCACCCCGGTGAAATTGCCGGGCCCCGTGCCGACAGTGATCGCTGTCAGGTCGCACCAGCCCGCGCCAGCCTCATCAAGAAGCGCCTCCAGCATCGGGAAAAGCCTCTCGGCCTGCCCCTTCTGCATCTCCTCATGCTTGGCTGCAAGAACGGTCGCGCCGGAAATCAAAGCGGCCGCGCAATGCGCGGCCGACGTGTCGAAACCAAGGATCAGCGGTTCAGGCGGCAACGGGCCGCACCTCGACCACTTCCGGGATGTAGTGGCGCAACAGGTTCTCGATCCCCATCTTCAGCGTCAGCGTTGATGACGGGCAGCCCGCGCAGGCACCCTGCATATGCAGATAGACCACGCCCCGATCAAAACCGTGGAAGGTAATGTCGCCCCCGTCCTGCGCCACCGCAGGGCGCACCCGGGTATCCAGCAATTCCTTGATCTGGTTTACGATTTCCGTATCGGGACCATCATGCACCGCATGACCGGACGCCTGACCCGCGCCTTCGATGGCGGGCTGGCCGGACTGGAAATGTTCCATGATCGCGCCAAGGATCGCGGGCTTGATATGTTCCCAGAGAACCGCATCGGCCTTCGTCACCGTGATGAAGTCATTGCCGAGGAAGACACCCGTCACGCCATCGGCCGCGAAGATGCGCTGCGCAAGCGGCGAAGCCGTCGCCGTGTCGGGGGCGGGAAAATCCGCCGTCCCGGTATCGAGCACACTTTGCCCCGGCAGGAATTTCAGCGTCGCCGGGTTCGGTGTGGATTCGGTCTGGATGAACATGAACGTACCTCCGTTACCGCTCCGATATGCGCCTGACCCCGAGGCGAGTCAAGGTTTGGAACGGTTCTAAGCCGCCCGCCGGACGGCGACATCACGCGCGATCCGTGCTAACCTCTCACAACCCTGACTGGCAGGGCCGAAACCTCAGGAGGACGGCACATGTCAGCGCGGCCACGGACCACCAGGACCAAACCCCCGGCCCCTGCCGAACCGGCAACGCCCGAGCCCCGCAACCTCGTGATCCTTCTCGACGGCACCGGCAACGAACTTGGCCGCAACCTCTCGAACGTGCTGAAGCTCTACCGCATCGCACAGAAGAATGACCGCCAGCTTTGCTATTACAATCCCGGTGTCGGCACCATCAGCCGCGAAAACCGCTGGGCGCGCTTCACCCAGAAGGCCAACGGCGTCCTTGGCCTCGCCACCGGCAAGGGGCTCGACGACAACGTCCTCGGCGCCTATCGCTTTCTGGTCGCGAACTGGCAGGAAGGCGACCGCATCTTCCTTTTCGGTTTCAGCCGCGGCGCCTGGACCGCCCGGGTGCTTGCGGGCCTTCTCCACCTCATCGGCCTCGTCCGGCCTGAACAACTCAACATGTGCGACAGCGCGCTTGGCACCTACAAGCGCGCCGCCTGGGACGACGATCTGCCGCTTGCCTGGCATTTCTCGCGCGTCATCGGCGCGCGGCGGCCCATCGTTCATTTCCTCGGCGTCTGGGATACGGTCGCCTCGGTTCTGGTGCCCCGCCCCGACCGGTTCTGGATCCCGAGCCTCGAAACCCTGCCTTACACCAACACCAATCCCTCCGTCGCGATCTTCCGCCACGCATTGGCGCTCGACGAAAGGCGGCGCATGTTCCGTGTCGCGCCCTGGACGACACCGCAAACCCACCGCGCCAACCCGTTCAACAAGTCGACCGAAGGCCCGCAGGATATCCGTCAGGTCTGGTTCGCGGGCGTGCATTCCGACATTGGTGGCGGCTATCCCGAAGCGGAAAGCGCGCTATCGAAGATCCCGCTCGCCTGGCTGATCGAAGAGGCGGAAGCGGCGGGTCTCCGCACCTCGAAAAGCATGATCCGCCATCTCGTCCACGGCGAGGCTCGCGCGGGCAGCGAGCATGTCTACGAAAGGCCCGATCCTCTCGGCAAGCTGCACGTCTCGCTTCGCGGCTTCTGGCATCTGCTCGAATACCTGCCAAAGCAGGTCAAATACCGCGAGACCCGGCAAGGATCGTTTCTCGGCCTCTACCTGCCTTTGGCTGAACCGCGCCGCCTGCCGCCTGATGCAACCGTCCACCCATCCGTCGCCGAACGGATGGCGGGTGACCCGGCCTACCGCCCGAAAAACCTGCCCGCGACCTGAGCCCGCATGCTCATTTCATCTTGCCGGAAATACCTCGGGGGTCCGGGGGCAGCGCCCCCGGGGACATCCCGGCTCAGGGCCTGAAAACCCGGCTCGGGTGCAATTCGCCCGCCTTGTAAATCCCGACGGCGACGGCCCGGCCGGCCTCGCTTGCCCATGCCTCGTCGCCATAGTCGACACTCGCCGCAAAGACCATGCCGGGGTTGCCGTTGCGGAGCCGTGCCGCACCTTCAGGCGTCGCCCTTAATTCGGGCAGGTCGGCCAACCCGACCTCCAGCGGCAACAGCAGTTCGTCGATCGCCCCGCTTCGCGCCAGGGCCTCGATTTTCTCCAGCGGCACGGCGTCGGACACCTCGAAGGGCCCGGCCCAGAGACGCCTGAGCGTCAGCACATGGCCGAACGAGCCGAGCGCCGCGCCAAGATCGCGGGCGACGGACCGCACATAGCCGCCCTTGCCGCAAACCATCTCCAGTTCCACCGTGTCCGGGTCGGGGCGCGCAATCATCTCAAGGCTCTCGACCCATAACTCCCGCGCGGCCAGGTCCATTTCCTCGCCGGCCCGGGCCAGCGCATAGGCCCGCTCGCCGTCGACCTTCACCGCCGAAAACTGCGGCGGCACCTGCA
>JAWKXJ010000012.1:0-52515 GCA_041397105.1 Paracoccaceae bacterium
TTTCGCCGGTCCACGCTTGTTTCGCGCGAACCGGGCAATTGTAGCTGTTCGGCATCGGCATGAAAAGGCTGGGTCGACGGGCGGGCAAGAATCTGCGCGCCCCGCCTTTCAGAATCGGACCGAGACCGCTATTGCGCGAAAGTCGCCGTCCTGGCCGGCCAAAGGCCTTGCACGGCCTGCGACTGCCGGTTTCGGACGGCGAAACCAGGAAGTGTGGCCGAGTGGTTTAAGGCACTGGTCTTGAAAACCAGCGAACCGAAAGGTTCCGTGGGTTCGAATCCCACCGCTTCCGCCATGTCCCGCCCACCCCCTTGCTTTCCATGCAAGTCGGTCCGGGCACCGCCCCTTCAACTTGGCGGCCTTCGCCGTTGGCAATTCGCCCGAACGCGCCACTGCGGGCGGCGGTTTACCTCGCCTGCGGTGCGCCCTAACCTGTGGCCCGCACCGAATCCCGTCAGAGGCTCTGATGACCGAAACCGCCCCGCCCGTCTATCAGGTTCTTGCCCGGAAATACCGGCCCGAAACCTTTGCCGACCTTGTCGGGCAGGAGGCGATGGTGCGCACCCTGAAAAACGCCTTCGCGGCCGACCGGATCGCGCAGGCCTTCATCATGACCGGCATTCGGGGCACGGGCAAGACCACCACCGCAAGGATCATCGCCAAGGGCATGAACTGCATCGGCCCTGACGGATCCGGCGGCCCGACAACCGACCCCTGTGGCAAGTGCGAACATTGCGTGGCGATCATGGAGGGCCGCCATGTCGATGTGATGGAGATGGACGCGGCCAGCCGCACTGGCGTCAACGACATCCGCGAGATCATCGAAAGCGTCCACTACCGGGCGGCCAGCGCGCGCTACAAGATCTACATCATCGACGAAGTTCACATGCTGTCGACGAACGCCTTCAACGCGCTTCTGAAGACACTGGAGGAACCCCCCGTCCATGTGAAGTTCATCTTCGCCACGACCGAGATCCGCAAAGTGCCGGTCACGGTCTTGTCCCGTTGCCAACGGTTCGATCTTCGCCGGATCGAGCCTGAGGTGATGCTCGCGCTTCTTCGCCGGATCGCGACCGCCGAAGGTGCGGCCATTTCCGATGCGGCGCTCGCGCTGATCACGCGCGCGGCCGAAGGCTCGGCCCGGGATGCAACATCGCTTCTCGATCAGGCGATCAGTCATGGGGCCGGTGAAACCTCGGCGGAACAGGTCCGCGCAATGCTGGGCCTTGCCGATCGTGGCCGGGTGCTCGACCTCTTCGACCTGATCGTCAGGGGCGAGGCGGCCGGCGCATTGGCCGAACTGGCCGGTCAATACGCCGATGGCGCCGACCCGATGGCCGTGCTGCGCGATCTGGCGGAGGTCACCCATTGGGTTTCGGTCATCAAGATCACGCCGGAGGCGGCCGATGACCCGACGGTCGCACCGGACGAACGCGCGCGCGGCCAGTCGATGGCAGCGGCATTGCCGATGCGCGTTCTTACACGGATGTGGCAGATGCTTCTGAAAGCGCTGGACGAGGTCGGAACCGCGCCGAACGCGATGATGGCCGCAGAAATGGCCGTCATCCGGTTGACGCATGTCGCCGACCTGCCCGATCCCGAAAGCCTGATGCGGCGGCTTGCCGATGGTCCTGCCCCTGCCGCGGGCACAACGGCCGGGCGCGGTCCGGCGACAGGCGCCGCTGCAACGCATGCCGCCCCGCGGGCCTACGCCCCCCAATCCGTCACTGCACCAAGCGTCGGCCAGTCGAGCGGGCCCGGCCCATCCGGCGCGGCCACCGCACGTGATCTGGCCCCGGAACTGGCGCTTGCCCGCTACGCGACCTTCCCGCAGGTGGTTGACTTGATCCGGACGAACCGTGACGTGAAGCTCCTGATCGAGGTCGAGAGCCACCTGCGCCTTGTGCGCTATGCCCCCGGCCGCATCGAATTTGAACCCACATCCGATGCCCCCCGCGACCTTGCCGCCACCCTGGCGCAGCGGCTGCAAAGCTGGACCGGCGTCCGCTGGGGCGTTTCCATTGCCAGCGGCGGTGGCCCGACGATTGCGGAAGAGCGCGATGCCGGGGAGATTGCCGCAAAGACGGCCGCGATGCAGAACCCCGTGGTGAAAGCCGTCTTCGCGGCCTTTCCCACGGCCGAGATCACCGCTATCAGAACGCCTCAGCAAAGCCTCGCTGACGCCGCCGCCGCCGCGCTGCCGGAGGTCGACGAGGAATGGGACCCGTTCGAAGAGAATTGAGGAGACAGACGAATGCTGAAAGGACTGGGCGGCCTCGGTGCCCTGGGCGACATGGGCAAGATGATGAAGGCCGCGCAGGAAATGCAGGCCAAGATGGCCGCGACGACGGAAGAGCTGCACAAGATCATGGTCACGGGCGAAAGCGGTGCCGGTCTGGTCAAGGCGACCTGTACGGCCAAGGGCGAGCTGACCGGTCTTTCGATCGACCCTTCGATCTTCAGCGCCGAGGACAAGGAGGTGGTCGAGGACCTGATCCTCGCGGCAATCAAGGATGCCCAGAAACGGGCGGGTGAGCGGATGCAGGAAGAGATTGCCAAGATCACGACCTCCATGGGTCTGCCGGCCGACATGAAACTGCCGTTCTGATCCCCGCTTGCGCGGGGATGACAATCGACACCCTGTCACCCCCGCGAAAGCGGGGGACGGGGGACAATCCTTCGGGAACCGAAACATGACTGACGCCACGCGCGATATTGAGGCATTGATCGAGCTGATGGCCCGCCTGCCGGGCCTCGGGCCACGGTCGGCTCGGCGCGCAGTGCTGCATCTGATCAAGAAGCGGGGCCAGATTATGGCGCCGCTCGCCCAGGCGCTGGCCGAGGTCGCGGCCACGGCGCGCGAATGCGCGACCTGCGGCAATATCGGCACGGCGGATGTCTGCGACATCTGCCGCGACGAGCGGCGCGCGACAGGCGAAATCTGTGTCGTCGAGGATGTCGCCGACCTTTGGGCGATGGAACGCGGGCATGCCTTCAAGGGCCGCTATCACGTTCTCGGCGGTACGCTTTCGGCCTTGGATGCCGTTGGACCCGAGGAACTGCGCATTCCGCACCTGCTGGCGCGCGTACAGTCCGAAGGTGTCGGCGAGGTAATCCTCGCGCTTAACGCGACCGTCGACGGCCAGACGACGGCGCATTACATCGCCGACAGGCTTGAAGGAACCGGAGTGACGGTCACGAGCCTTGCCCAGGGCGTACCGATAGGCGGCGAACTCGACTATCTGGACGACGGAACGATTTCGGCCGCGTTGAAGGCACGCCGTAGCCTCTGACCCGGCCTCAGACCGAGCGCGTCAGACCGCCGTCGATCCGCAGGTTCTGACCGGTCATGTAGGCACCGTCAGGCGAGGCAAGCCAGGCAACCAATGATGACACTTCCTCCACCCGGCCATAACGGCCAAGGGGGATGCGGGCGCGGCGATCCTCGGATTCCGGCAGGCTGTCGATGAAACCAGGCAAGACATTGTTCATGCGGATGTTCTGCGCAGCATACTTGTCGGCATAGAGCTTGGTGAAGGCGGCAAGACCCGACCGGAAGACCGCCGAGGTCGGAAAAAGCGGATCGGGTTCGAAGACCGCGAAGGTAGAGATGTTGATGATCGACCCGCCGCCATTTTCGGCCATCACAGGGGTCACGAGCCGCGCGGGCCGGATCGCGTTCAGCAGATAGTACTCCATGCCGAGATGCCAGTCCTCGTCGCTGATATCGAGGATCGGTCCCTTTGGCCCGTGACCGGCGGAATTGACCAGAACGTCGACCCCGCCCCAGCGTTCGACAGCGCCATCGACAAGGCGTTGCAGATCGGCGACCGACCGGTTCGACCCGGTAACGCCAAAGCCGCCGAGTTCTCGGCCAAGCGCCTCGCCCTTGCCGGAGGATGAAAGGATGCCGATACGAAAACCGTCCTTGGCCAGCCGCCGGGCCGCGCCGGCGCCAAGACCGCTGCCCCCGGCCGTGATCAGGGCCACCTTTTCCGCTGCCATGTCCGCTCCTCCTGCAATATCAACGACTGATGCGCTTGATAGTATGGATCAACCGCGGAAGCGAGCCCGATGGGTGCCTATCGGCTGCCCCGAAAAACCGAAACGCCCGGCGGTCCGGCCGGGCGTTTCAAGGTAGGCGGTCGGCATCTTACTTGCCGTCTTCATCATCCTCGTCGTTGTCGTCCGGCAGGTTGAAGAAGCTGTCGGCATCCGAATAGTCCTTGGCCGAGCCTTCATCCCCTTCGGCATCGCTCAGCGTGAAATTCTCAAGCCCGGCGATGGCGGTCGGGATTCTCGGCTCCGCCGGCATGCCGAGCGACTGTTCGGTCGACACCAGCTTGCGACGCTCGTCGTCAGACATGACCGCACCCTCGGCGACCTTCTTGCGCGCGGCTTTCTGCACGGCCGCATCAAGTTCGGACTGACGGCAAAGGCCCAGCGCCACCGGATCAATCGGCGTGATGTTGTTGATGTTCCAATGGGTGCGCTCGCGGATCGTCGCGATGGTCGGCTTGGTCGTGCCGACAAGCTTGCCGATCTGCGCATCCGAAAGCTCCGGGTGGAACTTCACGAGCCAAAGGATTGCCGCGGGGCGGTCCTGCCGCTTCGATAGAGGCGTGTAGCGCGGGCCACGACGCTTTTCCTCGCCCACGGCAGCCGCGTTGAATTTCAGTTTCAGCTTATAGGCCGGGTCGGCCTGACCCTTCTCGATCTCAACAGCCTCAAGCTGGTTGTTCGCGATCGGGTCAAAGCCCTTTACCCCGGTCGCAACATCTCCATCGGCGATGCCCTGCACTTCCAGCTCATGCAGCCCGCAAAAATCGGCGATCTGCTTGAAGCTGAGCGTCGTGTTGTCCACCAGCCAGACTGCGGTCGCCTTTGCCATAAGCGGTTTGGTCATCACGTCTCTCCTTTACAAATCTCTCCCGCGCCGGGAAAACGGCTGCGGCTCTTTCGGGCCGCCATTCCTCGTTTTCGGGGAAGTTGTCGCGCTATATAGTCGCCTTCGACAGCGGAGAAAAGAGAAAATGCGCCTGCTCGTCCTGCTGATCCTTCTTGCAACCCCGGCCCGGTCGGAAGGTGAGCGCGCGGGCGACTTCGACTATTACATCCTGTCCTTGAGCTGGTCGCCGAGTTTCTGCGCGCTTGAAGGGGATGCGCGGGGTGAAGATCAGTGTGACCCGCGCCATGATTTCAGTTTCACGCTGCACGGGCTATGGCCGCAATACGATTTCGGCTGGCCGAGTTACTGCCGCACCCCCGAGCGCGACCCGAGCCGGGCCGAGACCGCCGCGATGGCCGACATCATGGGGTCTGGCGGGCTCGCCTGGCACGAATGGAAGAAACATGGGCGGTGCAGCGGATTGTCGTCCGACCAATACTTCGACACCGCCCGCATGGCTTACAGTGCGGTGGCGATCCCGGAGGTCTTCGCCGCGCTCGACCGGGATGTCACCTTGCCTGCGACGGTTGTCGAAGAAGCCTTCCTTGAGGCCAATCCCGGCCTGACCCCGGCGATGATCACCATCACCTGCAAGTCCGGCATGATCGGCGAGGCGCGCATATGCCTGACGAAAGACCTTGAACCCCGGGCCTGCGGACTGGACGTCGCCCGCGATTGCCGGATGCCCGACGCACGAATGAATGCCGTCCGTTAGGGCGCCCTGCCACCCGTCGCTGCCGTCACTTCGTCCGCCGCCTCGCGCACCATGCGGCCGATGGCGGCCGCAGCGGCAAGCGTCATCCGGAAGGCGGGACCGGAGACGGATAGGCCCGCCACCGGCTCGCCATAGGCGTTGAAGATCGGGGCTGCGACACAGCGCATGCCTTCGGCGCGTTCCTCATCGTCGATTGCAAAACCGCGGGCGCGGATCGCCGCCAGATCCGCCATCAACGCCGCTTCGCTGGCGACCGATCGGTCCGTGAACCGCTGAAGCCCGCGCTGCGCAACGATCTGGCGAACCCGCTCTTCGGGGTACCACGCCAAGAGCGCCTTGCCGATGCCCGAGACATGCATGGCTCCGAGTGTCCCCGGCGGAAAGAAGGCGCGGATCGTCTCATGCGTTTCGACCTGCGACAGAAACAGCACCTGATCGCGGCTTTCGACCCCGAGATTGGCGGTCTCACCACTCGCGCGCATGAGCTGGTTCATCGGCTGGCGCGCGCGTTCGACAACCTTCGTCCGACGCATGAATTCGGAACCCACGCGAAATGCGCCGGACCCGACGTGCCAAAGCTGGCCGGGCTCTTCCAGTTCGACGAAACCGTGGCTTTGCAGGGTGGTCAGCACCCGGTAAACGGTTGCCGCCGACTGCCCTGTTTCGGACGCGAGTTCCGAAAGCGTCAGCCCCCCCGCCTCGCTGACCACACGCAGGATCATCAGCGCGCGGTCGAGCGACTGGATCGTATTCTGCTCGGTCTTGTCGTGAAAGCTTTTCGGCCGCCCGCGCGGCCGGACCTCACCCATGATTTCTGCCTTTCGATTGAAGGTGACTTGTCGGCCGCCGGCGTTGAAAAAGGAATTTCCCTGTCTTTTCAGCGTATAACCCATTTTTTCAACCAACGAAATATTTTTTTAAAAAAATTGTTGAATGGAACCCGAGCCGTTAAGTTGCACCTGTCTCATGCGAAAGGTCCGACCATGTCCTTCCAGAACCCTGTTTTCATTCCCGGCCCGACCAATATCCCTGAAGCGATCCGCAAGGCCGTGGACATGCCGACGATCGACCATCGTTCGCCGATCTTCGGCGAAATCCTTCAGCCGGTCTTGTCCAACGTCCGCAAAGTGCTGCGCAGCGCCAAGGCCGAAGTCTTCCTTTTCCCGTCGACAGGGACCGGAGGCTGGGAAACCGCGCTGACGAATACGCTGAGCGCCGGCGACAAGGTTCTTGCGGCACGGAACGGCATGTTTTCGCATCGCTGGATCGACATGTGCCGCCGTCACGGGCTGAATGTCGAAGTGGTCGAGACACCCTGGGGCGAAGGTATTCCGGCGGATCGGTTCGAAGCGATCCTGACCGCTGACAAGGGGCGCGACATCAAGGCCGTTCTCGCCACGCATAACGAAACCGCTACCGGCGTCGTTTCCGATATCGCCGCTGTTCGCAAGGCGATGACAGCCGCGAACCACCCGGCGCTTCTCTTCGTCGATGGCGTCAGCTCCATCGGCTCGATGGACTTCCGCATGGATGACTGGGGCGTGGACATCGCCGTCACGGGGTCGCAGAAAGGCTTCATGCTGCCTGCCGGGCTCGCCATTCTGGGCTTCAGCGCGAAGGCGATGGAGGCCGGAAAGACGGCGACGCTGCCGCGTACCTTCTTTGACATTCGGGACATGGAAAAGAGCTATGCCGCCAACGGCTTTCCCTATACGCCGCCGGTCGGCTTGCTGAACGGGCTGAAGCTGTCGTCGGACATGCTGCTGGCGGAGGGGCTCGACAATGTCTTTGCCCGCCACCACCGCATTGCCGAAGGCGTTCGCCGCGCCGTGGCGGGTTGGGGCCTGAACCTTTGCGCCGCACGGCCAGCGCTTTATTCCGACAGTGTCAGCGCGATCCGGACACCGGACGGGTTCAACGCGACCGAGATCGTCGCCCTGGCGGCAAAGAAATACGGGGTCGCATTCGGCACCGGTTTGGGCGAAGTTGCCGGTAAGGTCTTCCGCATCGGGCATCTTGGAAGCTTGACCGATGTGATGGCGCTGAGCGGGATCGCCACGGCCGAAATGGTGATGGCCGATCTGGGGCTGAAGATCAAACTCGGTTCCGGTATTGCCGCCGCACAGGAATACTACCGGACAGAAAGCGGGGCGGCCCGCAAGGCAGCCGCATGAGATAAAGGATCAGGCCATGTATATCCCGACCTATCACGACATGCTGGACGCGCATGAGCGTATCAAGCCGCATATCCGCCGCACGCCGATCCGGGTTTCGGACTATCTGAACGAGTTGACGGGGGCGCAGCTCTTCTTCAAATGCGAGAACCTTCAGGAACCGGGCGCCTTCAAGGTGCGGGGGGCGACGAATGCCGTCTTCGGGCTGAGCGAGGCGCAGGCGGCGAAGGGTGTGGCCACGCATTCCTCGGGCAATCATGCGTCCTGCCTCAGCTATGCGGCCATGCTGCGCGGCATCCCCTGCAATGTCGTCATGCCGCGCACCGCGCCGCAGGCCAAGAAGGACACGGTACGCCGCTACGGCGGCAAGATCACCGAATGCGAACCCTCGACATCCTCGCGCGAGGAGACGTTTGCCAGGGTACAGGCAGCGACAGGCGGCGATTTCGTCCACCCCTACAATGACCCCAGGGTCATCGCCGGCCAGGGCACCTGTTCGAAGGAACTGATTGAGGATACCGACGGTCTGGACATGGTCGTCGCGCCCATCGGCGGCGGTGGCATGATCTCGGGCACCTGCCTGACGCTTTCGACACTGGCACCCGAGACGAAGGTGATCGCGGCCGAGCCTGAGCAGGCGGACGACGCCTATCGCAGCTTCAAGGCCGGGCATATCATCGCCGACGACGCGCCGAAGACCATTGCCGATGGCCTCTTGGTGCCCTTGAAGGACCTGACCTGGCATTTCGTGAAGAACCACGTCGCCGACATGTTCACCGCGTCTGACCCGGAAATCATCGACGCGATGAAACTGACATGGAAGCATCTCAGGGTGGTGATGGAGCCGTCTTCGGCGGTCCCGCTTGCGACGATCCTGAAAAACCCCGAGGTATTCCGGGGAAAGCGCGTCGGTGTGATCATCACCGGCGGCAATGTCGATCTGGATAAATTGCCCTGGATGCAGGGCTGAGGAGGACAAGATGAACGCACCTGTCACATTCAACGGCCATGAGGTCGGCTACGACATTCCCGCCGCCCCGGGCATGGACGAAAAGGACATCCAGACGCCCTGCCTGATCCTCGATCTCGACGCGCTGGAGCGCAACGTGAAGAAGATGGGCGACTACGCGAAGGCGCACGGAATGCGCCATCGCAGCCACGGCAAGATGCACAAGTCCGTCGATGTGCAGAAGCTGCAGGAACGGCTCGGCGGCGCGGTCGGCGTCTGCTGCCAGAAGGTGAGCGAGGCGGAAGTCTTCGTGCGGGGCGGCATCAAGGATGTGCTCGTCTCCAACCAGGTTCGCGATCCGGCCAAGATCGACCGGTTGGCGCGGCTGCCGAAGCTTGGCAGCCGGATCATCGTCTGTGTGGACGATCTGGAAAACGTGGCGGAGCTGTCCGCGGCCGCCCAGAAAAACGGGACCACGCTTGAGGTCTTTGTCGAGATCGACTGCGGCGCAGGGCGCTGCGGCGTAACCACGACGCAGGATGTCGTGGCCATCGCCAAGGCCATCGACGCGGCGCCGGGGCTGAAGTTCACGGGCATTCAGGCCTATCAGGGCGCAATGCAGCACATGGACAGATACGAGGACCGCAAGGCCAAGCTCGATGCCGCCATTGCCATGGTGGAAGACGCCGTGCAGGGGCTGAAGGCCAACGGGTTGACCCCGGAACTCGTGTCCGGCGGCGGTACCGGCAGCTACTATTTCGAAAGCAATTCCGGCGTCTATAACGAGTTGCAATGCGGGTCCTACGCCTTCATGGATGCCGATTACGGCCGTATCCTCGACAAGGATGGCAAGCGGATCGACCAGGGCGAATGGGAAAACGCGCTTTTCATTCTGACGAGCGTGATGAGTCACGCCAAGGCCGACAAGGCCATCGTGGATGCGGGCCTGAAGGCGCAGTCGGTCGATAGCGGCCTGCCCTTCGTCTATGGGCGCGATGACGTCAAATACATCAAGTGTTCGGATGAACACGGCGTCGTCGAAGACCCGAAGGGCGTTCTCAAGGTGGGCGACAAGCTGAAGCTTGTCCCGGGCCATTGCGACCCGACCTGCAATGTCCACGACTGGTATGTGGGTGTGCGGAACGGCAAGGTGGAAAGCGTCTGGCCCGTCTCCGCCCGCGGCAAGGCCTATTAGGGATACCTCCCTGAAACTGCGGGCCGGGTCCGCCCGGCCCTCTTTGGTCACAACACTTCACGACTGGCAGGTTCATCATGCTCATCGTCCCCGAAAGCCTGATTGCCGGGCTCGTCACCGCCGAAGACGCCTTTGCGGCGATCGAGGCCTGCTTTGCCGCCATGGCGCGGGACGAGGCTTATAACTTCCCGGTCATCCGCGAGGCGCTTGGCGAAGGGCGGCAATACGGGTTCAAGTCGGGCCTCGACCGGGCGGGCAACATCATGGGCGTGAAGGCGGGCGGCTACTTCCCCGGCAATGCCGCGAAGGGCATGATCAACCACCAGTCCTCGGTCTTCCTCTTCGATCCCGAAACCGGGCGACCGACGGCCATGGTCGGCGGCAACCTTCTGACCGCCCTTCGCACCGCCGCCGCCTCGGCCATCTCCATCGACCGTCTGGCACGCGAGGACGCCAAGGTTCTTGGCATGGTCGGCGCCGGGCATCAGGCAACCTTCCAGCTTCGCGCCGCCGCGCGCGTACGCCGGTTCGAGAAGGTCATCGCCTGGAACTACCATCCCGACATGCTGCCGAAACTCGGCGAGGTCGCAGCAGAGCTAGGCCTGCCCTTCGAGGCGGTGCCGTTGGAGCGGATGGTGGAGGCCGATGTGATCGTGACCATCACCTCCTCGCCTGCCGCCTCGCTGATGTCGGCCCATGTCGCGCCCGGCGCCCATCTGGCCTGCATGGGCACCGACACTATCGGAAAGCAGGAGGTGGAACCGGCGCTGCTCGCCCGCGCCCGCGTCTTCACCGACGAGGTCGCGCAATCCGTCACCATCGGCGAGGCGCAACATGCCGTGGCCACCGGGCTGATCAAGGCAGACGCGATCACGCCGATCGGCCGGGTTCTCGCCGGGCTGGCCGACGGCCGGCAGACCGACGACCAGATCACACTCTTCGACGGCACCGGCGTCGGCCTCCAGGACCTCGCCGTCGCCAGCGCCGCCGTCCGGCGCGCAGTCGAAAAGGGCGTCGCCATCGAGGTCGCCGTCTGAGGCGCGGGCCACAACAGTTGTACCGGGCACAATGTCGGGTCTTCCGGGCAGCGCCTCTTCGTGATCTGACAAGAACCGGCAACAGCGGCGGGAAGCGCGGATGACGGTTCGAGTGGCGATCAACGGATTCGGCAGGATCGGGCGGTCGGTTCTGCGGGCGGCACTGTCCGGTCCGGCTGGCGCAGGAATCGAGATCGTCGCGATCAACGATATCGCCCGCCCGGACATGGCGGCCTACCTCTTTGAATACGACTCGATCTTCGGCCCCTGGAAAGGCACGGTCAGGCTCGACCCCGGCACCCTCACCGTCGACCGGCGGTCGATGCGGCTGACAGGTGCGCGCAACCTGGCGGAACTCGACCTCCGCGACATCGACATCGTGATGGAATGCACCGGTCTTGGCGGCGAACGGTCCTTTGCCGAGGCGGGTCTGAAAGCGGGTGCGGGCCGCGTGCTCGTCTCTGGCCCGTCGCGCACGGCGGATGTAACCGTGGTTCTTGGTGCGAACGAGGCGGTCCTGCGGCCGGAACACAGGATCGTCTCAAACGCGTCCTGCACCACCAACGCCCTCGCACCGCTGGCCCGGCTGATCGACCGGGAATGGGGCGTGGAAACGGGCTGGATGACGACGATCCACTGCTATACCGGATCGCAGCCCACTGTCGATGCGCCGGGGGCGGAGTTCGCCCGAAGCCGGGCGGCAGCACTGTCGATGGTGCCGACGACGACCTCGGCTCAGCGTTTGCTGGATGTGGTTCTGCCCGAGATTGCCGGGCGGATCGAAGGCGCGGCGGTACGTGTGCCCGTCGCCTCGGTTTCCGCCGTCGATCTGACGTTGATGACCCGCGCGAAGCCCGGGCGGGAAGCCGTCAACGCCGCCCTTGCGTCGGCGGGCGGCGTCATCGGGGTGACGGAGAGGGCGCTAGTCTCATCCGATCTCAGGGCACGGCCCGAAAGCATCGTCATGGCGCTGCCGGAAACCCATGTCACGGCTGGCGGGTTGATCCGCGTTTTCGGCTGGTACGACAACGAGTGGGGGTTTTCGAACCGGATGCTTGACGTGGCCCGGCTGATGGCCGCCTGAAGCGCGTCGGCAGGCTTCAGGCGATTACTCAGTTGAGCGAGGCAACACCGAGCGAGACGCTGAACTCCAGACACCAGATGTAAAGCTCGTTGTAGTTGTCGACATTAACAGATGCCGGAACGGTGAAGATCTGCAGACCCGTATTGCCGGTCAGCTTGCCGAGATCGGCCGCCGCATCGAAGGCCCCGTCGCGGCCAAAGCCGACATGCGGGTCGGGCGCGCCATCAAGGTTGAAATCGCTGTCGAGGATGACGACGGCACCGCCATCGGCGGTCTTGACGACGGTCACGCCACCGGTGGTGACGTGACCGTTGGCGCCGGAGAACTGGCCATCCGTTGCGGCGGAGGCAGCGCCGGGCAGGACTGAAGTCATCGTCGCAAGTGCGATGAAGAGAACGGGCAGGAATCGTTTCACGGGGGTTGTCCTTTCGGTTGAGGGGTTCGCGCCTCGGTTCAATCAGGGTGCGGCGCCCCAACGCGATAGAATTCGGAACTCATCAGTTCCAAAACACAAGGACGTGAATTATTGACCTTTCGGTTCCAAACCTCTAGGTCGATCCTGAAAGGGATCACCGACTTGGCCAGACCACGGGAATTTGACGAAAGCGAAGTTGTCGAGCGGGCGCTTGGTGTCTTCTGGGCGCTCGGCTATGACGGCACCTCCCTGCCCGATCTCCTTCGTGGCATGGGGCTGACGCGCGGAAGCGTCTACAAGGCGTTCAAAAGCAAGAAGTCGCTCTTCCTGATGGCGCTCCAGCGCTATGAGGCGGCAGCCGTGACCGGTGCGGTGGCGATGCTGACCGACCCCGGCGTCCCGAACGGGCGTGACCGGATACTGTCGCTCTTTGCCCAGATTGCCGATGTCGTGGCAAGCGGGGACAGGCGCGGCTGCATGCTTTGCTCGGCTGCCGCCGGACCCGCGGCCTACGACACTGAAATCGCGGCGGCCGTGGATCGCGGCCTCGGCCAGATCCGCGACGGGTTTGCCGCGGCCCTTCGTGCCTCTGATGTCGCGGGCATGACGGATGACGCGAGGCGCCGCGACAGGGCAGAGGCGCTGACGGCGCTCTATGTCGGTATGCGGGTTCTGGCGCGTTCGACCATTCGCACAGGCGATCAGATCGCCACGGCGCGGGCACTGGCGGCCTTTCTGGCGCCTGCCCCCTGACCCCTTGCGCTGGCGGTCCCGGGCCATGGCAAGGTCCATGGCCCGGGCGCATGTCGTCTGCCCGTCAGGGCAGGCCTTCAGATCACACTCAGTCCCCGAGATCCTCGGGCAGGGCAAGGTTCAACGCAATGGCGATGGCCGCCGAAGGCAGCAAGCCCGAGGTGAGCAGGATCTGTGCCGTCCGGCCGAGGTGCTGAAGCGCCTCGGGCACCAGTTGCAGGCCAAGCCCGACCGACAGGGCGGTTGCGAAGATCACCATGTTGCGGCGGTTCCAGCGCACGTCCGACAGCATGTTGACACCGCTGGCACAAACCATGCCGAACATCACGATGACGCCGCCGCCCAGCACATGTTCCGGCATGGTGCGGATGATCGCGCCCACCACCGGCATGAAGCCGCAAAGGATCAGAAAGATCGCCCCGATGGTCACAACATGGCGGCTCATCACGCCGGTCATGGCGACAAGACCCACGTTCTGGCTGAAAGAGGTGTTTGGCAATCCCCCGAAGATGCCCGCCACCGCCGTACCGAGGCCGTCGGCGAATGTCGCACCGGAGATTTCCTTGTCGGTCGCCTCACGCCCAGCGCCACCCTTGGTGATACCGTTGGTGTCGCCCACAGTCTCGATTGCCGAGACAACGGCCATGAAACACATGCCGATGACGATGGCCCAGTTGATCTCGAACCCGTATTTGAACGGGACCGGCACCTGGAAGAACGCGGCCTTGCCGACATTGGCGAAACTCACCTGCCCCATCAGCATGGCCACGACATAGCCCGCGACAATGCCGATAAAGACGGCGGCAACGGACAGGAAGCCCCTGGTGAAGAACTTGATGCCAAGCGTCACAAGGATGACGACGAGCGCGGGCCCCCAATAGGCCATGGCACCGAATTCGCCGGCCATCCCGACGGTGCGGTCGGCTGCGGTCGCCCCGAGTTTGCCTGCCGCCGCCAGGTCGATGGCCGCGGTATGGCGAAGGACGCCGCCCGCTGCGTATTGCACACCAACCTTGACGAGCGCGAGGCCGATCATCAGCACGATGAGCCCCGTCACCAGCGGCGGCAGCGCAAAGCGGATGCGCCCGACGACGAAACCGAGGCAGAAGTGAAAGCAGCCGCCGAGGAGGACCCCCGTCATCAAGCCGCCAAGTCCGGCCGCGCCGAGGCCCGCCACGGCGGGGATCATGATCGGCACGAAGGCGAAAGAGGTGCCCTGAACGATCGGCAGCCGCGCGCCCACCATGCCGAAGCCGATGGTCTGGAATAGCGTCGCGACCCCGGCAAAGAGCATCGACATCTGGATCATGTAACTCATGTCCGGAAAGCCGAGCGCGCCCTGATCCGAACCGAAGCCGATCCCGGCCGCCCCGGCGACGATGATCGCCGGCGTCACGTTCGACACGAACATCGCAAGTACGTGCTGGATGCCGAGCGGCACGGCCTTGCCGAGCGCGGGCATATAGTCGGGGTCGCGGAGTTGCTCCGCCGTCCCGATGGATGCGTCTGTCATCTGTCCTCTCCCTTTGGCCCCCCTCTGGGGGCTGTGCATTGCTGGGACGGTTCGACCGGCCTCTGTTATTGCTGGCCCTGTTCGACGATGTAGGGCGTCGGAAACCAGTATTCTTCCAGATTTGGTGTGTCCCCGATCCGGTCTACAACCGCGAAGAGCCCGGGTACGGAAAGCGGCGTCAACACACCATGCCAGGTGTTCCGCAGCAGGTTGACCCCCTGCCCCGCCCCAGTGACGAAGGCGCGCGGACGACCGGGCTGGCCGCCCATATCGGGCGCGACGATGACAAGGAAGGGGGCAAGCGACATCGGCAGGAAGGCCTGACTGCCCTCCGGATGACGTTCGACCATGTCGAGCCGGTAGGGAAGTTCGCGCGGAACTGCATCGAAAATCGAAATGCCGGCCCGCCCCTCAGGGCCGAAGTCGAGCCGGGCACGGTCGTGAAAGCGCCCGCAAAGACCCTGATTGATGATCCGGTCCGGCGCACCGGTTGCGTCAAGCACATCGCCGAATGGCGCAAATGCGGCGGCTGTCAAAGGTTCGGTGAGGATCGTGCCCGTCATCGGAACGTTCCTCAGGCGAGGCCGGGGGCGCTGCCCCCGGACCCCCGGGGTTTTTCGACAACGAAGAAGATCATCGGCCGAAAGCGCCGGGGCCGCGCAGTTTCGCGTGGCGGTTGACGTCCTTGTAAAGGAGATAGCGGAAGGGGCCGGGGCCCGCCGCGTAGCAAGCCTGCGGGCAATAGGCGCGGAGCCACATGAAATCGCCCGCCTCGACCTCTACCCAGTCGCGGTTGAGCTTGTAGACGGCCTTGCCTTCGAGAACATAGAGCCCGTGTTCCATGACATGGGTTTCCTCGAAAGGAATAAGACCGCCCGGCTGGAAGGTGACGATGTTGACATGCATGTCATGCGCAAGGTCATCAGGGTCCGCAAAGCGGGTCGTGGCCCAGCGCCCGGCGGTGTCGGGCATCGCCACAGGTTTCAGGGCCTTGTCGGAGGTCACGAAGGCCTTCGGCGCGGCGAGGCCGGGGGCATATTCGTAAAGCTTCCGTATCCAGTGGAAGCGCGCCGGATGGTCGGTGCCGTTATGGAGCCGCCAGTCGCAGCCGGGCGGGATATAGGCATAGCCGCCGGGGCCGAGGTCATGTTCCTTGCCGTCGAGCGAGAGCCAGATCTCGCCCTCGGTAACAAAGATCACGCCCTCAGCCACCGGATCAGGCTCCGGCAGGTCGGAGCCGCCGCCGGGGCCGACCTCCATGACATATTGCGAAAAGGTTTCTGCAAAGCCCGACATCGGCCGGGCGATCAGCCAGAGACGCGTGTTCTTCCAGCCCGGCAGGGCGGAGGTGACGATATCGGAAAAACAGCCCTTCGGAATGACGCAGTAGGCTTCGGTAAAGATCGCGCGGCCGGTCATCAGTGCGGTCTGAGGCGGCAGGCCGCCATGAGGTGCGTAATAGCCGGTCATGGCAGCATGTCCTTCAGCCGCAGTTCGGCGATGCGCTCCACCTGGCGGCAAGCCTCGTCGAATTCGGTTTCGTTGTCCTGTTCCAGCCGGCGGCGGAAGGCGTCGAGGATCGTGGCCTTGGTGTTGTCGCGGACAGCGATGATGAAGGGGAAACCGTGGCGGGACGTGTAGGCGTTGTTGAGTTCGGTGAACTCGATCCGCTCGGCATCGGTCAGCGCATCCAGTCCCGCACCGGCCTGTTCGGACGCAGACTCTGCGGTCAGCCGCTTTGCCGCCGCGAGTTTGCCCGCAAGGTCGGGATGCGCCGTCAGGACACCAAGCCTTTCCGCGCGGGGGGCGGCGCGGAAGACCCGGGCGAGCGCGTTGTGAAGGCCCGCCGCGGAGTCGTGAACGGGACCGAGTTCGCCGGACCAGGCGCGCTCGGCGATCCAGGGGGAATGTTCAAAAATGCCGCCAAAGCGGGTGATGAAGAGGTCCTTGCCCATCTGCGATGGCCGTTCGCGGCGTTGATGGGGATGGGCCTTTGCCCAGTGACGCGCGATGTCGATACGGCGCGGGAACCACACACCTTCATGCCCCCTGGCATAGTCGAGAAAGCGTTTCAGCCCCATCACCCGGCCCGGTCGTCCGATGAGACGGCAGTGAAGGCCGACCGACATCAACCTGGCCTGCCCGGCGGCGCCTTCGGCATAGAGGCAATCGAAGGCATCCTTCAGGTACTGGAAGAAGTGATCGCCAGTATTGAACCCCTGCGGGGTCGCAAAGCGCATATCGTTGGCATCGAGAGTATAGGGAATGATGAGCTGATCTCGGTCGCCATATTCCCCCCAATAAGGCAGGTCGTCGTCATAGGTGTCGGAGACCCAGTCAAAGCCGCCCTCCTCGGCGACCAGCCGAACCGTATTGACCGAACAGCGCCCGGTATACCAGCCGGTGGGGCGCGCGCCTGTCACCTCTGCATGAAGGCGGATCGCCTCGGCGATCTGGCGGCGCTCCTCCTCCTCCGGCATGTCCTTGTGTTCGACCCATTTCAGCCCATGGCTGGCGATTTCCCAGCCTGCAGTCTGCATGGCGCGCACCTGTTCGGGCGCGCGGGCCATGGCGGTCGCCACACCGTAGACGGTGACGGGGATGTTCATGCCGGTAAAAAGCCGGTGGAGACGCCAGAACCCGGCGCGGGCGCCGTAGTCATAGATCGACTCCATATTCCAGTGGCGCTGGCCCGGCCAGGGCTGGGCTCCGACGATTTCCGACAGGAAGGCTTCCGACGCCGCATCCCCGTGAAGGACCGAATTCTCGCCCCCTTCTTCGTAATTCAGAACAAGCGACACGGCGATCCGGGCGCCGCCCGGCCAGGCCGCATCGGGCGGGGTTTCACCATAACCGGTCATGTCTCTGGGATAGCGGTTCACCGGGGCGCATCCTCTCGCTGGGTGGCCTTTGTCTTAATACGTCGATGGCGCGATGATTATCAAAGATTTGATGAAAGACTTCCGCCTGAAACGGGCGGTCGCTTTTCAGCCCGAAATCCGCAAGATGTCCGGACCGGACCACCAGGGAGGCACGCCATGGCCGAGGGCTATCTGACGACCCATGTTCTTGATACGGCGCGCGGTGTGCCCGCGAAGGGCATCGCGATCACTCTATACCGCCTGTCCCGTGACCGCCGCGAGAAAATCGCCACGACCATCACCAATGACGATGGCCGGACCGATGGGCCGATCCTGCCCAAGGGACAGTTCGCAACCGGGTGCTACGAGTTGCTCTTTGAAACCGGCCCCTATCTCGACGCCACCGGAACACCGCCAGAAAGCCCCCGCTTTCTGTCAGAAATACCCATTCGCTTCGGCATTTCAGATGCAGCGGCGCACTATCATGTGCCCCTGTTGCTCTCGCCCTTCGGCTATGCGACCTATCGCGGCAGCTAGGCGGGCCGTTCCGGCGCGCCACAGGATGCGGGCCGCAGGATGACAGAACCGGACGTGGTCGTTGTGGGCGCAGGCGCGGCCGGCATCGGTGCCGGAATGGCGCTTCGGGCGGCGAGGATTCCTTTCGTGATCCTCGAAGCGCAGAACCGGATCGGCGGACGCGCCTTTACCGACCGCGCCTCGCTACCCGGGCATTGGGACCAGGGCTGCCAGTGGTTCCATTCGGCCGATATCAACCCGCTCGTGCCCTGGGCAGAGCTGCTCGGGTCCGAGGTGGAACGACAGGACCGGACTGAAAAATCGCTCGTCTGGAACGGTGGCTGGCTTGACCCGTCAGTGGTTACGACGACACGGCGAAAGGCAATTCGGGCGGCTTTCGATGCTGTCTATGCGGCGGCGGCGGCCGACCGTGACCAGCCGATTGCCGAGGTTCTGCCCGACGGCGGCACCTATGCCCGCTTCATTCGGCATATCCTGCAGCTTCTCGGCTGCGATGATCCCGAAGCGGTCTCGGCCAAGGGCTACGGGCAATATCTCGATACCGGCGTCAATTGGGTCGTAACCTCCGGCCTTGGCGATCTTTTTGAACGGATGGCGGCGGGATTGCCGATCCGGACCGGGGTGCCTGTGACGGCGCTTCGGGAACGGTCGGGCGGCGTCGCGGTCGACACGGCGGGCGGCACCATTCGGGCCAAAGCCGCCATCGTCACCGCCTCGACCGGTGTCCTGAACGCGGGCGCTATCACCTTTGGCCCTGGTCCGGCAAATGACCTGCTTGACCACATCGCCGATGTGCCCTGCGGCAGCTATGAGAAGGTGGCAATCGCGCTCGATCAGCTGCCGGAAGGGATCAGCGACGAACTCTTCTGCTGGATTGATCCGGGCGGAGACGCCACGGCAGCGGACTTCCAGATCGTCGGGGGGGCGCATCCGAAACTGATCGCGCATGTCGCGGGGTCCGTGGCGCGTGACCTGATGGCGGCCGGCGAGGCGGCGGCCGTCGGCTATGCGATAGACAGCCTGAGGGATGCCTTCGGTGCGGACATATCGGCACGGGTATTGGGAACAGCGGTCACAGGCTGGCAGTCGAACCCTTTCTTCCGTGGCGGCTACAGCTATTCCCGACCCGGCGCGGCCGACCGGCGGCTGGCAATGATCGGGGCTGAAACCGGGCCAATCGCCTTTGCGGGCGAGGCATTCTCGCCGCGGTCGCAGGCGACAGCCCATGGCGCCTGGCAAAGCGGGCAGGATGTCGCGGCGCGGGTCATCCGCTCCGCCGGGCTCGGCTGAAACTGCCTCAGCCCTCGCTTTCCCCCCAGCTTCGGCGGAATGCACGGGGCGAGCGGCCATAGCGCTTCTTGAACCGTGCGGTCAGGTGGGAGGCGTCGCCGAAACCCGTCGCCGCCGCGATCTCGGCCACCGAAAGATTGGTTTCGCTCAGCAGCGAATAGGCGCGCGATATCCGCAGTTGCAGGTAGAACTGCACGGGCGTCATCTCGACATATTGCATGAAGAGCCGTTCGACCTGGCGTCGCGAGATCTTCAGGCGGCCGGCAATGTCATCCATGGCAAGGGGCGTTTCGAGGTTTTCGCCCATCAGTTGTATGGCCGTGATCAGCCGCTGGTTCCGGCTCGACAGCGCCACCGAATAGGCCGATTTCTGCGGCGAGGTGCGGTCATTGCTGCGCAGGTGGATGCACATGTCGGCGACAATGGCGGCAAGATCCTTGCCGTGATCCTTCTGGATGATGTCGAGCATCATGTCTGTCGCCGCCGACCCGCCGCCACAGGTAATCAGTCCGTCATCGTTTTCGTAAAGATTGCCGGTCGGCTCCAGCCCCGGGAAATGTTCGCGGAAGGCCGGCTGGTTTTCCCAGTGAAGCGTGAAGGTCTGCCCGTCCAGAAGCCCTGCGCGGGCGAGCGCGAAGGCCCCTGTGCAGATACCGCCCAAACGGCATCCGAAGGCGCGCTGACGGCTGATCCAGGCGGTGATCTTCGGGTTTGTCGTGCCGGCCGGCTCGGTCCCCGCGCAGACAAAGGCAAGCGCATTGCGCGGCAGGTTCTGCAAGCCGGAATCGGGTACGATGGCGATGCCGTTCGAGCATTGAACGGGCTTGCCGTCCTCGGTCATCACGAACCAGCGGTAAAGCTCTTTGTTGGTGACCTGATTGGCCACGCGCAGCGGCTCCACCGCCGAGGAAAAGGCCAGCATGGTCAGCCGGGGCAACAGAAGGAAATAGAAATCGCGGGGCGGGCCTTTGTGATCCACCCGAAAGCTGGCGGCACCTTTCGGCACGAAACTGCGCGTTTCCATGACCTACCGTTACCACCTCCGACAACCGATGAATAGGCGCGTGGCGTGCTGGCCCGAAAACCACAATGCGCGGGGGCGTGTGGCCCCGGGCCCTAGATTTCCGTCGCGTCGTGCCGTCGGCGGACGGTTGCCGGCCGGCCGGCCAGTGACAGCCGGGCATCATTCCGCTGGCGACGCGAAATCACCTTGCCCTTGGCGACGACGGTGAGACGTTCTGCACGAAGCCTCAGCGCCTCGGTCGGGCTGCCGGCATCAAGGATGACGAGCGAAGCGACATCGCCCTTTCTCAGCCCGTAGCCCTCCAGCCCCATGATCGCTGCGTTGTCTTCCGTCACCATGCGGAAGCAGCGCGCCATTTCCGCGGGATGGGTCATCTGCGCGACATGCAGCCCCATGAACGCCACGTCGAGCATGTCGGCGGTGCCGAGCGAATACCACGGGTCCATGACGCAGTCCTGCCCCCAGCCGACGGTGATGCCATGGGCCTGCATCTCTTTCACCCGCGTCAGTCCGCGCCGCTTCGGGTAGGTGTCGTGGCGGCCCTGAAGCGTGATGTTGATCAGGGGATTGGGGATGGCGGTCATGCCGCTTTCGGCAATCAGCGGCAGGAGCTTCGAGACATAGTAATTATCCATCGAATGCATCGAGGTCAGGTGGCTGCCCGCCGCCCTGCCGCCCAGCCCGTGGCGTGTCACCTCCCTCGCCAGCGTCTCCACATGCCGGCTCAGCGGGTCATCGGTCTCGTCGCAATGGACGTCGATGCGCAGACCCCGCTCGGCGGCGATGCGGCAGAGGTCGCGCATCGATTCTGCCCCATCCTCCATCGTGCGTTCGAAATGCGGGATGCCGCCCACGACATCGACGCCCATATCGAGCGCACGGAGGACATTCGCCCGGCCGGTTCCTGTGCGGTAGAGCCCGTCCTGCGGAAAGGCGACGAGTTGCAGGTCGATATAGGGCGCCACAAGCCGCTTCACCTCCAGCATCGCCTCGACGCCGCGCAGGTGATCGGGGGTGGTATCGACATGGGTGCGGATGGCGAGAAGGCCCATGGAGGCTGCCCAATCGCAATAGTTGAGCGCACGGGACACCATGTCGTCCACTGTCGCAATTTCCCGCAGTTCGCCCCAGAGTGAGATACCCTCCAGCAGCGTGCCAGAGGCGTTCACACGGGGCTGGCCGTAGGACAGCGTGGCGTCCATGTGAAAATGCGGATCGACAAACGGGGGCGAGACGAGATCACCGGTCGCGTCGATGACCTCGCGCGCATCGGCATCGACCCGGCCGGTGGCGACGATCCGGCCGCCGGCGATGGCGATGTCCGCGACCGAACCGTCCGGCAGCGTGCCGCCCCTGATCAGCAGATCGAACATCTAGCGTTCCCCCTTGTTGAACGGGATCATCAGCGCCGCGGGCACCTCCGCCCGCCGAGACATGAGGACGAGGGCAAGGATCGACAGCACATAGGGCACCATCAGAAAAACCTGGTATGGCACATGCGCGCCGAGCGGCGTTTGCTGAAGCCGGATTTGCAGGGCGTCGAAAGCGGCGAAGAGAAGCGCACCGAGAAGCGCCTTGCCCGGTTTCCACGCCCCAAAGACCACAAGCGCGATACAGATCCAGCCGCGACCGTTGACCATCTCAAAGAAGAAGCTGGAAAAGGCCGACATCGTCAGGAACGCGCCGCCGACCGCCATCAGACCTGAACCGACAATCACCGCCCCCATGCGGAGCGCCATGACCGAAAGACCCTGCGCCTCGACCGAGGTGGGGTTTTCCCCTGCCGCCCTGAGTGCCAGCCCGAGTGGCGTCCGGTAAAGAACAAGCGAGACAAGGGCCACCGTGGCGAAGGCGAGATAGGTGAGCGGGGTTTGGGAAAAAAGCGCCTCGCCCAAGATCGGTATGTCGGAAAGAAACGGAATTTCAAGTGGTTGAAAGGGCGCAATGCGTGGTGGGCTCGTCACCTCCGGCAAGGAAAGGCGGTATGCAAAATAGGTCACCGATGTCGCCAGAAGCGTGACACCCAACCCGACGACATGCTGCGAAAGCCCGAAGGGCACCGTCAGCGTCGCGTGAAGCAGCCCGAATAGCATCCCGGCAAACATGGCTACCGCAACGCCCATCCAAAGCCCGCCGCCGAGATAAACCGTCATCCACCCGGCAAAGGCGCCGATCACCATGATCCCCTCGATCCCGAGATTGAGCACCCCTGCGCGTTCGCAGATGAGTTCCCCCATTGTGGCGAAGATCAGGGGCGAGGCGATCCGCACGGCGGCGGCCCAGAAACTGGCGGAAAGGAGAATGTCGAACAGCTCCATTGTCTATCTCCTCCGCAGTCGTGCGCGGGTCAGACGCAGGGCAAGGACCATGGTCAAGAGCGATGTCGCGAGCAGGATATCTGCGATATAGGTCGGCACCCCGGCCGCACGGCTCATGCTGTCGGCGCCCACGAAGACACCGGCAACGAAAATGGCGGTCACGACCACGCCAAGCGGGTTCAGCAGTGCCAGCATGGCGACGATGATGCCGGTGTAGCCGAAACCGGGCGACAGATCCAAGGTAAGGTTACCTTTGAGCCCGGCAACCTCGGAAAACCCGGCCAGTGCCGCAAGCCCGCCGGAGAGAAGCGCCGTCTTTACCAGCACGCGGTCGACCGGCATCCCGGCAAAGCGCGCGGCTTCGATATTCTGTCCGACCGCGCGGATTTCGAAACCGAGTGTCGTGCGCGTCTGCAAGACCCAGACAAGCCCCGCCGCGATCAGCGCAAGCGCGAAACCCCAGTGCAGTCTGAGCCCCTCCACGATCCGTGGCAGACGCGCCGCCTTGTCGAGTGAGGCCGATTTTGGCCAGCCCATGCCCGTCGGGTCCTTCATCGGACCTTCGAGCAGGTAGGAAATGAAAAGAAGCATGATGAAGTTGAAGAGAAGCGTGGTCACGACCTCATCCACCCCGGCGCGGGTTTTCAGGAGGACGGGACCGAGAAGGACAAGCGCACCGGCAAGCATGGCGGCGAGCGCGATGATCAGGATCGTCAGGATCGACGGCAGCGCCCCGAGCGCGCCGGTGCCAAGGATCACTGTTACCACTGCGCCCGCATAAAGCTGCGCCTCCGCCCCGATATTCCAGAGCCGGGCGCGGAAGGCCACGGCGACGGCAAGGCCGGTAAAGATCAGAGGTGTCGCGCGATTCAGGGTTTCGAGGATCGCGAACTTCGACCCTGCCGCGCCTTTCAGGATCAGACCCAGGGTAGCGAGCGGGTCCGCGCCGGCCAGAAGCGCGAGCAATGAGGCGATGACGACCGTCAGTGCAAGCGCAGCAGTGGGCAGGCCGAAGAGCCGCAGCGCGGACGGGTTGGCGATCGGTTCAAGCCGCATGTTCGCCCCCCTGAAATCCCTGCCCCGCCATCCAGACACCAAGCTCTGCCGGGGTCTTGGACTGCCGCGGAAATTCCGGCGATACCTGTCCCTCGTAGATCACGTGGATGACATCCGAGAGCGCCATGATCTCATCAAGGTCCTCGGAGATGAGCAGAACTGCGGCCCCGCCATCCCGGGCGGCAATAAGTTGCGAATGAACGAAGTTGACCGCCCCGATATCGAGCCCGCGCACCGGCTGATTGGCAAGGATCACTTCCGGCCCGGGATCGAGCGCGCGACCGAGGATCAGCTTCTGCATATTGCCGCCGGAAAGAAGCCGGATGCGCGCGTGTGGACCGGGGCAGCGCACATCGTAGGTATTAATGATCTTGCGGGCGAGCCCGTCGGCAGCGCGCCAGTCCATCCACCCCCGATTGCTATAGGGCGCCCGCGCGTAACATTCGAGCACCGCGTTTTCAGCCAGCGTGAAATCGGCGATGACCCCGGTCTTGTGGCGGTCTTCGGGAATACGCGCGATGCCGGCGCCAAGGGCTGCGCGAGGCGACCATTGAGCAGCCCTATGATTGCCAAGCTCCATGGTACCGGCCACCGGCTCTTCCAGCCCGCCGATAAGCGCAGCGAGCGCCGCCTGCCCGTTGCCGGACACACCGGCAAGTCCGGTGATCTGCCCCGCGCGAAGAACTAGGTCGACCGATTTCAAACCTGTCGCATTGCCCCTGTCCGGCGTCGAAACCCCGGCAAGCGTCAGTAGCGCCGGCCCCGCCACCCGTTCGGCGAGCTTTGGCGCCGTCACCTCGGCCCCGACCATCATTGCGGCCAGCCGGTGGCGGTCGGTCGCGGCTGTCTCAACCTCTCCCACCAGCCGCCCATGGCGCAGGACAAGAACCCGGGACGTGATCGCCATCACCTCGCCGAGCTTGTGCGATATGAAGATGACCGAAAGGCCCCGCGCCACGGCCTTCCGCAGTGTCTCGAACAGTGCGGTCGTCTCCTGCGGGGTCAGTACCGCCGTCGGCTCATCTAGAATGAGGATGCGCGCATCGCGGTATAGTGCCTTGAGGATCTCGACGCGCTGGCGTTCGCCGACGGAAAGCGTTCCGACCTTGGCATCAGGGTGAACGGCCAGCCCGAAGTCGCGGGAAAGATCGCGCACCCGGGCGCGGGCGGCACGGGCATTCAGCCGCGCGGAAAGGAGCGACCCGGTGCCGAGGAGGATGTTTTCCAGCACCGTAAGGTTGTCGGCCAGCGTGAAATGCTGGTGTACCATGCCGACGCCAGCGGCCAGCGCGGCGCGCGGATTGCCGGGTGGCAGGGGCGCGCCGAAAACCTCCACGCCCCCTTCATCGGCAGTATAGTGGCCGAAGAGGATGTTCATCAGCGTGGTCTTGCCCGCGCCGTTTTCGCCGAGCAGGCCAATGACCTCGCCCCGGTTGAGATCGAAGCTGATCGCGTCATTGGCCGTCAGCGGTCCGAAGCGCTTGGTGATCCGGTCGAGGCGGAGGACAACCTCCGCCCCGTTGTCAACGCCCATCACGCGGACGCGGGTTCGCCATCGTTGATCTCGACGGTGAAGGACCCGTCGCGGATCGCGGCCTCACGCTCGGCCACGAGTTTCATCGCCGCTTCCGGCACCTTACCCTCGAACGTGCCAAGGGGCGCCAGCGAACAGCCGCCTTCCTTCAGGAAGGAATAGACGCCGTAATTGTCGGCGGCAAAGCTGCCCGCCGCCACGGCTTCGACGGCCTTGTTGAAGGTCGGCTCGAAGTGCCAAAGCGCAGAGGCGACGACCGTTTCGGGATAGTCCCCTTGCGTGTCGATGACGTTGCCGATGGCAAGCACGCCCTTTTCCTGCGCAGCGTCGGAGACCCCGAAGCGTTCCGCGTAGAGAAGGTCCGCGCCGTTCTCGATCATCGCGAATGCGGTTTCCTTCGCCTTCGGCGGATCGAACCACGAGCCAATGAAGCTGACCTGGAACTTGATATCGGGGTTCATCTCGCGCGCACCGGCCATGAAGGCGTTCATCAGGCGGTTCACCTCCGGGATCGGGAAGCCGCCGACCATGCCGATATTGCCCTTCGACATGGCCCCCGCGATGATCCCCGTCAGGTAGGACGCATCCTGAATGTAGTTGTCGAAGACCGCGAGGTTCGGGTTGTTGCCATCCGGCAGGAAGCTCGACCCCATCAGGAAGGCTGTGTTCGGGTATTCGGCCGCGACTTCACGCGCCTCGGTCTCCGCCCCGAAGATCTCACCGACGATAAGCTGGACGCCCTGTTCGGCATATTCGCGCATGACGCGCGGATAGTCGGTATTGGTGACGTTCTCAGTGTAGGTATACTCGACCTGCCCGGCCTCTTGCGCCACCACGGCGGCCTTGTGGATGCGGCTGACCCATTGCTGTTCGACCGGCACGGTGTAGATGCCCGCCACCTTGACAGGATCGGCCGCCCAGAGCTTTTTCGGCGCACCGATCACGCCGGTTGCCGCCAGCGCCGCAGCCGAAGTCATAACCTCGCGCCGTGTCACGCCCGTCTTCGTTACGTTCGTCGTCATGTATCGCCCCCGTCTGTTGATGCCCGCAATCGTCTTGCGGCCTTCGCCAATTTTTTATCAATTGGTAAAGTTTTTTGAGATTCGCGCAACAATAATCTGACACAAATTCAGGAAGGTCACAGCCCTTGTAGGGACGCGGCGCACCAACGTATGGCCTCGAAAACCGGCAGGGGATGAAACGAAACCGCCGGTCAGACCCCGACGTAGTTCTGGAACTGCGGCGCCTCGGCTGACAGGCCCCTGGCCGGAACGGTTTCCGCAACTGTTCCGGCCGACATGAAGGCGACCCGGTCGGCCACCGACAGGACGGCATCGACCCGCTGTTCGACAAGGATCGTCGCAACCCCGGTCGCCTTCAGCGCCACGACCGTGTCGCGGATATGCGCGATCATCGAGGGTTGAAGCCCTTCGGTCGGCTCATCCAGCAAGAGCACCTTCGGTTCAAGGCAGAGGGCGCGGGCAATGGCTAGCATCTGCTGTTCACCGCCCGACAATGTGCGCGACACCTGACCCAGCCGCGCACGCAGCAGCGGGAAAAGCGTCAGGACCTTGTCGCGTACCCGCGCGTCCCGTCCCCGCGTCATCAGTCCGATCTCGATATTCTCGGCCACCGTCAGATCGCCGAAAAGCCGCCGACCCTGGGGCACATAGCCGATGCCCTGACGCGGCACCTCATGGGCAGGCAGCCGGTCGATCCGGGCACCATCGAGGGTGATTTCGCCGGCCGTCACCGGCACCGCGCCCATGATGGCCTTCAGCATGGTCGACTTGCCCGTCCCGTTGCGCCCCATGACGCAAAGAACCTCGCCCTCCGCCACCGAAAGGCTGAGCCCGCGCAGCACCTGAACCGCGCCGTAGCCTCCGTCGATGCCGTCGAGCCTCAGCATTCAGTCCCCCAGATAGGCGGCCTGCACCGCCTTGTCGGCTCGGATGGCCTCGGGCGTGCCCCGCGCCAGTACGGTGCCGAAATTCAAGACAGTAATGCGGTCGGCAAGGTCCATGACCACATCCATGTTATGCTCGATCAGCAGAACCGTCGCCGCCGGGACGACACCGCGCACCAGCGCCTTGAAGGTCGCGATTTCGTCATTGGCAAGCCCCTGCGTCGGCTCGTCGAGGATCAGGAGCTTTGGCCCCAGCGCCAGCCCCATCGCCACCTCCAAAAGCCGCTGATGCCCGTAGCTGAGCGTGCCTGCCACCTGATCGGCTCGCCCCGCCAGCCCTACCCGATCAAGCGCGGCCCTGGTTGCGGCGGCAAGGTCCGCGGCGCCATGGCTTTGCACCGCGAGCGCGACGTTGTCGAAGACGGTCAGGGCCGCATAGATCTGGGTGATCTGGAAAGTATAAGCGATCCCTGCCCGGACCCGCGCATGGGCGGGCAGGCGCGTCACATCGCGCCCGGCAAAGCGGATCGTCCCGGACTGAACCGGAATGCGGCCCGAAAGAAGGCTGACAAAGGTGGTCTTGCCGGCCCCGTTGGGCCCGATCAGCGCATGAATTTCACCTTCGACAAGGTCGAAATCCACCCCGTCGACGGCCTTCAGCCCGTCGAAATGGCGGGTCAGGCCAGTTGCCTCCAGCACGGTCAGGGCAGCCATCTGAGCCCCCTGTCACGCAATGTGCCGAGTATTCCCTTGGGCGCGAACAGGACGAGCAGGACGAGCGCCGCGCCTGTGACGAATTGATGTGCATCGGTGACAGAGGATGCATAGTCGATGAGATAAAACATCAAAAGCGCGCCGAGGAATGGCCCCATGACAGTGCCCGCCCCGCCAAGAAGGACGTAGAGAAGCGGCAGGATCGAATACTGCACCGAGGCGAGGCTCGCCCCGACATAGCCGAACATCAATCCGTAGGCCGCGCCACCCACCCCGGCGTATAGCCCGGAGATGACAAGTGCCGTGAGCTTAATGGTGAAGGGATTGTAGCCGAGCATCCGGCTCCGATCCTCATTCTCGCGCATGGCGATCATGATGCGGCCGCGCGGCGAGCGCACCAGCGCCAGATTGATCAGAAGACCTGCGGCGAAGATCGCCAGCGCCATCAGATAGCGGGTACCGTCATCGGAAAGATCGAGCGGGCCGAGCATCCGGCCCGCCTTCTGGACAACGATGCCCTCATCCCCCCTTGTCCACTGGCCGAAATAGAGGATCGTCAGATAGCCCGCCTGCGCGAACATCAGGGTCACGATCATGAAGGCCACCCCGGCCGTGCGCAGCGCCAGCAATCCGACGGCCAGCGCCATCAGGCCGCCCGCCAGCGTGCCGAGGATCAGTCCCGGACCGGCGGTCAACCCGAGATAGGTCACCCCCATGCCCGCGCCATAGAGCCCCGCTGCGAAGAGAAGCGCGTGGCCGAGGCTCAGAAGGCCGGTATAGCCGAAGGCGATGTTGTAGCCCATCGCATAGACCGACAGCACCATGATTCGGGCAAGGTTGGTGTGATGATAGGCCGGGGCCAGCACATGGGCCGCCAGAAGGGCGGCCAGAAGCGCCAGATGCAGGACAAGCGCGCGATCCGCCTTCATGCGGCGCGCCTGCCGAAAAGCCCCTGCGGGCGGAAGACGAGGACCAGCGCCACAAGCAGGGTCGCGAGTATCTTGGCGAGTGTGGGCGCGAAGAAGGTCGAAATCACGCCATCTGAAAGCCCGATCAGAAGCGCGGCGACAAGTGTGCCCCGCAATGACCCGAGCCCGCCGATGATCACAACGATGAAGGACAAAAGCAGCGGATCGCCGCCCATCAGGTAATGCGCCTGCTGGATCGGCACGATCAGCACGGCGGCGATGGCCGCCAGCCCCGCGCCCATGGCAAAGACGCCGGCATAGACCCGGTCGACATTGATGCCGAAGGCCCGCGCCGTGTCGCGGTCGATCTGGGTCGCCCGCATGATCAGCCCGGCCTTGGTATGTTTGAGGATCAGCCAGACCGCCAAGAGCACCAGCGCCGCCCCGACGACGACCGCAAGCTTGTAGCCGGAATAGCCGAACCATGGCAGCTGGATGCGGAAACTCAAGGGTGCCGGGACGGGCCGCGCATCGGGGCCGAAGAAGCTGAGCGCCGCCTGTTCGAGGATGTAGAGAAGACCGATCGTCGCGACGATGGTCGCCTCTGGCTCATAGTTCAGCCGCTTCAGAACCACTGTATCGGCCAAGGCCGCGATGGCCCCGACGATCAGCGGGCAAACCACAAGCGCCACCGCGAAGGACAATCCCGCAGGCCCGGGCACCCACTCAGACACGAACCACGCGAGCACCGCGCCCAGCATGAAGAAAGCGCCATGGGCGACATTCACGACCCGCATGATGCCGAAGACCAGCGACAGGCCAGATGCCGTCAGCGCAAGCACCGCGGCGGTCACAAGCCCCTCCATCAGGGCCAGAAGCAGGAAAGGTCCGAAATCCAAGCGCAGTTCGGGCGGGGGTTCAGCCCCGCCCGCCTTTCAGAAGATCAGAAGCTCATCGTCGTATAGTCGACCTCGTCGGGGTAGAACCCGTCCTCCATCGAGGTCTGATGAACCCGCACCAGCCTGCCGCCTTCAACCTTGGTGATGGATTGCAGGCCAAAGGCCTGATGGGTCTTGCCGTTGAAGGTCTTCGGCCCCTGCGGATGGGCCTGCCCTTCGTCAAAGCCGGTCATCGCCTCGATGGCCTCCACGACTTTCTGCCGGTCTGCTGGGCCCTGATAGCCCGCCGCCTCCATCGCGTCCTTGACGACGAACAAGGTCTCCCAGGTGGAGAACATATGGGCATATGTGGAGACGTCGGCGGGGTCCGACACCGAAGCGCCGGTGTCGTCCACGCCGACGGCCGCACGGTAGAAGGTCTCATGCTCGGACGCATCTTCCTGCTTGTAGCGCGGATGGCCTTCCCAAAAATGCGACCCATCGAGGAATTCGAGGCCGGGTGAGTTGATGTCCACCGCCTCAAGGCTGTCGATGAAACCGAAAAGCTGCGGTCGCGCACCCGAGCCATAGAACTCACCCAGTTCCTTCACGAAGGTCAGGACGGCGGGGCCGACCATGACGTGATAGATCACATCCGTGTCCGACGGAATCTGCGGGAAGTAGCGGGTGAAGGAGGTTTCGGTCGGCGGGATAGCGATATGCTTGATCACCTCGCCGCCCTGGGCGGCAACGGCCGCCGTGAAATAGTCGCGGTGATCGTGGCCGAACGCGAAATCGGGGAAGATCATCGTGATCTTCTTGCCGAGGTTCGAGGTCACGAAAGGCGCCATGCCCTGCACCTGGCTTTTCACGTCGGTAATGCCGGGCTGCATGGTCCAGCGGTTCAACATGCCCGAGGCGACGTGGTGGCCTTCCGAACAGACGAGATAGGGCACCTTCAACTCGCCCGCGCGCGGGGCAGAGCCGATGACGACATGGCTGAAGAGTGTCCCCATCACCAGATCGCAATTCGACTGGGCGGTGAGCTTTTCGACAACCTCGGCACCCCGCTTTGGGTCGGTGCCGTCGTCTTCGAAGACGATCTCGACGGGGCGGCCGTTGATGCCCCCGGCATCGTTGATCACCTTCAGCGCGGCAGAGGCCGTGCGTTCGTACCAGCGCCCATAGGAGGCGCCGATGCCCGTGCGGTGAAGTTGAAAACCCACCCGGATCGGTTCGGACGACTGCGCCTGCACGAAGCGCGGCAGGGCCGAGGTTGCGGCGAGCGCGCCGGTGCCAAGCGCCAGACCTTTCAGAACCGAGCGCCGCGTCGGGGTGGTCGTGATCAGTTTCCGTGTCATCTCTCGTCTCCGCTGCTGGGGTTCGGCAGGGGGCGTTCGGGTGCCCCTGCCTTTACGCCAGAATGTGCGTATACAAACGAAAAGTCCAAAGGTTTTTCGGCTGCTCCCGTCAGCCCGCTGTCGGGGCGGAAAGCAGCCAGAGACCGAGCATCGTATAAAGCACCATCAACACCGTCAGCGGCAGATGGGCGCGAAAACCGGCCCGATTGCCGATAAGGCCGCCAAGCCTGTGGCTGAGGATCACCGCCAGCACATGCGCGCCGAGAATGATGGCAAACTGGACATTCCAAATCGCGTGTACCGGACCGGCACGGGACAGAAAGCCGAAAGAAACCCAATGCGGGCCGAGGCCGAAGATATCCCAGCCACTTCCGAACGGATCCGAAAGCGCCGCGATCAGGTATTGGCCGACGGTCAGGGACTGAATGAGGTAATGGGCGATGTGGTAGCCGGCGGCGATTGGCAGGAAGCTCAGCATCATCGGTCCGATGGCCGCGCCGGGATGGCTGGCGCCGCCAAGACGGACGCCGAGGATGATCGCGGTCAGAATGGTTGCCGCCATCAGACCCCAGGTCATTGCAAGACCGAAAGTGTTTTGCCATTGAACGGCCGAGCGACCCGGAAACTCAAGCGGGTTGATCCCGAGGCGAACGATCCACCAGAAGGTTTCCGACAGCCCGTCGAAGCTGACAGAGGCGAGAAGCAGCGTGACAAAGGCGATGGCGCTGGCTGAAAGCGGTGCCATCGTCATGATCTGCGCACCGGGAAACCCGGCCATGACGGTCCGGCCCGCCTCACGTTCTTCCACCCAAACGGGTGCGATACGCGCGATGAACCCGAAATAGACGGTCAGAAATTCACCCTTGGCGAGCCACGCCTCACCCTCTGCTACCGCCAGCGCGAGGATCAGGGCCCAGTAGCCGAACGCCACGACGGCCAGCCGTTCCGGCGCATCGGGCGCGAGCGAGACGATTTCGAACCAGGCAAAAGCGAAATAGCCCGCAACCGCGGGCCAGTGGCCAAGCCGCGCCAGACCGATGCCGCCCTGCCGACCGATCCTTTGGCGCAGCCATCGGACCGGCGCGCGCCAGGGGTCGATGGCGGGCCAGAGATTGCCGACAATCGCCGTCAGCATCGTCAGCCAGACCCAGAGCGCCGTCCAGATGGTCAGCGGCAGCAGGTTCCGGAAGGGATCATGACTGCCGAAAAAGCCAACCGCGAGGAGAACGAACAATGCGAGGGTGGCCAGCCAGCCGCCCCACGCCGTCCGCCGCTCGGCAGAGAGGGTCATGATCGGCCGGGGCGATAGGCCGGAAAACCGGGGCAGAATTAGTGTGAGGATTGCGGTCAGCGCCACCGTCAGCGCCGCGCCGAGGATGTAGTAACCTGTCGGCAGGGTCAGGATGACCATACGCTCGGACGCATGGGCAAAGGCGATACCGGGAAGCAGGCCAATCCCTGCGCTCAGGCCGAGAATGGGCGCTGCGCGAGGCGGGGTTTTCACTGCCGTGACGATCATTCCGCCGGGCCGACCGTCAGTTCGACCGGTGCGAGGCCGTCGACCTCGCCAAAAAGGGCATCGCCGGGCCGGACAGCGCCGACACCCGCGGGCGTGCCGGTCATGATCAAGTCGCCCGGCCCGAGATGATAGAGCGTGGACAGATGCGCGATGATCGCCGGGACCGACCAGACCATATCCGACAGATGCGCCCGCTGCACCGGTTCGCCGTTCAGTAGAAGCGAAATCGCCTGTGGACCCGGCCGCCCGAACGCGGTTGCCGGCGTGATGGCGCCGATAACCGCGCCATGTTCGAAGTCCTTGGAATAATCCCAGGGTTTTCGCGCCTCCTTGGCCTTGGCCTGCAGGTCGCGCCGGGTCATGTCGAGACCCGCAGCATAACCGAAGACCGCGTCCCAGGCCGCATCTTCACTCACCCGGAAGGCCGGCGCGCCGAGGGCGACGACAAATTCCATCTCGTGATGATAATTGGCGGTGCCCGGTGGATAGGGAATGGTGGCGCCTGATCCGGTCAGGTGTGCGGTCGTCTTGGTGAAATAAAAGGGCGCATCGCGATCCACCTGATTGCCGAATTCGGCTGCATGGTCGGCATAATTGCGCCCGACACAGAAGATGCGCGTGACAGCATAGGCCCGGTCGCTGTCACGGACGGGCAGCGTGGCCGGGGGCGGTGCGGGGAACTGAAACTTGGTCATTCGCCGTAGGGGACCCAGATGTTCTTTACCTGCGTTGCCCGTAGCAGAAATTCGCGCCCCTGACCATCGGCACCGTGCCAGTCGCAGTTGGCCATCGTCCATGTCACCTTGAGATTGCCGGCGCTTTCGGCCTCCACCATGGACGTGCCACTTGCGCTGCCGCAATACCACATCGCGGCCACGTCATCATGCTGGGCGAGCGTCTTGGCGAGTTCGTCCCTGCCGCCGGTGACGATATTGACGACGCCCCCCGGCAGATCAGACGTGTCGAAGACCTGATAAAGGTCCGTGGCGGCCAGCGGCATCGTTTCGGCCGGGATCGCCACGACCCGGTTGCCCATGGCGATGGCCGGCAGGACAAGGCTGAGGAAGCCCAGAAGAGGTGCATCGTTGGGACAGGCGACGCCCATCACGCCGAAAGGTTCCGGCATGGCCAGCGTGACATGGGCAGATTTCGTCGAATGCACCGCGCCGTCGAACTTGTCGGCCTGCGCCGCGTAGTAGAAGGCGCGCCGGATTGCGGTCGCGACCTCCTCGGCGGCCTTGGCGATGCCGGCCGATTTGAGTCGCGCCGCGAACTCCGCCTCGCGCGCCGACAGGTTCTCGGCAAGGTAGTAAAGCACCTGCGCCCGGTTATGCCCCGTCGCCTTGCCCCAGCCGGAGGCCTTGTGCGCCGCCTCGACCGCATTGCGGATATCCTTGCGGTTGCCGAGCCCGGCAAGGCCGAGCGGACCCGCCTTGCCATGAACGCTGTAGGAATAGCCGCTGTCAGGCCGTTTCTGTGCACCCCCGATATACATCTTGGCGGTGCGGTCGATGGGCGCGGGACCGTCCTTTGCGGGCGTGCCCGGAACCGGCGCGGCATCGAGCCGCCCCGTCTCCGCCTCGGGCTTCGCCCTCGGGGTCGGTGCCCGCAGATACTCCCGCATCCCCTCGCGCCCGCCTTCGCGCCCGAAGCCGCTTTCGCGGTAGCCGCCGAAGCCCGCGCCGGCATCGAAGATGTTGGTCGCGTTGACCCAGACGACCCCGGCCTTGACCCTCGCCGCGATGTCGAGCGCCAGGCTGATATTCTCTGACCAAATGGAGGCCGCGAGCCCGTAGCGGGTATTGTTGGCGAGTTCGACCGCCTCGTCCAGCGTCCGGAACGTCGCGAGCGTCGCGACAGGACCGAAGATTTCGACCTCCGAAAGGATATTGGCCGGCTGCACGTTGGTCAGGAAGGCGGGCGCGAAGAAACTGCCCTTTGCCGGCAGATCGCAGGCCGCCTGATGCAGGACCGCACCCTGCGCCTGCCCCTTGGCGACCAGATCGGTGATCCGTGCAAGCTGCACCGGGTGGACGATGGCGCCAATATCTGCGGACTTGTCGAGGGGGCTGCCAAGACGCAGCTTTGCCAGACGCGCCGTCAGCCGCGCGACAAAGGTCTTTTCGACGGTCTCGGCGACGAGGATACGGCTGCCCGCGCAGCAGACCTGTCCCTGATTGAACCAGATTGCATCCACGACCCCTTCGACCGCGGCATCGAGATCGGCATCGGCGAAGACAATGAAGGGCGACTTGCCGCCAAGCTCCAGCGTCAGCTTCTTGCCCGTTCCCGCAGTCGCCTTGCGGATCGCGCGGCCGACCTCCGTCGAACCCGTGAAGGCGATCTTATCGACATCGGCCGCCACCAGCGCGGCCCCGGTTTCGCCATCGCCCGTGACGATGTTGACGACACCTTTCGGCAGGTCGATCTCGGCACAGATTTCGGCAAAGGCGAGGGCCGTCAGAGGGGTATATTCGGCAGGTTTCAATACGACCGTATTTCCTGCGGCAAGCGCGGGGGCGATCTTCCAGGCGAGCATCAGCAGCGGAAAGTTCCAAGGGATGATCTGGCCGCAGACGCCGACGGGCGCCGCGCCGGGAAATTCATCGGCCAGCATCTCGGCCCAGCCAGCGTGATGGTAGAAGTGGCGCGCGACAAGAGGCACGTCGATATCGCGGGTTTCGCGGATCGTCTTGCCGTTGTCGAGCGTTTCCAGAACGGCGAGGAACCGTTCGCGTTTCTGGATGTGGCGGGCAATGGCATAAAGCCATTTGGCCCGCTCGTGGCCGGCCAGTTTCGACCAGCCGGGCAACGCCGCGCGCGCGGCTTTCACGGCGGCCGCGACATCGGCGCTGGTGCCTTGCGTCACCTTCGCCAACACCTCGCCTGTCGCCGGGTTCGTCGTGGTGAACCCCTTGCCCGGCTTGGCAAAGGCCCCGCCGATGTAGTGCCCGAACGCACCCCGCGCCTTCAGCCATTTCTCCACCTCGCCCGAGGCTTCGGGGGCAGGACCGTAATCCATGGTTTCAAGGATTTCTGATACGGACGGCATGGGACCTCTCAGGCAAGCGCGTGGCGCGAGGACGCGGCATAGCGCCCGGTGACATGATGTTCGAGCTGACGTTCGATATCGCCAAGCATGGACGACGCGCCCAGCCGGAAGAGATCGGGGCGCAGCCAGTCATTGCCCAACTCCTCCTTCATCAGGATCTGCCAGGCGATTGCATCCTTGGCGGTCTTCATGCCCCCCGCGGGCTTGAAACCGATCTTCTGCCCGGTCAGCACGCCATAGTCGCGCAAGGCCCGCGCCATGATGAGCGAAACGGGCAGCGTTGCATTCACGCCTTCCTTGCCCGTCGACGTCTTTATGAAATCGGCGCCTGCCTGCATCGCCACCATGCTGGCCTTGTAGACGTTGCGCAGCGTCTTCAGATCGCCCGTGGCAAGGATCGCCTTCATATGCGCCGCCCCACACGCCTCGCGCATTGCGGCTACCTCGTCATAGAGCGCCGTCCAGTCGCCGTTCAGGACATGCGCCCGGGTAATGACAATGTCGATCTCCGCCGCGCCCTCGCCGACGGCATAACTGATCTCGGCAAGGCGAAGCGGCAAAGGCATAAGGCCCGCCGGGAACCCGGTCGCAACCGATGCCACAGGAATATCCGTGCCCGCCACGCCCTTCACGGCGGCGGCGACCATCGTGGGATAGACACAGACCGCCCCTGTCGTCAGTCGGTCAAGCCCGAGGCCCTCCATGATCCGGTCCGCAAGCGGTCGCCGCGCCTTGGCACAAAGCCGCGCCACCCGGTCGGGGGTGTCGTCCCCGGCAAGTGTCGTCAGGTCGATGCAACGGATCGCATTCACGAGCCACGCCGCCTGCCATTCCTTCTTGACCGTACGCCGCGTGGTCAGCGTCGCCGCGCGCCGTTCGGCTGCCTGGGTATTGACAACGATCTGGTCGAACCAGTCGGTCTGCAGGGGGACACCGGGGTTGCGCATCGTATTGGGGTGGGCATGGACCGCATCGGTCCCGGGATTCGTCATCGGGGAATCCTGTCTCGGAGGGGCTATCGGATCATTGCCCGGAACGCTAGCGAATGTCTTGCAACTCCGCAATCCGGCTATTTGACCATTAGGTCAAATATTATCGGATGCCTGGCGACCGACGATCACGCCCGCCTAGCGTCGCGGCTTGCCCTTCCAGGTCCCGAACCAGCCACCGATCCGCCCCCACAGGCCGCGCGCCTTATCGGCCGCCTGATCGGCGCGCTCGTCCACATCGTCCCAGACCCCGCCGATATCTTCCAGCACCGGATCGACGGAGCGTTCGCGGAACTGAAGCCACATGCGGCGGAAGAGGAGCAAGAGCACCGCAAGCGCCGTCAGGATCACGATATTGACCCAAGGGATGATCGTCACATCCGGCCCGGCGACCGGCTTGATCGCCACGGCATTCGGGAAAGCCGAGAAATAGACGATCCGCCAGCCGTAATGCGTCACCGATACCCATTGCGGGTCGGCGGCAGTTGATTTCAGATCCTCCGCCTCGGTCTGCAAATTGGCGGTATCGAACTTGAAATAGGGGGGCCAGGACCAGCCTGTGTCCTCGTTGCGATAGACCATCGGCTTGCCGTTGGCCTTCACCGTCTGCAGGAACTGGACATCGCGGTTGATCAGCCCCGTCGACTGGTCATCCGGGCTCGCCCAGAATATCCGCGTCCAGTCATCCAGATCCTGGCGTTCCTGATAGGTGTTGACGACACGGACGATGTCATGCTGCGGCAGCGTATAGTGCAGGAACCCGCCGACGACGAGGATCACCAGCGCCCAGATCGCCCATTTCAGCCGCCGCCGTCCGGCGCTGCCCTCCGGCAGCCAGATCCTCACCGCCACCACCGCAGCGACGATGACAAGAAGCACGATCCCCCAGTAGACATAGCCCGACATCGCACACTCCTATTGGTAGTTCACCAGATACACCGTCACCGCGATGACGATCATCGGGATGACATAGACAAGCCAGATGAGCTTGCGTCTCAGGCCCTTCTGATACTCCTGCATCCCTGCCTCGATATAGGCATCGCGGGCCGCCGGATCACCCCCCTCGGCGTGATCCGCATCCCATGTCTTTTCCAGCGTCTCGCGCCGGACCGACCGCGAATAGACCGACAGAAGAAGGTAGAGCACCGAAAGCCCGATGAAGCCGAAGACGGCCAGCCGAATGAGCGCAATCATCCTCTCTCCCTCCTGACGGCACCCCAGGGGCCGACCTGATCGACGATATCGCCCCGGTCACGGCCCCCAGCAATGTGCCCCGCGTTGCCGTCCATATCGGGTTCCGCCCCGAAAAGCGCCGCCCGCGCGCCGGCCTTGTCTATCTGATACTCGCGTTCGAGGAAATCGGCGACATAGGCCTTCTTGGCCTCGCTCCAGCCCCGGTAGGAGCGGTAGAAAAGCTCCTTGTGGCAGATGAACATCTGCCGCACGTCAAGGGGCGCAAGCTCCGACAAGAGCATGTTGACGAGGTCGCGGTCGGCATGGGGCCGGGCGCGCAGCGTGTAGAAATAGGCCGGATGGCCCGAGGTGATGCGCGGCCATGGCCCGCCCGTTTCGACCCAGCGGAGAAGTGCGGCAAGGCCCTGAAACTCCTCCGGCAGGGCCGCGCCAAGCCGCTGGGCGATGCCGCGCAATTCGCGCCGCGACCCCGACCCGGCGTCAAGGCCGAGTGCGGCGGCGGCATCGACGAGGATGAAGTCCATCTTCTGGCGAAGGATCGCCGCCGCATCGGCGCCGCGCGCGGTAACGATCGGTTCCACCAGCCCGTTGATTTCCAGAAACTTGGCGATCTGGTTGCGGTCGTCCATGTCGAAGACGTAGCGGATGGGCAGGGGGCCGAGCTTTTCCTTCGGCGCGGCGGTGATCGCCGCCGGATGCTCCACATCGCGGAAGATGTAGATGCCGCCGAAATGCGCCGTCCAGAAATTGGCCTGATCGAAGGCGGTCGATTTCAGCGTCACCGGATTGCGCGTCACATCACCCGTCGTCCGGGCCAGCGTGATCATCTCGGCGATGAGCACATCATCCCACCAGCCGTCCTCCTCGGTCCGGAACCGCTCAATCAGGCCGGTCAGCTTCTGCGCCTCGGCGACATGGTTGCCGGTCGTGTCGGCAACCACGGTGATCCGGCGGATGTCGAAAAGCCGCGCGGGGTTCGACACTTCGTAGACCGAGTTTTCCAACTCCCCCGCCACCGCGTCCCGCGCCGTCAGGCTGAAAAGCTGCGCTTCGTTTTCCGTGATGAAGCGGGTGAGGATGCCGCGCGAGGTCGAGAACTGCGCGTTCAGAAGCGGCGCGTTCTTCTGATCGGTTGTCAGCAGGATGAACTGCCGGTTGCAGCCGTTGGGGTTGAGGTAGAGGTGGTCGGAGAACTCATCGCCCACCTCGGGGGAATAACCCGAGATGTCGATATGGAAATCGGCAAGCGTCGTCTCCTTCCCCGTCAGCGCCTTCAGCGCCCGGTTATAGCGCTCGACCAGCGCCGGGCTCTCGACGGGGATCAGGTTCCCGAACATCAGGCCCTTTTCGATGAGGCGTTTCATTAAACACCTCCACCATATTCACTTTCTCGCATATCGTGTTTAAGTCGCTCCCACTCCCGCTTTAAGATGCGGGACATGACAATCGTCAACTCAACCCGCTGATTGGTCATTGGTGAATCGCTCTTCGCTGCTTGAAGAGCTTCGGACATTGCGTTCATAAGTGTTTCGAAATCTTCATCCTCATGGTTCATTCGGAGAATAATCTTGTTGTGAAACAGGGCCATTTCATTAATTCGCTCGTGCGAGATCGGTTTTTGACCCAACAGAATGGCGAGATATTGTGCAAACTCGGACCGGAGTTCGTTGGTCCAGTCCTGTCGAAAGTCTGACAACTTTAATACTCGGTTGAGGTTCCGTTCAGTTTTCTGTCCAGCCAAAGTCCTCCGAGTGGCATACCACGAAGCGAGGCTGGCAATGATCGCCGACGCCAGTGGGATTACTACCGACAGGATCAACACCTGATGCTCAAGAAACCACGTTTCGAATTCGCTGAAACTCACCCCTTCCCCTCCAGATACCGCCGCTTGGCCTCCTCCATCCGGCCCATCTCGCGTACCGCGTTTTCTATGGCGACCTCGTCGGACTTGTCGGCATAGCGGAATTCCGAATCCGCGTAGCGGTTGATCTCCTGCACCACCATCTCGACGGTGATCGGCTTGCGCAGTTCGGAGATCATCGCCTTCTTCTCGTCATAGGGCTTGAAGAGGAAAAGGTCCGGTTCCTCCATCCACTCGTCCGGCAGCTCAAAATCCATCGCCCGCACCTTCACCGCATCGGTGATGTTCTTGATCGCGCGGCCCGTAAACCGCTCATCCGCCTCCTGAATGGCCTTCAGGTACGACCCGAGCTTGGCGATCGTGTCGAGCGCCCCGATCCGCCCCTCGACCTCGCGCCACACTGCCTTCAGCCCATCCTCATGTGGCACCGAATGGCCGTCGAAACTGGCCGCGACCGCCTTCTTGATCTCCTGCGCGGCGTAAAGCTCATGCTCCCCCATCGGGATCGCATGGTTTTTGCCCAGCAGGAGGGCGAGGATGTCGATGTAATCCTCCCGCGTCTGGGGGCCGTCGACCAGAAACCGCGCCCCGGCGCGCTGGCGAAGCGCGTCGTCCACGTTCTCCGGGTAATTCGAGAACATGCCGAAGGTGCAGTTGCCGCGCACGACGGTATTCGCCCCGGCAAATGCCTCCATCAGCACCGCCGTAATTTCCTGTTGCCCGGCACTCGATTGCCGGTCGCCGCGCTTGCCCGCCACCTGGTCGATGTCATCGACGGTGCCAAAGCCGATCACGGCGGGGTCCATCACCCCGTTGATGAAGGCCTTCGCGTTCTGCCCCGACTTGCCCTGATAGCTGTCGACATTGTCGATGGAGAGGTTGGCATAGCGGAACGGATAGTTCGCGACCTTGCAGTAGTCGTTCAAAAGCCCCGCCATCATCTGAATGAGCGTGGTCTTCCCCGTCCCCGGCTTGCCGTCCCCCATGAAGGTGAAGATGAAGCCGCCGAGCTCCGCGAAGGGGTTCAGCTTCCGCTCGAAATCATAGGCCATCAGCATCTTGGCGAGCTTGAGGGCCTGATACTTGGCGATATGGTTGCCGACGACCTCATGCGGCTTCTTGAAGGTCATCACCAATGTCGACCCGCGCGCCTTGCGCGCCGGCTCGAACCCCGAGATCGGGAAATCGTCCGACTCGACCCGGTAGTTGGCGCCGGTGAAGGCCTCCAGCCGGGGGGCGGCGGCGGCGCGCAGCTTGACCTTCTGCATCAGCTGTTCGGCATAGGCGAGGATGGTGGCGATGAGCGTCGCCTCGTCCTTGGCAAAGACCGCGATATCCTGATCCAGTTCCCAAAGCGCGCCGTGAAGCGCAAGCTGCGCATTGTCAGTCAGCACCTCCTCGACCGGGCCGATCTCGACTGAGACCTCGCTGGCCTTCTCGGCCAGAAGAAAAGCCGTCGCATTGGCAAAGACCGACAGCACCACCAATGCCTCGGCCGCCAGAAGTTCCGTGAACTCGCTTGCCCGCGCCGCAGGCAGCCGGTTTTCCAGATTGGCTTTTTTCAGCTCGACAAGTCCCGTCTGCCCCGAAAACGCCTCCCCCATCGCCAGCGCAATCGACAGGGACCGCCGCAGGGCATGGGCCGCCGCCGCCTGCAAGGGAGAGGTCAAGGGATCGTCGTCATCGGTCGTCGCCATGCGGTCGATCAGCCGCACACCTTCCGTCCGCGCCATCGACCGCGTCACGAGCCCCGGCGTCGTGGAACGGAACCGCCGCTGCATGGCCGCCACGTCGGGCGATTTTTCCGGCCCCGTGACAGTCAGCTTCGGCTGCGCCAGACGCGGGGCATGATCCACACCCATCAGCATCTCCGTCGCCGCCATGTAATGCGCCCGGATCTCGTCTTCCTTCAGTTCCATCTCGTTCTGCGGCGCACTCATCGGAATTCCTCACGTCTTTCTTCGTTGTCCCAATACCCCCGGGGGCGCGGGGGCAGGCGGCCCCCGCATCCGGCCTATCCGTAGACGAGCACCCTGCCCTCTTTGCCGACCACGAATTTCCGCACATCGCGGAACCCAGCCGGGTCCTTCTCCGCCAGAACCTGAAACGGCCGCTCTGGCAGGATCAGGCTCCGCGTCAGCCGTGTCGCGCCGGTATCGGCCCCGCGCCCGGAAAAGGGATCGAGCCGGAAGACCTCGCGCTCCACCGTGGAAAACCAGCCTGACTTCTCCGTCTCGACCCGCTCGCTTTCCAGTTCCTCGATCGCCCAAGCCAGCGCCCAGTCCTCGCCCACAGGCGACATCGCCTCTTCCAGCACCTCGCGGATCGGCCCGGTCTGGGTGGTGAAGGCCGAGGAATACATCGGGCCGAGATGAAGCCGCCGCAACCGTTTGGGATGGAGATCGTCGAAATCGGTGTCGAAGCCCTTGGCGATGGTGACAAGCTTCAGCCCGCCGACCGATTGCGCCAGAAGATGCGTCTGGACGGCAGGCCAGCGCCGTTCGTCCAGCGGCAGCGCCTTGCGCCCGCTGTCGTCCACCTCCATCAGATAGACGACAGGCACGTTCAGCTGGCTGTCATAGACCGCCCAGTGAAGAAGGAACCTGCGGCGATCCTCGCCCAGATCGGCCAGCCATTGCGCTTGCGGATGCATCTGCGTGTAAAAGACGCCGCCCTTCACCAGCGCCTGGTAATAAAGCCGCTGCGACAAGGCATATTGCAGCCTGGTCGGCACGACCCGCTCGCCGACGATCTGGCGGATCATCTCGTCCTTCAGACGCTCGGTATCGGGCAGACCTTCAAGATGCCGCGCCGCCTGCGCCGCGTCATTGGCCATCGTCGCCAGTTCCTGAAAGACCGGAAATCCGCTTTCATGAAGGTCAATCGTCAGATGCCGCTGCCCGACCCCGTCGAGCCGGCCGGAGACGAGATATTTGAGGCTGAGGGCCCGGAATGCCCGTGCGATGGCTCGGACATAGAACTCCAGCACATCGCTTTCCAGTGCCGAGAGCGACCGCTCGGCCTCCATCTCCTCGGCGACGCCCACCATCAGCCGGGTGATCCGGTCGAACTTGGCAAAGTAGCGGCGCGCGGCAAGATCGTCGTCGAGCGCCTTGTGGTCGCTGGTCAGGTCAATCTTGGCCACTCACCCACCATAAAGGTTCTTGTCGTGTTTCTCGACAATGGCCTGGAAGCGGCGTGCGAAACGTTCGTCAGCTTTCGCCTTCTGTTCCAGCACCTTGCGGGCAAAGACCATATGCTCCTCGTGCTTTTCCATCATCTCGGCCATGCGCTGATTGGTCGCCGCGCCGATCCCGGCCATGGCCGATTGCGCCTCCTTGTCCGTCTCCACGCCGATCTCGTTGATCCGGTGCGCAATGTCCTGCTGCTGGGCGGTTTTCAGCGATTTCGTCAGCGCGTCATAAAGGACGACCCGTTGCTTGGTGTCGGTCTGAAGCTTGTTGATCAGCACCATCTGGGTCGCGGCTTGGTTCTGCAGGCTGTCCACCCAGGTCTTGCCCTTCTCGATATAGCGCTCCAGCGTCTGGGACTTGGCGAGCTTGACCTGCTCGTCCTGCACCATCGCATTGTATTCCTTGTTCAGTTCGGCCAGATCGCTTTCCAGCTTCGTGCGCGCCGCCGCGTCCTGCTCCACGCTGATCTTGTTTTCCAGTTCGATGAGCTTCGGATCGAGCGCCAGGATCGAGGCGCGCAACCCTTCGAGCTCGCCCACCGTCGTCTCACGCTCGGTGAGCGTCTCGGTCAGGTTCGTCTCGACCTTGGCCTTGTGCTGGTTCAGGACCGCCAGCTGCCCTTCGAGAAGCTTCACGATCGTATCGGACTTGCCGATCAGATCCTGCAGCTTGTCGTCGATCGAAGCGCCGCGCAGGCGTTCCTGGCGCATCGCCTCCGATTTGCCGCGTGCGAAGATGCCAACAAAGCTCTCCCATCCGGTTTTCGACCGCATCTCGTCGAAATCCTTGGAAAAACCCGCCGTCACATCGTCAAGCCCCATGATCAGTTCGGCGATATTGGCGTTCATCACCTCGGCATGGGCATGAACATCCTCAAGGGTCGCATTCTCGATGTCGATGGCGATATCGTCGCCCGTCTTCAGCTTCGCCCGCGCCGTCTCGATCCGGCTGGTCAATTCGGAAATCTTTGCCTGCGCCTCAGCCACCTGTTCCTGGCTCTTGCGGACCTGAGCGTCAAAGTCGGCCATGTCGCCTCCCTGATGTTAATGCCTTTTACACTATGTAATCGCCCGGCCAGGTTTTGCATCCCCCGGGGGTACCGATTTCTTATCGCAAAAATGCGCCGGGCCGTCATCCCCCCGAAATCATGCGGGTTGGGAGATTGCAGCCTCCGGCGTGCGCGGTTAGCCTCGGCCGCATGACCGACCCGACCAGTTCCCTTTTGGCGGAAATCGCCGCCCGGCGCGGCGACCTCGTGGCGCTGACGCAGGACCTGATCCGCATCCCGACGCTCAACCCCCCGGGACGCAACTACCTGGAAATTTGCGAATATCTCGCCGAAAGGCTTGGGCGCGCGGGCTTCTTGATCGAACTCATCCGCGCCGAAGGCGCCATCGGCGACAGCGCGGCCCATCCCCGCTGGAACCTTGTCGCCCGCCATGAAGGTGGTGGCGGCGCGGGCGAATGCGTGCATTTCAACTCCCACCATGACGTTGTGGAACCCGGCCATGGCTGGACCCGCGACCCCTTCGGGGCCGAGGTGGAAGGCGACCGCATCTACGGGCGCGGCGCCTGCGACATGAAGGGCGGCCTCGCCGCCAGCGTGATCGCGGCGGAAGCCTTCATTGCCGCCTGCCCCGGCTATCGCGGCGCCATCGAGATTTCCGCGACAGCGGACGAGGAATCGGGCGGTTTCGGCGGCGTCGCCTATCTCGCCGAACAGGGCCGCTTCGCGCCGGAACGGGTGCAGCACGTCATCATCCCGGAACCACTCCACAAGGACCGCATCTGCCTTGGCCATCGCGGCGTCTGGTGGGCCGAAATCGAAACGAAGGGCCGCATCGCCCATGGCTCCATGCCCTTCCTCGGCGATTCAGCGGTCCGCCACATGGGCGCCGTGCTGGCCGAGATGGAGGAAACGCTCTTCCCCCTCCTCGCCACCAAGCGCACCGCCATGCCCGTCATCCCCGAAGGCGCGAAGCAATCCACCCTCAATATCAACTCGATCCACGGCGGCGAGGCCGAGCAGGACGAAGGCTACACCGGCCTGCCAGCACCCTGCGTCCCGGACCGCTGCCGCATCGTCATCGACCGCCGCTACCTGATCGAGGAGGATCTGGCCGAGGTCAAACGCGAAATTACCCGCCTGATGGAGCGGGTGAAGGCAGCACGGCCCGGCTTCGCCTATGACATCCGCGACATGTTCGAGGTCCGCCCGACCATGACCGACCGCGACGCCCCCATCGTGCGCTCGACCGCCCAGGCCATCGAACGCGTGCTCGGCCGGGCAGCCGGCTATGTCGTCTCGCCCGGCACCTATGACCAGAAACACATCGACCGCATCGGCCGGCTCAAAAACTGCATCGCCTACGGCCCCGGCATCCTCGACCTCGCCCACCAGCCCGACGAATGGATCGGCATCACCGACATGGCCGACAGCGCCAAGGTCATGGCGCTCGTTCTCGCCGAACTTCTCGCCCCCTGATTTCATCTTGCCGGAAATACCTCGGGGGGTGTGGGGGGCAGCGCCCCCCGCACGGGTCCGGGCCGGCAGGCCCGGAAACCCCTCACACCGCGATATTGTCGATCAACCGCACATCCCCCAGAACCGCCGCGACCAGCATGCGCGCCGGACGGTCCAGTCCGGCCGCCGGTTCCAGCGTCTCTGCATCCCGCAGATCGAGGTATTCGACCTCCGAGAACCCCACCGCAAGTACCGTGGCCCGCGCGTCGTCCAGCGCCTCCCCGACCGGCGCGCCGCCCCGGATTGCCTGCGCGGCGTCCTGCATCGCCCGGTGAAGCGCCGGGGCGACCGCGCGGTCGGCCGCCGTCAGCCGCATGTTGCGCGACGACATCGCGAGCCCGTCCATCTCACGCAGGGTCGGGCAGCCCACGATCCGGACCGGCAGATCAAGATCGCGCACCAGCCGCCGCACCACCTGCAACTGCTGCTAGTCCTTTTCGCCGAAAAACGCGCTTTCGGCCCCGGTCATGAGGAAAAGCTTCGTCACCACAGTTGCCACACCGTCGAAATGGCCGGGCCGGAAGGTCCCTTCGAGCGCGTCACTCACACCTCCGACGCGCACGGTTGTGGCAAAACCGGCCGGATAGACGACATCGGGCGGCGGCGCGAAAAGAAGATCGACACCCGCCTTTCGCAGCATTGACGCATCGGCGGCCTCGGTCCGCGGATAGCCGGCCAGATCGCCGGGGTTGTTGAATTGCCTCGGGTTGACGAAAATCGTCGCGGTGACCCGGTCCGCCATGTCCCGCGCCTTTTCGACGAGGCTCAGATGGCCCGCGTGCAGCGCGCCCATGGTCGGCACGACCGCGACGGTTTCGCCCCCGCGCTTCCAACCCGCGACCGTGGCGCGCAGGGTCGCGATCTTGCGAACCGTCCTCATCGGCGCGCCGGCGCCTCGCCGAAGACATGTTCAGGCCCCGGAAAACGGCGGGCGCGCACATCCCCGGCATAGGCGGCGATGGCGCGTTCTGCGTCTTCTGCCAGCTCTGCATAGCGGCGGACGAATTTCGGGCGGAAATCGGTGAACATGCCCAGCATATCGTCGGTCACAAGCACCTGCCCGTCGCAATCGGCCGAGGCGCCGATGCCGATGGTCGGCACGGCGATGGCGCGCGTGATCTCGGCGGCAAGCGCATCGGGCACCTTTTCCAGTACCACCGAAAACGCGCCAGCCGCAGCCACCGCGGCAGCGTCCTCGCGGATACGAGCCGCGTCCTCGCCCCGCCCCTGCACCCGGTAGCCGCCAAGCTGGTTGACAGCTTGCGGCGTCAGCCCGACATGACCCATGACAGGCACGCCCCGCGCCACCAGGAAGGCCACCGTTTCGGCCATATGCACGCCGCCTTCCAGCTTCACCGCGCCCGCCCCGGTCTCAGCCATCAGCCGCGCCGCATTGCGAAAGGCCGTGGCCGGCCCTTCCTCGTAGCTTCCGAAGGGCATGTCGACGACCATCAGCGCCCGGCTCAGCCCCCGCGCCACCGCCTGCCCGTGAAGGATCATCATTTCCATCGTCACGCCCAGTGTCGAAGGCAGCCCGTGCAGCACCATGCCGACGCTGTCCCCCACCAGGACCATGTCGCAATGGGCATCGACGAGCCGCGCGACGGGCGTGGTGTAGGCCGTCAGCATGATAAGCGGCGTGTCGCCCTTGCGTGCCAGGATATCCGGCGGCGTCAGGCGTTTCGGGTCGGAGGTCGCGCTCATCGCAAGTCCCCTTTTTTGCGGTTGCGGCATCCGATTTTGCCGCGATGCAGCATTATTGCCAGCATTTCCTTCGGCCGCTTGGGGCTTGATCCGCAGGGCAATGCCCGCCAATCATGGGCGTGGCGCCCGCGACACCCCTGCGGGTCCCTGATGGAGGATGTCGATGCTGAACCGCCTGAACCTGGCCGCCCTGTTCGCCCTCACCGCCGGCGCCGCCCTCGCCGCGCAGGACACGATCACTATCGGAATGGTGCTGGAGCCACCGAACCTCGACCCGACCGCCGGCGCCGCCGCCGCCATCGACGAGGTCGTCTATGCCAATATCTTCGAAGGGCTAACCCGCTTCGGCCCCGACGGATCGGTGCGCCCCGCGCTCGCCACCTCCTGGGAGGTCAGCGAAGACGGCGCGGTCTATACGTTCCATCTCGCCTCTGGCGTCACCTTCCACGACGGCACTGCCATGGATGCCGAGGATGTGAAATTCTCGCTCGACCGCGCCCGCGCCGAAGACAGCGCCAACGCGCAAAAGGCGCTTTTCGCCGGTATCGCCGCCGTCGATATTGTCGACCCTCTGACGGTCAAGGTCACGCTGTCGGCCCCGAACGGTAATTTCCCGTTCAACATGGCCTGGGGCGACGCGGTGATCGTGGCGCCGGAATCGATCGCGACGGACGCCACCAACCCAATCGGCACCGGACCCTTCAAGTTCTCCAGCTGGACGCAGGGCGACCGGATCGAGATCGTACGCAACGACGCCTATTGGGGCGAACCGGTGGCGCTTTCCAAGGCCACCTTCCGCATCATCGCCGACCCCACCGCTGCCTTCGCCGCGATGATGGCCGGCGATGTCGATGCCTTCCCGAATTTCCCCGCGCCCGAGACGCTGCCGCAACTGGCCGCCGATCCGCGCTTCAAGGTCATCGTCGGCTCGACCGAGGGCGAGACGATCCTTGCGATGAACAACAAGCAACCCCCGCTCGACAATGTGAAGGTGCGCGAGGCCATCGCACATGCCATCAATCGGCAAGACATCATCGACGGCGCGATGTTCGGCTACGGCACGCCCATCGGCAGCCATTTCGCGCCCCACAACCCCGACTATGTCGATCTGACCGGCCTTTCGGCCTATGATCCGGAAAAGTCCAAGGCGCTTCTGGCCGAGGCGGGTGTCAGCGACCTGAAGCTCCGCCTCGCCCTGCCGCCCCCCACCTATGCCCGGCGTGGCGGGGAGATTATCGCAGCGCAGCTGGCCGCCGTCGGCATCCAGACCGAGATCACCAATGTCGAATGGGCCCAGTGGCTGGAGCAAGTCTTCAAGGGCAAGGATTTCGATCTGACCATCGTCAGCCACACCGAACCTGCCGACATCAATATCTACGCAAGGCCAGAATACTACTTCCAGTACGGAAAGGCGGAATTCGTGACGCTGATGGACAAGCTGAACCTCACGACCGATCCCGATGGCCGCTCGGCGCTTCTGAAAGAGGCGCAGGAGATGATCGCGAAGGACTATGTCAACGCCTACCTCTTCCAGCTTGCCAAGACCGGCGTCGCCAATGCCAAGATCGAGGGGCTGTGGGAAAACTCGCCGACGCAGGCCAACGACCTGACGGCGGTCCACTGGCTCGACTGATCGCGATAGGCCCGGCGCGGCGGTGCGGGACATGACCGCCGCGCCGCCGCCCGGCTCACGCGGGTCGCGTCGGGCCGAACGAGACGCCCTGCCCGGGGCGATACTGCGGCCCTGCCATACGGCGGGCGCGGTTCTTCTGCCCGACAGGCTTGCGCTGCTCGACAGCCTGCCAGCCGGGGGCGTTGCGGCAGAAATCGGCGTTGCCGATGGCGCCTTCAGTGCCGAGATTCTCGCCCGCGCCAATCCGCGGCGTCTTCACCTCATCGACATCTGGTCGAGCGGCCGCTACGCCGCCGGCGAAGCCCGCGTCCGCGAAACCCTCGCGGCGGAGATCGCCTCGGGTCGCGTCAGTCTCGACAAGGGCCGGTCCGTCGACCTGATCAATCACCTTCCACCCGCCTATTTCGATTGGGTCTATATCGACACCGACCACAGCTATGCGACGACGGCCGCGGAACTCAGGCTCTGCGACGAGAAGGTGAAGCCCGACGGTCTCATCCTTGGTCATGACTATTGCATCGGCAACATCGTCAAGCCGCTCGTCTACGGGGTAATTCAAGCCGTCAACGAGTTCTGTGTGAGCCATAACTGGCGCTACCACGCGCTGACAGTGGAGAGCCACGGCCATTTCTCCTTCGCGCTGGCCCGCATCGGCTGATGCGCGTACACTTGCGGGCAGCCCCGCGCTACGCCACAGTCCGGCCTGATCGGAAACGACCGGAAGGAGCCTGTGCCATGCCCCGATACCAGCCCGTTACCCCCGCAGCAGTGACGCCCGAAACTGACAGGCCCGCGGCTGAAAAGGTGATCGCGGGCGATCCCGTCCACACCACATGGAACATCGAGGAGCGCGACGGGCTTTACTGCGGCATCTGGCAGTCGACGCCCGGCAAGTGGCGGATCAGCTACGATGAATGGGAATATTGCCGCATTCTTGCTGGCCGCTCCGTCATCACCGATGACGCAGGCAACAGCTATCCGCTCGGCCCCGGCGACAGTTTCATCCTGCGTCCCGGTTTCTCCGGCACATGGGAAGTGATCGAGACGACGCGAAAGGACTACGTCATCCGTCTCTGACGCCCAGTTCGGCTCAGCTTGCCGACGGCACTGTTTCAGGCGGCAGTTCCGCCTGGCGTTTCAGAAACGCCTCGGCCTCCGGCGAGCCTGCCGGCACAAGATACCCGTTCTCGACCTCGACGAAGGCGCCTTCGATGGCGAGCGATTCCTCGGGTGTGCGCACCACCACCCGCGTCCCGGTCGGCACGCGCGTGTAAAGGTCGATGGCGTCCTGATTGAAAAGCCGGATGCAACCGGCCGAGGTCTTGCGCCCGATGGTCGAGGCGTTCGAGGTGCCGTGAATACGGAACTTGGTGTCCTTGCCACCCCGGTAGAGGTAAAGCGCCCGCGCACCCAGCGGATTGTCCAGCCCGCCCTCCATGCCGGCGGCGAACTGGGCGTAAACCTCAGGCTCGGTCCGGATCATGTTGGCGGTCGGCTGCCAGAACGGCCATTCCTCCTTCCGCGAGATCACCGCATTGCCGCGAAACCCTTTTCCTTCACGCCCGACGGCAATGCCATAGCGGGTGGCCGTGCCGCCCTCTTCCACGAGGTAGAGCCAGCGCGCCCAGGGATCGACCACGATCGTGCCTGGCGCCTCGCCGCCTGTCCAGGCGACCGACTGACGCCGGTTGTGCGGCGTGGCATAGCCGGGATGCACCTCGGGGATCAGAAACCCGTTATCCTCGACCGCCGCGTAATGCGCCAGCGCAGGATCGGGCGCGCGCGTCGCTTCGGGGCGCGGCGCACAGGCCGACAGGAAAATCGCCGTGACAAGCATCAGCACGGCGCCCGGCCGTAGCCGGTGAACTGGCAACTGGGACAGGATCATGAAATTCGGCTTTCGTGATTATCAAAGGGGGGGTCGGGTTTCGCCGCCAATGAGCCCCAAGCACGGCAAGCCCGTCAACCCCTCTGGTGACGGATCGGAAACAAAACTCCGTGGTTCCGGGTAGCAACGCCACAGATTCATGGCCGTTCCGTCGAAGACGCCAGTTGTGACACCATGCCCGCCTCAGACGGGCAGACCGCTGTCGGTCCGCCCGTCCGGGTTTCCTAGCCGACGGTATTGAACTCCGGCCCGTAGGGATATTTGGTGATATCCTCGTTGCCATCCTCGGTGATGACGAGGATGTCATGCTCACGGTAGCCGCCCGCGCCAGGCTGGCCTTCGGGGATGGTCAGCATCGGTTCCATCGAGATCACCATGCCGGGTTCCAGCACCGTGTCGATATCCTCGCGTAGTTCCAGCCCTGCCTCGCGGCCGTAATAGTGGCTGAGAACGCCGAAGGAATGGCCGTAGCCGAAGGTGCGGTATTGCAGAAGCTGCCGTTCCTCGAAGAAATCGTTGATCTTCGCGGTGACCTCGGCGCAGGAAACGCCCGGCTTCAGAAGGCTCATCCCGTATTCATGCGCGGCGACGTTCGCCTCCCAGATTTTCAGGCTTGCCGCATCGACTTCACGCACGAACATCGTGCGTTCCAGCGCGGTGTAATAGCCCGAAATCATCGGGAAGGTGTTCAGCGAAAGGATATCGCCCACCTGCAATTCGCGCGTGGTGACCGGGTTGTGGGCGCCATCGGTGTTGATGCCCGACTGGAACCAGACCCAGGTGTCACGGTATTCGGCATCCGGGAACCGCTTGGCAATCTCCAGTTCCATCGCGTCGCGGCCCGCCATCGCAACGTCGATCTCGCGCGCGCCGGCTTTCACCGCATCCCGGATCGCATAGCCGCCCACATCCGCGACATTGGCGCCATGCTTGATCAGCGCGATCTCGGCGGCGGACTTGTGCATCCGCTGCTTCATCGTCGCGGGGGCGATGTCGATTGTCTTGGTCGGCGAGAGGAAGGATTTCAGTTTCTCCGACTGCAGCAACGTCAGGTGATCGCCCTCGTAGCCCACGACCTTCCCCGGCCCGGTCACCGACAGGATTGCGCGCCAGTAATTGTCGCGCTGCCAGTCCGTATAGGTGATGTTGTCGCCATGGCAGCGCCGCCAGGGCTGGCCCGCGTCGATGCCCGCGCTGATCGTGACATCCTGCGTGGCCGTCACGACGAGCGCATAGGGCCGCCCGAAGGAGCAATAAAGGAACCCTGAATAATAGGCGATGTTGTGCATCGAGGTGAGCACGACCGCCTCCACCCCCATCGCATCCATGATAGCGCGGAGCCCGCCGAGCCGGGCCTCATATTCGGTGGCGGCAAACGGCAGGACGCGGTCGCCCTGGTGAAACCGGTATTGCTGGGGACGTTCCGTCATCGGTTCAGACCTCACATGTTGGGGTCCGGTCCTTGGATCGCGGAACCCCGAAAGGTCCCGGCGTACAGGACTGCGGCGGATCATCTCCGCAAGCGTCGGGGGCAGGCCCCCTGCGGCGACGCCATCGCCGCGGGCTCGTGGGGTGTTCTAGTGCAAGGCGCGGAATGCCGCTAGCCGGAAAGCGACATTGACAGGTTGCCTCGGCGACTGTGTCAAGGCTCGGAGATCGGAATGCCGATTGCCACCCCACGCCTTTGAAGAGTCTCTATCTGTCTTGGATCGAAATCGCCCGGGTCCGCGAGAATGGATTCGAGCTTAGGCAACGAAAGCAAGGGCGAGAGGTCTGAGACCTTTGTT
>JAWKXJ010000013.1:0-2091 GCA_041397105.1 Paracoccaceae bacterium
GAACGCCGCGTTCCTCAAGCGGCTGAAAGCAAGCTGGCAGGACTATCGCTACGAATTTGACGTCCGCATCATTCAGCCCGGCCTGTCACGGGCGGCGATCACCGAAGAAGGGCTGCACTTGCTCGCTGGGGTCGAGACCTACTTGCTGGAGACCCGCGCGATGAAATTGCGGGTCTTGGGCAGCGCATAGCCATCATAGGGCCGCCTTGCGTCTCCCCGCTCAGCCAGGCATCAGCCGCTGCTGGGCATCAATGTCGGTTATCGATGGGTTGGTTGCCGAAGCAGGCGCCACCATATCACCGTCATTTAATGCCGGAACGCCGGTCTCCGTCATCGGCCCATGTCCGTTGGCCAATGTGTTCGGCGCAGTGACGTGTTGTTGCCGAAGACCCATAGCGGAAAAATCTAGGACCAGCGGTTGCAACAGCGCGCGGGTCACTTCCCCGCCGCGCGACAGCACGTCGATAAAGTCTTCCTGGTTGGGCTGGCCGAGGGCCAGTCGATAGATCATGCGCTGTTCCCTAAGTTGCGCGAACCGCAGCATGTCCCGACCAAAGGGACGCTCGAAAACATGCCGCCGGATTTCAGCGCCATCGAGCACCCACCACGGGCGAAGGCCGCTCTCATCAACAAAGCGCTGCGCGTGCCGCTCCACGCATTGCCAGGGAGAGTGTTGAACCACGGCGGGATCGCCAAGCACTTCATCGCGCAGCTCTTCCGCCAGCTTCCGTCTGACCGACAGACCCGCATAGCGTTGGATGCGGCCTTCGCGTTGCTCGAGGTCGAGCGGATTGGAGGAAAGGTCCCAATGAACCACATGCGAACACCACGGATGAAAATCCAGTCCCTCCTGCCCAACGGATGTCGTCGCCAAGACATGCGGCCAGAAAGGCGTGTTGAAGCTTCGGCGCACTTCGTCCGGACGCGCCGGGGTGGCCTGCGCCACGCCTCCCTCCACCTTGATCACCGGTTCGGCTTCCGCGTCCCCAAACGGGACGGCGACATGGCAACGGACGGGAATCTTGTGCGGCTGTCCGCCGATCCCATGAAAACTGAAACTGCCGGCACGGAGCCCGAGCGACGCCTTCAGATCCCTGGCAAGACCCGTAGCGCCCTCATGGAGATTCTGGGCGCGGAGCCAGAAATGCTCGTCGAGAACGCTCTCGAAACCGCCGTCGACCACCGCTCCCATGACCTGCTCGACCGCGTTCCTGCCTGGCAGCGATGACAATATAACCGGGTTGTCGAGATAGGCGCGCAGGCCCTGCCAACTGAGCTGGACCAATTCGGGGTATCGCGGGCCATCCAGGATCGTCGGGTCATGGCGCCGCAGCGCCCGGCCAAGCACGACGCCCGGCGCGCCAATTGCGTAGTCAACGAGGTCGGAAAGCTCGGCCAGCGAAATCCTGTCGATCGGCAGCGTCTGGCGCCATTTTCGCACCGCCGATTGCGCGGCGCGATCATCACCGATCGCACTGCTCCATCCCGCCGCCGACTGCTCCGCAATACCCGCCATGCGTTCGATGGAGGCCAAGACGCGGGCAATCGATCTGTGGCGTCGGCGGGCCTTGACGGTGTCCCGTTCGATGATGCCTTTCGGCAAAGCAGCGAGAATCTGTCGGCGAACTTCCTTGCGGATAGCACCGAGCGGCGCCCCCGCTTTTGCGAGCGGGTCGGTGTTACGGATCAGCCATGGTGAGGGATGAAACGCCGCCATGACGGGGCCAGGGACCGCCGCCAGCTTGAAGCGCCGTCGCCTATAGGCTTTTTCGTATCCCCCTTGCTTCTTGGGAAGGCAGCGTGCCTCGACCCCGAAGCTGAGAAGCGCGGCGACGCTGGGGGGCGTTGCGCGGAACCGGCTGAACATAAGGAGCTTGGGATCAGCCCCGCCTCTCTGATCCGCCGTCGCCGCCGCCCACCCCCCGCGAAGCGGCCACCATGCAAGCGATGGGGCGACCCAAGGCAACGACAACAATGCGGGCGGAGCAACACCGTTCAGCGCACGAAGCTTGGCGTCCGGCCAGTCGGCCGGCGCGTTGAGCTTGTTGCGGCGCTCGCGCGTCATCCGCGTGAGCTTCGGCGCAGCCTTGA
>JAWKXJ010000014.1:0-2434 GCA_041397105.1 Paracoccaceae bacterium
TCTGTCCGCTTCGGGGGGGGGGCGCGAAGGCTCCGGTGATGGGCAAAGCCTGCGCCCGACGCGGGAAAAATCGGTTAACGTGCGGTGCGCCCGGTCGGCCGCGGGCATGGATCTTGCAATGCGGGTGCAGAAAGTTCTGCACTGCGGCAAGTCCGGACTTGCCAAAACGTCCAGGAATATGATCCCTGACGAAAGAATATTGCGAGGAGCCTTCATGATTCCGCCCCAGCCTGCGGCAAATCCCCCGGCAGATGCGCCGCGCCCCTATCGCTCGGTACTCTATATCCCCGGCGCCAACGAACGCGCGCTTGACAAGGCGGCGACACTGGCCTGCGACGCAATCATCTTCGATCTGGAAGATGCGGTGGCGCCTGAGGAAAAACCCGTTGCGCGGGCGATGGTGGCCGAAAAGCTGCGCTCGGTCGATTACGGGCGGCGGGCGCGGATCGTCAGGATCAACGCCCTCGACACTGCCTGGGGCCGCGACGATTGCCTGGCCTTCGCCGACGTGACCTGCGACGCGATCCTTGTTCCGAAGGTCTCGCGCCCCGAACATGTCGAGGCGGTCGCGGTGCTGGTGCCCGACAGGCCGCTCTGGGCGATGATGGAAACCGCGGTCGTTGCCTGGCACGCGGCCGATATCGCCGCCCATCCGCGCATCCAGGGCTTTGTCGTCGGCACCAACGACCTCGCCAAGGACATTGGCGCGCGCTACCGGCCGGACCGCGAGCCGCTGCTGACCGCGATTTCCATGTGCCTTCTGGCGGGCAAGGCCTACGGCCGCATCGTGATCGACGGGGTCTACAATGCCTTCAAGGATGATGAGGGTCTCAGGCGCGAATGCGATCAGGGCCGCGACATGGGCTTCGATGGCAAGACGCTGATCCACCCCGCCCAGATCGCCATCGCCAACGAGATATTTGCCCCGTCCGAGGCCGAGATCGACCTCGCCCGCCGTCAGATCGCCGCCTATGCCGAGGCCGAGAAGGCAAGGAAGGGCGTGGCGGTTGTCGATGGCAAGATCGTCGAGAAGCTGCATGTGGTGGCGGCGGGGCGGACACTCGCCAAGGCAGAAGCCCTTGCGGCGCTGTAGCCGATGGGTAGTGTGAAGGCCATTCACATTCGGAGGAACCCATGTCCCTGCTGATTCTCGGCCTCGCGCTCTGGTATGTCTCGCATCTGATGAAGCGCGTGGCGCCCGGCGCGCGCGCAGCCATGGGCGAAATGCCCGGCAAGCTTGTCATCACCGTCCTGTCGATCCTTGCGGTCGTCCTGATGGTGAAGGGGTTCCGCGCCGCGCCCGTTGTCGAGCTCTGGTCGCCGCCAACCTTCCTTCGCCATGTGAACAACCTGATGATGGTATTTGCGGTCTTCCTTGTGGAACTCGGCTATGTGCCCGGCAGGCTGCGCACAAAGATCCGTCATCCGATGCTGACGGCGGTGAAGATCTGGGCCATCGCGCACCTTCTGGTGAACGGCGATCTCGCCTCGGTGATCCTCTTTGGCGGGCTTCTGGCCTGGGCGGTGATCGACCTCATCCTGATCAACCGGCAGGTGCCCGACTGGACGCCGCCGAAAGCCGGGCCGGTGCGCAACGACCTGATCTATGTCGGCGTCGCGGCGGTCCTGTTCGGCCTGATCGGCTATATCCACACCTGGCTCGGCTATCCGCCGTTCGGCTGACTATCGGAGGCGACATGAAGACCAATCCGGGGCGCTTCTTCGAGGATTACCGTCTGGGCGAGGTGATCGCCCATGCGGTGCCCCGGACCCTGTCGGGCGGCGAGCGGGCGCTTTATCACGCGCTCTATCCGGCCCGTCACGCGCTTTATTCCTCCGACGAATTCGCGCGGGCCTGCGGCCTGGCCGCCGCGCCGATGGACGATCTGATCGCCTTTCATACGGTCTTCGGCAAGACGGTGCCCGACATTTCGCTCAATGCCATCGCCAATCTCGGCTATGCCGAGGGACGCTGGCTTGCACCGGTCTGGCCGGGCGACACGCTGCGCTCGGAAAGCGAGGTCATCGGGCTGAAGGAAAATTCGAACGGCGCCTCCGGCGTCGTCTGGGTCAGGACGCGCGGTCTGAACCAGTCGGGTGCGGTCGTTCTGGAATATGTCCGCTGGGTGATGGTCCGAAAGCGCGACCGCGCCGCCGCCGCGCCCTTTCCGCATGTGCCCGACCTGGCGAAGGTCGTGGACCCTGCGTCGCTGATCGTGCCCGAGGGGCTGGATTTCCGCCGCTACGACTTCACCCTGGCGGGCGAGGCGCACCGCTGGGGCGACTATCACGTGGGCGAGAAGATCGACCATGTGGACGGGGTGACGGTCGAGGAGGCAGAGCATATGCTCGCCACCCGGCTCTGGCAGAACACCGCGAAAGTCCATTTCGACCGGACCCGGCGCGAAGATGGCAAGCGGCTGATCTACGGCGG